>NZ_WHVW01000001.1:288610-378428 GCF_009651005.1 Sporosarcina obsidiansis
CTCTTGGCTTCGGCTGACCCCGCAGTTGCGCCTTCGCTGGTGACTAATAGTTTAGAGTGCAGCCATTCCTTTTTGTTGCTGATCAAGTTTAAGCGAACTTCTTTATAGAGTGTACGGTGAGTGGCCCTCGTATCGCTTTGGAGATGGGGAATTGCTTTTTCCAGAAGTCAACTAGCAGTGGATGGATGAAAAGCTGTAGAAATTCATCAGTCAATTTTACAGGTGTTATCTTCGAAAAAAATTAACGTAACCAACTAACCAAAGTGATATAAATCTTGGATTACTTATCGAACAAAATTATATGGATATCTGGTGTAGGAGGAGGCTTTTCAGCACGCTGAGGAGCTTTTTTATCGTGAGGCAGACCGATTCACCGTGTAGTTAATATCTATTTTTAGAAACGAGCCAGTGGGCATTGTATGCGAAGCGAGTGTTGATCTAGCCGTTTTACGTGGAGAGCAGGTGTCTGCACTGGAGTTGCTTCAAGTCTAGAAAGGAATGGTTTCAGTATTATTGAAGGATTTGGCCCACCCCCATTATCAGGCTTTTGTGTTGAGTGATTGTACCGCGGAAGATATTTTGTCCGAAAAGGAAGAGAATACTTTTTTAGCAGCAGTAGAAGTGCCAACTGAGCAAGGAACTGTTTTTTACAATGACACGTTCGGAGGCAAACAAATGAAGCAACTTAGGGAGATGAATCAAAGAAGGAAATCATAAATCTTGGTTGACATTTCGAATATTATGGAGGTTATTGGAAATTTTAATATTGAGTAAAGTAAGAAATAACGGATGTGCCGCAAACGGGCCATTTAATTGAATAATGTTTTTAAAGAAATCTTGGAGTCTATGGCATAATAAAGATATTTTATAGGGAATTATTGTTATTATAGATAGTAGAACAATCTCATTTATTTTCTTATCCAAATAAAAGAACAATTAGGATCCGCAAATTTTACAAAGGGAGTGTGTTCATGTCAAAAATTGTTATTATTGAGGACACGGAAAAGATAAGAGAGGAACTAAAAACCTTTTTAATCAGATATGGATATGAGACTGTTGCGCCAACAAATTTTGAAAATATTATTAATGATACTCTAAGGGAAGAACCTGATCTAATACTTTTAGACATTAACCTGCCCATATTTGATGGATACTATATTTGCAGAGAAATAAGAAAAACCTCTGATGTACCAATAATAGTCGTTACGAGCAGGGATAACGAGATGGACGAACTTATGAGTATGAATTTAGGTGCTGATGATTTTATTACAAAGCCATTTAATACTCAAATTCTTTTGGCGAGGATTGAAACTATATTAAGAAGAGTTCACGGATCTAACCTCCGAGATACTATTGTTTATAACGATCTAAAGCTTAATTTATCCAATGGTTCTGTTATTTATAATAAGAGGACAGCAGAGCTAACCAAAAATGAACTCAAAATACTTTCCTGCTTGATTAAAAATAAAGGAAAGATCGTATCAAGGGATGATTTAATGGACTTTATGTGGAATTCTGATGTATTTGTTGATGATAATAATTTATCCGTTAATATTACGAGATTAAGAAAAAAACTTGAAGGAGTAGGGATGAAGGAAAATATAGAAACAAGACGTGGATTAGGTTATATACTACCATGAGTATAAAAGATTATTTAAAAGATAGAACGTTATTTCTGCTAATCAATTTTATATTATTCATCATCATATGCGGGATTATGCTACTAATTAACATTAACAGCAAAATAATTCTCCTGATTTTCTGCATATGGTTTTTCCCCATTCTATCTTATATAATTGTGGAATTTATTAAACAAAAAAGCTTTTACGTTAAGTTAAACGATATAATGGAAAGTTTGGATAAAAAATATCTATTGTCTGAAATTGTGAAAGAACCCCATTTTATAGAAGGTAAGTTCTTATATGATTTATTAAAACGGGCAAACAAGGATATGCATGAGCATGTAAAGAAATATAGAGATATGGAGCATGAGTATAGAGAGTATATAGAAACCTGGGTACATGAGATCAAGACCCCTATTGCATCAGCAAGGTTAATTATAGAAAATAATCAAAATGATATTACCAAAGACATTAATACTGAAATAAAGGAAATTGAAGAATACATCGAACAAGTATTATATTACTCAAGAAGTAATAATGTAAGCAAAGATTATATTATTAAAGAGGTCTCTTTAGCTACTCTTGTAAGAAGCGTCGTCAAGAAAAACTCCAGAGACTTTATTAGCAAAAGTATTTCTATTGATATTGAAGGTGTAGAAGGCATTGTGTACAGCGACGTTAAATGGCTGGAATTTATATTAAATCAAGTGATAGGAAATGCCATTAAATACGTTAGAGAAAGTATTGGTAAGGTGAAAATATTTACTACTCGAAATGAAAACAATATAGTACTTACCATAGAGGATAATGGCATAGGTATTAAAGAGAAGGACATAAATAGAGTTTTTGAAAAGGGGTTTACTGGCGAGAATGGAAGGAAGTTTGGAAGGTCTACCGGTATAGGACTTTATTTATGCAAAAAACTTGCTGCACAGCTTGGCTTAGGACTAACCTTAACTTCAAAAACGGGAGAAGGAACAAAGGTTAGCATTATTTTTCCTTTAGGAAACGTAAACTAAATGAATTGTTTTTTTGAGTGTAACGGATTTATGGCAATAGCTATAAATCCGTTTTTTTTTATGCCTAACCTTGCAAAAATGTAACTTTAATAAAATATAAACAAATATGTCCTCCTAATGACTACTGATAAGATACGTATAAGAAATCAGATTAGGGGGAATTGAAATGAAAAAAATAGTAAACACCATAGTGGCTGTCATATTTTTATTTGTTGGAGTTTTCTTTGCATACGAATACATTACGGATCCAAAGATTGTAGATGGGGTTGTGTCGAAAAGTATCGATGACAAGGGAAAACCCGTAGGGATAACAACTGAGTTCTCACCGGAGGATACGATTTATTTCAGTGCAAAAGCTAACAGATTTTGGATAAAAAAAGCAGAAGTCGTATGGTATAAAGGTGAAATTGCAACTGCAAACAGATTGTTAGTGGAGGAAGGAATTAAGCTTAATGAAGCAGGATACTTCACAGCCGAGCTATCTGTTCCCGAAGGTCTTGATGAAGGTGATTATAGTGTAACGATTTATGTAGACGGTAAGAAAATTCGAGAAACAGACGCCGAATTTGATATTAAAAAATAGAGAGAGATGTGAAAACGATTATTTGAAAATCTCATAAAACAGATGGAGGAAAGATAATGCAAACTATACTAAGCGTTGAAAAGATTGAAAAATATTATGGTAATAAAGGAAATATAACTAAAGCCATTGACAATATAAGCTTTAAGGTAAGACAGGGAGAGTTTCTAGGAATCATGGGTCCTTCAGGCAGCGGCAAGACGACACTCTTGAATTGTATTTCAACCATTGATAATGTGACGACGGGCAAAATTATTATAAATAATCAAGATATTACAGTTCTTAAGGCAAAAGCCATGGAAGAATTTAGACGTGATGAATTAGGTTTTATATTCCAGGATTTTAACCTTCTTGACACACTAACTGCTTACGAAAATATAGCTTTATCCTTAACGATACAAAATAGGGGAATAAAAGAAATAGATGAACTGATTAAAGATGTGGCGAAAAAACTTGAAATTACAGAAATGCTCAGCAAGTTTCCCTTTCAAATGTCAGGGGGACAGAAACAAAGAGTTGCATGTGCTAGGGCTATCGTTACTGAGCCCTCTCTTATTTTGGCCGATGAACCTACTGGCGCATTAGATTCAAAATCCTCAAGATTACTTTTGGGTTCATTTGAAAAACTGAATAAAGAGTTTCAATCCACGATACTGATGGTTACTCACGACTCCTTTACGGCAAGCTATGCCAATAGAATTTTGTTTATAAAAGATGGCCGGATTTTTAATGAATTAATACGTGGAGAAGATACGAGAAAGGAATTCTTCAATAAAATAATTGAAGTTGTTACTTTACTTGGAGGCGATGTTGGCAATGTTCTTTAAAATAGCTATTAACAATGTAAAAAGAAGCTTTAGGGATTATACAATATATTTCCTTACACTGACCCTTGCAGTATGTATATTCTATAGTTTCAACTCGATTAATTCTCAAAATTCCATATTAGAATTAAATAAAAATGCCAGCTTTATGATAACACTGAATAAACTTATTGCTGGAACGTCAGTATTTGTATCTTTTATTCTTGGCGGGCTGATCATTTATGCAAATAAATTTCTAATTAAAAAGCGGAAAAAAGAATTAGGTATATATATGACATTAGGAATGTCAAAACGTAAAATTTCAAAAATCTTGATCTTTGAAACCCTTTTAATAGGTGTGCTGTCCCTTGTGGTAGGAATTTTACTCGGAATTATCGTATCGCAGGGTCTGTCGCTTCTTGTGGCTAACATCTTGTCGGTTGATCTGAACAAATATAAGTTTATTATTTCATTGAGCGCGGTGGGTAAATCGGTTCTGTACTTTGGAATAATTTATCTGCTGGTAATGATCTTCAATCAGTTTACTATTTCGAAATACAAATTGATCGATATGTTAAATGCTACAAAGAAGAATGAAGAAGTAAAGCTCAAGAATTCTTTTATATCATTGTTAATATTTATTTTATCAATGGCATTGTTAGTAACTGCTTACACCAGGATACTAAAAACCGGCTTAGCTGCTGGAAACGGTGAATTGTCAGTCACTGTCATGATGGGAGTTATCGGAACTCTGTTATTCTTTTTCAGTCTCTCTAACTTCTTTATCCATATTGTGCAAAAGAGCAAAAGAATTTATCTGAAAGATATAAATATATTTGTATTAAGACAGATAAACAACAAGATCAATACTAACTTTCTATCTATGACTGTAATATGTCTTATGCTTTTTTTAACTATTACCCTTTTATTTACGGCGTTTGATTTGAAAGGAACAGTTGATAAAAATTTAGAAGAAAATATCCCTTTTGACGCTTCTGCGTTTCTCGTCGTTGATAACAAAAACGAAGATCCAAAGGTAAATGATATAGAAGAATATTTAAATAAAATAAACTTTAAATTTGAAACATATGAAAAACATTCCTTTTATGATGAATACAAACTTAATTTAACTATTGAGAATTTGTTATTAGAGTATTTAAGCAGTCAGGAGCAGATTGATTTAAAGAAAAATTATTTGGATGGCGCTGTATCCGCCATTAAAATATCGGATTATAATTCAATTATAAAGCTTAAGGGTCAAGAGGCTGTAAATTTGAAGGAGAATGAGGTTTTAGTTGTATCTAACTATGGTCGGGTCAATAGTGCTTTGCCTGACTATATGAAAAATGAAAACAGCATTAATATAGATGATAAAGTATATACCATCAAAAATGAAACTCCTATAGAGGAGAGTATAAAGAACACAGGAGGCAGCAAATTCTTTTATCTCATAATTCCTGATAACTTTAAAGGAGACCTGCAAACAGAGTTTACAAGTTTTAATGTGCTATATGATGATCGCTATTTTGAGAAATCGGAGAAGAAATTTTCAAACTTGTTTAATAAGCTTTCGGAAGATCAATATAGAGACATCTCTCCAGCCTTAGTTATCGGGAGTACAAGGGATCAAATACAAGATAAAGAAAATGGTTTTGCAGCAATAATTGTATTCATTGGTCTTTTTTTAGGTCTCATATTTATAATATCCAGCGCAGCAGTTATGGCATTGCAGCAGTTATCTGACGCAAGTGACAGCCTGGAACGATATAAGTCCCTGAAGAAAATCGGTGTTACTGAAAAATTAATAAACAAAGCGATATTGAAACAAAGCTTAATCTATTTTTTTGTACCCTTAGGCTTGGCTATTATTCATTCAATAGTAGGAATAACCGCAGTTAATGATATTTTAGCATTTCACTATCAAAGTATCATAGCAAGTTTTTTATTCCTTGTCATAATATATGGTGCATATTTTTATGCAACGTATGCTGGTGTTAAGAATATAGTTAAAAATAGCAACTAATTCTAATTAAATATATGTTGATTGGTGAACTAACAAGGATGCTTGGTTCGAAAGTAGCCAAGCATCTTACATAAATCCACCAACACATCAACAAAATAAGAGTGGAGGGAATTGCTATTATTTTAAAGAGAAAAATATTAACTGCTATTCTTAGTAGTTTGTTATTTGCACTTATCTTTTCACTACTTGGTAGCTTCGAAGTGAACCGATTTTTTAATTTATATTTCAATTTATATTATTTAAACTTATTATTTGTAATTACATACGGAGTTATTGCTTCCTGCTTTAGTGACTGGATTAGTAGGAAAATTGCTAAAGGATCTTATAGTTGTGAAATTATCTCCTTCTTATTACATTGCGGTTTCGGAGCAGTATTACAAGCATTTGGTCTTGGGTCGGCTATCTCATTCTTTATGATTGATCGTTTATTAAGTAGGGTTAAGATTGGATGGCTATCAGTTATCATAGCATTATCTATTGTAGTACTGGCATTTATAATTTTAATTAATTGGTAGACAAAATAAGCGAATAGACTTAACAGTGAGAGATTCGTATTATGTAATTAAAGTAACAAAATTTTTAGTTGAATATCGATTTTCAACAATCGGGCGCGATTATCGCACACTAAAAAGGTTAACTTCTCAATTTTTTGTTGAGAAGTTGACCTTTTTGTTATCTTATCTCCTAGCTTCCTAGCGTACATCCTATAAACTACCATTGAAATACAAATGCAACCAATGTCATGAAAGGCATATTGACAGCACTTGTGGTTTTAGTCGGGATTTGTGCAGCTTTATTTATCTGAATTCAGCAGAATCCAGATAAAGCCTCCGAACGCAATCACGCCAAGGCGTAATGGATTATCATCAAGCGTATGCCTTCTGCAGATGATCCGCACGAGAAAAATAAAGTGGTCAAAAGTGTCGGTCGTGTTAGCTGCAGCTGTGATCTGGCTATTACCGTGGTTGTACTCACTGGTCACATAAGTGCAAGTAATAGAAGACTACTTAACAAAAGTAGAATTTTCTACTTTTGAAAATTGGATGTGTATGAGCTGATTGAATTAGCTAGGATATCTGCCAGCAATAGAATACTACGAGGACGAGCGGCTTAATTACACATCTTCTTCTATGTTAGCAGTATAGTCTTAAAGAATCATAATTTGAAATCTATTTGACAATGATTATCATTATCACTTATGCTATTTATCAATGAGAAGAGTTCTCATTAAAACGAGGGGGTTTGAAGAGAGATGAAGAGATTAGTAAGTGTGTTAAGTGTGTTCGTACTGCTGTTGATTTTGGGAGCATGTGGCACTCGAGAAGACAAAGCGGCTGATAAAGCAGCGGCTTCTAGTAAAACTGAAGAGGTAGAGACGGCAAACTCAAGTATCGAAGTGACAGATCTTACAGGCCAGACACTGACGTTTGATCAAACACCATCATCAGTCGCTACATTGAGCTCAGGAGATTTAGATATGTTACTAGCACTTGATATAGAAGTAGCGGGGCGTCCGACTGTTCAAGGCCCGCCAGTAGAAGCACTTGCAGAAATTCCTGAAATCGGGAATCCACATCAGCCGAATTTTGAGAAGATTGCAGAAATAAATCCGGACGTTTTGATTGCCGCACCGAGCTTCAAACAGCACGAAGCCAATATGGAGCGTCAAGGAACGAAAATAGTGTACACTGCTGCCAATTCTGTTGAAGATATTCAAAAAACAATTGGATTGTTTGGACAGTTATTCGATAAAGAAAAAGAAGCGCAAACAATTCAAGACACGATTGCTAGTGCAATTCAGAAAAGTACAGAAGAACAAGCTCATCCTGTGAAGACATTACTCGTCTATGGAGCACCTGGTACCTATTTAGCGGCACTTCCAAATTCCTTGTCAGGAAACCTATTAGAATTAGCAGGCGGAGAGAATATAGCTAGTGATTTTCCGAATGAAGAAAAGTATCCACAGTACGCAAGCTTAAGTGTTGAGAAAATCATAGAACGCAATCCTAAAATGGTGATGTTAATTACGCATGGTGAGCCGGAAGCTGTCAAAGCTGCATTCGAAGGCGAAATGTTGAAGAATCCAGCTTGGAAAAACTTAGACGCGGTGAAGGCTGGAAATGTGATCGTATTGCCTTCTCACTTATTTGGTACCAATCCAGGAACCAAAGTGGTAGAGGCACTACATGTGATGAAAGATAGCTTAGGCCAGGTGAAATAAAATGATTGCTGCACACGAACAGACGCAGAAAGAACGACATCCACTTGCTAGGCAGCGTCTCATTGTGTTGGTGACAAGTGGCAGTTTGCTCTTGATCGCAGCTGTCGCTAGTTTGATGATCGGTCCAGTTTCGTTCTCCGTGCAAGAAATTTGGAATGGAATTTTCCGAGCTAATGACACGATGGAACGTCGCATTGTATGGGAATTACGATTTCCGCGTGTATTAGTTGGGTTAATCGTTGGGACTAGTTTGGCGGTGTCAGGTGCAATCTTGCAAGGAATTATGCGTAATCCACTCGCAGATCCAGGAATTATCGGTGTATCTTCCGGAGCAGGGCTTGCAGCGACCACGATCATGATTATATTTCCCGCGTATATCATGTTCTTACCACTGGCTGCATTTCTCGGTGCACTAGTTACTGCACTGGTCATTTATGCCCTGTCATGGAGAGGCGGTGCGTCACCGTTGCGAATTATCCTGGTCGGTGTAGCAATCAATGCGGTTATCGGTGCTTTTATGAGTGCGCTTATGCTGTTATACAGTGATCGGGTACAGTCGGTTTTGCCTTGGCTTGCGGGTGGGATTGCAGGTGTAGGTTGGGTTCAATTCGAGATGATCATATACTACGCAATTGTAGCGATCGTCCTTGCAGCATTTTCGATTAAGCATATCCGAATTTTACGATTAGGAGATGAAGTAGCCAAATTGCTTGGACACAACGTAGAAAGAAGCCGATTTTTCTTGATTGTTCTGAGTACGTTATTAGCTGGAATGGCTGTCAGTGTCTCAGGATTAATTGGTTTTGTTGGACTGGTGGTACCTCATATTATGCGTTCGATTGTAGGAGGAGATTATCGTTTCCTCTTGCCTGCTTCCGCGCTCGGCGGTGGATTGCTCGTGGTCGTGGCGGATACGATTGCTCGCAGTGCGTTTAATCCCATTGAATTGCCTGTTGGAATTTTACTGTCCTTCCTAGGCGGACCATTCTTCTTGTATTTAATTCAAAAACGGAGGGATTCATTTGCTGATAACTAAAGAGCTTACTTATCGTCATTCCTCTTCATTCGAATTATCATCGATCGATCTGCATATCAAGCAAGGGGAAATCGTCAGCCTGTTAGGACCAAATGGCTCGGGTAAGTCGACATTTTTGCGATTGATTTCACGACTCATTAGACCCGAAAGCGGAGAAGTCCTGTTGAATGGAGAGCAGTTGAAGCAAATGAAATCGCAGGAAGTGGCGAGAAACTTGGCGATGCTACCTCAAATGCAAGATCATCAATTGGATGTCACGGTTGGAGAGCTAGTAGAATTCGGCAGACATCCTCACCGATCAGCATACGGGAAGCTTAGTGCAGAAGATCAGGAGATTATTAATTGGGCAATAGATGTAACAAATTTAGGGGCTTATAAAAATCGAATGTTACAGTCATTGTCTGGCGGAGAACGACAACGTGCATGGATTGCGATGGCTATTGCCCAGCGTCCGAAAATCTTATTGCTAGATGAACCGACTACGTATTTGGATATTTCACATCAACTAGAAGTGATGGAGCTTGTGACGGAGCTGAATGAAACATATGGGATGACGGTTGTCATGGTACTTCATGATATTAACCAAGCGGCAAGTTACAGTGATCGGCTGATTGTGTTGAAGGACGGACGTGTAAGATTCGATGGTATTCCACAATGCGTCTTATGTAAAGATATGTTTCAATCAATTTTTGAAATTGATGCGGAAATTTTTATGAATAATGGGAAGTGCTTTTTCACGCCTAGTAAATTACGAAAGGGAGAATGTTATGAGAACAGAAGGGGAAAAGAAACAACCAATTGATCAAGGGCTCGTACGTCAATTTTTGATTGCGGCTCATGGGAATTTTGAGGAAGTGCAGCAACTGATCGAACAGGAACCCGATTTAGTTCATGCGGTAATGAACTGGGGAGGCGATGACTGGGAAAGTGGTTTGGGCGCAGCTGCCCATACCGGAAACCGGGAGATTGCAGAGTATTTAGTGGGGAAGGGCGCCCGCATGGACATTTTTGCAGCGGCAATGCTAGGGGAATTGGAAATTGTTCAATTTATGCACAAATGGTATCCCGATTTTAGTGAGTTAAAAGGACCTCATGGTATTCCGTTATTACGTCATGCTGTGGCAGGCGGAGAGCAAGCGCAACACGTAGTAGACTATTTAGAGATGATGAAATTGGAGGCAGTGTAATGCAAATGATGACAGCAATTAATACAATTTTTGTAGAAAAAGGAAAAGGGGAGCAAGTGACAGCTCGTTTTGCGAAAGCGAAAGCTGTGCATACATTTGAAGGATTTATTCGCATGGAAGTGTTGTTGAAAGAAGATGCAGAAGAACGAGATGAAGTGAAGGTTTGCACGACATGGGAAGATCGTAAATACTTCGAAAACTGGCTGCATAGTCGTGAAAATTCGAAAGCACATGATGTGAAAGCTCCTTCGACAGAACCAAGTCCCATTCTTGGAAATGAAGTGACAACGTTCGCTGTGAAGGTGCAGCACTTACCGGTACAATCCAGTGCAGTAAAGTGACTGATTAGAGACATGGCGGCAGGCTAGATCAATTGCTCTGCCGCTTCCTATCCATTCCGAAAACGATCTATGCAAATACTCCGCTGCATAGATGGCTTTCGGAATATCGTAAGCAACACTGTATATCGCGTGGACACTTGAAAGTACATTATTGAATTCTCCCATTCGCAACCCTCCCTTACTCGCGGACATTCTGGGGATACGAAAACAATATGGATTTCAAGCTGTTCCTTTTGCTGCTTTCCTTAACGGGAAAGCAGTTTTTTTTATTGAGTTACCGTACTTACGGGTAACTTGAATTCGGCATGTAAGGTCTGCGCTCATAACGCAGTTTAAGTGATCATAAACTTTAACTGTGGCGATGAAAAGGAAGAAAACCGCAACAACCAGTGATAGGTTGTTGCGGTTTTCACTTAAAATAATAAATGGGCAATTCCTGCAATAATCGGTAACGCAATAATTGTACGAAGCAAGAAAATCATAAGTAAATCAAAAATATTCAGTGGAATTTTCGTACCTAAGATTAACCCACCTACTTCAGACATATAAATGAGCTGGACGACTGAAATGGCTGCAATCGTAAATAACGTAATAGGAGAAGAAATCATGCCTTCCGCTAAAATGACAGGCAAGAACATATCTGCAAATCCAACAACCATTGTTTGTGCAGCATCAGCAGCTTCTGGAATTTGTAAAAATTGTAAGATGTACTCAAAAGGTTTCCCCAGTATTCTAAACACACTTGTGTATTCTGCTACCATCAACGCCATCGTACCGAATGCCATAACAACCGGTGCGACACCGAACCACATATCCAGTACATTTTGCATTCCGGCTCTGAATGTTTTTCCGATTGAACGTTGCTTAGAAGCTGTTTGTAATGCGTTATCCAAGCCTAATGAAAATACATTTTTCCCCTTAGGTAGTTGCTCGTCTTCTAATGAAAACTCTCGGTCATCAATATACGTATTCTTAATAGAACGTAAAGGATAAATCCTTGGCATGATGAGTGCCAAAATCAAACCCGTCAAAATAACGGTTCCGTAAAATGGTATAAAGTAGTCTCCCATCCCAACTTTTTCGATGATGACCAATGAAAACGTAATGGATACAACTGAAAACGTTGTCGAAATAATGGCAGCTTCTCGCTGAGTATAGTAACCTTCTTCGTATTGTTTACTTGTAAGTAAAACACCGATCGTTCCGTCCCCAATCCATGAAGCGAGGGCATCGATAGAAGAACGACCTGGCAGTTTGAATAATGGTCTCATCACTTTGACCATCAGCGTTCCGAAAAACTCTAACAAACCAAAGTTCAGCAATAAAGGGAGCAACAGTCCTGCGAATAAGAAGATACTGAATAAAAAGGAAACTAGACCATCTTTCGCTAATAAAAGACCACCTGTATTTTCACTCCAAATGGCTTCAGGCCCCAGTTGATAGACGACCATAATGGAGAAAATTGCTCCAATGATGCGAGTGATCGTCCAGAATGGTGTCACCTTGAATAAATTCATAAAGAATGATGGACGATGTGTGTCCTTTTGTACAAATAGATAAAGAACTGAACCTAACGCTGAAAGCGAAATGAGGATCATCATTAATTGAGGGATAATTGGTTCCAGTGCACTTGCCATAAGGTCAGCTAGCTTGGCAATGGGTACTTTCCAGCCGCCAGCAAGAGGAAGGGGAACCATAAATAATAAAATTCCAAGGATCGATGGAATTAAAAATACAAACCAAGTACTGATGCTATATTTCTTCAATGTAAGTCTCTCCTCGTAATTGATCTGAAGAATGTATATTTATACATTATACGGTGTGAACACGCAATGTAAATACTTTAACATAAAATGCAACTTTTCAGTCAGTGAATGGACTCTATTGCTACTAGGATAAGGCGGTTTTGCAAATATCAGTTGGAAAATTGAGTACCTACAGTTGAATGATAACTAAACAAGAGAAACATTACATGAATGTAAATGCGATATTACAGGTTAGTAAAAGTAAAAAAATAGACGTTTCCTCTTTAAATCTTCTAGAAAAAAGCGTATGCTATTCCAATAGTATTGATTATGAGGTAGAAATGGAGGAGGATGTTGGTGGTTTTTGGAGAAAACATCAAAGTCCGTAAACGCATCTTACAGTTGATCGAAGGCTTAACAGATGAGGAATTTAACGGAACACCATCATGCGGCGGTTGGTCTCCCAAGCAAATCGTTGAACATTTAGCGTTAATGGAGTGCCGGGTAGCTACAAACATCGCCAAAGAATTAAAAAACCCTGACAGTCTCCGTGTATTCAAAAAGCCGATTGTTGTCTCGGCCAGTCCTCTAATCAAGGCTTATTTTATGGAATACACAGAACCGACTGATACGTATCTTTCGACTTCAGAGATTAAAGAACGATTGCATGAATCACGAAATTACTTACTTGATATTTATGATTCGGCTAGTGAGGATGAGCTTCGAGGAAAATCTTTTAAGCATCCCGTTTTCGGACATGTTCCGTTAATTCAATGGTTCCGATTTGTCGGGTTCCACGAGAAACGTCATTTGAGACAATTGAGAAGAGCTGTGGAGCATGTGAAGTCTGATTTCTCTCTGATATATCAATCGTCTAAATAATATATAGGAAAGGACTTGGCCATTATCTGGTACAAGTCCTTTTTTTTATACAAACAGATATAGCGGTTCATTATTGTGAATTTTCAGCTATACTTTACGTAAGTAGAAAAGGGGGAGAGTAGATGAATCAGTCTCATTTCGACACGCCTGAAAAGTTACGAAGTCTATTATGCGAGCTTGTTAGTTGGGATAGCCGTACATTGACAGAAGGAGAGCGTTTCTTTTCATGGAAATTACAAAATAAATTAGGCGAGTTATCTTATTTTAAAGAACATCCCGAGCAAGTGACACTTCATGATGCTGGGCTTGGAAGGCAAGTGGTTCAAGCACTTTACACACATCCTGATGCTTCCGATACGATTGTACTAATTAGTCATTTTGACACGGTGCACACAGATGAATATGGAGCACTTGAGCCGCTTGCATTTCATCCAGAAGAGCTGACGAAAAAATTATTGGAAAGCAAAGAAACCTTGACGGAAGCGGCGAGAAGTGACTTGGAGTCAGGTAACTATTTGTTTGGCCGCGGCACGATGGATATGAAGATGGGGCTTGCCTTGCATATGCAGCTAATTGAGCGGGCGAGCTTGGAAATGTGGCCGATTAATTTATTACTCTGTACAGTACCTGACGAAGAAGTAAATTCTGCTGGAATGCGTGCAGCTGTTAAAGAGCTCGTTCGTTTGCAAGAGGAAACAGGTCTACGTTACAAATTATTCCTAAACGGAGAGCCTTCTTTTTCTCAAGGACCTACTGATACGAAGGAATATATGTATTCGGGGACGATTGGTAAAATTATGCCTGCAGCTTTATTCTATGGTAAGGAAACGCATGTAGGGGAGCCGTTAAAAGGAATTACTGCAGATTATATGGCGTCCTTTTTAACACAGGCCATGGAGTGGAATCCGCTGTTTCAAGAGTCTGATCGCGGTGAATCTACGCCATTGCCTGTTACCTTACTGCAGAAAGATTTAAAAATACAATACTCCACACAAACACCGCAGCGAGCAGCCGCTTTGTATAATGTGTTCGTTTTCAAGCAGTCAGCAGCTGAGGTACTAAACCTGTTTGAGCGAGTGGCAAAAGATGCAATGGCACAATGTAATGAAGCGTATCGTACAGTCTGTGCACGTGAAAATGCAGAACCAGTCGGTAATATTCGGGTCATGCGTTTCGAGGAACTATTGGAATATGCGCACAACAAGCTTGGAGAAGGAGAAGTGGCGCGCCTCAAGCAAGAAGTATTGTTGCAGGAAGATTGGGATGATCGAGAACAATCGATTCGCATTGTCGATACATTAATGATTGAGTGCCAAGAACTTGGTCCTGCCGTTGTACTGTTTTACGCACCACCTTATTATCCTGCAGTGAATTCTTCTGAGGATCCTCTGGTCATTGAATCGATTCAGTTCTTGAAAGACAGGGCCCAAGCATTTGATTTGGCACTGGAACAAGTCCATTATTTTAACGGGATTTGTGATTTAAGCTATGTTCATTACCAGGATAAAGAGGATAATTGGAAGGCTTTCGCTAATAATACACCAGTTTATGGCGCCACATATGATATTCCTTTTGAGGATATGCGAAAATTAACAGCTCCTGTACTAAACGTTGGTCCATTCGGTAAGGACGCTCACCAAAAGACAGAGCGCGTCCATATCGATAGTGCGTTTAAAGAAATGCCTGTACTTCTAGAACAGCTTGTAAAAAAATTGGCGGGCATGCAACAGAAGCCGAAGTCTAGGTAAAGTTCTCCTTCCTTCATAACGTAACGCTCCTGTCTGAAAAAAGACAGGAGCATTATTATACTTAAAGTTGTTGTTTAAATGATTCGACTCACTTCCTGGGATTGGTTTTCTAAAGCCGTAGCCGATAAAGCGATCGATTGGAACTCTTTCATCGCGATTTCAATTTCTTGTTGGCATTGCACAATGTTTTGTTGAGCCAATGAAGTCCCTTTAGATATGACCCCGATATCTTCTGTGATGGTTTCAATCCCTCTTCGAACTTCAATAATAGACTCTTCCACATTACCAGATAGCTTTCGGACTTCCTTCGCCACTACGTCAAATCCTCTTCCGTATTCTCCAGCTCGGGCCGCTTCGATAGCAGCATTAAGTGCCAGTAGATTTGTTTGACTGGCAATTTTCCGAATGGTTGTAACAATCCCTTGGATATCATTTGAGTGTGCCTCCAAGTTGCGTAGAGATTGATTGTTTTGCTCGGACACTTCTGCTATCCCTTTAATCATTGTAAGAAGTTCATTACTTCTTTTCTCCCCAATATCTGCTCGTTCAGATAACACTTCTGCCATTTGGTGCATTTCATTTACGACTTCTACAACAGAGTTATGACGAGAAGTAATATCTGTAGCAATTTTTGAGACACCTATTACTCGTTTATGGTCTTCGCTGAAAATGGGTATATACGTAGCTTCAAGCCAGACAGGGACACCCGATTTCGATTTTCGCTGGATTTTTCCTTGAAAGCTAATTCCTTTAGATAAATTAATCCATTGTGTTTCATAGGCATCGCTTTTTAAAAAGTTTGGAAAGCAAAATGTTTCATGCTTCATGCCGATCATTTCTTCTGGTTGATAGCCGATCGTTTGGGCGAAGTTTTTATTCACATACGCAACACGACGGTCCATAGTAAATCGAATAATCGCTAAATTGTCTTCCATTGCCTTCACAACATCCTGATCGGTAACCTGTTGAATCATAGATTTTACCATAAACTAAGCCTCCTATAGATTAAATATCATACGATGGTGGTTAAATTTGTTATATTAATTAAACCATAGAGTCTAAAGGAATAGAACAGTAAGAGAAATTAAAATTTTATATGTGACTATAATTCGAAGTTACTATATTGCGGGAAAGTATTCCTGTTCGACTTCTTTTCAACTTTTAAATATTTCAGCTATACTAAGTACTAGTAGTAGCTAGAAGATGGGATGTGGAAAGATGAGTCATTTAGTAGTAGAGAAATTAACCAAAACGGTTGGAGATAAAACTCTATTTGAAAATGTTGAGTTTACCATTACGAGTGGAGAGAAGGTAGGCTTAATCGGCATTAATGGTACCGGGAAGTCCACGTTATTGTCTATTCTTGCGGGTCAGGAAGAGGCGGATTCATACTTCGCGGATCATCCGAATAAATTCAGGATTGCTTTTCTTCCACAGGAACCTATTGTAGATCCAAACTTAACTGTTATGGAAACTGTTTTTGAAAGCGATGCGCCGATTATTCAATTGAATCTTCGTTATGAACATGCTTTGCAGGAACTTTCAGTGGATTCATCAAATCGAGAATGTCAAGAACGATTCACGCGTCTTCAAAACGAAATGGACGAGACGGGTGGCTGGGATTTGAATGCTCAGGCACGTACGATTCTTATGAAGCTAGGGATTGATATGTTTGATCGCAAAATGGGCGAGCTTTCAGGTGGACAGCAGAAACGGGTAGCCCTTGCAAAAGTGCTGATTGAGCCGGCTGATCTCTTATTACTTGATGAACCGACCAACCACTTGGATGTAGAATCGATTCAATGGTTACAAGACTTTTTACAAAATGTGCAGGGAGCTGTATTGTTCATCACGCATGACCGATACTTTTTAGATCAAGTCGCAACTCATATATATGAATTAGCGAACAAAACGTTATATTCACATACTGGGAACTATGCGGACTATTTGGAATCAAAAGCACTGCGTGAAGAAATGGCTGCCTCAACTGAGCAGAAAAACCGCAATCGCTATCGGAATGAATTAAAATGGATACGTCGTGGTGCGAAGGCTCGTTCGACAAAACAAAAAGCACGAATTGGACGTTTTGAAGAATTAGAGGAAAAGGTGAAGCAAACCGATACTTCATTAGATCTAGAAATGGACTTGCAAACCTCGCGTCTAGGTAAGAAAGTACTGGAAATTAATGAAATCACTAAGCGGTTCGGTGATCAAGTTATTTTACATCCGTTTTCCGCCATCTTACAGGCGAAAGATCGAATTGCCATTGTAGGACCAAATGGTGTCGGGAAGACGACTCTTCTTCAGATGTTAGAAGGTTCAATTTCCCCAGATTCAGGTGAGATTGAAAAAGGATCCACAGTGAAAATCGCACATTTTCACCAGCACATCCCGCCTATGGGAGAGAATCAGCGGATTATTGAATATATTCGTGAGACGTCTAATGATATAGAAGACGGCAGTGGCGCACGTCTGTCTGCCACTCAAATGTTAGAGCGATTTTTATTTCCTGCTTCGACACATGGTACACCAATTGGAAAACTATCTGGTGGGGAGCGGAAACGCCTCTACTTACTAAAGTTATTGATGGAGCAGCCGAATGTCTTACTGTTAGATGAGCCGACAAATGATTTAGACTTGGAAACGTTGTCTGTCTTAGAATCATTTATTGATACTTTTTCGGGTGTTGTTGTAACGATTTCACACGATCGTTTTTTCCTAGATCGAATCTCCCGAAAGTTGTGGGTACTCGATGGCACTGGAAACGTGAACGTATGGCTTGGTATCTATTCTGACTTTTTAGAAGAAGTACCACAAAAAAATGATAAAATTGTGACGAAAAATGAAGTCAAACAGTCAGAAGAACCGAAACAGAAAAAGAAGATGACGTATTCGGAGAAAAAACAGTGGGAAACCATTGAGCAAGATATAGAAGTGCTAGAAGGAAAGATTTCTGAAACAGAACAAGAAATGACGGGAACAGGATCTGATTATGATCGACTTCGATTACTCGACGAACAGCTAACAGAACTGAATGAGCAATATGAAGAACTGATTGAACGCTGGTCTTATTTACAAGACTTAGCCGAGTGACGTAGAACGCGAAGATGGAGGAGATTTTCTTGAGAATAAAATCAATAGAACCGACGCCAAGTCCTAATTCGATGAAAATTATTTTGGATACTGCGTTGCCTGATGGGACGAGTCATAATTATAGAAAGAAAGATGAAGTAGAGGCAACTGAACCAATTCGTTCACTCTTGGCAATCCAAGGTGTAAAAGGAATTTATCATGTACAAGACTTCATGGCGGTGGAGCGAATTGGCAATATACCCTGGGAAATTATACTCGCGGAAGTGCGAGCTGTTTTAAATGAAGAAGGCGAGGTGACGGAACAATCGGAAGCAGTGGAAATAGATGAACATTATGGTGAAGTCTATGTCCATGTGCAAACGTATAAAGATATTCCGTTGCAAGTAAAAGTCTTCAATAGTGATGCGGAAGTACGTTTCGGTTTGAGTGAACGGTTCCGCCAAGCAATGGAAACTGTACACCATGCAGAGGTGGAAAACTATATTTTATTAAGAAAGTGGGCGGATTATGGCATTCGCTATGGCGAACTACAAGAAGTTGGGGATCAGGTAGTGCAGGAACTTGAAGCGGCCTATCCAGAAAAACGTCTGCAGGAGCTAGTGGAAAAAGCCCAGAAAGCAGGCGAAGAGACGAAAGCGAGAGGCCGAAAAGTGACACTCGCAGAATTTACCGTGCCGGAATGGGAAAAGAGATTCCAACTCTTGGACCAAATGCCAGATCCAGATGTTTCTGATTATCCAGTGCTGACAATTGCACTGGAAGATGAGAAAATGTCGATTCGTCGATTAGCGACGGTTTATCTTGGAATGATTGAAGATGAATCCGTCATTCCGTTTATCGAAAAAGCGTTAGAGGATAAAAGTTGGGCAGTTCGTCGTACCGCAGCGGATTGCATGAGCGATCTTGGGTATATTGGATTTGAAACTGCAGCGATCCGTTTGTTAAAAGACAAAAATAAATTAGTTCGCTGGCGAGCAGCTATGTTTTTATATGAAACGGGCACGGAGCGTGCATTACCTGCTTTACATGAGGCTGAAAACGATACGGAGTTTGAAGTGAAATTGCAAGTACGTATGGCAATTGCTCGTATTGAAGAAGGCGAAGAAGCAAAAGGGTCTATCTGGCGTCAGATGACGGAAAGAACATAATAACATGATGGGAAACCTTTGAGATCTGAAGAAGATTCAAAGGTTTCTCTTTTTTTTATTGACAGAGTATTTAAACGGGTTTATGATGGTGTTATTAATTCGGAATTGTTTTCCGGTATTCGTAAAGTAATAATTATTATTGTGGGAGTAAAAGAATGGAGGATGTCTATAATGGTCAACCAAGCTGTTGAAAATTGTGATGCACTTAGACCTGCATCTGAAGTAATGCAAATCCAAAGACTTGGGGTCATGCGCTCAACAAGTCTCAGCTTTTTACGTATTATGTTTAGGAAAATGATGCGTGAGGCTTGGAAAATAGAGCAGACTGCATTTAATTTAGATAACAAAGGTTATGGAGAGGCTTTATACGCTATTACTACCCCACAAGGACACTATACGTTTATCGCATTGTCACGGGAAATCAGCGATGAAAATCGAAGTGATCGCGTAATTTCAGAAAGATGGGATGTAACGTTTGCACTTTGCGAAGGAGATATTTCTGAAAAAAAATTAAAAAAAATGAGGCAAGAACTTCCTAAACAAGAAATGGGTAGAGGAGATGTAACAGATCTCGTTTGGTCCAGAGCCAATAAAAGTGAACGCGTATTTACACATGTTGTGGAAGCGTTATCAAAAGGTGAGCAACCTGATATGGAAATTGTCTATGATATTGGTTATTTGTTCAGAACTACCGCAGTTTATGGAAATGGCAAATTCGGAATTGCCCCTTATGAAAAAGTGAAGGATAATCACACATTTAGTGGTGCGTTTCAAGCTCAAATGTTTGCGGTGTATATGCTACGGCATTTTAGTTTTGAGATGGTAGAACATATTGCACGTAAACGAAATCCCCAGGCGGCTATCTTACAGCCTGAAGTTAAAAAACTATTAGGAACAGGAAATGCTACAGGGCTAGGGATGGTACCTTACTTGATTTCTCATCCCAAACTTCTTCACCAATGGATTTGGATTCGGGAGATCGCTTTAGCACGTGCGAAGCAAAAACATGTGACAGCAGAAGAGTGTAAGCGTTTTATAAAGCTCTTAAATAGAGTACATATTTTCTTTGAAGATGCACCCATACCAAATGTGCAGTTGTTTGAGAATCCAAGAGATTTGGCTAGCGAAATAGAAGGGATTTCAAGACTTGCAGAAGAACTGTTTTCACATGCTCTACGTTTTGGGCAGAGTTCGGAAAATACTTGGATAGAGTTTACAGATAAAGTAAAAGAATCATTCACTGTCGAAGCGCAAGAACTCGTAAATTCTCTATTGATCGAATTGTATCCTGACGTAATTGAAGATTTAGAAGAGCAAACGAATGCAGATGATGGAATTCATCTCATACCTGAAATGTCGATCGGCTCTTTGCGTGCTATTATTACGAAGCAATATAAATGGGCATTTCAATATGATTTTAACCAACCAGAAGCCAGACATTATTTCTGGTATCGATCTGTAGAGAAGGAAGAACCACGTATTGGAGAGCGTGGCATCGATCCGGGAGATGACCTGGCTATGCCGATGAATATTGCAGAACAAGTCCAACAGCTAGCTTCGGAATTACAGTCATGTCAAGATGAACAGTCCGTCGCATCCTTCCTGCTGAAGAAGCCAGAATTACGAGGGATTGTCAGAAGAATCC
The DNA here is from genome assembly GCF_009651005.1 of Sporosarcina obsidiansis. Lineage (GTDB taxonomy): Bacteria > Bacillota > Bacilli > Bacillales_A > Planococcaceae > Sporosarcina > Sporosarcina obsidiansis. The sequence continues at coordinate 309,704 of NZ_WHVW01000001.1, forward strand.
AATCGTTGGATGGACTGCAATACGGCGAAGTTCAGACGAATCTTACAGGATCAGATTTATTACCGGTGTACTTATTACGCTGCAAACTGGCTATTTTCGGAGCGGAACGGTTTGATCCAAAGTCAAATCGTTGGGTTCGTATTACTTTGTTCCAAGGGGCTTCATTAGTTGAAGAAATCGGAAGTCCGACATTCCAGGATGATTGGTTCTATCCGTTATTACCAAATTCGGAGGAGATTACATGACGATAGATACGAAAGAAATGATAACGATCGATGCATTGGTATTGAGTAATTGGGATCGTGATTTTATAAACATGCTACAAAAAGGCGGTGTAACTTGTGTACATGCTTGTTGTGGCCTATGGGAAAATGCACGAGAAACATTGAGCAAAGTCGCAGAGTGGCATCGTTTTTTTGAAGAACATAGCGACTTGGTCATGCCTGTAAAAACAGGAGAAGATATTGCAATTGCTAAGAAAATCGGGAAAATCGGAATTATTCTTGGTGCGCAAAACACATCCGCTTTAGAAGATGAATTGGGATTAGTTTCTATCTTCAATGAACTCGGTGTGAAAGTTATGCAATTAACATACAACAATCAAAACCTAATCGGCAGTAGTTGTTATGAAGAAACAGATCCAGGTCTCTCTAGATATGGTAAGAATGTCATTGCAGAAATGAATCGCGTAGGAATGATTATCGACTTGTCGCATGTCGGGACAAAGACATCATTAGATACATTGGCGATTTCTAGCCGACCTGTTGCCATCACACATGCCAATCCAGATTGGATCTATCCGACGAAGCGGAATAAATCAGAAGAAGTTCTAACTGCTCTACGTGAAAACAAAGGGGTACTCGGAGTTTGTGCGTATCCTCACCTGATCAATGGTGCGGATACTACATTGGAAGAGTTTTGTGATATGATCGCGCGTACCGCAGATTTCATGGGCATCGATCACGTAGGAATTGGTACCGATTTGACGCATAATATGTCGGTGGATTTTCTTGCATGGATGCGGATGGGAAGATGGACGCATGAAATCGATTATGGTGCAGGATCAAAAGCAAGTCCAGGCTGGCCTGAGTGGCCGGAATGGTTCCAGACACCAGTGGACTTCCCTAATATTGCGAATGGCTTAGCTGCTCGCGGTATGACGTATGATGAAGTTTCTAAAATTATGGGAGGCAACTGGTACCGGTTCTTTACAGAAGGATTTAAAGCAAAGAAGGAGTTGGAGAAATGCGTGTCTCTCACTTAGAATTATACACTCATTGCAAAAAAATCTTTCAAGCTTGTGGCGTTCCTTATGGCTATGCAGAAGAAGGGGCAGAAACAGTAGCAAATGCCGAGTTCCTTGGACTATATGGTTTACAGCAATTGTCTGATGAATTGCCGTACTTGCAAAGTCAAATGGAAGAATTGGAAATACAGTTTGAAAATGAACGAGTGACGATCATAAATGGCGGTAAACAAAGTGGAATGCTGCTCGGTAAAGCATGTGCAGATTATGTCATTGCCCGCTTACGTAATCAGCAGTCGGCGGCTGTCTGTGTAAGGGATACGAGACCTTCAAGAGTACTCACTCAGCAGGCGATGTACTTGTCCAGAAAAGGGCTCGGCAGTATTATTTTGTATCAAAAACCAAGTCATTCATCATTGATCGTTTCATCTCCAAAGTCTCCATTCCCAATCATGATCCATAAGAGAAATAATGGAGATATCATGGAAGGGATCAATAAGGAGTTAGGTTTAGCGGGAGATGAAAAGTTGTCATTGCCGATAGAGACGAATCGATTTTGCATATTCGGAACAACGAAAATAGAAGAAATTGACGACTTAATGGATCGTTTTCAGAACACAATTGATCCTTCCTATATCATTACGACGACTGAGGATTTTGAACAGAGATGGGAGTCGTCGTGGGGGAATGGAGCAGAAATCAGCCGCGAACTTTGGCTAGATTTAAATGAAACGGGCAAGGGGATGCTTGTAGAATCAACAGATCAATCACGTGAACGCGGCGCAGGTGAAATGGCGTAAGTACGAAATTTAACAGCTGGAGGAGATAGAGAATGATGACAGTTAAAAGTGATGTAAACGTATTGAAGAACTTTATCAATGGTGAATGGGTGGAAACATCAGGAACAGATATCCTTGAAATCAGAAACCCAGCGAATAAAGAAGAGCTAGTGGCGACAGTTCGACAATCCAATGAAAAGGACGCTCAAGCAGCAATTGAAGCGGCTGCACAAGCTTTCCCTGAATGGAGCAAAACACCATCTCCCGTAAGAGGTGAGTATTTATTCAAAATCGCAGCGATCATGGAAGCAGAAGCAGATGAAATTGCTCGTGTCATTGTACAGGAAGAAGGAAAAACGTACGCTGATGCATTGAAAGAAGTCAATTACGCAGCAGGAATCGTGAAGTTTTATGCAGGTGAGGGACGTCGCATGACGGGAAGAATCATCGAATCTGATATGCCAGGTGTCCAAATCGAATTGCATAAAGAAGCATTAGGCGTTGTGTTGGTAGTTACGCCATGGAACTTCCCATTGTCTATTCCAGCATGGAAAATCGCACCGGCAATCCTCAGCGGAAATACGGTTGTACTAAAAGCATCTTCTGAGACACCTTTGACTGCACAAAAGTTTGTAGAAATCGTGGAAAGAGCAGGCGTTCCAGCAGGCGTCGTAAACCAATTGGTCGGTCCTGGACGTCTTGTAACAGATATGATCAATCACCCTGCAGTTAAAGCCATTACGTTTACAGGATCTAATCGTGTAGGCAACCTGATTTATACAGAAGCTGCAAAAGACATGAAGCGTGTATTACTTGAAATGGGTGGGAAGAATCCATTGCTAGTGATGGAAGATGCGGATGTAGATGCAGCCGTACAACTTGCAGTAGCAGGTGGGTACGGTCAAACAGGTCAAGCTTGTACAGCAACTAGCCGTGTGCTTGTCCATAAAGATATTCGTCAAGAGTTCACTAAAAAATTAGTAGCTGCGTCTAAAAAAATCAAGATTGGTAATGGGATGGATGAAGGCGTGACGATGGGGCCTCAAGTAAGTGAAGGAGAGCGCAAGTCTACGTTAGATTTGATTCAGAAGGCAAAAGATGAAGGCGGTGAAATTTTGACAGGTGGCGGAATTCCTGAATTTGCTGGTTCTGATAAAGGGTATTTCGTAGAGCCGACTGTCATTAGTGGTGTGAAGACGGAGATGACAATTGCTCAGGAAGAAGTATTCGGTCCTGTTATTAGCATCATTGAAATCGACTCGATTGATGAGGCAATTGAAGTTGCAAATGACGTAGCATTCGGACTTTCCGCAGCTATTTGTACAAGAAACTTAACGTATATGAATCGCGCATTGAGCGAGATTCAAGCAGGAATTGTCAAAGTGAATATGACGACAACAGGAACGTTCTTCCAAGCGCCGTTTGGAGGATACAAGCAATCCAGCACAGGAACCTATAAAGAACTAGGCAGTGAAGCAATCGAATTCTATTGCCAAAACAAAACTCGCTACATTAATAGTAACTGATTTGGTAACATTTTTCCGGAAACAAAAGTAGTCAATTTAGTAGAGAAACTAGTCGATGGTAGCGTCCACCTAGAACGGAAATCAATGATACCTCAAATTTTGGTAGGAGTTGGAAGGTGGAGGGTGCCTTTCCCTTCCATTTCTGCTAATCTACATATGCTATAATATTCCGTAAATAATTGAGTATATGTACTCATTGTAGAGGAGCAAATTGAGTTGAAGAAAACACCAGAAGTATCATCTACGGTCGTACGCGCTATCTCTGTCATAAACTTTTTGAATGAAGTCTCAGGGCCACAAGGCGTCAGTGAAATTAGTAAAGGATTAGGACTTTCTACAACAATCGTCCATCGATTACTCACCACACTGAAACTAGAAGGTATGGTATTCCAAGATCCGCGTTCAAAGTTATATTCATTAGGTACAGTATTTTTGGATTATGCGAATAAAATTTTAACAGAAATGCCCATCGCACCTGTTATTGAGCCATGGCTCATGTCTTTACGCAATGATACGGGCGAGACGGTAGGATTTTATATGCCAACAGGACAAATGCGTATTTGTGTGTTGGAGTATGAAAGCCAGCAGGAAATTAGACGATCTGTCGGAATTGGCAAGCGATTACCGATCCATGTGGGTGCAAGCGGACGAGCGATTCTGGCATTCCAGCCGGCTGAATTACAAGATAGATTATTGTCAACATTACCGATGGATGAAAGAAGCCGTTTAGAAGATTTACTTGAAGAAACGAGAAATCTAGGCTACGCAACAAATGAAGAAGAGATAACATCCAATGTGGCGGCGTTATCTGCACCTGTTTTTGACCAGCAGCATCGTGTAATTGGTGCGATGTCCATCTCTGGACCACTCTTTAGATGGAATCGTCAAACGATGAAACCGCATATATCTACGCTATTGTCTGCAACCGAAGAAATTACACACTCACTATAATAGGGACAAGGTGATTATAATGAAACCAGAAGATAAATTAAAAGAATTAGGCTTAGAGTTGCCGGAGAAACGGGCGAAAGGTGGAAATTATATTTCTTGTGTGCGTACAGGAAATTTATTGTTTTTATCGGGCTCCCTTTCATACGATGTGATTGGTAAAGTGGGCGATACACTGACGATTGAAGAAGGCTATGCAGCTTCACAACAAGCTATTTTATTTGCACTAACAACGATAAAAGAAGAAGTAGGCGAACTTTCGAAGGTTAAGAAATTTGTAAAATTGCTTGGTATGATCAATACAGCTTTCGACTTTACCGGGCAAGCAAAGGTGATGAATGGTGCCTCTGATTTATTGGTAGAGGTGTTTGGAGAAGACGTTGGAGCGCATGCACGTACGGCTGTCGGTATGATGTTACCTCGTGGAGCCGCGGTTGAGATTGATGTGATCGTGGAGGTGGAGTGAATTTCTCCGCGACTGAAAAAGTAAGCGATTACAAAGATACGCTTTAAAGGAGGTTTTACATTGAATAAATATGAATCGAAGACGGATCGTCCTGTATTGTTCATTAGTGGAGGTTTGCTTGTAGCTTTTGTAATTGCTTCATTCATCAATTTAGATTTTGTATCGAATATGGTCGATCAATCATTTGCGTTTTCCATAAAATATTTTGGAGCATTTTGGCAAATCTTACTGTTGGGAACGTTTTTTATAGCGCTTTTCCTAGCGTTCTCTAAATATGGAAATATAAGGCTAGGTGGCGTAGCAAAAGCAGAAGTAGGATATTTTAAATGGCTAGCCATGATCATGACCACATTGCTAGCGGGCGGCGGTGTATTTTGGGCGGCAGCTGAACCAATGTATCATTTTTTAGATCGTCCACCTTTTTATGCTGGTATTGAATCAAGCACGGAGGATGCAGTGGTTCCTGCCTTTGCACAATCTTATTTACATTGGGGTTTTCTCGCATGGTCGATTCTTGGTACGTTAGGAACAATAGTCTTAATGTATGCACATTACCAAAAAGGAATGCCATTAAAACCTCGTACGCTACTTTATCCGCTTTTGGGTGAAAAAATCATGCGAAAAAGTACATTAGGTACTATTATAGATGCTTTCTCAGTCATTGCAGTAGCCGCAGGAACGATTGGTCCAATTGGATTCCTAGGTCTACAAGCTGCCTACGGAATGGAAGCGTTGTATGGCGTACCAAACAATCTGACAACACAAGTTCTCATCATCATCTGTGTGGTTGCAATTGCTACTATTTCAGCTGTAACGGGTTTGCGTAAAGGTATACAATTTCTAAGTAATTTAAATGTTATCATTACGCTAGTTTTAATGGTTGCTATATTATTAATCGGACCAGGAGCTTTTATTATTGATACGTTCATCGGAGCAAGTGGTGTGCATCTTCAAGAGTTTCTAGCGATGAGTACATTCCGTGGTGATTCTGCTTGGCTTGGTTCTTGGACTATTTTTTTCTGGGGATGGTTCCTCGGATATGGTCCGATGATGGCGATTTTTATCTCGACCATCACACGCGGACGTACAATCCGTGAGTTAGTGTTGGCGGTGTCTATTACAGCACCGATTGTTACCGCATTTTGGTTTACTGTTGTGGGTGGCACAGGAATTTTTTACGAATTAGCCCAACCAGGAGTAATCTCAGAAGCTTTGAATACAGCGGGTATGCCGGCTGCGATGGTAGCTATAACACAACAACTACCGCTAAATTCATTAATTGCTCCACTCTTCCTATTAGTAACTATTTTATTTGTAGTCACGACAGGTGACTCGATGGCGTATACGATCTCTGTTGCTATAACAGGAGATGGCCATCCTCCTAAAATTATGCGTGTCTTTTGGGCAGTGATCATGGGAGCAGTAGCAATTGTTCTATTGATGATTAACGAGGGCGGAATCAGTGCCATTCAATCCTTTATTGTCGTCACTGCTATACCTGTTTCCTTACTTTTATTGCCGACATTCTGGGCAGCTCCTAAAGCTGCAAAAATTATGTATCAGGAGCAATTTGGCATGGTATCGGAAGTGGATGAAAAAAAAGTGGTTACCCAACAGGCTATAAAGAATAAAAAGAAAACAAATATCCAGCAAACTGTAACAACTTCCTCAAATAATCATTTATAAAAGTGATGTTTTACCCTGTCAATTGGCAGGGTTTTTTTGTGTTAATTGCATATGTAATGAAAATTACCTACTTATATCTATCTTTTTGAAGGGTCCAAAGGTATACTTTAATAATGATTATAATTTACCTAGGAGGTCCTATAATTGAAGAAGTCTAGAAGTATTGCGTTGAGACTGTCAGGATTGATCATCGCCTTATTTTTACTGTTGTTTTTAGTGTATTCGATTGTCACAAGTGTGATGTTACATAAGCAAAGTATTCAGGATGCGGAAGAATTTGCAATGGAAAGTGCGAACAAAAGCTCGCTTGCTCTAAGTCTACAGTTGAAAGAAACAAATGATATGCTGCGAACAACAAAACACGTCTTGGAAACTCAGCAAGCGCAAGGGAAACTTCGTTCAGATGAAATCATTCGAATCATCAAAAAGAACCTTCAGAATAATGATGATGCAACGGGAATGGCTGCTGTCATTAATCAATCGGCACTTGCAGTAAATGATGCCTTGCCAAAAGGATTAGTTGATGAGGAAAAACAATTTATTCCGTATATCTTCAAAGACGATTCATCTATTGGTGTAGAGCCGTTAAGTGGAATGGATGATCCGGCGGCAAACTCTTGGTATACAATTCCTAAAGATGAAGAGCGTGCAATTTTAACAGAACCCTATGTATATGAAACAAATGGCCAGACCATTCTCATGACAACTATTTCAGTCCCAATGTTGGATTCAGCAGGAAACTACTTCGGATTGCTGACGACTGATTTGTCTATCGATTTCTTAACAGACATGGTGAATACTATAAAGCCTATTGGTGGCTATGCAACGATCATTACCGATGCTGGCTATATTACAGCAAATAGTTTGAAGGAAGAAATGAATGGTTCTAATATGCAAGATGCTATTGATTGGAAAGGCGTCAAAGAAGTTTTAGACAAAGGCGAGTTGACGAACCTGTATGTTGATTCAAAAAGCTTAGGTGAACAAGCATTTAATGCCTTTGCGCCCATTAATTTAAAAGGAATCGATGAAAAATGGACAGTGCAGACGGTTACTCCTAAATCTGAAATTCTAGATACCTTCAATTCAATTTTATGGATTACGATCATTTCTGCGATTGTGATTGTACTGCTTATGTCTGGTGCTTCTACAGTATTCATTTATCGTCAGTTAAAACCATTGCAATTATTACAGAAATCAATGGAGACGGCTGCAGCAGGAGATTTGACGGAACTCGTGGATGAAACTAGTGTACGACGCGATGAAATCGGTGCGGTTTCATTGGCTTATAATGATATGCTTCAACGAACCAATGAAGCGATTCGTACAGTGAGAGAGTCTTCTACTCAACTAAATGCCTCTTCTACACAAGTGACACATGCATTCGAGGAACTAGTCGCAGCGAACCAGGAAGTGTCTGTGGCGACAGATGAAATTGCGCAAGGGGCGTCAAGACAATCTGAAGATACTGAACTGACGAGTCAACGAATAGCAGATCTGGCAGAACGTATGGATCATTTGAATGAAATGTTTGCAACTATGAACAAGCTTTCTGGAGAAGCTTCTGAATCTACGAAAGACGGCATAGAAGAAGTGAAGAAACTGCGAGATCATAATACATCCGCTAATGAGATGAATCACAAAGTACAAAAGCAAATTGAAACGTTATCCAATAAGATCTCATCTATTAATCAAGTCATTCAAACTTTGCATGATATTACAGCGAGTACTAATTTATTGGCGCTCAATGCGAGTATTGAAGCAGCGAGAGCAGGTGAGAGCGGAAAAGGATTTGCAGTGGTAGCCAATGAAGTTCGGCAGTTAGCGGAGCAATCGCGTAGAGAAACTGAAGTGATCCAAGGGACAGTGAAAGAAATTTTATTGGAATCTGAACAAACGGTTGAAGTAATTGACATGAACATGAAATTAATGGATGGTCAAAATCAATCGGTGACCGATACGGAAGAATCATTTAACCGTAACGCCATAATCACGAAACAAATTCGTGAAGCCATAACAGAATTATCCGAAGAACTGGCAGAAATGATGGAGCACAAGGATCAAGCCATCCTCTCCATTCAAAATGTTTCCGCTATTTCAGAACAAACAGCTGCTTCGGCCGAGGAAGTGAGTGCATCTTCCGCAGCACAACAAAACGAGCTTGAGCAAGTGGCAGATTCAACAAACCAAATGAATAAGATCGCTGGAGAACTTCAGGACGTGGTAGAACGCTTCAAGTTATCTTAAGTAAATACTTATAAAAGTAGAGATGGAATGTATAGATCATTCCGCTCTGCTTTTTTGTCGTAAGAAGTAATATACAATGGCATTACATGAGAACGGTATAGCGCCCTTTCTATATGTATGGTAAACTTAACCGATTTGATTAGTCGTAAGTATGTAGACTGGTATTTTGTGGTGGGAGAGATAAATGTCATGGGACGGTTCTTTAAGAGGAGTACGAGTAAGTCGAAAGTTTCAGTTGAAATTAGTGATGATAAGCAAGTTACTGGAGTTATCAAGTTAGAAGGATTTCCAGCTGTCTTTAAGCAAACGAAAATGATTAATCTAACTGAAAGAGATCTTGAATGCTTACTATATATACAGGAACAAATAAAACCTGTGCTGCCTGTAATGGTAGAAGCTTTCTATAAAGCGATGTATGCGGAACCAAAATTGGTCCAGATTATTACGAATCATAGTAGCATGGATCGATTGCAAGTGTCCTTGACGAAACACTTGCAATCGATGTTTGAAGGGGTTATTGATGAGAACTATTTGGAACAGCGAAAAACAATTGCGAAAATCCATGTCCACATTGGCCTTGAATCGAAGTGGTATTTGGCTGCATTTGAGACTATTTCCGATGAGTTTTTTACATTCATAGAATATCTCGATATGCCAAAAGAGCGGCAGTTTAAGACATTACGTGCTTTCATGAAAGTACTAAATTTTGAGCAGCAATTGGTCTTGGAAGCATATGAAGAAGTAAATATAGAAAATCGGCAAAAAGTAGAAGAAACTAAAACGGTTGTGAAAGAAAAAGTATTGTATACATCACAGGAATTGGCAGCTGTTAGCGAGCAGACTAGCGCATCTGCAGAAGAACTGTGTGCTAAAACTCGTATATTAGAAAAGATGACTACTCATAATCTATCATTTATCACAGATACGGAAAAGGCTTCTTTACATAGCAAGGAAGTAGTGAATAAGCAGTCACAACAGTTTGCAGAAATAGTTGAGCATATGAGAGAGCTCATGAATCGGATGGATGCACTATATAAATCTTCAGATCAAATACGTGAAGTCGTGACGTTGATCACTTCCATTGCAGATCAAACCAACTTGTTATCATTAAATGCAGCAATCGAGGCAGCAAGAGCAGGTCAACAAGGTAAGGGGTTTGCAGTAGTAGCTGCAGAGGTACGTAATTTGTCTATTGAAACAAAAAAAGCGATTGGTAATGTAAGAGGCATGATTGAAGAGACCAATGCGAATATTAACGATATGTCAAAATTTGTACGGTCAATGGAGCAAGTTATTCAAGAAAGTGCTAGCGGCAACCAACAAGTGACGAGCTCATACATTGACATCATAAAAGCTGTATCGGGTATGAAAGAGCAAAGTGAACAATCAAAATCATCTATTGAACATACGGGGAAACTCTTACAGGAAATCAATCAAGCAATTGAAACAATTGCATATTCTTCAGATGACTTAATGCAACTTGCAGAAGGATTGTAGAATAATGCAAGGTAGAAAATTGGTGAAGGGTAAAGTATTCGTTAATCATAAATAGAACGGGACGTCCAGAAAATCACTTTTTGGACAGTCCCATTTTTTTTGTGAGCACAGTAAGCTCACCGCTGTTTCTCAATAATTCAATGAAGACTTGCAATGCTTTTGTTTGAAATGGTGAATTTGTCACGATGGAAAAATTGCGTTTAAATGGAGTGCCTTTAACTGGTATCGTTTTCAAATCACCGTACTGTAACTCTTTTTGAATCGCCCATTGTGAAAGAAAGCTAATCCCAAGACCAGCTTCTACTGATTCTTTGATTGGTTGGGTACTGCTGAATTGCATGGTGCGTGAAGGGGAAAAATCTGACTGCGAAAAAAATGTTTCAGCAGCTTCTCGTGTCCCGGATCTTTCTTCTCGTAATAACCACATATCATCTTCTAAATCTTGAATGGAAATTCGTTTTGTCTGTTTGGTCAGGGGATGATTAGGTGACACAACGACATACATGGCATCCTCTGCAAAATTTTCATTTTGTAAAGGTATCGTTTCTTTAAATTGGCCTTCTATGAGTCCTACATCGAGCTGGTGGCTAATGACGAGCTCTGTAATATCAGCCGTGTTGCCGATTGTTACCACGGGTTCGATGGATGGATAGTCCCGCATTAATTTGGACAGAATACGTGGAAGGACATATTCGCCAAATGTATAACTGGCTCCAATGGATAAGGGCCCACTTGCTTTATTCGCTAAGTCATCTACAAGATTCTGCATCTTAGAATACAGGCCAACAATCTCCTTGGCGTGGTGATAGACGATTTCTCCAGCTTGGTTCAAGCGCACATATTTGTTTGTTCGCTCCAGTAACCGCACTCCGATCGCTTCCTCAAATGAACGGATATATTGACTGACCGCGGGTTGTGTCATATGAAGTTCTTCTGCTGCTCTTGAAAAGTTTTTCTTTTCGGCTACGGCTATAAATACTTGTAGTTGATGATCGATTTTTGTACAACTCCTTTTCCTTTATAAGTGTTTACTTATCATCACTATTATAAATAATTATTTTTCTTATAGACAGTCTTTTTTTATAATAAAGACAGGAGGTGTTGTCATCGTGGCTTCAACAAACGTGACTCCAGAACAGCAAGTGCCAAAACAACCGTCAAAATGGGTGGCTTGGATTGGTGGCATAGCATTCACATTTTTTATTGCACTCTTAGGTTTTTTCTTAGCGAAAGTGCCAGGGTTTGATCATATTGGTCAGCTGGCATGTGCCATCATTATTGCTGTGGCATATCGTCAATTCTTTGGTTACCCTGAAGCAATTAGACCAGGAATTGCTTTTTCATCCAAGCGATTGCTTCGGACAGCTATTATTTTATACGGCTTGAAATTGAATATCGATACCGTGTTACATGACGGATTAGGCTTGTTAGCAAGAGATGTCGGTGTCATTGTTTTCGCGATTTTTATGACGGTTTGGCTTGCTAAAGTCTTTAAAGCAGATAAAAATATTTCATTACTCCTCGGGGTAGGCACCGGAGTATGTGGTGCTGCAGCTATCGCGGCTGTTGCTCCGATCATCAAAGCAAAAGATGAAGATACGGCAATTGGGGTCGGAATCATTGCGTTAATGGGTACTATTTTTGCTATCGGGTATACGATCCTTCGTCCAATCTTGCCACTCGATTCCATCGAATATGGAATGTGGGCAGGAATTAGTCTTCATGAAGTAGCTCACGTAGCCTTAGCAGGTGCACCGGCAGGAGAAGATGGCTTGGCGATTGCGCTGTTGGCTAAATTAGGTCGAGTATTTTTATTGGTTCCGCTTTGTTTCATTTTTATTTATTTGATGAAACGGAAGAATAAAGGAACGGATGAAGGGGATACGAAAATTGAGTTCCCTTGGTTCCTCGTAGGGTTCATTATTTTGAGTGTACTTGGCAGTTATGTGTTTGGACATTCAATTCCTGTTTCGGACGGTGTCATGGAAGGCGTTTCAGTGCTGACGACATGGCTGTTGACGGCTGCTATGGTAGGGCTTGGGCTGAATGTCAGCTTGAAGGACTTGCGTGATCGCGCCATGCGTCCGCTTGCAGCAATGGCGGTGACTTCTGTGCTGTTGTCGGTAATTGTGTACTTTATTGTGTGAGGTATAGAATTGAAGTAGGTCGGGCAAGGGAGATTTTCTCTTGTTCGGCTTTTTTTATGTTTATGTGTTAATAAAGGCTAGTTGTTGAGTGATCATAGTATCGCTTCAGCGCTGGGGGATTGCCTTACGCCAAGAGCCAACTAGCAAAGGGCGCTAGTTGTCTCTTGGCAACGGCTGACACCGCAGTTGCGTCTTTGTTAGTTACTGGTAAATTTAGGTAGATCCATCCTGTTTTGTTGCTGGTCAAGTTGAAGTGAACTTTTTCTTAGTGTATGGGTGAGTGGTCCTGGTACCGTTTGGGCGCTGGGGGTTGCTTTTCGCCAGATCTCGTAAACTTCTTCTTGTTTTGACCTATTATGTTAACTAATTAGTTTCTAAGGAAATATGACAATTAAGGAAATTTTTTTAATTACGTCAGCCGCCAAAAAAAGTGCCTGCTTATTCAAATTGACAGCATCGTTAATATAAGTATATGATAAGCGAATTTTAGCATGATACGGTACTTGTGCTGCTCAACGGTATGACCGATTATGCGAGATTGGGATCGATACTTATTCTGCGAAAGTACCTTTTGTGTTGTAGTTCTTTTTTAAATACATTATTAGTTCTAATCGAATCAAATCAATCAAAGTATACTACCATTCCAAGAGATTAACTTTTACCAAATCAAGTTATTTATCAATTATTGTCGGCTTAATAACTAGTCTTAAAAACAATCTCAACTAATGCCAAGCCTTAGGTAAATGGAATCGTTCAATTGAAAATTGAAAAAGTATATCTTTTTAATTGTTTAGGGAATATATGTAAGTATATACAAATAATTTGGAAGGTGATAGGATGAATATAAATAATAAAAAAGAGGTGTTGAATATGACTACGACTGCACAAAAATGGGGAGGCAGCATTGGTGTTCGCATCCCTCACAGAATAGCCAAGAAATATGGTGTCGTAAATGGTTCGCAACTTCAGGTGTCAGATGATGGAGAAAAAATTATAATAAGACCTGTTGAAAATGAAATTACGTTGGAAGAATTACTAGCGCAATGTGTAGGAGACAACCCTCATAAGGAAATTTTTGGTGATTCAGTCGGAAAGGAAGAAATATAATCAATGGTGATAACAGATAGAGGGGATATTATTTATTTAGATTTCACTCCCCAAACAGGTAGGGAGCAAGCTGGAAGAAGGCCGGCGATTGTATTATCTCCTAAAATATTTAATGAAAAAACGGGCTATGCATCTGTATGTCCAATAAGTAATACAACGAGACAGTGGGGTTTTCATGTTCATTTGCCTGAAGACTTAAACGTTGATGGAGTGATTATCACTGACCAATTAAAAAATCTAGACTTTCGAGCGAGAAATGCTACTATAAAAGAGAAAGCTCCTGATGATGTAATTGATCTATGCCTAGAAAAAATTAGAACTTTTTTATAAAAAAGGTATTCCTTGGATTTTAGGATGCCTTTTTTGTTTATTGAAACAGTGCTTCCCTATAATAGTTATGGAGCTAAATATACAAAGAAACCTCCTATCAACGAAATAACTAAGCAATCTTTTTCTTGTACGCAAGATAGGCGCTGATCTTTTTCATGATGAGTGCCCGTTTACGGAATATAGGTCATTGAATAACCTTCAACGATTACCCAATTAATCTTTTACTGCTTTACTATCTTTTATTGAATTTGTAAAAATCGGATCTTGCTTTTTTACCGGGTGCCCTTCTACAATTGAGATATAATACTCTCCATTGGTTAAAGGGAGGAAATTCTGATTTTCTTGCTCTTTCTCAAAGTAGATTGTGTATTTATGATTGGCAATTGTTTTAAACTCCCACATCCCAACTCCCACCTAACTCCATGACAACATTGGCTGATATTATGTTAGCAGCGAAGCCCTTTTTATCTTCCAACAGTTTACTATAACAATACACAATGCAATTAATATTCTGAACTTGTTTTTCATTCGCATTCCTATTCCTTCGCTCTTTGTTCTACTAACTATGAATACCTTTAACTAACCTGAATTTCTCTATCTTCTTAGTTCCTTTTCTCTTTTTTAGGAAAAAGAGAACTGCTAGACCACAATTAATTAAACTGATAGTAAGAAAAATTACAGTAAAGTATTTTCCGCCTATTGCTGGTGATTTAGATACCGTTATTCCACAAAAACATAAATCTTGGTAATAGATAAGAGTTGTATTCCTGATTTTTCCACATTCATTAGAAATTATACTCTTTAGGTTGAAATCTTAATTACTGTGCTCATTTGTATAAGCCTTCTGATTTAACTTTTCATCACATGAAGCGTGCTTTTTTATAGCCCAGAAACACGTAACCACTCAGACATAACTGGATAACGCTCAAAGCTAAGAATGGATTAGTTACTATATAGGATTCCTCTAAAATAATGCGTTGGAAAATTAGGCCGAAAAAGAAAACTGTCCCCATAATGGCAGAGGCAACCCACGAATTTTTATGATTATTTTTATAACTGCACACCGCTGCTATTATATTACCTAATCCAAATATGACAATTGCGAGAATGCCAGGCATCATCCAACTATCAAAAGGAAGCCTAGATGCCCAACTATCAGGATATTCTTCGGCAAAGATTGTTCCGCTACGTGACATCACCATTTGAGTTCCTATCCAAATTGCACCTGTAGCCAATAACAAATCATAAATGCTTAGCATCCTAGTTCTTAGTGTATGCTTCACTTTTTTCACCTCCCATAGAGTCCTTAAAAACCATTATGACCGTTTGCTAAAAGCTAATTTCATAGCAAATCAACTAAATTGGTATTACACCCACTATAACGTTTAATTTCCAAAAATGTTTCATTTATCTGGGATACTAGTCTGAAAATCGTCTCAAACAATACAAATCAACTAGTTGACTTTATTTAGTCCACCCCCTAAACTAATACTATTAGTTTAGGGGGTGGACTAGTTTGAAAGAACAATTACAAGAAGCAGTCGATCTATTCGAGGAAGTGATGATTTACGGTACGGAACATGTCGTCAAGAACCTGGATGTACCTATTTGGAAAGAATATTCACCTGAGCAAATTCAGGTATTAAAAATTCTTTCCGCCTATGAACATCTTTCGAGCGGTCAATTGGCTGAAGTTCAAGGGGTCCATAAAAGTGCCATTTCCACTCGGCTGAAAAAGTTAGTGGAGAAAGAATTGGTGCAATTAGAAAAAGATCCGAATGATCAGCGTACCAATCGGGTTTCGTTAACTCAAAAAGGAATGGATGTCTTGTCTGTGTCGAATGAAGCGATCTATGAAAATATTGAAAAAATATTTAAAGACCGGATAGATGAACAAGAGCTTGAAACATTCATTACAACATTCCGTAAGCTCAAAGAAATTTTATTGATGAAGGAGATGTAAGGTTTGAAAACCGTCTTGAAACTAAAATGGCCGATTGCGATCGGTTTGATCATACTGACTGCTGTCTTGTTCTTGTTGGCACCTGATTTGGCGAAACAAGCAGAGGATGCAGGGTCATTCCAATTGCCGAAAACCTCAGATTCACAAAAAGCGGCAGATATGCTAGAAGCTGCGGGCGAAGCGGAGGAAACTTTATCTCTGGTGTATCCGTTAGAGCAACCAGCAGATGAAGCGAAGAAGAAAGAAATCTCCGCAACTGCTAAGACAATTAAAGAACTGAATAAGACCGTGACAAATGTGCTAGATCCATTTGAAAGTGAAGAAATGGAGGGCCAGCTAGTTTCAGAAGATGAGAAGACCGTCTTATTGCCGATTACAGTCGATGGAACACAAGATGAAATCATACAGTTGGCAGAGCACATCAAGAAAGAAGTTTTGCCGCAAGATCAAACGATATATATGACTGGCGAAGCGATTATTAATCATGATGTCAATGAAAGTGCGCAAGAAGGATTGAAAAAGACGGAATTGATTACGGTCGTATTGATTTTTGCTTTATTGCTCATCGTTTTTCGTTCGATCGTGACACCGTTCGTTCCGTTGGTGGCTGTAGGGATTACATATTTATTAAGCCAATCCTTCGTTGCATTTTTCATCGATTGGTTTGGATTTCCGGTATCCAACTATACGCAAATTTTCTTGGTAGCCATTTTATTCGGTCTTGGTACGGACTACTGTATTTTGTTATTGAGTCGTTACAAAGAAGAGTTATTAGCTGGGCATGAAGTAGAAGAAGCGATTGTTAACACGTATAAGACAGCGGGTCGGACACTATTTATCAGTGCGATGGCAGTATTTATCGGTTTTGCAGCAATTGGTTTTGCAGATTTCCCGATCTTTAAATCGGCAGTGGCGGTAGCTGTTGGGATTGCTGTACTAATGGTCATTCTCTATACCATTGTTCCGTTGTTGATGTTGTTGTTGAAAGAGAAATTATTCTGGCCGTCTAAAGGCGCTGCATCTCACAAAGACAGCAAGATGTGGATTGCGTTCAGTAAGGTGTCTGTTATGCGTCCGCTCGTATCTATGCTGATTGTAGCGATCATTACGGTTCCGCTTTTATTGACATATGATAATGATTTATCTTTTAATACGGTTGATGAAATCGACAGCAGTAAGGAATCAGTAAAAGGATTGAATTTAATTTCTGATGCATTTGGTGAAGGGGATTCATTACCGGTGCAAGTATTGCTGAAAAAGGATGCGCCGATCGTTAAAGAAGGCGACGTGACGTATCTGGAAGCAATTGCTCGTGACTTGGAGAAGGTAGACGGTGTCAAGAGTGTCCGTACCGTGACACGTCCAACCGGTAAATTACTTGAAGATTTATATGTAGACCATCAAATAGCACTAATGGCAGATGGATTGAATGAAGCAACCGATGGATTGAATGAAATCGGTAAAGGACTTAGAAGTGTCCAAGGCGGATTAAATGAAGTAGTTGGGCAATTGCCATCTGGTTCAGCGGGTGGAAATGGACTTCGCCAAGCCGCTAATGGCATGGAGCTAATTAATGGCCAGTTAACGCAAATTGCAGGTGGTTTACAACAAGGAATGCCTGCCGCACAAGCTGCTGGAGGATTGAATGCTCTTAGTACAGAACTAGGTAAAATCAGTGCAGGCATTGCAAGTGCAGCCTCACAAATTGATCAAAGCGGCTCACAGGTTGGGACGCTAAGCAGTGGGTTGAAAGAACTCGCTGCTGGAGTGAAGGCTTCAAATGATGGGTTGACTGAAGTTGGGAACGGCTTGAAAGAGTTAGCTGATATGCTTCATGAAATGGGAGATACGAAGAGTGTACGAGATACAGGATTATTCATTCCATCAGGCACGCTTGACAATGAAGAGTTTAAGCCAGTGATCGATCGCTACACGTTTGATGGAGAAAAAGGCATCTTAATGGAAGTTATTTTGTCCGAAAATCCATATTCTCGAGACGCGATTTCTACTGTACATGATATTAAACAGACCGTCAAACGTTCTGTGATGGGTACTCCGTTTGAAGAAGCGGAGCTTGCATTCAGCGGTATATCTAGCATGAACTCCGACTTGAATGATATTTCATCGGCCGATTTCACGCGAACGGTAACGATTATGCTAGTTGGTTTGTTTGTTGTGTTGTTCATCTTGTTCCGTTCAGCGATTATGCCGCTTTATATGATTGGTTCATTGCTATTGACGTATTATACAGCGATCTCGATTACCGAGCTAATCTTTGTGAATGGACTAGGATATGACGGTGTCAGCTGGGCAGTTCCGTTCTTTGGATTCATCATGCTCATCGCATTGGGTGTCGATTACTCTATCTTCTTACTAGATCGTTTCCGTGAAGAAAGTATTAACGGCTTGAAGATCAAAGAAGCTTTAATGCGTTCCATGGCGAAGATGGGTACGGTTATTATTACGGCGGCTGTCATCTTGGCTGGTACGTTCGGGGCGATGATGCCTTCAGGTGTACTAAGCTTGGTTCAAATCGCAACAATCGTGATCTCGGGATTGTTGCTGTATGGCTTAATTATTTTGCCGTTGCTTATTCCGGCAATTACGGTTTCATTTGGGCGAGGTGTTTGGTGGCCGTTTAGAGGATGAAGTAATTATAGATACGCTCAGCTAATATGGCTGGGCGTGTTTTATTTGTTACTGACCAGCGAGATATGTTTTTTATTTTTCTTAAACGGGTAAATAGGAAAAAAACGCTAGGCAGGGGAGATCTACTAATGAAATTACATACAGGGTCTTTATATTGGGAGACGACATTTGAAAGAAAAGGTTTTAAAACTAGAGAGAAGAAGAGTCTATATGATGTGGCCATTATAGGAGGCGGCATGTCGGGTGCACTTTGTTCCTATGTATTATCACAACAAGAATACTCGATTGTCTTGCTTGAACAGCAGGAAGTTGGGGCAGGAAGCACTTCTGCAAATACAGGACTATTACAATTTTCAAATGATATTATGCTTCATGAGCTGATGGAACAGATCGGTGAAGAGAAGGCTGTCGAATTTTATCGAACTTGTAAAGAGGCGCTTCAACAGCTTCAGGAAGTTGCAACTCATGCGCCGTTTGACGTTCAATTCCATAGACGTGATAGTTTATACTTTGCCAGTACAGAAAATGATGTCACAAGATTGAGAAAAGAGTATGAAGCATTAAAGAAACATGGATTTCCAGTTGAGTTTTGGGAAAGAGAAGATATAGAAGCGCATTTTTCGTTTTCACAACCAGCTGCCATCATTACGAACGGGGATGCAGAAGTCAATCCACTTCGCTTATGCATGGGTGCAATTCAATATGCGTATGAAAAAGGCATGGATATTTTCGAGCACACAGAAGTGTTGGAAATTAAAGACACAAAAGAAAATGCTGTAGTGAAAACGACAAATGGGGATTTTATGGCACGTCAAGTAGTGGTGACGACAGGCTATGCACCCACTCCCGAACTTACTGTACCTCAAAAAGATTTAAAAGTGACGTATGCGATCGCTACACAGCCAATAGAAGATCTATCATTTTGGTATGAACGGATGATGATTTGGGAGACGAAACGACCTTATTTATACATGCGTTTGACGGACGATCAGCGCATTGTTGCGGGAGGATTGGATCAAGATGCTGAACAGCTCCCGAAATCAAAACAGGCGAATCGTGAAAAGTTCGCTGAATTGAAAGTGGAATTGAAAAAGTTATTCCCAGATCAAGATATACAATTTGAGTATGAGTGGGTCGCTTTGTTTGGCGAATCAACGGATGAACTGCCTGTTGTCGGGCGGCATCCGGAAGAACCTAATGTTTATTATCTTATTGGACTTGGTGGTAACGGCACAGTGTATAGCATGCTGGGTGCGCGCATGATCTGTGATCTGATGTCTCGAAAAGAGAATTTCAATCAATCTATATTAAAAGTACAACGCTAAAAAGAGCCTGTCCGTAAAGTCGTTTCATCTGACTTTTCGGACAGGCTCTTATTTTTGTATGGATAGGAAAATTTCTGTTCATCCTAGGCTGTTTGTAAGAAGATGAAATACGTGGTGAACGACTCGTTTGGCTGGATCTGGATGTGTGGTACGTAATGCTCGGTCGGAAATCTCACCCAACCACTCATAGAAACCACATATGCGATCATAAACTCCAGACGACCGCTCATAGAAACCACACGCGCGATCATAAGATCCTGTCAGCCGCTCATAGAAACCGCATACGCGATCATGACCCTCGCTCACCCGCTCATAGAAACTGATTGGTGGGATGCAACTTGGGCACGTTGCCTAACTTTCCTATACAATCCTGCACAAAAGAACTGCCACTGAAAGATATTTTACTTTCAGGACAGCTTCTTCTTACCTCCAGTCAATAGCTTTTATGAATTAATTTGTTTCGAGGATACATCTATCTTTATTCGGGATGGGGTACCCCATCCCGAATAAAGATAAGCATGCCAAAAAGACCTAACGACTTTTCATTTTTTCGCAAGGTCTATTTATGATATAGTGAATATAAGGGATTACGAATAGTTGGTCGCTATTTCGTAATCATAGGTTTTTCCGTGTGTGATCAGGTGAAAGGCTAGCTTCAAGAACTTATTCATACACGCTACACACGCAACTTTATGGGGTTTCCCCTGAGGTTGCGTTTTTAATTTGTCATAATACTCTACGAGATGGTTTTTAGTTTTTCTTCGTAAAGTAATCATTGTCTTCACCATGAAAAACAAGATCTTTCGTAAATGGCGATTTCCCCGGCGATTGATGATATCTTTCATTTGATGTTTCCCAGATTGATAAACACGCAAATCAATACCGACATACGCATTTACTTGCTTATGAGTTTTAAAACGACGGATATCTCCTAACTCGCCTATAATCCGTACGGCTGTTGTCTCCCCGATTCCTGGATACGACATTAGGACCTGATATTCAACTTTTTCCTCGGAGAGGGTAACCATTTGTTTAATGAGCTGCTCTTTCTTTTCTTTTAAATCACGTATTCTCCGAGCATAGTCGCGTACCTGTTCACATCGAATATCGTTTCTTGAGATAGCTGGATAGGAAAGCCTCGCAGCCTCCATTAGGCATTGCCCTTTTGCTTCTGCACGCTGGAGAGACAAATTCTTTTTAGTATTTTGCTTCAAACGATTGCGAATGATTGTTCTTGAATGGTCAAGTACTTCGTCAGGGTGCGGATATAATTGGACAATGTTTAAAAAGAGTGCAGAACGTGTGGAGAACACGGTTTCCAGTTCAGGAAAACTTAATTGTAAGATCGCATGCATCCGATTATGTAAGTGATTGATTTCTGTATCCAGCTCATTATAATAGCGTGACCATGCCCGCATTTGTCCATAATAATCTTCTTCTACGTAGGTATGAGCACGTTCGTTACGGAAATGTGTCCGGGCTAATCCATGGGCATCTGCTTTATCAGTTTTTTGTCTTCTCATCGTCTTGGTTTCTTCATTTGCTTGGATGGGGTTTAGGCAACAGTAGGTATACTGATGATCTTGTAGAAATTTCTCAAGCCCTTTCGAATAGACACCAGTTGCTTCAAAAACGATTTCAGGTGCTTGTTCATCTTTGGTTTTCAGTTGCTGAAGCGTCGCGTGTAGTTGCTCAAAAGATGGACGATTATGCAGGATCTCTCCCTCAAATTCACATTGACGATGACGATTGTAAATGACCATCGTGCTTTTCCCCATACTGACATCAAATGCCACGACATGTTTAATCATTATATCTTCTCCTTTGTAGCCAATCATAGAAGTCTTCACAGTGCCTTATCGATTCCATTTTCTTATACACGATCTCGAAGGACCCAACAGACTAATCTGATTCAAATAAGGGTGTGAAGTGGGCCGGTTTTTAATACGGATTCTTTGCTGATCCACGAGGCTGTTCGGCTTTCCTCCACTTCTACTATAAAAAAATAGTAGCACAAACCATGGCCTTGGTTTGTACTACTAATGTTAGTATGTTTCTTATAAGGAATTTACATGAATCATTCGGAAATGACCAGGTAGAATAGATAAGCGTTGAATGGTATTCTCATAAATTTCTCCGTCCATATCAATATCTTTTTTTATAGGTTGAGTGATCTCCAGTTCATCTGCCTGGAAATATTCCAGCTCTATTAATTGATCATTATCCACTTCGGAATTCTTTAATTTAAAAAGTTCAAGGAAGGCGGATAAGCTATAATTAGAGACGATCAAAACATCTAGTTTGCCATCGAATGGTGAAAGAGCTGTAATTGGCAGTTCCGTCGTACCAATAAATCGTCCATTCAGTACAAAGAGTAATATCGCTTCACCTTCCAAATTATGATTCCCCATACGTATTTTATAAGGGAAGGGCTCTACTTGGTTTAATGTGCGAAGTGTGCTCAGTAAATAGCTGATTGATCCTAAATTTTTCTTTTCGTTGTCTTTTAC
This sequence comes from Sporosarcina obsidiansis, assembly GCF_009651005.1. Taxonomy (GTDB): domain Bacteria; phylum Bacillota; class Bacilli; order Bacillales_A; family Planococcaceae; genus Sporosarcina; species Sporosarcina obsidiansis. Next base: position 332,130 of record NZ_WHVW01000001.1, read on the forward strand.
GTTTTGGGATGTAGCGGTAACAAGCCCAATACCCCAAAAGTTCATGAAGTAACGCCCGTTCATATTTCCTACATCTGTCTCAATGATCGAGCCATTGATCAAAGCATTCGCTGCTTCTTGCAATGACTGGGGAATGCCTAAGGAACGACTGAAATCATTTGAAGTGCCGCCCGGGAGTAAAGCGATAACAGGTCGTGTAGGTAGTGGAGCGATGCTGTTAATGCAGGTGTGTACGGTTCCATCACCGCCTAAAATGATGAGTAAATCAACTTTATCGCTATAATGTACACAAGCCTGTTGGAGTTCTTCTACTGATTTTGTATTCAAAAGTATTAATTCATCTACTGCCTGAGTGAAAATGGGAACGGTCTCAGAAAGTTTTTGCTCAATATCTGTATCTCCAGCGCTTCTATTATATACGAACAATGCTCGATCGAAATGAAGCATGATTTTCACTCCTTTCCTAACTAATTATTCCCCAATCCTCATTGTGAAAACTCAATTTAATGTAACTATAAAATTTGAAAAGTTTAAAAACAATGTTGATATAATTTTTTAACTACTATATACTAAAATAATAATTTATCTGATTTCTTTGAATAGGGATAATATTGAAGAGAAAAAGACGAGAAAGAAGGGGTTTCATGCTAACATTTTTATCATCCATCGTCTTACTGATTGTAGGATATCTTGTCTACTCAAAAGTTGTTGAACGCGTATTTGTTATAGACGATTCACGAAAAACACCTGCTTATACGCAAGGAGATGGAATGGATTATGTACCGATGAGCTGGTGGAAAGGTTGGCTCATCCAACTATTAAATATTGCAGGACTAGGCCCTATTTTTGGTGCAATTGCAGGCGCTTTGTATGGTCCTGTGGCATTTATCTGGATCGTTTTTGGTAGTATTTTTGCAGGTGCTGTTCATGACTATTTTTCGGGAATGCTTTCTTTGAAACATGGAGGAGCACAGTTTCCAAAAATAGTAGGAGAATATTTGGGAGATATTGCCCGTCGTTTTATCAATATCATTTCTATTGTGCTAATGATACTCGTAGCCGCGGCTTTCACTGCAGGACCAGCACAACTGATCTCGTCTATCACTCCGCTTACATTTACGGTTTCCCTTATCTTAATATTTGGATATTTTGTATTAGCGGCTATATTACCGATTAATAAAATTATCGGCCGTCTCTATCCATTATTCGGTATCGTTTTAATCATTATGGCTGGCGGAATAGGAGTCGCTTTATTGTTTGGACCTGAGAAAATACCTAATTTAACGTTACAGAATTTGCATCCAGGAGAATTACCGATTTGGCCGCTCTTAATGGTTACCATTTCATGTGGAGCCATATCAGGATTTCATTGCACACAAAGTCCAATCGTGTCTAGAACGATGAAAAAAGAGTCAGAAGGTCGTAAAGTATTTTATGGTGCGATGATCGCAGAAGGCGTAATTGCAATGGTATGGGCTGCTGCAGGTATGACCTTCTTTGGTAGTACAGCAGGGTTACAAGAGGCCCTAGCAGCAGGGGGGCCAGCAGGAGCGGTGAATGAAATTTCAAGTTCTTTGCTAGGTTCCTTCGGTGGACTGCTCGCAATTTTAGGTGTGATTATTTTACCGATCACTACCGGAGATACTGCACTTCGTTCTGCACGAATGATCTTCACTGAGGCGGCATCTAAGTGGATAAACCCCGATAAACGTTGGGTCGTATTGGGTTCTACGCTACTATTGGGAGTGCCGATGTTCTATTTATCAACGATTGACTACTCTTTCTTATGGCGCTATGTAGGCGGAACGAATCAGCTAGTTGCAGCTGTCATGCTTTGGACAGCGACCTCATTTTTATTAAGAGAGAATAAAGCTCATTGGATTGCAGGGATACCTGCGTTATTTATGACAGCAGTTGTCGTAACCTACTGGATGTATGCACCGGAAGGTTTACACTTGAGCTACGGACTATCGGTAGGAACTGGTATTACAGTTTCTATAGCAATCGGTGCATTTTACGGGTTTAAAGTGATTCAAGCCAAACAGCAACGTACTGTGGTGGATATAGGATGAAAAGAAAGGCTCTCAGATTTACTCTGAGAGCCTTTCAGACTGTAGACAAAGGAAAAGATAGAGGGAAAGGTACCCGTTTGATCTACGTTCCAGGCGGACGCTTTCCGGAGGGCGTGGCTTGAGCCTCCTCGTCCGCTTCGCTTCCTGCGGGGTCTCAAGTCTCACGCTGATCCTCCCGGAGTCGCCGCCTTCCACTACGATCAACTAGCGTAATTCTTTGGTTTTTAGCGGATCGACCATTTCTAGTTCGTAATAGAGAGTATTGTTACCTTTTGAGAATTGTTAGAGACTAATACCAATGAAAAAGTTAAAGTTAATAACCTTTTATTGGGGTTTGTCTACAAGCTGAAAGGCTCTCAGATATATTCTGAGAGCCTTTCCCACGTATTGAATCAAATTGTAATAACTCCTAAAGCTATAGTGATGATAAACAAGACGATACTAAAACCCCACATAATCATGAAGGAATAACGAATGTGTTTACCCATTTCAAGACCTGCTAAACCTAATGCCAACCATAGTGCGGGGGAGAATGGACTGACAAATGTTCCAATAATGTTTCCAACGATCAACGCATAAGCAGCGGATATGGAAGATACACCAAACCCTGTAACGACTTGCTCTACGATTGGTAATAAAGCGAAGTAATAGGCATCTGTACTTAGTAATAAATCAAAAGGGACACCGAAGAATCCAATAATGATGTGCAGATAAGGTACAATAAATGCAGGGAGGACTTTTACCAAATCAGTCGCAATGGAATCCAGCATATTGGTTCCATTTAAGATGCCTAAAAACGAACCCGCTGCTAAGATGATAGCCGCCATAAGCAATGCATTTGGCGCATGATCTTTTATACGTTCCATCTGTTCGTTCACCGTGCGGTAATTCAATGGAAGCGCAACGCTAAATCCAACCATGAAGATAAATCCTGCCGGAACGATCCCCCATACGAGTAAACCAATAACGCTTAATGCGATTAGTACGTTAAGCCAAAGTAGCTTCGGACGTCGTAGAGAAGCTGCTTTTTTGGAGGAATCATCGTTGGCGGTGTCTGTCAAAGGTGCTTTCTCTTCGACATCCTCTTTTTCAAAATCATTCGTTCCTTTTTTAGCAATCAAACGTTTCTCCCGCATTCCGAGAACGAAAGCCATACCAATTAACAACAATAAACCAATCACTTGAATTTTTATCAATGGACGCCATAATTCCGTAACGTCGACACCTAATACCGCAGCAGCACGGCCAAGAGGACCTCCCCAAGGTACCATGTTGACGATACTCGCTGAAGTACCTACGAGTAATAACAGTAAATAAGGATTCATCTTCAGACGCTTATAAAGCGGCAACAAAGCTGGAATAGTAATTAAAAATGTAGAGGCGCCTGAACCATCTAATTGCGCAATTGCTGCAATGACAACAGTTGCCATCGCCACCGCAATGACATTACCTCGTGAAATAGTAATCATCGTATTGATGAGTGGATCAAAAACTCCTGCATCTTGCATAATTCCAAAAAACAGAATCGCGAAGATGAACATAATGACAACGCTGATGACAGAATCAATCCCGCTACTGAAAAACTCTCCAATTTCTTTAAAGTTAAATCCGGCAAAAAAGGCGCCGAAGATTGGTACAATGACCAGGCCTACAATCGGCGTGATTCGACCGCTGATAAGAAGAGCGACAATGACAAAAATGGTTAGTAATCCAATCATGCTTAACATAGATATTTCTCCTCCAATGAACAAGTTTATAAAAGAATAATGTAAGCGGATACAAACTAGGTATCCGAAAATTCTTTCTTTAATTGTTCATAATGTAACACGGAGAAAAGTCGGTAAAAAGCATATGGAAATAAGAAGAATAAAGTTTATTTTACGCATTTTGTTCATTATGTTCACGACTGCTAAATATTACATTTTAACGTATGTACGTTCAGGTCTTCCAACGTCACCGTAATGAAGCATAGCTCTAGCCTTCTCTACAGATACAAGATATTCAAGATAGCGTCTAGCAGTCGAGCGACTGACCCCAGCGGCTTCACCTGTATCCATGGCAGTCATCCCTTCTGTGGAGCTGTGATTAAGAATCTCTTCTATACGTTCAAGCGTCAGTCGATCAATCCCTTTTGGTAAGCCGTCTGCAGAAATTGATGTGCCTGCACGCGATTCTCCACCAAATAACAAACGGTCGACATCCTCTTGATTTATTTCTTTTTTTGAAGACAATAATATTTTTTGTGCACGATAGCGTGTAATTGTCTTGTTAAATCTATCAAAATCAATTGGTTTAATTAGGAAGTCGAATACACCGCCTTGTAAAGCAGATTTGACTGTATCTGACTCTTTAGCAGCCGTCAAAAGAACGATATCAATGGTCGCATATTCTTTACGAATCTGCCAGAATAAATCGAGCCCCGGACTATCCGGTATATAGACATCCAACAAAATCAAATCAGGCAATTGTTTTGTATGTTGCAAAAAATATAAGGTGTCTACTGATGAATTTACCACTTTTATAACTTGGAATCCGGTGATGCTTTCAACAAGCCGTCGGTTGATTTCTGCCACACGAAAATCATCTTCTACAATTAATACTTGTAAAGTTCTTTCCATTGGAAAACGCCCTCCTTTAGTTGTGTTTAGGGAGTGAAACAACAAAGCAAGTGCCGCCTAATTCACTAGGCTCGGTGAAAAGTTGACCATTTGCTGCAGCAACAGCTTTCTGCGTTAATGCTAAACCAAACCCTCTACCAGATCCTTTCTTCGTGGAGAATCCTTCACAAAAAATATCCGTCAGAACAGATTCTGGAAGCCCAGGACCTGCATCATCGATTTCAAACAGCAGATCTTGTCCAATATCAGTGAAAAATATAGATATTTCCCGGGAAATTGCTTGTTCATCATAAACCGCGTCAAACGCATTGTCTAGCAAGTTTCCGACGGCAGTCAGCAATGCTTGTCGGCTACCATCGGATAAAATCGAATGCAGGCGACTACCTGATTGAATAGATACATTAATTTGCAATTCACTCGCTTGATTTAGTTTTCCTACTAGCAATCCACTTACATAAGGATCATGTACTTCATCAAGTAATGTATCCATCCATTCTTGTTGGATGTTAGTTTCATTTTGAATGAAATCGAGGACCTCTTCTTTTTTATTCAATCGTGTCAGACCCATGATCGTATACAGTTTATTGGAAAACTCATGGGTTTGTGAGCGTAGAGCATTCGCGTATTGTTGAATGTTTGTTAGTTTCTTCGTTAAGTTCTCTATTTCCGTTTTGTTACGAAATGTCGAGACAGCACCTAATAATTGATTTTCGTAATAGATTGGTACACTATTGACATAAACGCTGTGAGTACCGAATGATTTCTCTTGATCAAATACAGATTGTCCATTCTTTAAAACATAGGGTAAATCGGAATTGGGAAAACTATGATGAATCGATTTGCCGATCCAAGAGTTTGTTTGTTGGTCATCGCCTGTTAACAGTTTCAGTGCAGCAGAGTTGATCATCGTGATTTGTCCGTGAACATTAACTGCCACGATTCCTTCATGGATGGAGTGAAGGATGGTTTCTTTTTGAAATAACAAATGGGAAATTTCTTCTGGCTCTAATCCGAATAAAACTTTCTTAATATAGTTTGCGATTAGCACAGCACCCATAATGGCTGCAGCACTGATTCCTAAAAGCGCGAACCAGATTTCTTTACTGTAATCCCAAATAACAGATTCAATAGATTCCGCTAAAAATCCTACAGATACCACACCAACAATTTTGTTGTTTGAGTAAATAGGAACTTTTGCACGCAAAGAATTGCCCAATGATCCTTTAGATTTTGATATATAAGATTCTCCCCATAATAGAGCACGCTCATTGTCCTCACCGACCATTTTTTTACCGATACGATCAGGATTAGGATGGGCATATCGAATTTCTTGTTGATTTCCCACAACGATAAACTCCGCATCTGTTTGTTTCTGGATTTGATGAACAATGGGTTGAATAATAGAGGAAGGATCGTCTGCATGAAATGCTGCACGAATCTCGGGAACTAATGATACACTTGTTGCAACGCTTAGGGCTCGTTCGCCGATTTGCGTTTCTAACGTATCTGTTACAAAAAAATCCATGAATCCGCCAATCAGCACAATAATGGCCACGACAAGTGCCCCAATTAGGCCAATCATTTTCATATGTAAATTAACAAGAGGCTTAGACTGTAAACTATGCCTGTTTAAATCCTCTTTTTGTATACGAATCATGAACGGACCTCCGATGAACTAGAGTGATAGACTAAGCATAACATGAGGAATGGTCATTGCAGTTATGAAAATACAGAAATCTACTAATTATAATCCAACAACAAAAAAGACTGCTTAGAAAAGTCATCTAAAATGACTTTTGAGCAGTCTCTTCTTACATCATAAAATTTTAGGAACCGATCGTAAGCCTGAACGAACCGCGCCAAACCTAATTCTTTAAGCAGAGCACATCCTGTTTGCCTATTTATTTAATGGTAAACTGTATTTTTACGGAGTTTATCAACTGCTGTCCGCCTTGGCTCGATAAATCTTTTCGAACGTGCAATGTTTATCGACTACCAACTTTATATGGCTGTGCAGGTTGTACACTACTACAAAAAGAAAAGGCCCTAACTCAATTAAAGAGTTGGACCCCATCCTTTTTGCTTATGCGCCTACCTTAGCTTCTTCTTCATCTACGCCTAATTCTTCCAAGTATTCCTCCATTGTGATGGCATTCTTGATCACGTCTGCAGGTACTTTAATTTCTTTTACGCTATTATGGTTGCTGTATGTGCCTGAAATCACTTGAGTGATCGAAACCGTATCTTCATTGATTCCCATTGTCATTTTCGTCACACCTGACAGCTCAAGAGGGAATAACGTTTTCTTGTCGATTTTGGAAACAACAACGAATTCTTCGATATTGATATCCAATGCGTCAAGGATACTTTCTAAATCTTCAGTGCCTTCTTCTTCCTCGGTCACAGCTTCAGCGTCTTCTGTCACCTGTTCAGCTGCTACTTTTTGTTTCTCTTCAACTACAACATTCTCACCTGACTCACTAGGAAGTAGACCAGGAAGCAGAGCCATTACGTCGTCCATCATTTCGCGGAATTGCTCATTTGTCAACGTTTGTGTCATGACATACTGATCTGCATATTCGTAAATATGGATACCATCGATGAATTTTTTCGTAAGTTCTAGCTGTGCAAGTGGGTCAATTTGCTGCACAGACGTTTGGAATAATGAATCTGTCAATCCTTCATCCATTTTGATCCACTTATCGACCATGCTGTCGTACTGGAAGAAACCGTCTTTCGTCAAATATGCTTCAGATGTTTGATTGAAGTCTTCTCCATCCATGTTCATTGCAATTTTAGAATGAGTATAGAGGGCAAGTGGATCTTGAATAACATCCATCTTCATATCCATCACCATATCAATTTCTTCCTCAAGCTCAGACGACTTCATTTTCTGATCAATCGTCATTTCTGCAGAATAGCTGTTTAAGCCAGAGTTAAGTGTTTTCTCTAAGAATGCTTCAACATCGTTCACACGATTAGTTGTCACTTGTACAGATTTTTGATCTTCTGAAAGTGTTACATCAAAGCCTTCTAATGAAGATAAAAATGTACTAGAGATATAGTTTCCACCATTATTCAATGTTAGAGGAAACTGTGTGTCTGCTTTCTTTCCATTGACTAAAATCTTTTGAGCTCCTGCGTTAAAGTCAACTGTCAGATACGTATTTGTTGCAGTTACCACGCCTTTGTTTTTTGACACTGAATAGCCAGCTTCTTTGAAAACATTTTCGACTGGAATCAGCACTTCACCATGAGATAAAAATGGTTGCTCATAACCCGCTACTTCCACACCATCTACTAGTAACTTCAAAGAATCATTACTAGCAGCTTGTGCATTGATGTTTGGGATAGCAAAAGCTAGTAATAAAGCTAAAGCAAACACCCATGAACCAAACTTCTTCAATTACAAAACCCCCGTTTCATTTTGGAAAACCCTACCTACGTTATTCGTAGGTATACCAATTTATACGAATAGTTCCTGAAATGGTTTCAAATAAACGAAAGTTTTTTAATTATTTTTATCAATCTTCTCAAATTCTAGCGATAAGCCGATTATCATCAAGTTTTCGCACGTAACTGCAATTGATAGTGTTAAGGGGAAAGCAGCTGATCGTTTTGCGGAACTCGTTGCGGAAAAGACTGATGGAAAAGCGAAAGTAGAAGTGTATCCATCTTCACAATTATATGGAGATGCGGATGAATTAGATGCACTTGTATCAGGTAACGTTCATATGATCGCACCATCTGTTACGAAAATGGTGAAATTGGATCCGCGTTGGCAGTATGTGGATATGCCATTCTTGTTTGAAGATCAAGATCACGCTCGTAAATTTTTTGAGAGTGATGTAGCACAAACTATCTTGAATAGTGATCAATTGGCAAATAACGATATTATGGGATTAGCGTTCTGGGAGAACGGGTTCAAACATTTTTCAGATAGTAAACAACCTTTGAAAACGCCTGAAGACTTCAAAGGATTAAAGTTCCGTGCACAAGCAGGTAAAGTACTTGAATCACAATTCAATGCGTTAAATGCAGGAAGTGCAACAATTTCATTTGGTGAAACTTACGCAGCTCTACAACAAGGAACTGTGGATGGACAAGAAAACACATTCAATAACTTCGATACACAAAAGTACCAAGAAGTTCAGAAGTATTTAACAGTAAGTGAACATGGTCGTTTGGACTATGCAATTTTCGTTAACAAATCATTCTGGGAAGGCATGCCTGAAGAGATCCGTACACAAGTCGAGGAAGCTTTGAAAGAAGCGACTGAACTAGAGTGGCAGTTGGCAGCTGACGAGAATGCAGCAAGCTTTGAAAATATCAAGAATTCAGGAAAAGTTGAAGTCACTGAATTGACTCCGGAAGAACGCCAAAAATTCGTTGACGCTCTTCAGCCGGTATACGATGAGTTCTCTGATGATATTACACCTGAATTACTTGATGGAATCCGTGGCTTAAAATAAAAAGTATTTGTTATCTAAGTGGGAAAGCGGAGATCATAATGCCTGTTTGCGCAGGCGCATAGATGCCGATCTGATTACCGGATCGGCATTTCGCTGTTTATTTGAATTATGCCAAAGTGTAATTGATCGACTGGCATAGTGCGCTACTTGTCGTCTTTTGAGCTACTCTTCTACTGATTGGCAAGAGACGATCTTGAGTGAAAAGCTGAAGTTGGAAGGACGACCAGTACTGCACTTGCAGACGAAGAAGGGGTGCGAAATATTTGAAAACATTACAAAAGGTTTGGAGAGCGGTAGAGGAAATCTCGGCAGGGACATTTTTCTTTGGCGGAATTACACTTATCTTCTATGGCGTGATCATGCGATACGGCTTTAACTCTCCTAAAGCATGGGTAGAAGAAGTAGTTAGATACGTCATTATTTGGGGTGTATTTTTGGGGTTTGCAATTGCGTTACGACATAATCAACATATTCAAGTGGATATCCTCTATGATAAGTTGCCTGCTAAAATGAAGAAGTTTGTTGATCTCTTTTCAACGATTGTCAGCATCTTTTTCTGTCTAGCTTACACGTATTATGGCTATGTGCTTGTAGAAGCTCGATATCATTCGGGAATGGTATCGCTAGACGTTGGAATACCTATGTGGATTGTGTACTTAATCTTGCCTATTTCAGGTGTATTATTTTCATTGCGTTTTATCGAGAGACTTGTTCAATTGGTGCGCGGAAAGGATGTAAAATATGATAATCCTCTTACTTAGTATCTTCTTTATTTTACTTCTGTTACGAGTTCCGATTGCGATCAGCCTTGCGTTATCAACGATGGTTGTATTGTGGCAGATTGACTTTAATATGACGATGGTGCCTCAACGCATCTTTACGGCACTTGATTCATTTCCGATGATGGCTATTCCGGGATTTGTCTTAGCAGGTGTTTTGTTAGCGCGTGGTGGAATTTCGAAGTATCTAATAGAAGCTTTGAAATCATGGGTCGGCCATTTGCCAGGTGGTCTCTCGGTTGTAACGATTTTGGCATGTATGATTTTTGCGGCTATCTCGGGTTCAAGTCCGGCTACAGCAGCGGCAATCGGTTCCATCATGATCCCTGCAATGGTGAATGCAGGATATGATAAGAAGTATTCCATGGGTCTTGTAGCGGCTGGGGGAACATTAGGTATCCTGATTCCTCCAAGTATTCCGTTAATCATCTATGGAATTACAGCTGAGGTATCGATCGGTAAGTTATTCATGGCTGGTGTAATTCCAGGAATCTTATTAGGAGGCGTACTAATTGTTTCCGCCATTTTTTATGCGAAGAAAAACGGATATAAAAGTGAACGTAAAGCTACTTGGGAGGAAAGAAGAAAAAGTTCGCTTAAAGCAATTTGGGGCGCATTCCTACCATTCTTAATTTTAGGAAGTATTTATAGCGGAGTAGTTACTCCGACGGAATCTGCTGTTATTGCAGTATTCTACGGTATTATTGTATCCGCATTTATTTATCGTGAACTTCATTTCCGCGATGTCCGTCCGATTATCATCGAGTCAATCAATATTACAGCGATGATTTTCCTTATTATCGGAGCAGCCAGCTTGTTTGGTCTGTATTTGACAAATGCGCAAATTCCGCATCATATCGGTGCTTGGATTGCAGAGAGCGACGTTAATAAATGGGTATTTATTTTGTTGGTGAACTTATTGCTATTCGTGTTGGGTATGTTCTTAGAAGCGGTATCAATTATTCTCATTACGCTTCCAATTTTATTGCCTATGCTCGTTCACTTTGATATCAATCTGTTGCACTTTGCGATCATAATGACAATCAATATGGAATTGGGTATGATCACACCGCCAGTTGGTTTAAATTTGTTCGTTGTGAGCGGGATATCGAAAGCAAAACTTGGAGATGTCGTCAAAGGGGTTATCCCGTTTATCTTCTTGATGATTTTCGTATTGGCACTTGTTGTGTTGTTCCCTCAATTGTCATTGTGGTTAACAGAAAAAATGAACTAAAAGATGGTCTTCCAGTAGAAGTTACTGGAAGACTTTTTCATTTGTTTAAAAGGTTAGTTATATAGAAAACTAGGGAAGAGTGAGTGTAAGGGAGGAATAGAAGATGGAGATCTATACAGTTGGGCATTCTACTCATACGAAAGACGAATTTCTGAAATTGCTTCATGATGCAGAAATTGAAAAGTTAGTTGATGTGCGTGCGTTTCCTGGGAGTCGAAAGTTTCCTCATTTTCATGAAGAGTGTATGAAAAAATGGCTTCCCGCGCATGACGTTGAATATGAACATGTTAGAGAACTAGGAGGTAGGAGAAGAAAGTCTAAAACCGTTGACTCAACTGTAAATGATGCATGGAACAATCAGTCCTTTCATAATTATGCTGATTACACTTTAACTTCTGACTTTCTAGAAGGTATTCAACATGTAACAGATGAAGCGATAAATAAACGGATAGCGATTTGTTGTTCTGAAAGACATCCGGCACGATGTCATCGTCTGTTGATCAGTAATTGGCTCGCTTTTCATGGCTGGAATGTGAAACATATTATAGACGGGGCGGAAGAGAAAACGCTTATCGAAAATCATGAGCTTGGAAAGTGGGGGGCTTATCCAGTGATTGAGAATGATGGCATGGTTACATATCCACTACAAACAGAAGAAAATAACTAGCTCGCCCTTTCCAATTGAGAGGGCGAGCTAGTTATTCATAAAGAGTTTTCTCATGTGAGCCATCTGCATGGAAAATAGACAGGATGCCATCGTGTTCATTTACATAGGTTTTCGCTTTTTCAAGTAAATCATTTTTTGTTTGTTCTTTAAATTGGACATGATTGCTTCCAGCCTTTTTAAAGATCCATTCGTCCTGTCGAGGTTTTACTTCGTAGTGAGGTCGATCCTCGCTCTTACCTTCTACATATTCATGTGCTTGAGCAGTACCAATCGATATGGCACGACCTTCTTCATAATTCTCTCGCAATAACGCGTTGGCAATTTCAATCGCTTTGTCTCGAACTTTTGGCTCCAAATTCTTCATCGAAGTGGGATAATCATTTTTGCTCCATGGCATGATTCGTCACCTCCTGTTTACTGAATTCCCTGTTTATTAAAAGAATAAACGTGTATAGGAATAGTTAGGAAGTACAGGAAATCCGAACTCCAATATTGGGGAGTTCGGATTACGATTATTATTCTACAACTAAATCTAGAGTTTTCATATAACGGTAAACAGGGACTTCATCTTTTACGTTTACTGGGATGAAGTTGAATGTAACATAACTATCCACTGATTCAGGTTCTAGAGAAAGGGCAACGAGATTTGCAGTAGGCTGTGCCATGCTGATAACGTAGCTGCCAGCAGGAAAGAAAACTTTCTTCGCAGACAATTCTGCTTCTACATCAGCCAACAAATGCCCTTCATAATAGTTCGTATTCACTTTTTTATCAGTAATTACATAGCTTTCCACTTCGAGTTCCTGTGCATTCGTAGTTTTCAAGATAGTTGCACCTTGGATTTTTAGCTTGTCCGCGATATGATGATAAGCTGGCGGCAAAATATAGGCAGTTGGACGTACTCTTTCCAAAGTAGCCACGCCTTCTGTTGCGCTATTGTAGCTAACAGGCACTTCTTTTACTGTACCAGTTGCTACATCGACTACTTCCAATGTTTGATCTTTCATTTTCTTACGATCGCTTCGTAAAATTACTGTATCGTTGTCTGAAACAGTTTTTCCTTTTGCGATAATTTCGTCACGCGCGTCTTGTACCATTGTCTTAATACGATCAGCATGTTCAGCAGTTGTTCGTAAAATGCTAGAATGCGTTTCGACTTGTGAAGCTACACGGCGTACGAAATTTTCTTTTCCTATTCCAATGCCACGGCTTTCAACTAAGAAAGAGAAACTTGGCTGAAGACCATTCGCGTTTCTACCAATTCTAGCTTCCATTCCTCCTTCATCTAATGTGACATGCCCATCCTTTAAACTATTTGTAAAATATTCTCGGCTCGAATATCCCTTTTTTTCTAGATCGTTAAAGACCTTATTACCAAATAAATCATCTGATTCCTTACGAATTTGCTCTGGAATATTTAAATTTTTCCCGGATAGCAATAAGATGTCATGATATTTAATGGAACCTTGCTCGCCAAATTGCTTGAAAGTAGAGTCGCTTAATCCATATTCATGGGCATCTACCACGACTTCTGGGGTGAATTGATTCATCGCTTTGTGAAGAGCTTGCGTTTCTGGAAGATCTAATTTCACATGATCTCGATTAGCATCTAAGCGTAAGGCGGTTTGTCGCTGGAAGTATTGTGCTCCGTCTGGATTGATACGCGGCACAATGATGACGTTTATCTTCTCCAAAACTTCCGCTCCAAGACTGCCATTTGCTAATTCATTCGCCATGACAAGCATAGATTCTCCACCAGCAGGTTCATTGCCGTGAACATGTCCTTGCAACCAAACAGTGGGCTTCGCTTTAAATTCTGCTGAATCTTTTCCACTTGTGGTAGTGAAAGTTAGCATAGGCAATTCCACACCTTCAAGGGAATGACCGAACACTTCCATCGTGACAAGATGTGGGTTTTTGTCAACAATCGACTGAAGATAGCTCATCATGTCAGCATTGTTTGTCATCCATTTGTCTTTTTTTAAGCCTGGCGTCACTAAATTAAAATCAGGTTCCTTATAAAGTTCTAAGATTTGTGAAGATTGTTGGTAATAAGTGCTCGGTGCATAAGATATATGTGAAGAATTCGTTTGACCAGCTGCTGGAGGAGGTGAAGAATGTTCGGTTGTTGCAGCGGATGAATAAATAGGTGCAGCGACAAGTGTAGCTAACACTGTGGGTATGATTAGTTTTCTTTTCAGCATAGGTATCCCCCTATTAGTTAAATATTTTATCTTATAGTAAGCGCTTACAATAGTAAATTATAGTAGTTAGCTAAATAACTCAAGTACCTAAGACTATTTTAGCTCAAAATGATTCTATTTAGCTAAAGTGCTAAAATTTCGCAGTGCTCTTGATGCAATCAACTTAGTTAATCAGCAAATTAAGAAAATTATACATGACCTTAGTGATATTTCATGAAATTCTTTATTTACTTATAAAAACATAAAATGCGATGGGGACGTGGATAAACCATAATATTAGAAGAGAATAATAGATGTCATAAGTCCTGTACTATTATTGTTATATTTAAATTATTTTGAATAATTTTATTCTAATGTTAGAATAAGAGGGAGTGAAAATTAGTTCACCGCACGATCCACTAGGTACTAACCTATGTAGATGAGAACAAACTAAAAGGAGTGGACGCAATTGTCTCTATCTGTAAAGCAACTATTAGAGAACAAAGGGATTCAGGCTAAGCCAGAACACTTGGAAATCTTGGAAAGTCGCTGGAAGGGTATGCAAGAATTAAAAGGGACATTAGAAAATGTGAAAATTGAAGACGCCGATATTGGGCTTCGTAATATTCCTGGAGGTGATCATATTGGCTAAAGAGTTAATTCAGAAATCAGTTGAAGAATTAGCGCCACTTATACAAAACGGTTCCTTATCTCCAGTGGAATTAACTAAAGCGGTTTTGGATCATGCAGAAGATACCCAGGAATCCATTAATGCGTATATGACCATGTACCGAGATGAAGCAGAGCAGTCAGCTCTTGAGGCGGAAAAAGAAATTAAAGAAGGTAAGTATCGAGGGATGTATCACGGAATCCCGATGGCTTTAAAGGATAATCTATATTTTAAAGATAAAGTGACTACCATGTCATCTAAAATTCATAAAGATTTTATTCCTGATGATGATGCAACTGTCGTTAGCAAGTTGCGTGAAGCAGGAGTTATTTTCACAGGCAAACTGAGTATGCACGAATATGCGTGGGGGATCACCAATAATAATCCTCATTATGGTGCAGTCAGAAACCCATGGGACACAGATAAAATCCCGGGTGGTTCGAGTGGCGGTTCGGGTGCAGCTGTGGCAGTGGGTTCGAGTGTGGCGTCCCTTGGAACAGACACAGCGGGCTCTATCAGAATACCGTCATCCATTTGCGGGATAGTCGGGTTAAAGCCCACGCATGGACGAGTTAGTAAATATGGCTGTTATCCATTGGCTTGGACATTGGATCATATTGGACCCATGACGAAAACGATCAAAGATGCAGCGGGGATGATGGACATTATTTCGGGCTATGATTCAAAGGACCCTACTTCTGTGGATATGCCAGTTGACCAGTATCTACAGAAAATCCAAGGTAATGTGAAGGATTTAGTCATCGGAGTGAATGAGGAATATTTCTTTAAAGAGGTCGATAATGAAGTAGACCAAATAGTACGGAGCAACATTCAAGCTCTCGTAGATCAAGGGGCAAAAGTGGAAGTCGTTACTATTCCTTCTCTTCAGTACGCAGAGTGGGCTGAATTAGTCACGTCGCTGTCAGAAGCCTCTGCGATACACCATGAAGATATGCTGAAGAGACCTCAAGACTTTGGTGATGATATCCGTATGCTGTTTGAGTTGGGCGAACTGCCATCTGCTGTTGATTATTTGCAGGCCCAGCAAGTTCGAAGACAGCTGAAACTGGAATTCCAACAAGTATTCCAGAAAGTAGATGTAATGATCGCTCCTACTTTACCGGTTGTGGCAAGTACGATTGGTGAAGATACAGTAGATTTAAATGGAAAGCAAGTGGACCTGATTGATAATATTATCCGTTTTACAGGGCCTAGTAACTTAACCGGCTTGCCGGCGTTATCTGTTCCAGGAGGATTGAAAGGTAATTTACCTGTTGGTGTTCAAATAATAGGGTCTGCATTTTCGGAAGCGCAGTTATTAAATGTAGGTTATGCGATTGAACAGACGAATCCGATGAAAGGTAGAAAGCCTGAGCTATTAACTCGAGCATAAATAAACCAAAAGCTCCGCGATCAACCCATGGTCGCGGAGCTTTTAGTTTTGTATCCGCTCTTCGACTAAGCGGAACGGTATATTCGACGTATAGTTTCTTCGCTATCACAAACCCAGATGCACCAAACTTCAACCCAAATCCGTTTTGTGCAATTGGTGTTACTAGTAGTATAACCGATAGGGAACAGAATAAACGCAAATCATCGAACTGTGAAGAATGTCATGTTTCTGTATTGTTTGGCATCGTACTGATATAAATTACACGAACCTTACAAGCGCCTTTCATTACTCTAAATATATGATAAATACCCCAACTTTATGAATAAAAGTTGGGGTATTTACTTACATTAATTTAGAGATAAACATCGTGGCAATTCCAAAATAGATTAATAATGAAAGAATATCATTGATTGTGGTGATTAAAGGACCAGAAGCTACAGCGGGATCGATCTTGAATTTATTTAAGATCAATGGAATGATGGTTCCAGCAAGTGTACCAATAATTAGTGTAGCAATCAGAGAGGAGCCAACTACTAATCCAAGTGTGAAGCTGCCTTGCCATACATACGCAATGACCGAAATCACCACACCACATACAATACCTAACACAATGCCGACAATTAATTCACGGAAAATCAAATGAAGTGACTTTTTTAGGGTCATGTCCTCTGACACTAAACCGCGCACAACGACAGCGAGAGATTGTGTGCCCGTATTTCCAGTCATTCCTGCAATCATTGGCATGAAAAAGGCAAGTGCGACGACAGCTTCCAGTGTCTCTTCAAATCGGGATATGATACTACCTGAAACTAAGCCGATAAAAAGTAATAATATGAGCCAAGGCAGCCTTCGATAGGCAGCAACTAAGGGTTTTGTATGAAAGTCGATAGATTTACCAGAAGCAAACAACATTTCAATATCTTTATTTGCTTCTCTTACTACGATATCTAAAACTTCGTCTGTACGAATGATGCCTACCAAAATATTATTTTCATTGACCACTGGTAGCGAAACAAAATCATATCGTCCGATCATTTTTGCTACTTCGCCTTGCTGTGTCGTATCAAATACTTTAGCGATAGAGGTTTCCATAATATCTTGGACGCATTCATCATCTTCCGCAAGTAGCAAGTCACGATACGACAATACACCAACTAGTCGTTTGTCATCGTCTATAATGTAAACATAATTCAAATAGTGGGCGAATGCCTCATAATGTTTTAGCTTTTCGATGGACTTGGCGACAGAGTAAGATTGGTGGATCCAAACATAGCGCGTTGTCATGATTCGTCCTGCAGCGCCTTTTGGATATTTCCGTTGTTGTCTAATATTTTTCTTTTCTTCCTGACGCATCTCTGCGATTAATTTATCGACTTGTTTATCCGGAAGATCGGATAGCAAATACGATAAATCCTCACTTTTCATTTTATCTAGTAATTCAGTTGAACGAATAGGACCTACCACTTCGAGAAGACGAAGCTGTTCATTTCTTGTTAAAAAACCTAGCATTTGAATTAACTTATCGGAGTTCATGACCTCTAAAAAAATCGTATGCCGCTTTTTTGACAAGCGCCGATATTGAGCAGCGACTTCAGCTGGTTCCAATTCGTCGATTGCTTTCTTCAAGGATTCTAAATTACCATCTTTTATTAATTGAATAATGGCTCTTGAAATATCATCTCTATTTTTTGTTACTGGCATCTTCAGCACCCCGTTCCTATGTAGATAGTTGTTGTCTATGTACTTATCCCCTAAATAACAGGGAAAGAAACAAACAATATTAGGTAGGTTTTAGAGGGGGAAGGAAAAGAGGAGGAAGGAAAGAAAGTATAAGGTGATAAATACGAAAGAAAAAGAGCCTCCTTTTGGAGACTCTTTTAGATAGCAAGTTACATAATTGGACCTCGGCCATGTGGTGTATGGTTGGTGAGTGGATCATAGATCTCAGAATCAACCAATACTAGGATTTTTCCGTGATTGAAATGTTCATTGTATCGATGTGCTTCTTCATCAGGAATACCCATCCCAATTAAAGCCCCAGCGAGCCCACCGACACCGGCACCTGCTGCAGCACCTGTAATACCTGCTACAATTGGACCGGCTGCAATGATTGGGCCGACACCAGGTATAGCTAGTGCACCGAGTCCAGTCAATACTCCACCAAGCCCGCCTAGTAGCCCGCCAGTTGCTGCTCCTGTCGCCGCGCCTTCTCCTGCATGAGTATCCGTTTCTTCGACTACATAATCGACTTCCTCTGCATTTTTACTAATTACAGAAATTTCATCCGAAGTGAATCCCTGACGTTTAAGATCTTCAATTGCAGCGATCGCTTCTCTATCCGTGTCATATGTTCCGACTACATGTCTTTTAACCATAAATAAGTTCCTCCTCAAATTTCATTCTTTATTTTCCCGCTATTTGGAAACTACCCTTTCCGTCCAGAAACAAAACGTTAAAAGGAAAAAGGACGAAATCGACAATAGATGGCTAATTTATCAGACTATACCTGACAAAATTCCTGTTTTATAGGCAAATTTTCTGGAATATTTAACGTTTGTAACAAAGGACTTATCTTTGTAATAGTTTCGA
The DNA here is from genome assembly GCF_009651005.1 of Sporosarcina obsidiansis. Lineage (GTDB taxonomy): Bacteria > Bacillota > Bacilli > Bacillales_A > Planococcaceae > Sporosarcina > Sporosarcina obsidiansis. The sequence continues at coordinate 350,807 of NZ_WHVW01000001.1, forward strand.
CTGATACTTGTAATAGAATTGTAACAGTGGCTTGGTAAGCTAGGTCTATCAAAAAGTTAGGGGTGGCACATTGAAGAAGTTTTTATTTTCATTGACAGTAGCCATGTTGATTACCATATTTACAAGTGGAATGAATGAAACGTCCGCAGCAACTTCTGTATATACAGTTAAGAAAGGCGACAGTTTATATAAAATTTCACAGATACATAATGTATCCGTCACGAATATTAAGAAGTGGAATAACTTGAAATCATCGGTGATTCATCCAAACCAAAAGTTGCGTTTAGTGAAACCATCTAAAGTGGCTTCAAGTACCTCTTCTACTAAAAATAAATTACCATCCCGCTCTGACAATCCAGAAGTAGTTAAAGAGTTCACAGTAAGTGCAACGGCTTATACAGCACATTGCAATGGATGTACAGGATTGACGAAAACAGGTTTGAACTTACGTAAAAATCCGGATCTGAAGGTAATTGCGGTAGATCCTGACGTCATTAAGTTAGGAACAAAAGTCCATGTGGAAGGCTACGGCTATGCAGTAGCTGGAGATATTGGCAGTGCGATTAAAGGAAATAAAATTGATGTATTTATTCCTAATAAAACACGTGCATACCAATGGGGACGCAAAAATGTGACAATAAAAATTCTTGATTGATCACGACCATCCGGTTCTTTCCGGATGGTTTTTTTTATGCTTTAGATCAGGGACATCAAAAAAACATGAATTCCTTTGATAAAAGGGATTCATGTTCAATTTAAGCGAAGGATACGATTTGATTTTTCCCATTTTGTTTGGCGCGATATAGGGCTAAGTCTGCTAGATGAAAGAGTTCTTTAAAGTTCTTTACATCTCGATGAAGAGTATCCCCTAATCCGATGCTAACCGTGATAGAAATTTGTTTTTCCTTCACCTGCAAAGAAAGCGCTTTAATTTCCTCAGAGATTTGAAGAGCTTTCATCTTCGCATGCTCAATTGAAATGCCCCGCATGAGTAGAACGAATTCATCGCCACCAAAACGTCCAAGCAGGTCATCTTTACGAATGATTCCTGAGCAGGTTTCTGCCACTAATTTTATGGCTTCATCTCCAATTAAATGGCCATGTTGATCATTGATTTCTTTTAAATTATCTAGATCAAATGCGATACAAACGACTTCTTGTTTTATTTCTTTACTTTCACTTAACCATTTATCAGCCGTTTCTTCTAAATACTTTCGATTGTAAACACCAGTCAAAAAGTCTATGTGCATATTTAATTCGTCAGTAGGTGCTTCTAAACGGAGTTCTAGTTCCATAGCCGTCTTGATTAAGCTCTGATTTTCTATCTCATGCAATAACTCAATATACTCTTTTTGTAGTAAATAGAGTTCCTCAGGTGGACATAGTAACTCTGCTAAACATACTCTTTTTTGTTGGATCTCTTTTAAAAAGAGATTGTCATGAAATAATTCATCTATTTCTTTAGCTTCGGTGTATAGACGAAAAGCTTCTTGAGGTTGATCTAATAATTCATAAAGGCAACCTTCCAACAGGGCTAAGTAAGCTTTTTCACGTGGAAACATCTGAAGTTCCCCAATTTGCTTTACGCACATAACAGCTGTTTTGGCAATATCAATACGTTGAAGGTTAATGGCAGATTCAATTAAACTTAAACTAGCACGAATAGAAAGAATAGGAGAATCCGATGTGTACAAATTGGAATACCTCACTGCAGATTGTGCAGCTTTTAACGCATAGGTAAATTGCTTTTGTTTATTCAGTGTAAAACTTAGGTTATTATAACTAATGCTCAAAAACTGATAGTCTTCAACTTCTTTTGCTATAGATAGTGCGTCTTCGGTCATTTTTTGTGCGCGTACAAAATTGGCAGTTAGTGAAGACAATAAATATTGCAAATAGTAATCTTGCAACCAATCATTTTTTGTTCCATACGATAAGCAGTGTTCATGATGCAGATCAATATGAAATAACGCTTTTTTAATATTGCCCAAGTAATAAGAAGCAACGGCACTTGAAAAATGAGCAGCTAAAATAGCATCTGCTAGCGAATATTGAGTTCCTTTCTCTAACAGTTTTTCAGAGGAAACAAGTACTTGTTCATATTTTCCTTTTGTTTGTAAATAGCTAATTGAGTTTTTTAAAGCCGCTAAATCTTCTCTTTGAAGCATATTTAGCCCTCCCCATTCGTCTGTTAGTCTATGCTAATAAGCGGGACTAAAGAATAGCTGTTAGATAATTGCAATGATTCCATTATATCATAGAGCACAGACAATTTGTGTTAATTTTGTGAGTGTATTAGAAAATTTAGTTATTATAAAATACGCTTACACTAGTTGTTTATACCCTGTTGAGAAATAGATAAACTACCTAAAATGATAAAATAACGAGGAATTTTTTAGGGGCTAAAGATTCATCGGTGTATTTCGAAGTTCTTTGAAGGCATCTATGAAAGGTTGAGGCTCTTCAACGACTTCAAATGTAAAAACTCCTTCATTTGTGTGTAGGTAAAATAACCCATTTCGACCTGAGAAAGGTCGGTAAGATACATCCCATACATGTTCTATATAGAAGGTTTGTTTGGAGGTCGTGATCCGATCCTGAAATAAGCTGATGGAATGAAAGGATGTATGAAAGGTTTGTTCGAGACGATCTACGACACGCTCTATGGAAACGTAGGAAAGGGTTTGAATTACATATTCAGATGAGTTATTCATTAAGAAGCCTCCTATTTCATTGTATCGTAACATGGGTTATTGAGGGGGGCAAAATAGTAGTGTGGTTACATTTGATCACATATATTCCTTCTTTTTATTTTTAAACAAATGAAGAAATTGCAAAAAGCTAACTATACAAAGAAAAGTAATCGCTCCAGCCATATCTAAGTAAACGTCTTGTAAAGTAGCGGTTCGGCCTCCCGTAAAAGACTGACGCACTTCATCTACACAAGCTAAAATTAATGTAAGAAGTGCGGCACCTAGCCAACGACCAGGACGTTTGGGTAATAGCCAATAAATTACTACAGCTAATAAACCGAATGTTAGAAAATGGGCAGCTTTACGTATTAAAAATTCTACAAAGTAATAGTAACCGCGTTCTTCAACCGAAATTGACCGATTCCAATAGAAGAACTCCAATTTTGACAATTGATCTTTGCCAGGCTCCCCCGGCAATAGCTGTTCTAGTGTGGATACGAGAGATTGCTGTTCATACGTTTGACTGGAAGAAATCGATAAACTTGTTAAAAGTACTATTAGTAAAAGGATGATTATAAGTTTTTTCATATTTGGATTGTATCATAAAAATGGGCCCGCTTTAACCGAGAATAAAAAATGCCGCTAGTTATAAATAGGTTACCATATAGTTACCATATTAATAGATCAATAGTTACCATTTTACAATAAATGTGTCCTGCAATTACCATTACCAATTGTTAAAGGATATGTTAGGATTTATCTCGGAAGCTTAATTGTTTCCCCCTTCCGATTGTCAATATACGAGGAGAAACAGATACATAATCTTTGTTTTGATGATTACTGAAGGAGAAAGAGGGTATAGGAACAGAGAATGTTTTTATGCAACTCTTAGTTTTATTAAAATTAAGTAGTTTTAGAAGAATTAAAAGGAGGAAATATTTCTATGAAGTTTCAATCAAAAAAATACAGCAAATATATTACAGGCGTAGCATCAGCGGCATTAGTTGCCTCAGCGGTGGCACCAGTTGTCAGTGCGGCAGATTTTAATGACGTACTAGAGACCAACTCACACAAACCGGCAATCGATGCGCTATCTGACGCAGGTGTTATTTCTGGCTATCCTGACGGTTCTTTTAAACCAAATAAAACATTAACTCGTTCTGATGTAGTGAAATTAATGGGTAAGTGGCTTGTTTCTATGGGATATGAAATTCCTAAAGACTATAAAACAAATCCTCGTTTCAAAGATTTAACAGCTAAATCTAACGATGAACTCTTGCAATCTGCAGCTATCGTAAAAGATAACAATGTATTCAAAGGATATGAAGATGGAACATTAAATGCTGCGGGAAATATCACTCGTGAGAACATGGCAATTGTTTTAGTTCGTGCTTACGATGCAGTGAACAAAACGGATCTATTAAGCTATGTGAAAGAAGAAAAATTCGATAAAGATGTTATAGATCTAGCGAAAGCTAAAGCGGAAGCACGTCCTTACATTGATGTACTCGACTATTTCGATATCACGAACCCAGAGGCACCAAACTTTAGACCAAAAGAAACGACAACACGTGCACAATTCGCTTCTTTCCTTCACAAAACAATTCAAGTAGAAAAACCGGGTGAAGAAACACCGGAAGTACCTGAAGTTGCAGAAGTAGCATCTGTTGAAGCTACAAGTGAAAAAGAACTTCAACTAACAGGTAAGAACTTACAGACTTTAAAAGCAGAACAGCTAAAAGTAGAAGGTAATGAGATTGTTTCTTATAACACAAACAAAGAAGGAACTCAGGCTACTATCGAATTAAAAGACGAACTGACTTCCGGTAAAGAAATGACACTTACTGTAACAACAAAAGCAGAAGGACAAGATGATCAAGTCAAAACTATTAACTTCACTTACGAGTTAAAAGTTGGCAAAGTGGTAGCAACGACTACACAAGTAAATGCAGCAGCTGATCAAGTGTTAACGTTTACTGTAGATGGTAAACCTGCTGATTTGAAAAAGTTGAAAGATGCTGGCTATACAGTAGAATTCCAAGCTACTAAATCAAATGTACTTAAAGACAAAACTACTGGTGCATTAGATGAGACGAAGTTTGTTGCAGGAGATACTTTTTCATATAAAGTCGTAGTTTCTAAAGATGGAAAATCCGTAGAATCTGATTTAGTAGATGTAAAAGTATTGAATTTCGGATCATATATTGCTGAAATCAGTGAAGTTTCAATTACTCAAGGCGATGTGAAAGTTGAAAGCGGAAAAGTTCCAGTCGAAAGCGGTAAGGTGAATGTAAAAGCAACAAAAGCAACTACGTTAAGTGGAGCTAATGTTGATAATCCAACAGCAACTTATACATCATCCAACCCAAGCGTAGCGACTGTGAATGCCAACACTGGTGAAGTAACACCGGTTAGTCCTGGTGAAGTTAACATCGTGGTGAAAGTAGACGATGCGACTAAAAATGTTCCATTGACTGTAGTGTCAGGCAAGCGAACAGCTTCTAAAGTCGAAGCATCATCCGCAACATCTAAGCTCATCGTTGGTGCGAAACAAGATATCGAACTGACAGTGAAAGACCAATACGGAGACCTATTTGGCGGAACGTTAGATGTGTCTACGAAAGATGAAGCAATTGTCAAAGCTAGCATTAAAACAGTATCTCAAGGAAAAGCGGCAGTTGAATTAGATGCAATTGCACCAGGAACTACAGATATCCAAATTAAGACTGGCGATACAGTGCTAGCAACTGTTTCTGCTTCTGTTTCTGACGATACAAAAGTCGCAACAAGAAAGCTAGAAACCAAGTCAGCTGCAGATGATCTTCAGTTGGATGCAGTGAAAGGTTCGAAAGATAATAAAGTCACGTTAGTATGGAATCAATATAACGAAAATGGCTTCTTGATCGGAGCAGAAAAAGATGCTAAATATGCAATCTCTTCTTCTGATAAAGCTGTTGCGACTGCTACAATAGATCCAGCTACTGGAGAAATTAAAGTAGAGGCTGTTAAAGCAGGTACTGCGACTATCGAGATTAAAGAAGGCGATGTAACAAGAGCTACTGCTACTATTACAGTTGTAGATTCTACACCTACTATTTCTTCTGTAGCATTTGAAAAGGTAGAGGCTGTAACAAAAGCTGAAGATCTGAATGTAGCTGTTTTAAAACCAACTGGCATTAAATTATCTTCTACTGAAGCAACGCCAATTATCGATCAAAGCGGTAAGATCTATATTGATGTAGACGGTAATGGTTTGAATGAGCAGACTGATATTGTATTAGGTACTATTGCGAAAAGCTATTCAGGTAACAATAACGATATTACTAACTTACGCATCGAAGGCGGATCAATTCAAGGGAAAGTAAACGCCAATGCGAAAGGGACGATCGTTGTCAGCGTAACGCCTACAGGACAAACTGTTCCAGTTAGTACAACTTCTATTGACGTAAACGTACCAGCAGCAAAATAATAGTAGTTTCCATCATGTACATGAAAAAATAGTAATCCATAATCTCTATTCCTTGAAGACGTTCAAGGAATAGAGATTTTTACGTTTACTAGGCTACTTGCCAAGGGTACAGGTAGAGTAGTACGTATAAGTTTACGAGAGGAGTGGAAGTATGCGCTGGTTTGAAGGGATTTATTTTGCGACATCATTGATTGTGCTATTGCTGCTCGCAGTACCCATTGTGATTGCAATCTTTCTGTATTTCTTTGATCGTCGTCAAAAGCAACACGCTATTTTACGTAACTATCCTGTACTTGGTAGAGTCCGATATATGCTAGAAAAGGCTGGACCAGAAGTTAGGCAGTACTTATTTAATGACGATAATAGCGGGAAGCCATTCAGTCGCCAAGAATATTTACATATGGTTATGCCAGGGAAATATTTGAGCAGTGTAATCGGATTTGGCTCCAAGCGAGATTTTCAAGAGCCGGGTCATTATATCCGTAATGCCATGTTCACAAAGCAAAACGAAGAAATGCGCGTAGATAATGAAAATCTAATTAAGACAATGCGTTATGAGGTGGATGAAGACAATTTATTTTCTCGTAAGGAACATCGCAAAGAAATCCCTACACTTCCTTGGTTACTGCCTGAAGAAGATGCGATCGTCTTAGGGCCAGACTGTAAACAGCCATTTGTTGTCCGCAGTTTACTCGGACAATCGGGAATGAGCTATGGGGCGCTAGGTGAGCATGCTATTACTGCGTTATCTAAAGGAATCGGGATGGCGCAAGGAGCATGGATGAACACAGGAGAAGGTGGATTGTCCGATCATCATTTAGCAGGTGGTGCCGACATCATCGCTCAAATAGGTTCGGGATTATTCGGTTTTCGTACGGAAGGCGGAGATTTCGATATAGAAAAGGTAAAGGAAAAAGCTCAAATTGCTCAAGTAAAAGCGTTCGAAATCAAACTGGCGCAAGGTGCAAAAATGCGTGGTGGCCATGTAGAAGGAGAAAAAGTGACAGAAGAGATTGCAGCGATCCGAAATGTCACGCCTTTCACATCCATCAACAGCCCGAACCGTTTCAATCAATTCAATGATTATCCTTCATTGTTCACTTTCATAGAAGATATTCGCACTGCAGGAGGGAAGCCTGTTGGCATAAAAGTAGTCATTGGCGGCAAAGAGGATGCGGAAGAACTTGCTTTACAGATGGCGGAGACGGGTATGGGACCTGACTTCATTTCACTAGATGGAGCAGAAGGAGGGTCAGGTGCTACCTATCAAGATCTAGCTGATAGTGTGGGTTTACCGTTACGTTCTGCGCTGATTTTATTAGATGACGCGTTGCGGAAGTACGAGGTACGTGATCGAGTGAAGATTATTGCTTCTGGTAAAATCATTACACCTGATAAAGCGGCTATCGCATTGGCGCTGGGAGCAGACTTGATACAAATTGCTCGTGGATTCATGATTTCCGTTGGATGCATAATGGCAGAACGGTGCCATACGAATGAATGCCCGGCAGGGGTCGCCACCACTGATAAACATTTACAGCGTGCGCTCGTTGTAGAGGAGAAAAAGTTTCGAGTCACTAATTACATTTTAACAATGAGGGAAGGATTGTTTCGAGTAGCGGCTGCAGCAGGTTTAGACTCTCCAACAAAGTTCGAACGAAAGCATGTCATTTATAAAGATGAACAGGGGAGGATTTATCCTGTAGAATAAAAAAAGTACTCGATGAGATAGTTCATCGAGTACTTTTAGTGTTTAGATTCTTCGGAAGCTATTGAATTTAGACTTCCAATACGGGTTGCTCAAGCTGACGACTTCTGATTTTTTACCGCCCGCATGGACAAACTTATTGTTACCGATATAAATCCCTACATGAGAAATGCCTTTACGGTATGTATTTTGGAAGAATACCAGGTCACCTGGTTTCGGTGATTTGATTTTCGCTGACTGTTTATACTGTCCTGTTGTTGTTCTAGAGATAGACTTACCGTTTTTCTTAAATGAATACTGGATAAACCCGCTACAGTCAAAACCTCTTGTAGTCGTTCCGCCGAAGCGATACGGAATACCTCGTAAGTTCATTGCTGTTTTTACAACACCTGTGCTACTTTTTGCTGGTGTGGATGCTGCGACTGACTTAGCAGATGACTTAGTTAAAAGTGTGCTAAGCACATAGCCTTTTTTGCCATTCACCTTCACTTTATACCACACTTCTGAACCAACGCTCTTTTGGTGTGTCAGTTGAACACGTGTACCTTTTTTAATTGAAAACACAATTCTATGTTTGGTGCCCGCGTCTGCACGGACATTCGTATTATATTTCGCTATGTATGTACCACTTTTTGCTTTCGCTACACTTGCTGCGTCAGCGTTGCCCCCCGTAAAGCCAATTACCATAATCATTGCCATCAATATCGAAAATAAAAACTTCTTCAATGCCTGACTCTCCTTCGAAATAGTATATGTCTATCTAGCTGCAAGTTACATCTTACACGACTGGCAGAATCTAAACATTACGTTCTTATTAAGAAGTTGTTACAGTGTTGTCATCTCGTAAAGTAATTGTAATAAAACAAACCAGCTGCTCCCTGGTAGGAACAACTGGTCGATAAGGTAGAAATATTAATCTCTCGGAAATGGACGCGTAGGATCTTTTGGAAGAGAATCTTCTATTAAAGCATCGGGATGTGTAGAAGAGATTTCAGAGTTTGAAATGATCTGGGATTCTTCATCTTCTTTCACAATATCAGTATTCTGAACATCAGCAGCTAACACTTCTGGAGGGACTGGATTTTTCAACGGTTCATAACCTCCATAAGAAGGTTCAATTTCATCAACTGGTCGGGTAGTTTGCATTGTTTTCTCATTTAGAAAAGGATCGCTCTTCCGATCGGGGTCCGAAAATTTCTTTGATGTGGCCGGTGAGAGATCATCCGTGTAGAAAGGTTCGTCCTTCGAAAAAACACTGAACGCCCATCCTTCGTCTACGTATAGCAGCATACCGCCATGTTGCACTTCCTCGTAATAGCGGTCAATTTCTGTATTATCCATACCAACACCAAACATCATTCTCTTGACTTGGTTTTCTCCTGTAAGAAAACCGATAAACCGGTCAGTCCAAGACTCATAAGCAGCGTGGACATCGGCAGCAGTTCGGCTTCGAAGCATCGACACATCCGTTTCATTTTTAGCAATTACATAAATGTTGTCGTCAAGATAGCCTGTTAGTTTCAATTCTTCTATCTTGTCGAGAAGGTCAGAATCATTATAATACACACCGATAAATGTCTTGTTGTTCATTTCGTTCATAGTATTGCCTCCTCTAATTTTTGAAATTTTGTTGGTATAGATACCATACCCCTTGGTGTTATATGAAAACCTACTATCATAGAACAGGGAATTATTACTAATAAAAAACCGGCAAAAGAGTGATAGACTCATTGCCGGTTTAACGTGTTATTTTTGTATTTTTACCTTTTGCTCTCCAACCAAATTGCCGTCCTCATCATATGCCAAGAAGGTCGCAAGGGAGGCGATTTGAAAGTCTTGAATCTCGAAAATCCCTTTACTCATCATATAAATATTGTGGCCTCTATGTGCCAGTTCGTAATCCAAATCTCCTGAACGAGAGGAAAAGCGAACGATGACTTTTTGGATTGTTCCGCAAGCATTGGATACTTCAGTCTCCATTAGAATATCTCGGCTAGTCAGCTTAACTGAAGGAGAATCGAAAACAGACGAGAGTAATGAACAAGTCGGTAACGGAATACCGCAATTAATGTCTTGCAGGATAGATTGATAGATCTGGGGAAGTTCTAAGCTATCGTGCATAGCATAGTAACTGCCTCCAGTTTCATTTGCAATTTGTTTTAATAGACTTTCATCTAGATCTTTTCCAAGACCAATTGTAAAAATGCGGATACCAAGTTTTTTGGCATTTGCCGCTTCATTTAAAATAGCTTGTCTAGAAGATTTTCCATCTGTCAGTAAGATCACAACTTTCTTCCGGTCCGTAGTGAAATGACTGAACGCTACTTTCAATCCACTAGCGATGTTTGTACCGCCACTTTGTCTTACATTCTCCAAATAAGGCGTGACATACGAAGGAGTTCCTTGTTGTAAAAACATCCCGCGAGTTGTGAAATGGGTGGCAATATTTTTATCTGCATGTAGTGCATCGATAAATTCTTTTGTTTTACTAACACGCAGACGATCCGGGTCATTACGAATCATGCTTCCAGAAGAGTCGATAACAAATCCGATTTCTGGCTTTTCGTTTGTACATGTTGTGTCAGCAGTGATCGGAGAAGTAAAGGTTACCGGTACAGTGAAACTTTTGTTGAGAATTGAAGCGACGGCATCTTCATTGATTGTAGAATTTGATACTGCCGTTGCAATAATCTCATCCTTCAATGCATAACGGGGTGTCGTAAAGTATGTTGTAGCTACTCCGTTATAAAAGTTCGGATAGGACTGATCAAATGGTAGCCCTGATAACGATTCAAGCTTAAGATAACCGTTGAAGCCAGAAATCCGGTCACCGCCAGGCTTTGCGAGTGTAGCGGTAACTCTAGTTTGTCCATATGATAAGTGTTCAATATCGAGCTGTACTTCTGCTTTTGGTTCATAGGTTACTGTTGCAGTAGCGGAAGGAAGTGTACAATTTCCCATCTTATCAACAGGTGTCACGGTAATTGTGTCAACTGTATACTTTGTCGTACGAGGAGCGATTACTTTTACAGTTACTTCAGGTCCGTCAGAAAGGACTCTAGTATTTCGCCATTCAGACAGTGTGTTTGCTGTTTTCTGAAAGTTCTCCACTTCAAAGCGCGCGCCTTCTTTAGAAGTAACATCGAATAATAGTTCCCTTTCATACGGAATTAATTCTCCATTACAATCACGGAATGTGAAGGTGATAAACGTGGTATCTTTACCATTCGCTGTCAACACCGGTTTTTCGATATCCACTGCCACATTAGTAGATGGCTTTGTTATATCTGTACCAGGAAGGGCAGGTTGATTTGGACGCTCGAAATTTATTTCATCGTCTTTAATGAAATTAGCAGGATACACATATTTGGAATCATGTTTTCCTGTTGCTTTCGAATGAAGACCTTGCAATTCGCACCCTTGCTGAAGAGTCATTTGATAAAGGTAGCTAACAGTTTCAGCGCGTGTTAGCTCATCATTCGGCCCGAAATCCAGGTAATCGTTTTTTCCTGTAATCCCATTTGCAATATCGTTGGAATATAGATAATAGACTGCTTGATGTTTAGAAAGATCTACACCTTGATAAGCGGCGAAGATACGAGCTGCATCGGCTTTTTTTACGGAAGCATCTCTCGCATAACGATTGGTCGTCCCATTTAAGGGTAAGAAATGACTTTTTAAATATCGATAATTGCCCATCGCTTTGTGCTCACCTGACAAAGCTGCAAATGAATTGGGTGAAGTACAGTCAAACCGGACGAGCATCGTGACTAGCTGAGCTTCCGTAATAGCTTGGTCGGGTTTGAATGTGCCGTCTGGATATCCAGCGGTCAATCCTTCATCATAAGCCCATTGGATTGCGTCTTTTGCCCAATGACGATCTTTAACATCTGTAAAGGTGCTTTTAGCAGAAACTTGCAATGGCAAAAGTGCAAAAAGGACGAGCAACATTCCCCATATAAATGAATTGCGTGCCTTCATTGTAGGCGCCCCCTTTCTTATTTAGTGAAGAAAATATCATCGCGATAATTTTGTTTTAAGTCATTTTCTAAGAAGTCTAAGAAACGAGAGGTAATGAGTGCGGCTTGTGCTCTCGTTAATTGTTGTTGCGGATTAAAGCGATTAAATTCATTTCCTTGAATCAATCCGAGCTCAGTAGCTACATAGACGCTATCTTTTGCCCAGCTTGAAATCTTATGATCATCCGCATAATGTGTCTTGAAACCAGGACTTGGCGCTCGGCCTTCCATGCCTAATGCGCGAACGAGAATTGCTACAGCCTGCACTCTTGTGATCGGACTGTCCGGTTCGAATGAGTCAGGTGTGACACCCGTAATAATGCCTTGTTCCACGGCACTTTCGATGTACATATAGTCAGGATCTTTTGTGGATAAGTCCGAGAAAATAGGTTTTGGTGGTACTTTACTCTTCTTCGGTGGCTCCAATACTCGTAAATCTACTGCTTTCAAAATCCCTACTGTATATTGATAACGTTTCATCGGTGTATTAGGTGAGAAAAATTGAGATTTCTCATCAAAAATCCCTAATGAATACAGTTTTTGAATCGCATCTTTTGCCTGATGACGATCTAAGTCACGGAATTTTGGCACGATGAGTCGCTCTATTTTAGGTGTGTTTTTCTTTTGCAATTCCATTCTGCCTTTTCCCGCACCAAATGGGATATCATACGTGTATTCACTGACCATATCAGAAGAGCTAATGACAGCGTGTCCACCCGTAAAGCTTGATAGGGAAGGATCAAAAGGTTCATATTGCAACACACGAGACTTACTGTCGGATGCTTTGCTTGTCACGAAAGCCGAGCCCTTTGGCGTAATGATTTCAGAATCCATCAACTGAGTTTCAGTAGCACCCCAGAAATTTTTATACCCCATATTGCGACCATTTAAATGAACGGTAATCAAGTGTTCCTTTTTCGTAGCTGCCTCTTTAAACTTGTAAATTTTACGACCTACCATATTACCTGAATAAAAGCTCGATGCTGGCAAGTTATCTGAGACAGTACCTTCTGAATACTGATAATTATCAAGCGTGTACGTATCTTTTCCGATTGTCACTTTTTCAGAATAGCTTTTCGCTTCAAATTGGGCGGTCGTTTGCCCTTTTCCTGCATGGTCATTGACATTTGCTACATAGTTCATACTTCTGGTTAATTTATCACCACTTGGGCTTGTCAACGTGAAACGGTAGGTACGGGTCAACGTATTTTTACTTTCTTTTTCACTGACGACTGCTTTACCAGAGAACTGGATCGGATAGCCCGTTAGAAAAAACAATTCTTTATATTCGTATTCATTCATGACACCACCATTTACATCTACTGGACTGGCTAATGCAGATGAAGCCTTAAACGAAACAGAGACGAGGAGGAACGAAAAAAGAAATAATATACTTAATCTGGTGAAAATCTTCATTTCATAACACCTTCTTTTAGGCAGTAAGAGGTGCTCTCTCACTGCCATATTTTAATCAACAATAATCATTCTGGCTTTAACTACGTTTTCAGCTACTATATAGAGTCGATCGTTGATGTGTAAATCTTGTGGTTGAATGACTTTTCCATCTTTAATAAAAGTCGCTTGCTGGATATCCATTTTATTAATGAAGCCTTGAGTAGCCCATGCACCGTTCATCCACTGGCTAACGTTGCGCACATCGATCGTCTGCTTGGCAGGAGAGATCGCAGATAATCTTCCAACAGATACGATACGCGTCGGATGATAGTCGGTGAAATGAGCTGCCATAATTTGGCCATCTTTCACATAAAAATATCCATATTGACCAATCTGGAATGATAATTCGGTTTGAGGGATCAAACCAATAAACGTTTTGTTTCTATCCTTGACGGCATAGGTCTCATTATTAAAATAAAAATCTTGGTCTACCGAATAAGACCAAACATTTTGCTTCAGTGCGAATGGCGATGACAATCGTAATTGATAGCCAAGGACACCCGATACTCTTCCATAATAAATTTGATGATCAGCTAGATTCGGACTATCCAATCCGTCATTACTGATATGTATAATGTTGGCATACTGCTTGTTCATCGGGCCGGCTGCTGCGATAAATGCTGTTCCATAGGCGCCCAACGCTTCAGGTTCTACCAGTCTTCCATTACGGATCAAAATCGTTCCATCATGATAATGAAAGCTTTCGGAAGTAGTTAAGCTCACTTGTTTTGTTTTTCCATTGAAGCTCTTTAACGGCTCGTAATATGTCCGTTCTTCATTTTTCTGGATGATAATCCGTTCCACTTGTTCCTTGCCATGTTTATTGACGGTTGCGATATATACTTTATGATTCGCATATTTCCGCAACTGATCATGAGGGACGGGTTGATTGTCCAAATAAATTGGCGTTTGAGCAGAGTAATAATAGCTAGAATTGCTATTTAAAGTATTTGGAAACCAATGCCAATTTAAAAACTTTGTTTCATCACGCATGATGATTTTACGGCTGATCGGATCGATTCGATGAAGAGTTCCTTTGTATAATCCAGCAACTTGTACACCTGGCTCTAAAATTTCTAACAACATAATATAGTTTGAGTTATAGACGGAGAACTTAATTTTGACACGATCTCCTTCATATAAAGAACTGATATCGGTTAACCTATCATTCTTGTAAAATTGCGTATCTGAATTCAAATAGACATTCTTGACTCGTCCATCATCTAGCTTAATGGTAAGGCCCTTTCGATTTCTTTCCATATAAGAAACGATACCACTATATACTTTCCCGTTAGTTTCAATGACTGCAGGAGGCGTATCGGTCTTACCACTAAGTGTTTTCACACGGCGGAGCTGGACATCTGCTTCCACTTCCATACCAAGTTTAAATGCGTCTATTTTCACAGGTACTGTGTCGATAGTTAGTTGTGCATAGTGATCTATCGATAAGGTAATGGTACGACCTGCATCATTTTTAATAGTCACCTTACTCAACACTTGCTTAAATGTGTTTTTATCTACTTGAATTTCGTCATAATCTGCTTTGACGAATGTGCCGGTTATCAGTTCACTTGCCTCTGCAGTATTTGAATAATTGAATAGACATCCGATTGCGATGGCCATGCTGCACATGAATACTGCAAACCATTTTTTATACAAATTCCTCACACCTCCAATAATTATTGCGTCAATTATATATCGGTCAACTAGCAAGGGATTGAAGGAAAAAGCCTCATGTTTTCATCTAGTCTTTTAGCCGTCTTACTAGGTTCTAGCGTTAACACAAACTACCATTATCTTTGTCAACGTTTTACAAATATGATAGGATACATTTTAGAGTCCAGAATAGAAAGGGTCGGTTATACAATGAAAAAAAGACATCTAGTGGCTCCGCTTGGCTTATCTCTTCTATTATTGGGAGCTTGCGGTGCGGATTCTGAAGAAGAAAAAAAAGTGGATCAAGAACAAACCGAACCAGCTGAAAACGAGACACCCGAAGTTGTGGATAAATCTGATACCACTACATCCAATGATAAAATGAAAGAGGAATTCGCTAAAGAAGATGGCGTATCTCAAGTCAGCCTGATTATTACAGAGGATGCGGGCGGTTATGTACTATTAGATTTCGAAGTTTCTGAGGATATGAAAAAAGAACAAGCAGAAAAAATTGCGAAAAAGTTCTATGACCGCATTGAAAAAGAATATGCAGATCATAGTATCGATATCCAAGCAAGAAAAAGTGGCGAAACTTTCGTACAGGAAACAAAAGAAGCGAAATAAATATCCAGACGATTGCTACTCATTCATTGGGTAGGCAATCGTCTTTTTAATAGATTACATATAAAAGGGTGTTTGGTAAATGAATGATTGCCATTCACTTAGACAGAAAGAACATGTATGAACAAGTTGTCGGAAAAGGATGGTTGGGCTATAATATGTAACAATCTTAGGGATAGAGAGTAGGAAGTTCATTGGGGAAAAAAACGACAATTATTCAATCAGCTATAGAAGTGTTTCAAGAACAAGGGATAGAGAAGACGAAGATTTCTGACATTGTTAAGCGTGCAGGAATTGCACAAGGCACTTTTTATCTATACTTTCCTTCCAAACTTGCATTGATGCCCGCCATCGCCGAAGTGATGGTGGCGAAGACGATGGAAATTGTAAAACGAACGGTCGATGATCAAGCGGACTATCCAAAACAATTTGAACAGATGGTAGATGCCATCTATGAAGTGAATAAAGAGTATTATGAAATTTTAGCTGTCATTTATTCGGGGCTAGCTTCTACAGAACATATACGTGAATGGGAATCAGTATACGCACCTTTCTATGAATGGATTAGTGGAAAGCTAGAGGCAGCCAAATTGGAAGGAGCTGTCCGACAGACGATTAAGCCTGATCGCACTGCAAAAATTATTATTGGTTTAATTGAGTCAACAGCAGAGCAAGTTTTTCTGTATGCTCATCATGATGAAAGTGAAGCTGACCGACAGAAAGAAGAAGTATTAGATTTCCTGATGCATGCACTTCAGTTTCAGACGGTAAAGTGATGTGAAGAATGAGTAGGCCCCCTATTTCAGTAAGGGGCTTAACTTAATTTTAGTTTAATTATACTAACAAGAGTGTATCAGTATTTTTATTAGTAAGTTGTTATTATACGTTCTAAGATGAATGACAGCTTTTTTATGTATTTTGGAGAATTTGGAACTGCTATTTTCTTGCTCTATATTCCTTTACATATCTACAAGTAAGCACCGCATATGCTGTGTGGATAGGAGTAGTAACAGTTGGAGCTGTAGTGATTAACATAATTTTTTTCGGAGAATCCAAAAGTATTGGAAGAGTCGTAATCTTCTTTAGCGTAGTTGGTTTGAAAGTTTTATCATAATAAAAGGAACGGTCTTTGGTGTGAAAACCAAGTGACCGTTCCTTTTTTGTTGACTATTATTGACCAAGCAATTTTTGTTCAAAATCCTTAATAGACATACCAGAATGCACTCGCTGACGGTTCAGATGAAATGGTGAATCACCTTGAAATACATTCCCTTCTGAAATGGTGTAAGCACTTTGAATGCCCGCCACTTTACTAGCTCGTACACTATCTATACTTCTTATGCCGTAAGGGTAAGCAAGGGCGGAAACCGAAGCTTGCTTAGGAAGAATGCTATGAATTTTCTGGTTTGCTTTGAGAATGTCTTCGTAGATGGCCAGTCTAGGTGTGTATTCCAAAAGGGCAAGCCCAGTCATCGAATTGAACCCATGCAAATCGTATGTGTGGTTTTGGTAAGAGATGACATCCTGTGTTGACCGCATATCATCTTCTGTCAAATAACCAGGACGACCGATTCGGCTGGCTATCAAAAATGTAGTTGCTGTAAAGTGATTGGCTTTCAATATAGGATATGCCAGCTCAGCTGTAGAAGAGTAGCCATCATCAAAGGTAATAAGTACAGATTTCTCCGGAAGTTTTATTTTCTTTTGTAGCCATAATGTCAGTTCTTCAGGTGAAATAGTACGCCAATGATTTTTTTTCAAGTATGCCATTTGTGCCTTAAACTTATCTACTTCTAATATAGAAATATTATTACCTTTTTTAACCTGCACTAGATCGTGATACATAATAACGGGAATTCCTTTTTGAACTTCTATATCTTTTCTATAAATATATCCAGTCTTACCACCAAAAATGATAGGATAAAAATCACCTTTAATACGTTGTGAATAAATTACTTGCTTCGGTTGGAGATGACCAAATGCTACAGATTTGGTGTTTGGTTTGGAATAAATTTTCACATGCTTCTTGGTGTATAGACGAACTGGATTTGCACTTTTTAATTGATCAGAAGGCTGATTAATCATTCGACCTTTCATTTTAGAGAATTTCACTTCTATGTCACCGATTTTAGTATAATAAAAACGCTGATCTGATTTGGTTACAGTATGCACAGTACCTTTAGAAAACACCGCAATCTTTTGGCTCTCTTGGAAAACGGGCGTAGTGTCCACAAGTTTCACAACTTGCTCGTTAGCTGCCTGGGTAGTAAGATTTGCAAAAAGTAAGCTGCTAAAGAAAACAACCACTAGTAATAACTTCTTCATTCTTCTTTTTATCTCCTATCTATATATCACTTTTCTAATAGTAAGTTGTCGCAATCGGGAAAGCAATATACTTTATACAGAAAATAATGCAGTTATTGTGAAGAGTATATCCGCTGTGGGCACATTTATTCATATAAAAAAGAACATATCCGAGAGATACTCAGACATGTTCCACTGTGAAGAATCCATTCTTTCATCCAAAAGAAAGAAGTGACTCCGAAGACTAGCGAGAGAGGTGCGTCAATTCTAAGGCGCGTTTCTGTATCTCTCGTTCTAACAATTGGATAAACTCTTGACTAAGATTTAACCTTTGTGCTTGTTGATACGAATAGAGCAGCATCTGATCGGACAATTGAAACATAGTAGAACCGCCTCCCTTTATTGAATATCAAGCATCCAACCTGCATAGACTTCTAGGATGTTACAGAACACTTTACCAGATAGATACCAAAAGAACAACCGTTCGTTTTATCCACATTTCTAAGTGGATAAGCTGTGGGCAGTTTGTGCAAAGTCTAAACAAGCTTAAGTGTATAGCGGTGGATAATGTGTACAGAGTTATAAACAAATACAAAATTGTCGAAAGTTGTCGAAATATTCTTATGTATTCATGTTCTATAGTTCTAGACTAACTAACAAAAGAATTCAACATACTAATAGAAGAAAGCGTTTTTTAGAAGACTACAAATTTAGGGTGAAATTTTTGTTAAAACAAAATTCATATGGTGAATATTATTGAACTGAATTACTAACTAGTAGTATCAAATAGATATGAAAATAAAATAATGTGGAACATTTTAACTTCTGTTGTTACAGAGAAAATGAAGAAATGAAGTAGTATGGAAATAAATAATAAAAAAAATTAATTATATTCGATATGCAATATATCGCAATATATTGCATATGTAAGCGTGTTCAGTAGGTTTCCATTAGTCGCAATTGATTAAAAACTTTAAAAATACGGTTGACCTTTATCCTCATACAAGATATGATAGCAACAATCTAGTTCGCAGCTGTGATTCTATTCACTAGCTGTTCAGAATATTCAATAGTAATTGGTTCGTTCAATTATTTTAGGAGAGATTGCAATGAGAAGTGACATGATTAAAAAAGGAATCGATCGTGCACCACATCGCAGCTTACTTTATGCAGCAGGTGTAAAAACGAAAGATATGAACAAACCATTTATTGGAGTGTGTAATTCATATATTGATATTATTCCAGGCCATGTGCATTTAAATAAGTTCGCGGAAGTAGTGAAAGAAGCCATTTGGGAAGCTGGTGGTGTACCGTTTGAATTCAACACAATTGGTGTGGATGACGGAATCGCGATGGGGCATATTGGTATGCGCTATTCATTACCAAGTCGGGAACTCATAGCAGATTCAGCAGAAACCGTAATTAATGCACACTGGTTTGACGGCGTCTTCTATATACCGAATTGTGATAAAATCACGCCAGGAATGTTAATGGCAGCAGTTCGTACGAATGTGCCTTCTGTATTTGTTTCAGGTGGACCAATGGAAGCGGGTGTATCAGCAACAGGTGAAACACTTTCATTAACCTCTGTATTTGAAGGTGTAGGAGCTTACAAAAGTGGTAAAATGTCAGCAGAAACACTTAAAGACATTGAAGAGAATGCTTGTCCGTCATGCGGTTCTTGTTCGGGAATGTTCACAGCGAATTCCATGAACTCTTTAATGGAGATGCTAGGCATGGCATTACCAGGAAATGCGACAATTCTTGCAACCTCTGATGAGCGACATAAGTTAATCAAGCAAGCAGCGAAGCATTTAATGGAATGTATCGAAAAAGATATTAAACCACGCGATATAATTACAAAAGAAACAATTGACGATGCGTTTGCGCTTGATATGGCAATGGGTGGCTCTACTAACACAGTTCTTCACACATTGGCCATCGCGCATGAAGCGGAGATTGACTACAATATTGAAGACGTGAACGAAGTGGCAAAACGAGTACCGTACTTATCTAAGATCATGCCGGCCTCTGATTACTCCATGCATGATGTGCATCTAGCCGGAGGTGTCAGCGCAATTGTCAATGAATTGTGTAAAATTGACGGTGCGATTCATAAAGATCGAATTACGATCACAGGTAAGACGATTGCGGAAGATGTCGCAGGACATGAAATTACGAACACAGAAGTGATTCGAACGAAAGACAATCCATATAGCCCAGTCGGTGGTCTATCCATCTTATTCGGTAATATTGCTCCTGAAGGTTCCGTTATCAAAGTGGGAGCAGTTGACCCATCGATCAAGGATTTCAGGGGAGAGGCAATTGTCTTTGAATCACAAGAAGAAGCGCAAGAAAACATCGATAACGGTACAGTGCAAGCAGGCCATGTAGTTGTTATTCGATATGAAGGACCAAAAGGCGGTCCAGGAATGCCGGAAATGTTAGCTCCTACTTCCGCAATTATGGGTAGAGGACTAGGGAAAGAAGTAGCCCTGATTACAGACGGGCGTTTCTCGGGAGCATCTCGAGGTATTTCAATCGGACATATTTCACCAGAGGCGGCAGATGGCGGGCCAATTGCTCTTGTCGAAAATGGAGACATTATTGAAATCGATTTGATTAACCGAACAATAGAATTGATTGTACCTGATGAAGTGCTTGCTGAACGACGACACGCATTAAAACCATTTGAACCGAAGATTAAAAAAGGCTATCTAGGAAGATATTCTAAGTTAGTTACTTCTGCCAGTACAGGCGGAGTTATGAAAATTTAATAAATAAAACGTTGATGAGGTTAAAGTAGATAGATACTTGTATTCACAGAGAGCCGGTGTTGCTGGAAACCGGTAGTACAACTATTTACGACATCCCCTCGGAGTGGACTGTTAAAAGGCATGCTGATTAGACAGTCCCGGGCTTGATATTCGGGCTCGTTAGCAATGAAAAAGTGGAGTTTCGACTTGCTTTTTCATAAGGTGACAATTGTCACGAACTAGGGTGGTACCATGGAAACTTTTTCATCCCTATGTAAAGAAATTAGGTTTCTTTGCGTGGGATGAGAGGGTTTTTTTTTAGGAAATCAACGGAAGTTAGCATAACTACAACTAGGTGAATAATGGTATGAAAATAAAACTGATTCTTCAATCACCTGTAGAGTCACTAACTATCGAGCACAGTTTAAAAAAGGATTTAATGATGGTGATCGTAATTATCTAGTAGTAGAAAAATGTAAGGAGGAGTTCATGATGAGTGCTGAAGTACAAGAAAAACAGACTGCAACTGCGTCAATGCCTACAGAACAACCGAATAAAAAGCCCGCTGATGGTTCTGCTATCTTGATTCAATCGCTAAAAGAACAAAATGTTGAAGTAATCTTTGGATATCCAGGGGGAGCTGTCCTCCCGATTTATGACGCTTTATATAATGATCCGATCCCACATGTTCTGGCACGTCATGAACAAGGAGCGATCCACGCTGCGGAAGGATACGCACGAGTTTCTCGAAAAACCGGTGTAGTTATTGCAACATCAGGACCTGGTGCAACGAATTTAGTGACGGGTATTACGGATGCTATGATGGATTCATTACCACTCGTAGTCATCACGGGTCAGGTAGCAAGCACAGTTATTGGTACAGATGCTTTCCAGGAAGCTGATATTATCGGTATTACACAGCCAATCACAAAGCACAACTACCAAGTGCAAAATGTAGCTGATTTACCGCGTATTATTCGTGAGGCATTCCATATCGCATCGACTGGAAGACCAGGACCAGTAGTAGTTGATATTCCTAAAAATGTGGCAACTGATATTTTTGTTCCAATTGAGAAGGAAAATAAAGAAGTCAATTTGCCAGGATATCAGCCTACTAAAACGCCTAATTATCTGCAAATTCAAAAAGCAGCGCAAGCACTTTCTACGGCGAAGAAACCGATGATTCTTGCAGGTGCAGGTGTCCTTCATGCAGGTGGAACTGCTGAACTGAAAGAACTTGTAGAAAAACATCGAATCCCGATCACAAATACACTACTAGGTTTAGGTTCCATTCACGGAGACCACGAATTGTTTGTAGGAATGGCGGGAATGCACGGTACAGCAACTGCTAACTACGCTTTAAGTGAATGTGATGTAGTACTGAATGTCGGTGCTCGTTTTGATGATCGCTTGACAGGTAATTTGAACTCCTTTGTTCCGAATGCACGAGTCATTCATGTGGACATTGATCCTGCTGAAATCGGGAAGAATGTACCGACTGAAATTCCAATTGTTTCAGATGCAAAAGAAGCATTGCTTGCATTGTTGAAAGCAGATTTCAAATCACCGGATACAGCAGAGTGGGTTAATTATCTGAAGAATATGTCCAATGAATATCCACTTTGGTATAAAGAAGACGATAAAGATCTACTGCCACAGCAAGCGTTGGAAATTATCCACCGCGTGACAAAGGGTGATGCGATCGTAACGACAGATGTAGGACAGCATCAGATGTGGACGGCTCAATACTATCGTTTGAATAATCCCGATAATTGGGTAACATCAGGTGGACTTGGGACTATGGGCTTCGGTTTCCCAGCTGCAATCGGTGCACAACTTGCTAAGCCGGATGCTACAGTCGTCGCAGTAGTTGGAGATGCAGGATTCCAGATGACAGCTCAAGAGTTATCTTTGCTGCAGGAACTGCGTATTCCGGTCAAAGTCGTTATCTTGAACAATGGTGCACTTGGAATGGTTCGTCAGTGGCAAGAGACGTTTTATGAAGAACGTTACTCTCAGTCACTAATACCGGTCCAGCCAGACTTTATCAAATTAGCGGAAGCATACGATTTGAAAGGATACCGCATCCATACGCTAGAAGAAGCAGAAAAAATATTCGCGGAAGCATTATTATCTGATGAACCAGTCGTGATTGATTGTCGGGTAAAACAACTTGAAAATGTCTACCCAATGGTTGCACCAGGCAAAGGCTTACAAGATATGATTGGAGTGAGTCCTAAGTGAAACGAATCATTACAGTAACAGTAATTAACCAAAGCGGCGTATTGAACCGTGTAACGGGACTTCTCATGAAACGCCAATTCAATATTGAAAGCATCACCGTCGGTCATACAGAACAGCCAAACAGATCCAAGATGACGTTTCAAGTTCATGTGGAAGACGAAAGTAAAATTGAACAACTTGTAAAGCAACTGCAAAAGCAGATTGATGTAATTACAGTTAAAGATATAACAGACAAAGCGATTGTGCTACGTGAGCTCGCCTTAGTCAAGGTGATCTCACCACCACAAATCCGCTCAGAGATGAATAGCATTGTCGAACCTTTCCGTGCGACCATTGTCGATTCAGGGAAAAATGTAGTAACTTACCAAGTAACGGGTGACCCAGATAAAATCGAAGCATTTATCGATTTGCTGAAACCATATGGCATCAAAGAATTAACACGAACTGGCGCCACGGCATTTGCCCGTGATGTGCAAAAAGTTCAAGCACCACAGTTGTCTATCTTAAAACAATAATTCACACACACACTAGGAGGAAATGAAAATGACAAAAATGTATTATAACCAGGATATCAATGAAGGACTATTAGAAGGTAAAACAATCGCAATCATCGGGTACGGATCACAAGGTCACGCACACGCTCGTAACTTGAAAGATTCAGGCTTCAACGTAGTAGTAGGAGTTCGTCCAGGTAAATCATTCGACCAAGCAAAAGCAGATGGACTAGAAGCACTACCTGTTAAAGAAGCTTCTGAAAAAGCTGATTTGATCATGATCTTACTTCCAGACGAAAATCAAAAAGCAGTATATGAAGCAGAAATCGAGCCAGCTCTTGCTAAAGGAAAGTCACTCGTATTTGCTCACGGTTTTAACGTTCATTTTGGCGAAATCAAACCACCAGCTGACGTAGATGTATTCTTAGTAGCTCCAAAAGGACCAGGACATCTTGTACGCAGAACGTTTGAAGCAGGCGGTGGAGTTCCAGCACTATTCGCAGTATACCAAGACGTATCGGGCCAAGCGAAAGATGTAGCGCTTGCATATGCAAAAGGTATCGGATCTGCTCGTGGTGGTGTATTAGAAACAACATTCGAAGAAGAAACAGTTACGGATCTTTTCGGAGAGCAAGCAGTACTATGCGGCGGCTTAACTTCATTAGTCAAAGCTGGATTCGAAACACTTGTAGAAGCTGGATATCAGCCAGAACTTGCATATTTCGAAACATTGCATGAAACAAAACTAATCGTTGACTTGATGTATGAAGGCGGAATGGCTGGAATGCGTTATTCAATCTCAGACACTGCAGAGTGGGGTGACTTTGTTTCTGGACCACGCGTAATTGATGCAGATACAAAAGCTCGTATGAAAGATATTCTTACAGACATCCAATCAGGTAAATTTGCAAAAGAGTGGATCGATGAAAACAAAAACGGTCGTCCTAAGTACAATGCAATCGTAGAAGCAGAATCTAAGCACCAAATTGAAGAAGTAGGACAAAAGCTTCGTTCCATGATGCCATTCATTAACGAAGGAGCTAAATCAAAAGAGGAAGAAGTGGTAGCGAGTGAGAAGAATTGATATTTTCGATACAACTCTTCGCGACGGTGAGCAATCTGCAGGTATTAATCTAAATACTGTAGAGAAGTTAGAAATCGCTCGCCAGCTTGAAAAACTTGGGGTAGCAGTCATTGAAGCAGGATTTCCTGCTTCGTCCCCAGGGGATTTTGAAGCCGTTCAGCGCATTGCCAATACTGTGAAGAATTCAACAGTTACCGGTCTTGCTCGTGCGATGAAGAAAGACATTGATATATCATGGGAAGCTTTGCGTGGCGGAGAACAGCCGCACATCCATGTATTTTTGGCTACATCGCCTATCCATATGGAGTACAAATTGAAAAAGACTCCAGATGAAGTAGTAGATATTGCAGTAGATGCAGTCAAATATGCCAAGCAGTTTTTCCCTCTCGTGCAATGGTCAGCAGAAGATGCTTTCCGTTCAGAACCAGAATTCCTCGTACGAATCATTAATAAAGTAATTGCGGCTGGAGCCACAACAATTAATATTCCTGACACTGTAGGTTACGCTACTCCCCAAGAATATGGTGCACTTTTCAAGTACTTGAAAGAGAATGTCACGGGAGTAGAAAAAGTTAAACTCTCTGCGCATTGTCATGATGATCTTGGAATGGCAGTTGCTAATTCGATTGCTGCTGTTGAAAACGGTGCAGATCAAGTGGAATGTACGATTAACGGGATCGGTGAGCGTGCGGGGAATGCTTCATTGGAAGAAATTGCGGTTGCTATGCATATCCGTAAAGACTTCTATAATATGGATACGGGCATTAACTTACAGGAAATCAAACGTTCTAGCCAACTTGTTAGCCGTTTGACTGGAGTTGTCATTCAGCCAAATAAAGCAGTTGTTGGTAAAAATGCATTTGCACATGAGTCGGGAATCCACCAAGATGGTATGTTGAAAAATCGACAAACGTATGAAATTATCACACCTGAGCTAATTGGTGAGACTGATATGCCACTTGCACTTGGTAAGCACTCTGGACGCCATGCATTTAAAGATCGCGCCGTTAGTATGGGATTTGAGTTAAGTGATAAACAATTAAATGAAGCATTTGATGATTTCAAAAAGCTAGCAGATCGTAAAAAGGAAATTACAGAAGACGATTTGTTTGTGCTCTTTACAGGGCAGCAATTGTCAGATACAGATACACCAATTTATGAATTGCATAACGTTCAAGTTCAATATGGTACTTCTAATATACCGACAGCTACCGTTACAGCTACTGTACCTAGTGGGGAGACCGTTACAGTCGCAACAACTGGATCAGGTTCTGTTGAATCAATCTTCAACGCACTGGAATTGGTTATTAAAGGCGAAGTTCTCATTTTGGATTATCGTGTAACATCCATCGGTAAAGGCAGAGATGCTTTAGGCGAGGCTGTTGTCAATTTAAGCTATAATGGCTTGGAACTCAAGGGCCGCGATGTAGCTCAAGACGTTCTTGAAGCATCTGCAAAAGCCTACTTAAATGCAATCAATCGTCAACTAGTCCGTGAGAGATTGCGAACGCAAGAACTAATTAAATAAATTGATTTTAAATCGGTATAATTGTTTAGTATACACAGCTGATTTTCAACATTATATAGCTAGGATTGTAGTGGAGGGCGGCGACTCCTGCGGGAAAAGCATGAGCCTTGAGACCCCGCAGGTAGCGAAGCGGACGAGGAGGCTCAAGCCATGCCTGCGGAAAGCGTCCGCCTGGAACGAAAATCCTTTACCACTCACTAGGTAAGCTTTTAAGCGGAAATTTCAGCATAAGCTAAAAATAGAGGATAGAGTATTCGATCGAGTGATACGAGATTGATCAAGGAGGAGAAGTTCTATGGAAAAGAAAGTAGCAGTATTGCCCGGCGACGGAATAGGACCAGAGGTAATGGCAGAGGCTGTTCGTGTGTTGGAAGTGATTGGCAGACGCTTTAATCATACGTTCCATACTGAGTATGGATTGATTGGCGGAGCAGCGATTGATGAAAACAATGATCCGCTTCCTAAAGAGACAATTGAATTATGTGAGTCAAGTGACGCCATTCTCCTCGGAGCTGTGGGTGGTCCAAAATGGGATCAAAATCCGTCTGAATTACGGCCGGAAAAAGGATTGCTCGCGATCCGAAAACATTTTGATCTATTTGCAAACCTTCGTCCCGTTGCAGCTGTTCCTTCTTTAATCCAAGCTTCTCCTTTAAAAGAAGAGATCGTCAAGGAAGTTGATATGATGATTGTACGGGAATTGACGGGGGGATTATACTTCGGAAAACCGAGCAGGCATACAGATCAATCTGCAGTAGATACTCTAGTATATACGCGTGAAGAAATCGAACGCATTGTCGACAAAGGTTTCGAACTTGCCCGGTTGCGTAAAGGTAAAGTAACCTCTGTGGACAAAGCGAATGTACTCGAATCTAGTAAGCTTTGGAGAAAGATTGTAGAAGAAAAGAAAGCAGATTATCCAGATATTGAAGTGGAGCATCAGTTGGTAGACTCCTGTGCTATGAAACTCATTACGAATCCGGCAGCATTTGATGTCATCTTAACAGAAAACATGTTTGGTGATATTTTAAGTGATGAAGCTTCCGTCATTACAGGTTCACTTGGCTTATTGCCTTCAGCCAGTGTGCGTTCAGATGGATTAGGATTATACGAACCGGTACACGGTTCAGCACCGGACGTCGCTGGCCAAGGTATAGCGAACCCGGCAGCAGCGATTCTGTCAGTAGCCATGATGCTAAAGTATTCATTCGGATTAGAAACAGAAGCTGCGGCTGTTGAGAAAGCAGTCAATACAGTTTTTGAAGAAGGTCACTTTACAGCGGACCTAGCAGGTAAAGATCAACGTGCATTATCCACTAAAGAATGGACAGATAAAATAGTAGATGAATTGGATCTTCAATTCGTATCCAACAGCATTATGTATTCATATATCTAAACAAAAGTGGAAAGCGCCGTCTAGCCTCGACAGGCGTTGGAAGATCAGCAATAAAGGCGTCCTTTGCCTTTACTGCTGATCTGAAACGACCCGAGAGGCTGGCGCTTGGAACTAGATGAAACAAAAGTGGAAAGCGCCGTCTAGCCTCGACAGGCGTTGGAAGATCAGCAATAAAGGCGTCCTTTGCCTTTACTG
>NZ_WHVW01000001.1:378528-402609 GCF_009651005.1 Sporosarcina obsidiansis
CTGATCTGAAACGACCCGAGAGGCTGGCGTAGTAATTTTAAAGGGTATGGCTTGGAAGGAGAAACGATTATGGCAAAAACAATTATAGAGAAAATTTGGGATCAACATATTGTCTACGAAGAAGAAGGGAAACCTGATTTACTGTATATCGATCTCCATTTACTACATGAAGTAACATCACCGCAAGCATTTGAAGGCTTACGTTTAGCAAATCGTAAAGTACGTAGACCTGACCTTTGCTTTGCGACGATGGATCATAATGTTCCAACAAAAAACTTACCAACAATTAACGATCCGATTGCCAAAAAGCAAATCACGACGTTAGAGAAGAACTGTGAGGAATTTGGTGTACAATTAGCTCATATGGAACACCCTGATCAAGGGATCGTGCATATTATTGGACCAGAACTTGGATTGACACAGCCAGGTAAAACGATTGTATGTGGGGATAGTCATACTTCCACGCATGGCGCATTTGGAGCAATTGCTTTTGGTATTGGCACGAGTGAAGTGGAACACGTATTGTCCACACAAACTTTATGGCAAAGTAAACCAAAGACGATGGAAATCAAAGTGACAGGCAAACTTGGTTTTGGCGTAACAGCGAAAGATATTATTTTGGCTATTATTGCGAAATTCGGTATAGATGTTGGGACGGGCCATATCGTGGAATACACAGGGGAAGCGATCCGTTCATTATCTATGGAAGAGCGTATGACAATTTGTAATATGTCAATTGAAGCAGGAGCCAAGGCTGGTTTAATCGGGCCGGATGAAACAACAATTGAATACTTGCGCGGTCGTCGTTACGCACCTCAGGGAGAAGAATTCGATCAAGCTGCTGAGCGTTGGATTGCTTTAAATACAGATGAAGGTGCTTGTTTTGATCAAGTGTTAGAAATCAATGCAGATGAAATCGAGCCATTCGTGACGTGGGGTACCAACCCATCAATGGGTTCAGGAATTTCTGCAAGTATTCCATCCACTGCAGACTATAAATCGGAAACGGAAAAATCTGCCCTCCGTTCAGCTTTAGAGTATATGGGCTTAGAAGAAGGTATGCCATTGACATCGATAGATATCCAGCATGTCTTCATTGGTTCCTGTACGAATGCTCGTCTAAGCGATTTACAGGCAGCAGCTGATGTGATTCAAGGCAAGAAAGTACACCCTTCTGTAACGGCTATTGTCGTTCCTGGATCGCGTACTGTCAAAAAGCAAGCAGAAGAAATTGGCCTTTCTCAAATCTTCATTGATGCAGGATTTGAATGGAGAGAATCGGGATGTAGTATGTGTTTGGCGATGAATGATGACGTTGTGCCAGCGGGTGAGCGTTGTGCTTCTACGTCGAACCGAAACTTTGAGGGCCGCCAAGGTGCGGGTTCCCGTACACATTTAGTCAGCCCGTCCATGGCTGCAGCCGCTGCAATTGCTGGACACTTTGTAGATGTTCGCGAAATCAAAGCAGCTGTGCATAATTGAGGAGGGTAACCAGATGGAACCTATTAATAAAGTAGAGAGTGTACTCACTCCATTAGATAAAAATAACGTAGATACAGATCAAATCATTTCTAAAGAGTTTTTGAAACGCATCGAGCGAACTGGTTTTGGAGAATTTTTGTTCTACCACTGGCGGTTTAATGCAGATGGTACGAAAAATGAAGACTTTGTATTAAATGACCCTCGTTTTCAGGATTCCACGATTCTAGTGGCGCATGAAAACTTTGGCTGTGGTTCATCTCGTGAACATGCACCATGGGCAATTTTGGATTATGGTTTTCGTGTCGTCATCGCACCAAGCTTTGCAGATATTTTTCACAATAACTGCTTTAAGAATGGTATTCTACCAATCAAGCTAACTGTTGATGAAATAGACGAACTATTAGCTAAAGGAAAAAAAGCTCCTTACCAGCTAACAGTAAGCCTAGAAGACCAAACTGTGATAGGAGAAGATGGTAAAGAATACCGCTTTGACATCGATCCGTACTACAAAAAAATGCTGTTGAACGGTTGGGATGAAATTTCCTTAACGTTCCAGTATGAAGATCATATTGCTAATTACGAAAAACAACATGCCTAATACAGACCATCCACAGCTTTCTGGCTGTGGATGGTTTTTCAGTTTGTTTACAAACTAGTCAGTATTTCGTGGTTTTACCGGAAAGGGCGAAACGTGTGTCGGATTATGCTATAATTGTCGGAGGAATCAACATACTACTATAATGAAATGCAGTGAATGGAGTTGATGTAAAGAGATGGTGAACCAACCAAAAGTGAAAAAATTCATCATTTTTATTCCCCTTATAATCGTGCTATTGATCTGTGTTGCTTTCCCACAGCTTCACGTCAAAGCAGAGACAGTGAATCAGCGTTTTTCTGATGTGCACAATAATTTCTGGGCTAAAGATGAAGTGACACAACTAGTTGATGAAGGAATTATTAATGGATATCCTGATCTTCAGTTCAGACCGAGCGTAAGTATTATGCGTGGGCAGGCTGCTAATTTATTGGCAGGTGCATTAAAACTTCCAGACGCTCCTTATCAGCCAGTATTCAAAGATGTCAGCTCAAAATCGTCTCATTTACGAGGAGCGATGGCGACGTATCAAGAAGGAATATTTGGAGGAAAACCAGATGGCACATTCGGAACGGGTGACCAATTGACGCGGGAGCAAATGGCAAGTGTCATCGTACGTGCCTTCAAACTGGAAGACACCGGAGAAGACGTTCACTTCACGGATGATAATAAAATTAGTGAGTCCCACAAATACGGTGTTAGAGTTCTCATGCAGCATGGCATTACAACGGGTAAAGAGGATGGTTCCTTTGATCCGAAATCACCAGTCAACCGAGCGTCCTTTGTCGTGTTCTTACATAGAGCAATGGTTCAGGCAGGCATGTTGGAAGAGAAGAATTCCATTACCTTCACTGAACCAAAAACTATCGGGAAGTTTGATCCGTTTCGCTTTGATCAGCAGTTTGTGCAAGTCCCATTAAATGAAGATGATAAGACGTACTTGCGTTCCAATTACTATTTGCAACTCGTTAGTAAACGCGTACAGCCTTATGCACATGCAAAAGATCATGTATATATCTATGGAGTTAGCGGATTACAATCGGTGCGAGTGACCGTGACAAAGCGAGAGTTACCAAATGGTGACTACTTCGTGTTTACGGAACTACGAAATCCTCAACGACTGCCGATTCGTGTTGATTTAGTCCAAATCGAACAAGGAATACAGGCGAATCATCTAGAGCCTTATAGTAAATATCCAATGAAAAAAGATGTGGATGAAACGTTTGGATTTGATATTGCGACCTCTCCGATTGGTGTGTTAGAAACTGTATCGGAACAAGGGACAGGACAAGAGATGATTGCGAAATCATATCGTTCACGTGAATTGGAGATGAATTACCAGAATGGTGCATCCAGTCATACACGTGAATTACATGATGAAAAAGAAGTGTATAGTAATATCTTGATGGGGTCTACGCGTGTGTCTGTTTATGAACTATATTCACGCGGCTATGATATTGTAGATCAATGGTATTTGTCATCTAATGAAAAGTTATTCTCGAGTCAAGACCGTATGAATTCTTGGATGCATGAATCAATCATTAACTATAAAAAACGTAATAAGTGGTATACCGCAAATGGCCCTTATAATAAAATGGCAACTACGATCGAACCGATGCCTGCTTCAGGTAGAGGGTATGGTCGTAACTTATTGTTAGTCAAAGAAGATCGAGTGATGTTGTTATATAATCAGACGCAAGAGCGATATTACGAGGATCTGTTGTATAATTCATTCGCGAACTTGACGATTTTTAGAGGAAGTAAAACCTATTGGGAGACGGAAGTGACAAGTACGTATTTAAAAAACTTGTATAACTTTACGGCCCCGTTTGTAGACACCCGTTTCAATGAACAGATCGCATTATTCCTCTATAACGGTGGAAAAGCGTTTGGGCACAAAGATTATAATGAAGGTTTACGAAACTATGCGAACTTACTGGTCCAACAACACAAGAAAGGGAATGTCAGCGCATTGACTAAAAGTGCGTATTACATTCCAGACTACTTCCCAGCGAAACAACAAGTCCGTACGCATACGTCAATGAACCACTTGCTCGGTGGGATGAATATTTTATTGCTGGCGTATCAGGAATTTAAAGATCCTGTCTATTTACAGACAGCGAGTGCGATTGAGAAGGCGATCCAGTTGGAAGAGAAAAAGTGGATCCGTAGTGATGGAGACATTTGGTACAAGCGTGCACCAGATGGATCGTTTGCAGGAAGAGACTACACGCATTTGACATTAGAAGATTTAATCCATTCGTATGAAATGTGGTCAGCTATTGATAAAACGAAATTACCGGTATTTGAACGGATGATTCGTTCGAAAGCAGGCTATCTGAATACAAATAAAAAAGGATACACTATTAAAATTCGAGAAGGTCTAGAACGTATTCATATGTCCAACCTGTTACCCGCAGGTGCAGAACATACGGATGCCCTCTAGTAATACAAAATGAGCCTGCCCGAGAAGTCGTTTTCACCTGACTTTTCGAGCGGCTCTTATTTTTGTATGGATAAGAAGATTTCTGTTCATCCTAGGGCGTTTTAAGATAGGTAAAATATGCGATGAACGGCTCGTTTGGCTGGTTGTGTGGTATGTAATGCTCGGTCGGAAATCTCACCCAACTGCTCATAGAAACCACATACGCGATCATAAACCCCGCCCAACCGCTCATAGAAACCGCTCAGCGCAATCCAACTTTGGCGCGTTCCCTAATTTCTCCACGTAATCATGCAAAAAGACTGCCACTGAAAGATATATCTCTTTCAGGACAGCCTCATTTTTGCGTTATTTTATTAATGTGACTAAGTCTGAACGAATCCAACCATACGGTTCACTTGGACTTTTATAGTCAGGATTGGTGTCTGCCAACACTTTGTACCAAGTATAACCATCGGCACTATTTGTCCGATCTACAATGACTAAAGGATAGCCAAATGCTGATAAATCTCCTGGATGCTTTGCTTTATATGAAAATAGAATATTGTTGGAATTGCGCACTTCTGGGCTTGTCCGAATATTGACATCAGCAGAGCCTGTATATGAAATAAAAGCAAGTTCCGCTTGATTCGCGTCTTTGCTACCTAAATATTGATCTATCCTCCACATATGACCAGCAATCTTACTACCCCAGTATGGATCGGATGCATACTTCATATTGAATCCAACTGCTTTGTTTCCAGGCGCAGCCCCGTTTGCATAAGCACCGAATGGGTTAGCATAGTTCAAATTAATGTAGCGACCAATAAACGCATCAATACTCTTGGTAGGATTTTGATATATTTCTCCTTTATCTGGAGAAGAGTCGAATACCCGAATTCCAAAGATGTTGTTTTTGTTTTGGGCATTTGCACTCATTCCATAATCACTTTCGTGGATGGCGGTTGCTAAAATGAACATCGCATTGACATGATGTAATTCTTCTGTCGCTTTGATATACGATCCAAGTCCAATCAATTTCGATTTTTTTGTAGCATCTTTATAACGGGCAATACCTGTTTTTTCGCGTGTTTCCAATGCGGAAGTGATAAAGCGATCTAAATCTTTACCCGAATAAGAAGAAGGTTGACGGATAGATTGGAACTGGAAGTACGGATAAAACGTTACCATGGTCCGACTGCCTTGCTCTTTAAAATGAACACCGTCATTACTTGTATACGTTTGTCCCTTTTTTAGAGCAGAAGAAGCAGGTCCTACTGTATACTCTGCATAATTTCCAGTGTATCGTTTTGTCTTCGAATCAAATGTACGGTAATACGGATAATGAACAAGTAAGCCGTCATTCGTCACTTTATAATAACCGGCCCCTTCAGATAGCTGAGTTGGCACTAAGTCGACTTCGCTATGTTTTGCAGAATACGTATAGCCTCCTAAATCGACAAGTACGTGACCTTCGCTACTGCCAACATAATCCAACTCATACCCTTTTTGAACATATGTTACTTCCTTTTTTAAGGAAGAGTCGCTATATAAAGAGGTATACTGCTTTGGATTTTCCGCTGCAAACACTTGTCCAGACTTCATTTTAATAATTTTGTTGTTTTGGGAGATAGTATGCACAGAAGAGGACGCATTATAAGCTGCTAATGCATCCCCGAAATTGAAAAATATCTGACTAGTGGAATTCAGCTGACCATTTGAAATGGAACTGATTTTATATACTTCCGGATCTTCCTTATCATTTGAAGGAGAGTCAGGGTTAGGAGTAGAAGGTTTCATCTGATCAGCGACCGCGAACATTCTGAACAAAAATGCGGATGCATGTGCAATCGTTGCATTATTGGTTGGTTTAAAATAGCCTTGATCTCCGCGGATGATATTCAAGTAGGAAGCAGCAGAGACAGCCTCGACAAAGTTCGAGGAAATTTTCTTACTATCCTTGAACTGAATCGTTGTTGTTTTTACAGGAATGTCTAAGTAACGGAATGCTTTATAAATCATTCCAGCCATTTGTTGTCTAGTAATCTGCTGATTTGCTTTAAATGTTCCGTCGGGATAGCCACTTAATATACCAGCACCTGCTGCATTCTGAATTTCGATGGTACGTGAGTGGTTCGCTTTTAAATCTTTAAATGTATATTTTGTTGAAGTAGGTAACTTAAGCGAACGTGCTAAGTAGGATGCAAATTCTCCGCGTGTTACCGCGCGATCAGGATATACATTTCCTTTTGCATCTGTCTGAATGACACCTTTATTGACCCAATATGAAAGTTCCTGTTCCATTTGATGTCCTTTAAAGTCATTGGCGCTTGCAACAGAAGTGAAAAATGGAGACACTACTAATAGTAGAAGTGTAAACAGTGTGATGAATCGTTTCAAATCAAAACCCCCTCTATAAATCTTTCACCATTGTACCAGAAAATGCTAACATTAGTAAGTTGCTTTTGGCATATTAGGAGATTCGTATTTATAATAGAAGGAACTTGATTGTTAAATGAAAAATATAAAGATTGACAATG
The DNA here is from genome assembly GCF_009651005.1 of Sporosarcina obsidiansis. Lineage (GTDB taxonomy): Bacteria > Bacillota > Bacilli > Bacillales_A > Planococcaceae > Sporosarcina > Sporosarcina obsidiansis. The sequence continues at coordinate 385,568 of NZ_WHVW01000001.1, forward strand.
TCATAATGATGTTCAGCTATAATTCAACTGCACATATTAATCTGGTATTGAAGGGAAACTCTATATTAATTCGAAAAGATGCAACGAAAGCTTTTACCATTACGTCCAAGATAGTGATATAATGCAACAAGGAACAAGCAAGTGTAGAAAGGGATTTATAGTCTAATGAATAAATGGATACAGCGATTGGAAAAACAGTCTACGGTTACATTACTGATTGCAGTGGCAGTTATGTTGATTGCATTGCTGCTGCCATCAAAAATAGCTTTACTGGGAACAGCTTTATTTTTTGTCTTATTTTCGTTACTTCAGCCACAACAGAGCATTCTTTTTTTAGTCATTTATGTGAATATCCGACCATTCTTGATCGAAGTAAATAGTGGTCTAAAATTAATAGGTGATTTAATCATCTTTATCGTATTTGCGTGGACACTGTTTCGGTACAGACGCAATTTACGAGCTTTATTTACGTTCAAATGGTTTGAATGGTCTTATTTTGCATTCATTTTATTCGGATCGATTGTCGGGTTACTGAATGATGTAGCACCGACAGCCGTAATTTTCCAAATCCGAACTTTTCTTATTATGTATTTACTGTACTACACGATTTCTAGGATGACGTTGACGCAAAACTGGTTAACACAGTTGGCGTGGGTGACGGTTTGGACAAATATTGTCATGTCGATTCATGGTTTGATTGAAAAGTTGTCATTACGCCAATTGTTTCTTCCAGAAGAGTGGAAATACAAAGTTCTATCCGCAACGAATGCAGTACGTATTTACGGACTAGCAGGTAATCCAAATTCATTGGCGTTGTCATTGTTTTTCGGCATCATCGGTATTATTTACTTGCAGCATATATACCAAGCAAACAAATACAAATGGACGATGCGTATTCTGCTCGTATTGTTCTTAGGAATCCTCGTTCTTACGTATTCTCGAGGTACATGGATTTCCGCAATCGTCTTTGGATTTGTGTTCATCGTTATGACTAGAAAATGGTACATCCTAAAGCGTGTATTGCTTTCAGGAATCGCAGCTATTGTGCTCATTTATTATCCAGTAAACTTGGCTGTTCATTATGTGCAGAAATTAGACATGGACATCAAGCAACCGGGCCCTGGTAGTATTGGTGGGAGATTCGGTGAAACATTTGATGAGAAGAACTTAGCATTGATGACTGAAAGTGGTCGTTTCTTTTATATCCAAAAAGGATTTGAGATTTTTGGAGATCATCCAGTGACAGGAACAGGTTTCGGTTCATTCGGTGGATCTGCTACACTTTCTTATGGTTCTCCAATCTATGATCATTACGGGATTAGTTCGGATATTTATGGAGGGAAATATTTCTACTCTGACAATCAATATATTCAAGTGATAGCAGAAACAGGTGTGATCGGGGTTCTGATTTTTGCTCTATTTTTACTGAGCATGCTTTGGTTTTTCTGGAGAGCGCGCCATACTAATTTTGGTGTGTTCATGATTGCGCTATGGTTTTCAACAGGTGTCTCTGGTATGTACTATAATATTTGGGAACTGAAGATGTATACATTGTTCTATTTTATCTTGCTAGGTACTTTTGTGGCATTGAACAAACGTACAACAAACCCATCAAAAACTGCGAATGGATAACCCATTCGCAGTTTTTTTCGTTCAAACGGTACATAGTAATCTTACTATAGTTTTGGTAGACTATAGAGTGATATGGATAAGAAAGGATGGAGTTGCGTTATCAATCAAAGTAGTTTGCTGTCACGTACAAAGCGGAAAGTTGCGATTACCGCCATGTCGGCAGCCATGCTGGTTTCTTTACCACTCGGTGCATCAGCCAGCACGAAAACCGTTACTAGTTACCCAGTGTCTTCTGGTGTCAATTATTCTCAGTATACGTATTCAGGTAGTAGTTACATAAATCATTTAGCAGTTGATTTGGGAGATCCTTATACAAAATTGGCCATGGGGGTACCTTCACCTATAGCGAAAACAGCTCCCACGCTTACTCTAGCAAATCGTGATTCTAAAGAAGGAAATCGAGTTGTAGGTGCTGTCAATGCTTCGTTTTTTGATATGAAAACTGGGATGCCGATGTATTTACTTTCTCAAGGGAATGAAATCGTCAATGGCGGTGTTATTTCTAGCTCTCCTTCGTACTATGTGAGTAATCCGATTGCATTCGGTGTCACTCGTGATGGGCTCGCAGAAATCGATAATTTTAATTTAGGTATTGAGGTAGGGGCGAAAGGTAATGTCTATCAAATGACGGGAATCAATCGTGAACGTCAAGCAGATGAGACGATTATTTTCACACCGCAACATTACAAAAAGAGTACAGGTTCCAATGAATTTGGAATTGAAATCGTAGTAGAAACGAATGCACCGATTACGTCTACTCACTATGGGCAACAACTACAAGGGAAAGTCGTGAAGGTCCGTGGTTATGGAGAGAAACAGGCTATATCAATCCCATCAAATGGCTTTGTATTATCTGTTCACGGAAAGAAAGGTTTAGACCGTTTCAAATCGTTAACTGTAGGCGATGACATTTCATTAAAACTATCAATTGATGATAAATGGAAAGATTCAGAGTTCATGATGGCAAGTGGTCCGATGCTTGTCAAAGATGGTAAGCGTCATATTACAATGGACACATCCAATTGGCGGGCAACTGCAAAAACTGCGAGAACCGCAATTGCGATTAGCAAAGATAAAAAGCAAGTGCATTTGGTGACAGTTGATTCCCGTTCAGGTTACAGTAATGGGATGACATTGACTCAATTTGCAAATTATCTAGTCACTCAAGGCTATGACCGTGCATTGAATTTCGATGGCGGTGGTTCCACGACAATGGGAATCCGCAAGTATGGTAGCAATCAAGTCGTGCTGGCAAACCGGACAACGAATGCGAGTCAGCGTAATATTTCGGCAATCGTCGAAGCAATTAGTACAGCTCCTACTGGAGAAGCAGCACATGTCAGTGTGTCTCGTTCACAAATTGGTGAAATGCTTGTAGGAGCAACAGCCGACTTGAAAATTAATCATGTATTGGATGCCTATTACAATCCAATCGTACCGAATGCTTCACAATTGAAAGTCACATCTGACAAAGGAACGGTTGAAGGTACAGGTCTGACATATAAAGCAGTGAAAGCAGGAGAAGATCGAATTAATGTAAACTATGGTCTTGCAAAGCAATCATTTCCTGTAAAAGTTGTCACTGAACCAGCTAAATTAACAGTGAAATCTTCAGCGACAAGTGTAAAGCCTGGTGAAAAAATCACCTTTACCGCAACTCCCGCAGATGGGCAAGGCAAACCGATCATCTTCCAACCGAGCCAATTAACGTGGAGTGTGACGGGCGACGATATTGGATCCATTACGTCTAATGGAACGTTTACAGCTAAAAAAGCAGGAAAAGGAAAAGTAAATGCGACAATGGGTACGAAAACAATTGCTGTGCCGATAGAAGTGAAATCAAACACAAGCACAAATCCGAAACCTCCAACAGGTAATGAAAATGGAAACAGTTCAAAGCTGTTTAAGGATGTTCCTCTATCTTATGCTTACGCGAAAGAGATCTATTACTTGCGTGATCAAAGTATAATTAATGGAGACACCGATGGGAAATTTAATCCCGGTAATACCTTATCGAGAGAGCATGCGGCCGTCATTTTAAGCCGAGCGTTTAACCTATCACCTGTTAAAGATGCAGATCAAAGCTTTAGTGACGTGCCAAAAACGCATCGGTATTATAATGAAATTAGCGCGATTGCTAATGCTAATATCGTAGGCGGCTATCAAGATGGAACATTCAATCCAACTGGTCAGCTAACTCGATCACAGATGGCTATGATTCTAGTGAAAGCTTATAAATTAGAAGGTGAATCAACCAAGAAGTTTAAAGACGTATCACCTCAACATGGTGCGTATAAACAGATTCATATATTAGCAAATCACGGCATCACAACTGGAAATGAAAAGGGTGAATTTATGCCTGGTCTTCCAGTGAACCGTGCGCAATTCAGTGCTTTTCTTTATAGAAGTATGAATTTGTGAGTGTGGAATAAGGAAGCTTTCAAATCGAATGAAATCAATTTGATTTGAAAGCTTTTTTCATTTGGATACAATAAAAAAGATCTCTCTGCTATACTTGAAGCAAATGATCTAAAAAGGATGTATGGAAATTGAAAATAGGGATTGTAGGAAACTATGGAAATGACAATAACGGCGATGAAGCTATTTTACTCAGTATCATTACACAAGTTACAACGGTCTTCAAAGTTCCAAGTGATGCCATCACCGTATTCAGCAATAATCCAAAGCAAACCGCAAAACGATATCAAGTCATGAGCGCACCACTGTATTATAAAAAAGGAAATGCGGTCAAAACATTTGCCGCAACATATTTTCAAAATAAGAAAGTCGTCAAAACATTTGATCTGCTCATTATTGGGGGAGGCGGTATCTTAATGGATCTATATAAGCGAGAAGCTCCTTTGTATGGATCCTATGCTATGATGGCAAAAAATTCAGGCGTGCCATATGTTATTTACGGTTGTGGAGCCGGTCCGCTTACTAGTGATTTAGGTAAATGGTTTATTCGTTATATGAGCAAGCACGCACAAAGTATTTCGGTTCGCGATCCTGAGTCTGCAGAGTTATTGAAATCAGTAGGAGTGCGAGAACCGGTACAAGTAATAGGAGATCCAGCATTCTCATTAAAAAGAGAGCGGAATAATGTATCCACACGACCTATTAAAATTGGTGTAACAGCAGTTCCTTATTATCACGGGGGGTACTGGCCGGAGAGTAATGAAGGGATTTACCAGCAGTATATAGAAGGAATGGCGAAGAATTTAGATGCGTTAGCTGCCGCTCAGCCTATTGAGATTACGTTTTTCGCGACAAAGTTTCCTCAAGACGCGGATGTGACGAAAGATATTCAAGCGTTAATGAAAGAAACTAGCAGTATAACTGTTATCGATCGTAATTTACTGCCAGAAGATTTATTGGAAATTACAGCTTCACAAGATCTCATCATCGGTACGAGATTACATTCATTAATTTTGGCAACTTGCACGGCGACCCCTGTCATTGCGGTTTGTTACCATCACAAAGTAACGGATTTCATGAAGCTCGCTGACTTAGAACATTTGGCGGTTCCCATTGGGGAGTTGCACCAATCTGACGATCACTTGACTAGGGCGTATGAAGCATTAGCTGCGGATTGGGAGCAGACTTGTAAACAAACCCAAAATCTTTCTGCTACATTATATGAAGCAGCCATGAGTGGAACTCGTCAATTTACAGAAGCAATTAAGAAAAGCGTGTGAAACTGTCATTCGACAGTCTCATACGCTTTTTGTTGCTCTTTCAGAACCCTAACAGTGATCTAACTTCATTCAGATAGGTTTGGCTGACAGGGAGTTCGGTGCCATCTACTAAGGTAATCATTAGATTGGATGAAAAGTCTCTGGAGATTTTTTCAATGCAATTCATATTGATGATGTAGGAACGATGAATACGCAAGAAAAATCTAGGGAGTCGTAAGTGCAAGTCTTTTAGTGTAAAGCTAATGTTATATTGTTCACCAGCGGTATAAAACCATGTTTTTTTATGCAAACTTTCAATATAGGTTACTTGATCAACAGGGATAGGGAACCATTCATCTTCTTTTTTTCCCGTTAGAAATTGAAATTGATCTTTTTTTAGTACATGAAAATTGGGTGGGAGTATGATAATTAGTGCCCCTGGCTCACCTTTTACGTCAATTGGATAGCCTATTCCAAAGTAAGACATTCCATAAAGGGTATTATCCATCACGACCTCGATTTTACGGCGTTCTTTAATGGTGGCTTCCGCAATACTTCCGGTTTGTATATTCTGACCTTCTTTTAAATGAATGTCATGCATGCCTGGATCGTAATAAATATAACGATCCGCAACCGCAATAGCGATCGACGCATCCTTTGGCACCCAATCTTCTAAAATAGTTGCATATTGGTGTAATATTTTTTTTGGGATATCTATATTTTCCATAATCGACCATAATCCCCTTTGTATATAATTTCATTCCAATCTTTATCCTTTTCATCCATTCTACCATTCTTTCATCCACCGAAAAAGCCTTTTTGTCGAAATGAACTGACAATTCTGATGGACTGTTATATAGTAATCAATAACGAAGATAGCTGTTATGAAACAGTGTATAACAGTTAGCCGTTGAAAAATTGGGAAGGTGTGAAGAACATGTCAACAAGACAAGAACAAATTGCACAATTGGAAAAAAGCTGGGCTGAGGATAGCCGTTGGAAAGGAATCAAACGTAACTACACTGCTGAAGATGTAGTGAAACTACGTGGTTCACTTCTAATTCAAAATACACTAGCTGAAAAAGGTGCTGCTCGCCTTTGGAAATCTCTTCACGAAGAAGATTTCATTAATGCACTAGGTGCACTAACAGGTAACCAAGCAGTTCAACAAGTAAAAGCTGGTCTACAAGCAATCTATCTAAGCGGATGGCAAGTTGCTGCGGATGCTAACCTTGCAGGACAAATGTATCCTGACCAAAGTTTATATCCAGCAAACTCTGTACCTGCAGTTGTTAAACGCATCAACCAAGCACTTCAACGTGCTGACCAAATCGACCATGCAGAAGGCCGTGAAGACGGATTTGATTGGTTCGCACCAATCGTAGCGGATATGGAAGCTGGTTTCGGTGGTCCATTGAACGTGTTCGAATTAATGAAAGGCATGATCGAAGCTGGAGCTGCTGGCGTTCACTTGGAAGACCAATTAGCTTCTGAAAAGAAATGTGGACACTTGGGTGGTAAAGTACTTCTTCCAACTCAAAACGCAGTCCGCAACCTATCTGCTGCACGTCTAGCTGCTGACGTTCTGGGTGTTGACACAGTAATCATCGCTCGTACTGACGCGGATGCTGCGGATATGGTAACTAGCGATATCGATCCAGTAGATGCAGAATTCCTAACTGGAGAGCGTACGCCTGAAGGATTCTACAAGTCTAAACCAGGTATCAAACAAGCAATCGCACGTGGTCTTGCTTACGCTGAGTATGCTGATCTAGTATGGTGTGAAACTTCTCACCCATCACTTGAAGAGGCACAAGAATTCGCAGATGCAATCCATGCGAAATTCCCTGAAAAAATGCTTGCATATAACTGTTCACCATCATTCAACTGGAAAGCTAACTTGGATGAAGCGACGATTGAAAAGTATCAAGTTGAGCTTGGAAAAATGGGTTATAAGTTCCAGTTCGTTACACTTGCAGGTTTCCACACATTGAACCACAGCATGTTCGAATTGGCTCACGGCTACAAGACTCGCGGAATGGGCGCTTACTCAGAGCTTCAAGAAGCAGAGTTTGCAAACGAAGTAAAAGGTTATACAGCTACTCGTCACCAACGTGAAGTAGGAACAGGATACTTTGATGAAGTGGCACAAGTAATCTCTGAAGGCCAATCTTCAACAACTGCAATGGCAGGTTCTACTGAAACTGCACAGTTCTAATAGATTTACGATTCATAGATTCACCGAATGTGACTTTGGGGAGAAAGTCTCGTTCGTTTAAATAAAAGGGGTATTAATATGATAACGGGGTCACCTCATCTTCCAGTAGATGACGTGAAAGGAGGAGGGGAATTGGATGAAAATCCAATTTCCTTCTCTTTGTTAGTTTGAAACATTCTGAAATTTTGATATGATAGTAGTATGAAAATTTGACTATTAGGAGGAGCTATATGATGAGGAATCAAGAAATGTTGCTAATTCCAGGACCGACCCCTGTAATGGATTCAATTTATGATGCCATGGCAAGTGAGACACGATCTCATACTGATCCGCGTTTTGTGAAAATTTACAAGCATACAATTGAGCAAACTAGACAAGTCTTTAATACCGATGGAGAAGTTTTTGTCGTGGCGGGGTCAGGAACGATTGCGATGGAGATGGCCATTGTCAACACGATAGCAGAAGGGGAAAGGCTGCTTGTTGTGAGCCATGGATACTTTGGAGATCGTTTTATTAAATTAGGACAAGCTTTTGGAATCCAAGTGGACGTATTACAGGCAGAATGGGGTCAGCAAGTATCACCCGAAGATATCGACCGTAAACTTGCTGAGGGAACATATAAAGCAGTGACTGTCACACATGCAGATACATCTACAGGGGTGGCTACTGATTTGGAAGCAGTAGTACCGGTGATTAAGAAGCATGGAGCATTGGTCATCGTGGATGGTGTATGTGCTTCTACAGCGATGGATGAAGACATGAGCAAGGAGTATGGAGGACCTGGTAATACGCTTGATATCGTTTTAACTGGTTCGCAAAAAGCCATTGGTGTGCCTCCGGGACTTGCACTGATTGCGTTCAACCAAACTGCGCTCGACGCACGTGCTGCTATGGAAAGAGTTCCTGCTTATTATTGTGACATTTACAACTGGATCCCGATCATGCAGGATCCTTCAAAATATTTTGCGACGCCTGCAGTGAATCTGATCTATGCACTGGAAGAGGGATTACGCATCGTATTGGATGAAGGAATCGAATCGCGAATTGGACGACATCAAGCATTTGGCCGTGCGGTACGCCAAAGTCTTGCGGTTTATGGCATGAAAGCGTTGGCATCAGAGGAAGTTGCGGCGCCGACATTAAGCTGTATTCTGTATCCAGAAGGCGTAGATGATGCAACGTTCCGAGCGGCAATGGCAGACAAAGGTACGATACTCTCTGGTTCACTTGCTCACCTGGCAGGCAAAGCGTTCCGCATCGGGCATATGGGCAATTCAACAGCAGAAATGCTAGAGAAGGCAGTTGTTCAAATTGGTGAAACATTAAATGAAATGGGGCTTCAAGTGGATGTTTCAAAAGCGGTGGAAGTATTCTCTAGTGAAATCAAACAGGTAACCGTATAACGAGAAGAGGCTGTTCTGAACGTCAAATTTGACATTTGAACTGCATCCCTTCTAATAATCAGAAAGTAATATCGTAATGAAAGAGTAAAACCGAGCGAAACTTTCATCGCACCTCTCCAAATCTTATCTGGACCGAACCAAACTATGACCTAACCAAGCGTAAAACAATTAGACTGCGCCAATCTTTTTAAATACATCTTTTCAAATCAACACCAGGCAAGGAGAAGTGGAGTGCACTTTTCCTTGCCTGGTGTTTTTAGTTATTCTGCTTTTTTCACTTGCTTTGTATTGTAGATAAAGTTCGAAATCAGCTTAGCTGTCTGCTGGCGTGTAGTTGAGGCAGTTGGCATATAGTTGCCTTTGTTGCCATCTGCAATGTCTAATTCAGCCATCATTGCAATCGCATCTTTCGCTTCCTTACCGTAGTCACCTAGATCATCGAACGCGTTGACTGACGTAGGGACATATGGTTTGCCTGTATAGTTTTCATACGCACGCTTGAGCATCTGTGCGAATTGAGCACGCGTCACAGATTCATTTGGCTTGAATTCATCGCCATAGCCTTTGACGATTTTATGTGCATAAGCAGTTGAAATTTCATTCGTTGTATCCGCCGCATAGTCTTTCAAGTCTTTGAAAGGTACAGTGGCTGAAGTATCGATAGGTAACTCCAATGCTCTTACGATGAATGAAGTAGCTTGTGCTCTTGTCAGCTTATCGCCAGGTTTGAATGTATTGGTCGCTGTACTTAGCAAATCACGGAAATATAAATCAGAAATATATGGGTACGCCCAGCTTTGAGTTTTTACATCAGTAAATGGTACTTGGGCTAAAATACGTCCTTCGATTCCTTTTTCAACAGATTTCAGAGATTTTAAGTGATCAGCAAAGTTTTCCCAATCAGAGAAGCCAGGCTCACTGACACGGCCTGCTTCATAGGCCTTACCTAGTGCTTCAAAGCCATCGCCACCACGCGCAGTAAAGACGTTTGTAGCCGCTTTATACATTTGACTATCTACCACTTCTTTTCCATCAACATGTAAGGATACAATTCGGCTGCCTACTGGTTTAGAAGGATCAAAGAGGAACTTCATACCGGCAACATGCAAGAAGCCACCAGATTCCTTTGGATACTCTTTTACTGCATGTTCAAATGTGGATTTTAATTCAGCACCGCTCAATTCCACGATGGCTAACGGATTACCGAATGGCAACACAGTCAAAACTTCACCATACGTGACTTCTCCTTTATCAATCGATGCGCGGATACCTCCACCGTTTTGGAATGCGATGGAAACGTCAGGATCTATTTCTTTTGCTTTTGCAAGCATACCATCCGTAATTAGGTTTCCTAGATTCGTCTCGCCGGCACGAACACCGCCTAAATTACGTAAACCGTTTAGGAATACTTTAGAAGTTGCTCCCACCGGGCTTGCCATACGGGCTTCGACTTGTGCAGTGTAAGGAGCAAGGATTTCAGCTGCACCTTCATCTCGTTCAGCACCTTCACCGTCAACTTGGTGAAGTTGTCCATTGAAGTTTGTGATCACACCGTCTGAATTAAACTCCACATCCAGTTGTCCTAAAAACTTATTGTATTCATTTGCTTGTACAATAACGACGGGATTCGTATCGGCATTCACTACGACTGGTTCAGGGAGCTTCGAATGTGTATGTCCACCGACAATAATATCGATCTCCGGAACTGCTTTGGCTAATTCCTGATCGTTATCAATCGCTTTATTGTCATCATATCCAATATGTGTAATCGCAATAATCTTGTTGATGCCAGCTTCTTCAAATGCAGAGACTGCTTCTTTTGCTTCTGTAATATAATTCGTAAAAGTGACTTTGTCAGGACTAGAAATAGCTGCAGTTTCTTCGGTAGTCAAACCAAAAATGCCGATTTTCTCTCCATTTACTTCTTTAATAATACCATTATATATTTTTCCGTTTTCAGGCTTGTCTGTAATCGCTTTTGTTTGTAGTCCTTCAAACAATTCATCTGCTGAAAAATCAACATTAGTAGAGACGATAGGGAAGTTGGCAGCTTGTACCATTTTAGCGAGAGAAGCGTGACCGTTTTCAGAGCGTCCCAAGTCGAATTCATGGTTTCCAAACGTCATGGCGTCATATCCCAGATAATTCATGATTTTCATGTCTACTTCGCCTTCAAATTCATTGAAGTACAAAGTTCCTGAAAATACATCACCAGCATCCAATAATAAGTTGGCGGGATGTTGTTCTTTTAACTTTTTTACTAGAGCAGCGCGTTCAGGTGCATTTGCCACATGGGCATGTGTGTCATTCGAGTGAAGGACTGTTAAGGAGAAATTCTTACCGGGAGTCTCAGCAGATGCAATCGTCGGAGTAATCGAAGCTGCTGATAAAAGAAGAGCGGAAGCTGTACTCCATTTAATAAAATTCTTCGCCATTACACATTACCACCTCTCATTTTTTGAAAATACTAAAATTGCAATTACTATACATAGTTTATCATTAAGCTAGATAGAGAGCAATGTGAAGTCGTAAATGAAAGAAACGAACAGGGTTTACACACTGAACCATCTAAAAACCCCTCTCAAGACAACCGCTTGAGAGGGGAGAGAATATTACTGCTTATTATAATACTGGTAAATACCTTGATAGATTGCATCTGCATATATATCAGCATATTTATCACTTGTCAGTTTCTTATAGTCATCCGCATTCGACAAGAAGCCTAATTCTACAAGCACCGCGGCAACATTGTTGTTGCGGATTACATAAAAACGTTCATTCTTCACTCCGCGATCGACCATATTTGCTTTCTGTACAATGTTACGCTGGATGAAAGTTGCCAAGTCGCGACTTTCTGTGCCATTTGGATTGGTAGAAGAATCATAGAATACTTCTGTACCTTTTGCAGAAGAACCTGCTGAATTCACATGAATCGATACAAATGTTTCGGCATAATTTTTCTTCGCAAACTCTGTACGTTGCTCTAAAGATAAGTATTTATCCGAAGAACGAGTTGCCAAAACTTTTGCACCTGCGTTTTTCAACTTAGCTTCTAATTTCTGTGCAACTTTCAATGTGATGGCTTTTTCTGTTTGACCATTTTTACTGGTACCTGGATCATAACCACCGTGGCCTGCATCAACTACGATAATACGATCACGCAACGGATTTCCAGTTTGATTGAGTAATTTCAAATAAGACTTGTGCACGTAGCCTGTTGTACTGCCGTAACGAATTTTTGCCCAGTAACCAGAAACGGAAACAACTTCTACTTTCTGACCTGTCTTTAACTTATCAATTGTTGGAGCACTTGAATTACCTGCTGAACGTACATTTAAACTATTCACTGTTACTTTCCCCATTAGCTTTGCAGAAGGGGATGGATCTGGCTTAACATCCGGTTTAGGTGCTTCAGGCTTACTTTCAAGATTGCTAGTTGTAAAGCTTTCATGAATATAACCTTCAACACCTGCAAGATTTACTTTCAACCACACGCCTGTGCTTCCAACGACTTCGACTACAGTACCGTTAGGCAATGCATCAATAATTGTGGAAGTAGCAGAAGGTTTGGAACGTACATTTAATGGATCCTTGTCGTTACCTGTATCTACCTTTACGTAACTGACACTAGATTGTTGATCAGGTACTTTAACCTTTAGCGCAAACTGCTTGTCTAACGCGCGTGCAACAAATAATGCGAACTGTGAACGAGTCAGTTTATTATTCGGTAAAAATTTCTTGTTGTCGCCTTGGGTAATACCTGCATAATAAAGACCATTAATACGAGGTGCATATTTATGGTTTACAACATCTGTTAACACTAATGGTTTTTGAGTCGTTACTTTCTCTGTTAGATTGAATGCAACGGATAGCGCATAGGCCATTTCGTCTCGTTTGATTTCTTCGTTTGGTTTGAAGCTGCTACCATCTTTAATATCGAAAAACCCTTTTTGAATGGCGATATTAGCATATTTGTACTGTTCACTGCTACGGTCTAAGCCGTTAATCTCCATATTCGTTAAAGGAACTTTCTCATTTCCTGTCGCAATGACGAGCATTTTTGCGACATGTGCGCGTTTTAAATTGTCTTTCGGATTGAACTTGACAGATTTATTTACAATACCTTTTTCTGCTATGTAATGGACTTCCTTGTAATATTCACGATCGGCGGGTACGTCGGAAAACTTGAAGCTAGCCAATGACTGAAGAGGTGATAGGACTAAGATGGTAAGAAGCAACAGACCTGTTGTTGCCCATTTGAACTGATTCATGAAATCCTCCTTAAATATAATAGATTGATAGGTTCAGTGTAACAGCGTTGAAAAACGATTACTAGATATTTTTGACAGTATTCGTAAAATCGTAACTTTAAGCATGGAAATTCGTCATAATTATACAAAACCGAATGTCCCTGTAGAACATTCGGTGGCTTAGTTAATTATTGATGCGATCAATAAACTTGTTCAATTGTGCAACGGTTACTTTATCTTCTAAACCGAACGTTCCATCTCCATAGCCAGTGGTAATATTATGGTGATAGAGAATGTTAATATATTCAGTTGCCCAATGACCGGCAGGAACATCTTTAAAATTCGCTTGAGCAGATCCTTTTAAATCGAAAGCTTGTACTAATACTTTTGCCATCTGTGCACGAGTCAATTCGTTGTTTGGTTTGAAATAACCTTGATCACCCGAAAAGATATTGGCTTCGGCAACTGCCGCAATTGCCGCATAGTTAGGATTCGATTCATCAACATCTTTAAATGTAACATTGACAGTTGTTTGATCTAGTTGTAACGTGTTCGCAATTTCTTTTGCAACTTCTGCACGGCTTGCGTATACAATTTCTTTTACAGGGACTACTGCAGCAACTTTTTTCTCTTCATCGAAACTAGCTACACGGCGTGCACCGATATAACGACTTCCCCAGTAGTAAGGGTCATTAAGTGAAGAGACCATGACACCTTTACTGACAGAAGCGTGAATAAAATTATCGGATCCTGTGTAGACACCTACATGTGATACACCGCGTCCCGTCGTATTGAAGAAAACTAGATCTCCAACTTCTAAATCACTTTTTGAAACAGAAGTTCCTGTTGAATATTGCTGTCCAGTTGTACGTGGTAGCGAAATGCCTTCTTGGTTAAATACATATTTAGTATATCCTGAGCAATCAAAGCCGTATGGGGTTGTCCCTCCATATGAGTAAGGTGTTCCTAAATAATTACGTGCTGAGCTAATTAGTGACGTTGGTGAGTTTGCGGAAGCAAATTCTGGTGCAAGTGAAAAAAATAGTAGACTTGCCATGACCAGAGACAATAGACGTTTCATGCTGTTCTCAAATTCCCCTTTCGCACAATCAACTGTTGTGCTTTGTAATCTAGGAATATATTAGCACGGATAAACACGATTTTTGTTACATTTACATTACAAGAGGATTACATATGATAGTTTAGTTGAAATGTTAGTAGAAAATACTACGTACGGTTGATAAAATATAGAATAAACAGAAAAATCAGTCGTTTATTAATGTGACTTTGTAACCACTTATATTGTGGTATAATCATTCAACGAATAAAAGAGCTAGCATCCGATAAAACGGAAAGCTATAAAGGATGAGAATTAGTGACTAAAGTAGTAATATTTAGCAATATGTATCCTTCTACAGAGCATCCTACGTATGGGATTTTCGTGAAAAATCAAGTGGAATTACTAAAGAACAATGGGATGGATGTAGAAGTCATCGCAATACATGAGCCTGGAAAAGGCCCAATTGAAAAAATAGCCAAATATCTCTCGTGGGGCACTCAATCCCTTGCCTATCTAATCAGACGAAAAAAATCGATTCGTATCACCCATGCTCATTATGCTTTTCCTACTGGTATCATCTCGTTCCTGGGCAAGAAATTATTTAATATTCCTTACATAGTGACTGTTCATGGTGGAGACCTCGATAAGATGGCGAAAAAGAGCAAACGAATTGCTGGCTTCACGAAAAGGATTTTGGAAGAAGCAGCCTATATTATTACGGTCGGTGAAAAGTTAAAAAGTGATGTTATCCAAGATTACGGTATTTCTCCTCAAAAAGTAGAAGTAATGAGTATGGGAGTTGACACAAGTGTCTTCAAACCGATGGGGCAGGAAGAAGTCCGCCTTCTATTGAATGTTCCATTAAATGAACAAGTATTAATATATGTTGGGAATGTGATCGAAGCAAAAGGGTTACTAGAGTTGGTGGATGCCTACTACCGATTAAAGAAGAGCTATGATGATCTTCTTCTATATATAGTAGGATCTCAAAAAGATCAACGTTTTGTGGATGTGTTAAAAGAGAAGATCACAAATGAGGGTGACGAAGGTATTTCATTCAGGGAGCCAGTTAGCCAGACAGAGCTTGCGAAGTGGATGTCCGCTGCAGATGTATTAGTGTTACCGTCCTATCATGAAGGGTTCGGTTTGGTGGCATTGGAAGCATTGTCATCCGGCGCAAAAGTAGTTGCAACGAATGTAGGAGGACTACCTTATCTATTGAAAGACGGTGCAGGAGTCTTAGTAGAACCGCGTGATGTAGAGTCATTGGCAAACGGTTTGGAGAACGCACTGGCGAATGAGGTGACAAGAACCCAACAAGAAGCCATACAGCAAGTCGTCCAGCAACATTCTTATGAATTGATCGTCAAAAGACTGGATGACATTTATGAGCGGAATGGAAAGGGAACTTTTAAATGAATAAATTATTCAAGATTATTGGTGCGGTCGCGATCATTAATATTGTGGCTAGACTGTTTGGCCTTGGACGGGAAGTGGCGATTGGGGTTCAATATGGGACATCAGCCGCTGCCGATGCCATTGTTACAGCGTATACGATTCCAAATTTTATCTACTTGGTACTCGGTGGAGCGTTGACGACGGCTTTCATATCGGTTTATCATTCATCTAAGATGGATAAGGAGTTATACGTTAGAAAAGCTTTCACTACGGTTATGGTGTCTGCTACGTTGGTCACGCTGTTGATTATTATATTAACCAATCCGATTTTACATTGGTTTTTTAAAGATTTGAGTGACGAAGATTACGCGTTGACGAGAAATCTATTTCTATGGATGATGCCTTCTTCCATTGTCTTGGTCATGTCGACTTGGATGAGCGGGCTATTGAATATCAATGATCGGTTTCAGTTATCCAGTCTCGCAATTCTTTTGTACAATGCATCGTTCGTTGCTGTAGGTGTGTTGTTGACAAAATGGCTCGGACCTGAGTCATATGGAGTCGGAGCAATGGTTAGTGCGCTGTTAATGGGTGTTTTCTTGTATTGGGGTATCAAACGCGCAGACTTGTCATCATTGAAACCATCATTTGGTATGACGACAGATATTAAAAAACTGTGGTGGCTGGCGCTTCCTATTTTATTTGGCGGGGCCTCCTTGCAATTTTACTATATTATTCACCGAATTGCGGCCGCTGGACTGGAGACAGGTGCGATTTCTTCTATTAACTATGCATCGAAATTAACGGGCTTTCCGCAAGCGATTTTGATGACAGCTGTGACGACAGTGATTTATCCGATGCTCGCAAAAAAAGAAGGCGAGGGCGATACGAAAACGGTCAAGATGCTCTATAGGAAAGGCATGCTCTATCTTGTAGCACTCTTGGTTCCCGCTACTGTGTTTTGCTACTTTTTAGCGGAACCATTGATTCGGCTTGTGTTCGGATACAGACAATTTGGCGAAGAAGCCATTATGTTAACAGTACCTGTATTCAAAGTATTTGCGTTATCAATATTCTTTTTAGCAGCAAATACATATGTAACCCGATTTTATTACGCTAAAGGGAATTCTATCATGCCGATCATATTCAGCCTGATCAGCGTATTCGGGATCAATATTTGGATTATTTTTGCCTTTGTCGATCAAATCGGTGCCCAGGCCATCGCTTACGGAACTGTAATCAGTGCGGCAGTAAACTTTTTGTTACTGGCAGGCTATGCCCGGTTTAAGTGGAAATTATAAGATGAATAAAAGAGCTTCCTTCCCGATTAAACTGTACCCTATAAGATGGACACTTTGAAAAAGTCCCTCTTATAGGGTATTTTTGTTTATACATGAAAAATGA
>NZ_WHVW01000020.1:2500-60126 GCF_009651005.1 Sporosarcina obsidiansis
AATCTTGAATCATTTGAAAACTATGAATGACATGCTTCTTTACCTCGTTCATCTCTTCGCTAGTTAGAAATGCAACTTTATCAATGATCTTGGAATCAATTTTTGACATGCCACTATCTGCCAATACACCTGCAATACCAATTTGTAAAACCTGACCTTTTGGATAACCCATCTGTTCACTAATTAATGCTGCTAAAATTCCAACACTAATCGAGTGGTGTGCCAGGTAATTGTGAATAGTAGAGAATTCATTCAGTCTTCTTACGTATTCTTTATTCTCTAGGAAAGCTTGAATAACAGGCAACGCAATCGAACGAATTGTGGCGACATCAACTTTCTTACCAGACCTATAACTTAAAAACTCTTTTTGGTAAGATTCAACCGTTTCATCATATAAAGATTCCAACGTTCTAGACTTTGGAGGTGAACTTTGATTGACCAGTTTCTCTACTTCAGGCGTTAATTTTATTTCCGTTACCTTGTCTACCGACTCCTCTTCTGATTGACCCTGAGTCTTAGATTCAATTAGCACCCTAGAAATACCGAATGAACGAAGAACATCAAAATGTTCCAATGTTAATTTAGTATCTTTGACCATGATTGGATTTTTGGTATTCATATAGATATCTTCTTTAAGAAAACTACCAGGCCTTAACTCACTAACTTCTTTATAGATATTCAACGTTATCACCCAATTTCTTCTTTACTCTATCTAATATCATATAATATTCTCAATTATATGGATAGATGAATGAGTAAATTTTCCTGTATAAAAATAAAAAAGTTATTGAAGTAGCACTTTACGCCTCTTCAATAACTTTTTTTTACTCTTTGTCTTCTGTTTCTACTGATACTTCTTCTGATACATCTATTGATTCTTCTTCAATTTCATCTTCATTCTTTTCAACTTTTGCGACCGTTGCGACACGTTCTTCGTCCGCCAATCGAATTAAACGTACACCTTGAGTGGATCGACCAAATATAGAGATGTCGCCAATCGACATACGAATTAGAATACCATGAATGGTGATCAGCATCAGGTCTTCTTCGCCATTAACTGATTTCATGGCGACGATTTCTCCGTTTCGATCTGTCATATGCATAGTTTTCAGACCGTAACCGCCACGTGTCTGCGCACGATATTCACTTTCAGGTGTCCGTTTACCATAGCCTTTTTCCGTGACAACCAAGATATCATCGCCTTCATCCACCATATCCATACCGATAACTTCATCGTCCTGACGCAGTCGAATTCCTCGTACTCCAGCAGCTGTTCTGCCGAGCGGACGAATGTCTTGTTCTGCAAAACGAATGAGCATACCTTGTTTTGTACAAATCGCAATGTCAGAAGTACCGTCTGTTGATTTCACGGAGATCAGTTCATCTTCTTCACGCAAGCCTAACGCAATCAATCCGTTTGCTCGAATATTTGCAAAGCCCACGATTGATGTTCGCTTAATGACTCCATGTTTAGTGGCAAAGAACAGATAGTGATCTTCCCTAAATTCACTAATCGGGATCATCGCTGTAACTTTTTCATCTTTTTCAAAGTCAATGAGGTTGATGATCGGTAATCCCTTTGCAGTCCGACTATATTCAGGAATCTCATAGCCTTTTTTGCGGAACACACGGCCTCTGCTAGTGAATAATAGAATAGTGTCATGCGTTGATGTATTCAATAAATGCTCGACAAAATCATCTTCATTTGTCCCCATACCTTGTATGCCACGCCCGCCACGTTTTTGACTACGGTAAGTGTTAGCAGGAAGACGTTTAATGTACCCTTGATGAGTTAATGTGACAATTGAATTCTCAACTGGAATTAAATCTTCATCTTCGAGCATTTCAGAACCACCAAGCATAATTTCAGTTCGACGCTCGTCTGAAAAACGCTCTTTAATCTCCATTAATTCTTCGCGGATAATTTCAATTACTTTTTGTTCGTCTGCCAAAATTGCACGCAATTCTGCGATAAGCGTCAATAATTCTTGATACTCAGACTCAATCTTGTCTCGTTCTAAGCCAGTCAGTCGCTGTAAACGCATATCTAAAATGGCTTGGGCCTGGCGCTCTGATAACTCGAATGTTTCCATCAAATTGGATTTCGCTTCAGCAGTAGTTTTAGAACCACGGATTAGAGCAATAATGCGATCAATATGATCTAATGCAATACGCAATCCTTCCAAAATATGTGCGCGATCTTCCGCTTTATTTAGATCAAATTGAGTACGACGGCGAATAACAACTTTCTGGTGTTCCAAGTAATGAAAAAGGATTTCTTTCAATGATAAAACTTTCGGTTGTTTGTCCACAAGCGCGAGCATATTTATCCCAAAACTAGACTGTAAAGCAGTTTGCTTGTATAGATTATTTAACAACACATTAGCATTAGCATCCCGACGCACTTCGATGACAATCCGCATTCCTGTACGGTCTGACTCATCCGCCAAATGGGTTATACCGTCAATCTTCTTATCGCGAACCAACTCCGCAATCTTCTCTATTAACTTGGCTTTATTCACTTGATATGGAATTTCAGAAACAATAATTGTTTCTCGTCCGTTTGCTTGTTGCTCAATTTCTGCTTTTCCACGGATAATTAGCGAACCACGGCCCGTTTCATAGGCGCGACGAATACCGCTACGACCAAGAATCATACCACCCGTTGGAAAATCCGGACCTGGAATGATTTCCATAAGTTCTTCCGTCGTAATCGCACTGTTATCAGCTAAGGCGAGCACTGCGTCAATCGTTTCACCAAGATGATGAGGAGGAATGTTCGTCGCCATCCCGACAGCAATCCCTGATGTTCCGTTAACCAATAAATTCGGATAGCGACCAGGCAAGACGGCAGGCTCTTTTTCTTGTTCATCATAGTTTGCTTGAAAGTCGATAGTATCTTTATTGATATCACGCAGCAATTCCATTGCAATGCGGGACATTCTAGATTCTGTGTAACGCATCGCGGCAGCACCATCACCATCAACAGATCCGAAGTTACCATGTCCGTCAACAAGCATGTAGCGATAGCTAAAATCTTGAGCCATTCGAACCATCGTGTCATATACAGCACTATCACCATGTGGATGGTATTTACCAATTACGTCTCCAACAATACGTGCAGACTTTTTATGAGGTTTTTCTGCTGTAATGCCCAAGTCATGCATAGCATACAAAATACGTCGATGTACTGGTTTCAAGCCATCCCGAACGTCAGGAAGCGCACGGGAGACAATAACGCTCATTGCATAGTTCAGAAATGAGGTTTTCATTTCCGTATTAATATTAATTTCTTGCACTCCACCTTGTGGCAAATCTGCCATGTTGTCATGCTCCTTTCACCACTTACATCTATAAATTCAACGGCACCAATCAATCAATAATTGGCGACCGATCAGGTATCAATGTTTTTCACGAAAACCGCATTATCTTCAATGAATTTTCTGCGCGGTTCTACTTCATCGCCCATCAATTCTTCAAAAGTGTTATCTGCTTCCATTGCATCTTCTAAACGAACTTGCAAGAACGTACGCTGCTCAGGATCCATCGTAGTTTCCCAAAGCTGCTCAGGATTCATTTCACCCAGACCTTTGTAACGTGTAATGTCTGGTTTTGGTGAAGCAGGTAGACTGTTTAAGATTTCTTGCAGTGTTTCTTCATCATAACAATATTGCTCTTTTTTCCCTGAACGCACGCGATAAAGCGGTGGTTGTGCGATATATACATAACCAGCTTCGATTAATGGACGCATGAAGCGGAAGAAGAATGTTAATAATAATGTACGGATGTGAGCACCGTCGACGTCAGCATCTGTCATAATGACAAGCTTATGATAACGAGCTTTCTCTAAATTAAATTCTGAACCGATTCCTGTGCCCATTGCTGTAATGATCATGCGGATCTCAGCGTTGCCGAGAATACGGTCCAAACGAGCTTTTTCTACGTTTAGGATTTTCCCGCGCAACGGCAGGATTGCCTGAAAATGACGGTCTCGGCCATTCTTAGCTGAACCGCCAGCAGAGTCACCCTCTACGATATACAGTTCACTGAGAGCCGGATCTCTTGAAGAACAGTCGGACAGTTTACCCGGCAGACTAGATACTTCAAGCGCTGACTTACGGCGTGTCAGTTCACGGGCATTTTTAGCCGCCAGACGAGCTCTTGCCGCCATCGTACTTTTTTCGACTACTTGTTTAGCGACTACAGGATTTTCAATTAGAAAACGCTGCAACGCTTCGGAGAAAAGTGAATTCGTAATCGTGCTAACTTCCGAGTTTCCAAGCTTCGTTTTCGTCTGTCCTTCAAATTGAGGATCAGGATGCTTGATTGAAATAATCGCAGTCAGCCCTTCACGCACATCATCTCCGGATAAATTACCGTCTGCCTCTTTCAACAGGCCATTTTTCCGTGCATAGTCATTAATGACACGTGTTAAAGCTGTTTTAAATCCAGATTCGTGCGTCCCGCCTTCATATGTGTGAATATTATTTGCAAATGAAAGCAAGTTTTCCGCGTAACCACTGTTATACTGCATCGCGATTTCGACGGCAATGCCATCCCGTTCTCCTAAGATGTAAATCGGATCTTCGAAGATCGGTTCCTTATTTTCGTTGAGGTGCTGAACGTATGATTTAATACCGCCTTCGTAATGAAACAACTGAGTTTTCGGTTCTTCTTCGCGCTCATCTGTAATAGTAATCCGCAAACCGCGGTTTAAATAAGCCAGTTCGCGCAGACGCGTAGCCAGCGTGCTGTATTCATAGACAGTAGTTTCTGTGAAGATTTCAGGATCTGCTTTAAAACGGGTTGTCGTACCTGTTTCAGTTGACTCACCGATGACTTCAAGCTCTTTCGAAACTGGTCCTCTTGAAAATTCAATTGCAAACAATTTATTATCGCGTCGCACATATACCTCTGTCTTTTCGGACAACGCATTAACAACAGATGATCCAACACCGTGCAAACCACCTGAAACCTTATAGCCTCCGCCGCCAAACTTACCGCCTGCATGAAGCACCGTCATGATAACTTCTACAGCAGGTCTACCTGTAGATTCCTGAATCCCAACCGGTATCCCTCGTCCGTTGTCTTCCACTCGAATCCAGTTGTCTTTTTCAATCGTTACTTCAATGTGATCACAATAGCCAGCTAGTGCTTCGTCAATACTATTGTCTACTATTTCCCACACAAGATGATGAAGCCCTTTTGCACTTGTAGTTCCGATATACATACCCGGACGTTTACGGACAGCTTCAAGACCTTCCAACACTTGTATCTGATTCGCATCATAAGCTGTCTGTATTTCTTTCTCTTCCATTGCCAAGGTGTTCACCTTTCCTTTCAAAACATATCAAACTACAGATACCCTAACCTTCACGCTGCACGGAACCTGCATGTACCTCAAAAATGGCGGCTTGTTGGATAGTGTCATGGTCAATTCCCGTAATATTTGTCGTGGTGACAAATGTTTGCACTTGACCTTGCATCGTATTCAGCAAGTGTGACTGACGGTAATCATCCAATTCCGATAACACATCATCCAGCAATAAAATAGGCGTTTCTCCTACTTCCTGTTTCACTAGCTCAATTTCAGCAAGCTTCAAAGAAAGCGCAGTCGTTCGTTGCTGCCCCTGTGACCCAAATGTTTGAATATCATATCCATTGACAAAAAACTGCAAATCATCACGATGCGGACCTACCAATGTAAGTCCTCGTTCTAATTCGCGTTTTCGTACGTTTTTAAGCTGATTAGCAAAAATAGTTTCCATTTCTTCTACAGTCTGCCCAGAATGTAGGTCTTTTAAAGTTCCATATGAAACTTCAAGTGTTTCAAGACCACGAGAAATTCCTTGATGTATCGGCTGTGCCCATCTTTGTAGTAATTCCATGAAATAGAAACGCTTGCGAATAATTTGAACCGCCACTTGAATATATTGTTCCGTATAAATATCGAACATCACATCATGAAGGTCCAGCTTGCCGCGATGCTCCTTTAACAGCGCATTGCGTTGTTTTAATACTTTTTGAAAATTGACCAGATCATGTAAATATACTCTCGAAATCTGCCCAATTTCCATATCTAAAAACCTCCTGCGTATTTGCGGGCTGCCTTTCACGATATTTAAATCCTCAGGCGCAAACATCACCACGTTCATCTGCCCCACATACATGCTCAGTCGGTTTTGCTCTAAGTGATTGACTCTTGCTTTCTTTCCTTTTTTAGAAATGGTCAACTCTAAAGGCAGTCGTCCAAATTTCCGTTCGACATCACCTTCTATTTTACCACACTCTTGTTCCCAGCGTATGAGTTCACGATCATTTGCGGTTCGATGAGATTTGGCCATAGACAATACGTAGATCGCTTCCATGATATTAGTCTTTCCTTGGGCATTTTCACCGATCAATACGTTCATGGTAGGGGAGAATTCTAATTCTAGGGAGGCATAATTTCGATAATTTGTTAAAGCAAGACGTTCAATGTGCATCCGACTGTCCAGATTCATCCGCAGACAGTTTATACTTTCCTGTACCCGGAATATTTACAACATCGCCATCATATAATTTTTTACCGCGTCGTTGTTCCGGTTCACCATTTACATAGACGACGTGTTCCTCTAAAAACCACTTAGCCATACCGCCTGAACTGATAGCATTCGTCATTTTCAATAATTGGCCTAGTGTAATAAACGGTGAATTGAAGTTGATATTTTCCATAATGTATCAATCCCTCTTAAATAGTCTGTCCTTCTAGTTTACCTAACTTTTCACTATAAGTAAAAAGGATAGTCAACATGTTGACTATCCAATCTTCACTAATTTTATTTCTTTCGCTATTAGAAAGTACGAACTGGCAAAATCAATTGTAAAATTGCATCACTGTCTATTGATTTTAAGATGAATGGCCGCATACTTCCTGTAAAGTGAATCATCAGATCTTGACCATCAATAGCTTTTAATGCGTCCATCATGTATTTGGAGCTAAAAGAGATTTTCAGTGGTTCGCCTTCAATCTGTACCGCTTCAACTAGTTCTTCAACATTTCCAACATCAGGTGAATTAGATGAGATTTGAATATGTGAACTACCATCTGTCGAGAAATGAACAATATTATTGCGATCTTCTCGCGCAAGCAATGAAGCACGATCAATTGCTTGCAATAAATTACGTCCATTCACAGTAATAGATGTTTTATATTCACTCGGGATCAGACGAGAAGTGTCTGGATAATTACCTTCCAAAAGTCTTGAATAGAATAATACATTATGCATTTTAAACAACACTTGCTGATTGGCAATGAAAATTTCCACCATGCTTGAATGATCCGGCAAAATCTTGCTTAATTCCTGAAGGCTTTTGCCTGGAATGACAACACTAAAAGGTGCACTCGCTTTTACTTCGGGTGTAATAATACGTCGAGCCAAACGATGGCTGTCTGTTGCAATACAATACAATTCTTCATCTTTGATTTCCCATTGAACCCCCGTCAATACAGGGCGTGTTTCCTGCTGGGAGACTGCAAATACAGTTTCTCGAATAATAGATTTCATCAAATCTGCTGGCAATTCAAAACGCTCTGCATCTTTTATATCTGGCAAAATAGGATATTCATCTGCACTTTGGGCAATAATATGAAATTCAGACTGGCCAGAGCGGATATGTGTTTTCAATCCATCACGCAATTCAATCATTACTTCATTCGTTGGTAGCTTCCGAATAATTTCGTTAAATACTTTAGCCTGTAAGACTAGTGTACCTGGCTGGATCATTCGGATAATTTGGTTACCATCCTCTTCTACAGGAATAAACGTTGAGATCGTGATATCTGAATCACTTCCGGTCATCGTTAATCCTTTTTCTGTGGCCTCTAGTTTAATACCCGTCAAAATAGGTGTAGTTACTTTTTGACTAATTGCTTTGATGACATCGCTTAATCCATCAAGCAATTGTTCACGCATAATCTCAAACTGCATCTCGATACCTCGCTTATATAATAATAATTAAGTAATTAAATATAGTAGTAATAGTAATAGGGGCTGTGGATATGTGGAAAAGTCTTTTGAATGTATTAAACTCATAGTTTCCCACATGTGCATAAAACGTGGACGAGCATGCATCGTCTATCCACAGTTATCCACAGTTCATTAAGCACGTCCTAGTGATTTCTTAATTTCCTGAATATCCATCTGCAAAGATTTATCTGTTTCTAGCATTTTTGAGATTTTCTCATGAGCATGGATGACGGTTGAATGATCGCGACCTCCAAATTCGGAACCGATTTTTGGCAAGGAAGAATCCGTCAATTCCCTCGATAAAAACATAGCAATTTGACGTGGAAATGCGATTGCCCGCGTTCTTTTCTTAGCTACAAAATCCTCCAGCCGCACACTATAATGTTCTCCAACTGATTTTTGAATATCCAATATGGAAATGATACGAGGACGAGAATTCGGAATAATGTCCTTTAAAGCTTCCGCTGCTAGATCAGTTGTAATATCCGCATTTACCAAGGAAGAGTAAGCCACTACACGTATAAGGGCACCTTCCAATTCCCGAATATTTGAGTCAATTTGATTAGCAATGTATAACATCACATCATTTGAGATATCAATAAGACCGTCTGCTTTGGCTTTTTTGCGCAAGATCGCAATTCGCGTCTCTAAGTCAGGTGGCGCAATATCCGTGATCAATCCCCATTCGAAACGTGAGCGCAGTCGATCCTCAAGAGTAGGGATCTCTTTTGGAGGACGATCACTTGAAATGATGATCTGCTTGGATTCTTCATGGAGCGTATTAAACGTATGGAAAAATTCTTCTTGAGTTTGTTCTTTTCCTGCCAAGAATTGAATATCATCAATTAACAGCACGTCTACATTACGATACTGATTTCTAAAGTCGCCCGCTTTATTATCGCGGATAGAATTAATGAATTCGTTCGTGAATTTTTCCGATGATAAATAGACCACCTTCAAAGATGGGTTTTGCTCCAATACATAGTGTCCAATCGCGTGCATCAAATGGGTTTTACCGAGACCAACGCCTCCATAGATAAATAGCGGGTTGTATGCTTTAGCAGGAGCCTCTGCAACAGCAAGTGAGGCTGCATGGGCAAAACGGTTGCCGGAACCAATGACAAACGTGTCAAAGGTATACTTTGGATTCAGCATGCCAGCAGAATTAGGCATAGGTACTTTCTCCACTGCTTTTGGCTGTGTTTTCGGTAATTTGATATCATTTTCCGCCATATCTTGCGGAACGATAAACTCAATAATCCGATCTTCGCCTGTTAACTCAGATAGAATGCCAGTAATTAAATGGACATAATGAGTTTCCAGCCAGTCTTTTGCGAATGAACTGGGGACCGCAATTGTTGCGTTTTCTTTTTCATATGTCAGCAGCCGTGTTGATTTCAGCCAAGTTTCGAAACTTGGTTTTGAAACACGAGCTTCAATATTCTTCAATGCTTGGTCCCACAAATTCGATAAATTATCCAATCGTTTGCCTCCTTTACTACAAGATAATGAAAAGCCTGAATACGCTTATACACAGTATCCAAGCTTGTGGATAAAAATTATCGAAACATGTTGAAAAAACTATCCACACTGTATTCACAATTGTGGATAAGAATTTTAAAATAAATTATACACACAATAAAAGCTTTTTAATTGTACCAGGGAACCTGAATAATGACAAGGAGTCTAACGATTTATTCACAATGCCAGCAACTGTGCATAAAGTGGTTATCCACATCCTTGAATATGTGAAAAACTTGTCGACAAATGCCAGAATAAAAGATCCACAACTTTAGCATGCTCACAATTCATCCAGAAGGCATCTATTGAAAATTGTGGATAAGTAAGGAGCAGCGTAATAATGATCTAGTACGCAATCAAAAGGTAATGATTATAAAATCATTGACATTCTTTTACTGGATGGCTATACTATTCAAGACTGTCACAATAGGAAAAGAGACAATCAAGCAGGAGGTGTCTTACGAAATGAAACGTACATTCCAACCAAATAAACGTAAACGCAGTAAAGTCCACGGCTTCCGTTCAAGAATGAGTTCAAAAAACGGCCGTAGAATTTTAGCAGCTCGTCGTCGTAAAGGAAGAAAAGTTCTTTCAGCATAAGGCCACTGACTTATCAGTGGTCTTTTTTTTGCTATTTGGCTTATTCTAAGCAACAGGTATCAGTTAATGGATTGAAGAAAAATAAAGCAGGTGGAAACATGAAGAAGAGCCAGCGAATCAAGAAGAACAAGGAATTTCAGACGGTTTTCAAGAAAGGGAAGTCTTTCGCCAATCGGCAATTTATCGTCTACACCTATAAAAAAGAAGGTCAAGAGGAGTTTCGAATCGGTTTATCTGTCAGCAAAAAAGTGGGCAATGCAGTCACACGAAATCGAGTGAAACGGTATATTCGTCAATCCTTCTTGGAAATGAAAGATGAGATTAGACAGGATCTCGACTATGTTATTATCGCGAGAAATCAAGCAGCCACGCTCGATTTCCATACGGCCAAAAAAAATCTGCAGCATGTTATGCGAATTGCAAAGGTATTTAAGTGAAGTTTCATGTAAGCTATAGAACGTTATGAGTCATCATGATAAACTGAAAAAAATTGAGAAGTCATCTTGTGATTGTTTGGGGGAAAAAATGTGAAAAAGAAATTGGTATTTCTGTCATTGCTCGTCGTAGTGGCTGTGTTCATGGCAGGTTGTTCGGAATTCAAGGAGCCGATCTCGGCAGAAAGCACGGGGATTTGGAATGAATATATTGTCTGGCCTCTCGTATCATTAATTACGACATTTAAAGGATGGCTTGGAACGTACGGACTGGCAATTATTGTTGTGACGGCAATCATTCGTACTGCGTTGCTTCCATTAATCATCCAACAAACCAAAAGTTCAAAGCGTATGCAGGAAATCCAGCCGCGCCTGAAAGCGTTGAAAGAAAAGTACAAATCTAAAGACGCCGTGACACAGAAGAAGTATCAGGAAGAAATGCAGCAGATCATGATCAGTGAAAAGATTAATCCGGTTGCCGGTTGTCTGCCTGTCATTATCCAGATGCCGATATTTATTGGCTTCTACCACGCCATCAATCGGATGAATGCTACACCAACAATTGAATTAGGTAGCTTTCTAGGCGTTGCACTCGGTACACCAAGTATTTTATTCGCTATTATCGCAGGTCTATTTCAATTGCTAGTCCTTCGCACGGGGCCAGCAATGGATAATCCCCAGATGAAAACGATGATGTACATCATGCCGTTTATGATCATGGTATTCGGTTCATTCGTGCCGTCTGCGCTTGCTTTGTACTGGGTTGTCGGAAATATCATTTCACTTATCCAAAATATTTTTATTTACAAACCGTTTGACAAACCGAAAGACGGTGAAGTTGTAAAAGCAGGAGGGAAAAAGAAATGAAACAACTTACACAAAGGGCTGCAACCGTTGAGCTTGCGATCGCATCGGCTTTACAAGACCTAGGTGTAACAAAAGATGAAGTAGAAGTAAAGGTATTGGAAAATGGTAGAAAAGGATTTCTAGGTTTTGGTGCGAAAGACGCGGAAGTGCTAGTAACCGTTCTTGAACAAGAAGTAAAAGTGGAAACAGATTTACCAATAAAAGAAGAAACAAATGAATCTACTGAATCCGTAACCTTGATCAAAGATAGTGAAGTGCCGCCAATCGTCACAGAGCTTGTGCCACCAGCTGTTCAGGAGTCAAAAACGGAAGTAGAGCTAGAGTCGGAAACAGTAATAAACTCCGACCAATCGTTACCTACTATTCAAGCTTCACAAGATAACTTGAACGAAGAAGATCAAGAGGTTAAGAAATACAATGAAGAAGCAGCAATGGAAGAAACAAAGCGTTATATTGAAGACATGGCGAAAGAGATGGGAATTAACGACTTAGTTATTACCTATGAAACAAAAGGGAAGTACATCAATTTTCAGTTGGAAAGTGAAAAGGCTGCTTATTTAATAGGTAAGCGAGGTCAGACGTTAAATGCGATCCAGCAATTAGCACAGCTTGTTGCCAATAAACTCACACACCAATTTAAAATTGTACGCATCGACGTTGCTGATTATCGAGAACGCCGTGAACAGTCACTTGAGCAACTCGCAGATCGTATGGCGGATCGTGCAATTCGTACGAGACGTCAAGTGGCACTTGAACCAATGCCTTCGTACGAAAGGAAAGTGATCCATAACGCATTATCTCGTCGCTTGGATGTAGAAACTTTCTCAGAAGGTAAAGATCCATATCGCCACATCGTGATTAAAGGAATTGAATAAGTAATAGCCCGCAGAAGAATTCTGCGGGTTTTTTATATCCAAACTTCGCATAAAAGAGGTAGTGGGAGACTACAAAAATACTTGCACACCGTTACTCTACGTACTGTATTTTTCACCATTTTAATTTGTCCACAGCCCCTAATTTGTCATTTCCTGAAATTATCCACATTTTTTCATTTTGCCTGCTAGGAGATTTCGTCGATTTATGATAATATAGGATGTTAGAAAGTTGTGTCCTCAAGAGATATGCACATGTGGATAACGAAGCCAGGAAGGTGAAAAACTTGCATTTTGATACAATAGCCGCCATATCAACTCCAATGGGAGAGGGAGCGATTGCAATTGTTCGCATAAGTGGTGAAGATGCGTGGGAGATTGCGGATCGTATATTCCGATCGCCAGCAGCCAAACCTTTATGCGAACAACCCTCACATACGATTCACTATGGACATTTGCATAATCCCGTCACCGCAGAAATAGTAGAAGAAGTCATGGTGTCCATTATGAAAGGACCGAAGACATTCACTCGGGAAGATATAGTAGAGATCAATTGCCACGGAGGAATCACTTCGGTCAATCGGGTACTTGAACTTGTATTGACGGAGGGGGCGAGATTGGCGGAACCCGGCGAGTTTACCAAACGGGCATTTCTGAACGGTCGTATAGATTTATCACAAGCCGAAGCAGTCATGGATTTGATCAGGGCCAAGACGGATAAAGCGATGAATGTAGCGCTTAATCAAATGGAAGGAAAGCTCTCACATTTAATTGGAGAGTTACGTCAAGCACTTCTAGAAACACTTGCACAAGTGGAAGTGAACATTGATTATCCTGAATACGATGATGTAGAAGAAGTGACCATCCCCTTAATGATCGAGAAGGGGGAGTGGGTGCGTGATGAGATTGATGAGTTATTACGAACTTCGTCGCAAGGGAAAATCTTGCGGGAAGGATTGTCCACAGTAATTGTTGGCAGACCCAATGTCGGTAAGTCTTCATTGCTGAATAGCTTAGTTCAAGAAAATAAAGCAATTGTGACTGACATTGCAGGTACCACCCGTGATATTATAGAAGAGTATGTCAATGTAAGAGGAGTTCCATTGCGTCTTGTCGATACGGCTGGAATTCGTGAAACAGAAGATATTGTAGAGCGAATTGGCGTTGAACGTTCCAGACAAGTGCTAAAGGAAGCCGACTTGATTTTATTAATGGTCAATAGTGCAGAACCTTTAACTGATGAAGATGAGCGATTATTTGAAACGGTTGCTGGAATGGATGTGTTGGTCATCGTCAATAAGACCGATTTACCGACTAAGATTGATTTGCAACGAGTCTATGAACTGGCTGGGAAAGAGCGTGTCATCACAACGTCCATTTTGCAGGAGCAAGGGATTTCAGAGTTGGAAGAAGCCATTGCCTCTCTATTTTTCGAAGGTTCGATCGAGTCGGGTGATTTGACGTATGTGTCGAATGCACGCCATATTGCATTGCTAAAACAAGCTCGTAATACAATTGAAGATGCGATCCAAGCAGCTCAAACAGGGGTACCAATTGACATGATTCAAATAGATATAA
Organism: Sporosarcina obsidiansis; assembly: GCF_009651005.1. Classification (GTDB taxonomy): domain Bacteria; phylum Bacillota; class Bacilli; order Bacillales_A; family Planococcaceae; genus Sporosarcina; species Sporosarcina obsidiansis. The sequence continues at coordinate 16,382 of NZ_WHVW01000020.1, forward strand.
CACGTACATGGGAAATCCTCGGAGAAATTATTGGGGATACCGTTCAAGATAGTTTGATTAAAGAGTTGTTCTCGAAATTTTGCCTCGGAAAATAAAAAGTTTACCAATTTATATATAGGAAGGATGAACGAACATGCCACAATTTGAAGCAGGCACGTTCGATTGTATCGTCATTGGAGCAGGGCATGCGGGTGCAGAAGCCGCGCATGCTGCAGCGAAGATGGGCGCATCGACTTTAGTTTTGACGATGAATTTAGATATGATTGCTTTCATGCCATGTAATCCATCACTTGGAGGTCCTGCAAAAGGGATTGTTGTGAGAGAAATTGACGCACTAGGTGGTGTCATGGCGAAAGTGATTGATAAAACACATATTCAAATGCGTTTACTAAATACAGGAAAAGGTCCGGCAGTCCGCGCATTGCGTGCACAAGCCGACAAAGTATTATATCAGCAAGAAATGAAACGTACGTTGGAAGAACAACCAAATCTGACACTTCGCCAAGCTGTCGTGGAACGTTTGATTGTTGAAGATGACGAAGTAAAGGGTGTAGTCACGCAAATCGGCGCCATTTTCCGCGCAAAAACAGTCATTATCACAACAGGTACCTTTTTACGTGGTGAGATCATTATTGGTGACTTGAAGTATTCAAGTGGTCCGAACAATCAAATGCCATCAATTAAGTTGGCAGATCACTTAAAAGAATTGGGCTTGCAAACAGTTCGATTCAAAACAGGTACACCACCGCGGATCAATAGTAATACAATTGACTATAGTAAAACGGAGATTCAGCCAGGCGATGATGTTCCTCGTTCATTCAGCTATGAAACAACAGAATTCATCATGGATCAACTACCTTGTTGGTTAACGTACACAACACCTGAAACACATGAGATCATCAATGAAAATCTTCATTTGTCTCCGATGTATTCTGGTATGATCAAAGGGAAGGGACCTAGTTATTGCCCATCCATTGAAGATAAAATTGTACGTTTTGCGGACAAGTCACGCCATCAGATTTTCTTAGAACCAGAAGGACGTAACACGCGTGAAGTGTATGTACAGGGATTATCGACAAGTTTACCTGAACATGTGCAACATCGTTTGATCGCGAGTGTACCTGGATTGGAAAAGGCAGAAATGATGCGTGCAGGTTATGCGATTGAATATGATTCTGTTATCGCCACCCAGTTGTGGCCAACATTGGAAACAAAGAAGATAAAGAATCTGTACACAGCTGGCCAAATTAATGGTACTTCTGGATATGAAGAAGCGGCTGCTCAAGGATTGATGGCGGGAATTAATGCTGCATGTAACGTGCTTGGAAAAGAAGAAGTTGTGTTAAGACGAAGTGATGCATATATCGGTGTTCTTGTGGATGACTTGGTTACCAAAGGAACAAGTGAACCTTACCGATTGCTGACATCAAGAGCAGAATATCGTCTATTGCTACGTCATGATAATGCGGATATGCGTTTGACAGAAATCGGCTATCAGAATGGCATGATCAGTGAAGAACGATATCAAAAGTTTATGGCGAAGAAAGCGCAAATTGAAGCGGAAATTAATCATTTGCGGAAAACCTCAGTAAAGCCGACTGAAGAAGTACAAGCGATTATCGAAGACGCGGGAGGCACTGCTTTGCGTGAGCCTATGAAAGCAGCGGATTTATTAAAGCGTCCTGAGATGAAGTACAGTGAACTGCAAAAAGTGGTTCCTCCTCTTGAAGACATTACTGAAGAAGTGGCGGAGCAAGTAGAAATATTTATTAAGTATGAAGGATATATCGAAAAATCCATGCAACAAGTAGAGCGAATGAAGAAAATGGAGAATAAACGGATTCCTGAACATATTGATTATGATGCTATTTCAGGTATTGCCAAAGAAGCCAAGGCGAATCTTAAGGCAGTGCAACCACTATCCATTGCACAGGCATCTCGTATTTCAGGTGTCAATCCCGCAGATATCTCTATCTTACTTGTCTATATTGAGCAAGGGAAAATTGCGAAAGTATCCGGTTGAGTATATGGCTGGCGCTTAGATGCGTCAGTCTTTTTGAAAAGGAATGAGAACATGACGGAAGAACAGTTTTACGAAGCGTTACAACAAAAAGGCATTGAATTGTCCGATGTGCAGAAACAACAATTCAAACGCTATTTTGAAGTGCTCGTAGAGTGGAATGAAAAGATGAATTTAACAGCGATCACGGATGCGCCATCTGTTTATTTAAAGCATTTCTATGATTCAATTACTAGTTCATTCTATGTGGATTTGTCATCTATCCAGTCAATATGCGATGTAGGAGCGGGTGCTGGGTTTCCAAGTATCCCATTAAAGATTTGTTATCCACATCTCCAAGTGACGATTGTAGATTCATTAAACAAGCGAATTACCTTTTTAAATCATTTAGCGAATGAATTGAAATTAGAAAAGGTAGCATTTGTTCATGCAAGGGCGGAAGAATTTGGCCGCGATCCCAAATATCGTGAGCAATTCGATTTGGTCACTGCTCGTGCGGTAGCTCGTTTGTCTGTATTGTCTGAACTATGTTTACCGCTTGCCAAACAAGGAGGGTTCTTTGTCTCCATGAAGGGTGCAGCTGCGTCAGAGGAATTACAAGACGCAACAAGAGCAGTTAAACTATTAGGTGGGGTATTGCAAGAAGAACATGAATTTTTACTGCCTGTAGAAAATAGTGAACGACATATCTTCATAATTAAAAAAGAGAAACAAACACCGAAGAAATATCCACGTAAAGCCGGAGTGCCAAACAAAACGCCTATAACAGGCTGAATGAATAAAATGTTTCACGTGGAACAGAAAAAGAGATAGAATTGTAAAAGGGACTAGTTTCGAAAAGGTGGTGCAGGGGTTGAAAAATACTTTTTCGCGCTTTTTTGGTGGGGGAGAGAAGATGGGTTCGATTGAAGAGGACGTTCATCATCTTGAAAAGGTAGAACAAATTGCGATTGACTCGATCAGACCGAATCAATTTCAGCCGCGGACAATTTTTAGTGAGGAAAAAATTGAAGAACTCGCTAGAACTATCCACACACATGGTGTCATTCAACCAATTGTGATTCGTAAAATGGATGAAGAGCAATATGAAATCATTGCAGGGGAAAGACGATACCGGGCAATGCGTAAATTGGGTTGGACAGAAGTTCCAGCAATTGTTCGCAATCTGAATGATAAAGAAACGGCTTCGATTGCATTGATCGAGAACTTGCAACGAGAAGAACTAACAGCAATTGAAGAAGCATATGCCTATGAAAATCTGTTACAGCTTCATGAATTGACGCAGGAGGCGCTAGCTCAACGATTGGGAAAAGGTCAGTCGACAATTGCAAACAAGATGCGGTTATTGAAGTTGCCCGAAGAAGTCCAGGACGCGATCTTGAGACAAGAAATTTCTGAGCGACATGCACGGGCTCTATTACCATTGAAGGAAGCGACACTTCAAATTGAAGTGATGGAAGAAGCTAAAGCTAATCAATATAATGTGAAGCAACTCGAAAACCGAATCCAAGAAATTCTGCATCCTAGTGAAAAAGCGAAGCCTGCCAAAAAACAAGCACCCCATCGAAAAGCAGTCAGCAAAGATGTGCGAATTGCAGTGAACACACTTAGGCAATCTCTCTCGTTGATGACGAAGAGTGGAATTGAAGTAGAATCAGAAGAAGTGGACTCGGACGAATTCTATACGATTACGGTCAAAATACCTAAAAAGTGACGTTCCAAAACTCTTGCTACCCAACTAGCAAGAGTTTTGTTATATATCAATAGAGTTCGCCCAGTGAAGATGATAAAATAATAGAGACTGTGAATAAATACAGTTGAATATAAGATGTATAAACATCAGACGACTAATACCATACGTTGAACAATTAACATCAACTTCTTCCTAACTCACTTCAGCGCTTACGGATCGATCTCGTGATGAACCTACTGTCTATCGTTTGTAAGGCGCTTACATTATTTGGAGTGTTAATTTGTCCTATATAAAATAACTTTTATTAGAAACTCACTAGTTGATTGGAGTGGAAGCGGCTCACCGCACGCCTCGCGGAAAGCGTCCGCCTGCAACGGAAAACAACGATGCATAACAACTACTAAAATAATTGAACTATGAAAGAAAGCAGGTGCAAGAGTGGGTAAGATTATCGCCATAGCAAATCAAAAAGGGGGAGTCGGTAAAACGACGACTTCTGTAAACTTAAGCGCATGCCTTGCCCATATCGGCAAAAAAGTGCTTTTAATTGACTCCGATCCTCAAGGAAACGCTACAAGCGGAGTCGGCGTTAATAAAGGAGATGTGCAAGACTGCATTTACAGCATGCTTATCGATGATGTACCGGTAACAGACGTCATCCTCCAAACAAACGTTGAAAATCTGGATATTATTCCTGCAACCATTTCACTGGCAGGGGCTGAAATTGAATTGGTCTCCACTATCTCTCGTGAAGTAAGAATGAAGCACGCCATTCAAGACATTAAAGATCAGTATGATTACATCATTATTGATTGTCCACCATCACTTGGGCTACTGACGTTGAATGCATTGACAGCTGCCGATTCGATCATTATCCCTGTGCAGTGTGAATATTACGCATTGGAAGGTCTCAGTCAGCTGCTAAGCACTATTCGGCTCGTCCAAAAACATTTAAACGACAATTTATATATTGATGGCGTATTACTGACGATGTTCGACGCGCGAACTAATTTAGGTATTCAAGTCATTGAAGAAGTAAAGAAGTATTTTCAAGACAAAGTATTCCGTACGATCATTCCGCGAAATGTCAGATTAAGTGAAGCGCCCAGTCATGGGAAGCCAATTATTATGTACGATTCAAGATCAAAAGGTGCAGAAGTCTATTTAGAGCTGGCAAAGGAAGTGGTGCATAATGAGTAAAGGTCTAGGTAAAGGGCTGAACGCATTGTTCCCGGGAGAGTCACTAGAAAAGGTGGAGCTTCTGCGATTGAATAGCATTACAGAAAATCCCTATCAGCCACGTAAAGAATTTGATGATGCGTCTTTATTGGAATTAAGTGAGTCTATTAAAGAACATGGAGTTTTGCAACCAATTATTGTGCGGAAAGTAGGCACACAGTACGAAATCGTTGTAGGGGAAAGAAGATTTCGTGCCTCTAAGTTGGCAGGTAAAAAGGAAGTGCCGGCAGTCGTTAGAGAATTAACGGATGAACAGTCGATGGAAATGGCCATCTTGGAAAATCTACAACGTGAGGATTTGACACCAATCGAAGTGGCAGAGGCTTATCAGAAGTTAATGGAAAATCTAGAATTGACGCAAGAACAATTGGCTTTTCGACTTGGCAAGAGCAGACCACATATCGCCAACCATGTTCGATTGCTGGCATTACCCGAAAAAGTTCGCAAAGATATTTCTCAAGGGAACTTGACGATGGGGCATGGCCGAACGTTATTAGGCTTACGTAAAAAAGAACAAATCTTATTAATTGCTGAAAAGACAAAAAAAGAGCACCTAAATGTTCGACAACTAGAAAAATTAGTACAACAATTGAATGAAGATGTTCCACGTGAAACAAAAAAGGAAAAGAAAAAAGATCTATTCATTACCGCACAAGAGACTACACTACGTGAGCAATTCGGCACGAATGTAACAATTAAAAAGACGAAAAACAAAGGGAAAATCGAAATTGAATTTTTCTCTGATGAAGATTTTGAACGAATTCTTGAAATTTTGAATGACTAATGATGAAAAACATACCTATTTTGCAGAATAAGCAAAATAGGTATTATTCTTAAAGAAGACATGGAAGTGACTGCATGATACTATTTGGTTCATTGTTTAATGTCTTGATGATAGTGGGAGGTACATTGATTGGTCGTTTTTTACACGGCATACCTGACCGTATGAAAGAGACGATCATGTATGGGATTGGACTTGCAGTCGTAGCAATCGGTTTACAGATGACGTTCCAAACCACACAAATCGTCATTGTCATTATTAGTATTGTAATAGGTGCAATCATTGGCGAATGGATCGATTTGGATCAAAAGATAAACCGGCTCGGCCAGTGGTTAGAAGGGAAGCTGCCAGTTAGAAAGGAAGGGCCTGGCATTTCCCAAGGATTTGTGACGGGTACACTTATTTTCTGTGTAGGTTCTATGGCAATCATTGGTGCAATTGATAGCGGTCTTCGAAATGATCATAATGTCTTGGTGATGAAAGGGATTTTAGACGGCTTCACTTCAATTATTTTAAGTTCTACATTAGGAATTGGCGTTGCTTTTTCGGCTATTCCTGTCTTTCTTTATCAAGGAAGTATTACGTTCTTGGCTACGTTCATTAGCCGATTTATTCCGGACGATTTGTTACAATTCTTTATTTCAGAAATGACAGCGACCGGTGGGTTAATGATCGCTGCAATTGGCTTGAATTTAATCGGCCTGACGAAGATGCGCGTGGCGAACTTTATCCCAGGAATCGGTATAGTTGCCATAGTTGTCACGATTGTTTATGCTTTTTGAAGATTGTCGATGATGTGCAAGTTGCAAAGCTCGTCCGATCATGCGACTCATTTCAAATGGAAGGTGCAATCGAGTGCTCTGCAAGACGGCCTGTTCCATAAATCCAGCTATGTTGACGATCCCCTTAATTGACACGTCTCCAACTGGCGGTAGTTCCTTGCCGACCGCTTTTCCGGGGGAAATAGGGCCGCTATGAAACAATAGATCCCCGACTGCGTCTCTTTTACTGAGACATGCATCAATAGCGACAGTAAATGCATCAGGATATAAAACCGTTGTTTGTTCGATGCGCTGCTGTAAATTTAATGCATGTAGTGGTTCCCGCAACGTACCGATCACCGGATAGGGGAAGAGACTTAGTTCAGACAAATAAGAGCCAGTCAACGGGCCAAGCGAATCTCCTGTTGAACGATCCGTGCCAATGCAATAAAAGACGATAGGTTTTTGTTGAAAAGGAATATGTTCAGCGAAATAAGAACTTAATTTCCAAATTACGCCGGTTTCTTTATGGGAAACCCGGTAATGATAAGAGGAAGGCTCAGCTATATACATATGGAGACACCAGTCCTTTATGATTTTTATACGCTAGAGAACTTTTGTAAATTAATAAGTACGTATTGCTGTGCAGTATAGCCTGGGCAGTTGAGGTTTATACGAAAGGAGGATTTCTTTCAATGGCAGTGCCAAAAAATCCAGATGTGAAAGAAAACCTGGAAGGTGTAGAAGAAACGATTAAGCAAGTGGTAGAGGAAACAACAAAACAAGCGAATAATACAATATTTGATTCGAATTTTTGGTTCGATACAGGTTTTTTCGCATTGCGAATCGTTCTGATCATAGTCGTGGCAGGTATCTTAGTAAAGGTAGGTCAAGTACTGATCCGGAGATTTTTTGCAATTAAGCTAAAAAGCCCGATGCGAAAATCAGATCGACGTGAGCAAACGATGATTAAGCTTTTGGAAAACACACTGAAATATGTTGTGTACTTTTCTGCGATCCTATCGATTCTGACAGAGTTTGAAATTGACGTGAAAGGGCTTCTAGCTGGTGCCGGTGTTCTTGGTTTAGCAGTTGGTTTCGGAGCACAAAGTTTAGTGAAAGATGTTATTTCGGGATTTTTCATTATCTTCGAGGACCAATTTGGTGTAGGAGATTATGTGCGCATTAATACTGCCGAAGGAACAGTCATGGAAATTGGCCTGCGAACAACGAAGATTGGATTATTTGGAGGCGAAGTGTACACGGTGCCGAATGGTCAAATTAGTGAAGTGATTAATTTTTCTGTGACAAATTCAAAGGCCATACTGGACATTGGGGTGTCATATGAAACAGATATCGATTATGCGGAAAAGTTGATATCGGAGTTTTTGAGGACGCTGCCTAAAGATCGTTATGCGGAAGTGATTGGCATACCGGAAATGCTAGGTGTGCAAAGCATTGACCCCTCTCAAATTGTATTGCGCATTGTGGCAGAAACAGAGCCTGTTGCCAATTTCGGAGTCGGAAGGAAACTACGGCAGGATTTGAAGAAGTTTATGGAACAGAATGGCATTGAACTGCCATATCCAAAAATGGTGTTATATCAAGAAAAGTCGGAGGGGGATTCACGAGATGGCGGAGAAAGAGTTTAATTTACATGACGTGGTGGAGATGAAAAAACCGCATCCTTGTGGCAAGAATGCATGGAAGATTATTCGAATGGGTGCCGATATTCGGATAAAATGTGAGGGCTGCGGACACAGCGTCATGATTCCGCGCAATGAATTTGCCAAGAAGATGAAAAAAGTTCTGCTGAAGAATGAGTCTTGAGAACAAATAGACATTCAGGAGTATTGTCCTTATAATGAAATGGTTGACCAACGAATAATGAAGGTTTTGGATAGATGAGAAAGGTGTGGGAAGAATGGCGTTAACAGCTGGGATTGTAGGTCTTCCGAACGTGGGAAAATCAACACTATTTAATGCAATAACAAAAGCAGGAGCCGAAGCAGCAAACTATCCGTTCTGTACGATCGATCCGAACGTTGGGATCGTTGAAGTGCCGGATGAACGTTTAGATAAACTGACAGAGCTTGTAGTGCCGAAGAAGACAGTACCTACTGCATTCGAGTTTACGGATATTGCGGGAATCGTAGAAGGCGCGAGTAAAGGGGAAGGGCTTGGTAATAAGTTCCTTTCGCATATTCGTGAAGTAGATGCAATTTGTCAGGTCGTCCGCTGTTTCGTGGATGAAAATATTACACACGTAGCCGGCAAAGTAAGCCCGATCGATGATATTGAAATTATTAATCTGGAATTGATTCTGGCTGATATGGAAAGTGTCGATAAGCGATTGGCACGTGTCTCCAAAATGGCGAAACAGAAAGATAAAGCGGCGATGATTGAAGAGCCTGTTTTATTGAAACTAAAAGAAGGCTTTGAAAACGAATTGGCTGCACGTTCTGTTGAACTGACAGATGATGAGTATCAGGTCATCAAAGGCATGCACTTGTTAACAATTAAGCCGATGCTGTATGTGGCGAACGTATCAGAAGATGAAATCGCAGATGCTGACAATAACCCGTATGTACAGCAAGTGCGCGACTTTGCTGAGAAGGACAATGCAGAAGTAATTGTCGTCTGTGCGAAGATTGAAGAAGAGATGGCAGAGCTTGAAGATGATGAGAAAGAAATGTTCCTTGAAGAACTGGGCATTAAAGAATCAGGTCTTGACCAGTTGATCAAAGCGACATATAACCTGCTGGGCCTGGCAACATATTTCACAGCAGGCGTGCAGGAAGTGCGTGCATGGACGTTCATTAAAGGAATGAAAGCCCCTCAGTGTGCGGGCGTCATCCATACTGATTTCGAACGCGGATTCATCCGTGCAGAAACGGTGGCGTATGATGATTTAGTCGAGAACGGTTCGATGGCGGCAGCAAAAGAAGCCGGCAAAGTCCGTTTGGAAGGTAAAGAATATATCGTTAAAGACGGCGACGTAATGCTGTTCCGTTTTAACGTGTAATTGCAAAGTTGAAAAGCTGTTTCCTCTTTATAATGAGGAAGCAGTTTTTTTGCGTCCAATAGGTATTTACACGGCAATAGAAAAATAAATTTACCAAAAATGCAAACTTTTTTCGGATAGTTTACGAATATATGTAAGAGAACAAAAGTGAATGAATGAAGCAAGTAGGTGGCGTCTGAATGGATTAAGAGAAAAAGTGGATTAAACAGCTTCAAAAAAATACAAAAGCATCTGCAGCGAATGATCTTGTAGCAAAATACTATAAAGAAATCTATGCGTTTAGTTATAAGCAGACGCTGGATGTCGAGTTGTCTCTTGATTTGACACAGGATATTTTTATGGGCGCGCTCCAGTCCATTCATCAATACAATGATAAAAAAGCATCGTTTCGAACGTGGTTGTATAAGATTGCATCGAATCGTCTGGTAGATTATTACCGGTCGAAAAGTTATCGGTATGCACAGCTCGCACAGCCGATGGAGGATGACCAATTCGAAGATGAATATGATATGACACTTTCTTTGGAATATAAAGAGGACTATGCGCGTGCGGCTGCATACATAAACAAACTGGATGCCCGTTCTCAGCAAGTCGTCCGTCTCAAATTATTTGGAGAATACACACTGCAGGAAATAGCAGAAATAGAAGTCCTTCCGCTGTCGACAGTAAAAACCAGATATTATTCGGCACTACGGTGGATTCGGTCAAAAATGGAGGCGAATCATCTTGAATAAAGAAAACTTTCAGGTGCCCGAGTTGGATGAACATTTAGTCCAATCACAGATAAAACAAATTGTGGAACAAAGTGTTGCCGCCAAACCCACATTTTCTCGTCAGATGAATACTATGTACTCACAAATCAGCATGCGGCAGATATTTGCAGATCGAAAGGAATTAAGTTTCATTTTCTTAATTGGAGTATTGCTGTTTGGCTGGTTGTTTTTCATTCAGCAACACTTAGAGAGTGAGGCAGTCTATACAGGACTGTTTCTCATATCACCTGTTTTATTTCTTGGGTTTTCCTTATATAGCTATTGGACAAGAGTGGAACAGGATACGTACGAAGTCGAAATGGCTTGTAAGTTTAACGTTTATCAACTTATGGCATTTAGGATGCTGGCCTTTAGTGTGCTGTCCATCTTGGTCAATAGTTTCTTCATAGCTTTAGTTGCACAAGTTCATCCGAATATTCATTTCATTCGGGCATTGATGATTTCCTTAACTTCATTGTTTATTTTCTCGAATCTGTTTTTATGGACTTTGATGAAGCGACACTCGCTTGTAACTACTGCAGCTATGGTGTTTGGTTGGATCTTTTCGAATCTTCTGCTCCACTATGGCATGGGCTCATTATACGGTGAGCTGCTTGTGCAAATCCCTATAGTTATCTATGTGCTTGTTTTGCTTGGCAGTTTGTATGTATATGGCGGCCTGCTGAAAAAATATTTTGATTTACGACAAATGAAAGGAGCTGTTTAACGTGTTAGTGGTAAAAGAAGTTTCAAAACAATATGGAGATTTTACTGCCTTGCGAGATATACAGTTGGAATTTGAAACAGGACTCTATGGCTTGCTGGCTCCGAATGGTGCAGGGAAAACAACGCTCATTAAAATGCTGGCGACTTTACTATATCCAACAAAAGGAGAAGTTCTCTATAACGGCAACAATATTATTGATATGGACAGCTGTTATCGGGAGCTGCTCGGCTACTTACCACAGCATTTTGGCTATTATAAGAACTATTCGCCTAAGCAGTATTTACTTTATTTATCCGCCTTGAAGGGAATAAGCAAAAAAGAAGCATTACCTAAAATTATAGAACTGCTTGATAAGGTAGCACTTGGCGATGTCATGAATAAAAAGATGAAAAAATTTTCGGGCGGAATGGTGCAGAGGGTTGGTATTGCACAGGCTTTGCTCAATGATCCGAAGATCTTGATTTTGGATGAACCGACTGCCGGCCTTGATCCAAAAGAGAGAGCACGGTTTCGAAATTTGCTGACCGATCTGGCTCGTTCGCGGCTTGTCATAGTTTCCACCCATATTGTATCGGATATTGAATCCATTGCAAATGAAATTATCATGATTAAAAACCAGCAGATTCTTTACAAAGATTCGGTAGAAACTATTTGTGGAACATTGGATGGAGCGGTTTTTGAAACATCAATGGAATTCGAACAGTTGGAATCCTTCCGTCAAAATTATGTATTGCTTTCTGAAAAGCAGGAATACGGAAAAATGATTGTCCGGTTTATCCATAAAGAAACTCCACTCGTTGATTGGCTGCCTGTACAGCCGCAGTTGGAAGATGTCTTTCTGTATGAATACCGGGATGAAACGAACGGAACAGGGCAATGAGGATTTTATTGTATGAGTGCAGGAAAGTAATACAATCGCCAATTTTCTTAGGACTGTTTCTCCTGTTTTCTGTTTATAACATTTATCTGATCGTCAGTTCATCAGATCATAAAGAAGAGTTGAAAATAGTCAACGAACTGATTGATACATATGGACGTGATATTTCAGACACTTCGCTTGCACAGTTGGATCAGGATATTCAGAAGGAAATGACCCAGTTGAAACGCAGTGCAGGACTGGAATTCCAAAGCGTACATGAACTCTTAGAAAATATGTCGTTAGAAGAACAAGAAGCATATAGCCAGGAACAATGGAATCAAATTCAGCAGCTTGCAGTAAAAGAAATGTATTTCAATACAGCCCGTTCAATAGATGAGAGCTATGCAGAGATTGATATTCAGGCAACAGGAGAAGGAGAAGTGAGAATGTACGGGCTCAGCGGCTCGGCAGCGTTCTATCTTTTGCAGGAATACGAGAAACTGGATAAACGTTTTGAAGAGCTAGTGAAAAATGGAGAGCAGAAGCAATGGTTTTTTGCAGGCAAAGCCTACTTCATGCATAGCTTCCTTTTTCAAACGGTTTTCAGGCATATCATCATTGAATCGTTGCTACTGATTGTCTTAGCAACAGCTTTAATTACCGCATATGAATTTGAACAAAAAACACAGCTGCTTATATTTTCCACGAAGCGTGGAAGGAAGTTGATGAAAGATAAATTTTCTGCTTCCATAGCCATTGCACTTTTTACCATGATTTTCTTACTCGGCATCACCTTAGGTACCTTTTTCATCGTATTTGATTATTCACATGTATGGTCAACTTCAATTAGCAGTGCATTCAACTGGGAATATAATTTTCCTTATATTGCTTGGTGGGATATATCGGTTGGAACATTTTTATGGCTGGCGGCCGGCATTGTCTTGGCGGGGGGGCTGCTCATTTCTTGTTTGACATTCGCGTTGGCTACCGTAGTGAAAAATAGTTACATCGCCTTTGCAGGAATCTCTCTCTTTTTTGTGGCTGTTTTGCTATTGCCGAGTTTTATGTCCAAATCGTCTATTCTGTTTTTCATTACAGGCTATAATCTGTCTCAATTATTGCTCGGGATCTCTAACTCGTTCATGGGAGGCGGTCTGACTGGTTCTCGAAATTACGAATGGCTGACAGTCAGCTGCTGGACGCTGATTGCTGCAGGAATTTGCTTCGTAGCATATAGAAGATTTACCAAAACGGATATAGGGTAGGTGATAGGTGATGCGAATGATTTGGAATGAAATGAAGAAAATTTTAACGTGGAGAATGCTGACGTTTTTGCTTCTTGTCAATGCTGTTTTGTACTTTTTATTAATAAGTTTTGACATTGAATATTTTCCGAATGGCAGACCAGCACTTGACGGATACCGTCTCGGCATAGAAATGATAGAAGAATATGGTGTGCAGATGGATGAAGAGGAGATGCTCGATTTCCGCCGGCAGTTTGAGTCACGGAAAGAGGAAGCAAATGAGTACTTGCAAGCACACCCTGAGTTTGCAGAGGCCGGCATAGATGATTATGAGGAATTGGTAACTTCCGTCTGGGACAATGAAGAACGACAAAATTTACACAGTCAAATCATGCATGAACAGCAAATAGATTTGTTTTGGGAACTGCAGGAGAGGTCACGGCTCATCGACTTTCACGACACGAAAGAAATGATAGGGTTTGAGCCAAATACTTTGCAACAAACTCGTTTTGACGAACTGCTCAATGAAGGAAAGTATCAAGCGTATCCAGAAGTAGTCATCCAAAATTTTAAAGAGTTTATCGTTAATGTGGGAATCACGATTTTATTCAGCGTCGTACTTCTCATTTCACCATTCATCTTAAAAGATCGCACAAGGCGGCTGCTCGATCTGCAATACACGTCGAAAATCGGCAGAAGCCTGTATAAAACAAAATTGATAGCTGGTATTCTTTCCGCAGGTCTGGTCATCACGGTGCTGCTGGCTTTCTATTTCAGCTTATACGCACAAAATGGCACTTCACCATATTTTGGTTTAGGAGTGAATGCATTCATTGCGAACCTGACTTGGTATGATCCGACTTTTTTACAGTATATTTGGCTGTGCATCCTGGCGATTTACGTCATCGGATTAATTTTTACGATGCTGGCAATGTCTGTTTCCAGTGTTGTACCCAATTTCGTCACATTGATAGGTATTCAAATTCCATTGATATTTGTGATGCTTCTAATGGGATTCAATATATTGTTGAGCCACATTATTTCTGTGCAATCTCCACAATGGCTTGTTCCTGGTCTGTATGGCTTGTTGGGAATTGTGAGCGTCGGACTTCTGATTTATTTGATGAGGCGAGAAAACTTCAGAGATATTTCGGAGTGAACCAAGAAATTACTGTTATGTATAGATGAAAAGCTGTTTCCTCTTTGAATGGGGAAACAGCTCTTTTCATTCCACGGGATAAATATAAAGCTTCGGCAGTTCAGGATCGTCTTTCACCATTGCATCATCCGGAAACTTCTTCAGTTCTTTATACATTGCAAAATCACCGGCAGCTCCGCCGATCAGTAAGGCTCCAAGCGTCAGCAAGACACCGTCACCGATGTAAAGTGCAATGACAGCCGGCAATACGCCCGTCATCCAAAACGGCAGCAGCAGGGCTTTTCGAATGCCTTTATTGTCCATCAGCTGATCTGCTGTGGCATAGGCAATTCCCATCTTTAGATTTACGCCATAGTCCATGTTCTTCCAGGGTACATTGCAAAAAATGCGAAAACCGAGCAGATGAAAAAACTCATGTACCACGATTAAAATAAGATAACCAATAAATCCATAGAGCAAATACCAAAATGAAAATGTAAGATGCAGTCCGCCGTCCAGCAAAAATCGGATCAGGAAGAGAACCAAAAGCGGAAGGACAGTCAGCCAGATGCTTTCCTTCGCTACTTTCTGTAAATCTAATTCCACAATGACAGGTTGTTGTTCTTCCAAGTGAAATCACTCCTTAATCCTTTCAGTATAGTATACTAAGGGTTGATATTCCAACTTGGTTATGGTAATATCAACTGATGTGAGTAATAACAAAATTACTTACTCCTTGCCCGCTTGAAAAAGCAGGGCCCAAGTCCATAAGGAGGTGACTACTGATGAGAAAGTACGAGATTATGTACATCATTCGCCCAACACTTGAAGATGAAGCGAAAAAAGCGTTGATTGAACGTTTTGATAGTATCCTTACTTCAAACGGAGCGGAAATCATCGAGTCGAAAGAGTGGGGCAAGCGTCGTCTTGCATACGAAATCGACGACTTACGTGAAGGTTACTACCAATTAGTAACTGCAAACGCTGGTTCTGAAGCAATCGATGAATTTACACGTCTTGCGAACATCAACGAAGGTATTCTTCGTCATATGACTGTTCGTGTGGATGCGTAAGCTGATATAAAAATATTCTATTCTATGATGAGGGAGGTTTGATTCTGAATGATAAACCGTGTCGTTTTAGTTGGTCGATTAACGAAAGATCCTGAGCTGAAATATACACAGAGTGGTATCGCCGTGACTCGTTTCACACTGGCAGTGAACCGTGCGTTCTCTAACCAGCAAGGAGAACGGGAAGCAGATTTTATCAGCTGTGTAGCTTGGCGTAAACAGGCTGAGAATATCGCGAATTACTTACGAAAAGGAAGTCTTGCCGGAGTAGATGGCCGTATACAGACGGGCAGCTTTGAAGGACAAGATGGTAAGCGTGTTTACACGACAGAAGTTATTGCGGACAGTACACAATTCTTGGAACCGCGTGGAGCCAATCAAGAACGGCAGCCTGCACCTTCTTATGGTGGAGCGCCTTCTTATAATAATGCACCATCGCATGACCAAGGGTACAACCAGCAATCCTACCAACCGAGTCAGCAAAATATGACGCGTGTCGATAATGATCCATTCCAGCCAGGTGGCGGTCCGATTGAAGTAACGGATGACGATTTGCCATTCTAAAAGAACGGTTCACATGCACGCATACAGGAAAGGAGGACAACACCTATGGCACCACGTCGTGGAGGTCGCAAACGCCGTAAAGTTTGCTATTTCACTTCTAACAACATTACACACATCGACTATAAAGATGTAGATTTGTTGAAGAAGTTTATCTCTGAGCGAGGAAAAATGTTGCCTCGTCGAGTTACAGGTACAAGCGCTAAATACCAACGTAAATTGACGATCGCAATCAAACGTGCACGTATTATGGCACTTCTTCCGTTCGTTGCAGAAGAGCGGTAATATACAACCATCATTGACTGAATTAATCAGTCAATGATGGTTTTTTATTTTTTACAATCAAGAGTAATGATGACGTAGCAAGTACTTTTCATCCCAGTTAACTGGAAGGTTGTGCTGTCTCTACTTTTGTTTTCAGGACAAATCATGATACAATTAGAAGGATGATTGTATCCTAATCATAGGAGAGACAAGTAGGACTCTGTCCACTTATGTAAGTGTAGCTTTGCTATGACAGAAGAAGTTGCGAATGAATTGAGGCGTAAAGGATATGCAAGATCAAGCAAGGAGAATTACGTATGGCGCGATGATGGTAGCGCTGTTCGCTATTTTATTAGCGTTCACAATGTACGTGCCATTACTTGGCGTATTGACGTTGCTGTTTATACCGCTACCCATAACGTTGTATCGTTTGCGTTATGATCGGCTTTCTACATTACTAGTAGCCGCATGTACATGGCTCATTACGTTACTAATCGGTGGGTTGCTTTCTATACCGTCCGCCATCGTGTTGAGCATGGTGGGATTTGTGATAGGAGACACTGTTCGGACAAGCAAGTCAAAGCTATATGTATTTATGGCAACCGGATTGACGCTACTCGTGTCTTTGAGTGTAATGTACCTAGGTACCGTTTGGTTTTTTAAGATCAACCCGATTGATCAGTTACTGCAACAGTTTCAGGCTGTTCAGGAAGAAGCGTTGACCATTCTGACAGGGATGGGGAATACGACAAGAGACGTAGAACGGCTAGTGGCGGAGTCATTTACATATTACCAAACCATCGTCCCCTCACTATTTATCTTATCGGTTTTTATAGCGGCTTATTTGTTTGTTATGCCGATTTTGGCAATTGCCGAGCGTTTGCGTTTTGAGGTACCGAAATTTGCTTCTTTTGTAACTATGCGTTTACCGTTTATGACGCTTGTAGTCTATGTGGGATTATTGCTTTTTTCCATCTTCTCACAAACGGAACAAGGAACTACGTTATATCTGATGGAAGCGAATGCCATTCTCATCTTTAGATTCTTATTCTTCTTACAAGGTTTGGCGTTGATTTACTTTGCATTACAAACGATGAAATTGCCGAGAATTGTTAATGTACTTGCTACAATGCTCGCATTATTTCTAAGCCCGTTTACCGTATTGCTAGGTAGTTTAGATGTCGCCATTAACATTCGTGCTTGGATAGGTAAAGACAAGAGAGGGTAGGAGATGAAACGTTGAATTTATTTTATAAAAAACGAGCAGTCCGTATTCCGCTGGCACTCTTGTCTCTCCTTGGAGCAGTGGGTGCCGTGTTGCTAATGCTTTACCAATTTTGGATCGGATTATTTTTCGCTCTAAGTTTTGCACTGGCACTTGGCATGGCTTGGAGGATAGAAAATGAAAGTTATCAAGAAACAGAAAAATATATTGAAACCTTATCGTACCGAATGAAAAAAGTCGGAGAAGAAGCGTTATTAGAACTTCCCATTGGGATAATCTTGCTGAATGACAAGCATCAGATCGAGTGGGTGAATCCGTTTGTTTCGTCCATTTTTCCCGAAGATTCATGGGTGGGAAGCGATCTATATGAAATGAATGAAGGATTTCGCCAAATCACAAAAGAAGATCATGAGCAGGAAGTGATCGTGCTAAATGGCCGTTCATACAGGGTGTACTATAAACCCGAGGAGAAGTTACTCTATTTATTTGACGTAACAGAACGGATAAAAATTCAATCACTTTATTATGCTGATCGAACGACCATCGGGATCATCTTGGTAGATAATTACGATGAATTGTCGCAAACAATGGATGATCAGACACGGAGTCAGATGAACTCTCTAGTTACTTCGCTAGTAAACGAATGGGCAGAAGATAACGGTATTTTCGTTAAGAGGATTTCATCTGACCGGTTTTTGGCGGTGTTCAATGAGGGAACATTGGAGAAGTTAGAGAAGACGAAATTTGCGTTGTTGGATACAATCCGCGAGAATACATCGAAGCATACGTCACCACTAACATTGAGTATTGGCGTCGGAACAGGCACCACGTCACTGACAGAGTTGGGCGAGCTGGCTCAATCCAGTTTGGATCTGGTTCTCGGACGGGGCGGCGACCAAGTGGCAATCAAGCACCAGGACGGGAAGTTGAAATTTTATGGTGGTAAGACGAATCCTGTGGAAAAACGAACGAGGGTCCGAGCACGCGTTATCTCCCATGCATTGCGTGATTTGATTCAAGGTAGTGACCGTGTATTTGTAATGGGTCATAAAATGCCGGATATGGACGCTATTGGTGCATCCATTGGGGTGCGAAAAATGGCACGCATGAATAATGTGGAAGGCTATGTTGTCGTAAATTTTGATGAGTTGGATGCGAGTGTCAATCGGTTGATGGATGAAATTGAAAAAGACGAAGAACTTTTCGACCATCTGCTGATGCCTGATGAAGCATTAGAATTGATGACTGAGCGTTCATTGGTTGTAATCGTAGATACACATAAGCCGAGTATGGTCATTGATGAACGCATTTTGGAGAAAGCGGAAAAGGTTGTATTGATCGATCATCATCGCCGGGGAGAGGAATTCATCAATAACTCGATGCTCGTCTATATGGAGCCGTATGCGTCTTCTACGGCTGAATTGGTCACAGAGTTACTGGAATACCAGCCAAAGAATGAAAAACTATCGATGCTGGAATCGACTGCAATGCTCGCGGGTATTGTCGTAGATACGAAAAGTTTCACGTTACGGACCGGTGCGCGGACGTTTGAGGCAGCTTCCTATTTACGGACCAATGGAGCAGATACCGTTATGGTGCAACGTTTGCTGAAAGAAGATATTACAACGTATATTGAACGCTCGAAATTGATTGAGACGGTAGAGTTCGTTGGTGATGGTGATATCGCAATTGCCAAAGGAGTTGACGGGGTAATTCATAGTTCAGTACTCATTGCACAGACAGCTGACATTTTGCTCACGATGCAAGGTATTTCTGCTTCATTTGTAGTGGCCCAGCGTGATGATGGGAAAGTTGGAATTAGTGCCAGGTCATTAGGTGATTTGAATGTCCAAGTCGTCATGGAAGATTTGGGTGGTGGCGGTCACTTGACGAACGCAGCTTGCCAGTTGAAAGTAGAGACGGTGGAAGAAGCAGTAGAAATGTTAAAGAATACAGTAGATCAATACGTTGAGAGGGGAAATGAATGATGAAAGTGATTTTTTTGCAGGATGTTAAAGGAAAAGGTAAAAAAGGTGAAGTAAAGGAAGTTTCAACGGGTTATGCACAAAACTTTTTGCTGAAAAATAAGATGGCAGTAGAGGCTACAGCAAGCAGTCTCAGTCAACTTGAAGGTCAAAAGAATCGCGAAAAGAAAGATGCGGCAGCTGAATTAGCAGAAGCGAAGAAGCTGAAAGAAACGATTGATGATTTGACTGTTGAACTAAAGGCCAAGTCTGGTGAAGGTGGCCGTCTATTCGGTTCCATCACATCAAAACAAATCGGACAAGCATTGGAAAAGCAATTCAAAATCAAAGTGGACCGCCGAAAAATGGAATTGCCAGACGCGATCCGTGCACTTGGCTTTACGAATGTACCAATTAAATTACACCCTGATGTAACAGCAACTCTAAAAGTGCATGTTACAGAAGAATGATAAGGAGATACTAGCTTGAACCAGATGATCGAGCGTACTCCTCCCCATAACAATGAAGCCGAACAGTCGGTCATCGGAGCCATATTTTTAGAACCGCAAGCACTGATTACCGCATCAGAGATATTATTGCCAGATGACTTTTACCGAATCGCTCATAAGAAGATCTTTGAGACGATGCTCGTTCTAAGCGATAAAGGACAACCAATCGACCTGGTCACGATCACAGAAGAGTTGAAGGTGAAAAACGAGCTTGAAGATGTCGGGGGCATCTCCTATTTGACGGAGCTTGCCAATGCTGTACCAACTGCTGCCAATATCGTACATTATGCCAATATCGTGGAAGAGAAGTCTTTATTGCGTCGACTTATCCGCGTAGCAACCGGCATTGTTGAAGATGGCTATACACGAGAAGATGAAGTGGAAGCTCTTCTAGGTGAAGCTGAGAAAAAGATGATGGAAGTATCGAATCGGAAAAATGCCGGTGACTTCCGTCATATCAAAGATGTCTTAGTAGAGACGTACGATAACATCGAATTGTTGCATACTCGTAAAGGTGAAGTGACAGGTATACCGACTGGTTTCCGTGATTTGGATAAGATTACGGCAGGCTTTCAGCGTAATGATTTGATCATCGTGGCGGCCCGTCCTTCTGTCGGTAAGACGGCATTTGCCTTGAATGTTGCACAAAACGTCGCTACGAAGACGGATGAAAATGTTGCGATATTTAGTCTAGAGATGGGTGCTGAGCAGCTTGTCATGCGGATGCTCTGTGCGGAAGGCAATATCGATGCACAAGTTCTCCGGACAGGTAATTTGGAAGCGGATGACTGGCGTAAGCTAACGATGGCAATGGGCTCCTTGTCCAATGCAGGAATTTTTATTGACGACAGTCCAGGGATCCGCATTAATGAAATCCGATCCAAATGTAGGCGTCTACAGCAGGAGCACGGACTTGGAATGATCATGATCGACTATCTACAGCTCATCATGGGAAGCGGGCGTGGCAGTGATAACCGTCAGCAAGAAGTTTCTGAGATTTCCCGTTCATTGAAAGCCTTGGCACGTGAATTGAAGATCCCAGTGATCGCCCTCTCCCAGTTATCGCGGGGAGTAGAACAGCGGCAAGATAAGCGACCGATGATGTCTGACTTGCGGGAATCAGGAAGTATTGAGCAGGATGCCGATATTGTGTCGTTCCTGTATCGTGAAGATTATTATGACAAAGAAACGGAAATGCAGAACATGATTGAAATCATCATTGCTAAACAACGTAACGGTCCGACCGGCACGGTGACATTGGCATTTGCGAAGGAATACAATAAGTTTCTGAATATCGACTGGAGCCAGCATGAAGCACCTCCATCCTATTAACATAACAACACTTCTTTTCTCTCTTCATGTAGAAAAGGAAGTGTTGTTTTTTCTCTAACGTTCGAATGTATATTACCCGGGAAATAACAACAAGTGGTAACTACTTGAAAAAAGTGCGATTTGGATGTAATCATGATAGAGTTAAAGGATATGGAAAGAAATATTATCTGAATCAGATAAAGCCTCTGGTGGGTGTCTTGGATTTTGAAAGAAGTTACATGTACAAGCACTTTCAAAATCCAGAGGCAATCACACTGAAGCGTGTTTGATAGCTAGCTAGCTGTCTATAAAACTGATCGCCAATGAGGCGGGAAAGGAATGGACTATGCAAAATAAAACCATCTTCATAGTAGACGATGAAAAACCTATCGCAGATATCATAGAATTTAATTTGAAAAAGGAGGGTTTTACGGTCTTTTGCGCGTACGATGGAGAAGATGCCATTAACCGTGTAGAAGAGATTCAACCGGATCTCATGCTGCTCGATATCATGTTGCCGAAACGAGATGGTATGGAAGTTTGTCGTGAAGTTCGAAAAAAATATGATTTTCCAATTATTATGTTGACAGCTAAGGATTCAGAAATTGATAAAGTACTCGGACTGGAACTTGGCGCGGATGACTATGTCACCAAACCATTTGGTACCCGTGAATTAATCGCACGAGTAAAAGCAAATTTACGACGCCATGCGAAGACGTTGGCAGAGGATCAAGAAGAAGCAACCAATGATATTACGGTTGGTCAGCTGGTGATTCAACCGGATGCCTATTTCGTACAGAAACGTGGCGAAACAATAGAGCTGACACACCGAGAGTTTGAGTTGCTGTATTACTTGGCAAAACATATTGGGCAAGTGATGACACGTGAACATTTATTGCAAACGGTTTGGGGCTACGATTATTTTGGCGATGTTCGGACTGTCGATGTGACCATTCGTCGTTTGCGTGAAAAAATCGAAGATACGCCAAGTCATCCTAGTTGGATTGTGACAAGACGAGGCGTAGGCTACTACTTGCGCGATCCGGAACAGGAGTAAACCACTATGCAGAAAGTAGGTTTCTTCCGGTCCATTCATGTCAAGTTTGTCTTGATCTATGTTTTGCTTATTCTCGTAGCGATGCAGATTATCGGGTTGTATTTTGCTCGTGGGCTAGAAGAAACGTTAAAAGAGAATTTTACGAACTCGATTGTAGACCGGATGAATTTGGTGGAGTTCAATGTGCGGGAAGAAATTACGAAAAAGCGTAAAGATAGTGATCCCACACTCGAACAAAGCTTGAAAAACGTCCTCATCGAGTTTACCTCAGATGATATTAAGGAAATACGGGTCATTAACTCAAAGTACCGCATTCTTGCAACGTCTTCATTTGAAAACCAAATGCGGGTTGGACAGCATTCTACCAATGATAGTGTTCGGAAATC
Organism: Sporosarcina obsidiansis; assembly: GCF_009651005.1. GTDB lineage: Bacteria > Bacillota > Bacilli > Bacillales_A > Planococcaceae > Sporosarcina > Sporosarcina obsidiansis. The sequence goes on from NZ_WHVW01000020.1 coordinate 38,968, forward strand.
GATCACTTCCGAGACAATTAAGGATGTGATCATACTTGATCGTCAAACTCGCTTACGTGTACTTTCGGTAGCACAGCCCATATTTAACGGTAATGAAATTATCGGGTCACTATACGTAGAAGCCAATATTGAAACAGTATTTCAGCAAATTGAAGAAATTAACCGGATATTAGCTGGTGGTGCAGCCGTTTCACTGATCATCACCATTATCGTCGGGATTTTTATTGCGCGTACGTTCACCCGTCCGATTTCCGATATGCGGCGTCAGGCTCAAGCGATGGCGAATGGAAACTTCATGCGGAAAGTTAAAGTGTATGGGACCGATGAGCTGGGACAGTTGGCGATTGCGTTTAATCATTTGACCAATCAATTGCAAGAATCGCACTCGACGACCGAAAGTGAGAGGCGGAAGCTAGCATCTGTCCTAGAGAATATGACTGATGGTGTCATCGCAACGGATCGTAAAGGACGTGTCAGCCTCATCAATGACTCGGCATTACAGATGCTTGGAGTTACTACAGATTTAGTAATTAATCGACCGATTTCTAGCATTCTTGGGATTGAATCGGAATACACCTTTGAAGAGTTGATTCAGCTACGAGAATCCATTGCACTGGATTTCAGTACGGAAGAGCAATCGTATATTTTGCGTGCGACCATCTCTGTCACACAGCGTGAAACAGGTTTTGTCAATGGTTTGATCGTCGTGTTACATGATAATACCGAGCAAGAAAAGATCGATATGGAACGCCGTGAATTCGTCTCCAACGTATCGCATGAATTACGTACGCCATTAACTACCATGCGTAGCTATTTGGATGCATTGGCGGAAGGTGCATGGAGAAGTGAAGAGATCGCGCCGAATTTTTTGCGCGTGACGCAAGGTGAAACGGAGCGGATGATTCGTCTTGTCAACGACCTGTTGAAGCTATCACGCATGGATAGTAAGGAATACGAGTTAAATACGGAATGGGTAGAATTCAACCGATTCTTTAATGCGGTCATTGAGCGTTTTGAGTTTTCGAAATCAAAAAATGTTCACTTTACACGCAATTTATACGGAAGTAGTTTATTCGTTGAAATTGATACGGATAAACTGACACAAGTGCTTGATAATATCATTTCCAATGCATTGAAATACTCACCTGATGGTGGAGAAGTGCGCTTTGGGGTGACCGTTTCAGGTGATTACATCAAAGTGATGATCTCAGACGACGGAATGGGGATACCCAAGGCAAATGTCCATCGCATTTTCGACCGTTTCTATCGAGCGGATAAAGCGCGTTCTCGTGCACTTGGTGGAACAGGTCTCGGTCTTGCCATCGCAAAAGAAATGATTACTGCTCATAAAGGAGAGATTTGGGCACAAAGTGAGGAAGGAAAAGGGACCACCATTTTCTTCACGCTACCATTTGAACAACAAGAGGATGGTGAGTGGGATTGAAATATATCGAAACAATCAAATCCATTGTACTGCTGTTGCTTGTTCTCATGAGTGTCATGTTCACTTTTACGATTTGGACATTCTCGCCGAACTATGAACCAATGGAACAAATGCAAACCGTTGATATTTCGATAGCAGAGAAGAAGACTATTGATGAGATTATTAAACCTTATAAAATAATTACAAACTTGAAAGATCAAGTGCTTGGCTCTATGGAATCAAGAAAGATCAATACAATTCTTTCTGAAATGAGTACATGGCAACTGAAGGATCTACAGCTCGTGAATCAGGACATGTCAAAGTTTGACGTTGCAAAGGTATTGCGGCAGCCAAGTCAGATGACACTTTACTTCCCTGGAGAAGTTCCCATACTTGTGTATGATAATGTATTAATGATTGAGGATAACAATATTCCAGAAGCTACATTTAATCGGCTCATTATCGACTGGAGCCAATCCACTCAATTGCCGACCGTCCATTTTTTAAGTGAGACGAGCGGTGTGCATTATCAAGCACAAATTAATCTACCGAATAAATCTAGCTTCTTGCGTAATGTTGTGGATGTAGGTCAGTCGTTTGCCGAATTTGCGGAAATTGATCGGGGTAATGCACCATTCTTGACTGTATCTAAACATCCAATTACGATCCCGCGCCATACGTACTATCAGGAAGAAGTGAATCCACTTCGATTTCGAGATGCATTATTCAGTGATCCGAATGCAGTCCGCCGCAGTCAAGTCGATTCCAATGAAGAAGAATATGGAGACGACCATGCATTCATGAAAGTTCTAACAAAGACCAAGATGCTAAAATATACGATGCCCGCTGCGGAAAGTCAGGAAATTGCGATTCCTTCAGAGTTACTTGTAAACACAATTGATTTCATTAATGAGCATGGTGGCTGGACAGATGAATTTCGTTATTCTTATATGAATCCCATTTCTCGCCACGTGGAGTTTCAGCTGTATGTCGACGGATTACCCGTCTATAGTGAGCAGAGCGGAACGAATGAAATCATGCAGAAATGGGGAGATTCGCGAGTTTACCAATACTTTAGACCATATTACACGCTGGATGTGAATGTCGAAACGGTGGATGTAGAACTTCCGTCAGGCGTGGAAGTGGCAGAAGCATTGAGAGATTCCGATGACTTGGATTTCGATCTGATCGATGAAATCACCCCTGGTTATTTTCTGATTCATGATGACAATCAAAGATTACTCATCTTGCAACCTTGTTGGTATTACCTCATCAAAGATAATTGGTTCCGCTTCATGCCAGAGGGACCATCAGGAGGTGATGAGATTGGATTGGAATAGAACCAAAACGATCTTTATCATTGTCTTTTCTATATTAAATATTTTCCTGTATTTTTTGTATTTGGACCGACAAATGGGGGTCGGGAATATGCAGGTCCTCGGAAAGAGTTCGGTGGAAGAAACACTGCAACTAGAAAATATTACGTATAATCCAATTCCTTTCATCAAAAAAGAGGTCTCCTATTTATCGGCCCATATTGCTACCTTTTCGGAAGATAAATTGAAGGAATTAAATGACCAGTCGTTTGTTTTAATCGAAAAGTCGCGTTTGCTTTCCTATCTGAAAAAATCTGTCTCGATTAAGGATGAAAAAAACGATTATGATTTTTCCGGTTTCCTAGAGAAGTATGTTCTGGAAGGTGATAGTTACGTATTATGGGATATTGATGAAGAAGATCAACGCGCGGTGTTTTTCCAACGCGTAAAAAACGAGACTATTTTTTACAGCCCCAATGCCATGTTAGTCGTTCACTGGGATGACGATGAAGAAATCACGCATTATGAACAGAGAATGCTTGACGACTTTGTTAGCTTTAATCATAAAAAGGACTTGCTGTCACCAGATGATGCAGTTGGGTCACTCGTTACACGAGGATATTTAAAACCAGACTCCACCGTCATACAGGTTAAGTCAGGATATTCCACCCTTGTCCAATTAACAGAAACTCAAGTATTTGCACCAACGTGGAACATTCAGGTAAAATTGAAAGATGGAACAATCGAAAACTACTTCATCAATGCAATTGAAGGGAAAGTAATTGAGTTCCAGCCTGATCTATTAGAAGAACAGACAGAATAGGAGTTTTCCACATGCGTTTTAGCATTTTGGCGAGCGGCAGTACAGGCAACTCGCTATATATAGAGACGGACGAGCATGCTTTTCTTGTGGATGCCGGAATGAGCGGCAAGAAGATTGAAGGCTTGCTCGGATCGATCAATCGCTCCATGAAACAAATTGATGCTATTTTCGTCACACATGAACATAGCGATCATATTAAAGGAATCGGTGTTCTCGCACGGAAATACAAAACACCTATCTATGCCAATGCAAAGACGTGGCAAGCAATGGATGGGCTTGTTGGAGAGATTCCACTAGATCAGCGATTTCATTTTGACATGGAGACAGTAAAAACATTTGGAACACTTGATATACAATCATTTGCAGTTTCACATGATGCGGCAGATCCAATGTTTTTTACATTCAATGAAGCAGATCGCAAGTTAGCTATTATTACAGACACTGGCTATGTCAGCGATCGAATGAAAGGGCATATTCAAGGTGCGGATAGCTTCGTTTTCGAAAGCAACCACGACGTCAGTATGCTACAAATGGGACGATATCCATGGTCCATTAAACGCCGTATTTTAAGCGATGTCGGCCATGTTTCCAATGAAGACGCAGCCGTTGCGATGAGTGAAGTGGTCGCTGAAAAAGATACGCATATTTATTTGGCCCATCTCAGCTTGGATAATAATATGAAGGATTTGGCTCGAATGAGCGTGGCACAGACGCTTGAAAGTTGTGGTATTCGTGCAGGAGAATTTGTTCATTTATGTGATACAGATGCTATAGAATCCACAGAGCTAGTCATGGTCTAAAAAATTGCAAAGAGCCTTGCTAAATTAGTAAGGTTTTTTGCATTGACCTTGATCGATTGGGGTAAAGTAAATGCATAGTGTGTAATTGAGTACATTCTGATTAGGGGGATGCACAAATGGATGAAGAAAGAAGAGAATCACAGGAATCGCCAGAAACACAGTGGCAACCGATTACACCGCAAGAAACGAAACGGGAGCCAAAACGAAGAAGCGGATTTGTAATGGGCTTGCTAGGTGGATTAGTAGGTGGCTTGCTTGTTTGGTTGGTGATGATGTTTGGGGGCAATCAAACAACGAATGACGTGAACGTTGAAAAAAGCCCTGGACCTGTCAGTTCCCAGCACAGCCAAATACCGATGGATATCTCAACAGAGATCACAGATGTAGTAGATGACGTTGCAACTGCTGTTGTCGGCATCACGAATATCCAGACAGTCCAAGACTTCTGGTCAGCCAAAACTTCTACACAAGAGGCTGGTACGGGATCAGGTGTATTGTATAAGAAGGATGGTGACAAAGCCTATATTGTGACCAATCATCACGTTGTAGAAAATGCTGAGCAGCTAGAAGTCAGTTTCGACGATGGGACTAAAACAGAAGGAAAGCTGATCGGTAGTGATCTTTGGACTGACTTGGCGGTGGTAGAAATTGACGCAAAGCATGTGAATACCATAGTGGAGTTCGGTGATTCCGATGCATTGAAACGAGGCGAGTCGGTCATTGCAATAGGAAATCCTCTAGGTCTAGGATTTGCAGGATCGGTAACAGTTGGTGTCATTTCAGGGAAAGATCGTTCTATCCCGATGGATCTGAATAAAGATGGCATCATTGATTGGCAAGCGGACGTATTGCAGACAGATGCTGCGATTAATCCAGGAAACTCAGGCGGTGCATTGATTAATATGGCAGGTCAGTTAATCGGCATCAACTCTATGAAGATCTCACAAGAGACTGTAGAAGGCATCGGATTAGCGATTCCAATTAATATCGCATTACCGATTATTGAGCATCTAGAAACAACTGGGCAAGTGAATCGTCCCACAATGGGCGTATCGCTACTTGATCTTCAGCAAATTCCAATTCAACAGCAACAACAGACATTGAATTTGCCTAAAGAGGTAGCAGAAGGTGTCGTCGTAACAGAAATTATGCCGAATTCACCAGCAAAAGAAGCGGGTGTAGAGAAATATGATACCATTGTGCAGTTGGATGAAGAGAAAGTGACAGATATGGTCAGCCTTCGTAAATACTTATACAATAAAAAAGAAATTGGGGATAAACTGAAAGTAAAAGTGTATCGAGATGGAAAGCCAGTGGAGTTAGAGATGGTGTTGAAAGACGGGAATACGTTCTAATCTAATCCACAGTGTGAACAACTTACCATCCACATCAGGCATCGAGCGAATATGCGCTAGGATGCCTGATTTTTTTATGGGATTATCCATTTGTGGATAAAGTCTAAAAAGTGTGTATAATATTGTGTAAAAGAAAAAGCGTATATGCGAATAGAAAAGTGAAATGATGTAAGGTCTAAAGCCTTGGCATGTATGCGTTTTGAGAAGTTCTATTTTATTGAGGAATTTGTGAATTGGACCTTTAGAAATAAAATGACAATAAGTTATCCACAAAAGAAGGTAAGAATAATCAGAGAGTTTCATATGTAGTAGAGAACAAATAATCGGACACAATATGTAGAAGTGTCTGTGGATATGTGTATAAGTATTGTGTATAACTTTTGGAGAGCGAGTGGATAAACTGTGAATATATCAATTGTGTCAGTGGGTAAGTTAAAAGAGAAGTATTTGAAACAAGGAATTGAAGAGTATACAAAACGGCTAAATAGCTATGCCAAGATGCAGCTTATTGAAGTGGCGGATGAAAAAGCGCCCGAATCATTGAGCGATGCAGACATGGAAATCGTCAAAAAGAAAGAAGCCGAGCGTATTTTGGCTAAAATATCTCCAGATGCGTATGTGATTGCGCTTGCGATTGACGGAAAGATGAAAACTTCGGAAGAGTTTGCTGCGAGTTTAGAATCGTTAATGACGTATGGGAAGAGCAAGATTGTATTTGTGATTGGCGGATCGTTGGGCTTACATACAAGTGTGTTGCAGCGGGCGGATGAGAAGTTGTCGTTTTCCAAGATGACATTTCCGCATCAGTTGATGAAATTGGTGTTGGTGGAGCAGGTGTATCGAGGGTTTCGGATTATTAAGGGGGAGCCGTACCACAAGTAAGTGCGGTTTTAAAATCCCACGAAAACTGGTTGGATAAAAGTTGGTCACGCTGCTCATTAGAGGGTTAATTTTTTAATCACTATACAATTGGTGTTTTTCTCATATGAATAAGTTGAAAATATGGAAGGTAAATAGAAAAAACTGTATATTTTCGAAGAGTACACCGAATAAAAAGCGATTGAAGGTTCTATTTGTGAATAAACGAGAAAGGAGAGAGGATTTATCTATTACTGATAAGTTCTCTCTCCTTTCTCTATTGCACGAATAAACGAAAATGAATTGTATTTTGAAGTGAAGGAGGAAGGGTATGAAGACGTTCGCTGGCATACGTGTTCATGAGATTGTTCAAGAGGTCTATATGACACTTAAGTGACAGAAAAAGCCCTTCGATAAAAAGCGTATTTAAAGGCTTGGCTCATCAAAGTAACTTTTAATAAATGCAAGGATTACTTTAAGTCATCTTGTGTAAAGAAGACGGACACCGATAACAGAAGAGATGATGTTTATCGCAAAAACCAACTAGATGGTATTGCACTCAACGAATCTAGAATCATGATTTTGCTTACTATATCCTACCACACATTATGTACTTCAGAGAGGAACGAACTGAATCCACCGAGCGTATGTTTTATCTTGAGCTCGAACTTAAAGTTTTCTTTAAGTTACCTTAATGGGCTAATATACCGTGATAAAATACAAGGAGGAAAGTCGCTATGATTTAGTCTGTTTTAGGAGGGGAAATTCTATGAAAAGGTGAATGGTCAGCTTGTTTTTAGCGTTGCTACTAATTTTGCCCCTCCCTGTTGCCCACGCAGCAAGCGAGGGTACAAAGTCAGACATCTAAGGGCATTGGGCGGAGAAAATGCTAGTGGATTGGATCGGCAAAGGGCTTACTAAGGGTTATGGGGATGGCTCATTTATGCCGGGTGGAGCAATCACAAGGGCAGAATTCATGGCTCTGGTGAACCGATAGTTCGGGTTAAATGACAAGTCAGAAGTGATAGTGAAAATTGAGTGAATTATTATAATTATAGTGAAAGATGTTCAAATCAGATAAAAATCCTTCACGGTAAAGGAGTGGGTCTAATGCTGGTCGTTGGAAGGAAACCCGGACAATATATTGTGATCAACGAAAAAATTATTATAAAGGTAGTTAAAAGTGAAGAAGGGCACTTACGCTTGGCTATTGAAGCGCCAAAAGATATCCCTATCGTTCGCGGAGAATTGTTTAATCAAGAATAAGCACATGTATCTCGGTTTTAAATGCAAGATTTCGTTTCGGAACGCCTTGGATTCCTGTATTTTTTGATGAGCCGAGTATAGGGTGCTCTACTTGGAATTCGATTAAATCCATAATCCAAGTCTGATTCTACACTTCTCTTCAATCGATTCCAAAGACCATTAATCGTCGAAATCCGCTCCACGATTCGAATGAATAGTGATGGTAGCATAATTGAGTTGTATCGGTGGTCCTAGAAATGCCTTCCTAGATACAATTCGTAAGAATGGAGTATCCCCTAATATTTCGAATAGGTACCATGGACCTCAGCAAGTGGCATTTCTAAAAAATTCTCTAAGGAAAACAAGCCATCCTGTTTAATACTACTATTTTTGGAGTCCTTCATAATCTTTTCTCAGGTGTGTAGTAGAACTATATTAACACTTCGAGATTTGTAGAAGCACTCCTCTTTTCATGCGTAAAAAACTCAAACCTAGTAGGGCCCTCGAATTATGATACTCCTCCAATTTCAAAAAATATTTCTCCAAAGGCTAAACAGTTCAAGTAAATTGTCGATATATAAAATAATCACATATCTGATTACTCATGGACGAGTAAATAAGCATGTAATTTCAAGGAAGAATACTTGAAACAGATGTCTATTTATTCGTCTTTTTTTCAATTTAAGTAACATTTATTGACACTTGAATATTTTGTAAAATAATTACGAGACTTAGGATGAGCAAATAAGTCGCCGTCATTCTTCAGGAGGAAGAAGGACAGCGACCTGTTTGCTCATTTTTTTATGTACATTTAATAAGCCAAATAAGGGGATGAGTCAATGCTCGTGTTAGGAAGAAAGCCCGGGGAATATGTAGTGATTGACAACAACATTATGGTAAAGGTCGTTAAAAGCGATGAAGGCCATTTACGCTTGGCGATTGAAGCACCGAAGCATATTCCTATCGTTCGTGGAGAGTTATGGGAAGAAAACAATTTAGCCTTAGGAATGATAAAACAGGTCTAGGTCTAGACTCCGCCATTTAAGGACGAGTGGTGATGTCATGGAGGATAACAAGTTGACTTACAAATCCTTGTTTTGGATTAGCGCGCAATCCATCAATGACTTGTAAGTTCGGATTATGCACTTCACAAGGATGCAAACGGATAGGCATCCTAAAACACACCACATGGAGGTAATGAGAAATGATAATTAATCACAATATCGCAGCATTAAACACACACCGTCAATTAGGTGCGAACAACACAAATGCTTCAAAAAACCTAGAAAAACTTTCTTCAGGTCTTAAAATCAACAAAGCTGGAGACGACGCAGCAGGTCTTGCAATCTCCGAAAAAATGCGTTCACAAATCCGTGGTTTGGATATGGCACAAAAAAATGCGCAAGACGGTATCTCACTGATCCAAACAACGGAGGGTGCATTAAACGAAACACACTCAATCTTACAACGTATGCGTGAATTAGCTACACAAGCTTCAAATGATACAAACACAAAAAGTGACCGTGGTGAAATTCAAAAAGAAATTAACCAACTAACTTCTGAAATTAACCGTATCGGGAACTCAACAGATTTCAACACGCAAAGCCTATTAAAAGGTAAAGATGCACCAGTTGTTGAAACAGCATCAGAATTAGCAACAGTAAAAACGGGTGAAGCAGGAATTGTAACAGGGGCATTAACAAATGTAAACACAGTGAACGGCAGTGTTGTTGGTAAAGCTTCTACAGCAACAGTACAAGCTGCTACAAGTGTTGCAACAGGTAAGGTTTCAGCTATTTCAGAAACTACAGCAAGCGTAAAAGCAGTGAAATCATCCGTAAGCCTAGCAAACGGTATTTCATTTGAAAGTGATTTGGCAAATAATACGTTAAATGGTACAACGATTGAGATTGTTCAAGGTACTACAGCGGGTGGTGCTACTACTGCAAGTCTTGCCGGTAATAAGCTTACAATTACAATCGGACAAACAACAGATGGTAAGTCTTTAGCAACGAACCGCGGTGAGCTATATAACCAGATTAGTGCAGGTTTAACGGCTGGTTCTGTTACTTCTATAAAAGTAAAAGAACCTGCAAATACTTCTGAAGCATTAGGCTCAATTGCTTCAACAGGTACTTTAGTAGGTGGGGTAAATGAAGTAGTAGGTGTGTCAACATTTAAATTAGAAAAAGCATTCACTGAAGCTGGTGATACAGTTACAGTTAATGGTAAAACATATACAGCTGTAATAGGTGCTGCTACAGCTGCAAATGGCCAGTTTTCAATTGGTGCAACTGCAGACGCTCTTGATGATAAAGATGACCAAGCAGCAAGTTTAGCGGCTGCTATTGCTGCATCTGATGCTAGATTTACTGGTGGTGCAGCTGCAACTACAGGTACAATTACACTTACAGAAGCTGCAACCAAAGCTACAGGTACAAAGGTATCTAACCCAGTAGCAAATGGTTCTGGACAAGACACAAAGCTAAACTTTACAAATAAAAATGGTCAAAACTTATCAACAGTAACTTTAGCACAAGGTGCTGCTTTTGGTGTAGCTGCTGATGGTAGTGGTAACTTGACAATTACTCTTGATCAAACAACTGCAGCTAATAACACAGTAGAAAAGATTACAGCAGCAATTCAAGCCTTAGGTAGTGCTCATGCAAGTGGAATTGATTTCACCCAGTTTGAAGTAACAGCAGAAGGTAATTGGAATGGTGACCCGAACATTCTTGGGAACGCACTAAACAAACCACAAGGTACATTTGTAGGCGGAACAGTTGAAGTGAAAGGTGAATATAACTTCGACTTGGATAAACCATTTGCTGTTGGAGATGTAGTGGAAATTAAAGGTCAAAAATTCACTGCAGTAGAAGGCACTGCGAACGCTAGTAATGGTGAATTCAGCATTTCTGATGGAGATATAGTAGCGCAAACAGCAAGTATTGCCGATGCAATTAGCTTAAACGAAACATTAAAAGGTCAATATGTTTCAACTGCTAGCGGTACACAAGTAACGTTAACTGAAATTTCAGCGTCAGGTAAGGACCTTAAACAAGCAGACTTTGCTGTTCTTGCAAAAGGTACACCAGGTGAGTTCACGATTAAGGCAGATGGCTTACTTGTAAATGGTGCGACATTTAAATTAGATGGTGAAACAATTAAAGTATCTGACAAAAACCAACATGTTGGTTATGAGGCTGGTACAGCAATTCAAGCAACAAACGATCCACAAGCTCAAGTAGCAGCGCTTGCTGATGCAATCAATAAAAATGCAATTTTAAAAGAAAAATACGAAGCATCAGTAGATGATAGCGGTGAGCTAGTATTAAAACAAACAGAATTACGTGCAACTGAAGTCGCACCAGAAGTATCAACTACAAGCTCCCCATTAGGGAATTTTACAGCTAGCTTCCAAGTAGGGGCAAATGCCAACCAAAGCATGACAATCGAAGTAGAAGATATGCGTTCTAGCTCTCTTGGTATCGCTAGCGATGGTTCAGAGAAACAAATTATGTCTTCTGATGGTAAAGTAGCTTCTTATGTTGAAGTAGCAGTTGTTACAGATGGTACATCTAATACAAACACTGAACTCTCATTAGATATTTCTTCACATGACAAAGCAACTGCAGCGATTTCTGTAATCAATGATGCAATCGAAAAAGTATCTGCACAACGTTCTAACCTTGGTGCTTACCAAAACCGTTTAGATCACACAATCAATAACTTAGGAACATCTTCTGAAAACTTAACGGCTGCGGAATCTCGTATCCGTGACGTGGATTATGTTTTATCTGCTGCCTAAGCAGAAACAAACACAGTCGTCCTAACTGGTAACGGTTAGCGATTACGATCGGGTGAATTGCTGGAAAACCCTTAAACTCTCTTCCCTACAACGTAGCTAGAAATGGCAAGCGTGAATGGCTGAAAAGAAGTGAGATTGGGCAATCAGCAGCCAAGCTCCTGTCTCGAAAGAGTGGAGAAGGTTCAACGACTAGGGTATACCATCTACAGCGCAAGCCATGATGATGAAACCCATAGGAAACGCAGGGAATGAGTACCTTGTGAATCCGAAGCGCCCGACCCCTACCGAGCAATCGAAGGGTGAAGATATAGTCTAGTCATTTATGAAAGTAAATGTTCGCACGATGGCGAAAGAAATGATGGAGTTCACGAAGAACAACATCTTAACTCAAGCAGCACAAGCAATGCTTGCGCAAGCCAACCAACAACCGCAAGGGGTTCTACAACTTCTTCGTTAATTTTAGAATATTTTTTGGGGACCCTAGTATTGCTAGGGTCTCTTTTTACATAGAAAATAGTAAAAAACTGTTCGATGGGGGATTACTAATGGACAAATATCAGCAAGAGCAGAAAAGGTTTCTCGAAGAACAGATTGAATGGTGTAAGAAGCAAGATGGCATCTTAGAAGAAAAAGAGGAAAAGCTTTATGAAATGAAAGAACTTGCCGAGTACACTCGTGATCATGAGCTTACGCAGTTGGAAATTGACAAGTTGAAGCGTCAATTTAAACAGGTTTATCGAGCGTATCGCATAATCAATAACCATCCCTATCATAAATAAGAGGTGACCGATAATGGGTCACCTTTAGTTTTTATAATACCCGTCTAACTCTTTCTTGCCCTGCTTCTTAAATAAAATAAACTCAACAAGGTCGATGAAGCCAACAAAATAGTTTTAGGGTTTGGTATGGTAAACATCAGCACACTATACTTAATGAAGCTTGCTTCTAGCCCTTCTAACTGTAATGTGTTAGCGGCAGCCGTAGTCACATTACCAACCTTAATGCTATATTCGCGTTGGCAACTCACTTCCGGCAACCAACATATATCCGGCCCCCCGAATCGTAACGATTCTCTCAGGATCGGCAGGGACAGCCTCGATTTTTTTGCGTAAATTACTGATGTGTACAGCAACCGTTCTTGTATCCTCCAGACTCTCCGTTCCCCAGATGAGCTGAAATAACGCATCGACACTGACGATACAATTAACGTTTTGTGCCATATAGGACAGTAAACCGAACTCTTTTTTAGATAAAAAGATAGTTTCACTACCCATGATGACGGACTGTGCGTAGAAATCTAGCGTCAAACCCGGTAACTCCAACAGTTGTTCCCTTTTGCCCGTCGACACTCTGCGAAGATGAGCCTTGATCTTGGCCATAAGTACTCCCGGACTGAACGGCTTGGTCACGTAATCGTCACCGCCATAGGATAATGCGTTAATTTTCACCTCGTCTTCCTCAAGGCTGCTCAGAAACAAGATCGGAGCATTTGTGTAGCTACGTGCGTTCAAGCACCAATCAATGCCGTTTTCATTAGCCAGCAGTACATCCAGTACAATTAAATCCGGCTTGAAAGATTCAAGTAGCTTCATGGCTTCTGACCCGCTATGACTGTAGGAGGATATGAACCCCTCCCCCTCGCAATACACCTGAACAATTTCACATATATGGGGATCATCATCAACAATCATAATTTTGTGCTTGTCCATTACACTTTCACCTTCCTTCTTCTACAATAACAGGAAGCGATACATGGAAGATTGACCCCGTCTTGCCGTCGCTCTCCGCTCGAACCGTCCCACCATGTGCTTGTACAATTTCCCTACAAATCGCCAGTCCAAGTCCACTGCCCTCTATGCCCGGTCGATCATATTTATAATTGCGATCGAAGATTTTCTCTAGCTGATCTGGGGGAAGCCCCATGCCAGAATCTTGTACGCTAATGATCGCATAGCGAGTGAGATTCACCTCATCTACAGTTAGCGTAATACGCACCAACCCACCTCTTGGGGTGAACTTCATCGCGTTCGACACCAGATTAAACAAAGCCTGATCTAATCTTTGCTCATCTATCTCGACAAAAGGCAAGTTAGGTCGTTGATCTTCCGCATCCTCGATATCCAATATGAAATCCAACCCTGCGTCACGCACAACTAGCTCATATTGTTCAAAAAATCCATGCAAGAAGTCAATCACATAATATGGCTTCATTCGGAACGAGACTTGTCCCGTCTCCAAATGCGACAAGAAAGACAACTCCTCGATCATGCGGTTAATCCTTATCGTGCTATCCCGGATATACTTCAGATACTGTTCATTACGCTCCGGCTTGACACTGTCTTGCACAGCTTCTACATAACCAAGCATGCCGGATAGCGGCATACGTAGATCATGCGTAATATAGGCAAGGAGCTTCTTCCTCCCTTGCTCAGATTGAAGCAAACGGTCATACGAAATGCGGAGATCGTCATGAGCTGCGGATAAAGCATGTGTGCGTTCCTGTACGACATGTTCCAAATTCATATTCATATCGGTCAGCTTGTTGTTAGCATCCTGCAGCTCACGTGCAATCCTCTCCTCGTTCGATGCTGCTCTCGTGAACCTTGAAGAAAGTAGAATCATCTGTGCAACTGTAAACACCAACAGACCAAGCGGAGATGTGTTTCCAATCGGCGACCATTCGTTGTAATATAAAAAATCGTTGATGACAGTAACAAGAGCAACCACCGAAACCAGCAGGAAGGTCAGCGCTCCCTCCATACGCAACACAGCCGCACGGACTAGCCCAACCATCAGATAAACCATGTGGAAAATAACCATCACACCGATTATAAGTAATAACTTTGTATAAATAAGTGCAGGGGTCACCACAACAACGATACAGAATGCACTGGTAACGATCCGCGTGACAAGATGAAACCAACGCGACACATAATTCGGAAAAATGCTATCAAAGTACATCGTCATGATATAACCAACGCTGCAAAGAATCAGGTACTCGATTTTGAACTGCAATCCCCATGGAAATGCTGGCCACAATTGTGTGAGCATGAGCTCGCCGACCACCAAGGATCGGATACCAGACAACGCGGTGAACAGACCAAAATACAATGTAGCCCTGTCTTTGCGTCGCAGTATGAACAACAGCAGGTGATACACGCCAATCACTAGCAGGCTTGTAGTGATGAACATTTCAGTAGCGATTTTAAGTTTTGTCTTGACCGTTAATGCATCACTGCCACCCAACTCTATATACTTGGTGATACCGCCTCGCCCATGATGAAAGTTGGCTACTTGCATAACCAGCTCCACCATGTCATTCTTGGGCTGGAAGTACACTAGCCTCGTTGCCAGTTGTGGGGTCACGCCACTCCTGTCCTGACCAACTACACCAACTTCCGCCAGCAGCTCACCATTAATCCATAATTTATACGCATGAAAGATGGTAGGAAGTCGCAGAGCAAGTCGCTCATTCCTATCCTGCTCGCTAAGTTGGATAACCACCCGAAAGGTCGCAAATCCTGTACCGTTCAGCTGCTGACCATCTAACCGATAGCCTAGCCAGGAGCCTGGGATGTTGATCCAGTGGTCATGATTTTCGCCCTTTGTAGAACGTATCTGTATGTCCTTAGGCGACAGTAGCTCTTGCCAGTAGAATGACCACTCCCCTTCTAACTTTATCGGATTTTCACTGACATGAACCTGCGTTAAATCCAGAATACCTTCCTCACTTTTAAACTTAGGGGATTCTGGTGCAGAGATGACGGCATAGCTTACAACCAAACCAACAACAACGGCAGCAGCTATTTGAAGCAAGATTGTATAAGAGCCGAATCGGAGAATATCCCTCATTATGTACCCAACCCCAATCTACATGAGCGCAATAAGTAATTTGACTATCTAAATAATATCATCAATAAAGGGCTCTTCACCAAAATCTGTTCTTGAATAAAAAAAGTGTACAAAAAAGCACCTGTATCCGCTAAAGTTGAGAGTACGACCAAACAACCAAGCGAGGTATACAGATGCATTCTCATTCTATCAAGAATTTATGGGATTTACCACAGTTAAATATTGTTACAACAGAAAAAGTCGAGCAGCAGATTTTCATTGAGGTATTGCCGATTGAACACAAACAACCCTGTCCAATTTGCAACTCATGCCAAAAGATTCGCCGTGGCATCGGCTATACGAGGAAGGTGCGCCACCTGGATGCGTTTGGTTGTCAAGTATACTTGAAATTGCCTGCTATTCGCCTTTCGTGTAAAGATAGTACGACTTCCATCGTTTGTGATTATTCGTTTGTTGCGCCTAAAAAGCGCTATACGAAAGCGTTTGAAGCTATTTTACCTAAACAGGCAATCAGATCGACAATCACACATACAGCGCGCGTGACTGAAACACCTGCTTCTACAGTTACACGTGTCGTGCGTGCTTGGAAGAAAGTAGCGGTTTTACAGGTTCAACAGGCTTGTCAACAGAAGGCACTAAACTGTCCGAATCTTGTACTCGGCATCGATGATTTTGCGATTCGTAAAGGGCATACGTATAACACTGGTTTACATGATTTGCGAAATGGTACATTTTTAGATGTCATCAAAGGACGCACAATCAACGAATTGGAGACGTATTTTCATACGCAATATAGTCTTTGCGCATTGAAACCACGCGCAATTGTCATGGATTTAGCGAAAGCTTATCACACATTTGCGAAAAGTATGTACCCTGAAGCCATCCGTATTGCAGACCGCTTCCACGTAAATCGATATGTCACAGAAGCACTTCAAACCATTCGAAGATCTGTTCAAAAAGATGTGGCTCCTTTTGCGAAAAAAGATTTGAAACAGCACTTTCGTATTCTTGGAAAACGAAATGACCAGCTATCTGTGGAAGAACGTGCTGTGTTAGAAAGACTTCTTCAATACGCCCCTATTTTACGCCGAGTTTATGAGTGGAAAGAAATGTTTATTGACTGGTATGACTGTAGTTCGTCGTATAGGCGCGCGAAAAAAGGTTATCAATGTTGGCTTAAAAAAGGGGAAGCCATCAATCATCCTACAGTTCAGAATTGTTTAAAAACGATGTACAATTGGCGGGATGAAATCTGTAATTACCATCAGTTACGCTTCACAAATGCAGCTGTGGAGGGTAAAAACAACCTCATCAAAGCACTGCAACATCGTCATTTTTTCACACGTAATCCAGAGCATTATAAAGAGTCGATTTTACTTGAGTGCAATATGGAATGGATCCAGTATTACTAATAGTCAAGAACATGTTTTGGTGAAGAGCCCAATAAAGGAAAATGTACTTTGTAATTATTTGCAGAACGGTGAACACAAACACCACGATGAGGTTCTTTTTTGAACGTAAGAAAATCGTCTACCCCCGGACGTTTCATTAACGTGACCGTGCAAACCCAAGTTTTAAGCAAGAAGAATGGAACAGGTAACGAGAATCTAGCCATTCCAATGAAAAATAATAGCCAAGCAAATCCCCATAGTGTAACAATCTTTCATTATTTAGAGCTTCCTGTAATTTGATTAATTGAATTAATTTAGTATATACCTGGTATTTCCCATAATTGAAAGCAATCATTTAGTCATCCCCCTAGTTTGATTTCACAGTAAGTACTTATTGTATTTGTTAGAATCGGTATAAGATAAAAATGTGAAGGAAGTAATAGTTTGTTTGAACAAATCGATGGTAAAAAAGCGCGCCTAGATGGCAAAAGTCCATTATTGAAATACACAGTGCAAAGCCTACGAGAAAAGCTGTTTTTAGAATGGACATATAATTCAAATGCCATCGTAGGTAATTCACTGACAATCAATGAAACAAAGGTTGTATTAGAGGGTATTACAGTTGGTGGGAAGACCATGCGCGAGCACCTAGAGGTTATTAACCACCGAGATGCAATTAATTATGTAGAAGACATTGTTCGAAAAGAAGAACCATTTTCAGAATGGCAAATTAAAAATTCACATCGATTGGTACTTAAAGGAATTGTCGATGAATATGCAGGTGTGTATCGAAATCAGCAAGTGTTTATTTCGGGTGCAATGCATATACCACCGGAACCTTTTAAAATTCAAGAACAGTTGGATGCGTTAATGCTATGGTATGATGAGGAAGCTCAGCAGTTGCACCCAATTGTACATGGTGCAATGCTACATGCCATTTTTGTAGGCATTCATCCGTTTATTGATGGAAAAGGTCGTACATCAAGATTTTTATTAAACTTAGAGCTAATGAAATCCGGCTATCCGCCAATTAATATTCGTGTAGAGAATCGTTTAGCGTATTATAATGCTTTAGATAAAGAACATACGACAGAGGATTATTCGAAATTTGTTGAACTAGTTGCGAAGGAAGTTGAAGCATCATTAGATTTATATTTGAGTGCAGTATAAAAACCGCACTTATATTAGTTACGTTGAACCTTATCATAAGTATGATAAAATATACGCCAGATTTAAATATAATAACGAGCAGAAGAAAGGAGATAGAAGATGAAACAGAAGAAATCATTAAAGTTTAAAATATTTACTGGAATTGCTATTTTTCTCATAATAGTAGTTTCAGGATTTTTTATTTATGTAAGTTCATACTATAAGGCCAGTTCGTTAGCTTTGGATAGTTTGAAATCCAGCTCTCTAGTTAAAGTTGAAGAAAATGGAGATATATTATTTGAACCAGTATCTAATGCTAAAAATATAGGATTTATTTTCTATCCAGGAGCAAAGGTAGAGGCTTCAGCATATGCACCTATAGCAAAAGAAATAGCATCAAAAGGATATACCGTGAGTATTGCTAAAATGAGATTTAACCTAGCAATTTTATCACCTAATCGAGCACACAGTATAATAAGTGATCATCAAGATATTGATACTTGGGTGATCGGAGGACATTCTTTAGGGGGCGTTATGGCATCAGATTATGCACTTGAAAATGATAAAATAAAAGGTTTAGTATTGTTAGCGTCCTATCCCCAAACTAAAACAAATCTTAGTAGTAAACGGATAAAAGTCTTGTCACTATGGGGAAGCCGTGATGAAGTTGCAGATTTAAACAAAGTAAAAGAGGCTAAAAATGTTGTGCCAAGTGACTCAGAATTTATAGAAATAAAAGGTGGAAATCATGGAGGTTTTGGAGATTATGGACATCAAAAAGGTGACGGGAAATCTTCAATAACAAATAAACAGCAGATGAAGGATACATCAAAATATATTATAGAACTTTTGGATGGTTTAAACTAGGAAAGATTTAGAGGTATTAATTAGAAAAACCTTACTCGCAGTAGTTACGGTGAACCTTATCATAAGTAAATGGCAAACAGAAAGCAGTCGTAAAGCATACCAGGGAAGTGCTAAAGGAATATAACTTGTTAAATAGAATATAGATAACTTAGATAATAGAAGAACAGTAAAAGTGAAATACTTATACTGTTCTTTTTTGCAATAAAAGCGGAAATTAAACACTTCAACAAGTAAGAAAAATGAGATAATATGTACTTACTATAAGTGATTGAATCGAGTACTGATTTCTCCACTCATACGTTATTAACACTGCTCAATATTGGTTAGATGTTTCATTACATATAGTTCTTGAAGTATTTCAATTAGTTTTCTGTTGCAAAACAATAGTGAACTTTTTTTCAGAATAGAGTAAAGTAAACCAAATTGACGTATATGAGTGCGTCGCATGGACCATCTTCTTAAGAGGAGTGATCATATGTCTTTTACAAGTCTAAAAGAATTAATTGAATTAGCGGAGCAAGAGAACACAACCATTTCGGAATTGATGATTCAAACAGAGGTCGAGCAGAAAGGTGAACCTCAGGAAACGATCATTAAAAAAATGTCTGAACAATTAACCGTTATGGAAGAGGCTGTCCGCAAAGGGACAATGAGTCCTGTGATGTCCCGAACTGGCTTGACGGGTGGAGATGGAAATCGGCTTTATCAGTATGCGGAAAAAGGAAATTCATTTGTCGACCCTATTACATTGAATGCTGCTGCCAATGCATTGGCAGTGTCAGAAGTAAATGCAGCAATGGGACGGATTGTAGCGACACCAACTGCTGGTTCAGCAGGGATTTTGCCAGCTGTACTTGTTCATGCGCTTGATAGTGGAAAATTCACCCGTGAGCAGATTGTCCAGTCAATCTTCACTGCCTCTGCTCTTGGTTTAGTCATTGCCAATAAAGCTTCGATATCAGGAGCTGCTGGCGGATGCCAAGCTGAAGTCGGTTCGGCAACTGCTATGGCGGCAGGAACATTAGTTGAACTTGCTGGCGGAACACCGGCACAGGTAGGACATGCTGTCGGTATTGCATTGAAAAATTCACTTGGGCTGGTTTGTGATCCAGTTGCAGGTTTAGTGGAAATACCCTGTATATTACGCAACGGTCTACATGCAATAACTGCGCAAGCTGCAGCAGATATGGCGTTAGCCGGGGTGGTAAGCATCATTCTTCCAGATGAAGTCATCCATGTGATGCATGAAGTAGGACAGCAAATGCCTGAATCGCTAAGGGAAACCGGGATAGGCGGTCTTGCCGGAACACCAACGGGGCAAAAATTAAAAGAGCAAATTTTTGGCGACAAAGCCAGTAGTTCGGGGCCAGCAAAATACCAAAGTGCATATGAAATCATCGGCCCTGTAATGGTGGGTCCTTCGAGTTCACATACTGCTGGAGCGGTTAGAATTGGCAATATTGCCCGCCAGCTATTAAATGAAAATCCACTGTCTGTAACGTTCTCACTGATGGGCTCCTTCGCTAAAACCTACCAAGGCCATGGGACAGACCTAGCTTTACTAGCGGGTGTTTTAGGGTTGACTACAATGGATGAAGGCATTCCGAATGCCAAAGAAATTGCTGAAGAAAATGGATTGCAATACGAATTCCAGAAACGCGTACTCGGAAGTTATCACCCGAATACCGTGCTTGTTGAATTGAGAGGTACTACACGTACTGTAAAGGTATTGGCCAGTTCATTAGGCGGTGGAAAGGTGGAAGTTCAGGAATTCAATGAGTATCCGCTAAAGTTTTCGGGAGAACGTTCAACACTGGTGATCCGCCATACCGATAAAAAGGGAGTGATTGCCGACTTATCGAGAATTCTTTATGGAAATGGATATAATATCGCTCGCATGGCGAATGAACGATCAAAAATTAATGGTGATGCCATAACGATTTGTGAAATCGACAATAAAATAGAAGAAACGTTTCTATCTTCACTAAAAATGGAAATACCGATAATTGATGAAATTGTCCTGGTTCATACTATGTAGTTGTCTGGTATGTTTTCCTAACGAATAAATCCTATCCAAGACAGTAAAGCCTTGGATAGGATTTTCTTTATATGAAGATTCACCATTAAACTCTTAAGAAATCGAGCCGTACCAATATTTTGGATCATTTTATTGGGGTGCTACAAAATGATAGATATTATTATAGAGCAAGAAATAGACAATTCGATTTGGTTACGCGTGTTACCTACTCTCCTATAATGGTAATCTCAAAAA
>NZ_WHVW01000021.1 GCF_009651005.1 Sporosarcina obsidiansis
GGAAATCAACTTTTCCTGGCGTTTACTCTATTGTAAAAGAAAATAGACTGTAGGAAAACTCCAAATTTCCGGAGTTTTTCTACAGTCTGAAGCCACCGTTGATCGGTGGCTTTTTGGTATTAATGTGTAACCGAGCGAAACATCTATTGCACCGATCCAAAAACTGGTGGAACGAGCGAAAGTCAGTCCGCAACGCACCAAAGTGTTTTGGAACCGAGCCAAAACCTCTCGGGACCGAACATTTATTGAGGCACACCGCTCCAAACTAGCAACCCACGAACATTTCCTCAATCTAGAAACAGACTAGGATGAAGTAAGTTTTCCTCATTAAATATGAAGTAGTCATCGTCGTTTTACTTTCTTTCGCTCTTCCTTCAAAGACTTGAACAAGGAAGTGACCATCATGATCAAAATAATGGAAAAAGGCAAGGCGGCGATGATAATGACATTTTGCAGCGCATTGAGACCACCGACAGATAATAGAATAACTGCAATCGTTGACTGAATAATTCCCCATATAATTTTTAAATTATTGGGCGGTGTTAACGACCCGTAGGATGACTGCATACCCAATACGAAAGTGGCAGAATCTGCAGAAGTGATGAAAAATGAAATGATAAGCAAAATGGCGATCATGGAAATAACAAAGGACCAAGGCAATCCGCTAAACATTTCAAAAATCGTCAGTTCGGTTGCAGTGGAAGCTAAATCAATAATCCCTTCTTTTTGCGTTTCGATGGCAGTAGTACCAAATGCTGAAAACCAGATTGCACTTAACACTGTTGGCACGACTAGCACGCCAATCATAAATTCTCGAATAGTTCTTCCTTTAGATACTCGCGCGATGAACATTCCGACAAATGGTGACCAAGCCATCCACCAAGCCCAATAAAATATTGTCCAATCATTGAGCCATGTACGGTTTTCAGGATCAAGAGGTGCAGTTCGGAAGCTCATGCGAATGAGATTCTCCAAATAACCCCCGACAGAGTCCGTGAACATATTGAAGATCAGTAACGTTGGTCCTAACGCAATGACGAATATTAATAGAGCGAGCGCCAATACCATATTGGCATTCGATAGGATTTTGATACCCTTACCAAGTCCGCTCCAAGCGGAAATTAAAAACAAGACGGTTACAATCGCAATAATGATCAGTTGAGATGTAAATCCGACCGGAACTCCAAAAAGATAATGCAGTCCACCATTTATTTGAACAGCACCAAAACCTAGAGATGTGGCAACGCCAAAAACTGTAGCGAAAATGGCAAATACGTCAATTATGGTACCGAGAGGCCCGTTTACACGGTCACCGAGGATAGGGTGCAAAGTAGCAGAGATCAAACCAGGCTGACCTTTGCGGAACTGAAAGTATGCTAACGCAAGAGCTGTCATCCCATAGACTGACCATGCGTGGAAGCCCCAATGAAAAAAAGTCTGTCGCATAGCTTCTTTATAAGCCGCTTTTGTTTCTACGGCTGTAGTGGCGGGATTCACTGCATAATGGGATAGTGGCTCTGCTGCCCCGTAAAAGACCAGTCCAATCCCCATGCCTGCAGAAAACAGCATAGCGAGCCAAGAAATCATAGAGAATTGCGGTCTATCACTATCTTTCCCTAAACGAATTCTTCCAATTGGACTAAATATCAGAAAGACTGAAATGAAAAATAGCATAGAGACTGTCAATAAATAGTACCAGCCCGCTGTATCAGCAATTATGTTTTTTATAGTAGTCGTCATTTCCTCAAAGTGATCTGGTGCGATCACTCCGTACCCGACTGCGAATATGACGAGCGCCATGGTGATGTGAAATGTTAGTGAAATTTTTTTCATAAGTCCCCCTTTAATGCCTGTAGTCCGCGCAGATACTGACCGGGTAGGTAAATATGGTCACATACCCTTAATTGTACCCATTTGTCAGATGTCACAAACTTTAAAAGTGACCATTAGTTAAATAGCAATCTTTCAAAATATATAAGATGAGAAAATGTCTAATTGACATCCGTTTTTTCAGTAGTAGTCAAATCAACTTAGCAAAGTGCAACCGTTTATTTAGCGCTTGCATAATGGGTATTCCAATTGCCATGACAGCAAACTCTCCTATTGCTACATACAGCCAAGTTAGAAGGAATGGTAGATGTAGCACAATGTTTAATTCCCAAGCGATTAAAAACATAGTAGCTGTGAAGGTGAACGTGTTGAAGACCATCCGTGCTAATATATTGGAAGTGAAGCGGGAAAATAGAATTGTCAGCGATAGAGCAAGGATGGATTGTCCTACGCCGAATACTAGATCAATCGGTCCCAGTTCTGATAGCAGGAGGTTTGAGACGAACACCCCAACTACGACTCCAAAAATATAACGGGGATTAAAGACGATAAGATGATTGAACATTTCGGATACCCGGAACTGGATATTGGTAAAGCCAAATGGAAGAATGGCTAAAGTGACGGCTGTATAAAGTGCCGCAATAATACCACTGACGGTGAGTGTTTTCACATTCATTAATAAGACTCCTTTAAGAAAAAATAGAAAAATCTTTTCCAGTATATCGACAACTGATGTTTTTTTCTAGGTGAATGATCTAATTGCATTCCTAGACGTAATTTCAGACGTGCGTGCTATACTAAAGAAACCAAAGTAATAAGGAGGGAATTTCATGCAATATAATCAAAATAAAATGTCTCAGCTCGTAAAGCAAAGTCCTGAGTTGAATAGACAATTGAAGGCTATTATGAAAGAGCACGAATTAGAAAAAAGTTTCGCTTTAAAAGCGTTATACCATGCAGAAGTGAAAGATGGGGGAACGTACCAGAGAGATTACCAGGAACTTTGATACATTCTCTTCATTACTTAGGTATACAGCCCGTGTTTTCATTGATCATACCAGCTGTTCAAACCAACTAGAAATAATGGGAAGGTGAACATCACCATTGCGGACGTCGAATCAGCAAGTGAAGTTCATCTAAAAAAATCGATCTGTAGTGAAATGAATATGCAAAGGCTGATGGATAGACATGAATCATCAGCTTTTTTTGCTGTTCTCTTAAAATACTAAATACTATAATGGTTCTCTATGGTATACTGGTTTAAAAGTTTAATAGAATATTTTGGTTCTTTGTATTAGGTACAAAGATGAAAAAGGAATCAGGTGAAAATCCTGAACGGTCCGGCCACTGTAAATGAGTAGCGCCTTCAAAAAGCCACTGGTGAATAACTGGGAAGGATGAAGGTGTGTTAGCGCTCATAAGTCAGGAGACTTGCCAAAATAACATGCATTACGCCTCCCGGAGAGAGGTCTGCATATTGTATTGGATCAAATCCTTGATGTAATGTCCTTATACATAGTGCCCTTGTCTCTTTCTGGAGGCGAGGGCTTTTTACGTTTATGGAACAACATCTATTATATATAGATGAAAATTATCTTAAGGGGGAATTTAATTGTACAAGCGTTATTTATCGGTCTTTGCGAGTATTTTACTGGCCTTGACCTTGTTGTCTCCAACAGTAAATGTGGCTGCGAGTGAGCCTCAGGAAACTGTTTCTGTAATGAAAGCCACACAAGATGATGTTCAGCAGGCATTGCAAAAAGTAACTGCTTATATCCTACAGCAGGGTGTTTCCAGTGAGTGGGAAGCAATCGGATTAGCGAAAGCAGGCGTTACTGTTCCAGCTAGCTATGAGGAAGTGTTTTATCAAA
This sequence comes from Sporosarcina obsidiansis, assembly GCF_009651005.1. GTDB lineage: Bacteria > Bacillota > Bacilli > Bacillales_A > Planococcaceae > Sporosarcina > Sporosarcina obsidiansis. Next base: position 3,702 of record NZ_WHVW01000021.1, read on the forward strand.
ATGTACAAGACCAAGTTATCGGACAATCTGGCGGAAGCCGTCTAAAAATAACAGATGTGGAACGCCTAGCTATAGCTTCTGTAGCTATTGGAAAAGATCCAACGAATATAAAAGAGTTTAACTTGTTGGACAAGATCTACAACAGTGAAGATATTAGAGATATCGATACGATGACACGTCAAGGAACGAATGGGTTGATTTTCGCGTTGATTGCATTGGACACGAAAAACTACAGTGTTCCAACTAATGCGCGCTGGGATCGTGAAAAAATTATTGCAGAATTGCTTAGCTATCAAAGAGACGACGGTGCTTGGAGTCTATCAACTAGCAATACAGGTTCTTCAAGTTACGACATGACCGCAATGTCATTGATTGCGTTAGCCCCTTACACCGATCAATCTAATGTTAGGAATGCAGTAGATCGCGCTGTAAACTTTTTATCTGAACATCAAGGGCCAACTGGCGGTTTTGAGGAAGCATTTGTTGGAGGGATTTCTAGCGAAGCAACGGCACAAGTAATCATCGGATTGACTGCGAATAAAATCGATCCACAAGGCGAACGTTTTACCAAGAATGGAATTAGTCTGTTGGATCATCTATTAGGCTTTCAAGCTGTAGATGGCGGTTTTAAACATACAGCAGGAGATTCGGCATCGAACAACATGGCTACAGAACAGGCATTGCAAGCGCTCGTAGCATTCGATCTATACACAAAAGGTCAAGGAAGTTTGTATGACTTCTCGCAAGCAGAGACGCAGCCACAGCCAGAAATTTCAGGACATTCTTCTCTTAAAGGAGTCTTGAATGACAGTCTTCTCAGCGTACAGAAAAACAAATATGGTGCATGGTCTCAAACCTTTATCGAGAAAACGGAGACAAAGGACGGGTACTTCATTGTCCAAGTAGGAGAACAAGGCAATCAGCAAACGGCCTCGATACCACAAGGAACAAAACGAGTCTTTTTGGTGGATAATGATCGATCATACCACTATTTCCCGGCACAAGTAGTCGAGCCAAATAAAAAGTGGAATATCACATTTAATAAAACGCTACAGAATACTCCATCTAATCTAAATAAAATTTATGTGGAAGATGCACAAGGACAGCGAGTCCCGGTCAGCATTACAGTAAATGGAGCTGTAGCAACAGTGACACCGCAAACAAACTATACAAGTAGAGAGTTGTATTCGCTGTTCATCGTAGAATCAGTTTCTGAAGATGGAACAACGTTAAAGCAAGCAACTCGCAAATTATTCATCATTCAATAATATAGGTTCTCCTTTAAAAGAAGAGAGAAATTAGGAGGTATGCTTTATTTCTACCATCAGGAAATTCACTCAGTTAACGGCCGCCTTTGCTTTAGCAAGCGCAGCGATCCTCATGCCGATTGCACCAGTATCCGCACAAGAACCGGCACCAATCTTAGCAAAGCAGGCAACACAAACTCTGCAGCATTCTATCGTTATTTCGTCATCAGAAGTACCGATGCCGATTTCATCCGTAGTAGTTAAGGAGGGCGACACAGTTCTTGATGTGTTAGAACGCAGTACGGCAGAAAATGGAATTCAAATGAAAGCGATCGGAAATGGACCTTCCGCCTATGTAGAAGGTATCGATGGTGTCTTTGAGTTTGATCGTGGTCAAGGCAGTGGCTGGATGTATAGCGTTAATGGTATATTCCCAAATCGCGGTGCAGGAGTGATTAAACTCATTCCTGGAGATAAAGTCGAGTGGCAATATACGACGAACTTAGGTCAGGATCTCAATGCCGAACTGGCACCGTTCAGAGAAAACCTGGAGCCGACGCTCTCGGTTTCAGGAGTAACTTCAGGCGCTACCGTTGAACAGCAAACACTTCCATTGCAAGTAGATGCTAAGAGTTATTTTGGGACACAGCTTGTACCGACAGTAACTGTAAATGGTCAGCAGATGACGGTCACAGGCAACTCCGTGAATGCTATATTGCAAACGGGTGACAATACGATTTCAATACAGGCGACGGATGCGCAGAATGAAACAGTGACGAAAACATTGAATGTCACCTATCGGCCTGCGGTAACAAATCCTGAGCCGGCACCGAATCCAAATCCAACACCAAATCCTGTGCCGAATCCAAATCCTGTTCCACCCGTGCAAAAACCAGATCCGGAACCAATTATCCCACCAGTAAAGGACTACACAAAAGTAGTGTCGGCAGCGATCAATCAAGCGAGTTCCAATATCCTAGCAGGTAAGGTGGATAGCGAATGGCAAGCAATTGGTCTGGTGAAAGCCGGAAAGAAAGTACCGGATTCCTATAAGAAAGAATTCCAAGCACATCTTCAAGATCAAGTCATCAGCAGATCTGGAAAAGGTCGAATGAAAATTACGGATGTAGAGCGTCTAGCGATGACTGCCGCTGCGTTAGGGATCGATCCTAAGAACGCGGATGGCAAAGGCTTTAACTTGTTAGACAAAATATACAATAGTGAAAAGCATGCAACAGGTGCTGACAGTATGACGTTCCAAGGAAATAACGGTATTATTTTCGCTTTAATCGCACTGGATTCAAAAGGATACCAAGTGCCGAGTAATGCGAAATGGACACGTGAAAGCTTACTTGCTGAATTATTGAAATATCAAAAAGACGATGGTTCATGGAGCCTTTCAACAGATAAAGCAGGCTCAACTAGTTTTGATATTACAGCTATGGCATTGATTGCAATTGCTCCATACACTGATCAGCCGCAAGTTCGAAACGCATTGGACCGTGCTGTTCAGTTCTTATCACATGCACAAGGGCCAACTGGTGGTTTCGACGAAGCATTCGTTGGAGGAATTTCTAGCGAAGCGACAGCACAAGTAATCATCGGATTGACAGCCAATCAAATCGATCCGCGTATTCCGATGTTCACGAAGAATGGCAACAATTTATTGGATCATCTACTTAGCTTCCAAATGCCAGACGGTGGATTCCAACATACAGCAGGAGATCGCAGTTCCAATGCGATTGCGACTGAGCAGGCATTGCAAGCATTAGTTGCCTATGATTTATTCACTAAAGAAAAGGGATCATTGTATAGCTTTAGTGAAATTCCGGTCATGCCGGCTCCAGAACCAGAACCAACTCCAGACCCAGAACCAACACCAGATCCAAATCCTACACCGCCGCAGTTTACGGATATTAAAGGACATGGATCAGCAAATTATATCCAACAAGCTGTTGACAAAGGAATTTTCAGTGGCTATAAAGATGGCACGTTCAGACCGAATCAATCTTTGACTCGTGCACAAGCTGTATCGATTTTAGTACGTGCATTGGATCTCAAGACAAATAAAGAGAATCCATTCGTAGATACCAAAGGCTATTCAAAAGATACACAGGCTGAAATGGCTGCTGCGTATCATCATGGGTTAGTGAACGGTAAAGATGGTAAGTTCTTGCCTACTCAAAAAGTCACACGTGCTCAAATGGCGCTCATGTTGTACCGAGCATATGAAGTACAAAACGGTAAAAAGTATCAAATCAGTCAAGTGGCTCCGTTTAGAGATATCAATAGCTATAATATAGAGGCAATTCGTGCCATGACGATGCTATATGATCTTGATATGGCAAAGGGAATCAACGGTAACTTTAAGCCAGGTGATTCCACTACACGTGCACAAGCCGCTAAAATGATCGTAGAGTTTTTGAATACAAAATAATCAAGCAATCTTGCACTCTAGAAGTGCAAGATTGTCTTCATTTTTCCATAAGGAGGTTTCATCTTGAAACAACTACAGAAGTTTACAGGTTTCCTGCTCATTCTGACGCTCGCTTTCCTGCTGACTGCGTGCGGTTCTTCTCTTCAAAAGCCCACAGGACTTGAAGATCAGGACATCGAGAACGTTCCCACTATCGAGGAACAGCCCAATGAACCAATAGATGAAGAATTATCCGGCGATTTGAAAGAAGATAACAAAGGGAATCCTGAACAACAAGCAACAAATGATGGAGAATCTACCACCGACGATAAGGTAGATACAGCTAAAACAGAAACAGCACCTGTTGCTAAACCAAAACCTGCACAGCCAGAAGTGACGAAACCAAGAGAGGAAAAACCTACAACTCCATCGGAAAAACAACCGACGAAAGTAGAAAAGCCGGCACCTAAACCAACGGAAAAACCTGTCGCAAAACCAACAGAAAAGCCAGCGTCTAAGCCGACAGAGAAACCAGCGGTCAAGCCAGATCCAAAACCTACACCTCCTGCTGTAGAAAAACCAGCTGCTCCAGCTAAAAGTAAAATTGTCTACTCAATTGTGATCTCACCAAGTGAAGTCCCTTTACCTCCAACCGAAATGGAAATTCAAGACGGAGATACGGTACTAGCAGCTTTAATTGAAATTACGAAGAAGCATAAAGTGCAAATGGATTATCGCGGAGGACAAGGAGCGACTGCCTATGTAGAAGGAATGGCAAATGTCTATGAATTTGACAGAGGACAGGGGAGTGGCTGGATGTACCGTGTCAATGGAATATTTCCTGACCGTGGTGCGGGCGTTGTGCCATTGATGGACGGTGACCAAGTCGAATGGCTGTATACAACGAATTTAGGTGTAGACCTGAATGCGAACTTAAAGCCGTTCCGTAGATAAAGAGAGGGGAATTACTGATGGGCAACGGAATACAAGCTGTTCACCCTTTCGTGATGTTTTTCTATTACATATGCGTTGGCTTTTTCGCGATGTATTTTAACCATCCCATTTTTTTATTGGCAGGTTGTCTGGCATTGATTGCGGTCAATTTTACGCATGATGGAGGGCAAGCCATGAAACAATGGGCTCCATGGATGATCGGTATGACATTGCTGATCATCTTGATTAATCCGTTCATCAATTCAAGAGGTACGCATATCTTCTTTTATTTTAGGGGGAAGCAAGTGACGCTAGAGGCCACGCTTTATGGTGTTGTAACGTCTATGTCCTTATTGATGATCCTTTTATTATTCATCTCGTTGAACATCGTGTTGAATGGCAATAAATTATTATTCATCTTCTCTAGAATCCTACCGAAAACAGCCTTCTTGGTCATGCTATCGATACGATTTGTTCCATTGTTGAAAAGACGTTTGACGGAAATCCAAGACGTTCAGCGGCTGAAAGGGATGACGATCACGCAAGGAACACTTCGTGAAAGAGCAAAAAGTGGCATGTCCATCCTACAGATTTTGCTTTCTTGGTCATTGGAGGAAGCGATTGAAACAGCAGATTCTATGAAAGCGAGAGGCTATGGATTAGGCAAACGGAAACCCTACATACCCTATCGAATGAACAAATCCGATAAACGATGGCTCGTCTATCTTGTGTTGCTGTTCACGGTCTGCGTCGTTGGAGGATTTTTAGGCTATGGGAAAATCATTATCTACCCTGCGCTTGGCACGTTGCATTTATACCTGTTAGATTGGTTGGTATTTGTAAGTAGCTTGGCTATCGCACTATTTCCAGTATTTGTAGAAGGGAGAGAACAGCTAAAATGGAATTATTCAATTTAAATCATGTGTCGTTTTCTTTCCCTGATGCAAACCAAAACGTGCTGACAGACATTAGTTTTTCTATAAATGAAGGAGAATTTGTTGTAATCGGTGGTGCTAGCGGCAGCGGTAAGACGACATTGTTGAAACTGCTAAAGAGAGAATTGACGCCTACGGGTAATCTGGAAGGTGACATTCTGTACAAAGGCAAACCGCTAAATGAATGGGAACCTCGCCAGATGATAGAGCAGGTAGGCTATGTGTTTCAAGATCCTGACAATCAAATCGTCATGGACGAAGTGATGCAGGAAATCGTATTTGGCTTGGAAAACCTAGGCTATTCTACGTTTGAAATGCGTAAGCGAGTGGCGGAGATGGTTCACTTTTTCGGTGTGGAAGACTTGCTGAACGCCAAGCCTTCAGAATTGTCGGGTGGACAGAAGCAAGTACTAAATCTATTGTCTGTGTTGCTGATGAAACCGCGTGTCCTGTTGTTGGATGAACCTACCTCACAGTTAGATCCGGTAGCTGCAAAAGAACTTGTCCTAATGTTGGAACGGTTGAACAAAGAAACGGGTATGACCATTGTTCTGGTGGAGCATCGATTGGAAGAACTGTATGCCATGGCGGATCGAGTGATTCTTATGGAGAACAGCAGATTGCGCTATAACGGCACTAGCCGACAAGTTATTGAAGAGCTATATGCGGATCAGGAAACAGCATTTTATCCCTATCTCCCAGCATTTGCGCGTCTCTATATGGAGTTTGAAAAACAGCCGATTCGTCAATCTATTCCGTTGACTGTTAAAGAGTGTAAGCAATGGATTGGTCGGGAAGAACGGGAAGCTATTGGTTCTGATGTGCAGCTGAAACCACGCATGGAACAGATGCTGCTGGAGATGGAGGACGTACATTTTCAGTATAAGAAGAAAGAGCCGTTCGTTCTGAAAAGTTTTCATTTAGGGATTCCTAAAGGACAATTCTTTTCATTGGTTGGTGGAAATGGTAGTGGGAAAACGACTGCATTGCGCGTGAGCTTGGGAAGCATCAAGCCGCAACGAGGGAAAGTTCGATTTAAGGGAAGGGATATGAAAAAAAGTAAGGATACGGATTGGCTGGGCAAGATTGCGTATTTGCCGCAGAATCCTCGTACGTATTTCGTTCAGCAAACGATTGAAGAGGAGATGAAAAGTCTGGGCGAACGTCTCGGATTAGATGATACAACGAAGAGGATCGAGCGATTGCTTGAAGCATTTGGAATTGCCCATTTGCGCTCGAGACACCCTTACGATTGTTCAGGTGGCGAGGTTCAAAAAGCAGCACTCGCCTGTATTTTATTGGGGGAGCCGGAGATGCTGTTCATTGACGAACCAACGAAAGGAATGGATCCAATTTCGAAGCAACAGCTCGGTGAATTGCTGTCCGGCTTACAAAAACAAGGACTGACGATTTTCATGGTCACGCATGATATCGGGTTTGCTGCAACATATGCAGAGCGCTGCGCAATGATGTTTGATGGGGAAATCGCAGCGGACGGAACGCCGAATGAATTGTTTAAAGGAAATTATTTTTATACGACGGCGATCAACCGCGCGACACGGGAAACACAACAGCCGGAAGTCTTAACGTATGAGGAGGCTGTTGCGACATGGAGCGTTCCCGCAAATATTTACTAGCCGTCTCTTTAGTGTTATTGGCGTTACTCGTCATTTCGATCGTTTTTCTTCATTATAAGGCATATTTATTGTTGAGTTTGATTATGATTGCGTGTATTATGATACCGTTTTTCGCTCGATTCGAGTGGAGGGAAGTCGCTGGGCGGGAAGTGGTTCTGCTTGCGATGCTAGCGGCGATAGCAGCAGTCGGGCGTGTTCCGTTTGCTGGCTTGCCAAGCGTGCAGCCAACTTCTTTCATTATCATTATGGCCGGACTCGTTTTTGGTGCTGAATCGGGCTTTATCGTCGGTGCAGTAGCTGCCATCGTCTCGAATTTCTTTCTTGGACAAGGACCGTGGACGCCATGGCAGATGTATGCGTGGGGGATGATGGGAATGAGTGCAGGTTTATTGCGCAATACACGGTGGATGAAAACGCTGTGGGGAAAATGTGTCTTTGGCTTTTTATGGGGCTACTTATTCGGCTGGTTCATGAATATATGGATCATTGTCAGCAACATCGAAGCGCTGTCTTGGGAGTTTTTCGTTGGGATTTACGTGTCGAGTATTTACTTTGATTTAGCACATGCTTTGTCCAATGTATTCTTCCTTATCGTCTTTGGTGCTAGTTGGATCAAGATTTTACAGCGGATTCAGCGGAAGTACGGATTATTGGAGCAGCAGACGGGATGAAAAGAAGCAGCCAGACGGTGTCTGGGCTGCTTCTTTTTTCAATCTATTATAAACGAATAATTTTCACAGCATCGGTACGTTTGAAGAAAATGGTTTTGTACTGTACGCGGTTTTGAGAATCTGAAAATAAAGTGATACGTTTAAAGTGGTTATCTTCTACAACACGTGTTTTATAGCCAGTCAAGTCAACCTTAGCAGATAGAGCTTCGTACTCTGGAGTAGCGGGTTTAACAGCTGGTTTAGTAGGCTTTTGTACTTGATCAGCTGGTTGCTCAGTAATTACTTGATTGAATACAAGACCGCCTCGTGTGTTAATAATTTTTAGATGTTTCGTTGTTTTATTATAAATCGTTTTATATTGTGTACGTCCTTTCGCATCATTCAAAAGCATTTTACGAATACTTGGCTGATCGGTTACGATTCCAAAGTTGAGTCCAGTTACGTCTACTTTCGTTGCAATCATTTCATATTCTGGAAGTGTGGTGATGTCAATTGAAGCAGTGTGTTGGTATCCACCTTGATAATGGGAAATGGCAGCTGACTGATGAGATGTGGAAGGTTGGCTCGCTTCAACGTTTACTCCGTGAAGAGCACCTGTTGTTAACATAAGTGCACCTAGTGTAGAAATGATTTGTTTTTTCATGATGAATCTCTCCTTTAGAATGTAGTGAATGTTGCATAATTACATCTTACAGGAGCTAATTTATAAGAAGCTGTGAGGAAAATGAGAGTTTCATGAGAAATTACTAAATATGACCACATTCTTTTTTGAAATATATGAAAAGCACCCATTCACAATGTGATGGGTGCTTGTTTGGATGCTTATGGATTGGTGGTATAGTCGTCACCAGTCTGCACACGTTTCTTATCTTTTTGTGAATTGGCGTTATTCTTCTTTGCCGCATCATTTTGCCCGATCACGTCAAAATCATCTGGACTGAGATCATAGCCGTACCCATACTCTTCTCTCATTTTGTCATTCTTTTTGCGTTTGTCTTTATTCGGCATTGTCGTCACCTCCACTTTAAAAGTGTGGCTTGTTTTATTGGGATTATACGGATGAAGGTTTTTGTTGTGAGTGTTTAAGGATAGACTATATGGAAACCTTAAGATTTTCTTCATACTTATCATGAATCTTTGTTAAGAGATGGGTGGTAGAATGAAGTTATTAGTGAGGCGGGGTGAGGAAAGTGGCAGAGTTTACGGTGTTGGTAGCTGATGATGATAAGGAAATCCGGGATGGGATTGAGATTTATCTAAAAAATGAAGGTTATTGCGTGCTGAAGGCAGAGGATGGTCGAGAAGCGTTGGAACTGCTCGCTTCAAATGAAGTACATTTACTCATTTTGGATATTATGATGCCGAATATGGATGGGATTACAGCAACGTTCAAAATTCGGGAAGTGCAAAATATCCCGATCATCATGTTGAGCGCAAAAGCGGAGGATTCAGATAAAATTCATGGCTTGTCTGTCGGTGCGGACGACTATGTAACAAAGCCGTTTCATCCGCTGGAGCTAATGGCTCGCGTGAAATCGCAACTTCGGCGCTATGTGCAACTTGGAACATATGATGGACAAAAAATGATAGAAGTCGATGGGCTCGTCTTGAATGAAGAGGCGAAGGAGCTGACGGTGGATGGGACACCGGTTCGGCTCACTCCAATCGAATATAAGATCACGGAATTGCTCATGAAGCATCCGGGTCGAGTATTTTCCATCAATGAAATTTATGAGCGTGTGTGGAATGAAGAAGCGTATAATGCAGAAAACATTGTGGCGGTGCATATCCGGAAAATCCGGGAGAAAATTGAGGCGGATCCGAAAAATCCTCGGTACGTGAAGGTGGTGTGGGGCGTTGGCTACAAGATCGAGAAATAGTAGTGGGCTTATTTGGTCAATCATTGCCATTGTCCTTGCAATTGGCAGTCTGTTGTACTGTGCGTCATTCGCGGTCGATTTATTCGCAAATGGATGGGAACGCTTGAGTATGGCTGTTGATTACTTTGGACGCCTTGTAAGAGGAGGGACGATAGGATGAATAAAAAAATACAATTAGGAATCTGGTCAGCGCTAGTTACAATTGTTCTCATCGCATTGCCGTCCGTTTTTCATTATGCTCCGCAGATTGTTGGGAAAACGCTCATTGATCAAGAGGATTTTTCATGGAGAATGGAGCGCACATATGATCACTTAGGTGCTGCTGTACTAAATCCAATTGATTTTGAAAAAGCAGCTAGAGAATTGCCGGTTTCAAAAGATGAGATTGAAGAACATCGCAATAGGTTTGGAACATTAGCTGAACAATTGAGCAATATTCAAGAGCAGTATGCAGAACGGATCATGCAAGCAAAAGAAGAGAAGAATGAAACGCTATTATTAGCCCTAGTGAAAGAGCGTGATATCAAGATTGAAGATATTCAGAAAAATTTTGAAAGTGATGAACATATAGAGGACAAGATTCGCAATCAGAAAGCAAAACAATTGGAACTTTATATAGAAGAAATAGAAAACAGGCGGCAGGATAATTTACCGATTTCCTATGAATTGGTCAATGTGGACACTGGTGAGCGTTTTACGAAAGGTGACGTCAGCGTACCCGTAGCTTATAAGAAAAAATTTGACGAATCTAATGGATATTTTAAGGCGGATTCAATTCTACTAGATCACAATAGTTACTCAGAGTATACAGGAGACGCTGCTGTAGATTCATCTATAGAACTAACAAGTGAAGATGTTCGTAGCGTCAGTCAAAAACCACAATACTTTCGAGGGACCGTCATTGTTTCTAAAGAAGCACTTGCTGCAGGCGGCTTGTATGAAAAGAGTCAAGAATTTACGCGTGGGAAATATAGCATGTACGCATTTTGGGTGGTTGGTATACTGTCACTTGTGGCGTTGCTCACTGTAGTGAAGTTTCGGAGAGAATGGGTATTGTTTTCTCGGTTTGCACCTGCCTATTCACGCTGGAAAATTGATTTGAAAGCTGCTGTCTTACTGCTCACTGTACTCTTTCTCGCAAACTATATACAAACAGAAACATGGAGTATCCTGAATAAATTCACATATTTCACACTGGGAACAGCGGGTAATATGGTGGTAAGCTTTCTCTTATTCGGAGTCTTGTTGACGGCACTTCTAACGTTTCAAGTAGTCCATTTAATAGAGCAAGTCATACAGCCAGGCTATTTGGAGCAGGCATTACGAGATAGTTATACAGCTACATTTATTCAGAATGTTGTGGAGATGTTCAGCAACCGAACAATTGGTGTTCAATTATTCATCTTGCTGATTGGATTCTTTTTGGCAGGTATCGGTTTTGTTGGAGGTTTTATAGAACCTTTCTTTTTCTTAATTTATGCAGCTTGTGTAATGTTTTTGGGTTTACCTGCACTATACGTATTTGCCAGTAGAGGTGCTTACTTGAATCGAATTTTTGCTGCGACGAGTGACATGGCAGCAGGGCATTTGACACAAGCAATTCCAGTCAAAGGAAAATCTGCTCTCGCTAAGCACGCTGCAAATTTGAACAATTTACGTGAAGGAGTCCGTGTCTCCATTAATGAACAAGCGAAAAGTGAACGATTGAAGACGGAACTGATAACGAATGTCAGTCATGATTTGCGGACACCACTAACTTCCATCATTACGTATACGGATTTATTGAAAGATGAAACACTATCTACTGAAGAGCGAGCCAAATATGTTGGCATTTTGGATCAGAAATCACAGCGTCTAAAAACATTGATTGAAGATTTATTCGAAGTTTCCAAGATGGCAAGTGGGAATTTGGAGCTGACAAGGCAACGAGTGGACTTGAATCAGTTAATGCAACAGGCGTTGGCGGAGCATGCGGAAGATTTTGCGGTGTCGAGTTTAGATGTTCGAATTACGTTGCCTGAAATTCCGGTCTATGCCATGGTGGATGGACAGAAATGGTGGCGTGTGCTGGATAATTTGCTTATCAATGCATTGAAATATTCATTGCCGGGTACGAGAGTGTATGTGAACCTTCAAAAAGTCGGCACGCAAGCACGCATTACCATAAAAAATATAGCGAAATATGAAATTGGGGACAATACCGATGAATTGTTCGAACGATTCAAGCGTGGCGATGAATCTAGACAAACAGAAGGCTCAGGTCTTGGACTAGCAATTGCCCAATCAATTGTTGATTTGCATGGTGGAAAGATGGAAGTGGAAGTCGATGGAGATTTGTTTAAAGTAACGGTAGATATAGTCGCTGGGTAAAAGGGTTCAGAGAAAAACAGGTGAAAACTCCTGTCTTTCTCTGAATTTTTAGATTAGAGAAGGAAATGGTTTAGCTGTTGGCGAACTAGGGTATATATAGGACGTGGAGTCTCTATATCATCGAGAGCATGAAAGGGAGGAGTGGTAGCATGACAATTGTTGACGGTAAGTACCCAAACAAAAAAGATTTAGAACCTAAAGTGAAAGACGAGATATATGGTGGGAAGAAAGCGAAACGATCAGATGAACTTCCACTTGCAGATCCTGCAGATTCTGATTCCACTACGGTCTTCAGAGAAAATGCACAAGATCGGACAGGTGAACACAAACCATCTGCGTACAGTCAAAATAAATCGCCAAGCCAAAATTATCACGATCTGAAACCAGGCGAACAATTTCCATATGGGGATCAGGAAGAATATAACAGACAATATAATCAGCAAGCACACGATGAATGGAATGAACATAAATCTATAAAAAAACCAACAGATCCTTCTTGACCTCAGCCAGCTAACCTGCGTGGCTGTTTTTAGATTGATAATAGTGGAATGTGAGAGGGTGGAATAAATGGGAGCAATTCAGCAAGCAGCACTTGCAAGAGGTTACACATTAGGACAGATTAAGAAAGCAAATGAGGATGCATGGGATACGCAACCAGAAGGCTTTTCCAATACAATTCGCTGGAATGTGGGACATATCTACGTATCTACCGAAGAGTTTTTGAGCCAAGCGTTGGATCAGTATGAACCGAGCCACGGGGACTGGTTTTCGTTTTTTAAATCAGGCAGCAGTCCTTCCACTTGGCAAGATACTCCACCGAGTGCCGAAGATTTAGTCGTAGCACTAAAAGAACAAGGTAAACGAATTCCACAAGTTGTAGAGGGGCAGTTAGATCGTGTATTGGAATCGCCTATTTCTATCGGTAAATTGCTGACAATGAACACGGTGGATGAAGTTCTTCAGTTTATTGCGTGGCACGAAGGAATTCATGCCGGGGTGATCGATGGTTTAGCTCGCATAACCAAATGATGATGGACAGTCAGAGAAAATCTGGCTGTTTTTTTTATGGTAAAAATGTCGGATAGCGCGAAAGTCAGGGAGAACCGATCGAAAGTCGAGAAGTACCGCGCCAAAGCCAGAGAGGACCGAGCGAAAGCCGAGGAGAACCGCGCGAAAGTCAGGGAGGAGCGATCGAAAGTCGAGAAGGACCGCTCCAAAGCCAGAGAGAACCGAGCGAAAGCCAAGCAGAACCGCTCCAAACAAGTCTTACACTCCACTCAGCCTTAAGTCGTAGAATGAAATCCGCTGTGGGGCTGTCGGAGAAATGGTGAATTCATTATAAACTAGAGTTACAAATGAAGGGAGGACATACACATGAAAAAATTTGGACTTGTGCTGCTGGGAATCGTAGCGGGTATTACGCTAGTAGCGAATTTGGCACCGATGATCGCACTTGCAGTCTCCGGATTGATTGCGTTTGTTAGTTTTCATTACTGGAGAAAGAGCCAATCAACATTTGCTAAGGTAGTTTGGATGATCGTGTTGATTTGTAGTTTGATCAGCTCGGTTTCAAATATTCCCGCATTCGTCGGCATCATCGCATTGATAGGAGTTTATTATGTGTGGCGGAAATGGAATGAGCGTGAGGTTCAGCCAGTTATCACTAAATCAGATGATCCGTTTACAAATTTCGAACGCCAATGGAACGAACTTACAAAGTAAAGGAGAGATGAACCATGAATGCATTTTGGCATCGTGTAAAATATACAGTACAGGAAGATTTGAATGGATTATTCGATAAAAAAAAGAAGGAAAATCCATTAGCTACTCTGAATCAATACTTTTTGGATGCGCAGCAGCAAACTGTAGAAATTGGTAAATTGCTAGAGCGACAAGGTCGGCTGAAAGAGGAATTGGAGCAGGAGCGACAAGACGCAGAGTTGATGGCGATGAAACGTCGTCGTCAGTTAGAATTGGCGGAAGCGACCGGAGAAGAGGAATTGATTTCATTTGCAAAAGCAGAAGTCGAAGCGTATGAGGGACGTGTGGCACGATTGTCCGCGAGCATTCAAGACGCCACGCATGAATTGCTTTCATTGGAACGAAAGTTTGAAGAGATGAAGCATCGTGTGAAAGATATGCGAGTTCGTCAGCTACAATTGATGGGTAAGGAGAACGTCACGCGAGCGGAGGAGAAGATGAATCGCTTTGTCGCTCCAGAAGACATGTTTTCGACGCTGGATCATTTGCATGCGTATATTGAAAATCTTGGTGGTTCGACGCCATCGAAGCAATCTGCATCTTCCATGGAGCAGCGCTTGGAGTCATTAGAAAAAACCAACGCAAACTCATAGGAAATTGTGTAAACTATAGAGGGAAGCATTGGGCTTCCCTCATCGAGAAGGAGGAGAATGAAATGAATAGCGAAGGCTCCAATAAAGTCGCGATGTTTGCGCTAGGTTTCCTAGTGCTAGTGTTTATAGAAGCGTTTTTCTTTTCAAACGGCAATATCATTTTCCTCCTTTTGGGTGGGGGATTTTTCTACTATGGATATCGAAAACGGGCCAAGTGGACAGCGATCCTCGGTCTGTTTTTCATTGTCATGGCGCTGCTGACACTTTGGAGTCTGCGATTGCTAATTTTGGGCGTTGTGCTATATATTTTAATGAAAATGTGGAAAGGTACGCCTGCTAATGAAATTTTTGGATCGCTGAGGACACCTCAGTCTAGCGTATCCAATGGTTTGTGGAGGAATCGTTTATTTTCTGTTCAATCTACACCGTTTTCTACGTATGAGTGGGAGGACGTGCACATTCAAGGGTTGTTCGGAAATATTCATGTGGATGTGACGGATACCGTTTTGCCAAAAGGAGCTTCTTTTATTTCCATTCGTCAAAGTGTTGGAAAAATTACGATTGAGCTTCCGTACGATATTCCAGTGCGTGTCCATTACGCTACACTGTTTGGAGAAACACGTATCTTAGGGCGTGCCCCCAAGCGATTGGTGAATGAAACCTTGCAAGAAAAAGATGGCTATGAAACAAAACAACCGAATGATCCAGAACTCATTATTTCCATATTTACTTGGATTGGCGATGTGGAGGTGCGGAGGAAATGAAAGCGATTATAGGCCGTACCTTATTCCTAACATTGATGTTTAGTGGGCTAGTGGCTGTGTTTTTTTATGTATTTATTGATCTGTCTGTAGAGGAATACGGACGACTGTTATTAAATACAGAAGCGGCTGACATGCCACTGATTGCATGGTTACTGACGACTATCTTTATCATCAGTTTAGGAATTTCCAGTTGGATGAATCTCAACAATCGGACGAGAGAGAATTTCATTACAAAGAAATTAGAGGATTTACATTCTAAACAGGAATTTATCACTTCCAATAAAATGAGGAAACAAACGAATCACTCGATTGAACAATTGTATCAAGTTCTGGAAGCGCAACGCAGCAGCTTGAGGCGAATTACAGATGAACGAGTGGAAGCGCAGGATAAAATTATTCAAGAACGAATCGTCCAAGAACGGCAGCGATTAGCAAGGGAGCTTCATGATTCGGTTTCCCAGCAGTTATTTGCCGCTTCCATGCTGTTATCCGCGATCACAGAGCAAGCGAATGAAGGACCTATTCAAAAACCACTGTTACAAGTGGAGAAAATGGTTCAACAAGCACAGCTTGAAATGCGTGCATTGCTTCTCCATTTACGACCGGCTGCCTTGCATAATCAGACCCTCGCAAAAGGTTTGGAAGAGTTATTGATCGAGCTGAAGGAGAAAGTGACATTCGACATTCGGCATCGTTTAGAAGAAATTCAACTTTCCAAAGGTGCGGAAGATCATTTATTCCGTATTGCGCAGGAAACTTTGTCGAATACGTTGAGACATGCTCAGGCAACTGAAGTGGAAGTGTTATTAATTGAACGAGATGGATTGTCCATTTTGCGCGTACAAGATAATGGTGTTGGTTTTAAGCAAGACGATGGCAAAGGCGGATCGTATGGACTGCAAAATGTTCGCGAGCGGGCAATTGAAATCGGTGGCAGTTGTAAGATTGTGTCGGTACCATCCCAAGGAACGATTGTAGAAGTGAAATTGCCAATCCAGAAAGGAGAGCTGTCGGATGATTCGGATCTTGTTAGTGGATGATCATGAAATGGTGCGCATCGGCGTATCGACCTATTTGCAAATGCAGCCTGATATGGAGGTCATTGGGGAAGCTACGAATGGCAAGGAAGCGGTGGAAAGTGCGCTAGAGCTAAGACCTGATATTATTTTGATGGACATGGTCATGCCGGAAATGAATGGGGCGGAAGCGACTGCTGCAATCATTGGGAAGTGGCCGGAAGCCAAAGTGATTATCGTCACGAGCTTTCTTGACGATGATAAATTATATCCAGCGCTTGAAGCAGGAGCCGTCAGCTATATTTTGAAAACATCCAATGCCAAGCGAGTGGCGGATGCGATTAGAGAGACGATGCAGGGGCAAACTGTGCTAGAACCCGAAGTGACATCGAAAATGATGAACAAGATGCGTAACGGACAAGCGCATGCCTTGCATGAAGATTTGACAGAACGGGAACTTGAGGTTTTATTACTGCTAGCAAAAGGCAAGTCGAATCAAGAAATTGCAGATGAATTGTTCATCGCGCTAAAGACTGTGAAGACCCATGTCAGCAATATTTTATCGAAGCTAGAAGTCCAAGATCGTACACAAGCGGTCATTTATGCGTTTCAAAAGAAGCTGGTGGATTGATTTATTGCTGGAAAATGCGAAAAAGAGGTCGCACTGAGCAATTTTCTACTGCTGGGCCGAGTGAAACTAGTACGGAACAGAGCAAATCAGACAAGAAACCAAACAATTCCATCTAGTGACCGATTTGTTATATTTATGTAGAAATCCTTTCCGAAGCAGATCGCGCGTAGGAAGGATCTTTTGCGTTCTGGTAGTAGAAGATTCCAAGTGATATACTGAACAAGTTTACTAGCAAGTTGAATCATACCAATTTATTTGGCATATAATCAGATAGCATCTAGTTTTGTGGATAACAACTATTTATTTCATGAAATAATCAGAAATTACTAACTTTTCCACAATCTATCCACTGGTAAATGTGTATAACTGTTATATTTACACAAAATGTTAGATTATGAACATGTGGATAAAAACTTCACGTGAAACTTATCCACTAACTATGCGTCATGATTACGGTGTATTATTAAGGTTGTATTCAAGAAAAAGAATAGGTGAGGGGCGACCTTCGCGGAAAGAGAGTCAGAGAATCATATGGAATTATTCGATTTAATTAAAGCGTTAATTTTGGGATTTGTAGAAGGGATGACCGAGTTTGCACCGGTGTCCTCGACGGGCCATCTTATTATTGTTGATGATATGTGGTTAAAGACAGAGGAGTTTTTGGGGAAATATCCGGCTATTACGTTTAAGATTGTTATTCAGCTAGGTTCGATTTTGGCCGTTGTCGTTGTATTTTGGAAACGATTATTTAGTCTGGTCGGTTTGTACAAAGTGGATAATGATGTCAAGATGAGTGAACGTTTCAACTTGCTTCATGTAATTGTTGGTATGTTGCCAGCAGTCATTTTCGGTTTTGCATTTAAGGATTTAATTGATGATTATTTATTCGGAGTCGAGACAGTCATTATCGCGTTAGTTGCAGGGGCTCTATTGATGATTGCGGCGGATCGTTTTGGACCCAAACATCCAAAAGTACAGACGCTGGATCAAATTACATATCGGCAGGCGTTTACAGTCGGGCTCGTTCAGTGTTTGTCGTTATGGCCAGGGTTTTCTCGTTCGGGTGCGACGATTTCTGGAGGGGTGTTATTCGGAATGAATCACCGGACTGCAGCAGATTTCACGTTCATCATGGCAGTACCGATCATGGCTGGTGCAAGTCTTGTGTCCGTGTTGAAAAACTGGGAGTATATGTCGATGGATCATATTTGGTTCTATGTAATCGGGTTCTTGAGCGCATTCGTCTTCTCGCTCATCTCCATACGATTCTTCCTGAAATTGATTTCTCGAATTAAGTTAGTACCATTTGCGATTTATCGTATTGTGCTAGCAGTAATTTTAGCAGTTATTGTATTTTTATAAGAAGGAAAAACGACCTTGCCATGTGTGCATGGTCGTTTTTTCGTCATAGTGTATATAACTTTCCAACTTCCGCAAGTTCTGTTGGGCCACTGAAAACGGTTTTCGCTGCATATAAAATATCTTGGATGTTGCCATGATGTGGCAAGTGAGTGAGTACGAGTTGACCAACTCTAGCATCATGGGCTAGTTTTCCTGCCTGACTGCCCCCGAGATGTCCGGGCGATTTACCGATATGCTCTTCATACAAATTTGCTTCACTAAACAGCAAATTCGTTTGCTGTGTGAATGAAACGAGTTGATCTGACCATTCTGTATCTGCCGTAAAGACGACTGACTTGTCTGCAACAGTAAATTTCATTGCCAGACAGTACACCGGATGAACGGTTGGACAAAATGTGACAGTGAATGGACCGATTTGTACCGATTGATCCTCTGAAATTTCCACACCGCGTGTCTGCTCTTTGTACGTTAGCTTCGAAAATTGTTCTTCATCTTGAGCATGACCATAAATCGGCAAGACGGGTGATGGTTGTCCAAGATAGTACTGAATCAATCGGCTATATTGTAGGCTGCCAATATCCGCGATATGGTCAGCATGATAATGGCTGATCATGACTGCATCGAGTTGTTCGAGTGTGATATGGTTTTGCAGAGCAGCTAACACGCCACTTCCACAATCCACCAAACAATGAAATCCGTCATGTTCGATGAGAAAAGAAGATGTTGCGCTATTTGCTTTCGGGTAGCCGCCCCAAATGCCGAGTGGGATAATTTTCATGGGATTCCTCCTGTTTAATTGACCTTAACAAATAAATACACAAAAAGCAGCCCCACTAAGACCAATTCAAAATGACTAAACGTGCTAAATTACCTTCTATTGTGAACATAGTACCCTATATTCACCAAATTATGTGGCTTCCAGATACATGAACATGCACAACCTCCTCGTATTCTACTTTTCTTTACTATACACTTATATCAAATTGACTTCTGGAGGAATAGAAAATGAAATCTATAAAGGTTTATCATTACGATGCATTTAGTAAAGAGCCCAATAAAGGGAATCCTGCGGGAGTCGTGTTGAATGGGGATCACCTAACCGATAAAGAGATGCAAGAAATTGCTTTCAAAGTAGGATTCAATGAAACTGCTTTTCAAATGAAATCGGAAGTGGCTGACCTGAGGATACGTTTTTTTACACCGGGCCAAGAAATGAACTTATGTGGTCATGCGACAATGGCTACAGTATATGCGCTAAAAACAAAAGGATTATTAGGCGAGAAAACAGAACTTACAATTGAAACAAGGGCAGGGATTTTGCCAATAAAAATCAAATCAACAACTGAGAGTGGAATAATGATATCAATGAAACAAGCTTCTCCGCAATTTGAAGAATTTAAAGGGTCTAAGGAAAAACTAGCGAGTTCGATTGGTTTAAAGCGATCAGATATTGATGATGACTTGCCTCTTCTATACGGAAGTACGGGTGCTTGGACACTATTGATTCCAATAAAAGGATTGGGTGCTTTTAAAAGAATGAGACCTAATAATCAGGAATTCCCTTCAATTTTAAAGGAAATGCCTAATTCATCTATTCATCCGTTTTGTTTGGAAACGTATGATCAACATGCTGATATGCATGCGAGACACTTTTCTTCCCCATTTTCAGGCACTGTTGAAGATGCGGTCACGGGAACGGCTTCTGGGGTAATGGGAGTATTCTTTGCTGAGTACATAAAATGTGGTGATTTTGAAGATTCCTTAGATCTTATAATAGAGCAAGGTCAAGAAATGAATAAGGATGGTAGGGTCATGGTGTGTGTATCGAAAAATAGTGAATCCTATGATGTTGAAATAACAGGAAATGCAGTTTATGTCCAAGAGTTTGATGTTTGTTTTGAAGAGGAATGAAGTTTTTCAACAAAAGGGTCTTTTTAGCAATTCCTCCAACGTCTGTAACAGCTACCCGACGCCTTTCACTTTTGGTTCATCCAGTTGCAGGTGGCAGAGGCTCGGGACATAAGCCAAAGCTGCTGTGCGGCAAAAAGCGCCGCTTCGCATCTTTGTCTTATGCCTGCCGCCTCTAAGCGCCACCTTTCACTTTTGGTTCATCCAGCTCCAGCGGCTAGGGTCTCGGGTCATAAGCTAGCCTGGTCATGAGGCAAAAAGCGCCTCAAGTCCAGTCCGTCTTATGCCTGTCGACCCTGACCAAGCCGCTTTCGCTTTTGGTTCATCTAGTTGCAGGTGGCAGAGGCTCGGGACATAAGTCAAAGCTGCTGTGCGGCAAAAAGCGCCGCTTCGCATCTTCGTCTTATGCCTGCCGCCTCTACCCGACGCCTTTCACTTTTGCGTCATCCATGCGATAATGTAGTAAATACATTTTAAGGATGACGATATGAGTAAAATAGTTGAGATACAGTTAAATGCGCAAGGGACAGTGGCTTTGAAGAAGGGCTATCCGTTAATTTTGAAAGATGCAGTGATGAGTGAGGTTCGGGCGGAGGAAGGTAGTTTGCTTCGTTTGACGGATCGCTATCATAAATTTTTGGCAAAAGGCTATTATGGGAAGCAAAATAAAGGCATCGGTTGGGTACTGACTTCGAATGAAAATGAAGAAATTGATTTTGATTTCTTCGACCAGAAAATGACGACGGCTTTTGAGCGTCGTGCATCGTATATGGAAGATCCGGACACAACGGCGTTTCGTTTATTCAATGGTGAAGGCGACGGAATTGGCGGCTTTACGATTGATTATTTTGATGGGTATTATATGGTCAGTTGGTATAGCGAAGGAATCTATGCGTTCCGTCATCATGTCTACAATGTGCTCGACAAACGTGCGGAATACCAGGCGATCTATGAGAAAAAGCGCTTTGATTCGAAGGGGCAGTATGTGGAGCAGGATGATTTTGTAAAGGGAACACCTGGAGATTTCCCGATTATCATTAAAGAAAACGGAATGCAGTTCGCGGTCGATTTAAATGATGGGGCGATGACGGGGATTTTCCTAGATCAGCGAGATGTGCGAGAAGCAATTCGTGATCACTATGCGGAAGGGAAAGAAGTATTGAATACTTTCTCTTATACTGGGGCGTTTTCAGTGGCGGCAGCTTTAGGTGGTGCCAAGAAAACGACGAGTGTCGATTTAGCTAAGCGTAGTGTAGCGAAGACGATTGAACAGTTTAGCGTTAACGGTATCGATTATGAACAGCAGGACATTAAAGTGATGGACGTCTTCGATTATTTCCGTTATGCCAAGCGTCATGACATGAAGTTTGGACTTGTTGTTCTCGATCCACCTAGCTTTGCTCGTTCGAAGAAATATACGTTTAGCACAGCGAAAGATTACCCGATGCTGATGAAAGAAGCAATTGCAGTAACGGAGAAGAATGGTTTTATTGTGGCTTCTACAAACAACGCTAGCTTCAGCATGAAAAAATTCAAAAGCTTCATCGATCAAGCATTCAAAGAGACAGATATTCGCTATAAAGTAGTGGAAGAATCTACATTACCGAGAGATTTCCGTACTCCACGCGACTATCCTGAGTTTAATTATTTAAAAGTCGTGATCGTGCAGAAGTTGAAGTAATAGGAGTGACCGAAATCGTCACAAAAACGTTGGGTGACAATTGCCATATTCCCTAGTACTCTTGTGGTAACGAGTTGTGAAACGGGAGGTAGTGGATATGAAACAGTTGCTCGCGTTCTTGATCGTAACGGGATTGCTATTCGTCACGGGATGCTCCAACGTATACGATTCTGCCGATGGCTACCGAATGGCGGTAATCAATCAAGGATTCCCTGTACCGAAAAATGCCTATGAAGTGAAGCCGGAAGATTGCACAACCGAAATCTCCAAATCAGCGAAATATAAGTTGCAGGGTATAGGGGATCAGGATGGCAATCCACCTGCTCATTATCTGAATACTATTGAAGAGTGGGGTTGGACGGAGCTTGAAGATGAGCGAAGAGGTTCCATTCATTTCTATGAGAAAAACGGGAAGATCATGTCATTGAATATTAAGCAAAACGTATTCGATGTCTTTGAAATGACGAGCCACCCAGATTCGTAAGCAAGGGAGGTCACGATGTGGAGATGGAAAAACCGAAGCTGG
This sequence comes from Sporosarcina obsidiansis, assembly GCF_009651005.1. Classification (GTDB taxonomy): domain Bacteria; phylum Bacillota; class Bacilli; order Bacillales_A; family Planococcaceae; genus Sporosarcina; species Sporosarcina obsidiansis. Next base: position 26,033 of record NZ_WHVW01000021.1, read on the forward strand.
ATATACCGAAACCTGGTTTTGCAAAAGCTTTTGATGTGTTGACCATCGCTTTATTTGCTGCGTGTATAGTGTATATGTTTTTGCAATGGAGTCAATTACCCGATAGGATTCCAGCCCATTTCGGTGCTGCTGGAGAAGTGGATCGCTGGGGATCTAAGTATGAACTGCTTATTTTACCAGCCATTGGTATCTTTCTTTGGGTTACTCTGTCGTTTTTAGAAAAGCATCCCAATCTATATAATTACATCAACTTACGTCCGGATAATATCGAAACACAGTATCGTTATGGCGTTGTCTTCATGAACGTGACCAAAAATGTTTCTACCTTGTTGATCATTTTCATTATGTGGCAAACGAATGAAATTGCATTGGAAAGAGTCCAATCCCTGAACAGCTTATTTTTCTTTGGCATTTTAGGAGCCCTTTTCATTTCAATCGGTTACTATTTCTATAAAGTAATGAGATTGTAAGTAACTACGTTTTCCAAAATTTCTGTAACTATATGAAACTAACCACCACCTCTTACCGTATATAAATGGTAAGAGGTGATTTTGATGAGGTGGAAATTATTACTTTTCGCTCTGTTAGCATTTATGATATTTCCTGTATCCGCTGGCGCAGTTGACTTTAGCATTTCAGACGTGCAAATTAATGCGCACCTACAACCGGATGGTACGGTTCAGGTTAACGAGCAGCACACATATGAATTTGATGGGAAATTTAAAGGGATTATTCGCGAAATGAAACCAAAAGAAGGTGCCAAGATCGAAGGGTTCGAAGCCTTTGAAAATGGCAAGAAATTAAAGGTTGAGAAAAAGAACGATGAATATCGCGCCTATCGTAAAGGGAAAAATGAAACCATTACAGTAGAACTACAGTATACGATTAAAAGTGGAATGGAAAAGTATGAGGATGGAGCCCAGTTTTATTGGCCGTTTTTTGATGAACGGAATGAAACGGATTACGGCAACATGACGATTACGGTGATCCCACCAAGCCAAGCAAACGATGTACTCTTTCTGGGGTACGACAGTGCAGAAGAAACAGGAGCGGTGCAAGAAGACGGAAGTGTGAAGTTTGCAATGGGTGAGGTGTACTCCGGAGAAAATGGAGATATTCGAGTAGTGTATGAATCTTCTTTATTTCCACAGATGACGGTTATTGATAGGAAAATTCGACCTAGTGTGAGAGCAGATCAACAACTCCAAGCGATTGAAAAGGCTCAATTTATTGCGAATCAGCAACGCGTGGAGAAAATCGGAGGCGTTGTTTTAGGTGCAGGCTCTCTACTCGTCATCTTGATTAGTGTGTTCGCTAGGATCAGAAAAAAACGCTTCATCCATGAAGCCGATCTACAAATTGCTACTAATGGTTTTTACGTTCCGACTTATGATATGAGCTTGCCAGCAATTCTTCTTTTCAAAAAAGGAAATGCCGCAGTAGAGTTGATGTCCGCAGCGTTACTAGATTTGGTTCGCAAAGGATATGTGCGCCAGTTGTCCGATGATGAATTTGAATTGGTAAACCCCCATTTCGAATTAGAGCATGAACAACAATTGGCACAGCTATTGTTCTTTCAAATCGGGAAAAATGAGCGATTCACTTTGGAACAGTTGAAAACATATACCAAAGAGGAGAAAAATTATGCAGAGTTCCAAAAGTCCTTTGTGATGTGGCAACAATTACTTAAATCAGAAGTAAAGCAATATCAGTTGAAGAAGCCCAGTATAAAGACGCGTGTAGCACTAGTCTTGATTGGTTTGACGGGAATTACACTCTCTATTCTATTCATACTATACGAGTTATATTTCTTGTTAACTGTAGCGATCGTTCTCTCGCTATATTCTCTGATTTTTTCCTTATTCTATAGACCCCTTAACTATGCAGGGACTTTGATGTTGCAGGAATGGAAGGAAGTAGAACATTGGATGAACGAGATGGATCCGAAAAAATGGGATGATTTATCTCTTGATGAACGTTTCCGAGTCCTAGTCTATGGAGTGGGAATCCAACATAAGGAACTTGCCTCCTACTATGAAGAGTTTGCCAGTGCGCAAAAATCGATTAATCAAAATCGATCTTCAGATTACACAGAATCGGGTAGCGGAGGCTTTTACGTTCACAATCCCGTTTTCCTAACAGGTTCCTTTAGCCAAGCCTCCACCAACGTATCTGCCAACGCCCCTAGCGACTCAAGCAGTAGCAGTAGTGGTGGTACAGGCGGAGGAGGCGGAGGATCAGGTGCATTTTAATAACAAAAGCGGAAGGCGCCGTATAGCCTCGACAGGCGTTGGAGGACTTACCAAAAAGGCGTACTTTGCCTTTATGGTAAGTCCGAAACGACCCGAGAGGCTGGCGCCTGCAGCTAGATGAAACAAAAGCGGAAGGCGCCGTATAGCCTTGACAGGCGTTGGAGGACCTACCAAAAAGGCGTACTTTGCCTTTATGGTAAGTTCGAAACGACCCGAGAGGCTGGCGCCTGCAGCTAGATGAAACAAAAGCGGAGGCGCCGTGTAGCCTTGACAGGCGTTGGAGGACCTACCAAAAAGGTGCACTTTGCCTTTATGGTAGGACCGAAACGACCCGAAAGGCTACACGGCGCTAGATTCAAAAGGAGAGAAAAACATGGGGAAAACCATCGTCTGGTTTAGGAAAGACTTGCGATTACATGATCATCCAGCCTTAGTAGAAGCGGCAGCGCATGGAGAAGTGCTGCCGGTTTTTATTTTGCCAGAAATACGCCATGAGGCAGCTGATTGGTGGTTGCATCATAGCTTATTAGAGCTTCAGCAAAAATTCGGATTACAGCAAGTACGATTGATCATTCGAAGAGGAGACCCTGTTGAGCAATTACGACTCATACAAAAGGAGAGTGGGGCACAACAAATTGTCTTCAATGAATTGTATGATCCAGTTAGCCGCCAACAGGAGCAGGAGTTGACTACTGCCTTTGAACAAATTGAAGTGCAAGTTCGCTCCTTTCAAGGAATCGTACTCGTACCGCCCAATGTTATATTCAACAAATCCGGTCAACCGTATAAAGTATTTACTCCCTTTTGGAAACGCCTCAGGCAAGAACCGATAGGGCTTCCTCTACCAATTCCTAAGGATATTCCGCCAACTACAGTGCAACTTGCTTCTTTATCTGTAAATGAATGGGGGCTGATCGGGGAGACATCTTGGCATGAAAAATTTTCGAAACATTGGCGACCCGGAGAAACTGCCGCTATTGAATTATGGGAAAAGTTCCAAGATCATGGGTTGTCCTCCTATAAAGAGGGAAGAGATATACCAGCAGAACCCCATGTCTCACGATTGTCACCTTATATAGCTAATGGCAATATTAGTGTTCGTTCTTTATGGCATAATGCGCTTCTAGCAACGGAGTTTATTGGAAATGATCAGACAGAGGCTTTTTTGCGTCAGTTGGCGTGGCGAGATTTTGCTCATTACCAGTTACTTTATTTTCCCAAGATGCTGACTCAGCCCATGCGCCCTGAATTCGAATCTTTTCCCTGGCAAGCGGTAGAAGAGGAATTGCATGCATGGAAAAATGGAAAGACCGGTTACCCGCTAGTCGATGCAGGAATGCGCGAACTTTGGGAGACTGGTTATATCCATAATCGTGTACGGATGATCGTAGCATCGTTTTTGGTGAAACATTTATTGGTGGATTGGCGCGAAGGGATGGCTTGGTTTGAACAAACGCTTGTGGATTGGGACGTGGCAAATAATGCGATGGGATGGCAATGGGTAGCGGGAAGTGGATTCGACGCATCGCCTTACTTTAGGATTTTCAACCCGACCACACAAGGTGAGAAGTTTGATGAAGCAGCGGTATATGTGAAAAAATGGTTGCCTGAGTTGCGAGATATTCCCGAAAAGTATGTATTCAGGCCTGCCGAAGCGCCAGCAGACGTTTTGGAAGCGGCGGGCGTAAAGATAGGTGATACCTATCCATCGCCGATTGTCGATCATCAAGCTGCCCGAGTCCGCGCACTGGCAGCATATGATACTTGTAAAAATCTCACCGATGCCTAGATCTTATCAATTGTTTCGATGATGCGTATATTTTCTAGTTCCAGCTTTTCAGACCGCAATAAGGCACCATACCCACCCAAATAAAATTCTGTATTTGCATGGAGACCTGCAAACTCATCCAACTCCTGGATGACGAGCGGATCGGTTTCAAACGGTGTAGTAGTAGAGGCAGAGAGCAAAACTTTGACAGGTTGTATTTTTTCTACAAATGATTGAATTGCACCTGGAGCTGGTGACGATCCGATCATTGCAGTTCGCCAACCACGCAACATTAATTGTAATAATATGATGTGAACTGGAATTTCATGAGATTCGTAAGGCAAGCAAGCGCCCAGCAATATGGGAGAGTCTTCTCTGTATTGGAAATTGCGTCTTATTTGGACGAGCTGATCACGTACGACGAGACTCGAAAGTGCTTCCTGATATTCATCCCATTCGCCACTCGCCCAATTATCGCCAACCTTTTGCAAAAATGGAATAATGATTTGCTGTAGATAATGTTCTAGCCCCAATCGGTGGTAGGCAGCTTGCAAGGAAAAGTTTAATTCCAGTTCATCACAATTTGTCCCATGGTGAAGAAGTTCACGCAATATCGCATCCAAGTATGTCTCTTCGGGATTAGACTGTGTGAATGGTACCTCTTGGGATTTAGCCATTTCTGCTGCTTGAGAAAGAGCAAAGCCTTCTTCTGCATATCTCTTCATCAGCGAAAAAAGCCGAATATCTTCGTTAGTATAGGTGCGATAGCCGTTATCAAGACGTTCTGGAACTACGATATCATAGCGCTCTTCCCATTTTCTTAGAACTTGTCTGGATAAGCCTATTTGATCCGCAACCTGTTTAATTGTATAGGTGGGTTTTTCAGATGACGGCTTCACAGCAATCAACCTTTCTGTACTGACTAATTTGGCGGTATATATGCCGCGATTTTCTTGATACTGTCTAACATTATACATAGATTTGACGAGATGAGTCAAATCTGTTATTTTTACTGTGTAGGAAGGTGTCTAAATGAACAGTAAAAATAGTATGAAAGCTACGTGGATTGGGATTATTTCTGGTGTTATATTAGCTCTCTTTTTGAAAGTAGTGCAATCAATCACTGATCATCAAGTGTATACACTTCTTCTGAACGTAGATTACATACCCATAGTGAAAGAATATCAGTTTCCAGAGGTAGTAGAGGTGCTATTTCATTTAATCGTCTCCGTCATACTTTGTACTGTATTCGTCTTTTTATATGACAGAGGCCGCGGTACGTTTAGAAAGCATATCATCTTTTTTTCATTAGCCATTAATGTGCTTATAGGCTTATTATTGTACCCCACTACTTCATTTTCCGAACGAACGCCCAGTGTCACAAGTATACCTGCACTGTGTTGGTGGGTACTAGGGCATACGATTTATGGAGCTTTAGTTGGGATACTACTGGGTAGAAATAATAAGAAATAGGACGAAACTTATAGTTATCTCTAGCAATTTTCTCGCAGCCTATGTATACTAAGCTATAACAAACATTATACAAAGTGTAAACAAACAGTACATCACTGTGTATAATGCAGCTTGGTTGCGTCTGTTGAAGAAAAGGAGAGTAAGCCCATGTGGATCACGAAAAAGCGTAAGTCATCTTCACTAGTTCAGCCGATTTCCTCTATTCCTGTCAAATTGCAAGTGCCTACTAAAGAAATTCAATTGCAATTGGATGCCATTCAGTTGAAAGAGCGTGATTTGCAACTCCTGCGTGCATTAAAGGAGCCTATGCATAATAGAATAGACGATATTGTCAAAGCTTTCTATGATAGTGTAACAGCAGTCCCGCTTTTATCCAATACGATCCGGAAGTACAGTAATACGGATTACTTAAGTAAGACGTTGGCAGCTCATCTAGGCGGCTTGTTCGACGGCGTCATCGATGAGGCATACATCGCCAATCGAAGCAAAGTGGCACAATCTCATATGCGAATCGGACTGGAACCGAAGTGGTATGTGGCGGCATTTCAAAATTTACATGCGACAATGCTAGACATTTTGTTTTCATTGGAATTGGAGCAGGTGGAAGAGCGAGAAATGATTGTTGCTTTAAGTAAGATTCTAAATTTTGAGAAACAGCTAGTACTTGAAGCTTTCGAAAAGAGTGCGAATGAAGCGTTGCAGACACAGCAACAGGAGATAAAAGATCGTGTTAAACAGCAAATTGGTAGTATTGCGCTGGAGATCGAAGAAAAGTCAGAATCTACTTACTCCGTCGTCAATGAGCTGATCGAGCAATCGGCAGAGTTGGATGGTAAAATACAAGAAAGTATCGCACGTTCTGAAACTTCTGCAGGTCAGGCGCAGTCAGGAATCGAGCAGATGGCACACCTCGTTTATACTTCGGAGACGATTGTGAAAGAAACGAAAGGGATGGCGGCACTGATTGGAGAGCTAAACCGTGCATCCGTGCAGATCGAAGAGGTAGTGCAATTGGTAAAAACGATTGCGGATCAAACGAATTTATTAGCTATTAACTCAGCGATTGAAGCAGCGCGCGCAGGAGTTCACGGGAAGGGATTCGCAGTGGTGGCCGATGAAGTTCGTAATTTAGCTGATCAGACGAAACGATCGACCGACAATATTACCCAGCTCGTAGCGGAGTCAAAAGCTAAATCACAGGCTGTCCACGAAGCAATCGATGTCGTGATGAAGTTTGCGAATATGGGCATGGAAGAAACAGAGTCTTCTAAGGAGACGTTCCAAAACATTACGGATACCGTGCATTTGACCATTAACGACATTAATCATTTCTCTGATCATATGAAAAACTTGCAAGATGTCATTACGTCCATAGGCGGTGTATCAAAAGAAGTCGTTTCAACATCATATGAACTGGAAGAAGCAATTGAAGTTCTATAAAGGAAGTGAGTACTAGATGTTTTTAGCGTGGAGCGAAATTAGACGGAATAAATTACGATTTTTATTGATCACTTCGATTTTATTGCTCGTCTCATTTTTAGTATTTTTCTTATCGGGTCTTGCCACAGGGCTAGCCAATTTGAATAGGGAAGCAGTAGATAAATGGGATGCGCAGGCAGTAGTGTTGACGGAGGAATCAGATAAAAGTCTCTATCAGTCTTCATTGGATCGAGGAGAGGCGGACGCACTGGATGCGAAGGAAACGGCAATTGTCGGTCAGATGGGTTCGATTGCAAATAATGGCGATGTGAAGAAAAATGTTGTCTTGTTCGGCATTGACCCTGATGAATTCATTATGCCGAAAGTGAGTGAAGGAGAAGCAGCATTAAGCACTGAAAATGGTGTCATCGCGGCAGATGTGTTGAAGGATGAGGGATTTGCAATTGGTGACACGCTTGAATTATCTTCTACTGATACGAAGCTTGAAATTATCGGTTTTACCGATCAGGCACGGTTTAACGCAGCACCCGTACTGTATATGAATCTAGATGATTTGCAGCAACTAAAGTTCGGGGAAGCAGCGGAAATGAATGCCGACTTGGTCAATGCTATCATTATAAAAGACGATAATTGGAGCAAGTTGAAAGCACCTGATGACTTGGAAATCATTGAAATGGAAACTTTCATTGAAAATCTGCCGGGCTATACGGAGCAGAACATGACACTGACCTATATGATTTACTTCTTGTTCGTTATTTCCGCAGCGATCGTAGCGATTTTCCTCTACGTATTGACGGTGCAGAAAATCAGCATGTTTGGTCTGATGAAAGCACAGGGGATTTCCAGTGGCTATTTAGCGAAATCAGTTGTGGCGCAAACGTTCATTCTAGCAACGATCGGTGTCGTAGTCGGGTTTGGATTGACGTGGCTGGCTGGCAGTTTCTTACCGAGTGCGGTCCCTGTCCAATTTGATCTGATGACCATGATCATATATGGTCTCATTCTAATTGTGGTGGCAATCGCGGGGGCAGTCATTTCGGTCTGGACGATTATTCGAATTGATCCACTAGAAGCGATAGGAGGGTAAGCATGGTACTGGAATTACGAAAAGCGAAAAAGACGTTTGGAGAAGGCAATACACAAGTCGATGCGCTGAAAGAGACGAATTTCAAAGTCGAAAGAGGCGAATTGGTCGCAGTCATCGGCCCTTCTGGTTCAGGAAAAAGTACATTTCTAACGATTTCCGGTGGTCTGCAGGCGCCGAGTGAGGGCCAAGTGATCATCAACGGTAATGAATTGTCGAAGCTAAATGAAAAGCAACGGTCCAAAATTCGACTGCAAGAAATTGGTTTCATATTGCAAGCATCCAATTTAGTGCCGTTCTTGTCAGTCGACGAGCAACTCGAATTGCTGAATAAAGTGAAGAAAGGCAATATGCCAAAGGATGAACAGCGGCAACTGTACGAGGATTTAGGGATTACAAAGCTGAGCAAAAAGTATCCTTCTGATCTGTCGGGAGGGGAGCGACAACGTGTAGCGATCGCCAAGGCACTCTTTAGTAATCCATCGATTATTCTGGCGGATGAACCGACTGCTTCACTGGACTCGGATCGAGCGTTTGAAGTGATGGAGTTGTTACAGCATGAAACGAAATCTAAACAGACGGCTACCATTGTTGTGACGCATGATATTCGGCTGATCAAGTACTTTGATAAAGTCTATCAGATGACAGATGGCGTGTTGAGACTTGATCAAGAAGCGCAATGAACGTGTCCAAATAAAAAAGAACCCATCTGGATCACTATCGAGATGGGTTCTTTGCTATTGAATAGTTAAAAAATTTTGGTTCAATGGAATAGTGTTAAAACGGCATCCCAGTACTTGACGGGTTCCTTTAATTTCGTAATATAATATATACTAAATAAATAATGTAGGCCACGGCAAGCACCGATCCTTCACGCTTCCCAATTTTGAAACCGGACCTTGAGAAAATCAGTAGTACAACAGTCAGTACAATCATAAACACGACATCAATGAATACTTTATCGTTCACCGCTAATGGAGAAATTGTAGCCGAAGCACCAAGCACAAATAAGATGTTAAAAATATTACTTCCAACAATATTTCCAAGCGCAATTTCACTTTCTTTTTTCAATGCCGCTGAAATAGACGTGACAAGTTCAGGAAGAGATGTCCCTATTGCAATAATCGTGAGCCCCACCAATGTTTCACTCATGCCAAGAGAGTAGGCAATTTTCGTCCCATTATCTACTACCAAATCTCCTCCAAATATAATTGCAGCCAATCCTAGTATGGTAATTACTATATTTTTACCCCAGCTGATGTTCTTAGGTGCGGATTCGTTCACTGCATTCTTTCTGCTTTTTAGGCCAAGCTCAATAACATAATACATAAAAATGGAGAGGAACAGCAGGAAGATGAACCCATCACTGCGGGTAATCATGTTGCTGCTGAACCCCTGCAATGCAATGTCACTCATAAGAATAAGCAATGCCACACTTGCGAGTAAGGTAAAAGGGATTTCTTTTCTAATCGTCTCACTTTCAACCTTCAATGGATATAGAAAAGCAGCTATCCCTACCACGAGAGTAATATTGAAAATATTACTGCCAACTACGTTACCCACTGCAACATCAGCACTTCCTTCCAGTGCTGCAATAATACTGACAGTCGCTTCCGGAGAACTTGTCCCAAAAGCTACAATGGTTAACCCGATTAAAATAGGCGGCACCTGGAGCAGTCTTGCGATATTGGAAGATCCATCAACAAAAAAGCCAGCTCCTTTTATCAACAATGTAAATCCAACAAGTAATAAAATATAGGCCATTAGTATTTCCCCCCCTAACACATTCACGTGTTCTAACTATTATTTTCTGATCGCTTTAAATACATACCCTGTAATTATAGAATATAAAAGCGGATGTCGTAAAACCATTTCTATAAGGACCACTTATTTAATATGTACGCTCGATTATAAAATATTGGTCAGTGAATAAATGCCGATTCTTTCGCTTTGCACAATCGAGCGTCTCAATTTACACGCTAATTCTCTTGGAGTCGCCATCATCTCTGGAAAGGGGAAATGCGCGGTTCACGGCTTGTTTGGCACGGTGCGGTTGCTTTTTCGCTCGGTTCTCGTGAAGAATGGATCGGTTGTCCAGAAGTTTGGCGCACTCTAGTCAGACTTTCGCTCGGTGCCGCTTCACAGCCTTTAATCACTTGCGTTTTTCTTGCCTTTATCCGTTCGGTGGTACTCTGAAATCTGCACAACACGCACATTGCGAGTATCTAGCTCATGATAAATACCGCGGCTGTCGCAGAACGATACATACAGTCCGCGTTCATCGTGTACGAGTTGTTTCGCTTCCTCGAATGAATTTATATGGACAAATCGTCTGATATAGTGATTTTCGTCAAAAAAATACGTGATTTTAAACTCTTTCATTTGCCTAGCTCCTTTTCATCGTCATTCTGTGATATCCAGTGTAGGTCAGAAAAAAAGAATCCGCCAGTGAGACGGATTCTTAGAATAGAGTAGTCAGCCGAGTAAGCCTGCCGCGATTTTGCGTGCTTCGCTAACATCTTTCGTTCCATGTACAAGCATGCGACCATCGCGGAACAAGACGAGCCGATGGTTGTTGTATTCGCAGGATACGAGAAATGGATTATGGATCAAGTTCGAGACAGTACCCCGGACCGAGTCTGCAAATGGTGCGAGCTCAATTTGTCGGCTCTTCGGCCAAGTCAGTTGCACCGTGTCCCGTCCGCATAGTACTGCCGTCCGAACGACTTCGGTGGCTGATAAAAATGGAAAGGTAGGCTGATCAGAGCAACTTGGACAGCCAGATTTCTTCATGTTTTTTACGTTCATTGACGCTCGCTCACCTGACCATAAATCTGTAGATTCCAAGCGAGGTTCCATTTCGGCACCTGTTATATACTTCAGGAGCTCTGCCACTTGGCGTGCAGCTGTCGTCACGACAATGGGGCTGATCACACCAACGGTATCACAAGTCAAAGACTGCGGTGGCAAGGCTTCCAGCAGACAATGCAAGCATGGCTGACCCTCCGCCACGCCAATCGGGAACGTCACACCGTAACTGCCCACACAAGCACCCATGAAAAAGGGTATTCCTCCTAGCTGCAGGCAAGCATCATTTGCTAATAAACGAGTTTCGATATTATCCGTTCCGTCGAGCACGAGATGATGGCCTTCAACTAACTCCAACACATTTTCAGGTGTCACGTCCGCTACAACTCCGCGGATTTTCACATCCCCATTAATGGCTCGTAAACGTCTTTCTGCCGCAATTGCTTTCGGTAATTGATCCACGACATCTTGTTCTGCGTATAATTGTTGTCGGTGCAAATTGGTCCATTCCAGAATATCGCGATCCACAATCGTTAGTTCGCCCACGCCAGCACGTACGAGCATTTCAGCCCCAGAGGAACCTAGTGCACCTGCGCCAAGAACGAAAACTTTGGCTTCACGTATCCGTTGCTGACCTTCCGCTCCAATTGGTACAAACAATTCCTGTCGCGAATATTTTTCGATCAATTTGTTACTAGCCCTTCTAACGGACTGCTCGCCACGCCGTAATCTCTTACTGGCATCCGTCCCGCTTCGTAACCGAGACGACCTGCTTCAATTGCTAACTTCATTGCATGTGCCATTTTCACAGGATCTGCCGCTTCGGAGACGGCAGTGTTCAATAGCACCCCATCCGCACCAAGCTCCATCGCGAATGCTGCGTCTTTAGGAGAACCGATCCCCGCATCTACAATGACCGGCACAGGGGATTGTTCAATGATGAGTGATAAGTTTAGTGGATTTAGAATCCCTCTGCCTGATCCAATCGGTGCAGCGCCTGGCATGATCGCATGGACACCTAATTCACAAAGCTTCCGAGCCAACACGACATCATCTGACGTGTAAGGAAGAACGATGAATCCTTCTTCAAGCAGCATTTCAGATGCACACAACGTTTCCACAGGGTCAGGCAACAACGAACGGCTGCATCCAATAATTTCAACTTTGACCATGTCACATAATCCCGATGCTTTCGCTAGCTTTGCAATATGCACCGCTTCTTCCGCTGTACTTGCACCTGCTGTGTTCGGTAGCAATGTATAGCGCTCTAAATCTAATTGTTCTAAGAAGTTTGGCTGTGATGCTTCGAAAATATTCATGCGTCTTACAGCGAACGTCAAAATCTCTGCTTCCGACACTGCCACTGCCTTTTTTTGCGTCTCGAATGAAGGGTACTTCCCAGTTCCTAACAATAAACGTGAAGAAAATTCTTTATCTGAAATTCGTAACATATTCAACCGCCTCCAACAAAATGTATGATTTCAATTTGATCTTTGTCCATAATCGGTGCATCATAACAATCCTTCTGCAAAATCTCTTTATTCTTTTCTACGATCAAAATTCGATCGCCAAGTTGTAAGTGCTCCAATAAGTGCTGAACTGTTTTCACTTCAGGAACGATCGTATAAGACTTGCCATTCAAATCAATCGTTATATTCATTGAGTATCACTCCTTTTTCATTCATTGCATCTCGGTATCGTTTCACTGCATGCGCGGCATCTTCCTGGCGCAAAGGTGACAATATAGCTGTACCTGACACGTTGTTTTGCTGTAGGTCAGGTACATGATGCGGCTGGATTCCTCCGATTGCATAAACGGGGACTTGGCAAGAAGCGGTGATCGCAAATAACTCTTTTGTTCCGCGAGGAGTTTGTCCTTGCTTCGATGCAGTCTCGTAAAGATGACCGTACAGCAACCAATCTGCTCCCGCCATTTCTGCTTCTTTTGCTTCCACCAATGAATGTACTGAACAGCCGAATGACAGTGCAGGGTAGGAAGACTGTGCACTCCTGACAGACAGGCCATAGCCTGTTAGTTGAACTTTAGAAATAGACAACTTGTTTGCTACGTGAGGATTAGCATGCAATATGAGCTTATCGAGAGGGAAGTGGACAGCTGCAAGACACATAATTAATTCGGTCAGCTGTTCATCTGACTTAGACTTTTCCCTTAAGATAAATGCATCGATATACGGTTCTGTTTGCTGCAATTTGAGCAGGAGTTCTGGCACGGAATGTTGATCATCCGTCACACCGATCAGTTTCATTTGCTACTCCTTTCCAATAAAAAAACCACTTTCCTGAATCGGAAAGTGGTGGATGTGTCTATGGACATAAACATACTGAGCGTACGCCAAAGAAACTTGCCACTTCCCTCCGCAGGTACAAACCTGTTCAGGTAATAAGGGTTTCAGAGTCACACTCTTTTCTCAGTCCTTGTAAAGGATTCCCCTAATGGTCAAAATATTTAATTTTCAAGTACAGCATAGCACTTACAAGAATGAAAGAAAAGCAGTATGTTGAACTTTCTGAATGCTATACAAGTAATAAAGAGTCTAAATCGAGAATTTCTATAGTCATGGAACCTGTCTGTCGAATCCAGCCTTGTTCTTCGAGTACGCTTAATTTGCGGCTGATTGTTTCAGGAGTCGTGCCAAGATGAGAAGCCAGATCTTTGCGGCTCATCGGCAACTGGACCTTCAACTGTTGCTGTTCTTCCGACAAATCTGCCAGGTATAAGGAAAGGCGAGTTTCTGCTGATTCCATGGCGATTCTGGCAGCCCGCTGTTCTGTATCTGCAAGGCGGGCAGATAATTCCATCAGCATCCTCAATGAAATCTCAGGGTGGTCCTGCAAGAGTTGCTGCATCTCTTCTCGGTGGATAATGCACAGTTCTACCGCTTCCAATGTTTCTGCATAGGCATCATGAGGTTTCGCATCGAACAAGGAAAGTTCCCCGGTGAAACTACCAGGTTCTAGAATACGGACGAGTTGTTCCTTTCCGTTCTCTGACAGGCGGTACACTTTAATTCGCCCTTTATGCAAAATATATAAGCCTTCCGAATGGTCGCCGCTATGGTAAATCGTCTTACCGCGCGGATGACTTACGCTATGAGCAAGTTCGACAATTTGATCCATCTGCTGCTCATCCAAATGATTGAAGAGGGGGACGAATGACACGCAGGAACGATGATGGTCTTTCATGCCAAATTCACAATGCGACTTTTGATTCATCCGTTATCACCTCACGTTTATTTTGTTTCAATGGTTTGTCGCTAGTATAGCGTATTAACCGAATTGCGTTCAAGATGACAAGCAGTACGCTCACTTCGTGGACGAGCATGCCGGAAGCGAGGAAGACTTTGCCGAGCAGTACACCGAGCAGCAGTAGCATAACGGTTACGACTGCAAAGAATGTATTTTGCTTCATGTTCCGTACAGTCGTTTTTGCTAGCGCATAAGCATGGGAGAATTGATCGAGCCGGTCCGCCATCAAGACGATATCAGCAGTTTCCATCGCAATATCCGTTCCGCCTTCACCCATGGAAAGTCCGATATCTGCAGTAGCGATTGCAGGGGCATCGTTGATTCCATCGCCTGCCATAGCAACGCGATGTCCTTGTTCTTTCAGACGCTGGACGGCTGCCACTTTATCTTCAGGAAATAGTTCTGAATAAACTGCATCGAGACCCAGCTGTTCGCCTACAAGCTTTGCTGTGTAACGATTATCGCCTGTCAGCATGATGAGCTGTTTAATTCCATTCTTCCGCAATTTTGCAATTGCATCTGCGGCTTCCGGACGAATATTATCGGCAATGGAGATAATGCCTGCAATTTCCCGGGAAATACTAACAAATATCGCCGTATTTCCTTCTTTTTCACGCTTTGCAGCATAACTCTCTATTTCAGTATGAATCGGAATGGCTTGTGCTTCCATTAATTTACGATTGCCGATTGCGAGACGTTTTCCGTCAATTGTAGCCAAAATACCGTTGCCTTTGATGACTTCCGTATCTTTTGGCTGATTGGCTAAATGAATCGTGCGTTTCTTCGCTTCCCTAACGATGGTCTGTCCCAGATGATGTTCGGAAATCATTTCGGCTTCAGCTGTCAGACGTAGCAACTCTTCTTTCTCCATACCTATTACATGAATATCCGTCACTTCGGGGCGTCCTCTTGTCAGAGTGCCTGTTTTATCAAAAACGACAGTATCTATTTTCGCCAATTGTTCCATCACTTCACCGCCTTTGATTAAGACACCGTTTCTTGCGCCGTTTCCGATCCCAGCAACAATTGAGACAGGAGCGGAAATGACGAGTGCTCCCGGACATGCAATGACGAGGAATGTCAGTGTCATTTCGATGTTTCTAGTGAAAAGATAGACTAGTATAGAAAGCACGACAATGGAAGGAGTGTAGATATTGGCGAAGCGTTCCAAAAACTTTTCCGTTTTGGACTTGGTTTCCTGCGCTTCTTCCACTAATTCGATAATACGTGCGAATGTTGTATCATCACCCACTCTTTCAGCGTGTACTTCAATATAGCCTTGATCCACGATGGTACCGCTGAACACTTGATCCTCCAATGTTTTACTGGCGGGTACCGATTCGCCTGTAATGGCTGCTTCATTTAGATTTGCGCTGCCTGAAAGAATCTGGCCATCTACAGGAACTTTTTCACCTGAACGAATGATGACGCGATCGCCCAATTTCACATTATCTACCGGGATGGTCAATGTTTCGCCATCTCGCATTACTCGGGCTTCGAGGGGTGTTAAATCAGTCAGTGCTTTAAGAGAGGAACGTGTTTTTTCCATAGTGCGAATTTCGAGCATAGCACCGAATAAAAACAGGAATGTCACGGCGGCAGATTCGACGTACTCCCCAATGAATAAGGCACCGATGACGGCAATCGTGACGAGTAGCTCTATACTGAACGATTTCATTCGGATTGCTTTGAACGCTTTAATAGCGATTGGAGTTCCGGCAAGCAAAGTGGAAACAATCAATATCAGCTGGCGTGCATCATGCCATCCGCTTATGTGGAGCGCTATTGCAATTCCAAGAAGTATTGCTGAGATGGCGGTAATTTGTACGGTTTGTTTGGCATTCATGTGAATCTCTCCTTTTTACACGACTTTTTGACTGAGCACGGGATAACCGAGCTTTTCGACAAGTTCTTGCAGCTCACTGGCTGTTACGACAGCATCATCGAATTGGACACGTACTTTGTCTGAATGGAATAATACTTTCACTTGCTGGACTCCGTTAGTACCAGCCAAGGCATTTTCAATTTTTTTTACACATGACGGACAGCTGAACGGTTCCATTAAGAAAACTGCTTTTTTCATTGATCTCATCCTCTTTGTTTGTATTTGTTGACTTAAGTATAGGATGAATTCAGAAACTGTTCCTTGACCTTCATCAAGTTTTCCGTAAACTTTACTTTTTCTTCAGCGCAAAGTGCATTATACTTAAAAAGAAGAACATTATTCATGAAATGGGGAGAATCGTTCGTATGAAACTAACATATTCTGGTAAAACAAAAGACGTCTATCAATTGGAAGACGGCCACGTGCTATTGAAATTCAAGGATGATGTAACAGGAGAAGACGGTGTGTTTGATCCAGGTGCCAATACAGTTGGACTAACTATTGAAGGTGCAGGGAAATCGGGACTTCGCATGACGCAGTACTTTTTTGAGAAATTAGCAGAGCAGAATGTGCCAACACACTATATCAATGCTGATTTGGATGAAGTGACGATGACTGTCAAGCCTGCCACAGTCTTTGGTAAAGGACTAGAAGTGATTTGTCGATTCCGTGCGGTCGGAAGTTTTTTGCGTAGATATGGCGCGTATTGTTCAGAGGGACAAGCATTGGATGCATTCGTAGAAGTGACATTGAAGGACGATGATCGTCAAGATCCGCCAATTTCAAAAGACGGATTAGCTCAGTTAGGAATCTTGTCACATGAAGAATATGATGTGTTAAAACAATTGACAAAACAAATTTCAGAAATTGTTAAAGCAGAAATGGCCGATAATGGCTTAGACCTGTATGATATTAAGTTGGAATTCGGACGAGATCCTGAAGGAAGCATCATGTTAATCGATGAGATTTCAGGTGGAAATATGCGTGTTTACCAGGATGAAACGTACATCGCTCCAATGGATTTAGAAAAGATATTATTTTCATAAACAACAACCGGAAACGAAAAAAAGTTTCCGGTTTTTTAATTCCCTCTGAGGCTATATACTGATTGACCTTACGCGACTTTATTTTTTTATTAAATATATAAAATGATATATTTACTGTTGACAACGTTTTCATAGTTTCTTATAATTACAAACAGTGTCAGAGGAGACACATCGTTTGCTTCTTCACCAGTGTTTTGAGCGTTGGTTGGATGAATGCGTATGGTAGTGAATTCAAGATGATGAAAGTGTCTTTCATATCAGCTATTTTTCATGAACAAAAGCACCTAGCTTTTGTAAAGGCGCTCTTTTTTGCTCTTCATACCGCAAGGCAGAAAGTTAGCACCCTAGTAGCCAGTATCAATCTCCATTTGGCTTTTCTACGTAAGTACCCTTGCTATATCCACGAGATTCCTAGAAGAGGGATCTGCTGAGTATTTTCTCAGTCCTTAAAAAACCTCACCATGACTAATTTTCACTTTTGTTTGACGGGACCACGTTCTCGGGTAAGAAGTAAACATACATCTTAGAAATATTCAGAGAATGAACATTTGTGTAGTAGATGCAAATGACAAGATTTGGAGGAAACGATGTTTGCAGAATGAAGAGAAACGTTCAATTGCAGAACTAGATCCTGACGATGGCTATACTTTTCGCATTCCAACAGTGGAAGACGGCAAGTTGATATGGCAACTTATTAAAGACACCCAAGTACTCGATTTGAATTCTTCGTACAGTTATTTGCTGTGGGCCGATCAATTCAGTGATACGAGTATTGTAGTGGAGAAGAATGGGAAGATAGTAGGCTTCATATCTGGATTTATTCAGCCAAAAGCACAAGATACGTTGTTTATCTGGCAAGTGGCGGTTGATGAATCGGCACGCGGTCAACGTTTGGCTTCACGCATGTTGCAAGGCATTTTGCAGAGCCAATCATGTCGGAGAATTCGGTATTTGGAAGCGACTGTAACACCATCCAATATTCCCTCAACAAGGCTTTTTAAAGGTTTAGCGCGTGATTTGCAAACCGACTGCGTGATTACGGATGGCTATACAGAAGATCAATTCCCAAGCGGTGCACATGAATCGGAAAAACTGTTCCGCATAGGACCATTCTAATCAACGGACCGACTGCCGCAATTGGACATGGAAAATACTAATTTAAACGGAGGAATTAATTACACATGGTACTGACCAAAAGTCAGAAGGTAATGGAAGTATTTGAGAATCATGAGTCGCAAGTGAGAAGTTACAGCAGAAGTTTCCCAACTGTATTTGAACGAGCTAAAGGCTATAAGATGTGGGACACGGAAGGTAAGGAGTATATTGATTTCTTTGCCGGCGCCGGTGCTTTAAACTACGGCCATAATAATGACAAAATGAAAAAGAAGTTAATTGAGTATATCCAAGATGATGGAATCGCACATAGTTTGGATATGGGCACGACCGTCAGAAAAGAATTTCTTGAACGATTTAACGAAGTGATCTTAGAGCCGAGAAACATGAATTATAAGGTGATGTTTCCTGGACCTACCGGGACGAATACAGTGGAAAGTGCACTGAAAATTGCTCGCAAAGTGACAGGGCGCCAGAATGTCGTCAGCTTTACGAATGGGTTCCATGGTATGACGCTCGGTGCATTGTCAGTCACGGGTAATTCATTTAATCGCGGCGGAGCGGGTGTGCCACTAAATAATACGACGCCTATGCCGTTTGATACATTTTTGGAAGAAGGTCAGTCATTGACATTCCTCAAAAAGTATTTGGCTGATGCAAGTAGTGGCTTAGATTTGCCGGCTGCGATGATCTTGGAAACCGTGCAAGGTGAAGGCGGCATCAACCCCGCAAGTTTTAGTTGGTTGCGTGAAATTGAACGTCTCTGCCGTAACTACGATATCTTGCTGATTGTTGATGATGTGCAAGCAGGATGTGGTCGTACGGGCACATTCTTCAGTTTTGAACCAGCCGGCATCAAACCAGATATCGTTTGTCTGTCCAAATCAATTGGTGGCTATGGACTACCTTTAGCGTTGACGTTAATTAAGCCGGAATATGATGTGTTTGGTCCGGCCGAGCATAACGGAACATTCCGCGGCAACAACTTGGCTATTTTAGCAGCGACAGAAGCGTTAACGTATTGGGAAACAGATGAATTCGCTAAATCGGTACAAGAAAAATCCAAGCTCATCACAGAGCGTATGGAGACAATTGTCGAGGACTATCCTCAATTAAAAGCAACCACACGCGGTAGAGGTTTTATGCAGGGAATCGTCTGTGGGGAAGGCAAGGAAGACTATGCAGGGAAGATTTGTGCCAAAGCGTTTGAAAAAGGATTGATCATCGAGACCTCAGGACCAGATGGGGAAGTCGTCAAATTCCTCGGTTCATTGATTATAGATGAAAAGGGAATTCAAAAAGGGTTCGACATTTTAGAAGAAGCGATTGAAGAAGTCGTTCAGGATTAAGGAGGATTCGTAGTGATTGTACGTACGTTAGATGAAATTATAGGCAGTGAAAACGAAACGAAAGCAGAAACATGGTCCAGCCGCCGTTTCTTGCTGAAAAAAGATAATATGGGCTTTTCGTTCCACGAAACCATCATTTACGCTGGAACCGAAACGCATATTCATTACCAAAACCACTTGGAAGCTGTGTACTGTGTGGCAGGAGATGGAGAGATCGAAACGGTGGCAGACGGCAAAGTATATCCGATCCAAAATGGTACGATGTATGCCCTCAATGAACATGATGAACATTACTTGCGTGGTGGTAAGGAAGATATGCGCTTGATCTGTGTCTTCAATCCACCTGTTGTAGGTACGGAAACGCACGATGAGAATGGTGTCTATCCATTGCTGACGGATTAATTTATAAATTAAAGCTCTAAAGCAGGAAGTCTCCTGTTTTGGAGCTTTTTTATTTGCAACAAACATATAGCGATAGGCAGAGTTAGTCAAATCAGTTACTAATCGAGTAAAAAACATTGAAAGAAGGGTAGATCATCTAAATTTGATTTCACTGTTCGAGAATTTGGTACAGCCAAATAGAAGCTCAGTGAATAGTTCGCGGTGAACAGGCAAGAATGTACATATGAATAGACAAGGAGGCAATGAATTATGTGGAAATTATCTGGTGTCGTATTAGGAGCCGTTTTATTGACGGTGGGTTGTGGCGGAGCAAAAGATAAAGTACCTGTCAGCGGTAACGAGGATACGGTGGTGAGTCAAGAGGGGACAGCGGAACCGCAAATTGTGACGCCAATTATCAATACGGACGGTGACAAAATTGGAAAGGCGACGCTGAAGCAAGAAGATGGCGGTGTGTCGATTAAAGTAAAAGCATCTGGGCTGGAACCGGGCAAGCACGGTATTCATATTCATGAACATGGTGTGTGTACAGCTCCTGACTTTAAAGCATCTGCTGGCGGTCACTTCAACCCCACGAATAAAGAACATGGCTTTGACAACCCGAAAGGATACCATGCGGGAGATTTAGAAAATATAGAAGTAGATGAAGAAGGGAAAGTTAAAGCACGTATCACGACCGATCAAGTGACACTCCACAGCGGAAGGGACAATTCATTGCTCGATAACGATGGCTCAGCGCTTGTAATTCACGAGGGAGTAGATGACTATAAAACGGATCCTGCAGGGGATTCTGGAAAACCGTTTGCTTGTGCAGAAATT
The DNA here is from genome assembly GCF_009651005.1 of Sporosarcina obsidiansis. Lineage (GTDB taxonomy): Bacteria > Bacillota > Bacilli > Bacillales_A > Planococcaceae > Sporosarcina > Sporosarcina obsidiansis. The sequence goes on from NZ_WHVW01000021.1 coordinate 46,739, forward strand.
ACGATGGATCAGTTGAAATAAAAAAATAGCGGCCTTCTCGTCAGACGAGGAGCCGCTTGTTTGTGTATTAGCAGAAAAAAACGCCCCTTCTTAAAGGAGCGTCTAAAAACTCATCGTACAATCGCGATAATACCTTCTTCGTCATCCAATTTCAGTTGGATTCCTGCTGCCATCGGATCCATGTCAAGATACTGTTCGATCCAAAGACGAAGTGCTTCAACCAGTCGTGTCGTATTCAAATGATGTACGTTGCCATTTAGCTCTGCTTCCGCTGAAAAACCATCGTCATCATCGTAAGCTAACTCGACTTCCACGTCATCTGGCATCGCGCGAGATTCTTTGGCAATCAAGACACATACGGCATTTGCCACGTCTTGTTCAACAATTATCTGCTGTTCCATTGGTTCATTTCCTCGTCTCGTTTACGTTGCTTATCTTTAAAGATTGTAAAAATCTTCCGTATCATTACGATGATAAATACGATCGCGAGTACATTGATCATCAAGCCGAGGATTGATCCAAGCATACCCATATTGGCAAATAAGCTACCGAATAATAGACCTGCTAATCCACCAACGAGTAGACCTTTCATCAAGCCGCCACCCATACCAGGTTTTGAAGTTTTACTTGCGGCTGCTTTATTGTCATTTTGATTTGTATTATCTTGTTTCTTTTCTGCTTTACTTGGTTGCACTTTATTTGGTGTGCTAAAGCTTTTCTTTCCAGATTTGTAGCCTCGTGCCTCTGCTGTGATCTGATCTTGGAAGATGATGTTCCCGATAGGCGACAGTACTAATACCGCAGCCAAGAAAAATGCAGCAAATTTTTTCAATTCGTATTCTCCTTTAAGGCTTAGTAAAGGCTCCTGTTATTTCTAAGGGCCTTCCTTATATTTTAATAGATATGAACTCATAAAGAAAGGAAACTCCCTTATTTAGCGAAGAAATTTTCGGTATAAAATGGCTGTTCTTTGTCATTGAAATCTACACCAATTCCTAAGAATTGATGTTCCCTTACCAAAATATTATCACGATGGCCTTTCGAGTTCATCAGTCCTTCGTGAGCGAAGATGCTGCTAGATTGTCCATACGCTAGGTTTTCACCTGCACTCACGAACTTGATCCCATCTTTTTTCATTCGATCGAACGGTGATTCACCCTGTAAATTTTCATGGCTGAAATAATCATGGGTTGCCATATCGATACTATGTTTACGGGCTGTTACTGATGCTTGGTCATCCCACGTCAGGATCGAACGGCCATGCCGCACTCTCGCTGCATTCGTCAAATCAAACAGCTGGATTTCAAAACCTTTTCGCATGGCATCATTTTTAGGCGCGTACAATGCGGTCTTGCGTTGCTCCAGTTGATCGGATATGAGCTGAACCGCCGTCACTGTATCTTGCTGATGCAGATCATAGAACACATACATATAGATCCCATCCGAATGAAAAATATCCATCCCTTCATTGTCTTGCAGCTTATAAATATTCGTGCCTTTACGGATTTCTGTAATTGGTTCTCCGAGGCTAGCTCGGACATCGGCTTTCGGTAAGCCGTATTCAATTCCTATTGAGGAAGAAATCAGCCGATCATTTGTATAAATCGCGTTCACTCGTCGCTTGATATCATAGGACAGCATGACGAAGTTTTGATAATTTTGATGAAACGTCAGCCATTCGGTTCCATATTCATTAACGGACTTGCGCATCGGTTCACCTAGTTCCGCTACTACTTCAGATTCTGGCGTACCGATTTCGATATTATGGATGGAAATGAACCCTTGCTTTGGTGTTTCGAGCGCAGGTTGTGCAACTTGTTCTGGAGCACTTGACTCTGCAGTTTTATTTGAAATGAACGCTACAACTTTTGTAATTGATTGTTTTGTATAAGCTAGCGCAGATTCAATCATTTCCTCATCAAGTACGGTTTCTACGCGCGCATCTAGGGGGTCGAGGAACGATAAATCCACGTATTCGGATACCGGACCTTCCCATAACGGCTTGGCTGCGTATAAAATCACAATGAGAAAGAGCAACTGAAAAAGGCGTTTTAACATGTGACACCCACTCCTCTATCTTATTGTACTCTTTTTCCGTCCTGGCAATACAGCGGAAACTATCGAATTGTTGAAATTTATCGTCCGAAGATGCTGTAAAAAGGGTATACTAAAAAAAGAATGGAAGTCTGGAAGGAGTGGGTGGCATGTTCGGTGGTTTGAGTAGTGTTCCTTCCTGGTTCTATGTAGTCGCATTTACAGTTATATTACTGCTTGTCCTGTTTATCGAATGGAAAACGAGATAACCATAGAATTTCAGAAGAAAGAAGGAATAGGATGTTAACATTTGAAGAGAAACAACAGATCATAGAGGAATTCCCGGAGCTAGTGAAAAAAGAAGTATCGATGAAACGCCTGAACTATCATTATGAAGAGTCACTTTTTGATAAAACAGTGGTTGTACAGCATTTGCATCCGAACGGTAATGGCTTTGTCTACGTTGCAGATGTAAAAGGTTATGAGCCAGATGAACGCGGATTGGTCAATATTCGGGAGTTCTCTGCGGACGAGCTCCGAAAGATCATCCGTGCATCAGTCGAAGGGCTTGCTACCGAAGCGCCTGAGGAAGAAGTAATCGAAGAGGTTTGGCAGCATCCCAATGGACAAAAGTTGACACTACTTGAGGAAGATAACTTTTTTAATGTCTACCACGGTTACAACTTAGAAGAAGGTTTTGGCGATTACGAAGAAGCGGCTAGCTATTTGAAGGAAGAAGGATTTTCAATCAAAACGAAATAAAGGCAATAGGAGTGAAAACGAATGAAAGGCAAAACAGTGGCGATTGGACTAGTCATTTTTGTCCTCGTGGTAGTGGCCGCTATTTATTTTATGGTCATGGCTACCTTTAAGAATAATCCTACGCAAAAAAATCACCAATCTACCGAAAATCAGTCGTATATCGAGCCTGGCACATTTGGCTGGCAATAAGGATTAAAAACAGAAAGGCTATCATAGAAAGTCAGTGAAAAATGACTTTCTACGATAGCTTTTTGTTCATTTATGTGTTGCGATCTTTTGCTGGCGCTCATAAATTGCAGCAGTCGCTCATAAACACCAGTCAAGCGCTCATAGACATCCTATAATCGATCATAGAAACTCTATCACCGCTCATAAACCTTGTCGTAAGATTACTCACTGATTCCGTGAACGATACAAACCTTTCCCGAACGGCAGCCACCAATTCCATTTCCCAAACAATTTCATTAGACTGGGTACGAGCAATAGTCGAATAATTGTCGCGTCGATAGCTACGGCAATCGCAATACCGACCCCAATTTGCTTCACAGGCATGACATCCGTAAAGGCAAATGCACCAGTCAGCACGATCATAATAAGTGCAGCTGACGTAATCACTTTACTCGTCGTCGCTAACCCTTCCACCGTCGATTTATCATTATCAAATGAATAGGAAAATTCCTCTTGCATCCGTGAAATTAAGAACACTTCGTAGTCCATACTCAACCCGAAGACTAGACTGAACACAATGACGGGAATAATCAACGCAACTGTTCCTGGGTGCAAGCCAAAATGGCCATACTGGAAAATATATACGAGTATTCCAAACGTAGCTGACAGACCTAGGATATTCATCAGGATCGCTTTGATCGGAATGATCAAGGAGCGGAAAGCGATCATTAGAATGAAAAATGTAGAGACGACAATGATCAACAAGACATAGACGATATGATCGGCAATCTCATCAAAAATCTCCTGATTGAAACGTGGTTCACCGCCGATTAATAAATTCCAGTCCGTTTTTTTAGCCGACCAATCCCGGACCCAATCTTGTGCTTCATTGGAACTGCCTGCTGCCCGTAATGTAACGGGAACGAGCAATTTCTCACCATCCGTAAAATTCTCTATCAGGGGACTCAACTGCTCTTCCATACCCGGTGCCAACATCGATTGTTCCCATTGATCAGGCGTATCGATGCTGCTTTCTGTGAAAATGGTAGATACGTTGTTCACAAGTGGGTCTTTCGTTAATTGGTCTTCAAGCCGTTTCATTTCTTTTAGTCCATCGGCATCTTTCCAACCGTCTGAACGTTCAGCCAACAAGAAGACCGTGCTTTCATTATCCAAACTAAACGTTTCCTGCATCTTTTCGAAAGCAAGTCGCGTATCAAATGTTTCAGGCAACGAATCGATCTGTGGAATGGTCAACTCCATATTTTTTACTGGTATAAGTGCAACTGCCAATAAAATAAAGGCGATTAGCGCGATCGAAATAGGTCGTTTAATCACCGCATTGGCAAACTTCCGCCACCCATTTGCTTCTTCACCTCGATCCTTCAACAATCTACCTTTATGGATGCGTTCACCAAGCAGTAGCAGCACAGAAGGTAGTAAAGTTAAAGAGGAAATGACCGCCATACCGACAACAATCATACCGCCGAGTGCAATGTTTTCGAAAATATCGACTTGGATCAGCAACATTGCGCCGAGCCCAATGAACACACAGACAGCGGAAAAGATGATTGAACGTCCCGCCGTGCGGATGGTCATCATGACGGACTCTTCCGTACTCCGATTCTTCAGTTCTTCTCGATAGCGGCTAATGAACAGCAACGCAAAATCAATACTGAGCGCCAATCCGAGCATCGGTACAATATTTAGTACGAAAATAGATAAATCCACTTGATTGCCAAGTAATGTGAGTACGCCAAGTGAAGAAACTACTGTGCCGATACCGACCAACAAAGGAACGATAGAAGCAACAAGCGTGCCAAACGCGAACAGCAGAACAATAATGGCAATTGGCAAACCGATCGCTTCTGCAGTCATCAAGTCGCGCTGGCTCGCTTTATTGACGTCGTGTTCAAATGCGCCTCCACCAGTCAACGTAATCCCGCTTTCGTTATCGAGAGAAGCGCGAATGTCGTCTACCACTTGTGGCATATCCTCTGGTTCTTCAGTAAATTGCAGCATTGCATAGGAAAAGTCGTCCGTATACTGATCCTTTTCCGTCAAGGGAGACACAATTTCTGAAGTGATACCAAGTGAATCCAATGAGGAGAGTGTCGATTCAATTTGATCGTCCGTCTTCTCGTCAAACACTACAAATAACGTCTCCGCAGGCAAGCCGAAGTCCTCTGACACAATTTTCATGACTTTCTCATGTTCACCATCTACTCGAAATCCATCACCTGCTAATAAACCTGGCAACTGAATCGCGAAGTAGGTCATCACGCCGAACAGCAAAATCCAAAAAGCTAGCAACCATTTATAGGACGTTGTCACAAACTTAGCAAATCTATGCAATCCAATTCCTCCTGTCTTGTATGTCGATATATGTATAAAATTCAGGGTTACCGTAGTAGTGGTATGTTTATCATAACGAAGAATTAGATAGATGTCTTGCTGGAATTGGTGAAAAAGGCATAAAAAAACCACTTCCTAAAAGGAAGTGGTTTGTAAGGTTAAATTAGTTTTTAGTAACGTTAGTTGCTTGAAGTCCGCGTTGTCCTTGTTCGATTTCGAAAGACACGTCTTGACCTTCTTCAAGAGTTTTGAACCCGTCGCCTTGGATAGCGGAGAAGTGTACGAATACATCGTCGCCATCTTCACGTTCGATGAAGCCATAACCTTTTTCTGCGTTAAACCATTTTACTTTACCTTGTTCCATGTTTGTTTCCTCCTCGTGCACACTCGTGTACACATTGTATTACTATCCTTGCTCAATTCTTGAAAACGGTCGAGATAAAATCGTAGACCAACGTCGAACAAAAATAATTCTTCTTTATCATAACAGGAAATATCATACATTGCAAGATAAAAGATTACATGAAATGAGCCAGCGTCTAAACGCTAGCTCATTCACATAATAAACTTCATCAGTTGGTGAAGTATTTGATAAACAATCGCTGCAACCAGTGCAGAAATCGGCATCGTAATGACCCATGTCAACACAATTTTCTGAGCCACGCCCCATTTCACGCCTTTTAATCGCTGTGCAGATCCGACCCCCATAATGGATGACGAGATGACATGCGTTGTACTGACAGGTAAATGAAGGAGTGTTGCACTAAAAATGATGGCAGCAGAGTTCAAGTCTGCCGCAATACCATGGATTGGACGAATCTTCATTATTTTTCCGCCAACGGTCTTAATGATCTTATAACCACCTATTGATGTTCCAATTCCCATCGCAGTGGCGGCCGCAATCCGTACCCAAAGTTGAATATCATCGGAGGTCTGCAAATTTGCCGCAATAAGAGCCATCGTAATAATCCCCATCGCTTTTTGCGCATCATTTGTCCCGTGGGTAAATGATTGAATCGCAGCAGTTCCAATTTGCATGTATCGAATCCGTTTATTCGCCTTGAACAAATTACGATTCTTTAATACCGCTCTCAGCAGGGTCATTACAATAAAACCTCCGACCAACGCAATAATCGGTGAAAGAATGAGCGCTTGAATAATCTTGATAAAACCGCTGTAATTCAGAATACCAAAACCAGCAGCGGAAATAGCAGCGCCTGCAATAGAACCGATCAAGGCATGAGAAGAACTGGAAGGAATGCCGAAATACCAAGTCACCAAGTTCCAGATGATAGCGGAAACGAGTGCAGCCAGAATCACAAGCGAACCGTTTTCTAATAAAAAAGGATCGACAATATCTTTCGTAATGGTTTTGGCCACGCCAGTGAATGTCAGTGCCCCCACGAAGTTCATCGTAGCCGCCATCATGATCGCGGTACGGGGCTTCAACGCCCGAGTGGACACGGATGTAGCAATCGCGTTGGCTGTGTCGTGAAAACCATTAATGAAGTCGAATGCCAAGGCAAATACAACGACGAGAATGGTCAATATGAGAATGATGTCCATCAATTGTTACTCCTCACGCGTTACGCATTATGATTGTTTCAATGGTATTGGCCACATCTTGGCAATGATCTGCGATATCTTCTAGCAATTCATACAGATCTTTAAACTGAATAATGCGGATCGGGTCTTTTTCTCGAATGAACAATTGCTTGATCGACGTCCGAAGTACCTCATCACAAATCCGTTCATGCTCCTTAATTTGCACGGCATGTGTTCGCATTTCAACTAGCTTTTTCTTCGTCAGCAACTCCATCGCCTTAACGATTTCGTCCGTACTCTTGACAATGTTGAGCATGAATTTCTGCATGTATTCATCCACTTCAATAAGAGAAAACATTTCAAGGTTTCCAAGGAAATGCTCAATCCCATCTAAAATATCATCCATTTTGATGGCGAGCTGTAATATATCTTCTCGTTCAATAGGTGTCATGAACGATGTGTTTAATTTCGTGATCAATTCATGAATTAGCGTGTCACCCGCGGTCTCATAGGCTTTCATTTGAATACTGACTTCTTTTAAATCAGCAATTGTGTGCACCTTGAAGTCATCCGCATAATGTAAGGCTTCCTGAACATGCTTTGCAATGTCCAATAAAGCTGTAAAAAATGGATCGGGTTTGCGTGGGCTTAACATGTAATGTTCCTCCATCCAATGTTGGATTTGATAGTTTACTTATCATACCAAAAGTTTTATATAAAAAGATAGCGAATTGTGTAGGATTTTGGTGATTTTTGCGCAGAACTTCAGAAAATCTTAAGAAACATCCTTATGATTCCTTAAGAAGCGATTTATATACTGAAAGTAGCAAAGTCAATAGGAGGAAACGATGTTGATTACTGTAGAAAATATAAATCATTCATTTGCGATCGGAAGAAAAGGTAAAGAAACGCATGTGCCCGTGTTGAAGCGTATTTCATTTTCGATACGGCAAGGAGAAATCGTCTCGATTGTCGGAAGAAGTGGCTCTGGCAAGTCAACGCTACTTCATATATTGGCGGGGTTTTTAAAGCCGGACAGCGGAGAAATCGTCGTGAAGGATACAGTTACTTCGACGTTTACGGAACAGCAAAGTGCCCAGTTCCGGCTGGAGAATTTCGGCTTCATTTTTCAAAACTTTCAGCTCATGCCTGGTTTGACGGCATTCGAAAATGTAGAATTGCCCCTTAAGTTAAAAGGGATGAACCGCCACCAGCGAAAAGACAAGGTCAAGCAGCTAATGAAACATGTCGGCCTTCATTCCGTGCAAGATCATTATCCAAATGAATTATCAGGAGGCCAACAGCAGCGAGTGAGTATTGCTCGGGCGTTAATCACCGATCCACCGATCATTTTTGCGGACGAACCGACCGGTAGCTTGGATTCGGAGACCGAACAGGAAGTATTACAGCTCATTCAAACGCTCAATGACACACTCGGCATCACGTTTGTCATCATTACACACGATGATGAAGTCGCACGAACAGCTAGTCGGATGTATCGGATGCACGACGGGATCTTGACGGAAGAAGGTGTGCCCAATGCAGTTTAAAGATCAGATCGATTTTATTCGTCAACATATTAAGAAGAATAAACTACGTGTTTTCATGACCGTTCTCGCTGCTACGATGGGGACTGCGTTTCTCATCGTTCTGGCATCTGTCGGATTCGGGATTCACGATACGCTGCGTAATGAAATGCTGGATAATCGCCTGGTTACGCAAATTGAGGTGTATTCTGGAGATGTAGATGCTAAGAAAGCGGAAGAGATGAAAGGAATGGACCATGTCAAAGCTGTCGTCATGCATCAGGGAGCGAATGCGCTACAGCGAGCGTCTCTTGAACAGTATTCATCGTATGGAAATTTGCTCGTAACGGATTTCGAAGAAGAGGCGAAAGTCGGTTTCGCTTTAGAAGAAGGACGACTACCGAAACATGCTCATGAAGTCATAGTGGGGAATGGATTCGCTGAAAGTTTGATTGATGAACAGGCGGCTGAGAAACTAGCTGCAGCGGTTCCCGCAGATTCACAGGAAGAGCCAGAAATTCCTTCTTACAAAGGGGAGTTAATAGGCAAGAAAATTACTTATCAGCTTGGAGATTACAGCAATGGAGAGTTTTATGATGATAAAACCGAGTTGACCATTGTCGGTATAGCCAAAAAACCGTCTAAAGACTGGGTGGTGGACAATA
>NZ_WHVW01000022.1 GCF_009651005.1 Sporosarcina obsidiansis
TACCATCTTGAACAAGGATTCGCCCGCTCTCAGAGTCTTCCACTCGGTCAAATTCACCAGCAGGCACGATGTATGTTAGGGCTACCGTGGCCAGAATGATGATAAAGATCAGTGCAAATACATGAGGTACTTTGAAATTAGAGCCCACGGTTTTGTTCTTTTGCTTCTTGTCTGCTATCGTTTCAACTTTCAATTTAAAACCTCCCCGTTACGATGTTTGGCATGTTCACCAAGTGCATGAATGACATGACATGTGCATTGAATGCCATTTAAAAAGTACTCGATATCTAAATTTTCATTGGGCGAATGATTTCCCTGGTCAAAATTCGCATATGGCATAATAATGGATGGCACGCCCAAAATTTTCGTCCATACATAGTCCGGCAGTGAACTGCCTAGGCTCGGCTGGACGAGGGGTTCCTGTTGATACACATTTTGAACAGCTTTCGTTACCACTTTCACAATCTCAAGATCAGAAGAGGTTCTGGATGGCTCCATAGCGGAGATGAATTCGATTTCAATATCCGGGTCGTGCGCTTTTACATGCCTCTGAATTTTGTGGAAAATATCCATGGGATCCTGATCGACTACGAGACGCACATCCATCTTCACTATGGCGGTGGAGGGGATAATCGTTTGTATTCCATCGCCTGTGTAACCACTTTGTATTCCATTAATATTAAATGTCGGTTCCATTGTGAGCTTGTGATAATAGGTCTCGCCATTCATATCTAAATACGGATACCCTACTTTATTCCCAATATCTTCTGCATCGAATGGCAGCTTTTGCAGTAGCTCCTTTTCTCGCTTAGAGGGTGGAAGAATATGATCGTAGAAACCTTCGACTAAAACCCGTCCATCTTGAGCACACATAGTTTGCAACAAATTGATGAGCTTCCAAGCTGGATTTGGAAGAATGTTTCCTGTGTTACCTGAATGATTTTCTCGATCTGCGCCTTTTGCTTTTAATTCCAGATCAAGACAACCTCTCGTACCTAACAAAATGAGGGGCGCCCCACTATTGTGTGAAGAACCATCAGATGTATAAACAAGATCGGCTTTTAGAAGTCCTTTATGTTCTCTGACAAAAGAAGAAAGATTTGGACTCCCTATTTCTTCTTCGCCTTCGAATATAAATTTAATATTTATCGGTAAATCTCCATAGACCTTCATATATGTTTTTAGTCCAAGTAATTGAGCTATAAGTTGTCCTTTGTTATCTCCAGCCCCCCGACAATAGATTCGACCATTCCGGATAGTAGGTTCAAAAGGAGGGGATAGCCAATCGTCTATTGGTTCTGGGGGTTGTACATCATAATGTCCGTAAATTAGAAGAGTGAAGTACTTTTCGTCTTTCACCAGTTCACCATATACAACAGGATGCCCGTCAGTCTGCATGATTTGGGTTTCAATACCGATTTCCTCCATCATTTCCTTTAGCAATTGTGCACATTCCGTAATCCCCACGTTTTGTGTACTAATGCTTTTTTGTCGTAAAAGAGTAAATAATTGTTCGAGATATTCTTCTTTTCTGTTACTCAGTTCTTTTTGAATTTTGTCTAGCGTCATGGAAATGCCCTACTTTCTACAGTGAATAATGTAATGTAATCGCTTACCAAAGTGAGATTTGCGATAAAGAATACAGTCGACTATATTCTGAGTCATATAATAAAACATGAGAATTGAAAATGCAACATAATTTTAAAATATTCTAAAAATGTTGAAATGAGAGTTAATAGAATATATAATTATAATCGACAGTCGACTATAATTAAATTTTGGGAGGAGAGATATCGTGGGATCGATGAAATTTGCGAACAATGCATTATCAAATACAATTGCGAAATACATAACAGAGCAAATTATTACCGGTGAACTCCAGCCAGGTGAAAAGTTAGTGGAACATATTTACGCAGAAGAGTATGGAACCAGCCGTGCACCTGTACGTGAAGCAATTTATTTATTGGATATCGAGGGGTTGGTCGAAAGAATTCCTAGGAAGGGGGCTGTAGTCAAAGAGTATACAGCTAATGAAATCTATGACTTACTTGAAATTCGGAATATGCTTGAGAATATGGCGATGGATCGCATTAAAAAGTATGGTCCAGATTTAGAGTTGTTGGAAGAAATGAGACAGCTGCATGACAAGATGAAAACGGGTTCCGATGTCCGATCGTATACCCAATTGAATCACTCGTTTCATATGTGCCTTATCAAGATGAGTAAGAGTGAAACAATCAAAGATATGTATTTACGTCTTGGAACGCCATTGCTAAGAATTCAAAGCTTGTCTTTCGGAAAAGAAGGAAATATTGAGAAGTCCGTTAAAGAACATGAAATTATTCTTAAGTTGTTAGTAGAAAAAAATATGGCGGAATTATCGGCTGTTTTGAAACAACACAATGAAGATGTGATTTCCAGCATCCAAGAGAAGTTTCATTCGAAAACAGAGTAAGGGAGAACGTGCGAGGGGGGACGTCATGAGATTAGCTTATCTATTTCCCGGACAGGGTTCCCAAAGACCAGGGCTTCTACATGAACTTCCGAAGTGTGAAGCAGTGGAGGAGATACTAGAAGAAGCAAGTGATCTTCTGAATGAAAGTGTATACAATTTTCATTCAGAAGAGATGTTGGGTTCGACAAAAGCTGTCCAGATTGCTCTTTTGACTTCCGGAGTGGCAGCATATAAAGCATTTGAGATAGATGGAAACAAGCCAGACTTTGTTGCAGGGCATTCAGTTGGTGCATTCGGTGCAGCAGTGGCAGCAGGTGTGCTTGAATTTAAAGATGCATTAAAGTTAGTGGAGTTACGTGGCGGATTAATGGAACAGGCATACCCGGAAGGTTACGGCATGGGGGTTGTCCTTGGGTTAGAAGCACACCGTCTTCAGTCAATCATTACAAAATTCATGGATGAAAAGCAACCAGTTTTCATGTCTAATCAAAATGCTCCCGATCAGCTAACAATATCGGGTACTTTGCAAGGTGTGCAAAATATATTGGATGAAGTACAGAAACATGGAGCACGCTGTACCTCCATGTTAAAAGTTAGTACTCCCTCGCATTGTCCTCTTTTGTCTTCTGTTTCAAACGAACTTACGGAAGCTCTTCATAAAATTTCACTTAGTAAGCCAGTTGTTCCGTTTGTCGGCAATCGTAGGGCACGTTTGCTGTTCCATCCCGATGATATTCGCCAAGATTTGGCGGATAGTGTGTCTACCGCTGTTCAATGGCATGACGCTTCAACGGTGCTATATGAGAATGGTGTTCGGCTGTTTATTGAAATGCCTCCTGGAAATGTGCTTACACGTCTGGCGAATCGAGCTTTTCCGGATGCGAAAGTCCTGTCCGTAACGGAAAATGGATTTGACGATTGCTTATATATTTTGGAAAAAAATCGACGAAAAAAGTGAAGGGGGAAACGTTATGATGCATACAGAAAATCTTAAAAGAGTGTGGACTACTAGACTTGATGCAAAAGAAAAGCGAAAATCCATTGTCCGCAATCTCGTAGATGGGCTGGTGATACCAACAGACCGCATCGTGGAGGTGATGGAAAAACTCATCCGACCTGGTGATCGAGTCGTACTGGAAGGAAATAATCAAAAGCAAGCTTCTTTTTTATCAGAAGCACTTGCGCAGGTTAATCCAAAGCATCTATTTGATTTACATATGATCATGTCCAGTATCTCAAGACCAGAACATTTGGATCTGTTCGAACGAGGCATTGCCAATAAAGTGGATTTTGCGTATGCGGGTCCTCAAAGTTTACGAATGGCACAAATGGTGGAAGATCGAAAGTTGTCGATAGGGGAAATTCATACTTACATCGAATTATATGGTCGTCTTTTCATTGATCTCATTCCATCCGTGGCCCTGGTCGCTGCAGATAAAGCGGATCGATTCGGCAATTTGTATACAGGGCCGAATACCGAAGAAACTCCGACACTCGTTGAGGCAGCTGCATTCCGTGATGGCATCGTAATTGTTCAAGTAAACGAATTGACGGATGAGCTCCCGCGCGTCGACATTCCAGGTTCGTGGGTCGATTATGTTGTCGTTGCGGATGAGCCATATGAATTGGAACCTTTATTCACTCGGGATCCCAGACATATTACCGATATTCAAATTTTGCAGGCGATGATGATTATCCGTGGAATTTACCAGAAACATGAAGTGCAATCTTTGAATCATGGTATTGGGTACAATACGGCCGCGGTCGAGTTACTGTTACCGACGTATGCGGAATCATTAGGGCTTAAAGGGAAGATCTGCAAACATTGGGCGTTGAATCCCCACCCGACGATGATTCCTGCGATAGAAAGCGGGTGGGTGGAAAGCATGCATTGTTTTGGCGGGGAAGTTGGTATGGAAAAATACGTAGAAGCAAGACGTGATGTGTTCTTTACAGGTGCTGATGGCAGTATGCGTTCCAATCGGACATTATCCCAAATGGCAGGGCAGTATGCGGTGGATTTATTCATTGGGTCAACGCTGCAAATGGACGGAGCAGGAAATTCCTCTACCGTGACGCGCGGAAGGCTAGCTGGATATGGAGGAGCTCCAAATATGGGACATGATCCTGGAGGCAGACGCCATTCAACACCTGCTTGGTTAAATATCATGACATCGGAAGATTCGTTGGCACGTGGTAAAAAGCTAGTTGTGCAAGTGGTGGAAACATTCCAAACTGGCAATAAACCAGTCTTTGTCGAATCACTGGATGCGATTGAAGTGAAAAAAGATACAGGGTTGGCGATCGCACCTGTCATGATTTATGGCGACGATGTTACACATGTTGTGACAGAAGAAGGCATTGCATACTTGTATAAAGCAGATAGCATGGAAAAACGACGAGAAGCGATTGCGGCGATTGCTGGCGTCACAACGATTGGACAGACACTAACGTCAAACAAATTAGACCAACTACGGCAAGAGGGGTTGATTGCACTTCCTGAAGATTTACAGATTCGTCGATCAGATGCAAAGCGTTCGTTATTAGCCGCGAAAAGTGTGGAAGAATTGGTGGAGTGGTCAGATGGATTATATGAACCTCCTGCAAAATTCAGAAGCTGGTGAGTGGGTGATTGGTATGATTCAAGAAAAGCATATGTATAGCCGCTTTATCGCGAATATAGCTTGTCGTTCATTGATAGAAGAAGTGGAATTGACACCCAAACCTGGACTGGTAGACAGCGAAAATACGGGAGCACATCAAGATTTAACCCTTCAATTGATGCGGAAGTCTGCTGAATCCTTAGAAGAGACATTTGAAGAAATTGCTGTGGTCAGCTATGGACACCACCCATCGCAAAAGATACGGGAAGAAATTGCAGCGATTGGGCGTGTCGGAGAACAAAGAATGTTCGAAGCGACTGGTGGTGTGAATACGCATAAAGGTGCTATTTGGGCACTCGGTCTTCTTGTTTCTGCAACCTCTATGGGAAAAGGTATGTATACTCTGGAGAAAATACTTGAAATTGCAGGAGTAATCGCTCGTTATTCAGACCGATATTGCCCAGGCTCCTTATCGAATGGCAGAAAAGTTATTGCGAAATATAATGTGAGTGGAGCAAGAGGAGAAGCACAACTAGGTTTTCCTCATGTTTCGCATTATTCCTTTCCTGCCTTACGGAAAGCCAGAGGAAAGGGGATGAGTGAAGAAGAGGCTAGGCTGTCTGCACTTCTTTCATTAATTGCCCATTTGGATGATACCTGTATATTGCATCGTGGTGGATTAGAAGCATTGTCTTTTGCGAAAGAAGAGGCGGCTTCCATATTGACAGATGGCAATTTTGATCTGATAACGGCTCTTGATCAGGAATTTATCAAGCGAAATATTTCTCCGGGGGGCAGTGCAGATTTACTCGCTGCCACTCTGTTCTTGGATAAAATCAGATCCTATAAACCAGTCAGTAGAGAATGAAATCTCATGAGTAGATAAAACTAGGAGGTGCTTCATTTGGAGAGTTTCTTATTTACTCTTCCTGCTACAATAAAGATTCGTCGGCAAGCGCATGTTGGTGTTGTCGGCTCGGGAGATTTGGAGATCATTTTAGAACCAAATGATCAGGCAGTAGCAGAAATAACGATTCGGACGGGTGTCACGGGACACCAAGCTTCATGGGAAGCGGTGATACAACGTTTTTTTAAACAACATGATTTAGCAGCGAAAGTAAAAATTAATGATTTTGGAGCGACACCAGGAATGGTCGCTGTGCGTCTGGCTCAAGCAATGGAGGTGTGTTGTTATGATTAAAACCTTAAAAACTAGTTTCACCGAATGTAGTGGGCGTGAACGCACGGTTGAATTACTGGATGCCGAACAGTATAGAGAGTTGCTTGGCCCCTTTGATGGATTTGAGTCACCCCATTTAGAAAAGCAAGGCATCATTCCACAAAGTGACGATGGAGTGATTGTAGCGAAAGGCACAATAAATGGTCATCGAGCGGTTATTATTTCAATAGAAGGAAAGTTTCAAGGCGGAGGAATTGGCGAAGTATCAGGTGCGAAAATTGCCGGCACATTGGAACTGGTGCTGAAGGATTGTGTAGCAGGTAAGAAGACCATCCCCGTTCTGATTTATGATACAGGTGGTGTAAGGCTACAAGAAGCAAATTATGGCTTGTTGTCGATAGCGGAAATTAGCGCTGCTATGGTTGCCCTCCGTCGTCATGTCCCTGTGATTGGTGTCATTCCAGGGAAAATCGGTGCATTTGGTGGTATGTCCATCACAGCGGGATTGTGCAGTACCCTACTCATGACAAAAGAGGGGCGTCTTGGACTAAACGGACCGGAAGTCATCGAGCAGGAAGCGGGGATACGAGAATTTGATTCGAGTGATCGGCAGTTGATCTGGGGAACCATTGGCGGAGACCAGCGTACGGCTGCTGGCTTTGCGGATCTGTTGATTGCAGACGATACAGATGCGGTAAAAGAAACTATTACTTCCGTCATCACTGGTGAGATCTCATTTTTACAAAGAACTGAACAAGTTAATCGGTATAAAAATTTTTTAACGTCAGTAGATCCAAAGCACCGTATTTCATTTGAAGAGGTACGCACATTGTGGAATCAATCAGGAGAAACGTCCACTGTAGAAAGACATCGTTCGAACGTAACTAAATCTAATGGCAGAGGTCAGACATGGTTTGATTTATTACGGGGTGATGCCAAGGAAGTAGGCGATCTACCTTCTGTCAGAGTTGCCGACGGTATTATTGGAGAGAATAGAGTTCGTTATATTGCGGTTGTGCCAGATGCGGAAAATTATTTTCCACGTGCTCGAAATGGAGAGTTAGGTTTGCTAGAAGGTTGGTCGATTGCGGAACATGTTAGGGAAGTAATTACAGCGGATCGGAATGGTGACAAACAGGCGATCGTTGTAATTGTCGATATGCCTAGTCAAGCTTACGGGTACCACGAGGAACTGCTTGGAATTCATCAGGCATGTGCGGCAGCAGTGGATGCCTATGCGTCTGCGCGTTTGGCGGGTCACCCTGTCATTTCATTCATTCCAGGGAATGCGATTTCAGGGGCCTTTTTATCTCATGGGATGCAGTCCAGCCGTATCATTGCATTGAACGACCCAGGCGTTAATGTACACGTTATGTCCAAGCAGTCCGCAGCACGTATTACGCAAAGAAGTTTGGAAGAATTGGAAGTAGCAGCGAAAAAAGTTCCCGCTATGGCCTATGATGTGGATTCATTTGAACAGCTAGGTGCTCTCTATTCATTGGTCGGAGATGTAGAAGCCGATACGCCACAAGTGAATGATCGGGATCGTATATATGTGGAAATCAACAGGGCGATTGAAGATGTGCAGAGTAGCAAATCAAATGATCTAAGCGTACGATTAACGTCTGCACTTGCAAAAGCCGGTGGACGCGCTGCAGCGATTTCCGTACGGGAAGAGCTTTATGCACAATGGACCTGAATCCACATGATCTGCTGGAAATCAAATGCATTAGTGATTTGATCAGCTATTCACCGTTGCCGGATTGGGTGGAATCCTCACTCAACCAGGCTCCTTTCGTAGTTGTGAGGCGCGCCCGTGCGGAAGAAGGACTAGTTTCTGTTGGGATCCGCGGGGAAAAACGAAATGAGCGATTTGCCGCTTTCCTTCCTATCAAACAAATCCAAAAACAAATTACACCTGAACAGTTGGCGGCCAGTGAGAACTGGAAAGGGTCTGCAAAAGAGCTTTTTCGTCATATGGATGAAGTCAGTCTTTTGATGAAAAAGCATTCCCTCACTTGGGGTCCGACGGGTAGTGTGGGATTTGAATTGGCGAGTCGGAAAGAAACGGTTACAGAAATGAGTGATTTGGATCTACTCATTCGTGCTGATGGAAGATTTACGCAAGATTTTTGCCGAACTATAAATTACGATTTGAAAAAAGTCCCTATAGCGATCGATGTGCAGGTGGAACTTCCGGAAGGTGCTTTTTCATTACATGAAATTGTAACGACGCAGGAAGAAAAAATTGTACTTCGAACGATGAATGGTCCGATGCTGAGACGGATTTATTTAGAACTTAAATAAGGTGAATGGAAAATGACTTTCTGCGGCAGACCCTTTTTATTTACTAAAAATGAGATACAAAAAATCGTCGCATCTAGTAAAATGAAAGTAACCAAACCACCATTTTAAAAGGGCGATTTTATGTGCAATCCGAAGATTACTTCTAATAAGCATACCACCCAAATCACATTTTTTTATAGACAAAAGAAATCGGTTCAACACGTAAACGGCAAGTAGCTCCCACGTTTAAATCGTATAATAACCACCAGAGTTTCGTCGTTTTTGATCTGTAGGAATTCATTCCCCTGAACTATTTGGTCCGGAGTTCTTACCAACCTAAAATAATGTTGAAGGTAGATCCTCTAAGCTTACTCACAAAAAGCTATTCGTGTCGAGGGATCGAGAAACAGCTAAATAAAAGTCTTCCAGCTATGTGGTTGGCCGCTCAACAGAAACCAGATTTCCATCACAATAACTAGTTTCGTGGGACACGCTTGAAAGACGTGATAGATGAATTATTTGAACCCGTGATTCTAAAACTCATCGAAGACAACTATATTTCGATGAAGAATTATTTCTGGAACAGGACTGAAATGGAAGTGAATTCCAATGGGTATTCATTTGTATGGAAGAAATCTATGCTTCGTTTTGAAAAGAAATTGAAAGAGAAATTCTAAGAAACCCTTCATCACATTCATGCTCTGACACAGGAAGAAGATTGAATTAGGTGAAGTGGCCGAAGAAGCAACGCCTACCCAGCTCCTCGATATAGCCGAGCGTTTAGAAGACAAAGTCGACACACTGACTGAAGAATTAGATTCTACATCAGATATGCTGACACGAAAAGCGCTGCGTGTACGCAGAAGTGCACACAAGAAACCTGTTAAGCAGATTCGAACTGATTTCATTCCACGTCTGGAGAAATATTAAGCGCATCATGACATCTTTGTGAATCGCCAAGTACACTTTAATCCCAACTTCGAAGAAATGAAAGCGAAGGCCGAAACAGCCCTTGAATGTGAAGCGAATCAAACGATCTACTAGAAATGATAAAAACGAGATAGAAAGTGCGTTCAGTCATATCAAGGGTAATCGGGTTTTTCGCAGATATCTCTTGTGGGGACTTGATAAGGTTCTTGTGGAATTCGTGATTGTGGCATTAGCCCACAATCTCTTGAAAGTAGCGGGGATCCGTTCGCTACTTCTCTTAAAAAAGCCGAAACAAAGAAAAACAAGTGAGGAAAACCAATTGGTTTTCCTCACTTGTTTTATTTTAGGGACTTATTGGACAGGCCCTACTTTTTTGAAGTGCGTTTGTTAAAAATAACTTGAAGAGATATTAATTTGATTTACCTGCTTTGTTTGCACGTACAAGGAAGGTTGCGAATTGACCGCGGGTGACAGAGTCATGCGGATTGAAATTATTAGATGTGGTTACTTCATGACTTGCAAGAATCTTAATGTAATTCTTATATTGGGATGCTGCAATCTCTAAGTCATCAGGCTGCTTGGTAGAATTATCGGTCTGTTGTAATTGGAAAGTATGCACAAGTATTTTGGCCATTTGTTGTCTGTTTATTAAGCTTGATGGGGTGGCATTGCCCTCATGGTCACCATCAAAAAATCGTGCTTTTTTAACGATTAAAGAAGAAATGTATAATTCTTGGTCTGGATATGTAGCAGGAATATCATGAAACGGACTAACTCCTGTAATATCGTAGCTTGAAATCGTTTGTTCGGTTCTTTTCAATTCATACTTTGCGAGCGCTTTTATTACGTGTCCTCGAGTTAGTTGCTGATCAGCTCGGAATGTGCCATCTGGGTAACCATTTAAGAAGCCTAAAGTAGTGGCAGTTAAAATGTTTTCAATATGAGTATTTTCTTTTGTCAAATCGCTATATGAAGTTGATTTCTTTGCGATACCGTCAATCCAGGAGAATAGCTCGTCTAAATCATAGTCACCGCTATGTCCAACATCCCATGGCAGACTGAAGTCAACTTCATAACCTTCATTTTGTAGCTTAGTTGCTAAAATAATCGGTATAGCTAAAGAAGTATCCCGGTCTATGGCACCGTGACGGATACGCCAAAATGATGAAGTGTTTGCAGTGCTATCTTCAATATATTCCATCGGATTCATCATCTTTACTTGCTGTGGGTCTGCTAACGAGTTTGCATTAGTACTGTTTGAATAACTATAAAAGGTGAAATGTTGTTCATTTAGTTTAGATGTCCCAAATAAAGTATTCTCCCAGCTTGACGCATCTAACCCATCAAATGCAGGTGGAGTTTTCATCCGGGTTGCATAGGATATAAATGCATCTATATCCAGATCAGTTACCTGTCCATCATTTATAGTGAGCCATTCATAAGCTGTCAAGTCTGTTCCTCTACCGATAGCCTTTTGCGCAGATTCTATAATAAAGGATTTTACATATTCTTTGAACGAACCGTTCCCATCAGAGTTAAGAATTAGGAAAGTACCTTGTCCTGATGCATGTAATTCTAAACTATTGACATACTCGGGAAACATAGATTTAAGTTCGCTGGAAACTTTCCTATCTTCTTTTGATAGAGTACCTGTCCTCTCTCCCCATTTCCAATCATTAATTCCATTAAATAGCCACTCATATGCCATGTCTGCGTGCTCTAAATTGGTGATTGGACAGTAGCTGGAAACAGCGAAAATATCGTCTCGATTATTGGCTGCACCTATTTCTTTTAAATAAGGCTCAAAGTCTTTGTGATTACCAGACGCGCCTAGCAGGGAAGTGAGTGCCCCGCCAGCACTGGTTCCATTGGCAATAATTTTTTCTGTATCACCCGGCATGTTTTCATTATTGTGACGAAGATACCTGACGGCAGCTTTTAAATCTACGATAGCTGCAGGAGCTTTACCGATATACTTTCCATTTTCATCTTCAGTAGTACGACCTCTTGCGCCTGGAGAAGCAACTACATAACCTTGAATTAATGCCTGAGTGACAGAGTCTTTTTTCTCATCTGCCGGCTTGGCCTGATTATAACCGCCAACTATATTAGGAAGAAAGATAGGTGCTGAATCTGCAGTATATCCATTAATAGAGTTTCCGCTGAAATACTCCTCCGGAATATAGATGTTCATCGATTGGAATTCAGGGTTTACAGGATTTGCAACATACACAACATTCTCATATGCGCGATAGGCAATTGTCTTGCCTCCAACTGTTACAGTTCGTAACGTATAGTTTGTAGAATCGAAATTCAAGTCTACAACCTCCTTTAACTTCAATTGCTGTGATTGAACATAGTTTGCATCTACTGAAAGTGAAAATAAAGAAGAACTTGTTAGAAATATAGCTAATGAAGTACCAATGAGTTGATTTTTTTTCATAGTTTTCCTCCCTAGTATATTAAATATCATTACCAACAAACAACAAAATCTCCCCCCTTATTGAATTTTAGATCAACAATAAAAATATCATAATTGTTGAACAATTTAAACTAGTATATAAACTTAATGGGAAACTGTCAACAGTTAATCAGAATCTAAAAATTTTTCAATTCAATTCAAATAATTCATATAAATTTCTTGACATCAGCTTATCAGAAAGATATTATGTAATCAATATTGATCAACAATATTGATCTATTAAATAGGAGGTATAGTATGAAAAATACTACATTACTTGTATTCAGTGCACATGCAGGAGACTTTGTATGGCGGGGTGGCGGAACAATTGCGAAATATATTAAGAATGGAGCAGATGTACATTTAGTTGTCATGAGCTATGGAATCCGTGGGGAGTCAAACGATCTCTGGAAAATCGAGGGACAGACTAAAGATGGAGTCAGAGAAGCGCGTAAAGCAGAGATGGAAAAAGCCGCCAGTATTTTAGGGGTGAAGAATCTTGAACAATGGGATTGGGATGACTATCATATGTATATTGATGATAATCGCCTAGACCGAATGGTCCGAAAAATCAGAGAAATACGGCCGGATCATATTTTGACACACGCAGAAGGTGATGCGTTCAACGCTGATCATGAATTAGTATCGAGAAAGGTTTTTGAAGCGAGTGTTCTTGCTAATTCAGCAGGTGTTCAAATAGAAGGATTGCCGCATACAAAACAACAAAGGATTTTCGGTTTTGAACCTCATCAAACAGAAATCAGCAGCTTTGCACCTGAAGTGATCATCGATATTACAGAAACATACGATTTAAAACGACAGGCAATGGAATGCTTCCAGGCCCAGAAACACTTAATTCAATATTATAGTGATCGTGCATTCATGCGTGGTAATCACGCACGCAGATGTTCGGGTAACCAGGACTACCGCTACGCAGAATCATTCACCCGCCGATTCCCTTATGTTGGGGGCGAGTTTGTATAATGAATAAGTATGTTATAAAAAATATTGACCGCCCAAGTGAAGAACAAATCAAAAAAGCGGAAAAATATGATGTATCAACTGTTTATGAAGCTCAAGGGAAAATCGGGCTGATGGATCGTAGGATTCGCACTATACGAGATGGTAATTTCCTTGTAGGTCCTGCTGTGACAGTCGTTTGCCCAGCAGGCGATAATTTAATGATCCATGCAGCAATCGAGGTCTGCAAGCCGGGCGATGTTTTGGTAATAACGACAATTGGTGAGTCAGATGCAGGCATGATTGGTGAATTGATTGTTTCGGCATTGATGCGTCAAGGAGTAGTTGGAATGATTATTGACGCAGGAGTTCGCGATGTTGCACAATTACGAGAGATGGGTTTCCCTGTCTGGAGCCGTGCTGTGAATTCTAGAGGGACGACTAAGCAACGAGGCGGCCGTGTAAACTCGGATGCTGTTTGTGGTGGTGTGATTGTCAGACCCGGAGATTTGATTCTAGCTGATGATGACGGGGTAGTAGTAATTAAGCGGAAAGATATCGATGAATCACTTACAGCTTCTGAAAAGCGAATGAAAAAGGAAGAAGGAACAAAAGCGCGAATTGCAGATGGACAGTTTAGTCTGGACTTTTATGGCCTGAGAGAGGTCTTGGAAGAAGAGGGCGTAGTCTATCTCGATACTACAAATGATTTGAAAAAATAAGCTTTTCAAATGAAGAAGGTGATGTATTGAAGAAGAGAATCGGTTTTATCGGATTTGGTGAAGCGGCATCTCAAATATCTGAGGGGCTTCTGGCCGAAGGAGTAGCAGAAATCTGCGCTTATGATGCCAATCAGGATGATCAGAAATTCGGTCCGGCAATAAGGGGAAAAGCTAATGATTTACAAGTTGTTCTGAAAGACTCTCTACACAATCTGGCTTTGGAAAGTGACATCTTGATTAGTGCTACTAGTGCTAAGTATGCAATATCTGTAGCGAAAGAAATCAAGCCGTTTTTGACAGAAAATCATTTGTTTGTGGACTTAAATGCAGCTTCACCACAAGTCAAAAAAGAAATTAACACAATAATTGCTGGTTTAGCTAAATTTGTAGACGTTGCAGTCATGGAATCCGTACCTAAATTTCAACACCGAGTTCCTTTACTGGCCAGCGGCGAAGGAGCAAAGGAATTCGCACAATTCGGTAGTCATAATAAAATGGATATTACAGTAATTGATGAAGAACCCGGCAGTGCATCTGCAATAAAAATGATACGCAGCGTATTTATGAAAGGGTTTACGATGCTTTTAATTGAAACTCTAAGCGTAAGTGAGCAGTATGCGGTAACAGATGAAATTTTAGAGTCAATTGATCGTTCGTTGCGTGGAAACCACATCTATGAAACTTCTAATGGCTTAATTACAAGAACTGCAATACATGCGGAGCGTCGAGTTTCCGAAATGAAGGAAGTTATTAGCACACTGGAAGATCGGCGTGTAGACGTTACTATGTCTGAGGCAACAAAGACAAAACTTGAAATGCTCGTAAGGATTGGATTGAAAGATCACTTCCTGAATCAAATGCCTGTCGATTTTCAAGAAGTTATTAAAGCAATCCACTTAGCAAAACAATTTGATAGCTAATTAACGGGGGGATTATAATGGGAAAGAATGAACAATCTCGTGATCTTGCACATATTGGACACATAGAAATATTTACTCCTAAGCTCAATGAAAGCGTTCACTTCTTTAAAGAAATACTGGGAATGGAAGAAGTAGGTCAGAAAAATCGTTCTATCTATTTAAGAGCTTGGAATGATTATGAGTTATATAGTTTGGTTTTGACAGAGTCAGAACAAGCAGGTCTTGGGTGCCTAGCAATGCGGACACAGAGCGAAGAAGCGTTGAATCGGCGGGTGGGAAAGATTGAAGCTTCAGGTTATGGACAAGGATGGGTAGATGGAGATCTTGGTTATGGAAAGAGTTATCGATTCACGGATCCAGACGGACATCCAATGAAGATTTATTTTGAAACAAAAAAATATGAAGCTCCGGATCATTTAAAACCATCGTTAAAGAATCAACCTCAGAAACGTTCTTCACGTGGTGTTGCAGTAAAGCAGCTTGACCATATCAATCTTCTGACATCCCATATTAATCCTACTAGCACGTTCATGTGTGAAGTGCTTGGTATCCGGATGAGTGAGCAAATTATGTTGGATTCCGGCGAACAGGGCGGCGCATGGCATCACATGTCCAATAAAGCATACGAAATTGCGTTCACTAAAGATAATATGGGAGCTAAGGGAAGATTGCATCATATTGCTCTGAATGTAGAAGATCGTGAGTCTGTACTTCGTGCAGCGGACATCTTTTTAGATAATGATGTTTTCATAGAATTTTCACCGAGTAAACATGCCATCCAACAAACATTTGCAACGTATGTTTATGAACCCGGAGGCAATCGTGTGGAAATTATTACAGGCGGATACTTTATTAATGATCCGGATCGTGAGCCGATTACATGGACAGAAGCCGACAGGGCGAAAGGTCAGGCTTGGGGAAACAAAACTGTCCCGACATTCCACACATACGGAACGCCTGTAATCGCAGGGGAACTTGCAAGTAAATCTTAAAAAGATTCAGGTCCTGGACGAAGAACCACTTAAGTCCGGGACTTTTTGTGCTTTTAAGTATTCTAGAAGGTTAAACGATTTATCGGCTTATTATGTACGGCTGGCTGTACAGAAAGATATAGAGTAGTGATAGTCCGATAATATTGCTATAATTTAAGAAAGAGTCATGTTTAGGAGGAGTGCCTATGACCAGGCCTATGGATCTTGCTTATAAATTTATAAAAGATAAAATATTAGATGGTAGTTTTCGACCGTCCCAACGTCTGATTGAATTAGAGCTCTCAGAGCTGATTGGTGCCAGCAGAAATACGATTAAGAAAGCCTTATTGGCATTAGAAAAAGAGAACCTAGTAGAAATCCAAAAGAATAAAGGTGCGTTCGTAAAATCGTTTACTTTGGAGGAGATTATCAATTACTTGGAGATTCGTGAGGCACTCGAAGGATTGGTTGCCCGGACTGCCGCTAAACAAATTGATAAAGGGGCGCTGGAAAAGTTAAAGAAAGTACTAGATCAGATGCATGTTTCTTTGGAAGAACATCGTTTTGACGAGTACTCTGTCTTAAATAAGCAATTCCATAAAATAATATACGAAGCTTCGGGTAATCCACAGGCTGTAGAAATAATCGAGGCGATCAAAACACAACTAGCCAGATATCATTTTAGAACTATCTTGATACCAGGAAGAAATGAAAGTTCTTACGAGGAGCATAAGCAAATATTGTCTTCTTTACAAGCCGGCGATTCAGCAGCTGCAGAAAAGGCGGTAACGCATCATATTTCTAAAGTAAGTAATACTATTCGTGACAATTTCCCCCTGCTGACATAAAGGACACAGAGTTTTCAGTGTTGTTACAACTACACTCTTTGACAAGTGAAAACCACGCATGTGATAACGATTCCGTCGTCACATGCGTGGTTTTTATATAGATAGTATTATAGCACTGCAGTTAGTTCAATTTGAACTCTCAGCCCTTCTCGCAGGTCTTTCACGGATGTATGACGGGCAGGACGGTTATCTTCATGGGGAAACATATTTAGCCATTCTACATTGACCAGCTTTTTATATTCACGGTTGGTAACTGATACACTCAGATGAGCGATGTCGTCAACAGAGCCTCCTGCAAGCTTCATGATTTCATGCATGTAATGAAAAAGATTGGAGATTTCTTCCTCGACTGAATCTGGCATTTCCCCTGTTTCAGGATTTGAGCCGATCAAGGCGGATGTATAAACCATATTACCAACTTTTACAGCAGTTGGAATTGGATTTTGATGTTCTGATCCTCTAATTCGTAGTACTTCTCTTTTAGCCATATCTATATACTCCTTTCTTTGCATTCAAATTTTAGTTACTTACCCATCAACAAATTAGGCAGCCACAATGATATTTGAGGCAGGTAGGTCAGTAACAGCAAATCTAAGATTGCTACAATAGTAAACGGGATAATTGCTTTGATTAGCCGCTCTAGTTTTACATCAGCTACTGTTGAAGCGATAAATAAATTGGCACCCACTGGAGGGGTCAGCAAACCAATAGTGGCATTCAGACAAAGAATAACTCCAAAGTGTATGGGATCGATGCCATAAGCATGCACAAGAGGCATAAAGATTGGAAGAAGGATAACCATTACAGCTAATTCATCCAAAAATGTTCCAGTAATTAACAGGAACAAATTAATCAGCAACAAGAATACAAGAGGATTTGATGTAAGTCCGGCAATCATTTCAACGATTTTTTGCGGGATTTGTTCGAACGCAAGCACCCAACCAAAGAGACCGGCCATTGACATAAGCAACGTTACTACAGCGGTAGAAACTGTCGCATCAATAAAGATTTTCGGGAATGCCGAAAGCTTTAAGTTTTTATAGATGAACTTTCCAAAAATGATGGCAAGTACACAAGCGATGGCTGCAGACTCTGTAGCAGTAAAGACACCTGAAATAGTTCCTCCTATTATAGTTAAGGGGACAAACAAAGCTGGAATAATCTTCAGGAAACTAATCATTACTTCAGAAAATGGTGCGCGTTTAGCCTTGGGATAGTTATGTTTGAGACCTAATAAGGCAACTGTCAGAAAAAGTGATACTGCGATTAGGATTCCTGGCAACACGCCTGCAATAAACATTTTATTTATTGAAACACCTGCGCCTACTGCGTAGATAATGAACAGCATACTTGGCGGAATGATAGGCCCGAGAAGTGCCGCAGCCGCAGTTGTTGCTGCAGAAAAGGATCGGTCATACCCTTCCTTTTCCATTTGCGGTACCATAACCCTGCTCATCATAGCCGTTTGTGCGGTTGCCGAACCGATGATAGAGGCTAGGAATGTATTTGAGATGATATTGACATAAGCCAATCCACCTCGAAAATGTCCAACGAGCTTCTTTGAGAATTCAATAAGACGAACTGTGATTCCCGATTGGTTCATTAATTCACCGGCTAGCATGAACAAAGGAATCGCTAATAAACTGAAACTTTCAACCCCGGAATAGAGACGCTGGGGGACATTGCTAAACAGCCCTAATTGTGAAGTAACTAAAATGTAAATAATAGTGGTCAATCCTAGGATTAAAGAAATTGGTATCCCAATTGCGAGCATAATTATAAAAGCAACTAATGCGAAGCCCATTACAACATCAACCTTTCTTGGAAAGTTCCTCTCTTATGCTTCTAAAGGGTCTTTTTTCGTTGTGAATAGATCAAGAAACAATGAGAGAGTGTGAATGACCATCCCTGCAAAGCCTAATGGTATTGCCAAATACGGATAGAACATTGCAATCCCAAGGGCAGGAAGTTTCTGCAAGAATACAGAAGGTACAGATATCCATTGGAATGCCTGGTAAAATACGTACACACTAAAAATGATAATTAGCATAAATCCAATTGCCAACAAAATTTTCCGCAAGGTATCGCTTAAACGATCTAAAAGCAGAGAAACGGCAGCAGCCTGCTGCCGTTTAATACTCATACTTCCTCCTACAAAGGTCACCCAGACTAGAGTAATAATGGCCAGCTCTTCTGGCCAGGATAGTGGGCTATTGAAAAAATAGCGGAAAGTAACTCCGGCTGTAATGGATATCAGCATGACCGTCATAAGAATGATGGCAAGAAAGCTTTCGAATTTATATACCGTGTCGCTCAGCTTTTTTATAACATTCATGGCTTACACTCCTATTACTGATTTTCCTCGATGAATGACTTGATAATAGTGTTCTTGGCGGAATATTCTTTATAGATTTCATCAGCAATTGATATGAGTTCATCAGCATTTTTCAATACATTAACTTCTAGCCCAGTCTCTTTTGCCTCTTCAACACGTTCATCTTCAAGTTCGATGCCCTTTTGGACCCCCCACTCTACAGCTGCTTCCATAGCTTCAGTGACGATTTTTTGATCTTCTTTACTCAATTGCTCAAAGACAGATTTACTACCCAGAGCTACTTCTGGAAAAACAATATGGTTGGAAAGTGTCAGGCTTTCTGCGATTTCATAATATTTTTGAGCAAGAAGTGCATCCAAATCTACATCAATACCATCGATTACCCCTGTCTGTAGCGAAGTATATACTTCAGGTAGTGGCATAGGCGTTGGGCCTGCTCCGACTTTCTTCCAAAAATCTTCGAACACTGGACTTCCGGGAATACGAAGTTTTTTCCCTTTTAAATCTCCTGCTGAATCTACGGAACCCGACTTAAGCAAGATGTGACGACCGCCAGCAAAAAAAACATCAAAGCCTTTCAATCCTTGTTCGTCTAAGTCATCCAACATTTCTCTCGCTGCATCGCTCTTTCTGGCTTCACCGGCTTCGTTGAGATTTTCGAAAAGAAAAGGCATGAACCATCCATTCATCGATTCGGAACGGCTGCTCATATATCCATTACTTATAAAAGCAAAATCAAGAGTTCCTGTTTCCAATTGTTGCACCATATCCTTTTCGCTGCCCAGTTGAGTGGCAGGGAAGAGATCAACCTTCATTCGGCCGTCACTGCGTTCTTCAAGTTCTTCTTTAAATTTTTCAGCAGTCAAGTGTTTGACATGTGTCTCTTGTGTTTCATGACCTAATTTGAATGTGTAGGTTTTTCCTTCATCTTTTACGGAACCCTCCGCTTCGGTAGAATCATCTCCGCAAGCTGCAAGTAGAGAAATGGACAAAAGTAACATCATGGATACGAATATCTTCTTCATGAAAATCCCCCTTTAATTAAATTGGTAGCGTTTACAAATGAATTATTAAAGAAAAATAAATTATTATCATAATCCTCCTTTTGATATCAATATTGTTTAACAATATTGTATTTGTTTATTATGATATGAGAAAAATCATAGTAAGTCAAGAGTATTTTCTGAAATATGTTTCTATTGTTTTAGATTCCTTTCTTGTATAATTTTCTTGCAAACAGGCATCTATACATTTCTTGTGTGAAAACATTTACTAATTTAATATTGTGCTTGAATCATGTTGTTTAACAATCAATAACAGGAAGATCTAATAACTGATCATTAGAAGAGCAAGTAGTTGAATACAGTTTTTAAGATTTTTCTGTTTTGCGCAACTTGTCTATCGGTCTCAATATTTTACGGAATTTTACATATTGAAGATCAGTGATGGATGCATAAAATCAAAAAAATAAGCAGAGAAAATCGTGGAGATATTGTTACCTTTAACAGAAATGATACGGACATTCGTCAATACACCAGTACTCTGGCTGTTGCTGCTGATTCTAATTATCAGCGTTTGGTCCTAGCGCTGCATGCCCGTTTGGAGAGGAGTGTAGGACGAGAGTTCCGTTAGAAAAAGATTGGTGGGTCCCGGGGATGAGTATATCGTATTCCATGATCTTTACGTACCAAATGAGGAGTACGGTGTGATGCAGATCGACCAACTTGTCGTCTCGCTACACAGATCGTTCGTGATTGAAACGAAGCATTACAGCGGCTGGATCTTCGGAATGAAAAGCAGAAATGCTGGACGCAGGTCGTCTATAAGAAAAAGCAGTGCGTGTATGATCAGATCAGACAAGACTATGAGCCTATCCAGGAAATCAAAGCATATTTGCATGAAGCATGCTTGCCGGTCCATTCCATCATCGCCTTTTCAGACAGCACCGAATTAAAATTCAAGGAATCTTTCCGTACCCTAAAATTCGTCCATTTCAAGCAAGTGCTGCTGACACTTAAAGGATATGACCACCAAGTGTTAGTCGCAGGTGTTCTTAATATGATACATCTTTGCTAAACTCAAATCATCACACTCGATAAAAAGGAGACCAGGCAGATACAAAAGGAACAGGTAAAACAAGTAAAAGCAAAACAGCTGGCCCCTTCCGTCCGAAAATCCAAAAAAGCAGCTGTAGAAAGTGCTCCGGCAGCAGTTCAGGTATCAAGCGGTCGGGAATGCCCGAAATGTGGCGGTAGCCTAATTCAAAGAAAAGGGAAATACGGTTCGTTCATCGGTTGCAAAACATTCCCGTCTTGCCGATATACAGTCAAAATGTCTGTATCCGCCAAAGAGAAGATGGATGAAACATGACAGTGAATGAATACGAAGAGTTCCAGAAGCTGATTGGAATGGGCGAGGAACTGAACTTCTATTACCGAGGTGATGAATACTGGATCAGTCATACGCCAGGCAAATCGTACTTGACCAGATCCGAGGATTCATACAGCCAGGAATTCAGCAGTCATGAACAGCTGTTTGAGCGGGGGATGATTGATAGAATACATCTTTATGATCTGTTAAATGAATTAGTTTGGCAAACCTAGAAAATAGAGAAGACAAACACAAAACGAGCCGGAAGGACCTAACCGTCCATTCAGCTCATTTTTTAGCTTATCCTGCATCGGCATCATGAAGTGTTCCTACCGGCAAAATTACATAAATATTAGCCCCGGGCCCCTGCGTATCCGGCTCGGTATACGGAATTCGCCTAATCATCTCTAGCTTAATCAGCTTTCTGATTACCCGCCGAATCGTGGAATTCGATACGCCCAATTCCTCCTCCATCTCCCGCTGCGTCAAATGTGCCACCAAGAATGGACCGGAATGCGATTGAATCAATTCGAATACTGCCCGGTCTGTCCTGTTCGTCTTCCTCCAGTTCCTCTCCAAATGCTGTCGGACAGCCAGATCCAGCTCGTTCCCGTTGGTGAATGTTGTATGGCCTGCTAAATGATTTGTCATATTGTCACTCCTTTTCTCTCTATATAGCCGGAGGGCCGGAAAAGGATACACAGATGACAAGGTACTGATTTTTTTTGACCCCATCTGTATCCTTTTCGCAAAATCCCACTATATAGCGTGCAAGAGGCACAAACAGCCCCTTACATCAAACAGAATAGGGAGGTTCACCACAATGAATTTACTAATCAATGAATCACCATTGCTTATCTTGCCGTCGCTAGTAAAGCAAGTAGGATTGAACGAAGCGGTCTTTTTGCAGCAATTACATTTCCGGTCACTTATTTCGCAGCGTATCTTTGAAGGGGAAAAATGGGTGTATAAAACCTATGAAGACCGGGGCAATGAGTTCCCGTTCTGGTCGCGCAATACGATCCGGCGTATGATAGGCAACTTGGAGGCGAAAGGGTATTTGATTTCCACATCCGAACACAATCGGATAAAAGCGGACCAAACGAAATGGTACCGTGTCAATTATGCCGCTGTCGAAAATTCCTCCGCTCAAGACGGGGACGAGTTTCCGGAACGGGCAACTGTAGCTGTCTATGGTGAGCAGCTGGAACTGACTAAATCGGGCAGTTCATTATATAAAGAACGTAAGAAGGTTAAAAAAGATATCGTCGGGCTTCACCACGACGAGATCATGATGATCATCGAATACCTCAACCTGAAGACCGCTAAACAGTTCAAGGCGAACGCGGCATCCACCAAGAAACTCCTGAATGCTCGGCTGAACGAAGGGTATTCAGTGGAAGACTTCAAACGAGTCATCGATTTGAAAACAACCCAATGGCTGCAAGATGAGAAATTCCGTAACTACCTGAGGCCTTCCACTTTATTCAATGCAAAAAACTTTGAGAACTACGTGAACGAAGATGCGCCAATACAAAACGAGACGCAGTCCTTGCTACCGTTCGAGCTGGATTTCACGAAAGGGGAGAAATAGATGAGCAGTGAACTGGCTGAGAAAAGTCTACTTGGAAGCATGTTGAAGGAGAATCATTTTATCTTGGATAGCGGTATTCAGGCGGAGTATTTCCAATCCCATATCCATCGCATAATATTCAGTGCCATGTGCGAACTTGCCGGCATGAATAAAGTGGCCGACTACATCACCCTCCTGACTATCCGGGAACCCGCAAGACTAGGGGGAGCGAATTATTTGGCGGAACTCAAGAACTTTGCCCATCCTGCCCGCTTCGATGAATACAAGGAAATTATCATCAGCAAATGGAAAGTGGCAGAGAAAGCCAGATTGCTGCAACTGGCGCAGACAGATAACTGGTCCATTGCGGAAATCCAACAGTCATTCGATTCTCTGCAGGATAAGAATACAGAAAGTTTGGAAACGTCCTTGAAGAACGAATTGATCAAGCAATATGAAAGACCATTCGAGCCATTGGATGAAAATATCGGCACGACGACGGGGCTTGCTGCCTTGGATCAGATACTGAATGGA
The DNA here is from genome assembly GCF_009651005.1 of Sporosarcina obsidiansis. Classification (GTDB taxonomy): domain Bacteria; phylum Bacillota; class Bacilli; order Bacillales_A; family Planococcaceae; genus Sporosarcina; species Sporosarcina obsidiansis. The sequence continues at coordinate 23,149 of NZ_WHVW01000022.1, forward strand.
TTTCAAGACAGTGAATTCATCGTCGTAGCGGCGAGACCATCGATGGGGAAGACGGATACACTGAACCATTTCGCATTGAATGCAGGCTGGGCCGGTCATCTGCCGATCATCTTCTCGCTCGAGATGAGCAGGAAATCGATGATTGACCGACTAATCGCTGCAACAGCAGGTTACAGCCGGCTGCGTATGCGGAATCCTTACCGGCATTTTACTGACAAGCAAAAAGAATATTGGGGCACCGCAATGAACCGGCTGGATGACTCAAATATCCATATCGATGACAGAAGCGCCTTGGAAGTGAGCCAGATTAAAGCGAAAGCAAGGAAAATCATCAAAGAGAATTCGGATAAACACCCAATTATTTTCATTGACTATTTGCAGATTATCCGGCCGAAAGGGAATCCAAGCAACCAAACGCAGATCATTGGCCAGATCAGTGTCGACCTGAAGAATATGGCTAAGGAATTCAATTGCCCGGTTGTCGTACTGTCGCAACTGTCGAGGGCGGTCGAACAGCGGCAGGAAAAGCGTCCACTCATGAGTGATCTGCGTGACTCCGGGAATATCGAGCAGGATGCAGACGTTGTGGCGTTCCTCTATAGAGAAGATTATTACCAAAAGAGATCAGTTCCGTCAGATAAGCTCGAAATCGAAATTGCCAAGCACAGGAACGGTCCGACCGACAGAGTGACTGTTTCGTACGTCAAAGAGATGGGAATGCTGAGCGATATCGAACAGACAAAATGTATAGGGAGTGGAGCGTAATGGAAATCACAGTCGGGGAATTTTTCGAATTCACGGTTGAAATGGACATGAGTCTTGTATCGCACAACATTTACTGGGCGCTCTTAAACGGCAAAATCGGAGTGAATGACGGTGTGGAAAAACTGAAGAAGGTGAAATCCGACGAGGAGGCGGTCCTCCACTTGCATAAAGCTAATGTATTAGGTATTGGACGAATTAAGCTTTTTGCAATCAAGACCAAGACAAAAGACTGGTTCGCCTTCTACTTCGCTGAACATTCGTTAGATGTCTTCCGACTACATGAAGAGAAATTTGGGGAGTACGAAGTGGATATCTTAAACGCCAACCGTCTCGCGTCGAAAGTGATGGCTTCTGCTGAAAACGGGAAAGAAGAGTTCATGTTCGAACGGAAGAAACTGATATATTTCCCGATTTTCCAATACTCACTTCTCTAATCACAATGTCTGTACTATTTCCAAGGGCTGTTTTAATTTGTTTGATATTTTCTTGAAGACTTTTATGTAGCGGTATCTCGGACTGAGCTTGTTGTGGGATTGAGTTTTTTTAAAAAGATTCTTTTAGGGCGTTTGATGTCCATTTTTCAAAAAAGATCATCTTTTCCTTCCCTCTCCGTATATACACTTCATTTCCTAAAGTATTTCCGATGGAATTCTTTGTTATACGCGGGAAGATCACCAAGTCAAAATTAATCATCATAATCTGAAAAAACTGTAAAACAATTAAAATGTAATACTGGAATATATAGAATAAGATTTGAAATTACAATTGAATCAATTATAGGTTTAATACAATTTAGTTGACATGTTGTTTCTTAAATTTAGTAATACTATTAAGTTAAATGAAAGTTTATACAAACCAAATAAGTTCCAAATATATATATATTTTCCTTACACTTAAATTTGTGATAGAATTTGTTGAACCTGACTTAATAACCACCAGTGCTTGGTAACCGGGCCCCAAAAAAATGAAGAAATACTGTCCTCTGGACGCTATTTTTCCGAAATCAACAAGAAATCCCCACTAGGCGCACCGACCAAGTTGAGTTACAGCACGATGATGGTGAACGCATTCGCATGGTATATTGAACGAATTCCAATTCAGAATTACATAGGGAATGCGATAGCGAAGAACCCCAGACCTGCCCAGGATAAAACCGCGATGTCACCGCCCTACGATTCATTCCAGAAAACTTTTAAAGTTAGGGTGTAAGAGAAAAAAACACCGTTAAAAGCGAGCGTAGACGTCACTACATACAAGAAAAATTTCAATATTCTGTTTCGCCTCCTATTGCAACTTAGGCATCTCGTGAACAACGATACCCTTAATAAATTCCGTGTTACAAAAAAAGGATATTTTATTTAATAATATGCATAATGTTTCTAGAAAAAAGTAAATTACTCAGTAGTTTAATTCGTTATGATATAGATACTCTGATCACTTCAAGCCGTTAGAAGAGTATGAAATATTTTTTTTATAGTAATAACTTACAATTAAATCTTATTAAATCAAAATCAAGCTGTTTTCCGTTCTTGAAAGAGGTTTCATCCAAGGGTATCATTACTTATAAAAGAAACGAGGGGGAAACAGAGGATGAATATTGAGCAACTGGAGTATATTATTAAAGTAGCTGAGACACGCTCTATTTCTAATTCATCAGAAAGTCTTCACGTATCACAGGCGGGCATTAGTATGGCTATTACAAGCCTTGAAAAAGAATTGGGTATTAAAATATTCAAACGTTCACGAACAGGTACGGTGCCAACGGAAGAAGGAAGAGAGATTATTAAAACGGCCTATGAAGTTGTGAATAAACTGCAAGAAATAAGGGAAAAAGCCCAAACACATGTAGATATAATGGAAAAGGAATTAAGTCTTTCCGCTACACAAGGCTTATTTCTATCAATTTTGCCGAAAGCGTTAGCTTTGTTTAAGCAAAAGTATCCAGATGTGAACATAATTATTGAAGAAAAAAGGGGCCATTGTGTCATTGATGATGTTAAAAACAATAAAGTCGATTTAGGTTTGATGCAAATTCCGAAAAAAAAGCCTATGGAACAGGAGTTAGAGTTTCGTACATTGCTGCAAACTAAGATTGCTATCACTGTAAGTAAGTATTCTCCACTAGCCAGTCGTAAAAGTATCAGTTTAGAAGAAGTGATTGATCAAGATCTCGTCGTATATAACGGACCAGACATGCAATATTTTATAAAATACCTTTTTCAGCATTACGGAAAAATGAATGTTCTCTTCTCTACAAATAATACAGAAATCATGAAAAAGACGGTTGCTGAAGATCTGGCTATTGCCTTTTCTTATGATTTTGGAATCAATCATGATCCTTACTATCTAAGCGGTGAACTTGTGTCCGTTCCTCTACTCAATTTAAAACATGATACTTTAGAACTGGGATGGATACGGTCAAGTAAACACCGTCTCTCGAAAGCTACGAAAGAGTTTATTAAGTGTCTGGAACTTCTTACATCTCCCTACAAAAATTAGTTCGCTCATTTTCTTCAAAAGCCTCCTTGGAATGAAATTAAGAACGTTTCCATCTCCGAATTTGAAAAGGTCTGTTATATATAAAGATTAGATCATTCCCCAACCAATATAAAATCTCACATAAAAGCATTCAGATAGGCTTTCTTGTGGGACTTTCTTTTCGCTAAAAAGCTCATAATGAAGTCTGTTCTGTCAAGTCATTATGACTTGTTAGAAAAAATTAAATGATGAGCAAAAAACAGCTCTTCTGACAGATTTTATATTTGTAGTCTTGAAACTTCAAATGGTTATAAATTTTAATTAAGTAAACATAAACAAAGGTTAATTTACATCAATAAAATTTATATTTATAATTAACAGAACATTAAAATATTTGGCGGGGTATTTTAATGCTTTATAGCTATAAAAGTATATATACATTTTTTGAGTAACAACGATCGTATGTAAGTAAGCACAGAATAACATCTAAAGAGAAAACTTTTAGAAAGAAGGAGAAACTATGATCACAGCAGTTGGAGAAGATGTTGAAGTGATTTACGCTAAATTATGTAAATTTATTCAAGATGAATTGCTGCCTTATGAAGGCGAACACAACTTGAATTCTGAAGAGGAAATCCCGATGGAAGCCATTAGATGGGTAAGAGAGCGTTCTCGTGAGTTAGGTTTTTATGGGGTAAACCTCCCTAGAGAGCTTGGAGGACAAAACCTCAGCCTTAAAGGGGAGAAGCGGCGTGATTGGAATGCTAAAAGAGGGAGCCAGTTGTAGCAAAGAAGAAATCATAAACTTTTGTCGTCAAAAAACATCCAATTATATGGTGCCTAAAGCCGTTTATTTGCGAGAAGCGTTTCCATTTATTGCCCTTAGAAAAATTGATAAAAAAGAATTAAAGAACATGTATTCATAAGAATCAATAGAGATTAGTTAAAGAGAGCCGGGGATTTTTATCTTATTCCTGTCTGTAAGCTCTCTTATTTTGTAAGCGCTTTCTAAAAAAGGAGTGAAAATGATGGTGAGTTTAACAGGTAGAAAACGAAAAGTAGTGATTATGATTCTCCTGTTTGTGGGAATGATTATAAGTTTCTTTGACCGATTGGCTATTAATGTAGCAGCTATTCCGATTGAAAAAGAATTTGGGCTCAATCCCTCACAGGTAGGTTTATTAATAAGCGCTTTTTTCATTAGTTATTCACTTATGCAACCGCTTGGTGGATGGCTGACAGATAAATATGGCCCTAGGATATTAATCGTAATCTCCCTTGCAAGTTGGTCGATATTTACGGCTATGACCGGTTTGGCATGGTCTTTTGCTTCATTGTTGTTTATTCGCTTTTTATTCGGTATAGGAGAAGGACCTTTTCATTCGGCAGCAGTAGCATCCATACATGAAAACTTTCCTGAAAAAGAAAGAGGGAGGGCGAACTCTTTCTTTTTGTCTGCACAAGGTATTGGCGGTGTTTTAGGGAGTGTAGCAGCTGCAGCAATGGTAGTTGCACTTGGATGGAGAGGAATGTTTGTTAGCCTGGGGGTCGTTGGCGTTTTTGTTGCTCTTATTTTTTGGATCGTTTTGAAGCCAAGTGATGCCCAAGCAACTAGTACAAGTATCCAACATAAAAAAAAGGTTCCCTTACGCCTCATATTCAAGATAGATAATATATGGAAAATTATTTTCGCTAAATTTTTTTCAAATGTCGTTAGTTGGGGATTAGTTTCTTGGATGCCGATATACTTGGTAAAAGAAAGGGGAATTGACCTTGTCTCCGCAGGAGGATTAATGGCTATTCCTTATATCTCTAGCTTTCTCATCATGAATTTGAGCGGTTGGCTTCTTGATAAGGTTATGGTAAGACGTGAGAAATATTTGATTGGTATTGGCTCACTTCTCGCAGCAGTCTTTCTTTATTGTATGTCGATAGCTGATTCTGTAACTCTCTTTATCACATTCTTTACATTTGCCTCTATATCTATATCTTTTATTGGAACAGGACTTTTTACCATTGTTTTGAAATATGGACCAAAAGAACTTATTGGTTCTGTCACGGGTCTTGTTACATTTTCCGGTCAAATCGCCGGAGCGGTTTCTCCGGTGGTGATCGGTTTGATTATAAGTCTATTTAATGGCTCTTATGATGCAGCATTCTGGTTCTTGGTCGCTTCTGCCATACTTGCTGCTATTAGTAGTCTTACAATAAAGAATGAAAAAAATGATACATCTTCACCTGAATATTCTATAAGTAAAACACATATCTAAATAGGAAAGAGGTTGTGAAAAATGAAGAATAGCTTTAAGAGACCAAAAGAACCGTCTAGTAATCTTGCTGAAACAACAAGTAATAATTCTTATTATAAGGAAGAAAGTGTTAATCTTAATGATTGGATGAAAGAAGAAAATCTACGATGGACTCTTCATCATACTCGTCAACTGAGACCTAGCGTAAATGTTTGGAGAGGAGACAGTGCACCTACGCCACTCATACATGAATTACACGACTTAGACGATCTTTCAGTTAGTGGCATGGATGGGCAGATTACTTCGCTTGTGGACATACTTAAGCAAACAGATACAGATGCATTTCTTGTGATGCATCAGGGTAAGGTTGTTTATGAAAAGTATTTTGCTGGGATACAATCATATTATCCGCATGGTTTAGCTTCTGTGACCAAGTCATTTGTAGGCATTCTAACAGCAATGCAGCTGCATAATGGAAATATCCAATTAGATGACACAGTTGAAAAATATATTCCGGAGCTCTCTGGCAGTGCTTTTGCAGACGCAACGATCCAACAGCTTTTGGATATGCAAGTAGTTTGTCAATACCCTCAGCTATTTCCTCAAGCTAGTTATATTGATAATCAACTGCAGATATTGTTAATTGCTGTTGGCGCCCAGATGGCAGAGAACAACTATATTGGTCCAAAGACAATCTATGAGTTTCTCTCTTGTACGAGCAAAGCAGTCGATCATGGCACTAAATTTCTTTACAGTAATGGGCCAACAGAAACATTAGGGTGGATTCTTCGGCGAATTAGTGGGAAAACTCTTGCAGAATTGCTAAGTGAACAAATTTGGTCAAAGTTAGGGAGTGAGGAGGATGCTTATTTCACGATAGATAAGGTTTTTACGGAACAAGCTTCAGGTGGTTTGTATGCTACTCTTCGTGACACGGCCCGCTTTGCTGAAATGCTACGTAATGATGGTTTCTACAACAAACAGCAGATTGTCCCCAAAGAGGTAATAAGTGAGATACGAAAGGGAGGCAATTTAAAACTATATACAGCCAGCGAATCTGTAAAGTATAAGCCGAGATATTCCTATCATAATCAATGGTGGGTAAATCATGGAAACAAATATGGGGCATTTGAAGCTCACGGAATATTTGGTCAGCGTATCCATATTGCTCCTGAAGCGGAAATGGTGATTGTACAGTTTTCAAGCTATTCCGATCGTCAAAAATATAACGATTCATTCAAACTGTTTGATAAGGCTTTTAGTGATATTGCCGATCATTTCAACTAACGTTCTATGGCAATATCAGCTTAAAAATCCTCTATTTACATTTAGTTCCCTACAGGAAGCAGGAATATTCCTGCTTTTTTTGTGTGCCCAGCATGGGTGTAGGGAAGAAGCTGAGGCCTTATGGCAACTGGAGCCAGATGAGAAACGGCTTATAAAAAAATGGTTCCGTAAATCGAAAGAAAATCACATGGAGAAAGACCGATTTATCCACAACTTTGTCGATACCAACCTTGAAAATTCCTTGAAACTGAAATAAATTACTAATCTTGGAAGTGTAATCTCCAAACACAGAATACTCTCTTCGGTTCCTTTGATAGATATCATGTAAAAGCGAGAGAGTCATTGATGGAAGTCACCCTTGTAATAAGAATCTCTTTCCGTTGTATAGTATGGTGAAAAAGAGGTAAAAGGAGGTGGGAAAGTTGAATAAAATAAAATTGTTTTATAGCATCTTGAAGGAATTTGATAAAGGAAATGATCCTTCATTTAAAGATTATGATGTAACCTTAGAACAATTCGGAGACGTTGTTGAAATGATTGCTTTGGGCAATTTGATTGAAAATGCTACCATTCAAAGAGGTGGTATCTTCAATAAAGTTTCCTAAAATTGTTGATTTAACCTTTCAGGCATATAATCAACTTCGTAAGTTATCTGCTCAATACCTATATATCGACGGTTCATTTTATGAGCTACTTCTGTGGTCGTTCCGCTACCAGCAAAGAAATCTAAAAAAATACAGTACACAAAGAAATAATACGATGCAATAATCTTTCTGGTTTCGGTGTTGAAAAAGGCTGATTCTCTCCAAAAAGAGCGATAGCTTCCTTCTTAGCTTCCTGATTATGACCAACTTCCTTATTAGGCCACCATGTTCAAGCTGCTCTTCCTAGTGATTCTGCTAAATAAATTTTTCTTCTCAGCATTGCATCACCATTTTTACCAAACCACATTCTTCCTTCTTCTCTCAGTTACTTATATTTCGTTTCAATGTTTTTCCAACATCGTCCTGGTGGGGGAGAATATTCAACTCCAGAAGGATTTGAATCAAGATCATCTATAAATTAGATATCAATTTTACTTAAGTTATTATAATGAACGTTTAATTTACTTCAATAATATTTATGGTTACAATTAATTTAATATTTAGATCATTTGTGAATTTGATCTAAATAAAGAAGAAGGAGGGGAAATCTTTGCTTTTGACGTTAAAAGAGGATTTAAAGGTACTTCGCCTTATATTACGGGATTTTTATCTAAAATGAGTTGTTCCCTTACGAACAGGAGCATCAGTTAAATGCCGAGGACGATGTTTCAATGGAAGCGATTAAATGGGTAAGAAAGCGATCAAGGGAACTTGGCTTTTATGGAATTACCCTGCCTAAAGAACTTGGTGCGCAGGCTCTTAGCTTAAAAGGACTATGCATATTAAAAGAAGAATTGGTTCGCTCTGGAGCTGTTTTATGGGGCCAGATGATTGGAGAAATAGGCGGCCCGCTACGGATAGGGCAAATGCCGGGGAGCTTTACACAGGAGCAAAAAGAAAAATACGTTATTCCGGTAGTTACCGGAGAGGCTAGCTTTTGTTTTGCGCTTACCCGAACCACATGCCGGCTCCGATGCATTTGCTATTGAAACGACGGCGGTTAGAGATGGAGCTGATTATGTGCTAAACGGAAAGAAGCATTTTATCAGTGCGGCCCCTTATGCCATTGTGATTGCCAAGGAGTTGACGGTGGAAGGAAATGAGAGAATTACAGCATTAAGCGATCCAGCATATGCGGGCAGAAATGGCTACGGAAATCTATGCCGCGAGATGCATGGTCTACGATGTGATTGAAAAAATTGACCGGAGAGAAGAAGATCGTGCAGGCGCTTCTATGGCTAAATTGTTTGCTGCAGAGGTAACTAATCGTGTAGCGGACAAGGCCATCCAAATTTTCGGTTCGCAGGGGTTGGAAAAAGGGCATCCCGTGGAAAAAATGTACAGAAGTTCGCGTATGTTCCGAATTCTTAGCGGTACCTCAGAAATCCAAAAGAATACCATTGCCAAGGAATTGTTTAAAGAAAAAGCACTATAATTACTTTGCTGAAAAGAGGAGGAAGGATTCATTATGTTTAACTACTTTAAACAGTTAAAGGTCATTGACTTATCCCTATTGCTACCTGGACCATATTGTACTATGCTGCTGGGCGATTTGGGAATGGAAATCATTAAAGTTGAAGATACCAGGCGTGGAGATGACACAAGAGTAAATTCACGACCGATCTTCAACATGGTAAATCGAAATAAAAAGTCAATTGCCCTTGATTTGAAGCAGGAAGCAGGCAGAGAGATTCTGCGCCGCTTGGTGGCGGAGGCGGATGTTTTTATTGAAGGTTTTCGTCCTGGCGTCATTGACCGTTTGGGTTTTGGATATGAACAGGTAAAAGAAATCAATCCGCAGATCGTTTATTGTTCCCTGTCAGGATTTGGGCAAACAGGTCCTTATAAGGATCGGGCTGGCCATGATTTAAACTTTTTAGCTTTGTCTGGCATGGTCGGTATTCCATCCCATATGGATTTGCCAACTACACGCCCTGCCTCCAGAGTAGCTGATTTGGCTGGTGGGCTGGTGGCCGCTTTCTCTATTCTTGCTGCTTTAATGGAGACACAATATACGAAGGAAGGGCAGTATGTTGACGTGGCCATGACAGACATTTTAGCTACTTGGGTGGGATTAGTTATGCCTGTACTAGTGAAAGATGGGAAAGCGCTTTCATCAAAGGAGTCTCTGATAGTTATGCCCGGTAATGATATGTTTGAAACAAAAGAAGGAAAATGGCTGTCTCTCGGTTTGAATGAAGATAAATTTTGGATTAACTTTCTTAATTGTCTGCAGGAAGAATTTCCAGTCCTCGGCTTAGAACAATGGAAAAAACCGGCAGAAAGAATACGCAAAAAGGTGGAACTTCATCATTTGATAAAGGGTATTATTCTTTCCAAACCAAATAGCTATTGGGAAGAAGTTTTTTCCTCTCAGGATATCCCATGGGCTCCTGTTAATAACGCGGTTGAAGTCATGGAAGATCCACATTTGATGGCACGTCAGATTTTTCAAGAATGGAATAATCCGGAAACAGGCGAGAAGGAACGGCATGTGAGATTCCCAGTTCTCTTCTCTACCCCATTGCATGAAAACCATACCTTGGCCCCAGCATTAGGGCAAAATACGGAAGAAATATTGCAGGGTCTTCATTACCAGCCTTTAGATATCGAAAAACTACGACAAATTAAGGCCGTAGGTAACCAATCTTAAAAGGAAGGATAGAGTGTATATGCAACAGACTACATTTCAGTCATTCCCGTGAATAGCCGCCTAGCCGGATGTCGCGGACTGTACGTGATCGTCTAGCACGCATCTGCCTGCTAGAAACTTTTATCACATTTGAGGAGGAACGAAAATTGGATATTTGTATGCATATTTATCGAGGTGCCCGCTACTGGCCCGATCGGCTGGCGGTGGTCTGCGGCCCACGCAGTCTGACGTTTGCCCAGCTCAACGAGCGCAGCAACCGGCTTGCTAACGCCTTGCTGGGGCTAGGCCTGCGCAAGGGCGACCGGGTCGCGGTGCAGGCGCGCAACTGCACGCAGTTGGTGGAACTAGAGACCGCATTGCTGAAAGCCGGCCTAGTCAAGGCGGCGCTGAATGCGCGCTTCACAGCCGCCGAAGTGAGCGACGTGATTTCGAATGCCAAGCCGGTGGTGATGATCGTCGGCCCCGGCTTTACCCATTACAACCGCGAGACTGCAGGGTTCGGGTCGGTGCGCCATTTCATCAGCATGAACGGCCAGGGCGACGACATGCTCGACTATGAATCCCTGCTCGCTGCCGCCGATTCCGATGCGCCGCAGGTCCAGGTCAGCGAGTCCGATCTAGCCGCCTTGCACTTCTCTTCCGGCTCGACCGGGAAGATCAAGGCGGCGATGCAAACGTTCCGCAACCGGATGGCTTGCATCCGCAAGATGCTGTTCAACAACGAAGTCGCACCGCGTCCGGGCGACCGGCTTTGTCTAGTCGGCCCCATCACGCACGCGAGCGGCATGTTCATGCAGCCTTATCTGTTTGCCGGTGCGACGCTGTACATTTTGGAGAAGTTCGATTCGGCTGAATTCCTGGCTGCGGTCGAGCAACACCGGATCACGCACGCATTCATGGTTCCAACCATGATTCACATGCTGCTGCAGGAACCGACACTGGCCACGCGCGACCTGTCGAGTCTGCGAATGATCTTTTACGGCGCCGCGCCGATGGCTCCCGCCCGTATCGAGGAGGCGTGGCAGCGCATCGGGCCGATTCTGACGCAGGGTTATGGGGCGAGCGAATCCACCTCGGGCGTCACGCTCTTGACCGTGCAGGATCATGCCGAAGCGCTACGCGACGCACCGCACCGCCTGGCCTCTTGCGGGCGGGCTTATGCCGAATCCCAGGTTCGGGTCGTCAACGAGCGCGGCGAGGATGTGAACGGCGACGAGGTTGGCGAGATCATCATCAGCGGAGACGATGTTTTCGTCGGCTATTGGGGAGAGCCTGAGCTGACGGATGAGGTGCTGGTCGAAGGCTGGCTACATACGGGCGACCTGGCCCGAGTCGATGAACAGGGCTTCATCTACATCGTCGACCGCAAGAAGGACATGGTGGTATCGGGCGGATTCAACGTCTATCCGACCGAGGTCGAGGCGGCGCTGTACCGGCATCCGGCGGTATATGAAGCCTGCGTGATCGGCGTGCCGGACGAGCGCTGGGGTGAGGCGGTCAAGGCGGTAGTCGTCACACGCGATGGCCATACGTTGAACGAGCAAGAGCTGATCGCGCACTGCCGCACACTGCTTGCCAACTACAAGGCTCCGCGCAGCGTCGATTTCGTCGCTGTGCTGCCCAAGAATGCCAACGGCAAGCTGGCGCGCAAGGAGGTTCGCCAGTCGTACTGGGTTGGACAGCAGCGCATGGTGAATTGAAACTGGAGAGGAACGCAATGAAAAACATGACAAGCGATTTCTACACGGCTATCCGCGACCTCGCATTGAAATACATTCATGAAGAGTTGATTCCTCTCGAAAAGGAAACGGGTCTCGGGCCGGAGGATACGTGGCCACGCGACTTGCTAAACCCAATCTGGAAACGCTCGCATGAGCTCGAGCTACTGAAGGCAGAGATTGCCGAAACCGGTTCGCTGTTGTCCCAGCATGTGCATCCTGTCAGGAACTAGCGAAATTCAGCGCAACACCGTTGTCTGTGAAATTCTGCAGGCCTAGCGTTACACACTTAATCGATGGAGGAGATAACATGTACTACACCCACACCACTGACCCATTACTCGCCGCTGTGAGCGAACGAGCACACCGAATCATCAGAGAGCTGGAGGAGTTCATCGCTGGCACGGTGATTCCACTGGAAAAGCGCGAGGGCATCACGCGCGACGGGGCGACCGATCTGCCTGTGCTGCGCCAGGTATGGAAGGCCGCACGCGAACGCGGATTTTTTCACCTGATGCTCCCTCCGGAGCACGGCGGGCCGGGCTTGACGACCGTCGAACTGTGCGCGATCAAGGAAGCTGTAAGCCGCACCGGCGCGGCGTTGAGCCCGCACGTTCTCGGCGAATGGAACGGGCCGCCGCGCGTCGGGTACCTGCTCGGTCACGTTTCGGCATATCAGAAACAGACTTTCCTCGACCCGGTGGTGAACGGCGATAAGGGAATCTGCTTTGCCCTCACCGAGGAGAGCGCCGGATCGGACGCCGCCGGCGTGAAAACGCGCGCCGAACGACGCGGCGACCATTACGTCCTAAGCGGCTCCAAGCGCTTCATCTCCGGGGCCCCATATGCTGATTACGCCATCGTAGTTGCGGTCACCGATCCCGGTGCCGGCGCGAAAGGCATCTCGGCGTTCTTCGTTGATCTGCATGCGCCCGGTGCGAAGATCTTCGACCATTATGAAACGTTGCTCGGCGGCCACGGCACCGCGGATCTGGAATTCGACAACGTGCAGGTGCCAGTGGAAAACCTCATCGGCGCCGAGGGAGAAGGGCTGAAACTCGGCTTGTCGCGCATCACGCTCAACCGGCTGCTGCACTGTCCGAGTGCGATGGGCTTGTCGCTGCTGGCACTGGACATGGCGAGCGAACGCTGCCGCACTCGCAAACAGTTCGGTGCCCCGATCGGAGGATTCCAGGCGATCCAGCACATGCTGGCCGATATGGCGAGCGAGATCTACGCGGTGCGCGCGATGATGTACGCCACTGCCGCCCGGCGCGATGCCGGCGGCGATATTCGCGCCGAAGCCTGCATGTGCAAGCTGATGACCTCGGAAACTGCCTGGCGTGTGGCCGACAGAGCCTTACAAATACATGGCGGCGAAGGCACGGTGCGCGGACATTTTATCGAATGGCTGTACCGTTCCTCGCGCGTATTCCGCATCGCCAATGGCTCATCGGAAATTCAGCGAAACACCATTGCCAAGAGCCTGCTTAAGACTAAGGCACCCTGACCACCTCTGACTTCAACCAACCCGACATGACGATGAACAATTCTTCTTTGATAAGCAATTGGCCGCGCCCGCTGGAAGGCGTGCGGTTGAGTTGTTGCTGCATATGATCGAGCATGGGTCACCGTATCATTCTGGGAAAATTGTACGTTCAGACACATTTCAGAGACAAATTAGCCGACTACCTGTATGATAAGGGGTCGGCTTCTTATTTTTTCTGAAATTGGAAAATGATTAGAAGGATTAACAATCAAACTCTTCCCATGCCGGTGCAGCTTTCTATGTTTTAAAAAGAATTTGAGACGACGGTGAAACAGTAGGATCTTAAAAATTATGGAATAAAAGCAACTTTTTGTATATATTGGAAATTAAGATAATAGAGAAAAAGAAAGACCAGTACATTTTTCAGGAAAATGTGTTCTGGCCTTTCTATCGATTTAGTATGGAAGGCTTTTTAATGTGAAAGCTGCGACTCTCGCTGACACCATTTATGAGTAATACATAATCAAGAGCCGACATCTGTGGCTACTGTTGGGCAAAACTCCTTGCGTCTCGTGCATCACTGAATTGAAATTTTTCCAGCTCATTTAAAGGGGGGAGATTCCCTCGGTGTCTGCCTGCACTAGATACATATGTAGAATAACATCAGAGTAATTGGAGGAAGAAGCTTCTTTAAAGAATACCGAGATGGTCTTTATTTGTTAACTCGTTAGGTAAAAATACTTTCTTTTCGTAGACGATCATTTTTTGAATAGAAGTATTTGAAAAAGAGTGCCTCTCACTATATTTTTCATCAAACGTAGTCAAAACATAGTCGAAAAAACAATTGCCCCGCAAATCTTGATATAATAACACTTCGAGTTGGTAGATTCGTCTCTCGCCGTTTTCAAATATATATAAAGGAAAATATCCGGCGTATTTTATCAGCCGACGACCTTTTATAAAAGGGGCGAAACAATAGAGTTAATTGAGAATTCATTACCCGTTAAGCTTTGATGCAAAATTATTTGTCAGTTGTCTTTTTAACTATCTTCCTCCCAAAATACCACTGCAACCGATACTCACAAATCTCCTTCACCCACTTAAACAAAACCTCCTTATGTTCATTCGCCACATCTAACTGCGGAACAAACACCCCATCTTCGAACAAAAATCTTCCCTTAGAAGACCCGCTCCACTTCGTCATCGGCATATCAGCAATCAAATTCGCAGTTTTCGCTTCATTATATATATGTAAAGTCTTCCCGCGTTTATCTGCCAAATCCACATCTCTCCGATAAGCCTTCTCCATCAAATACCCATGAAAATACGGTGCGACTTCGACTGGCGTGACAGGCTTATGCCAATTAGCAGAGCCTCTCGACAGCATATACTGTAAAACAACCATCTTATAACTTTTCGTAATCGCTGTGCGATTCACCTCAATGAGCCAGTCCTTATGCTGATTGAGCACTTCTAGTTCTAATGTGCCCAATTCCCCCGCATGTTGTAGAAGAATTAAGATACGGTTTAAATTTCTGTAGTATGGAAGAAGCGTCTTCGTTTGCTTTCTAGTGATATTCTAAATACGTTGAACGGCGGCCTAACTCCTCATGCATCTTGTTATTCACTTCTTTTATATAGGAAGCTGCATCTAATATACGTGTTTCGCAAGTCTTAGCATCCTGCTCGATAATAAGTGGTATGAAATCACGCACCAATTTGTTATAGATCGTCATTCTATCTTCCTCCTAGCATCTCTGTTTCCCCACATTTTACCATATCTTAATGGAGTCGAAATACACTATAAAACTATTAAAAAATCTTCTACCGACAAGCAAAATCACCTAGAAACCATTGACTCATATATAAAAATAGTAAATAATGAATACTAATAAACTCTTTTTATCATTTAATAGATATAAGCATTTAGAATTACTATAAAGTATAATATTCCCTTTTGTCATGGGTTGAGGAGGTGGATCGGTATGTTTTCGTCACCAGATCACCAACAGTACACTGAAGTAATCGGTACATATTCAATAGGCATTGTCTTATTATCTCTACTAATCATCGCTTTTGCTTCCTATACCACTCTTGCACTCTATGACCGGATGCAGAACCCAAGTTTCTTTAAACGGGAAGTCTGGCTAGTCTTAGCATCATTAGCTTTTGGCTTTGGCGTTTGGGCAACGCATTTTGTATCGATGAATTCTCTTTTGATTCCGCTTGAAATGCACGTTAATTATACGTTTAGTTTCCTATCTATGATACCAGCTATTCTTGCTGCGCTGCTCGCTTTTCATCTCATTCAAGGGCCGATGAAGTCTTGCTGGCGGCATTCAATTGCCGCGGTGCTTATTGCAGAAGGTGTTACGGCCATGCACATAATCGGAATGGAATCTATGGAAATGAATGCATTGATTCGGTACGATTGGCAACTTCTACTTGTCGCAAATATCATTGGCGGCTTATGCGCCTATATTGCTCTAAGGATTTTCAGTACGCCCAACCGTTTATACGGACGCAAATGGCTAGCTACTTTATTATTGACGTTTGCTCCAGCAACGATGCACTATCTGAGCTTGTTTGGAACACATTATTATATAGAAATTGGCCAACCACTCGTAGATCAAGCTGTCAGTCATATGAACTTTCTAAACTCCGTCATCGGTGCTGGCGTTGGTTTATTATTGATCGGCATGTTGCTAACAACGTATATTGACGGATATGTGGATTATTGGTTGAAGTATTTTGATGTATTGACGAAATTGCCGAATCGGCGGAATTGGGAAAAGGGACTGACGGATGAAGTGGCGGCCGGAGATGTAGCGATCTGGAACTTTCCTGATCTCCAACGTGTGAATCAGCTGTATGGTTATGAAGCGGGTGATAAGATCTTACAACAAATCGGTGAACTCTTTTCCAAATGGAAGCCGAAGTTTGCTCAATTGTATCGGGTGAGCGGAAACCGTTACTTATTCTGTGTCAATCAAACAGGGCGTTCGGCAGACTTGTATAAAAACTTGGTGATCATGCAGAAAGAAATCGATCAGTTACTGCCTGTGAAAAGACAGGATATGCGTTACACATGCGCAATTGCTAAAGCTGATCAGCGGAAAACGAAGAAACAATTGTATAAAGAAGCATTAATGGTCGTCGAGCAAGCGGCTGTCAAGCGAGAGTGGGGATTATTTACGTTTGATCCGGCTATCCATGGCATGTCTTATGAACAGGAAGTATTACGGGACATTTCCAAAGCGATGGAAGAAGAAAACCTATATCTCGCGTATCAACCGAAAGTGAAGGGGAGCACGAAAGAGTTCATTGGAGTAGAAGCATTGTTACGCTGGGATCATCCTGAACTCGGTCCGATTTCACCAGCTGTTTTCGTTCCGGTATTGGAACAGGACGGTCGGATGGGGGAAGTGACGGATTGGATTGTCCATGAGGTTTGTCGACAAATCAGACACTGGGATAACCAGGGCATCCGTATTCCGCAAGTAGCGATCAATATTCCTGGCGAATATGTGACGGAGCCACATTTATTAGATGTATTATGGAAAGAGACTAATTTATTTGGTATTGATCCGAGTCGAATTGAGTTGGAGATTACCGAAACGAGTACGGCAAAATCCATTACATTGGCTACGGCTGCGTTGAAGAGATTCAAGCGATATGGGTTTGCTGTAGCACTGGATGATTTCGGGACAGGCGTCTCTTCGCTCTCTTATTTGCAACAATTGCCCATCACGACGTTGAAGATCGACAAGTCGTTCACCGATATTGTGCCTGCGTCGCCAAAGGAATGTGCTGTACTCAATGCGATCCTATCAATAGGCCGATCCATGGAGTTGCAAATTGTCATTGAAGGTGTGGAGAGTGAAGAGCAAGTGGACTTCTTGCTGAATCTTCAACCAGACTTGATCTTCCAAGGTTATTACTTTGCTAAACCTATGGGTGTTGATCAATTAGTAAAGTGGCTGAACGAATCAAAAGTTCATCAGGAATTATCACAAGTTAGCCATCTGCATCCGCAAGGAACAAGGGAATACTAAATAGCAAATACTATCTATCATTCAGGTATACCGTCGGATATATTTCTTTGTATTGTCATAGATTGATTTGTTATCTGTATGGTATAGTAGTTCCATGGCACCAAATTATTTTTGATACTATGAATTTTTGATAGATAGATAGACCAAATCGTCTGAGAGGGTGGAGCAAGTTGGCGAACGATTCAGGGATTTTATTAGAAAGCGGAACGAATGAGCTAGAGATTGTCGGATTTGAAATGGGAGGCAATCGGTACGGCATCAACGTCATCAAAGTAAAAGAGATAATTATGCCGCTACCGATCACACCGATTCCACATGCGCACTTTGCGGTGGAGGGTATTGTCCAATTGCGTGGCGAGGTATTGCCAGTCGTCAGTATGGAAAAGATTTTAGGAATGGCGCCTTCAAGCAATCCACAGGATGAAAAGTATATTGTCGCTTCGTTCAATAAACAGACAGTTGTTTTCCACGTGCATAATGTGACGCAGATTCATCGGATTTCATGGAATCAGATTGAGAAACCTTCAGGCATTTATGCAGCCGAAAACTCACAGGTCATTGGAGTTATCAAACTAGATGGCGAGATGTTATTATTACTAGACTTTGAGAAAATCGTCCTTGATATTAATCCAGAAGCTGGAATTAATGTGGACCAGGTGAAAAAACTAGGCAAGCGTGAGCGGTCCGATAAGCGTTTATTGATTGCAGAAGATTCTCCTTTATTGCGTAAGTTGCTGAATGACACATTGCAGGAAGCAGGCTATGCGAATTTGGATTTTTATGAGAACGGTAAAGACGCGTATGATTATTTGGAAAGTGTCGCGGAACAAGGGATCGATGTAAAACAGGAAGTCCAACTCGTCATCACGGATATTGAAATGCCGCAGATGGACGGTCACCATTTTACGAAACGAATCCGCGAGAATCCGAAACTCAAAGGATTGCCAATCATTATTTTCTCCTCACTTATTACGGACGATCTAAAGCATAAAGGCCTAAGTGTGGGTGCAGACGATCAAGTGAGTAAGCCAGAAATTGCTGAACTTGTGCTGAAAATAGATAAATATATATTATAAGACTCGAAGACTTCCATTTTGTAATGGGAGTCTTCTTTTCTGCGTAGAAAGTACCGTTTTCTACGCAGAGTTGGTGGTAGTGAGACGTTCAACTCTGTCAATCTGCTAAAATGATAGGTAAAACTAACATAGACAGGTGAATTTTCATGGCAGAGCGGATATTAATTGTAGAAGATGAAGAGAGCATTGCGCGCGTATTGCAACTAGAATTGGAATTTGAAAAATATGAAACGGGCATTGCACATACAGGAACGGATGGCTTGATCTTGTTTCGGGAACAAGAATGGGATTTGGTGCTTCTTGACTTGATGTTACCAGGTTTGAATGGGCTCGATGTATTGCGTAGGATTCGTTCGCATGATGCGTATACACCGGTCCTTTTATTGACCGCCAAAAATGATGTCGAAGATAAAGTAAAAGGTTTGGATTTAGGGGCCAATGATTATATTACCAAGCCGTTTGAAATAGAAGAATTACTCGCACGAATTCGCACAGCGCTTCGAATTGCGGGACACGAGAAGACGGAGCAGGAGGACCCCGAATTATTGACGTATGCTGATTTGTCATTACATCAATTATCAAGGGAAGTATATCGCGCGGAGCATTCGATTGATTTAACGCCGCGGGAATTTGATTTGCTACATCATTTATTGAAGCATCCAAATCAAGTGCTGACGCGGGAGCAGTTACTAGATGCCGTGTGGGGCTATGATTATTTCGGGGATACGAATGTGGTGGATGTGTATATTCGTTATGTCCGTAAGAAGATTGACGTTGGAGAAGTGCCGTTGATCCACACGGTTCGAGGGGTCGGCTATGTGCTGAAGGAGCCGGTGCATGAAGCTTAAGACGAAAATCCATTTATTTTCGACAGTACTGATGTTGTTCATTTTGGGGCTCAGTAACAGTGGGATTTATGTGATCTTTAAGCAACTGGCCTATACAACGGAGTATAATCAATTGATCCATCGATCGAAGGAGTTAACGGAAGGTTTGAGTCGTCTGGAGGATGAAGAGGAAGTGGGCGATGTGCTAAGGACGTACCTTAATCCGGATAGTGTGTTACGGATTGTGGATCAGGATGGCAAGCCCATTAAGAAGACTCAGTCTACTAACGAACTGAAGGACTTCAAGCTGACTTTTGATGATGACGACTATACGATCAGTTATATGGACGGTTCCGCTGTGATGACAACACGAGTGCCTGTGATTTGGTTAGATGATCAAGTCGTGTATGTTGAAATTGCGCAGTTATTACGTGATTCAACCCGAAGTTTACATTTACTGAAATTCATTTTGCTTGGTGTGACGTTGCTTGCGATGATTCCGATCACGTTATCCAGTATAACGCTTGGAAAAGTATTGACGCAGCCGATTCAGAAGCTGATCGCCACCATGGCCGCAAGCCAACGTTCTGGGAAATATGAGAAATTGGCGGCATCTGAAGGAAAGGATGAGCTGGCCGAAATGAGCCAGACGTTCAATGAGATGATGGAACAGTTAGAGCAAAATTATTACAAGCAGGAGCAATTCGTTTCGAATGCTTCGCATGAGTTGAAAACGCCACTGACGATTATGGAAAGTTATGCACGTCTTTTGAAGCGACAAGGCTACGAAAATCGTCAAGTGGCAGATGAAGCCGTTACAGCTATTCTGAAAGAAACGAGCCGAATGAAGGAATTAATTGAGCAAATGCTGCAGATGGCAAAAAGTAAAGATCCATTAGCGTTCACCTTTGCAGAGACGGATGTAACGAAACTGATTAATGAAGCAGTCGAGCCGCTTCGAGTGGCTTCAGGAAGAACCATTTTATTTGCAGAGACGAAGCCCGTGCTAATTACAACGGATGAAAAGCGCCTGAAGCAATTACTATTCATTTTGTTGGATAATGCTCGAAAATATAGTGACGGAGAAATCGTGGTTCGAATGATGAAACAGCAACAATCCGTTGTGCTAGAAGTCCAAGACGATGGCGAGGGAATCGATGGTGAACATTTGCCGCATTTATTCGATCGATTTTATCGAGTGCAAGAAGACCGTGCGAGGAAAACAGGCGGTACGGGTCTCGGTTTGGCCATCGCGAAAGATTTAGCGGAGGGTATTCAGGCAGAACTGCATGTGGATAGTGTGCGAGGGGAAGGTACGACTATGCGTATTATACTGCCTTTATGATTCTCAGGGAAATGTAATGATAGATGAGTACACTGTTAAAAAGAGGTGAATGGCCATGAAATGGTGGAAGAGGCCATGGGTACTCCCGATTTTATTGACGATCGTGATTGTGGCAGGGAGTAACTGGTATATTAAACAGCTTATGCAGGAGGATACGGTACCTAAAGAAGTAGTGAAGACGAGACTTGAGACAATGTATCAGGGAAGTGTCGAGCAGATAACAGAAGTTGGTGCAGGATACGAGGCGGAAATTCTTCGCAACGGAGCATTGTATCGTGCTACTGTGGATCATAAGACGGGGAAGGTTAGAGCACTTACTTTGTTGAAGGAGGCGCAACCTGAAGTAGCGGTGATTCCTACTGAGGATGAAGAGGAGAAGGCCAGCGAAACTCCGGTTGTCGAGAATAAACCGGCACGTGTGGAGTCTGACCCCGTGCCAAAACCGCAGGACAAGCAGGAAACGATCCCTACTGAGAAGCCTACTTCACCACCTGCAACAGCACAAAAGCCAGTCGAGAAGCCGGCACCCACACAAAAAAAGTCCATCATACTGACAGAACGGCAAGCTGCTAATATCGCGCTTAACCGACTCAATGCGAAAGTACCGGTGGAAGTGGATGATATCGATTTTGTGGAGACGACACAAGGTGGATATTATTTGGTTGAACTCGAATTAGATACGGATGCAGATTTAGATGAGGTTGTGTATCAAATTCATGCGATTTCTGGAAAGGTAATATCGGAGAGTTGGGATTGATTGGCATAGGGTGCTAAGTCGTTTGCTACGAATTCTCATCAAATTCTAATGAACTTCTCCTTTTTTTCTCAGAATGGCTGGGTACAGTGAGGATAGAGAAGAAAGGAGGAAAGCTCGATGAATAAATGGATGGTGATTCCAGCGTTGGCAGGCGTATTGACGATTGGCGGTGTAGCGGCTGCGAAGAGCGATACAACAGGTAAGCAACTGCCGGAGAATATATTGAGCCAAGAGGAAATCAGCACTATTGCACAGCGACACGCACCGGGTACGATAACGGACGTGGAACTAGAGCATGAGCACGGACGGGTAGTCTACGACATCGAACTACAAGAGCAGACCATCGAGACGGACTTGGAGTTGGATGCAACGACAGGAGATGTACTAACGATGAAGCAAGAAGCGGTAGAAGTGGATCTACAAAATTCAGAACAGCAGACGGTGAGTTCTGTCAAACAAACAGAGCCAACTGCCATATCCAATCATACGCTAACCGTCGTTTCCCCATCGGAAGGAAAGCCGAACCAGTCATTGCTTACGAAGAAAGAGGCCGTCGAGATTGCTAAACAACACGCAGTTGGTACAGTGACGGATGTGGACATTGAGAAAGAAAAGGAAGACGGTATCGTTTTCTATGAAATTGAAATGGAAGATGAACAATTTGAATATGAAATCATGATGGAAGCGACAACGGGCAACATCGTTTCATTTGAAAAAGACTGACTACACACAAACTACTTGTCAACGGTTCTATTTTTAAAAGCATACACATAAAACACATAAAGCTGTCCTTGAGGTCGGGAAATGACTTCAAGGAGGCTTTTTCGTAGGTTGATGAACAACGCTAAAGTATTGTCACACAGTATGAAATATATAATGACACATCACACTCCTGTGAATAATTAGTAGAGAGAATTATGAAAAAATATTGACAACAAAAAAGTGAAATGTTAGTATAATTAATAGGTAAATATTTATATATAAATAGTTTTAATTAAACATATATTCATATATATTTTTTGTTACTTACTTCGTGAAAAGTGATAGCTTTTATATGATGAAGAATAATGTGCAATCATAAAAAAGTATGAACTATATTATTCAAAGCGAACAACTTACTTTTAATTTCTAATAGAATAGTTGTCATGATGAATTTATTCTTCACATATTATTTCCGTTAGATATAGTGTGGAAGACTGGTCGATTGTATCGGAGAGGTTGGCCTTTTCTTTGTATATATAACATATAAATTCTGGAGAGGAGGAAAAACGTGTTTCTTCAATAATTGTAGTTCAAACTCTATACCAATATAGGGCCACGTATCAAGTAACTATTGATATAAAATGAAGACTAAATTACGCTGGAAATTCATCGAGTTCTGTCTAACTGAGGAGAGGAATTATTTGAGTGAAAAAGAGATAGTAATTGTAAGTGCAGTCCGTACTCCTATAGGCAAGTTTAATGGAAGCTTAAAAGAGATTTCGGCAACACAGCTAGGATCTGTTGTCATTAAAGAAGCCCTGCAAAGAAGTTCAATAGATTTTAGAAATGTAGATGAAGTGATAATGGGAAATGTTTTACAAGCAGGAAGCGGGCAGAACCCTGCTCGTCAAGCAGCCATTTTGGCGGGTCTTCCAGAAAATGTACCATCAACAACTATCAATCAGGTCTGTGGGTCGGGATTGAAAGCAGTTCACCTTGCTATGCAGTCGATTCTTTCAGGTGAATCTGAAGTAGTTGTAGCAGGCGGAATGGAAAATATGAGCCAAGCTCCATACTTGTTGAAAGGTGCTCGTGAAGGATTAAAGATGGGCAATCAGCCGCTCGTGGACAGTTTAATTTCAGATGGGTTATGGTGTGCGCTGAATGACTACCATATGGGAGTTACGGCAGAAAACCTAGCAACTAAAGATGGGATTACGAGAGAATCGCAAGACGAATTTGCTTCGAATAGTCAACAACGAGCAGAGAGAGCGATTTTGGAAGGGGCGTTTCAAGAAGAGATAGTTCCGATTTCATTGCCATCCCGAAAAGGAGACCCAATTGTTTTTGAGCAAGATGAATTTCCACGTTTTGGAACAACAAAAGAAGCTCTGGGTCGTTTAATGCCTGCATTTGATAAAAAAGGAACAGTGACGGCAGGAAATTCTTCAGGTATAAATGATGGGGCGGCTGCTGTAGTTCTCATGAGTGGGCAAAAGGCAAAAGAACTTAGTGTACAACCTCTTGTCTCGATTAAGGCGAATGCATCAGTTGGAGTTGAACCGTCGATTATGGGTATCGGACCTGTTCCAGCTATTCGAAAGCTGCTAAGTAAAACAGAGCTTACACTGGATGAGGTGGATTTATTGGAATTAAACGAAGCCTTTGCTGCCCAGTCGCTATCTGTTATTAAAGAACTCTCGTTGAATCTTGAACGAGTAAATGTAAATGGAGGCGCGATTGCGCTCGGTCACCCTATTGGTGCAAGCGGAACGAGAATCTTGGTAACCTTAATTTATGAACTTATCCGCCGAAATCAGAAAATTGGAATTGCTGCTCTCTGTATAGGTGGAGGACAAGGTGTAGCAAGTTTGGTTGAAAATAAAAAGTTGAAGTGATTCTGCTAAGCAATTATCACTGCGATTAGTAAGATGAAAATACAAAAAGAATCCTTTCTGTTAAAAAACAGAAATGGATTCTTTTTGTATTGTTGAAGGTCTGGCTGGTGAAAATGAGGGTTGTATTATATAAATTTATAAGTAGAATAGAAATGAACTTGAAATTTTTCCAACCAACGGGCGATTTTACTATAAACATTTTGTATTTTTAAGCTATGTGTCTTTAGTGGGATATTAGTATAAAGTATCTGTTGCATAATCATTTAATCTGATGATTGAAATATAAGGTATTTTACTATAAAGTAGCCAGTAGAAGAATCCTATTTAAGTTGTTGTTTAAACATTATGATCAATCCTGAAATTAATATTACAACCGCTTGTTTAGGGCGAAAGAGTATGCAGGTTAAATATTTCTTAACTGGATTTTTTTGATAACTCCATCTCGTTTAATCTTTGATCTAAGGAAGAAAGATTTTTTTGAATAATTTATTAGTTGAATTTCAAGGGGGGTGTCAAAGTGAATTCACTAGCTTATGCTATTTTGGGTATTTTATCGAGAAAACCGATGTCCGGTTATGAACTGGGGAAACAACTTGAATTGCTTTGGGCTGCTAATTTGAGTCAAATTTATCCTATTCTATCTAAATTAGAAAAGTTAGAAATAGTAGAATTTGAGTTGGTCGAACAAGTGGGAAAACCGAATAAAAAAACGTATTATATTACTGAAAAAGGTACTGACATGTTAAAAGAATGGATAGAAGAAGCTCCAGCTGAACCGGTGATCCGTGATGAATTTATTATAAAATTCTATTCGATATGGTTAGCAAATCCGGAAATCGCTATTCATCTATTACATAGCAGAAAAAATAGTTACTTAAAAAAACTACATCATTTTCAAAAGGAAGTAACAGAGTTAAAGAATGATCCTAACATTAACCATATGGATATGAGCCAACCTCATTTCAGTAGGTACCTATTATTAAAAAGAAAGATTCAAATCTTGCAATTTGAGCTTGATTGGTGTGAAGAAATAGTTACTTTGTTTTCGGGATTGTCGGTAAATAAATAACAATAAAAGGTATTATCCAAGGAGTTTTGGATAATACTTTTTATTTTTTTTAAAAAAATAAGGCATTTTAAGGTCGCCAAGCAATGTGAAAATATTAGTATATATAAATTTTTTTATAGATAAGTATTGACATAATAGACTAATGAAAATATACTGAGAATTGTCAAATAAAATACACAATTATCAATAAAGTGAGCGGATGATTGAAAACGTTTACTTATCGGCAGTTTTATTTGACAATATGAAATGTTTTTAAGGTGAGAAACCATAAAGAATTATACCAGAGGAGGAAGTTGATTTATGTATACATTTGATAAAAAAGTAGTTTGGATTACGGGAAGTACGACTGGTATCGGGAAAATGACTGCACTCGGGTTTGCCGAAAGAGGTGCAGATGTAATTGTCCATGGCTTTAACGATATAGAAAATGGAGAAAAAATACTTGCACAACTAAAAGCACTTGGTTCAAATGCACTTTTAGTAGATGGAGATGTATCCAGCAAGGAGGATGTTCAAAACATTACCAAACAAATTGAAGAAAAATACGGTAAATTAGATGTCTTGGTTAATAATGTAGGGGCTTCAATTACAACAAGTACAATTGAAGAGCTTGAAGAGGATGTCTGGGATAAAGTCATAGATGTCAATTTAAAATCTGTCTATCTGGTGACCAAGTTTGCTCTTCCTTTACTAAAAGCAAGTGGAGAAAATACACGAGTCATTAATATTACAAGCGCGGTAGAACGTACAGGTGGTACGATGAAAGATTTGGCTTACACGGCAGCTAAGGGAGGAGTCAGTGCCATTACACGTGCATTGGCAAAACAGCTGATCCAATACGATATTCAGGTGAATGCAGTTGCTCCAGGGCTGATTGATACGCCATTCCATAAATCAGACGCACCTTTGGACAGCTACGACTGGATTATTAGCCGTATCCCCATGAAAAAGGCTGGTCAACCTGAGGATATTGCGGGTGCTGTTATGTTCTTAGCATCGAATCATGCAAATTATATTAATGGTGAAATCATTGAGGTAAGCGGTGGACGACGCGTTTCATAATTACTAGCGAGGTGAGAGAAAATGTTAGAAGTGCA
Organism: Sporosarcina obsidiansis; assembly: GCF_009651005.1. Classification (GTDB taxonomy): domain Bacteria; phylum Bacillota; class Bacilli; order Bacillales_A; family Planococcaceae; genus Sporosarcina; species Sporosarcina obsidiansis. The sequence continues at coordinate 49,258 of NZ_WHVW01000022.1, forward strand.
AGAGAATCAATTAATCAAAGTTCGAAATCCACGAACGGGAGAAATAGACTATAGCTTTACACCGACACCGGTTGACGAGTTGGAAATGCATTGTAACCGCCTTCGCGAAGGGCAAGTAAAGTGGAGAAAGCTAGGGTTACAAGGACGTATTGAAGTGCTTCGTAAATGGGAGAAGTCTTTACAAAATTATAAAGATGAGATTATGGAAGCGCTTATTTCAGATACGGGTCGCTTGAATGAATCGAATCGTGAGTTTGACAATATCAGTAAATGGATTGGTCGATGGGCTACTATTGCCGAAGACGTCATAGCTCCGCAAGCGGCCAAGCCGTCGGAATATACACCCATTTTGGAAATGACACAAGAAAATGTGCCGTATGAGTTGGTAGGCGTAATCAGCCCTTGGAATTTTCCTATGTCGCTGTCGGCCATGGACATGATTCCAGCATTATTAGCGGGCTGTGCGGTTATTGTGAAACCAAGTGAAGTCACGCCGCGATTTATAGAACCGATTCAGAAATCGATTGATGCTGTTCCTGAACTGGCGTCAGTTTTGCGTTATGTAACAGGTGCTGGAGATGTAGGGGCTCAGTTGATTGACGAAGTAGACTTAATTGTATTCACAGGAAGTGAAAAAACGGGACGTAAAGTAGCTGCACAAGCAGGACAAAACTTGATTCCTGCATTCCTAGAACTGGGTGGGAAAGATCCTGCAATTGTCTTGGCGTCTGCAGATATTGACAGCGCGGTAAATGGAATACTTTTTGGATCTATTTGCGGTGTAGGACATCAATGCTTTTCGACAGAACGGATTTATGTGGATGAAAAAATACACGATGTGTTTGTAAAGCGATTGGTGGAAAAAGCAAATAAAATTGAACTTGCCTATAAGTTGGGAGAAGGTCATCTTGGACCAATAATTTTTGATAAACAAGCAAGTATCATTAAAGATCAATTACATGACGCAATTGAAAAAAATGCATCTGTACAATGTGGTGGGGAGATTGAAGAACGTGGCAATAGCTTATGGATGCGTCCTACTGTTATTACGAATGTTAACCACTCAATGTCGATTATGAGAGATGAAACATTTGGTCCTGTAATGCCAGTTATGTCTTTTAAGTCAATTGAGGAAGCCGTGAGATTAGCAAATGATACATTGTATGGATTAAGTTCCTCTGTGTTTTCAGGAGATGAACATGAAGCATATGAGGTAGCTCAACAATTGCATGCGGGAGGCGTCAGTATAAATGATGCTGGAGTTCTTCCATTTGTCATTACAGAAGCACCTGAATACTCCGCATTTAACTGTTCGGGATTAGGCGAGTCGCGGTTCGGCCAGACCGGTTTACGTAGATTTATACGGCATCAATTAATTATTAAAAAAAATACGAACGAAGAAAGTCCATGGTGGTATCAGGTATAACCTGATATCTCCTTCCTTTTAGTAACAATACATTAATACCACTTTATTTTTCAGAATAATCAATTAAAGGGAGTGTTTTTATGAAATGGTTAGTTCTTGGTATGCTTTTTATTCTTTATGTTCTCAATTTCGCGGATAAGTCTGTCCTTGGGTTAGCGGCTGATCATGTAATTAGTGATTTAAACTTGAGTTTTGAACAGTTTGGCATTGCTGGGAGCAGCTTCTACTGGTTTTATGCAGTAGGTAGTATTTTAATTGCTAGTCTTTCCTTGAAATTTGGCACAAAGCGGTTAATTATTTTTATAGCTGGAGGTTGGACAGTATCTTTACTATCAGCTTACTTTGTCAATAGTTTGACGGGATTGATTGTTATTCGTGTTTTATTAGGTTTCTTTGAAGGTGGAACATTAGCCTTATGTATGGCGCATATTGCTAAATGGTTTATTGCGGGTGCTAGAGGTACAGCAAATGCGATTTTATTGTCGGGGGCTACATTTGGTGCGTATCTGACTGCGCCGATTCTTGTTAAAATGCTATCAAGTCTTGGATGGCAACATACATTCGCGGCATTAGGAGTCGGAAGTTTGGCATGGCTAATTATTTTCGTGTTTTTTAAAGAAGAGCCAAAAGTCAAATTGGAAAGCAACGTGGCAACTTCAGAAGAACAACCGAAAGTATCGTTTGGCGAGTTACTGAAGATCATGGTCACTCCATATTTCATCTCAATTTTAATCTCATTTTTCTCGGTAATGTGGATCATTTCGTGGGTTGTTGTATGGGGACCGACATACTTAACTAAAATTGTCGGTTTAACTCCGGATCGAATGGGGATTGCATTTGCAACTATAGGTATTTCCGCTGCTATTATTTCTATCATTGTTGGAAAGTTTGCTGATAATTTATTTGCAAAGACTAAAAGTACATTTAAATCGTATATTACGGTTGCTGTCGGAGCAATGGTGATCGCTGCAATTTCATTTACGGCTACCACGTTTGTGACATCGCCAATCTTAGCCATTCTATTTTTAGGACTTGGAATTACTATGAACAACTGTATTGCACCATTCACTTCGAGTGTAGTTAGTTCTATGGTTCAACCTAGTCAAGTAGGTTCCATCCTAGGATTTAAAACAGGTTTTGGTAGCTTAGCAGGCATCATCGCTCCACTGTTGACAGGTTTTCTTGTCGATATTGCTGGAAATGATATTAGAGCAGGATTTAACTATGGTGTATTTGTTTCGGTAGGATTGTTTGTACTATCTGCCGCATTCCTCTATTTCAGTGCGAAAAAAGTTCAAGTGACTAAATATAAAGAGACAATAGGTGATCAAGAAAAAGTGACTCCTGAAACCCCTATTGCAGATAATATGTAATGTGAAAGAGCTGACAGGAAGAATCAGTGCAAATGAACTGCACCCCAATTGTTAGACACAACTAACAATTGGAGGTGCAGTTTTTCTATGGCAAGATTCACAGCTGA
>NZ_WHVW01000023.1 GCF_009651005.1 Sporosarcina obsidiansis
CATTTTTCATGTATAAACAAAAATACCCTATAAGAGGGACTTTTTCAAAGTGTCCATCTTATAGGGTACAGTTTAATGTGACAGGAGGTTGTTTTTATTCGACATCTGAAACTTTTTTGATCTTGATTTCAGGAGAAGAGTTAGCGGCTTGTGCGCTTCTTTCTTTTTTTAAATCAAAGTACACATCCAGTGCTTCTCTTACAATCTCGCTTGCAGTTGCAGAAGGATAACGCTTTGTATTAGTTGAGATATACGGAATCATTACAGCGTATGCTACTTCAGGATTATCAGCAGGCGCAAAGCCGACATGAGATAAATTAATCGTTGGAATCACAGGCCGCGATTTATTGCCTGTATAATAAAAGGATTGTGCAGTCCCTGTTTTTCCTGCCCCGTCATATGAAGCACCTTTTAATAATCCTGACGCTGTTCCATTAGATCCGTAATACGTATAATGCATGCCTTTTTTTACTTGATCAATTTCCCGTTGTGTATTATTAATATGATTTAAAACCTGAACTGGACTTTCTTCAATCAATTCACCCAGCACTTCTCCATCCGGCGAAGGCTCACGTACTTCTTTTAAGATTTTTGGAGCGATCCGATTTCCATCCGCTGCTATTGTAGCGACATACTGCGCCATTTGAAGAGGTGTGTAGGTATCAAACTGACCAATTGCAAAGTCCATCAGTTTACCTGTTATCGTTTCGGTACCTGTAACTCCTGTATATTCGCCTGGCAAATCAATTCCTGTTTTCACACCTAAACCAAAGGAAGCAAAATTTTGTCGAAAAATATCAAAGGCTCCTTTGTCGATCGGTAACGCCTGTCCTGGCCGATAAGTCGCGCCGCCTAACGCAAAAGAGATTCGGAACATATAGACGTTAGAAGAACGCCCAATGGCTTGAATATCATTCAGTGCTACACGACCATTCTGATTGAATAGGGATCGCTTCACCGTCCGCCCGATACGGATCGGTTCGTCTATTTTGACATCCCCAACCCGTATAGCACCTTCACTGTATCCGGTCAGCATGGTAGCTAATTTTACAGTGGAGCCTGCTTCATAAGCGGAAGTAAATGTGCCAAACGTATAGTCTTGGATCGCCCATTTTCCTGTCGATTCATCTCTCACAACTTTCTTACCTACCAAGGATAAGATTTCTCCATTATTTGGATCCAACATGACAAGAAAAGCAGATTCCAATGCACCTGCGCTCGGGTTTCTCTTTAACTTTAATAATTTATTGGAGACGACTTCTTCAAGAGCTTTTTGCAATTCACTATCCGTCGTTAACACCAGATCTTTACCAGGCTCCCCTTCTTTCACCGTCTTTGTTTCGATTACCTTACCCGTCCGGTCTTTAATATTCTTTACAATAGTCTTTTGTCCTTTTAATAAATCTTCATAATAGGCTTCCAAATAACTTCTGCCGACCCGGTCATTACGAGAATAATCTCTTGCGAGGAAGTAATCTAGATGAGAACGTGGAATCCCTTCTACTGGACTCGTAGTAGAACCTAGGATAGCACTATCAGATTTCTTGACGCGATCCCAATCAGTCGTCGTGTTCACCCCAGGCAAATCATTTAGCCGTTCTGAAACAACTGCAAATTCTTTATCGGTGACTCCATCACTTTTAATAATTTGTGGTGAATAGGCGTAACCTGCCATCATTTCTCGATAAATGGCAAGAACCTCTAATTCTTCATCCGTAAAGGAGTTAATTTCTTCATCCGTGATACGATCTCTCGTTAATTGGTTGATTTCCCTTTGTATATCTTTTTTTGATTTCTTTTCGTCTTTACTAAGTTTCAGCTGTTCTTTTTTCGATACTTTTTCTGCTGCTTCTTCGGGATGCAGCAAAATCCAAAAATCTCGCTTATCTCCTAGTGTTACTCGCTTTGTATCTTGCTCGATCAACCCAGATAACGTCTTCGCAAGTTTCAGCATCTCCGTAGACGTAGTAGAGGATGTTTTTGTATATGTAATGGCATTTTTCGGTTCATTATCCACAAGCACTTGGCCATTTCGATCATAAATTCGTCCTCTTGGCGTGCTCGTATTGACAGCTATTTCTTCCGTACGTTCAAGCATGCTTGTATAGTCCTCGCCTTTAACGATTTGCAAATATCCTAACCGGAATATGAGCAAAGAAAAAAGGACGAAGATTGCTACAAAGAGAAAGTTCATTCGAAACGCAATATGTTTTCGCTGTCGGGCTTTCGCCTGATCCGCTTTTTTTGACGTCTTTTTCAACTGGAGTCTCCTTTCAATAAATTTATATGTATATCTAAGTATATCATGAACCCATAAAAGAACACACATCTTGACGAATCAGATGTGTGTCAGGTTTCAATTACTTATTGTTTTGGTAACGCTTTTCAACTTCATCCCAATTTACTACATTCCAGAATGCTGAAATGTAATCAGGACGACGGTTTTGGTAGTTTAGGTAGTAAGCATGCTCCCATACATCTAAGCCAAGTAATGGCGTTTTACCTTCCATGTAAGGAGAATCCTGATTTGGTGTTGAAGTAACTTCAATTTCACCGTTGTTCAGAACGAGCCAAGCCCAACCTGAACCGAAACGTGTAGTTGCTGCTTTCGCAAACTCTTCTTTGAATGCATCAAAGCTACCAAACTTCTTGTCGATTGCTTCTGCAATTTCACCTGATGGATTGCCTCCACCGTTTGGAGAAAGGATTTGCCAGAAGAATGAGTGGTTTGAATGACCGCCACCATTGTTACGGACTGCTGTACGCTTGTCCTCTGGAACTTTGTCCAAGTTCGCAACTAATTCATCAACCGGCATGCTTAGTAGATCATCGTGACCTTCTAGCGCATTGTTCACGTTTGTTACATACGTGTTGTGGTGTTTTGTGTGATGGATGTTCATCGTCTCTTTGTCGATGTGTGGCTCCAATGCATCATAAGCGTATGGTAGTTCTGGTAATTTGTAAGCCATTTCCATTCCTCCTCTAATTATTTCTGTTTTGCCCTACCTATTCACATTATCAAAATCAAAGGAATCATTCAATGAAAACGGACTCTTATCGAAGGAAATATAGAAAAATACCAATCATGATTCCCATAATTAACCCTTTTGATACCACAGATGTTAAAAATCCGACAAGAGACCCAATTCCTGTTTTAACTGCTTGTTGAACTCCAGAACGAGTAATAAGTAATTCCGCCAGTATAGCACCAAGAAATGGACCAACTATAATGCCGGCGACAGGAATGACGAATGGTCCGATCAGCAAACCAATTGTACTGCCCCACATGCCCGCCTTACTGCCTCCGAACCTTTTAACACCGACCCAATTGGCAATCGTATCTGCACCGAACAACAAGATGACGAACAGTCCTTCTATTACCCAAAACAACCATGTCAGCTCTTCGAATGAAACGATAAAGCCGTATAATAAAAATCCCGCAGCAATAAAGAGTACAGAAGGAATAATCGGATATACCAGTCCGATAAACGCAACGGCAAACATGAAAATGGTGACACCCCAGCCTAACCAAACCATATCCGTCATTCCTCCTTCATTATGCGTGCTTGCCTAAGATCGCTTCCGCAATATTTACCGCATGATCACCGATACGTTCTAGATTCGAAACGATGTCTACGAACACCATACCCGCCTGTGCACTACAATGTCCTTCATTCAATCGAATAATATGATTTTTACGGAAACGGCGTTCCATATTATCAATTAATTCTTCTTTTTCGGCAACTGTACGTGCCAATCCCGTATCGTTTTTATCCAATGATTCAATGGCTTTTTGCACTGTTTCAATCGTTAGCGTGAACATTTCTGTCAAATCATCCATCGCATCATCCGTGAGTTTTAATTTATTCGTTTCACGTAAATCAATTAACTCAATGATATTTTCGAAATGATCACCGATACGTTCGATATCCCGTACACTATCCATCAACATGACATGTCGTCCAGATTCTGCTGGCGAAACGGTAGCCGCTGAAATTTCTACTAGGTAGTCAGTAATCTTCCGATCTAGATTGTTAATGGCATCTTCAATTTGATACGCCATTTCCGCATGTTTTTTCTGTCCCGTTTTTAAATACTCGAAAGATTGTTCTAAACCTTGCACACTGAAATCACCCATACGGATAATTTCTTCCTTTGCCTGTCCAATGGCAACTGCTGGAGATTGTGTGATGAAGTGTCGGTCGAGGTGCTTCGGTTTATATTCGATCGTCACATCTTCTCCCGGAATCATACGAGTCACAAGATAAGCCCAGGCACCTATAAATGGAAATTGCAGAATTGTGTTCGCTATGTTAAATGAACCGTGGGCAAAAGCAATCTGCATTTTACTCTCTAAATTTAATAGGCCTGATACCCATTCCACATAGGCGGTAAATGGAATAAGCAATAACATGAAGATGATCGTTCCGACAATATTAAACAATACATGGGTAGCAGCTGCACGTCTAGCCGCAACGGACGCACCGATGGAAGCAAGGACTGCTGTGATTGTCGTCCCGATATTATCACCGAAAAGAATAGGCAAAGCCGCTTTCAACGTCACAAGATCTTCTGCGTAAAGACCTTGCAAGATTCCAACTGTTGCACTGGAACTCTGTACAATCAATGTGAAGATCGTTCCGGCTACGACACCCAGCAATGAATGTTCACTCATCACCAGTGTAAAATCCGAAAATGATTCGAGAGAACTTAGAGGCTTCATACCATCACTCATCAGTTCTAAACCTAAAAACAATCCCCCAAAGCCAAAAATAACTTCACCTAGATTTTTGATTTTAGCCTTATTAATAAAGAAAATGAGAAATGCTCCAACTGCCATAATAGGAAGTGCGTATGCGCCAACATCTAATCCGATAATAAACGCAGTTACTGTCGTACCAATATTGGCACCCATAATAACACCTATCGCTTGGCGAAGTGTCATAAATCCCGCACTTACCAGCCCAACTGTTATAACAGTAGTACCCGAGCTGGATTGAATCAATACCGTTACAATAATACCGACAAGAACGCCCATGAATGGGTTGGTTGTAAAACGGTCTAAAATTGCACGAAGTTTATCCCCGGCAGCTTTTTGCAATCCATCCCCCATATACTTAATTGCAAATAGAAAAATACCTAAACCCCCAAGAAATTGGAACACCACTTCTTGCCAGTTAACTTCCATTTAATTGTCAACCTCCATCAAACGATTATGTATGGTCTTGCTTCATCTCTTCACCCTAAACAACATCTTGTTCATGTGAAGTTTCACCTTATTATGTTAGGAGTAAACGCTAATTGTAAAGTACTGAATTATAATATTTACATCACCTTAACAAAGCGGTAACAATTTGTCATCAGAATGTCGAAATTTCGCGTAACATGTATGTTTTAAATAAATGGTAGACTAGGATACAAAGGGAGGCTTATTCAGTGAAATTCCATCAACTCTTCAAAGCATCTTTACACGAACCGAAAAAACTGGCCGCTTTTCGGTTGTTGCCGATCGGCAAAGTCATTCAATACATATTTGTTTTTGTATTTCTTTACACTGCTGTATCTTTCTTCCGTTTTTTGTTAGGCGATCATTCTATTTTTGAAACCACACCGGAACTAGCACTAATAGGAGAAACAATTGGTTTCTTGATTTATCCGATTGCGTTCGTCTTACAACTCGTCATTATTACGTCATATTTATTTATTCGGATCAGTTTTTTTGCTATTATAGGAGTATTGCTAGTAAAACTGTTGCATCGTCGTGGAGAATTCCGATTTATGTGGCGCACAGCAGCGATCGCATCCACACTGCCTATAATTTTGACGATGGTGTTTGAATTCTTGCCTGAACAGCAGTCTTACAGCCTTTGGGTTGCTTCGCTTGTCCATTTGCTATATGTTTGGCGAGCTGCTACGTATTATCCAAAAAAGCCTCGATGAATATCTTTCTCCCTGCATGCATAGTGTGATGGCAGGAGGGATCGGCTATGAGAATACTTCTACTTGCGCTCACTATATTTTGTATCATTCATTTCGTACGTGTTGATTTAACGGATGGGACAATCCCTCTTGCAGCCTTTTTTGAAGATGATTCGTCTTGTTTAGAGGAAACTGTCAATCATTCAATTGTCGTTCGGGCAGTTGAAGGTGATACAATAGAATCGTTATTTGCGTTATACCCAGATCCAGCTCATAATTTTCTAGAGAGGCTAGAGAAATTTTATGACTTGAATCCTCATCTAGAACGACAAAAGTTTTTCTCTGGAGAACAAATTAAACTGCCACTTGGCGAACAGCCAGAGACGATCTGCCAGGATTAACACAACCGGTAAGTCTATATTACATTGATTACGGTATTTATTTATGTATTTTAAGGAGAGAAAAGCAATGACTGAAATGATTCATCGTGCGAACACCCGTCCCGTAAAAGTCGGTAACTTGACCATCGGGGGAAGCAATGAACTATTTATTCAAAGCATGACAACTACGAAAACTCACGATGTAGAAGCGACTGTCGCTGAAATCAAGCGTTTAGAAGAAGCAGGATGCCAAATTGTACGTGTTGCATGCCCAGATGAACGTGCAGCTTATTCAATTGGTGAAATAAAAAAACAAATCAATATTCCATTAGTAGTGGACATTCATTTTGATTATAAATTAGCGCTAATTGCCATTGAACAAGGTGCAGATAAAATTCGTATTAATCCAGGTAATATCGGACGCCAGTCTAAAGTAGAGGCAGTCGTTAACGCAGCCAAAGCGAAAGGAATTCCAATCCGTATTGGTGTGAACGCAGGATCGCTTGAAAAGAAAATATTAGAGAAATATGGTTATCCGACAGCAGAAGGTATGGTTGAGAGTGCCTTACATCACATTAAAATCCTTGAAGATCTCGATTTCCACGACATTATCGTGTCACTTAAAGCATCTGATGTAAACTTGGCGATCGAAGCCTATAAGTTAGCAGCAACGGCATTTGACTATCCATTACACTTAGGAATCACAGAATCCGGTACGTTATTTGCAGGATCCATTAAGAGTGCGGCCGGACTCGGTACTTTATTATCTGCGGGGATTGGAAATACAATGCGTGTATCGTTAAGTGCTGACCCAGTCCAAGAAATTAAAGTAGCGAGAGAGCTACTTAAAGTATTTGGTTTGTCTTCTAATGCTGCGACGCTAATTTCATGCCCGACATGTGGTCGTATAGAAATCGATTTAATTTCAATTGCCAATGAAGTCGAAGAGTATATTTCAACAATTAAGGCGCCCCTTAAAGTAGCTGTTTTAGGTTGTGCAGTAAATGGCCCAGGTGAAGCGAGAGAAGCGGATATCGGCATTGCCGGTGCGCGTGGTGAAGGCTTGCTCTTCATGCACGGTAAAACCGTCCGTAAAGTGCCGGAAGAAATAATGGTCGATGAGTTGAAAAAAGAAATCGATAAGTTAGCAGAAGAATATTTTGAAAAGAAACGACAAGAAGAGGCACTTGTTCAAGGTGGCGTATCTGAATGAAAGATATCCGTTTCGGCATCGATATTGACGGAACCGTAACCTGCCCTACTTCCCTGCTTCCTCATATCAATAAGCGCTTCGGCGTGAATTTGAAACTACAAGATATTAAAGAATACGATCTAACCAAAGCATTTGATGTAGATCCTTTGCAATTTAGCCAATGGTATAAAGAAACGGAAGAACTTATTTACCAAACATCTCCTGCGCAACAATTTGCGAAAGAAGTATTAACAAATTGGCAAGAGAACTATGAGCTTTTCTACATTTCCGCACGAGGTCAAAACGTATTGGAGTGTACTACCAATTGGTTCCATGAGCAGCAGATTCCTTTTGACCACGTGGAACTGATCGGGACTCACCACAAAATCGAGACCGCGAAACGCTTTGCGGTCGATGCCTTTTTTGAAGACAAGCACGACAATGCAGTAGGAATTCATGAAGAGTTGGATATTCCGGTGTTCTTGTTTGATACACCTTACAATCAGGATCCGATTCCTAAAGGTGTTATCCGAGTTACTAATTGGAAGGAAGCAGATCAATACGTCAGACGTCTATTTCACTCATCTGAATCTATAGCATCTCATTAAAAAAAGATGTGCTCGCATTGTAATGGGTTTGATACACGGGGAGAAAACGTTAAAAAGCATAGCATATGGGGACACAATTCACACTTGAATTGGTGTCCCTATTTCTGTTGTCATATTAAGGTTTAAGGCGGTTATCGATAGAACATAGCAATACAATTGGTAAACGAATTAACAACAGCACATAGATTTATGTGCCCTTGCTAATTGCGGTGCTAATACGCTTGTTAATTGAAAGTTGGAATAGTTTCTTTGTAAAAAAATCTAAATAGTTAAAGATTTCGAAGGGAACGAAGTAATTTTTTGCTAAAATAGAGTATAAGTTGGTGGCTAATTCAACAAACAATCCAAATTGATTATTTGGAGGAGAACAAAATGATAAACTTTAGTTTATATGTGGTCACTCCTATCTTAGCTTTTATTGGTGGGTTTCTCTTTTATGTCCTGACATTGAAATTTGTTTGGGATGAATCAATAGCTGGTGACATGAGAGCAGTTTTATTTTGGGGCGGTATAGCGTTTTTCGCGATTGCAGTTCCTATTTACTTTGGAGTTATCTATTTTATTGATCGGCGTTTCGTAAGATTTAAAGTTTTGCTCTATCCGATTGTTTGTATGCTTATATTTTTCATACCGACATTAGTAATAGCAATGATGTTTGGCAGTTTAAATCCATTTTCTCCTGAAGCGATGTTGTTTAACTCATTCTTCATAGGCTCAGGTCTCATTTTTGGACTGTCTTTTTGGATTATCAAAAGATATAAAGCTCGATCTGTTCTTTAATTAACGGGTGCGATTGTTTAGTAAGACATATTCAAATTACAACAATAAAATAAGACAAGTAAAAACGCACATTATTGTGCGTTTTTTAATGCCTTTTATACTCTGCAATTCGGGGTGCGTTTTTGTGTTTTCTCCCCATCAATCGAACCCATCACACTCATTGAGCACATCTTTTTTGTCGCTATACATTCTACTAATCTGAATCTACTCTTCAATACACATTGGACACCTTCCATAAATTTCAAATTTATGGCCTTTTATTTCATAATCAGATAAATTTACTGTGACACTATCCATTGGACAACTCGGTATTGATTTTGTTTTCCCGCAAGTTGTACAGATAAAATGGTGATGATGACCATCTGATGAGCATTGCATACGGAAAAGACGTTCACCGTTTAATTCCGTTTCCTCCAATATACCTAACTTAGAAAAAACCGCTAAATTGCGATAAATGGTATCAAAACTGATGCCAGGATTGTCCTGCTCTACCGCATTTCGAACATCCATCGCCGTAACATAACGATCCACTTGATCAAAAAAACGCAACAGGATCTCACGGTTTTTCGTTCGTTTATAATCATGTTTCAAAAGAATTACCCATGCATCTTCCATTGTCATACCAAAACGCCCCCTTTCCCTATCATCATGCTCGGATCTTCTTTCCAAAGAGCACGAGCAGCAATATCATCACTGAAGTTACCACAATTGTTCCTCCAGGTGCTATATCTAAATAATAAGCTGAAATGAGTCCAATGATCACCGCTACTTCACCGAAAATCACAGAATAGACGAGTGCTCCTTTATAACTTTTCGCCACTTGAATGGCTGCCGCTACGGGAAGCGTCATTAAAGATGAGACCAGTAAGATTCCAACAATTCGCATAGAAGCACCGATAACGAGCGCTGTAATCACCATAAATGAGGCTTGAATCACTCGTTCATTAATACCCGAAACTTTCGCATACTCTGGATCAAAAGCCAGTGAAAATAACTCTTTATAAAGAAAGTATAAAAATATTATTACGATGACAGCTATGAGTATAACAATATATAAATCCTGACGACTAACAGCAGAAACAGAACCGAATAGATAGCCGACGAGATCCGTTCCGAAACCTTTTGCTAACGATATAAATATTGCACCAAAGCCAATTCCTGCGGATAGAATAATAGGAATAGCCAGTTCTTCAAAGCTACGATACACTCTGCGTAACCGCTCAATTAGTAATGAACCAATAACAGCCGCACCCATCCCTAAGTAGACCGGATTTAATGTTGCAAATAATACTACTTGCTGACTCAAATAGAGACTACCTGCGATTCCTGCTAAGGCAACATGACTTAATGCATCAGAAATCATTGCCATACGTCGAACCACGATAAACAGGCCAAGCATTGGTGCAATCATTCCGATGATCAATCCTGACCACACAGCGTTTTGCAAAAATTCATAGGTGAAAATCGCTTCAATCATTTGATAAGCTCCGTTTCTTTTTGATGAACCCGACGAATAGGATGACCATACCAGCCAGATAACTCTGCTTCACTCATTTTTTCATAATCGGCATGGACTCCATGAAAATGAATGGTGCGATTCAAACAAGCTACATGAGTTGCCAGCTGTGTCACAAGATCAATTTCATGCGTCACCAATAAAATCGCGATGCCATAGTCACGATTCAACTCGCTAAGCATAGAATAAAAAGATTCAACATTTTGCCGATCAATCCCGACTGTCGGCTCATCCATAATAAGCAGTTCAGGTTTACCCACTAAAGCCCTGGCAATAAAAACACGCTGCTGTTGACCTCCAGAGAGATTTCCAATACTCTCTCCATGGTAGTCAGACATTTTTACGACATGCAATGCATCCAGCGCTCGCTGTTCGTCTTCTTTAGTAAAGCGAGTAAAAAGACCTTTTTTACTCGTCAACCCACTTTTTACTACTTCAAGGACTGTCGCAGGAAACTTTGTTGTAAACGCATTAGATTTTTGTGAAACATATCCAATCCTTTGTTGTTCTTTAAATGAATCAATTGGGCCGCCAAATAACTGAATCGCCCCTTCTGTTGGCTTCAACAAACCTAATATAATTTTGAGCAACGTAGATTTTCCGGAACCATTCGGGCCAATCAACGCCCAAAACTCTCCCTGCTTCACTTCTAAACTAACATCAGAAAGCGCCACGGAATGATGGTATTTATAATGAATATTTTCTAGTTTGATAATGGAATTTGTCATATACATATCCCTTTCTTTAACTCGTAATCATTACGATTACTTTATGAATTATATAGGAATATGTGAAGGGATACAACTAATTGAAAGGAATTGATGAAAATGGATTTGCTTCAGCTTATTCAGGAGATCAAACAGTTATCGGACGCAGAGGCAAAACAATATGCTGCCAGTTATGATGTGCATCTATCCGTACAAGAAATTCAGAAATTACGCCCTTTATTAGATGAAGTATCATTGCATTGGCTATTTACTGGCATTCCTACTTCATTTATTGAAAAGATTTCTCATATTATTGGATATGAAAAAACCATGCTTTATTTAGAAGAATATAAACTGCAATAGGAAAAGGCGTTGCGTGATTAGCAACGCCTTTTCCATACCACTAATTTTTCAGTTCTTCTAACAAAGAAGGCGTGAACTGTTTGTTTTTCAGCATGTCAATTTCAATAGCATATGGTGCTTTTTTGTTTGCTTTGTCTATACCAACGAAAGGTGTTTCGAGTATTTTAGGAACGCCTTGGAACTTTGGATGATGAACAATATAGGCGAGCGGCTCAAAGCCAATATGGCCGAAACCGATATTTTCATGTCGGTCTTTTCCAGCACCGCGTTCGTTTTTGCTATCGTTCACATGAATGACCGAAATCCGCTCAAGTCCAACGATGCGATCGAATTCATCCAATACCCCTTCAAAGTCATTGACAATATCGTACCCTGCGTCGTGTACGTGACACGTATCGAAGCAGACGGATAGTCGTTCATTATGTGTAACACCATCTATTATTTGAGCAAGTTCATCAAAACTTCTGCCACATTCTGTTCCTTTGCCAGCCATCGTTTCCAATGCAATCCGGACATCAGCCTTCTCGGAAAGCACTTCATTTAGGCCTTCAATAATCTTGGCGATACCTTGATCCGTCCCTGCTCCTACGTGGGCACCTGGATGAAGAACGATTTGATTGGCCATTAATGCTTGAGTTCGCTGGATTTCCTGCTGTAGAAAATCCACACCTAGGCGAAACGTTTCAGGTTTCGTTGTATTGGCGATATTGATGATATAGGGTGCATGAACCACAATATTAGACTGCCCGTTAGCTTTCATATGAGCCGTTCCGGTCTCTATATTCAATTCTTCAATCGGTTTTCGTCTTGTATTTTGCGGTGCTCCCGTGTAGATCATGAATGTGCTTGCTCCGTATCCAAGTGCTTCTTCACTGGATCCCAGCAACATTTTTTTGCCGCTCATTGATACGTGGGAGCCTAAAAGAATGTTAGTAGGTGTCATTATTTTTTCTTCATTCTCCTTTGTCTCTTTTTGAACTTCTCTTGTTCTGCAGCCATTTTTTTCTTATACCCTGGCTTCACTTTATCAGGCTTACGAATTATAGAGACAGCTTTCTTATCAATTTCATCTATTTCTCTCACACGTTTCTTACGGGCTTGCCGCTCCTTGACTTCAATCCATTCCCCATTTTTTACGTCTTCATGGACAAACGGAATGCCAAGTTTTTCAATCCGATTGATCTGATCTTCATCTGACGGAGCATATAATGTAATCGCCATGCCGCCAAGACCCGCTCTAGCTGTTCGACCCACGCGATGAATGAAAAACTCTAGGTCTTCCGGTAATTCAAAATTAATGACATGACTAACACCTGGAATATCAATACCTCTAGCAGCTAGATCCGTTGCGACAATATATTGATATTCCAAATCTCGTACTTGTTTCATCATCCGCGTCCGTTCGCGAGGCGTCAAATCACCATGAATACGGCCCGGTTTATAACCATGCGATGCTAAATAGTCAGCAAGTTCATCTGCATTTTGTTTAGTATTCGTGAAAATGATAGCTAGATATGGCTGGATAGCATCCATTACATGAAGCAATTTCTTTTTTTTGTCCATACTTCTAACCGGAACTAAAGAATAATGCATATTCTCTGTCAGCGGCTTTTTATCGTCCATCTGTACATGAATAGGTGAGTTCATATATTTAGCTAAAAATGGTTTCAACTTCTCTGGAATGGTTGCTGAGAATACATACATGCTAAGCTTCTCTGGCATCCGTGAAGCGAATTGATCAATATCCTCAATGAATCCCATATCAAAAGCTAAATCTGCCTCATCAATCACGAGAGAAGTCGCTGTATGGATAGGTAGCGCACCCGTTTCTGCCATGTCACGTATACGTCCTGGTGTCCCAACGATAATATGAGGAGTAATTCGCAGGCGGTCTGCAGATCTTTTTTTATCTGTCCCTCCGATTAAAATGGCAGTTTTAATGTCAGTATCTTCAATCAGCTTTTTTAATTCTGTATGAAGCTGTGTAGCTAATTCACGGGTTGGTGCTGTAATCACCGTTTGAAGTTCATCTTTATCCGTATCAATTTTCTCGACAAGTGGAATAAGAAAACTATGTGATTTTCCCGTACCTGTATGTGCTTGTCCAATAGCACTTGTATTCTTTAAGATGAGTGGAATCATCTCTTTCTGTATGGGTGTTGGTTCTTCAAAACCTAATTTTTGAATAGCTTCCCTCAAAAACGGTTTAAATTGATAATCTGTAAATTTCGACATATCGTTCCTCCTCTAGCGTATTTCTTATTGTAACATGATTCGGTGCCATCAGTTGTTTTTTTCGCATAGGATATGAAGAGAAGTACCTAAAACTTTTCAGGAAGGAGTTCGTGATGAGATATCAATCATTTTATCCGTTTAGTAATAACCAGCCACCCATGAGACCCGGTCCCCCTCCGTCACCAATGCCAGGTGGTGGAATTCCTGGAGGTGGGATGCGACAGCCTTTCGCTCAAGGCATGATGCCGTCAAATCAAGGATTGCAACAGGCAGGCGGAAGCGGGCAACAAGCAGGCAGTGGAAATCTCCCTTCAAGAGCAGATCAATACATGCAGACTGCAAATCGTTTTCTAAATACGGCACAACAATTCGCGCCACTCGTGCAACAATTCGCTCCGATGGTCCAAAACTTACCTGCAATGTGGAAATTATATAAAGGGTTCCAATCCATGCCCAATGCGCCTGTCACACAAAATCCAATTCGCCCAGGAAGCTCACCCGCATCTCAAGGGGCGCCCACATCGGCCGCTACACCAGTTAACCAACCATCCACACCACGTATTTTCCAACCTCCCTTCTGAACTCTTTGAATCACCCATCAATCTCCGCTATAATGAAAGAGAAGTTATTTGAGGAGTGGAGTGGAAAAAATGAAAGTGATCAAGATTTCACCAAGAGGTTATTGTTATGGTGTGGTTGATGCGATGGTCATTGCTAGAAATGCAGCACTTGATCCATCCCTGCCGAGACCCATTTATATATTAGGCATGATCGTCCACAATAAACATGTTACAGATGCATTTGAGGAAGATGGAATTATTACGCTGGATGGTGAAAACCGTCTAGATATTTTACGTAAAGTCGATAAGGGAACAGTGATCTATACGGCACACGGAGTTTCTCCAGAAGTTCGGAAGCTTGCGAAAGAGAAGGGCCTAGTCGCGATTGATGCCACATGTCCCGATGTCTCTGTCACGCATCATTTGATTGAGGAAAAAGTCGCTGAAGGATATGACATCCTCTACATCGGCAAAAAGAATCATCCTGAGCCTGAAGGGGCAATTGGTGTAGCGCCTGAATCTGTTCATTTGATTGAAAGACTGGAAGATATCGATAAATTGGATATTACAAACGAACGTCTGCTAGTAACCAATCAAACGACGATGAGTCAATGGGATGTAGCCCATCTAATGGAAGAGTTACAACGCAAGTTCCCGCATATTGAAGTGCACCAGGAAATTTGTCTGGCTACACAAGTAAGACAGGAAGCAGTTGCTGAGCAAGCTGGAGAAGCGGATCTACTCATCGTTGTGGGCGATCCGAAAAGTAATAACTCCAACCGT
This sequence comes from Sporosarcina obsidiansis, assembly GCF_009651005.1. GTDB lineage: Bacteria > Bacillota > Bacilli > Bacillales_A > Planococcaceae > Sporosarcina > Sporosarcina obsidiansis. Next base: position 15,044 of record NZ_WHVW01000023.1, read on the forward strand.
CTAACGCAAGTTTCAGTGGAAATCGCTAATACACCTTCCTATCGCATTTCAGACGTCTCTGAGATTGATCCAGCATGGTTGATGGATATCGAAACTGTTGCTGTCACTGCAGGTGCTTCTACACCAACTGTGATTGTTAGAGAAGTTATCAGTTACTTAAACGATTTCGATGCCGCAGACCCTGCTACACATCCTCCAGTACGGCAATTTAAACTGGAGAAAATCTTACCCAAGATTAAGAATCCAAGTCCAGTTATCCGGATCGAACCATAAGCATCCTATACGAATAAACCGACAAGAGAATGGATTTCCTCTTGTCGGTTTTTTCTATTGTCACTTATCCACGCCAATAATTATAGAAACTGAAAAGGTTCTGTTATGATTTTAGATTCCATAAACTCTATGTCAAATTTCTTTTCTTTACAAAGCTTGGCTAGTTTGTCTGCGACTCCTTGGATCATGATTTTTTCAATATTATGTCCAGGATCCACTACAGCTAGTCCCATCGCTTGCGCATCGTGTGCGATATGGTAGTATAAATCGCCTGTCACTAGAACGTCTGCACCTTTGCGTTTAGCCGCTGTAATGTATTTATTGCCATCGCCTCCGAGTACTGCTACTTTACGTATTATGGAAGTAGCATCTCCAACAAAACGTAAGGCGGGTACTTGGAATACAGTTTTGACATGCTCTGCGAATTGCTTCAATGTCATACTCTCGTTTACATATCCAATTCTTCCAATACCTTGCACGTTCGTTTTTTGTTCCATCTTGAATAAATCGAAAGCCGGCTCTTCATACGGATGTGCGGCAAATAATGTTTTGATGACTTTCGCCTGAAGATTTTCCGGAAAAACGACTTCAATTCTTTCCTCATCGACTAAGGTAGGAACCCCTACTTCTCCGATCGTTGGGTTTGCTCCGTCAACCGGCGTAAAACGTCCCACCCCTTGTGAACTGAAACTGCATCCTACATAATCTCCAATCGCACCTGCACCGGCTGCCGCTAATTCATAGCGCAATTGATCTGCATCAGCTTCTGGACAAAAGACAGCCAATTTCACTAAATGCTCTGAATGTGTCACTTCAATCGGTTCTGTCTCTGTAAGATCGAGACGTGCCGCTAACATATCATTGACACCACCTTGTGCAATATCTAGATTTGTATGTGCGGCATAGACAGTGATATCGTTTTTAATGCACTTCTCAATCATCTTACCTTGCGGTGTGTCGGTTGATATTGTTTTAAGTGGACGAAATAATGGAGGGTGATGCGCGATAATAAGATTGGCACCTTGCTCAATCGCCTCGTCAATCACTAGTTCATTCACATCTAACGTGATGAGCACTTTGTTTACTTGGCGATTCAATTGACCAATATGCAAACCGACTGGATCTCCCTCAAAGGCCAGTCTCTTTGGTGACCACGTTTCTAAAACTTCAATGATTTGATGTCCATTTACTTTTTTCATGTAGCTAACACCTTCCTGACTATTTCATAATTATTCAGAATGGAAGATTTTTTCTGTCGAATCTCTTCTGTTTGTTCTGCTTTGTCAAGTGCTGCTACTACGCGCCTCCACTCTCTCATTTCTCTTTCCCATTTCTCCCGAAAAACAGCTGTGCACTTTTCTCGTAAGATGGGCCCGACTAGGAGGTCTGTTGGTGAATAATTCGCCGTTCCTCTCTCCAACACAAGAATTTCATATATTTTCCCGTCTTCTTGCATAATCTCTTCATCTACTAGCTGAAAATCATTTTCTACTGCCCACTGTCTAATCGCAATCGCATGCAAATTCGGCTGTGTAATAATACGTTTCACACTGGCAAGACGATCTTTCCCTTCATTCAAAATGGTAGTAATTAATGTTCCGCCCATCCCTGCAATCGTAATCGTTTCTACTCCGTCAGTTTCTTCAATTGCAAACAATCCATTCGCTAACCGGACTTGTATGCGATCAGAAAAACCATTCGCTTGGACATTGCGCTTTGCTGATTCAAACGGCCCTTTTACTACTTCCCCTGCTATTGCTCGTTGAATGACTCCCTTATTCACCAAATAACATGGTAAATACGCATGATCGCTACCGATATCCGCCAGTATCGTGTCTTTAGGAACAAACCCTGCCACTGCAGCAAGGCGTTCCGATAAGTGATTGGTGTTCATATATTCCCGCCTTTCATTCCATTCTATTGTATATTCGGCAACTTCTACATGCAATGTAAAAGAGCTATTAAACCAGGACATACCTTGGTTTAATAGCTCTTTTAATAAGTAAGCAATCATTTTAGTGATAAAATGTAGTCAACCATTTCATCTATGTTCTCGTCTGGAACAAGTCCAGCAGGCATTGCAGTTCCTGGAACTCCGTCTTTGATTGCAGCATGTAATGCATCAGCATCTAATGATGTGCCAGCTAGTGCAGGCCCCATTCCACCGGATAAGTTATCTCCGTGACAACTTACACACTTTTGCTGTGCGACAGCTTCCGCATCAAATTCGCCGGTATTTGCATTTTCTTCTGTAGTAGTGCCTTCTTCTTCGTTAGCACCAGCAATTTCTTCTTTTTGATCTAAACCATAAAGTGACATGAAGAAAATCAGTCCAATTCCGAGCGCGAAAATCAAAAGAAAAGGTACAACAGGATTTTTATTCATTGGATTACCCTCCTTCACCAGAATCTATTCTGTAAAAGATACAGTACACAATTAACATTGTACTGTATCTATGGGAAAACTGAAAGTGTTATTGAACGACTTTTCACCTTTTGTGACAGAATGGACATATTTAATTTAATTCAATAGAATTCTCTTAATTTAACAACCGATTTGTCTCGCAATCACCATACGCTGTACTTCTGAAGTCCCTTCCCCTATCTCTAGGAGCTTGGCATCACGTAAATAACGCTCTACTTCATATTCACGCATATAGCCGTAACCCCCGTGTATTTGAATGGCTTCATTGGCAATCTCCATCGCAATTTCAGAAGCGTACAATTTACACATAGACGCCTCTTTCGTAAACTTCCTACCTTGATCTTTCAACCACGCTGCTTTATAGACCATATTCCGTGCTAGTTCGATCTTCATCGCCATATCCGCCAACTTAAACTGGGTAATCTGGAATGAAGATAGTGTCTTTCCAAATTGCTTGCGTTCTTTTGAATAACGCAATGCTCTGTCATAAGCTGCCTGTGCGATTCCTACTGCCATGGCTCCAATTCCGATACGCCCCCCATCGAGGGTTACTAAAAACTGTTGGAATCCTTTTCCTCTTTTACCGAGTAAGTTCTCTTCGGGCACGACGACTTGATCTAACCATAATTCTGTCGTATTGGACGCATGAAGTCCCATCTTTTCATATTTATCGATAACCGTGAAGCCTTCTGAATTAGTGGGCACGATAATAGCACTTATCTCTTTCTGGCCTTCCTGGCGCCCTGTCACCGCTGTAATGGCTAAATGCTTTGCATAGCTGGCATTCGTAATATAAACTTTTGAACCGTTAATGGTGAAATGGCTGCCGTCTGATACGGCAAACGTTTCGGTACCGCCCGCATCTGATCCAGCATTCGGCTCGGTCAGTCCAAACGCACCGAGAGATTGGCCCGTACAAATTGGCGTCAGATACATTTGTTTTTGTTGTTCCGTACCAAATAAATATAACGGTGCACCGCCTAATGAAATATGGGCTGAGTACGTAATTCCAGTAGATGCACAAGCTCGGCTCAATTCTTCTGTTACAATGGCAAAACTAATCGTGTCAGCTCCTGACCCACCGTATTTTTCAGGGAAAGGCAAACCCATCATTCCCATTTCAGATAGTTCTTTGAAAATTTCAACAGGAAATCGCCCCGTTCTGTCACGTTCCACTGCACCTGGCGCAACCTCTTCATTCGCAAAATCTCTCATTAGCTTCTTCACCATTTGCTGTTCTTGAGTTAAATCAAAATTCATTTTGATCATCCTCTCTATGAAAGCCTTTACATTTTATTATATAGAGTCTGGATGAAGTTTGACAATGGTTACTTTTACTGACCTATCTCTCAAAAGAAAAAGTATCCATGGCGGCTAATTTATCAATGCTCATTCCACATGAAAGAAGCAACTTAAATTAGCACGCTACGAATACTTGAATATTTTATACGCTAAAACGATAAAATTAAGAAACCTACAATAATTAGCAAACCTAGAGAGCCCGAAATTGTGAAATAAAGCAATTTCAGCAGCCTCCCTGTAAATAGCCATAGACTACAATTCAGTACAAGCAAACCAATTAATAAAGTAGTTTCATCGTTAAAAAATGCTGTCCAAATTTTCAAAGACATCATTAGGATTAAAAAGGCCATTGATATGTATAGGAAAGGAGCAAATCCTTTCTTTATGAATGTCTTCCCTGATGCAAGCACAAGCAACAACAGCGCTAGTACAGAAGCAGACAGTAACGTTGCTGTCGGATATTCTGTTAGCATGAACATCGCAACAGAGGCAATACCAGCTAGAAGCAGACTAATCAACAGAATCATCATTTGTTTCGCACGGTACTGTCTACGTTCTTTTTGAAGAGTGGATGGTACTTTTGAAGATACTTCATCCAGTTCTTCACCTTGCGTATACAACGTGATCAAAAAATCACAATAATGTTCAGGAAGGAGTTTATTCTTTTTCCAATACTGGATTTCCGAAATAATGATTTTTTTCTTTTCCGTTGTCATCCTTTCTCCTCCCATAATAACTATCGTTGAAATAACTCATTTCACATGAGAAGATTGAGCAAAAAAAGCATCGGCTAATTTGAAGCCGATGCATCTATTACTCTAAAAAGTCTTTTAAACGTTTGCTGCGAGAAGGATGGCGCAATTTTCTAAGCGCTTTTGCTTCAATTTGGCGAATTCGTTCACGTGTAACTCCAAAGACTTTCCCCACTTCTTCAAGAGTCCGTGTCCGTCCATCATCCAGACCAAAACGAAGGCGCAATACATTTTCTTCACGATCCGTTAATGTATCGAGTACATCTTCGAGTTGTTCCTTCAAAAGTTCATATGCCGCATGATCTGAAGGCGATTGCGCTTCAGAATCCTCGATAAAATCACCCAAATGAGAGTCGTCTTCTTCCCCGATCGGTGTTTCTAACGAGACTGGTTCTTGTGCAATTTTTAAAATCTCACGTACTTTTTCTGGAGATAAATCCATTTCTTCGCCAATTTCTTCTGGAGATGGCTCTCGTCCTAAATCTTGTAGAAGTTGACGTTGCACACGAATTAATTTATTGATGGTTTCCACCATATGCACAGGAATACGAATCGTACGGGCTTGGTCAGCAATTGCTCGAGTAATGGCTTGGCGTATCCACCAAGTTGCATACGTACTGAATTTAAAGCCTTTTGTATGGTCGAACTTCTCGACAGCTTTAATCAGCCCCATATTTCCTTCCTGTATCAAGTCGAGGAATAACATCCCACGGCCGACATAGCGTTTGGCAATACTAACAACCAACCGAAGATTGGCTTCTGCTAATTTCTTTTTCGCATTTTCTCCTCGAATAATAGCTGCATCAATTTTAGGGGTCATTTCATTTGTTTCTTCAAGCTCTTGCTCCGCTTCAATACCTTCTTGAATTCGGATAGCCAAATCCACTTCTTCGTTGCCTGTTAATAAGTCCACACGTCCGATTTCTTTCAAATACATTCGGACGGGATCGTTAATACGAACTCCCGGCGGTACACTCAAGTCATTTAAGTCAAATTGTTCCTCCGCATCACTTTTGGGGTCAGCTTCTTCTTTTCTATCCATTTCAATTCCCTGCGTTTCTATTTGATCAAGAAACTCTTCAAACTGTTCAGGTTCCATCTCAAAAGATGCTAGCTTTTCTGTAACATCCTCTAACGTTAGTTCACCTGTTTTTTTACCCGCCTCTATAATATTTGCTTTTGCTTCTTCAAGAGTCATTTCTGCTTCTCCCGTATGTTCTTCTTTTGTCATAGTGACTATACCTCCTTACAGAACCTTTAACGATCTCACAAGCTGGAATACTTCTAAGCCCAACTCCGCTGCTTTTGCTTGGTCGTTCCTTTTTTCTGCTTCTTTTACTTCGTGTTGCTTTTGGTCAATCAAACGTTTTAATTGACTTTTTTTCAAATGACGGATGCAATCTTCCACTTCTTGCTCTGTATTTTCCTGTGAACGCTCTGTTAAAATGGCTTCCATTACAATCTTCTTCAATTGCCGATCGTCTAGCAGTTCAGCAAATCGTTGATAGTTGGGTAAGTCATACTGTTCATAAAACGCTGCCAACTTAAAAAATATGTTGATGACGTCTTCTCTGACAAATAAATTTTGTAGTTCTAAGCGTTTTTCTTCAAACAAGTCTGCGTCCATCAATAAATGAGCAAGCAGCAATTGTTCCGCCCGATCCGTTTCTGTTCTGTTCACTGTTGCGCTTGTGATACTTACCGATCGGCTTTCATCCACTAGACCTATATCCTGTGTTTGTTTAGCCTTTCGTGCGATCGACTTTGTAAACTCCTGTCCGAGTGATTCTTTCGAAGCATGTGTTTCACTATGGAGTTGTTGAATCAATAAATCTTTCTCAATAGGAGAACAACGGTGAGCGAGTTCATTAAAAACTTCGTGAACGTACTGCTTGATATCATGGTCGTTTGATAAGTTTTTGTCTCTTCTATAGTAGGCAGCTACAAAAGAAATATACGATAGGGGTTGATCGATGATTTTCTCCGTAAATGCTTTAACTCCCTGTTGCGTGATAAAATCGTCCGGATCCATTCGATCAGGCAGAGTAGCTACAAGCACGTCCATTCCACTATCAATTAAGCTGTCGGCAAATCGTTTGGCAGCCCCCCAACCAGCAGAATCCCCGTCACAGCAAATAACTACTTTCTTTGCCATTCGCTTCAATTTCACAATATGATGTGACGATAAAGCGGTTCCCATCACAGCAACCGTATTACCAATGCCACCACGATCTGCGGCAATCGTATCCATGAATCCTTCGAATAGTATTACTTTACCCGTTTTCCGAACATTAAGACGTGCACGATGAAAATTAAACAAAACTTTACTTTTTTCAAAGATAGGAGTTTCAGGACTATTGATATATTTAGCGTCTGTAGAAGAATCCTCTAGTCTTCTCCCAGAGAAGGCTATAGTTGCCCCATTATCATCTTGAATCGGAAACATAATCCTTCCTCTAAAACGGTCGAAATACCCTGAACCATCCTCTTTTTGAAAACACAGTCCTGCGGTTTCCATTTCTTTCAGATCAAAGCCTTGCCTTTTCAATAAGGTAGAAAGGGCATCTGACTGAACAGGAGACCATCCTATTTCATATTGTTCGATTTGATCACGCGTAAATCCTCTTTTTTCTAGGTATTCTAATGCTTTTTCGCCTTCTATGGTGTTTAAGAGCAGATGGCTATAAAAATTGGCAGCAAGTGTATATGCTTTAAGCATTTGCTGGTTGTAAGAGCTTTTCATAGCTTGCGTATCGTTTTGCGAAGCCTCCAACTCAATACCCATCCTGCTTCCAAGTTTCAATATGGAATCCATGAATGAACGATTTTCTATGTCCATCATGAACGTAATGGCATTCCCGCTTGCTCCGCAGCCAAAGCAATGAAATAACTGCTTGTCTTCGGAAACAGAGAAAGAGGGACTGTTTTCTTCATGGAACGGACAAAGACCAAACCAGTTTTTCCCTCTTCTAGCTAACTGAACATATTCACTGATCAAATCGACAATGTCTGTTCCTGACCGGATTTCTTCAATCGTGTCGTCAGATATTCTTGTCATTCTATCACCATTTCTACTCTATATACATAAATTCGTGGACTTTCTAAAAAACCCTCTTTTCTCGACAAAATTCGCACTAAAAAATTTATCTTGCTATGAAATAGACATTCTTACTCTATAAACTGTCCATAGATCTCTACCTCATACAGCGTGCAGTATAGCTTCCATTGAATTCCGTTACGAGCAGACTGGAACGTGAGCCATAAAGAAGGACGCTTTTTGTGAGTAAAGCGTAGTTGGTAGCACATCTTTACCTTACATCTCTGGCGCCTCACTACGTATGTTTTCAAGCACATATTTTGGTGATGAGCCGCCACTAAGGCTTCTTATTTATCCACACACAGCCACACACACAGAAAAAAGAAGACCTAACCATCCGGTTTAGTTGGCCTTCCGCGTTGTAAGCAGTTTGATAATTGTATTGGCTGTTTCTTCTACTGCACGATTGGTCACATCAATGACATCACAACCGACTCGTGACGTAATATCGTTAAAGTAGTCTATCTCTTGCTGAATACGTGCTATTTTCGCATAGTTTGCGTCATCTTTCAAGCCCAATGTTTCCAAACGCGCTTTTCGGATGGAATTCAATTGACTCACTGATATAGATAATCCAAAACATTTAGTTGGATTAATCGAGAATAATTCAGCAGGTGGATCAACCTCGGGAACGAGCGGAATGTTTGCCACTTTGTATCCCTTATTTGCCAGGAACTGCGATAAAGGCGTTTTGGAAGTTCTGGATACACCGATGAGTACGATATCTGCCTCTAGCACTCCACGCATATCTCTTCCATCATCATACTTTACCGCAAACTCGATTGCTTCAATCTTTTTAAAGTAATGATCGTCTAATTGTCTTACTAGACCCGGTTCTTCAAAAGGGTCTTGTCCTAATTGATCACTTATTTTCTCCATGATAGGACCAAGTAAATCTACGCATTTCACTTCCAGTTCCTCACAAAGTAATTGCAATTGTTCTCGCATAGTACTCTTGACTAAAGTGAAGACAATCAAAGCTTGCTGTCGCTTTGCTAAAAACACAATTTCCTCCAATTGTGAATTCTCTTCTATGTAAGAGAACCTTTTTATAGAAACCGTTTCCAAATCATGACGGAACTGACTAGCAGCCGCCTTCGTTACAAGACCGGCTGTTTCTCCAACAGAATCTGAGACGATGAATAATGTGAATTTCGGCATACAGTCCCTCCTCATAAATCATGATCTTCCGCTAATGAAAGAAATGCGGCTGTAATATTTGTTTTCGTAATCCGGCCAATCACTTCCAACCCACCCTCTTTCTCATTTACGATGGGCAATGAATCAATTTGACTATCCATCATTTTTTTGGCTACTGTAATAAGGGTATCCTGTTTTTTACAATATGTTATATTGGGCATTCTCGTCATAATAACATGTACAGGAATTTTATCTAATTCCGTTCTTCCAATGCTTGTTCGAAGCAAATCCTTACGTGACAAAACGCCCGTCAGTAAAGACTGTTGATCCACCACGAATAATGTACCTACATCTTCTAAAAACAGTTGGCAGATTGCATCATAGACGGACAAATTTTCAGTAACCACGACGGGTCTAGATTGGAAATCTCCAACTATCATATCTACCATACCATCCGCAACCGATTGAATAGGTTTTTTGCCAGAATAGAAATAGCCTACACGTGGTCGTGCATCTAAATATCCCGCCATGGTCAAGATCGCCAAATCAGGACGTATGGTGGCTCTTGCCAAATGTAACCGCTCTGCAATTTGCTCTCCTGTAATTGGCCCGTTTTCTTTAACGATGTCAAGGATTTCATTTTGACGAGTATTTAATTCCAAACATGTCACCGCCTTCAGACTTCAAAGTAGTATTTACTGTCTAATTATATATCAAGACGCTCACTATTGCGAAGAAAGGAGAAGCATGCTAAACTAATTTTGAATGAAGTAAACGAAGAACGGTCAATAAGTAGTGTAAACATCAGCGAGCAGGACCAGTGAAAGCCTGCAATACACGAAAACGGCAGCCGGGAGTTGAACCATTCATTATGAAAGTGGGTTGAAAAACCAATCGGGGTGGAACCGCGGGTCATTATGCACTCGTCCCCGGACATGTCTATGTCCGGAGACGAGTGCTTATTTTAATTGGAGGGGTTTAGAATGTTATCTATGGAACAAGTAGTGAATCTTTCAAAACAGCGGGGGTTTGTGTTCCCAGGTTCTGAAATTTATGGCGGTTTGGCGAATACTTGGGATTACGGTCCATTGGGTGTGGAGTTGAAGAACAATATTAAACGTGCTTGGTGGCGAAAATTCATTCAAGAGTCCCCTTATAACGTAGGGCTTGATTCAGCTATTTTGATGAATCCAAAAGTTTGGGAAGCATCTGGACATATTGGGAATTTCAATGATCCAATGATTGACTGCAAAAAATGTAAAACACGTCATCGCGCGGATAAATTGATTGAAGATGCCTTAGATAAAAAAGGGATTGAAATGGTGGTAGATGGCTTACCATTTGAAAAAATGTTTGACTTAATCCAAGAACACGATATCGTTTGTCCAACTTGTGGCGCAATGGATTATACAGAAATCCGTCAATTCAACTTGATGTTCAAAACGAGTCAAGGTGTTACTGATTCATCAGCAAATCAAATCTTCCTTCGTCCTGAAACAGCACAAGGAATTTTCGTTAACTTCAAAAATGTTCAACGATCGATGAGGAAGAAAGTACCATTTGGTATTGCGCAAGTCGGGAAAAGTTTCCGAAATGAAATCACACCGGGTAACTTTACTTTCCGTACGCGCGAGTTCGAACAAATGGAACTAGAATTCTTCTGTAAGCCAGGAGAAGATATGCAGTGGTATGAATACTGGCGTGATCAATCCAAGAATCTCTTGCTGAATCTTGGATTGAAAGAAGACAATATCCGTCTACGCGAACATAATGAGGACGAGCTTTCTCATTACTCCAAAGGTACGGTGGATATCGAATACAAATTTCCGTTTGGCTGGGGAGAACTTTGGGGTATTGCAAACCGTACGGATTTCGACTTAAAACGTCATATGGAATATTCAGGAGAAGACTTCCATTACCAAGATCCCGTGACTAATGAAAAATACGTCCCATATTGCATTGAACCTTCAGTAGGTGCAGATCGTGTAACATTAGCTTTCTTATGTGATGCGTTTGATGAGGAAGAGTTGGAAGACGGCGACAAGCGTACAGTCTTGCGCTTCCATCCAGCACTTGCGCCTATTAAAGCAGCTGTGTTGCCATTGTCTAAAAAACTAAGTGAAGATGCGGATAAAGTCTATACAGAACTAGCTAAGCACTTCCCAGTACAATATGACGATTCCCAATCCATCGGCAGACGTTACCGTCGTCAAGATGAAATCGGAACACCTTTCTGTATTACGTATGATTTTGATTCTCTAGAAGATCAGCAAGTAACTGTCCGTCACCGTGATTCTATGGAACAAGAACGTATGCCGATTGCAGACGTCAAAGCTTATATCGAAAAACATCTTCAATTTTAAGTAAAAACCCGGAAGAAGTTGGGCATTAGCCTTCCTCTTCCGGGTTTTCTTTCCGTCGCTGTAATTCAGGTGTCCGTTCTAATTGCTCAATAAACTTTCTAGATTTCAAGTAAATACCGATCTGCTCATGATAGATGGTAGAGATCAGTTTCTCCATGAACGTTTTCGTCGTCTTCTTTAATGTCAGTGTACCGATTTGATCCAATGGCACACTAAAAAATGTCCGAATCAGCTTGATTTGAGTAGGAGACAACCGAATAATGTACGGATCTACCGAAAAACAACGATGACATAGGAAACCAATTTGCTGGAAAGAAAAAGCAAACTCCCCTTCCGTAGCACCGCAATTCGCACACTCATGAAGAATCGGATGGATGCCAGCCACAGGGAGCATTTTCCACTGAACAAATAAGGAAATAGCTTCAGGATCATAGCCTTCTTCCATTGCATGAAACGCCTCTTGCAGCAATTGAAAAATGCCTGCATTCGGTTGTTCCGTCTCAGTCAAACGATCAATCAATTCAACAACCAGGCCAGCATAAGCTGTCGTTTCCAAATCTGAGCGAATATGACGGACACTGCTAATTAATTCACCTTGTTCGAGAGTCCCCATTCCCCTGCTAGCGCGTATCAAAAAGTAGCCATGAGTGAATGTTTGAGTAATGGCAGCTAACCGGCTTGCGGGCTTTTTCGCACCGCGAGCCATTGCCGTTAATTTGCCGGCTTCTCTAGTATAGATCGTCACAATTTTATTCGTTTCTCCATAAGGGATGCTTTTTATAATAAACCCTTCAATTTTGTTTAACAAAGCGCCCTCCCCTTACACACGTATACTGGACAGAGTATAAAATTAATAATCTTCCTCATTGAATCCAAATTCTTTTAATCGGCTCGGACGATTGCGCCAATCTTTTTGGACTTTCACCCACAATTCCAAGTATACTTTTTGACCAAGAAGCATCTCAATATCTTTTCGTGCCTTTGTGCCAATTTCCTTTAGCAACTTTCCACTTTTACCGATGACAATTCCTTTTTGCGAATCTCTTTCCACAATGATCGTCGCTCGAATATGTGTTTTTTCGGTTGAAGGATCCTGTTCCATGCTTTCTATAGCCACCGCAATGGAATGAGGGATTTCCTCACGTGTAGCATGCAGGACTTTTTCACGAATCATTTCCGAGATGATGAACCGCTCGGGATGATCTGTTACTTGATCAGCCGCATAATATTGAGGACCTTCCTGCAAATAGCTTTCAAGCGTTTCAACAAGTCGCTCGATATTATTACCGTTTAATGCTGAAATAGGAACCACTTCCGCAAAATCTAATTCTTTGGAGTATGTCGTAATGATTTCCAATAACTGATCAGGATGAACTAGATCAATCTTATTGATCACTAAGAAAACAGGCGTCTCGGATTTCTGTAGCCATTCCATAATAAATCGATCGCCCGTACCGATTTTCTCATCCGCGTTCACCATAAACATAATGACATCTACTTCACTCAACGTACTTCGTGTTACTTTCAGCATGAAGTCACCTAGACGGTGTTTTGGTTTATGAACACCAGGTGTATCAATGAAAATCATTTGTGATGTTTTACTCGTGACGATACCTTGCACTTTATTTCGTGTAGTTTGTGGTTTATCACTCATAATGGCAATTTTTTGCCCGACCATCCGATTAATGAATGTCGATTTTCCGACATTCGGACGCCCAATAATTGAAATAAAACCAGACTTGAATGGCTTATCGTTCTTCTGCATAATCTAAATCCTCCTTGGAAAAAGCACCTGGTAAAAGCTGTTCGACAGTCGTCTCTTGAACATCCCCTTTGAGATTCGTCAGATAGACCGGCATAGTAGGTGCACAAAACTCTGCAATCACTTGACGACATGAGCCACATGGTGAGATCGGTCCTGCAGTATCTCCGATCACCGTAAGCGACTTGAAGGACTTCACCCCCTCAGAGACCGCTTTAAAAATAGCCGTTCGTTCCGCGCAGTTTGCAAGTCCATAGGCGGAATTTTCAATATTACAGCCATGATAGATGTCTCCATCTTGCGTTTCCAAGGCAGCTCCCACTGGGAATTTAGAGTACGGAACATATGCAGTCTTCATTGCTTGTCTCGCTTCATTCTGTAATTGATCAATCTTCATATATTTCACTCCATTTCATTCATTTCTTATATGTCAACCTAACCATTTCGGTAAGAAGATCAAACAGCCTATTATCGCACTTGCAATGGCGAAAATCAATACCCCACCCGCCGCTGCGTCTTTCGCTTTTTTAGCTAACGGATGGTATTCCTTTGTGACAAGATCGACCACATGCTCTACAGCAGTATTCAATAATTCCAAAGCCATCATACCACTGATCAATAATAGGATAATAAACCATTCTGTTTTAGATAGACCTGTAAGCCAACCGGCTAGCATGACAATAATGGCAGATAGTGCATGAGATTTCATGTTCCGTCCATGCACAAAACCTTCGATAATCCCTGCCCATGCGTAGACGAATGACTTGAAAAATGTCTTCATTGGATCACTGCCGTTCCAAGCCGAAAGAAGTTAAAATTTCCGTTTGTCGACCGAACATTTTACGCTCTTCTTCATCCTCCATATGATCATATCCGAGTACATGAAGGAAGCCATGTAATGCTAAAAATCCTAATTCTCGTTGAAACGTATGATTGTATTCAACTGCTTGGCGTTTTGCAGTTTCGATGGAGATAATGATATCACCGAGTACGATAGGCATTTCATTATCATGAACAATCGCCACTTCACCTTCGGACAATTCCTCTAACGCAAATGAAATGACATCCGTCGGTCGGTCTTTCCCCCTGAATTCCGCGTTCACTGCTTGGATGGCTTCATCATCCATGAAAGTAATCGATAACTCGTATAAACCTTTTAAATTTTCCAATTCTGCTGCATGGCTCAAAAGATCGGTAATCAATTTTTCTGAACTTTGATCGACAGTTTCTGTTTCATCTTGAAAATAAAAGTCTATCATTATTCTACTACTCCTTTTTTATTCTGGATATTCAATTCGGTTATGGAAAATTCCATTTAATGTTTCACAAATTACTTTTTTCACCTGTTTTATCTCTTTCATTGATAAATCACACTCATCAAATTGATCATCTTCCACTTTTGTCCGAACAATGGATTCTACGAGAGCTGCGATTTTTTCAGGTGTTGGCTCTTTCATTGATCGGACTGCAGCCTCTACGCTGTCCGCAATCATGATGACCGCAATTTCCTTTGTTTGCGGCTTCGGACCAGAATATCTGAATTGTTCTTCCTCTACATCAAGATTATGTTCTTTCGCTTTCACGTAAAAAAACTTCAGCAAACTTGTACCATGATGTTGCCTAGCGATATTTACAAGCTCAGCGGGCATATGATGCTTCTCCAATATTTTAGCACCATCTTCCGCATGAGCTATAATCATATCACGACTTTTTTCAGGAGGGAGAGAATCATGTAAATTCTGCCCTGCATGCTGGTTCTCAATAAAGAAGCCAGGATGGACAGTTTTCCCAATGTCATGATAATAACTTCCCACACGTGCAAGCAATCCATTGGCACCGATTGACTCGCACGCTGCATCCGCCAAATTCGCAACCATAATACTATGATGATAGGTTCCAGGCGTCTCCACCAATATTTTCTTCAGCAATGGATGATTGGGATTCGATAACTCAACCAATCGTATATTGGAAAGCAAATGAAATGCAGACTCAAAAAACGGCAGGAGTCCAATCGTTAAAGCACCTGACAATACACCTGAAGTAATAGCCGCCACTACATAAAAAGTTAACTCCGCTAATGTATAGCTAGTCTGCGTCATTAGCAAATAAAATATAATAAACAAAACATTGGAAGCGGAAACAGCGAGACTGGCTTGTAATATCGTAGAACGTCTACCGTGCTCACTGAGAAGGTATATACTGACCATCCCGCCAAACAAAATATACAAGGCTACTTCCATTTGCATAATAGCAGCGATGCCTTCTTGTAGCATGATTCCAGCAGTTGCAGACGTAATGATAGTTGCTAGTACGGCAGTTCGCTCATTAATCAGAAGTCTGATCAGCATGGGTGCCAATGCAGTGGGAAATAAAAATGCAATTTGCACATCAAATTCATGATCAATATAACTGATAATTTTCATGAGAATAACGACAGTAAAAAATATAACATAAAACATCAGTAAGGCTTTCTTCTTGAATTGTTTGCTCTCTCGCCATTTAGAAAAATGAATCCATATCAGGCCAGAAATAAAAAGTATGAATAACCCGATTCCTAAAACCGGCTTAAAGGAAGACTGATTTGTCAGAACGCCCGCCAATTTCAGTTGTTGATAAATATCACGGTCGATCAGTTGTCCCTCTCGCACGATCACTTGTCCTTGTAGAATACGAATCGGTTCTACAGATTCACGTGCTTCGACTTTATTTTTTTCTGTCAATTCTTCGTCTATCACTTCAGTTTCCATAATAGTGGAACGCCCTATGAAAAGTGCGACATCAAGCAATTCCTTTGGCAATACGCTAGTTTGACGTATCTGTCTTTCCACTTCATAGCGATGTGTAGATACTTGCTCTTGCTTGAATGGTTGAGAAAGCTCTTCGCCAATAATTGTCAATAAAAGCTGATGCAAATTGTCTAAATCTTTTTGATCCGATGCTAACAACTGTTTTAATTGGTCATCAGATAAACGTAAAAGAGACCCTTCCTTTTCCATTCCATCAAGCTTTTCTCTAAGCAATTTCAACTTTTTACTTTCTGTCATGTCGGTTTCTTTTTTTTCTTCTACTTTCACATCACTTATGGCCGTGAAAATGGAACTAATAATCGCTTGTCTATTTTTCATGATATCTTCTGAAAAACGATAAGATGTTGGGACAGCTTGCTCCGCCCTGACGCGTTCCAATTCCGTTTTCTCTGTATCTTCTATCGTTTTTGGTGAACGTATCGTTTTGGGAGAAATCTCATATGCAGAAATTTCGTATGTTTCATTCCGACTATTTCCAAACATTAAAAAAAATAAAAGGATACTAGATAGACATACGACCAAAAGCATTAGAAACATAAATTTCACTTTCTTAAATTGTGAAAACAAACCATTGAAGTCCGCCAAATTATTTGCCTCCCTTTGGCAATTTTCGCCGCCTTACCTTATGTATTACTTTAATTCATAAAAAGCAGTACACTTTCTTGCCTAACGTTAAGCATGTATATCAATCCTGCTCTTCACTTACCATAGTTATGTTAGCCATTATACCTCATAAGGAGCCTATACTGCATTTATTTCCTTAATGACAAAAATCCGACAATGATATTTTCCTTAGTTGTATTTATGTATATCAAAATTAAAAACGAAGATTATTAGTTGCAAGTGCCAGCCTCTCGGATCACTTTGATCTTTCCGAAAAGGTGCATCTTCTCGCTTTTTGCACAAAATGAAAGCCCTCAAGCCATTATTAAGGGCTTTTGGGCTTTTTAACAATCATTAGTTCGATAACTGCTCTTTCTCATATGCATCAATGATCTTCGCTACAATCGGATGCCGTACTACATCGCCTTGTTCTAGGTAAATAAATTGAATATCCTGTACTTTCTTCAATATATTCTCCGCCACATTTAAGCCTGAATCTACACCACGTGGCAAGTCAATCTGCGTTTTATCTCCTGTGATCACCATCTTCGAACCAAAACCAAGGCGGGTCAAGAACATTTTCATTTGAGCTTTCGTTGTGTTTTGGGCTTCATCCAAAATAACGAATGCATCATCTAATGTTCTGCCTCGCATATAAGCTAGCGGTGCGATCTCGATCACTCCACGCTCAATTAACCTCTCTGTATGTTCAGCTCCTAGTATATCATGAAGGGCATCATACAACGGTCGCAAGTAGGGATCAACCTTCTCTTTCAAGTCTCCCGGAAGAAATCCTAGACTTTCTCCAGCTTCTACAGCAGGACGTGTCAAGATAATGCGCTTCACAGAACCTGATTTCATAGCCTGGACGGCCATAACCACCGCTAGATAGGTCTTTCCTGTTCCTGCTGGTCCAATACAGAAAACAAGATCTCTCGAACGAATTGATTGGATATACTCACGTTGTCCAATAGTCTTCGCGCGGATCACTTTTCCCTTTGTATTGCGTGCAATTTCTTCATCATACAAAGAGGAAAAGTATTCAATCGTGCCGTTTTTCGCCATTTCAATCGCTGTTGCAACATCTCGCAAATTAATATTAATCCCTTTACGAATGACTTTCAGCAGTTGTTCCAATAAAGCTTTCGCCGCTTCCGCAGGGTCCGCCTCTCCACTGATCGATATCGTCTCGCCCCTCGTTCGGATAGAGATATTCAATTCTTCCTCAATCAAATTCATATTTTGATCGGAAATTCCAAGAAGCATAATGGCTTCATTCGGTTCTTCAATATGCAGTTGAATTGTATGTTCGCTCAATATTTTCAGTCTCCTTGAGTTATCGGTCGTTTTTCAGCAATGTTTTCATTTATCAAAAATAATATAGTCCCCTTCACTTTATCATTAGTAAAGGTTACATGTAAAATATTTTCCTCTTTTATTATAAGCTCATCAGTTCTTTTGGACAGTAGATCATACTTCAATAAAGGAAGTATGACGGTTTCTTCCATTCCCTTACCTAAACGTACCGTATGGACTGGATCATCGCGTGTCTTTTTGAAAGTTACAGGATTCCTCAAACGCAAGCTGTCACTTTTACTTTTTTCCCACGGTGTCCTCCAATTAATATTCATTTGTTCTTCGCCAATAGTAAAATATTTAACAGTTCGTGGAAGTTCAAAATGATATTCTAACCAATAGTCGGCATACACCGCACCATCAGCTCCAACAACCGTGGTTTTTTCTCCTTGTTCTAAAATTCCGGTAGCGAGCATGTCACCTTTTTTTACAGTCTGGTGCACAATACTTGCACGTTCACCCCTTGTTAAGGCAAAATGCGTAATCACTCCTCCCGTTTTCGCTACTAAATGAGACGGTTTTTCCTTCACATCTTCTTTTACTTCAGTAGATAGCGGGGCTAGCATTGGCGAAACGATTAAAGACGTCCCCATCTGTTTAAAGCGAATCCACGATAAGGAAGACTCATCTTGCATTAACAGTCGCCTCATTTCATCTTCTTCAGGTAACTTTGAAAGAAGCGACGGAACCGTAATGTTCGCCTTTTCCATTTTGTTTTCCAGTCGCTCCGCTAATTCTGGCACTTCACTCTCCACCTTGATATTCCACAAGAATAAAGAAGCACAAAGCGGAAGCACACATCCCACAATAAATAGTAAGGAAGAAAACAGCCGATAATTGACTGTATCGTTTCCTATATGTGAAATTTTTACTTTCACACGATATTTTCTTCTTAATCGACGAATCGTTTGAATTCCTTTGCTGTCCGTTTCAAAATATACCGATCGGCCTGCCATATACAAATTTTTTATTTTAACTTGCTCTACTTGCAATTTTCCAAGAAAAGAAGACGCCCCCCCAGCAGCCGTCAATTGAACTTCGAATCTCTTATGACTCATATAGTCGCTCCTCGTTGGGGTTATATCGGATCGTCACATCTTTCAGCTCTATGATGGATACATGGGCACTTTGTTCAGTCAATGCTAGTACAGTCACTTCTTCACCTTGGATCGTTATAAAATAATCATCTGTTTGAAAGGAAACGGATTGCTCGCTTAATGCCTTTAATTGATAAAAGCCCGTAATCCGTAATGAATTAAATTCATCTAGAATGATAGATGGATGAAGTGCGAATAATTTTTTCACGAAAAAACCCCCTATCTCAACATATGACGGAGATGGGGGCGGCATGATTACCGTTTTGCTTTAGGAGGTCCTAAAATTTCAGAATAGATGATCCCTTGGAGGACCTGTTGCTGACTTGTCGGAATTAAATCCTCTTGTAGAATTCGTTCGTTTTCCTGAACTACTCGTTGTGGATCAGAATGTAATCGTCCTCTTCCAGACTGACGTTCAGGTCTTGGTGCAGAAGATGGCTTGGCAGGTCGCTCCCTATGCGTCACGGTCTCTTTGGGCTGCGGATAGAAAATTTCTGTTTGCGGCCCCTGCGACTTCATAGGCTGCTCTGCTTCCTGAGCCTCTTGCTGGAGGTCCCTGAATTCTTTCTGGATATCTTCAAAGAGACCTTTTGATAGTTCCTTCAGTGAGCGTGACTTCTGAGGAGCTTCGTTCGTACGAGACGAGTCTCTTTTAGATGAATCACTTTGAACAGTTTGTGTATAGGTCGGTTGCTGCTGACTAGGTTGCTTTTTAGGTTTTGGCTTTTCTTTCTTTTTACCGAAAAGCGATCCTAGCGCAAGCATGATAATAAAAATAATCAGTTGTTCCATTTATTATGCATCCCCTTCCCGGGAATTCATTGTTTTACTTACAATCAGTCTTTTTTCGGCGGTGGTGTTTGTTGGTCTCCGCCAATCTTGCTGATGGAGTCTCGCATACCTGTATCGGCTTGAATATTTTTGTAGTTCATATAATCCATGATCCCGATATTACCTGAACGCAATGCTTCTGCCATCGCTAACGGTACTTCTGACTCTGCGCCTACAACTTTTGCGCGCATCTCTTGTGTTTTCGCCTTCATCTCTTGTTCATTGGCAACAGCCATCGCACGACGTTCTTCTGCTTTTGCTTGGGCAATATTTTTGTCTGCCATCGCTTGCTCTGTTTGAAGTTCTGCACCAATGTTCTTACCGATATCAACGTCCGCAATATCAATGGATAGAATTT
This sequence comes from Sporosarcina obsidiansis, assembly GCF_009651005.1. Classification (GTDB taxonomy): domain Bacteria; phylum Bacillota; class Bacilli; order Bacillales_A; family Planococcaceae; genus Sporosarcina; species Sporosarcina obsidiansis. Next base: position 35,209 of record NZ_WHVW01000023.1, read on the forward strand.
CAAACGCTGTTCCGGAATCCAAACCTTTCGTCAGAACAGTTTGGGAAATCATGTCCGGATTTTCAAGTACTTTCGCATGACTCGCAGAAGAACCAATCGTACTAACAATCCCTTCACCTACACGAGCAACGACTGTATCTTCACCCGCACCACCGACGAGGCGATCAATATTGGCACGAACTGTAATCCGCGCTTTTGCCTTTACTTCGATACCGTTCATCGCAACACCCGCGATGAATGGCGTCTCAATGACTTTCGGGTTAACGGACATTTGAACAGCTTCCAATACGTCACGTCCAGCCAAATCAATCGCTTGTGCTCTTTCAAATGTCAACGCAATGTTTGCACGTTGAGCTGCAATTAGAGAGTTGACAACGCGGTCTACGTTACCACCCGCTAAATAATGACTTTCCAATTGGTTAATTGTTACAGTCAGACCTGCTTTATGCGCTTTGATCAACGGGTTGACGACTCTACTCGGGATAACCCGACGTAAACGCATCCCGATTAGTGTGAAAATACTTACTCGCACTCCTGCTGCAATGGCGGAAATCCATAGCGTTACAGGTACAAACGTGAAAAATACTGCTAGTACGATGATGATAATAAAGACTGCAGCTACCAGTCCAATAGTTCCTAGTCCCATCATAAGCCTTGTTCCTCCTCTTTCTTCTTCTCTCTTACAACGATTCTGAAGCCTTCTACCGCCACAATCACTACTTCTTTATCACGATCAATATATCGTCCTTCCGACACGACATCGATTCGTTCGCCATTTAAATCAGCGACGCCAGATGGACGCAACGGGGTTAGAGTTGTCGCAACTTTTTGCAATAGATCCGTACGGTTTTCATTAGATACATAACCGTTTTCCGTATCCATCGTATCCATTAAAATGATTTTATTCAACAGATGAAGTTTTTTACCGAAGAATTTCATAATAACCACCGCTCCTATACTTGCTACGGCCATCGCAATCAGCACAGAAATTGCCATGAATGCCAAGTTTGTGCCTGCAAGCAAAATACTACCTATGATTGCCAAGACTCCGAAAATGCCCGCTATCCCTCCTGCAATGAAAAATTCGGCAATGATGAGTACAATGCCTAAAGCGAACAACAGCCAGCTCTCATACCCTGCCAAACCAGCCACCGTGTGCCCATAGAAAAATAAGAATAAGGAAGTTAACCCCATACTCCCCGGCACTCCAAAGCCTGGCGAATACAATTCTACAATCAGCCCAAGACTTGCAACAGATAGTAAAATCGGTACGATAATTGGATTCGTAATGAAGCGAGCTAATTTTTCCGAGAATGTCTCTGTTGTAGAGATGATCGTTGCATCAGCTAAGTCTAGTTTCTGCAACAACTCGTCAAACGTCGCGACCGTTCCCTGACTATAGTGCACTTTCTCCGCTTCATCAGCAGTGAGTGTCAGTAACTCACCTTTTGGTGCACGAAGTTCTGGCATGTCGATATTCGGATCAGCCATGGCAAGTGCATATTTTGGGTCACGTTTTTCTTTGTGCAATGCAGCATTTTTCATTTGTGCTAGCCAATAACTATTTGCTTTCGCTTCAGCAGCATTTCCAGACCCATCGATCACTTGTGCAGCACCAATCGAACCACCTGGTGTCATGTAGATTTCATCAGCATACAACGCTAAGAACGCCCCTGCCGATAACGCCCGATCATTGATAAACGCGACAATAGGCGTATCTGTCGATTTCATCAACTTCGCTATTTGATCGGCAGCATCTACAAAACCACCTGGAGTATCTATATCCAATACAATCGTGTCTGCCCCCGCATCCGCCGCTTCTTTGAATGAACGCTGTAGAAACGCATGTAAACCTTTCTCCACTTCTTTATGAAGTGGGACTCGATAAACCTTCGTTTCTGCTGCTTCCGAGTGCATAAAAGGCAAAGCGATCGTTCCGATGAATAAAATGAGCAGAAAAACTGACCTAATCATTTTAATCATTATATTCTCACCTCTCTCTACTGCCTATTATACTTACTATTTACGATTGAAACCGCTTTTAGTTTCATTTTAATTAAAATTAATTAAAAAAATATAAAATAAACCGAAAATCCTTTGAAGGATTTTCGGTTTATAGGAAATTACATTAATAGTTAATCTCAAATTTCATTGTATGAAGAAATTAGAATTTACGCTTACGAGCAGCTTCTGATTTCTTTTTACGTTTCACACTTGGCTTTTCATAGAACTCGCGCTTTCTAACCTCTTGTATTGTACCACTCTTGGATACAGTACGTTTGAAGCGGCGAAGAGCGTCTTCAAGTGATTCATTTTTGCGAACGACTGTCTTAGTCATATCTCTTGTCCCTCCCTCCGAGCACACTTCGAAACATAGCTGTTTGCCATGTACTAGCAAATTATAACGCAAAAAATTCAATTGGTCAATAAAAAACTATTAGAATATTAATTGGAATTTCTCGTCACATTCAAGGACCGCATCAATAATCAGCAGACGATTCCAGCCCCTCCATGATGGCTACACCTGAACTGGCACCAATTCGTGTAGCTCCAGCTTCGATCATTTTGTTGACATCATCAATATTTCGTACCCCACCTGAAGCTTTCACACCAATTTCAGGACCTACTACGGAACGCATTAATTTTACATCTTCTGGGGTAGCTCCACCCGTTGAGAAGCCAGTAGAAGTTTTCACGTAATTCGCGCCTGCTAGCACTGCCAACTCACAAGCTGTCCGTTTTTGCATATCATCAAGCAAAGACGTTTCCAGAATGACTTTTACAAGCGCTTGACCTTTCGCCGCTTCCACTACTGCTTCGATATCTTTCTGCACCTGTTCTAACTGTCCGCTTTGGAGCGCTCCTACATTCAGTACCATATCGATTTCGCCAGCCCCATTGGCAATTGCATCTTTCGTTTCGTAAGCTTTCACTTCTGTAGTGCTAGCACCTAATGGAAAACCAATGACCGTACACACTTTGACATCTGTATCTTGTAATGCTTCCGCAGCCGTCTTGACCCATGTCGGATTGATACAAACAGAAGCGAATGAATATTTTTTTGCTTCATCACATAATTCTAGGACTTGTTGTTTCGTTGCATCTGCCTTTAACAGTGTATGATCAATATAAGCGGCATATTTATTCGTCAATGAAAGCGCTCCTTTTCCAATCTCTTTTCTTTTAGTATAGCAAAGCTTGAATTTTGTTGCACGAAAAAGACCACCTTTTACAGGTGGCCGCATTTAGACTAAATGTTTCTCTTCTTCAATGATTCTAACCGGCTGTCCTTCGTTGTACGGGTATCCAGCTTTTGAAATTTTGACTCTCACAATTTGACCGACCATCGATTCATCTGCCGGCAACACGACTTTCAAATAATTGTCCGTATAGCCTTCATATAAGTTTTGCTCAGGATCTAATTTATAGCGCTCTTCTGGAATGATTTCTAACACTTCCCCTTCAAACTGAGAAGCATAGTCTTTTGCCAATTGATCGTTCAGCGTGAGCAAACGATGCACTCGCTCGTTTTTGACGCTTTCATCGATTTGATCTTCCATACGAGCAGCAGGCGTGCCTGTTCTCTTAGAATAAGGGAACACATGCAGCTCTGAAAACTTATGATCGCGAATAAAATTATATGTTTCCATAAATTCTTCTTCCGTTTCACCAGGAAAACCAACAATGACATCAGACGTGATAGCTAATTGTGGCAGTGCTTCATTCAATCGTGTGAGTCGCTCCGAGAAGAATTCCATCGTATACTTCCGACGCATCCGCTTCAATACAGTATTTGAACCTGATTGAATTGGAATATGCAAGTGACGTACAACGATTTTAGATTCTCGTAATACTTCGATCACTTCATCTGTTAATTGACTAGCTTCGATCGAACTAATTCGAAGGCGTTTAAGTCCTTTGACATTCTGTTCAAGATCACGCAAAAGACGGGCGAGATTATAGTCTTTCAAATCTTCACCATAGCCACCTGTATGAATTCCAGTCAAAACAATCTCCAAATAGCCTGCATCCACAAGTTGTTGCGCCTGGTGTATTACCTCTTGCGGGTCACGTGAACGCATTAAACCTCTAGCCCATGGAATAATACAGAATGTACAGAAGTTGTTACATCCTTCTTGGATTTTTAAAGAAGCACGTGTTCGGTCAGTGAACGCGGGCACATCCAATTCCTCATAGACACGGTTTTTCATAATATTACGTACGGCATTGATCGGTTTACGTTCTTCCCGATACTCCGCAATCAAACCTAATAATTTCGAACGATCTTGAGTACCAACAACGATATCCACACCAGGAATCGCCATAATTTCAGCAGGAGAAGTTTGCGCATAGCAACCCGTAACACAAATCACCGCATCCGGATTTTTGCGAATCGCCCGGCGGATGACTTGACGGCTCTTTTTATCACCTGTATTCGTTACCGTACAAGTGTTAATCACGTAGACGTCTGAACTTTTTTCAAAATCAACACGCTCGTAGCCTGCTTCTTGGAACAGCTGCCAAATAGCTTCTGTTTCGTAATGATTTACTTTGCAGCCTAATGTATGAAAAGCAACCGAAGACATAAGCTGCTCACCTCTTTCATTCAAATTCATAAGACATAGCGGACAATAAATATAATGGCGCGGTTTCTGTACGTAAGATTCTAGGCCCTAGCGAGATCGGTAGAAATCCGGCATCTTGCAATAAACCAGCTTCCTCTCTAGCTAAACCGCCTTCCGGTCCAAAAACAACTATTATCGATTGTTTATGATACACGTTTTTCAGACGGTCTGCAATCTTATGCGGCATATCGCTTTTCGCATCTTCTTCATCTGCGAACAATTTGACATCAAAGGAAGCGGCATAGTCTACTAGTTGCGTAATAGTATGGACTGGAAGTATCTCTGGTATTTTGTTTCGGTGACATTGTTCTGCAGCTTCTTTAGCGATTTTTTGTAGTCGTTCGACTCGTTTATCGCTTTTTTTATAATCCCACTTCACAATGGACCTGTTAGCTGCTAAAGGAATCAGACGGTTCATCCCAAGTTCTGTCCCTTTTTGCGTAATCAAGTCTAATTTGTCCCCTTTTGGTAGACCGCAAGCAATCGTAACGTGCACAGGAAGTTCATTAGTTTTATGAAATACCTGTTGTTGCAAGACGATCACTTGATTTTCAAGGATTTCCTTAATGATAGCAATCGAAACTATTTCATCATAAACAGTTAGAATTTCTTGTCCTGGCATCATTCGCATCACTTTGACGATATGTTTATAATCATCTCCGTCGATCGTTACGATTCCTTGTGCATCAAAAGGCTGTTCCAAAAAATATCGTTGCACAATTATTCACGCCCTCTGCGAGCAATGATCGCTACCCAATCTTCCATGAGCACCGTTTCCACAATTTCAAATCCTTGTGCAATTAAGTCTTCTCGAACCTCATCGCGTTTTTGCATGATGATCCCAGAGGTAATAAATAACCCTCCTGGTTTGACTAGGCGATACGCATCACTTGAAAACGACATGATCACATCGGCAAGAATGTTCGCGATGATTAAATCAGGTGGTTCCTCTATCGCATCCAGCAAATTGGCTTGTAAAACTGTAATTTGGTCATCTACATGGTTATATGAAACATTTTCTTGCGCAGCCCGCACAGCCACTTCATCTAAATCCAGCGCAGTAATTTGCTTCGCCCCTAGCAAAGCGGCTCCGATAGCCAAAACACCAGAACCCGTTCCGACATCGACAACTGTTTGTCCAGGCTGCAAATATTGCTCCAAGGCTTGCAAGCAAAGAACAGTTGTTGGATGCGTACCTGTTCCAAACGCCATTCCTGGATCTAATTCAATGATCAATTCATCTGATTCGACTGGTGTATAGTCTTCCCAAGTAGGCACGATCGTAAAACGCTTAGAAATTTTCACTGGATGGTAATACTGTTTCCAAGAATTTGCCCAATCCTCTTCGTCCACCTCTGTTATCCCAATCGTGAAATTTCCAGGATTTAATGAAAATTTGCGAAGTGCCTCGATTTCCAATTCTAGCTCTTGGACCGTTTCATTAATAAAGCTAGTAACTGGAAGATAAGCTTTTATGATGACTCCTTCGTTCGGAAAGTCCCCTTTATCGAGGGCATATAGCTCGCCATACTGGTTTACGCGTTCCTTATCCGGCTCTGCGGAATCTTCGATGATGACACCACTAGCTCCCGCTTCATGTAGTATATTCGCTACTGCTTCGGTTGCTTCATGTGTGGTATGCACAGAGACTTCAGACCATTTCACAGTTCTTCAATCCTTTCATTCGCCTTTGAAAGTACGTTTAATTTTGTCAAAGAATGAACTAGAGTATTCATCAGGCGACTCTCCCTCAATGGAAGCAAATTCCCTCAGCAACTCTTTTTGTTTATCTGTCATCTTTTTCGGAGTCACTACTTTCACAATGACATGTTGATCTCCAACTCCGTGTCCATGCACATTCGGAACCCCTTTACCACGCAATCGGAAGTTCGTTCCATTTTGTGTTCCTGCCGGGATTTTTAATTTCACTTTCCCGTGAACAGTCGGAACTTCGAGCTCATCTCCTAAAGCAGCTTGCGGGAAGGTCAATGATAATTCCAAAATAATATCGTCTTCTTCACGAATAAAACGCTTGTGAGAACGTACATTGAAGACGATATACAGGTCACCCGGAGGTCCTCCATTAACACCCGCTTCACCTTGACCTCCAACACGTAAACGCTGTCCTTGGTCCACTCCTGCCGGTACCGTAACTTTAATCACCTTATTCTTGGTAACTCGGCCTTTTCCGTGACAAGTCTCACATTTCTCTGGAATTATTTTCCCGGTTCCTTGACATGTTGGACATGTTCTTCTATTCACCACTTGGCCAAAAGGTGTATTTTGAGTCACTGATACTTCACCCGAGCCATTACATTGCGTACAAGTTTTCACACTTGTTCCTTTTTTTGCACCCGTTCCGTCACATGTCTCACATTCCTCTTCACGGGGGATAGTAATCTCCGTTTCTTGTCCGAAGATCGCATCCATGAAGTCGACCGTCATCGTATACTGAAGATCGTTTCCTTTTTGAGGCGCATTTGGATCTCTTCTTCTCGCACTACCGCCAAAGAATGTACTGAAAATATCTTCAAAGCCAAATCCTTCTGCACCACCGCCACCAAAGCCACCAAAGCCTTGACTAGGTCCTTCATGGCCAAATTGATCGTAGTTGGCGCGTTTGCTTTCATCACTCAGAACTTCAAATGCTTCTGTTACCTCTTTAAATTTCAATTCAGCATCCGCTTCTTTATTCAAGTCAGGATGATATTGTTTAGAAAGCTTTCGATACGCTTTGCGGATTTCTTCTTTTGTGGCTGACTTAGAAACCCCTAACACGTCATAGTAATCTCGTTTACTCATTTACTGCACCCCTCATCGCATTTTACCTGTGGTCCATTGTACCACGGGGAAATGAATTATGTGACGTTCACAGACAAAAAAGTCAAAGCCGGAATTTCGGACTTTGACTTTTCCGTCAACGTATATGTCAATTTACTTATTTATTATCTTTGTCGTCTACTTCTTCAAAATCTGCATCTACTACACTGTCATCTGTCTCTCCTGGTTGTGTATCGCCTTGTGCAGCTTGAGCTTCTGCTGCAGCTTGCTCATACAACTTTACGGAAAGCGCCTGGACTAATCCATCGAGCTTTTCTTTCTTCGTACGAATCTGTTCAAGATCTCCGGATTCGTTTGCAGATTTAAGCTCTTCCAACGCTTCTTGAGCTTCTTTTACTTCTGCCTCATCAACTTTACCTTCAAGATCTTTCAATGTTTTTTCCGCCATGAAGACAAGTTGATCTGCTTCATTACGTAATTCTGCTTCCTCTTTACGCTTTTTATCTTCTTCAGCGTGCGCTTCTGCGTCTTTCACCATTTGATCGATCTCTTCATCGGAAAGACCTGAACTTGATTGGATCGTAATATTTTGTTCTTTTTGTGTTCCAAGGTCTTTCGCTTTAACATTTACGATACCGTTTTTATCGATATCAAAAGTTACTTCAATTTGCGGGACGCCACGTGGCGCTGGCGGAATATCAGTCAATTGGAAGCGACCAAGAGTTTTATTGTCAGTCGCCATTGGACGCTCACCTTGTAATACATGGATATCCACTGCTGGTTGATTATCTGCCGCAGTTGAGAATACTTGAGATTTACTTGTTGGAATTGTCGTGTTGCGGTCAATTAGCTTTGTAAATACAGAACCCATTGTTTCGATACCTAGTGATAGAGGCGTAACGTCAAGTAATACTACATCTTTTACGTCTCCTGTGATAATTGAACCCTGAACTGCTGCACCCATTGCAACTACTTCGTCTGGGTTTACACCTTTAAAAGGCTCTTTACCAGTAGCTTTTTTGATTGCTTCCTGAACAGCAGGGATACGTGTAGAACCACCAACTAAGATGACACGGTCAATATCAGATGGTGAAAGATCCGCATCTTTCAACGCTTGACGTGTTGGTACCATAGAACGTTCTACAAGTCCTGCTGTTAATTCATCAAATTTCCCACGTGTTAATGTGATTTCCAAATGAAGTGGACCCGCTTCTCCTGCTGTAATGAACGGTAAAGAAATTTGCGTCGACGTGACTCCTGAAAGATCTTTTTTCGCTTTTTCAGCTGCATCTTTCAAACGTTGCATAGCCATTTTATCTTTAGAAAGGTCAATTGCATTTTCTTTACGGAATTCTTGAACTAGGTAGTCGATAATAATGTCATCAAAATCGTCTCCACCTAATTTATTGTCACCAGCAGTTGAACGCACTTGGAAGACACCGTCTCCAAGTTCTAGAATGGACACGTCGAACGTACCGCCACCCAAGTCATATACAAGGATCGTCTGGTCTTCGTCTGTTTTATCCATACCATACGCAAGTGCTGCAGCTGTTGGTTCATTGATGATTCGCTCTACTTCAAGCCCTGCAATCGTTCCTGCATCTTTAGTAGCTTGACGCTGCGCATCGTTGAAATAAGCAGGTACTGTAATAACTGCTTTTGAAACTGTTTCACCTAGATAGTCTTCTGCATAACCTTTCATGTATTGAAGGATCATAGCAGAAACTTCTTGAGGTGTGTATTCTTTACCGTCAACTTCTACTTTGAAGTCTGAACCCATGTGTCTTTTGACAGACATGATCGTATTCGGATTGGTGATGGATTGACGTTTTGCAACTTCTCCAACTTGGCGCTCCCCGTTTTTGAATGCTACAACTGAAGGAGTTGTTCGGTTGCCTTCCGGATTTGGGATAACTTTTGCTTCTCCACCTTCATATACTGCTACTACTGAGTTTGTTGTACCTAAGTCAATACCAATAATTTTACTCATGTTTAGTTGCCTCCTAAATTTTCTGTAAGTTAGTTTCTTTTATTCGTTCACTTTAACCATGGATGGACGAAGAACGCGATCTTTCAACTTATATCCTTTTTGCAGTTCTTCTAATACCGTGCCAGAAGGTTTTTCCTCGTCATTTCCTGTCATGACTGCCTGATGGAAATTAGGGTCAAACTCTTGATCAAGTGCTTCAATTTCTTCCAACCCTTCTGACTTTAAGGCTTCTACTAATGAGCGATACACCATATCCATGCCCGTGAGGATGGATTGGCTTTCTGATTCTTTTGCTTCAACAGACAACGCACGCTCAAAGTTATCTAGCACAGGTAAAATATTAACTATCACATTTTGTGAACGATACGTTTGTAATGCTTGATAGTCGAGTGAGGCGCGTCTTTTCGTATTTTCCAAATCGGCCAATACACGTAATTTTTTGCTTTCTTCTTCTTCAAGTGCTTTTGTTAGTTCATCTATTTTTTGCTGTTTTTCGTCTAATTCACTTACAGGTTCAGCTTGCTGCTCTTGCTGTTCCGTGGATTGATTCAGCTCTTGCTCGTTGTCAGAACTATTTTCACATTGTTCATTTTCATTAAGTTCTTGATTTTCTGTCACGTGTCTTGCCTCCTGTTCGCGTCTTGTCCAATTGTTAAACGATGAAGTGCAGAAGATAAATCACTGCTTAAACTATCCAGCAGCGTAATGACCCTTCCATAATCCATTCGCTTCGGACCAATAATAGCAATAGAACCTTCCATATTCTCTCCTGCAGAGTATGTGGAAGTAATTACACTATAGTCTTCCATATCAATCACCTTGTTCTCGGATCCAATCCGAACGTGAATTCCTTGATCATTCTTCTGAAAAAAGGCCATTGCAGGATTACCTTTTTCCATTAGCTCAATAAAAGACTGCATTTTTTGAAAGTCATGGAATTCCGGCTGTTTCCACATATTCAATTTTCCACCGAAGTACAGACGCTCTTCCGGCTCTACAGCAACTGCTTGTTGCAGAGAACTGAATAACTTTTCAGCTTGGTGAATATGCTGTTCAAACACATGCTTCGCTTCCTGTAACAGCTTCTGTTGCAACTGTACAAGTGAGGTGCCAATTAGGCGTTCATTTAAAATATTTACTGTTTTTTCGATTTCTGAAGCAGTAAGCCCTTGTGGAACGTCAAATATTCTATTTTCCACATGTCCATTATCTGTAACAATTATCGCAACTGCTTTCTTTTGATCCAATGGAACAATTGAAAATCTTTTTACAGCATGCGTCGACGTATCCGGTCCCAGTAGAATTGAAGTGTAATTTGTCAGTTCCGATAAAATCGTAGCTGATTTACGTATTAATTCTTCTGACTCTCCTACTTTTTCCTGAAATAACGTTCGCAACTGCATGCTGTCTTCCAAATCCAAGGTTTGCGGTTGTAATAAATGATCCACAAAGAAGCGATAACCTTTTTCAGAGGGTACTCTTCCAGATGATGTGTGAGTCTTTTCTAGATAACCCATATCCTCCAGATCTGCCATTTCATTCCGAATTGTAGCCGAACTAAATGGCGCTTCCGGTTTCTTTGACAGCTGTCTGGAACCTACAGGTTGGGCAGACTCGATAAAATCTTTCACTGTCAATTGTAGTATGAGCAATTGTCTGTTTGTCAACATGATCATCACTCCTGTTAGCACTCATTAACTTCGAGTGCTAATACTACTCATAATTTATCAAATTACATTTTACCTGTCAACGAATCAACTCACACTTCAAGTAAAAATTGTTGAAATACTGCGTTTCCTTGAAAAATCCCTTTTCTAGTAAGACAAAGCTGGTCGTCTACGATCTGCAACATGCCCTGTTGTTGAAGGTCATGAATCGGTTTGCCAAACACTTCTAGGATGGGTTTTTTAAATTTTTGCTTGAAATGTTCCATGGACACACCTTCTATTTTGCGTAATCCGAGAAACATTTCCTCCTCCATTGATTCAGCTTGCGTCACCTCGTGGACTTCCTTGATCGGCAATTTACCTTCCTCTAGATGATCAATATAATGTTTTAATGGTCCTACATTGGCATAACGTTGCTTCCCTAAATAACCATGTGCTCCTGCACCAATCCCTGCATAATTCAAGTTTTCCCAATAAATCAGGTTGTGAAACGAAGGATAGTCAGGTATCGCAAAATTACTGATTTCATATTGCATTCTATTGGAAGCATTCATGCGATCGATTACCATACCAAACATTTCTGCTTCCGCGTCTTCTCCAGGAAGCGGTAATTTCCCTTTTGTCATTCGATTATAAAACACTGTTTTTGGCTCAACGATTAACGAGTAAGCGGAGTAGTGCGGTAAGTCCAGAGATAATGCACGGTCAAGGGTTTCTTCCCACTCTGTCACTGTTTGGGTCGGCAAGCCATACATTAAATCTAGGCTAATATTTTCGAAACCGATGTTGCGGGCGGTGGAAATTACACACTCCACGTCATCGACTGAGTGCGTTCTGCCGATTTGATTCAATAGACGCTCATTGAATGACTGAACACCAATCGATAATCGAGTCACACCCTTCTCCTTTAATATGCAGAGCTGCGCTTCTGATAAATCATCAGGATTCGCCTCTGTCGTAAATTCTCGCAAAGCTGGTATATCAATATATTGCTCGACAATCGTCAGCAGACGATCTAGCTGTGGCACAGAGAGGGCGGTCGGTGTCCCTCCACCTAAAAAGACCGTTTCTACTTGTTCAAATGAATGGCCTGCTTCTTTCATTAATTGGAATTCCAGACCGATAGATTCGATATATTGATCGACAGGCTGGTTTTTTAAAAATACTTTGTTGAAATCACAGTAATGACAAATTTGCTGGCAAAACGGTATATGTATATACACTCCCCGCATGCTGACACTTCCCTTTTATCTAAGTATGCCTTATTGACGGCAAAAAGAGGGCGTTTGTGCCCTCTCTTGTAAGTATTTTTTAGTCTTCATCCATCTTCAAGACTGCCATGAAGGCTTCTTGCGGAACTTCCACTGAACCAACTTGCTTCATTCGTTTCTTACCTTCTTTTTGCTTTTCAAGAAGTTTACGTTTACGAGAAATGTCGCCACCGTAACATTTAGCTAACACGTTTTTACCGATCGATTTGATCGTCGAACGTGCAACAATTTTTTGACCTACCGCTGCTTGCACAGGCACTTCAAATTGCTGTCTCGGAATTAACGCTTTCAATTTTTCCACGATCGCCTTACCACGTTCATAACTGAAGTCTTTATGCACAATAAAGCTCAAGGCGTCGACTTGTTCACCATTCAACAGAATATCCATCTTGACGAGTTTAGACTGCTTGTAACCGATTAATTCATAGTCGAGAGAAGCATAGCCTTTTGTGCTAGATTTTAACTGATCGAAAAAGTCGTAGACGATTTCTGCCAATGGTAGTTCATAAATCACATTGACACGCGTACTATCCATATAGTCCATCGTAATGAAATCGCCACGCTTATGCTGGCATAATTCCATCACAGCGCCTACGTAATCGTTCGGAACCATAATAGATGCTTTAACATAAGGCTCTTCAACCGAATCCACTTTTTGTGCACTTGGCATCATAGATGGATTATCGACATTCATAGAAGTACCATCTGTTAGATTGACTTTATAAATAACACTCGGTGCAGTCGTAATCAAGTCAATCTTGAATTCTCGTTCAATTCGCTCCTGGATGATTTCCATATGAAGTAAACCTAAGAAACCACAACGATAACCAAAACCAAGCGCTTGTGATGTCTCTGCTTCATACTCTAAAGCAGAGTCATTCAACTCTAGTTTTTCAAGTGCTTCTCTCAAATCATTATATTTTGATGTATCAATTGGGTATAAACCACAAAAAACCATCGGATTCATCCGACGATAGCCTGGTAATGGCTCACTTGCAGGGTTCTTTACAGTCGTAACTGTATCACCCACTCGTGTATCCCCTACATTTTTAATCGAGGCCGATAAGAATCCGACATCTCCTACTGTCAATTCGTCTCGCTGAGAAATAGTAGGAGTAAATACACCTGTTTCTAAAACTTCAAATTCTTTTCCTGTCGCCATCATCCGAATTTTATCGCCTGGCTTCACTCTTCCTTCAACGATTCGGATATTGACAATGACACCTTTATATTGATCATAGTGGGAGTCAAAGATCAGTGCCTTCAAAGGGGCATCAGGATCACCTTCAGGAGCTGGTACTTTTTCGACGATCTGCTCCAGGATTTCCTCGATTCCAATCCCCGCTTTAGCTGAGGCAAGTACCGCCTCGGATGCATCTAGTCCGATTACATCTTCAATCTCTTGTTTGACGCGCTCTGGATCTGCAGCAGGTAGATCGATTTTATTAATTACAGGTAAGATTTCCAAGTCATTATCCAATGCTAAATAAACATTTGCCAATGTTTGCGCTTCAATGCCTTGGGCAGCATCTACTACGAGGACAGCACCTTCACAGGCAGCCAAACTTCTCGATACCTCATAGGTAAAGTCGACATGTCCAGGTGTATCAATCAAGTGAAAAGTATATTCTTCACCATTTTTCGCGTTATATGTTAATTGAACAGCATTCAATTTAATCGTAATACCGCGTTCACGTTCCAAGTCCATGGAATCCAATGTTTGTGATTTTAAATCACGTGAACTCACTGTTTCTGTCTTTTCTAAAATACGATCAGCTAGCGTCGATTTTCCGTGATCGATATGGGCAATAATAGAAAAATTACGGATATTCTTTTGACGTGCTAACCTCTGCTCTTGATTCATCCATGTTCACTCCTATATCAATTACGCCTTGGCGTAATTGTGTCCAGATTTATTCGAGCCTGCTCGAAAAGCTCCTTTGAAAATCTGTGACGTCCGCCGGAGGCTCTAACTCCATTCAGTTGAATTGAGTTAAACTACTTGAATTATAGCAGTGAACAATGAAGACTTCAATATCTGAGAGATTATTGCACAGTCAATAGCGCAGAAACCGATTCCCCGATGACAGAAACCGTCTGATTCAGCTCAACTTCCGTATTGCCCACACCACCAAGCTCGATCAAAATCATACTTGTATCCAAGTCCTGATTATATTTCCCATCCACTCCTCGTCCACCTTTAATAATGATTTCTCGCGTAATTCCGGGAACCCGTTTTTCCATTTCACTCTTCAATTGCTTAGCTTTCGACAAATTCTTTTCATAATACGGATGTTCTCTACCAACTACAAAACCAACTTTCGCATAACGTTGATTTTCATAGGTAATTGTCGACTTCGAAGGCCCTACCGAATCCCGATGCAAATCAATAACCAAATCATACGACTGACTGCGCACTTTCTCTTCGACATATGGACGTATAGCTGCATAGGATCTATGGTAAGGTATCTTCTTCTGTTGCATGATTTTCGCAATATCGACGTCTAACTGTTCAGCTGTCAAGCCATTAACTAGTAAATTGTCTTTCAGTCGTGTGCCTACTTTCATGATATTCTCAGAATGATGAGAAGCAGCTATTTTTCCATTGACAGCTTGAGTAATCGGTTCATACGCTTCATGAGAATGAGTGGTATAAATAAGTATATTCCCCTCTACTTTCGGTTGAATATCTTCTTCCAACACATTCGATGCGTAAACAATCATGCTAGGTTCTTTTAAAGAGAGGGTGGATTGAAGCGTCGGCTGTTTTGGAATAAACTGAATAACGACTGGGAAGATGAACAACAGAAAAATAATGCTCATCCAGATTTGCAAAGTTTTTTTCATTGTGATCCCTCCATCTCCCACTATATGCAGAAGAAAAAAGGACCATGACTGGACTATTTTTTTACTTTATGAATCCAATCCATCAATGAAGTAGAGAGGGCAGACGCATATTGCGCAACCCAAGAGTCAATTTCCTTCGGGGAAATGAATGTAGCCAATTCGTGTTGAGTAAGAACTTCCTCAAACAATTGAATCCGTTCTTCATGTGTCCAGGAAGACCAATCCCCAAATATAGGTGCAAGAGAAGTACGGTCGGCACTTTCTGTGGATTGTTGAGGGAAACGACCAGTCGCGAGTTTTGAAGATGGCATGCTATCTTCTTCAATCTTTGCAGCAATATAACCAAACATTGTATCAATCGCATCTGCCACAAGCACGGGTCCGTCCACTACGGTTGGCACACCAATAGCGATAACAGGAATACCAAGGCTCTGTTCTGACAGCTCTTTTCTGCTATTACCTACTCCTGAACCTGGATGGATACCTGTATCTGTCAATTGAATCGTTCGGCACAGACGGGAACTGCTTCTTGCTGCTAGAGCATCCACGACAATGAGGACATCAGGTTTTCCCTCATCCACAATCGCTTTTACAAAAGACGCAGTCTCCAAGCCCGTTTGAATCGTCACACCAGGTGCATAGACCATCACCCCACTATCGTCCGCTTCGTAATAGTCTGGGATGATCTCTTTCACAATATCCATCGTCACAGGTCCAACCGCATCAGGTGTAATATCTCGATTACCCAATCCAACAAATAAAATTTTCTTTGCGCTTCCTTGCAATTTTTCTTTAATCAACGCGTCCATTTTTTCCACAACCAAATTACATAACTTCTGTAATTCGTCTATTTCATGAACGGAAAGTGTCGGAATCGTTAACGTAACATATGTTCCTTTCGCTTTCCCAATCTCTTCTTCACCTTCCGCCTTCACTTTTACAGTAGTCGCCTTAATTCTTCCGAGTTCCTTTTCTTCCACTTCAATACCAGACATTTTCTTCAATTTCTTTTCTTCGCGTGCAGTTTGATGCCTGACAAACTCGTCACTTTCATCGATCAAATCTGTACGGTAATAATTAATCTCGTCCATTATAATCACCTCTAAAGTGAAGCTTGTGCAAAAAAGCGTAGTTTATTCTGATGAAGAAGTGCTATTAACAACGCGAGATTGCTCTTTTTTTCTTGCAATCTCCTTTTAGTTTTGTTAAAATTGTGCTTGTTGTAAAGAGATGTCCGGATGATTGTGGAAACACTCTTGCCTTACCTGAAAGCTGGAGGTGAATGAAATGCCAAACATTAAAGGTGCTATTAAACGCGTTAAGCAAAGTGCTGCTGCAAATGAGCAAAACTCTCATGTGAAAGCTGCTATGCGTACAGCGATCCGTAAAGCGGATGCTGCTCTTATCAATAACGAAGAGAACGCTCAAGATCTTTTGAAAGATGCTGTGAAAAAAGTGGATACTGCTGCTCGTAAAGGACTTATCCATAAAAACACTGCTGCTCGTCAAAAATCACGTCTAACTAAAAAAGCTCAATAATGACATGTTAAAAGACTGCCTTATACAAGGCAGTTTCAGACTGTAGACAAACTCCGGAAATTTGGAGTTTTCCTACAGTCTATTTTCTTTTACAATAGAGTAAACGCCA
>NZ_WHVW01000024.1 GCF_009651005.1 Sporosarcina obsidiansis
TGGCGTTTACTCTATTGTAAAAGAAAATAGACTGTAGGAAAACTCCAAATTTCCGGAGTTTGTCTACAGTCTGAGAAGGTCTTGGCGTATTGCCAAGACCTTCTTTTCATTACTTCACTTTTACGCTTCCACCACGGACATCTTCCCTAGCTGTTCAATCGCCTGCTCAATTAATTCCACTTTCTGAACAAGTGCGATTCGTACATAACCTTCTCCTGCCGTGCCGAAAATACTGCCTGGTACCATGACGACGCCTGCTTTCTGAATCGCTTCGAAAACAAATTGTTTATCATCCATATCGAATGGATATTTTGCCCAGACAAACATACCGCCAGCAGATGGAGTGGTGTCCCAGCCAAGTTTCGAGAGACCTCCCATTAAAGCATGGTGTCGTTTGGAGAATTCAGCGCGCAGACGATCTGTGATTTCTTCTCCATGATCAAGAGCGACCGCTGCTGCTTCTTGAATCGGACCAAATGTGCCGTAATCGAGATTGGATTTCAATTCTTGAAGAACTTTAATCATCTGTGCATTCCCAACGAAATACGCGATTCTTGCGCCTGCCAAACTGAAACTTTTTGATAGAGAGTTAATTTCCATACCAACTTCCATCGCGCCAGGCGTAGTCAGGAAGCTAGCAGGTCGATCTCCGGTGAAATAGTATTCCGAATACGCTGCGTCATGCAAGACAATCACTTCATATTTTTTTGCAAAAGCCACGACCTCTTTGAAATACTCTTCACTCGGCATAGCCGGTACTGGATTTCCCGGTAAGTTTAAAATAAGAAGTTTGGCTTTTTTCGCTACTTCCTCCGGTACTTCATTCAAGTCGGGCAAGAATCCATTTTCTGCAAGTAACGGCATGTAATATGGTATCGCTCCAGCCAATTTAATTCCTGCGTCATAGGCGACGTATGCCGGATTTGTCGTGAGGACGTAATCTCCTTCATTACAAAATGCGAGCGGCAAATGAACGAGGCCTTCCTGCGAACCCATTGTCTGCAAAATTTCCGTTTCTGGATCGAGGATCACACCCGTACGTCTTTTATAGTAATTCGCAACGGCTTCATGGAAACGCTTCGTCCCACCTAATGTATAGCCGTATGACGAGGCCAAGGCACTTTGCTCTGATAGGGCTTGACGTACGCGCTCATCAGGCGGAAGATCAGGACTGCCTAGACTCAGATCGATGACGGTGGCTCCTGTTGCTTGCTTTGCCACCGCGGCTGCTTTCAACTCACCGAAGATGGCAGGTGGAAAGATGGACATTTTTTTGGATGGTTCGAAATTCATGAAGACGCACTCCTTAGCTGTTATAGAATAGTTGATTGACCTATTGTAACATGCAAAGTTGCTGCTTGGAAAAACTTTTATTGCAAATGTAATATGTTTGTCTGCTGGCAATGCGGGAATACTACGTATAGCAAAATTCTGAGGAGGATGCATAATGGCTAAAGATAAATATGAGAAAATAGACGATCAAGTACCTGGGCAGACACAATCCGAACAGCCTGGCGTAGAAGAAGAGATGCACCCGGCTCCGATTTATGACGATCCGAATTTTAAAGGTGCGGATAAACTGAAAGGGAAAACTGCTTTGATTACAGGCGGCGACAGCGGAATCGGACGAGCAGTGGCGGTTGCCTTCGCGAAAGAAGGTGCAGACGTAGCGATCGCCTACCTGGCCGATCAGGAAGATGAAGATGCGGATAAAACGATTGATTTAATTGAACATTATGGTGGAAAAGCAAAGAAATATCAGATAGACATTAGTCAGGAAGAGAATTGTCAGCAACTGATCCAACAAGTCATCAAGGACTTTGGCCAATTAAATATTTTGGTCAATAACGCAGGGAAGCAATTTCCTCAGACATCCATTGAAGATATTACGAGTGAGCAGTTGCAGGAAACATTTGAGACGAACTTCTTCGGACTGTTCTACCTTTCTAAAATTGCCGTAGGACACATGAAAAAAGGAGATTGCATCATTAACACGTCCTCTATCACAGCGTACAATGGATCACCTGGTTTACTGGATTATTCCGCAACAAAAGGTGCGATTACCAGCTTTACGCGTTCATTGGCTCTCAACTTGTCTGAGCAAGGCATTCGAGTAAATGCGGTGGCACCCGGTCCAATTTGGACACCGCTCATTCCGGCTACATTTGATGCGAAGACGGTGGCCGAGCACGGATCAGACACACCGATGAAACGTCGTGGCCAGCCTGCCGAAAATGCACCAGCTTATGTATTTTTAGCATCACAGGATTCGAGTTATATGACAGGACAGACCATTCATGTGGATGGTGGAAATTTTGTCGGTTCATAATTGATAATGAAGTTACGGTTTCGCTTGGTTTGAATGGGGTTTGGTGCGGTTCGGACGCACTTTCGATCGGTTTGAACGGACTTTGGCGCGGTTCGGATGCACTTTCGATCGGTCTAAATGAAGTTTCGCGCGGTTCGGACGCACTTTCGATCGGTCTGAATGATGTTTCGCGCGGTTCAGACGCACTTTCGATCGGTCTGAATGAAGTTTCGCGCGGTTCAGAATCCAATTTCATTCCCCCTATATCTAAAAACACGCATAGTCGCGCAGACTATGCGTGTTTCTCGTCATTCCTCAAACGGCCATTTCGGCAACATGCGATTCAGCTTCTTATCGCTACGTTCACCCAATACATATTCCGCCTGCATGATCGTATGAATCTCTCTCGTACCTTCATAAATAACAGGAGCTTTTGAGTTTCGCAAGTATCGAGCAACAGGATATTCATCTGAATAACCATACGCACCGTGGATTTGCAATGCATCATCTGCAGCTTGATTGGCGAAATCACAAGCTTGCCATTTAGCTAAGGAGGTTTCGCGCGTGTTACGTATTCCTTTGTTCTTCAACTCACCGGCGCGATAGACTAAAAGGCGGCTCATCTGATAGCCTGCCTCCATCTTCGCAAGCATTTGTTGAACGAGTTGGTGTTCCCCAATTTTCCGGCCAAATGTTTCGCGGGTTTTGGCGTACTCAATGCTCGCTTCCAAACAAGCATTCAGTAAACCGACTGCCCCTGCCGCCACGGTAAATCGTCCATTATCTAGGGCCGCCATCGCAATTTTGAAACCTTCTCCTTCTTCGCCCACTAAATTTGAAGCTGGCACTCGCACATCCTCAAAGAATAACTCACCCGTGTTCCCTGCCCGTATTCCGTACTTTCCTTTTATCGCTTTCGAAGAAAATCCGGGCATCGTTCGCTCGACAATGAAGGCACTGATGCCATGATGTTTTTTAGACTTATCCGTATAAGCAAATACGAGGAAATGGTCGGCTACGTCACATAGAGAAATCCACGTTTTTTGTCCATTTAATACATAGTCATCACCATCACGCACCGCGGTCGTTTGAATGGCTGACACATCCGAACCAGCACCTGGTTCCGTCAATCCGAATGCACCGATCTTTACACCATTCGCTTGCGGAACTAAAAACTGTTGCTTCTGCTCTTCCGTTCCCCATTGCATGAGCGTCATACAATTCAAACCAATATGCACGGACACTGCTGTGCGAAACGCTGTATCCCCGCGCTCTAGCTCTTCACATAAAATTGCCAATGAATTATAATCCATGCCACTGCCACCATATTTCTCAGGCACGCACACACCCATGAAACCGAGATCCGCAAGACGCTTCCAAATAACTGGGTCAAATCCACCTTGTGCATCCCATTTCGCGATATGCGGTAGTATTTCCGCATCTACAAATTGCTTAGCTGTTTGTCGCAACATCTTTTGTTCATCTGTAAAGGTAAAGTCCATCTTCGTATCTTCCTTTCCAATGAATCTATTGCGCTACAATCACGACGCCACGTTTTTTCATTTCTTCAATATATAGTTCACCTGGCACGATTTTCTCTGGCGGATAAGCACCACGCTTCGTAATGATGCCATTGCCGATCATTTGGGCGACAGCGGATATGGTATTCGCTGTCGCTCTTGCCATAGCAGTTTCATTGGTGGACTGGTCTTTTTCGGTAATCATATTGAATGTAATCGTTGCAGCTTTGCCATCCTTCATTCCGCTCACCAGCACGCGCAACAAGACCGCATCCGACTTGTCTCCTAAACGTAATTGCGGAGATAAGTGAGCCATCATAACATCTCGCACGCGCAGTGGTTTGCCATCGACATAGATAGCAGAATCCCTCGACAACAATCCTACATCAACAAATAGTTGGAATTTCTCCGCGTGACCTGGATAACGAATGGTTTTATATTCTAGAGTCTCTACATCAGGAAACGATTCAAGTAATGTGGACGTGCCACCTGACGTATGGAAAGCTTCCATCGTGCCGTAGCCATCAAACGCAAGCGCTTCTACTTCCGACAAAGAAGGCAGTTCCACAACTTGCCCTTGCCGAATGACACGAGACGGATCGGTATAATGATCGAATAATCCTTCCAATGAAAACACGACGTTGTAGTTTAAAGGTGGCTCAGGCTTCACAGGTACTCCACCTACATATAGCTTGATGGCATCCGTTTTATCGAGTTTGGAAGCACCATACCCTGCTAGAATATTAATCATTCCAGGGGCAACACCGAGATCGGGAATGAGCGTAACGCCTTTAGCCGTTGCTTGCTCATGCAAGGCCAACACTTTTTCCGTCGCCCCACCGATATGACCACCCAAATCGACGACATGCACACCGCGCTCTACCGCACAGCGGGCAACTTTTTCATTGAATGTATAAAATAACGCATTGACCACGATGTCTCCAAGTGCGATGACATCGCTCAGCTGCACGTCATTATTTGCATCGAGCAATAAGATATCAAGTTTATCGGACATCAACTGCTCCGCAAAGTCCTCGGCCTGTCGAATTGCACGGTCCGCTAAATAGACTTTCTTCACTTCATCTTGCTTCACTAAATCCCGCACGACTTCCTTGCCCATCAAACCTGCACCTAGTACGACAACTTTCATCCGCTCATCCCTTCTTCCTGTAGTTCATTCCGTGTCAATTTGTGCGCGTTGCAACTTCCCGCTGTAATCGATATACACGCTCTTCCATTCCGTAAAGACATCAAGTGCCGCTACGCCAGAATCACGATGCCCATTGCCAGTTCCTTTTGTCCCACCAAACGGCAAATGAATTTCCGCACCTGTTGTTCCCGCATTAATATAGACAATACCGGTATCAAGGTCCCGCTGCGCTCGGAACACATTATTCACATCCTGCGAGAAAATAGAACTCGACAAGCCGTACGCCACGCTATTATTCACGTCGATCGCTTCTTCGAGACTACCGACAGTTATAAGGGATACGACTGGTCCGAATATTTCCTCCTGCGCCAAACGGCTATCCCACGCGACATCCGCAAACAATGTAGGTTCGAAGTAATGCCCTTTAGCAAAGTCGCCTTCATGTAAGACATTCCCGCCTGCTACCAGTTTAGCTCCTTCCTGCTTGCCAATTTCAATATAGCTTTGAATTTTCTCTAACGCCTTCGCATTGATCACAGGACCGACTTTGACCGATTCATCGAGCCCATTTCCCATCGTCAACTGGGGCATACGCTCGACTAATCGCTGTTGCAGTTCCTCTTTGATAGCTTCATGTACAATCACCCGGCTACATGCTGTACAGCGCTGCCCAGCCGTACCGAACGCACTCCATAAAATCCCTTCTACCGCCAAATCCACATCCGCATCATCCATGACGATCACCGCATTCTTCCCACCCATTTCCAATGAAACTTTTTTCAAGTGACGACCACCAAGTTCCGCAACATGCCGTCCCGTTTCCGTTGAACCCGTAAAGGAAATGACTCGCACATCTGGATGCTCGATCATCGCGGTCCCCACGTCAGAACCTGATCCAAAGACGATATTCGCCACTCCATTCGGCAAGCCTGCTTCTTCAAAAATCAATGCCATTTCATAAGCCATCATGGGCGTCTCTGTTGCCGGTTTCCAAATGAAGGTATTGCCTGCAACGATCGCAGGAAACGACTTCCATGTAGCAATCGCAATTGGAAAATTCCATGGGGTAATTAAACCGACCACGCCAATCGGTGCACGAACACTCATGGCAAATTTATCCTGTAGCTCAGACGGTACCGTTTCCCCGAACAATCTGCGGCCTTCCCCTGCCATATAATAGGCCATGTCGATTCCTTCTTGCACTTCACCGCGCGCTTCTTCTATGACTTTGCCCATTTCTTTTGTCAGCACTTGCGCAAGATGTTCTTTCTTATCTTTCATGAGTCGCCCAATTTTATATAAATAATCGGCTCGTTTAGGTGCCGGAACGGGTGCCCATTTCTTTTGAGCGTTTTTGGCGGCTTGCACTGCTTTTTCCACGTCTTGTACAGAAGATAACGGAACTTGCGCCAGTTCCTCTCCATTTGCCGGGTTCAGTACAGCCGTATAATTGGCAGCTTCTTTTTGCCAAGCACCATCCACATAGTTTGTAAGTTTCATTCGTCCTGCTCCTTCCTGTTCTGTATAGTTTTCGTTATTGCCTCTAGTAGAATTGTTCGACAATATACTATCCTATTCCTTTAAAGCGCTGGATATTCTGAACCCTACTATATTAAAATGGAGGGAAATAACATTTATGAGTGGTCTTGATAATTAATGGACTATTGGGGGAAGTAAAAGCGAAACGGAGCACAAGATGAGGATGTAATATAAGGTGCGATACTATACCCCGTCGGATATTACATTGTCCAAAAGGTATTGTTATGATAAAAATAATAGAACTTTATACCATAAACGAACCATTATTACTGGCACTCCCTTACTTAACCAAAACTTAATTTTTAAAAAGGGGTGAATACTTATGTTTTACGTAATTTTATTCGAAAATGATGTACCAGGAGTACTCTCCCGCACGTAACGGAGAGATAGCTGCTTCTCTCCGTTACGGCATATAAAGCTTAAATGAAAACGGAGGATATAAAAATGAAAAATACACTTATTGGTTCTTTATATTTAATAGTAGCTTCGAGTATCTGGGGAGGTATGTATGTTGTCGTTAAAGTAGTCGTAGCAGTCATACCACCAGTAGAACTTGTATGGATGCGTTATGTAATAGCATTGGTTGCATTAGTCATAATTGGCCTGGTGACTAGACAAAACTGGATAATTGAAAGACGACACTTTGGCATGATAATTGCTATTGCTATTATAGGATACGTCATCTCTATTGTTACCCAAGAAACAGGCACAATGCTTTCTACTGCACAAATGGGGGCTATTATAACTTCTACAACGCCAGCATTTATGGTTTTGTTTGCCAGCTTGATCCTTAAAGAACGTTTAACTATAAAGAAGGTTGTTTCAGTGAGTTTAGCCACTATTGGTGTGGTTACCATTGTTGGAATTGATGATATTGATATGTCCAGCATGCTTGGAGGAGTATCACTTATTATCGCGGCATTAACTTGGGCGTTCATGTCTGTGCTCATAAAACGTATACCAGATGAGTATTCACAAATTGTCGTTACGACCTATGCTACTTTAATTGCTGTTGTTGTTTTAACTCCTTTTGTGATTCCAAAATTACCACAAATCGATATAAATGATGTAACTAATCCAACCATTTGGGGAGGATTAATTTATTTGGGTGTCATATCGACCTCTATTGCATTTCTATTATGGAGTCGTGGATTACAAATGTTAAATGCCTCCAGTGGTGGAGTTTTCTTTTTCTTTCAACCTATTGTTGGAACATTATTAGGGTGGTTACTATTAGGTGAAACGATCAGTATTCCCTTTTGGATAGGTTCTATTTTAATTCTCGTAGGGGTCTTAATCGTTATTAAAGATAGACAAGAAGAACAAAAACAAACTAACCATTCTTTATCTCCATAAATAGTAGGTAATTATTGCTATTCTCTTACATTTTGCGATTTTCTTACTTAGTAAAAAGTAGATCAAACGGATTTCACACATACTCTCAACTTGTGTCTACTAAAGTAGTAAGACTTTATAGACGTCCCCATCTACAACGCATCCGGGCCATTTAGTAAGCGATGAAACATAAAAAATGCGAAAAGGGTAATGTGAGTGAAACGGGTTGGAATTTTCTTAGGTATACTTGTAGTTATTGCAGTTATGTTTATATTTGTAAACAAATCATTTTATCCATCTCTATTTATCGTGTAATGGGATGGTGTTAATCAGAAGGGAAAAAATAAAGTAGATGAAACGTTTAAAGAAAATAGTAACATATCTTGCCATCGTTATTGTACTAGTACTCGTAATAGCACTTTTCTTTCCCACCTGGACGTCAAATATAAAAGGTGATAACAGTATAAGTACATTAGAACAGGTCCAGATAAATGGAAGCGGTCACGAAATTATGATACGCGGCAATGATAAGGATAACCCTGTCATTATAGTTGTACATGGAGGACCTGGGTCGCCGGAAATACCATATGCTGACCAATACAATGATTTATTGGAAGCCAATTTTACAGTTGTTAATTACGATCAAAGAGCAAGTGGGAAATCACATCATTTTTTTGAGGACTATTCAAATTTATCAACGGATTTATTGGTGGAAGACTTATTGGCTTTGACGGATTATATAGCGGAAAGCCTTGATAAAGAAAAGGTGATCCTAATGAGTCATTCTTCTGGTACATACATTGGAATTCAAGCTGCCTATAAATCTCCTGAAAAATATGAAGCCTATGTTGGTATTGGGCAAATGAGTGATACGAGAGAAAGTGAGATCGAAAGTTTGAATTTCTGTATCACTCAAGCGCAAAAGGCCGGCAATATGGATGATGCTTTATATTTACAGGGTTTAACCGAACAAATCAAACATGGTGATACGGTTACACCAAGAGAGTATGTTATGAAATACGGTGGGTCTACCCGACTCATTGATAATCCTGACGGTGATACCTTAGGTGTTTTATTAAGCAGTGAGTATAACTTATTAGACGCCATTCGTTATCACTATGGGATGGGATATTCTCAAGAAAAATTGGTACCTCATATGTTACAAAATCCATTACCTCAATTAGTAACAAAACTTGAAATTCCTTTATATTTTGTTATGGGTACATATGATTATATGACTTCACGTCATGCAGCGAAGAATTATTTTGATATGCTTGAAGCCGAACAAAAGGAATTTATTGCGTTTGAGAAATCGGCGCATTATCCACAATTTGAAGAAAAAGAAAAATTTAATGAATGGATGTCCGCTACTTTTATTAATAATGAAAAATAAATAGTGTGCCGTCCACACAAAAAAATGCACCACCAATTGGTGGTGCATTTCATTTCTGGACAGCCTCATGACAACTTATAAATTTACAATAGATACCAAATATACTGTGCTTCTTCTGGTGTACCTGGTTTTATATCCGCGCTTCTCGGATACGCGATTCGATCTGCTGATGTATGAATCAATGCCCCTACATACGGATTGGCCTGCTCTGCTTTTTTAAATAGGTCAGCAGTGCGTTCGGAACCTTCTTTCGTTTTTTCCATTTCAATCAACCATGCCAAATACAAATAGGTTGCGTCATGATCGGAAATCTCAGCACAAGCCCTCAATACTTGGCTCGCCTGTCCGATTTCATTTTGATGAATTAATGAAGAAATGGCCAGATAGCGGACGCCTTGGTGATCATACAGATCGAGAGTTAGAATGCGCAAAAATATCTCACTCGACTGGGTGTAGCGTTCTTCCTCGTAAAGCCAGACGCCGTAACTAAGCAAGGCACGCAAATATGGACGATTTGTCGCAAACGCCCACACGTCTTCTGCTTGATCATCGAACTGTTTTTCGCCAGAGAAAATAGCCTGCTTAAGAAATTTCTCTTGTTGTTCACTTGAATTCGTCATCTGTGCTTGCAGCAACAACGCGTCGACATTCGTTTGATCTGCACCATAGGCTTGTTGTGCAAAGTCATGACGTTGTTCAATCGTTTCTGCTGCATACGCCATATAGCAAAGCATCTGCGCTTCTTGCTGTCGATTCGCTGGCTCAAACGGTTGCTGCATCGCTTGCTGGATATAAGTTTGTGCTTCTACTAACGTCTCGAAATTCTGCTGTTTCGAAAGCATATGAATCTGCCAGTTCGTCTTTTCAGTTGGACGCGGATCAGTGCCTACATAATAAGCCGTTCCTGAAGCATTCCCTTCTTGCATCATCTGGTCTAGCTCTTCTACAGCATCTCTTAATACTTCGGTATGTTTTTTGAAGGACGAAACAGAAACATTGAACATCTTACCGACTTCCGCTTGCGTGTACGTAATCGGCATCATCCCCACCTCGACGGCTAGCTGGAATGCTGCAGCCGCTAACACTTCAGGCTTACGGAATTTCGGCTGTCGATCCGTAAAGTAGTATGCCATCAATGAAAGCAACATTTCGTATGCACCCGGGAATAATTCTTCATTTTGAAGCTTGTCATCCAAAATCGTAATCACTTCTCGCTGTAAGGGGATGAAGTTTTGCTCCACTACTTCCATCAACGTCTGTGCATCTAACTTACAAACTACTTCAAAAATATCCACGAGATAGTTCTTGAAAAATTCAAAGCTATTCTTTTCATTGCTTGTTTCGGCAAGCGCCTGAACTTTCGTCACCAGTTCACCGCTCACATGTTCATTGACAGCTACCGCGGAAATTGGCATTACCCAACGCTCTTCATTACGCCATTCTTCTAGCACAATGGCTAGCACAACACGAACGTCCTCTGGCTCGTCCGCCTCTCTCGCCAAGAAATACTCACCATCTCCAAGAATTTCTTTCATTGTATATACATTCTCACGGATCGATGTTACTTCAGCAAACGTAATGAAAGCGTTCTGCCAGCTTTTCAGGATATGACGTACCGCTTTATTTTGCGTGCGATTCAGTGCTTTCACTACATGTCGTCGCCAGAGATCTTTTCGAGCAATGAAGAAATAGTAATCACTCACATTCGAGGCTAGTTCTTCCTCTTCCATCCACTCGCCAAGACGCTTGCCCCATTGCGCCAAAAGACCTTCCAGTTCTTTGACTTCTACTGGTGACAAAGAAGTTTCATAATAGCTGTTCAGAACTTTTTTCAATTCTTCCTGGATTTGATTAACTCCAGGCTCATTCGTTCTGCCACAGCAGTCCTGTACAATCTCCCCGCTTCCGCAAGGACATTTTTCTTTATTCCCTATCACATCGAACACAACCTTTTTCTTTTTACTATAACATAAAAAAAAGAAGCTTCGCATGCTAGCCAGCATGCGAAACCCCCTCTTCTATTTCTCGGATTCTTGCTTTGTTTCTGCCACAGGTTCAAATTGTTGAGGTGTCACGCGTTTGATGAAAAGAGCTAATACTAACGCACCCACTGTAATAATAGTGGAAATAAAGAAGGCATGATTGACACCATCCAGCATTGCCATACGCCCTATTTCTTCTTTCATTGTCGAAATATCTACACCCGCACCCATCAATTCTTTCGCTTGATCGGCAGCCGATTGATCCAACCGATTGGTCATAATTGTCAGTAATAACGCTGAACCAATGGCCCCTGACACTTGCTGGAGTGTATTGTTCATCGCTGTACCATGCGGATTCGATTTCATCGGTAGCGAATTCATACCGTTTGTCATGATCGGCATCGTTACCATCGACATCCCGAACATCCGCACTGTATATAGCATCATTAAATAATAATAGCCAGTATCCAGTTGCAGGCGACTAAGGAAATAGGTCGTGACAACGGATATGGATAAACCTGTATACGCAAGTGCACGAGGTCCATACTTATCGAACAGCCTTCCTGTAATCGGCGACATAATCCCCATGGCAATCGCTCCTGGCAACATGAGGAGTCCTGCATGAAATGGTGATATTCCACGGACGTTCTGCACATAGAGCGGTGTCAAGATCATCCCAGAGAACATAGCAATTGATAAGACAATCGAAATGACAGAAGCCAAAGCAAACATCGGATGCTTATAAATCTTGAAGTCCAACATCGGCTCTTCCATGTTCAGCTGCTCAACGACGAAAATAATTAGCGCAATCGTCCCGATTCCGATCGTACCATATACTTCTATTGCTCCCCAGCCCATTTCACCTGCGGAACTGAAACCATATAACAGTCCGCCGAAACCAATACTCGATAGCACGAGCGACAAGACGTCCAATTTGACATCACGATTCGGTGTAATATTTTTCAATTTGAAAACTGCGAGAATGATCGTCAAAATCGCGATCGGCAAAACAATTTCAAATAGTGTCCGCCATGAGTAATGCTCCACAATATACCCTGATAATGTAGGCCCAATCGCTGGAGCCGTGAACATTACTAATCCGAACATTCCAAGCGCTGATCCTCGCTTCTCGACCGGAAACGCGGTTAACATGACATTCATCAATAAAGGCATCATCAGTGCAGAACCTGATGCCTGCACCATACGAGCTACGATTAATAAACCGAAAGTCGGTGCAATGATTGCTAGGAATGTCCCTAATGTAAACAGCACCATAGCCGTCAAGAAGATCTTTTTATTCGTGAACTTCTGAATGAAAAAGGCACTAGCCGGAATCAAGATCCCATTGACCAACATAAAACCTGTCGTCAGCCATTGGACATCGGACGGACGCACTGAAAACTCATCCATGATGACCGGTAGCGCTATATTGAGCAGTGTATTGTTCAAGATGGCGACAAAGGCACCAATGAATAGAATGGCAATAACCCCATAAGGAGGTTTTTCATGCATTTTCTTAATATCTACTGATTCTTCCATTTCTTCCTCCTATATTTTACTATGAATTTATATCAGAGATTCATTTTATACTGTCGGTCTAATTATTTCAACTAAAAAATATTAACAGATTTGAGAAGTTGATATAATAACCTTATTTGTATATCATACTGTTTATACCAATAGTATAATCAAAATCCGAAAACATAGGTGAGAGACAATGAATGATCGAAAACGGCATGTATTACTAACTGCTAAACAACTGTTCATAGAGAACGGTTTTCAAGCGACATCCATTCAAGACATTTTGGGTGAAGCCCATATTTCAAAAGGAACATTCTACAACTACTTTTCCTCAAAAAATGAATGCTTGATGGCCATCCTAAGAGATGCCTATCACCTATCATTTTTACGCAGGAATGAACTAGCCATCGGTAAAAATCTAACTGATCCACAACTTCTCGCAGATCAAATCCACATTCGTCTGACAATGAATCGAGAACAAAATTTATTACCATTATTTGAAACGGTCGTGCACTCACCTGATGATGAGCTACGACAATTCGTCAAGCATATGCATTTTAGAGAATTGGCCTGGATCGCTAAACGATTAGTGGATATCTACGGTGAGGAAGTGAAGCCGTTTGCTTACGACTGTGCTTCTCTGATTTTCGGCTTTATCCAACATTCACTACATATCTGGAAGAGTTCAACTTTAGAACGTTTGGATACGAAGCATCTCGTCGATTTCGTTATGCAACGTATGGAAGTCGTCGTGCCTGATATTATAGAACGAGACGCGCACTTTTTATCACAAAACTTGTTGGAGACGATTATGACAGGGGCGGAATTTTATCCAATGACGCAAGACGTATTGGTGAGTAAGTTACGAGAATTTATCGAGGCTTTACCTGACAAGGATGATGCTGGAAAGCTATACGGGCAATTTTTGCTAGAAGAACTTTCGACCGCAGCACCACGAATTCATTTATTAGAGTCGGTTGTTCGTTCTTTCCGTCAAGCATTTGAAGGAACTGACCTGCAACTTCAAGCTGTGGAGTTGTCGGCAGCCGTATGGTTGTTTATTGATAAAACAGAATAACGGTGGGTTCGCGCCAAACTATTGCTGGACATAGCGAAACTTTCCAATCAAAAAAGAGGCTGGTGCAGAATATACGATATATTCCGTACCAGCCTCCTGTCTATTCATTTAACAAACCCGATGACTTGGCTCTTCACCTTTTGCCCATGATTGTAACGCTTCTACATTCAACTTCATCATCGCCATTCGTGTTCGTATGGAGGCGCTTCCAATATGCGGCAATACAGTCACATTAGGCAACGTCAACAACGGATGATCAAGTGGAACAGGTTCTGTCTCAAATACATCCAAGCCGGCTGCATAGATTTTCTTCGTATGCAACGCATGGAACAAATCCTCTTCATCGACAATACCGCCACGTGCCACATTGATCAAAATCGCCGTCTCCTTCATTTGATTCAACTCTTTTTTACCGATTAATCCTTCTGTTTCAGCAGTATATGGGACCAATATGAGCACGAAGTCGGATTTTGCAAGCAAGTCCGGTAGCTCCACATACTGACAGCCATACATCTCTTCTGTCTCATGTTTTCTACTGCGATTATGGTACAACACCGTCATGTCAAACCCTTT
Source organism: Sporosarcina obsidiansis (assembly GCF_009651005.1). GTDB lineage: Bacteria > Bacillota > Bacilli > Bacillales_A > Planococcaceae > Sporosarcina > Sporosarcina obsidiansis. Next base: position 14,400 of record NZ_WHVW01000024.1, read on the forward strand.
CGCACGTCGCATAACCGCTTCACCAATCCGACCCATTCCGACGATTCCAAGTGTCGCGCCAAAGACGTCTACTCCAGTAAAACCAAGCGGCTCCCACGATGTCCATCTACCTTCGCGCAATGCGTTTTCGGCACCCATCAGATCGCGAGCAGTGGCCATCAATAAAGCAAATGCTAGATCAGCTGTTGTTTCCGTCAGCACATCCGGTGTATTGGTGACCATGATGCCTCGCTCTTTGGCAGCTTTCACATCAATATTATTATAGCCAACAGCCATGTTCACAATGATTTTCAAATGTGATGCAATATCGAGCACTTCTTCAGTAATTTGATCAGAAATCACTGTCCACAGTGCATCTGCAGTAGCAACTTTTTGCAGTAGCACATCACGCGGAACAGCTTCGCTCGAAGAATGCCACATGTCCACTTCGTACACATCGCGAAGTGGCACAATGACTTCTTCTGGCATCTCCCGACAAATATATAATGTTGGTTTCACGGACATCCCTCCTGTTAGCCACCTATATAGTTCATATTAATTTTTTTGCGATTTTTCACCGTCTGTTCAGACCGTTCATCTGAATAACGATCCGTTCTCCGACTCCACATACCCGCAATTTCATCTAGCAGTTCTTCATCTGTTTTACCCGAGCGAATCAACCCGCGGATATCAAAGCCTTCTGATGCGAATAAACATGTATATAGTTTTCCTTCAGACGATAAACGGGATCGTGTACAAGTCGAACAAAACGATTCCGAAACCGACGTAATGAAGCCGACTTCCGCGTCCGTATCTAAGTAGCGATAGCGTTTCGCCACTTCTCCATAATACTCTTCTTCCGCTGGCTCCATATCATAGACAGCGGCAAGCATGTCATAGATTTCCTTCTTCGTGACCACTTTATCGAAACTCCAGCCGTTGTCATTGCCGACATCCATAAACTCGATATAGCGCAACGTGATGCCCATGTCCTTAAAATACGCGGCCATCGGGACGATTTCGCTTTCATTGACACCTTTTTGCACGACCATATTCACTTTGATCGTAAAACCGATGTCTTGGGCTTTTTTGATGTTTTTGAGAACAAGATCAGGTGAAATGCCACGGCCGTTGATGCGACCAAACAGCTCTGCGTCGAGCGCATCCAAACTAATGTTCAGACGCCTCAAACCCGCATCATAGAGAGGTTGCGCATATTGACCGAGAAGCACTGCATTCGTCGTCAATCCAATATCTTCAATTCCTTCGATGTCATGTAACTTCTGGATCAACTCAGGCAAATCGCGGCGCATTAACGGTTCACCGCCAGTCAACCGAAGTTTTTTTACACCGAGCTTGGCAAATATCCGAGCTAGACGTTCCAGCTCTTCAAATGACAGCAGTTCATTTTTCGCCAAAAACAGAAAGTCATCACCAAATATCTCTTTCGGCATACAGTACGTACAACGAAAATTACAACGATCCGTCACGGAAATTCGCAAATCTCTGATCGGGCGTCCTAGTTGATCAACGACGGCATCCATCTTCTCCATCTCCTTTCAGTTCACACGGCGTGTTAACATTTGTAAAAACTAATCCAGGCAGTGTAGTCAGCATACTTCCTTCAATCCATCGGCCATCATGTCGTGCTTGAACATGCATTACTCGTCGATTGCCTTCATTCAGGGCTTGCCGAATCGTCGGTTTCACGGTCGCTTGCCAAACAGCTACGAGCGGATGGCGCTTCCCTTCCAATGTGACTGCGGAAACATCACCACAATGCGCATCCAACAAACGCTCGATCACATTGGCCTGAATGAACGGCATATCGCACGGCAACACAATATAACGATCAGCCGCTACTGCTTCCATTCCCGTCAAGATTCCTGCTAACGGCCCCAATCCAGCAAACCCTTCCAGGTCTGTCATCACGCGCAAATCTGCAGGGAACCTACCAAGGAACTCAGGTCGCGTAACAATAATAATTTCATCACAAAATGGCCGTAATGCGTCTAATGAATAATGATAAAACTCTTGTCCTTGATATTTTGCAAACGCTTTAGGTGAACCAAACCGTCGTGACTGTCCCCCTGCCAACAAAATACCGACCGTCTTCTTCATCCGCCACTCACAGGAGGGATGAAAGCACACACATCACCCGACTGAATGACATCTTCTTTTCTAGCATACTCTTCATTTATCGCCACATGAATCGTGTCTTTACCAAAACCGGGATAGGTCGCTTCTGCCCAATCCAATAATTCTTCCACTGTTAAAGGCGCACGATCCAAAGATTCCTCTCCTTTACCTGTCAACTCTCGCAGTCTCGCAAAATAATGAACTGTAATCATTGCTACCTACTCCCTTTCTCTGGATATTTCTTTTGCGCTCCGATCCACTCTTCGCCATCTTCCCAAATTTCCTTTTTCCAAATGGGCACCACTTCTTTAATCCGTTCAATGGCATATTCATTCGCCTCATATGCTTCTTTTCTATGAGGAGAAGAAACCGCAATAACTACGGCAATGTCTGAAATTTTCAATTCACCAATTCGATGTGCCATCGCAACTTGAACACCCGGCCATTTTTCTTCCATCTCCGCACCAATTTCCGCGAGTTTCTTCTCGGCCATCGGGATATATGCTTCATAAGCAAGATACAATGTTCGAACTCCATGCGTCCACTCCCGCACATGCCCTGTAAAAACCGTCACCGCCCCAGCTGCTGGATGCAAGACCAGATCGCTGTATGTTTGCGGATTAATCGGTGTATTCACTATTTCAAATCGTTTCATTTATTGTCGCCTCCCAAAGCCACTCTTGTAGCCATTCATCCAATGAAGTCTTATCCGTAAAGATTGCTTGCGTGCTGGCTACCTGGACAATATCCGAGAGTGCCTGCAATTCTGCCCAATCTTCATCACTCCGAACGAGCACTACTTTTTCACCAACTTCGTATTTATATCCTTCGATCAATAAAACGTCTGGATTCCCCGAAGCAGCCAGTGCCTTTAGCTCTCGAAATGAACGTACCTCTTGTTGAACCCATTGTATCATACCCCCACCTGCCACTACAGTGGAGGTGGCTCCCGCTTGAAGAAATTGACTAGTATCTGTATGAGCAGGAGGCAGTTCAGGTGCGCCACCATGTCCATGATGTTTCAACACAGCCACTTTCAGCCCCAAGCCTTGAAGTACAGTAATCCAATGAGAAATAAGCATCGTTTTTCCACTGTTTTTAAAACCAACGACATGCAGCGTTTTCACAGCTCCCACCGTTCTACACCTTGTTCCGCACCAAGTAATAAGATGTCTATCGTCATTCCTTTTTCATAACCGCGTGTTCCACTCGGCAAGACGATGATGCAATTGCCACGTGCGATAGAAGACACGGCGCTCGATTTATTGAATCCAGCAGGAGTTGCCACAATCCCTTGCGGTGTCATACTCCAAGAGGCCCGAATGAAACGGGTAAATGGATTGGGCTTCTTGAAATCTTCTCCGAGCACCGCCTGGGTTCGTGGCATATACGGAGCATGGCAGCCCATCATCGTAAGAATGGCGGGACGAGCAAACAATTCAAATCCTGTAAAACATGCAGAAGGATTACCCGAAAGTCCAAACAATAGCTTGCCACCAAGTACCGCTACTGTCGTCACACTTCCTGGACGCATCGCTACTTTATTGAACAGCACTTCCGCACCCAGACGCTCATAAATAGTTGGCAAATAATCGTAATCGCCAACGGACACACCACCCGTTGTGATGAGTAAATCTGTCTCGCGCAGTGCACGCTCGACAACTTCGGTACACGCATCCAAATCGTCTTCCATCATGCCATAGGACTTATACCCAATGCCCATACGTGTCAATTGCGCACGGATCATCGGACCATTGGAATTCCGAATTTTCCCCGGCACCAATTCATCCGACACATCGAGTAATTCCGTTCCTGTAGCCAACACACCAGCAATTGGCTGTCTCGCTACCTTCACCTCCGAATAACCAAACGTTGCAAGCAGCGCAATCGTCCCGGGATGAATGAGGGTTCCCGCCTCGATCAATTGCTCTCCTTTTCGAGCCTCTTCTCCTTTAAATGAAATATTCTCCCCTACCTGAAACGGTTTACGCAATGTGAATCCGCTTTCATTTTCTACCGTCTGCTCCAACATCACTACTGCATCCGCTTGTTCAGGAATCAATGCGCCCGTCATGATGCGATAGGATTCCCCCGCTTGAATCGGTCGATCGGCTACATGACCCGCACCAATTTCACCGACCACATGAAAAGACTTTCGTGTATCTCCTGATGCCCCTGCCGAATCCTCTGCCCGAATCGCAAAACCATCATATGGTGAACGATCAAAGGGCGGAACATCATGCTTTGCAACAATCGGCTCGGCCAGCACTCTGCCATATGTATCTTCTAATGAAAGTATTTCGGTCCCTATTTTCTGTGCATGTGCTATCACAAGTTCCACTGCTTCCTTCACTTGAATCGGTTTTCGTATTTCTACCACTTACATCTCCTCTTTCTTTTGTTATACTAGCCTGTACAATGTAATGAAATGAAAGGATGATCTGTATGTCTGAACTTACTCACTTTAATGAACAAGGTCGAGCCAAGATGGTCGATGTCTCCGGCAAGGAAATCTCCTTGCGCACAGCTATTGCTACATCATCAATCCTAGTTAACGAATCCATTCACGAACAAATTACCCATGGAACTAATAAAAAAGGGGATGTCTTCGCAGTCGCACAAGTAGCAGCGGTTATGGCAGCAAAAAACACTTCTACTATCATCCCTATGTGCCACCCTCTGCCTCTAACCGGTGTCGACGTCCGTTTTGATTGGGCGATCGATCAAGAAAACGCACATTACGAAGTGCTAATCCAAGCGGAAGTCAAAACAAAAGGCGTCACTGGTGTTGAAATGGAAGCATTAACAGCCGCTTCAGCCGCCGCCCTCACTATTTACGACATGTGCAAAGCGGCCGGCAAAGAGATGGTCATTGGCCCCACTATGCTACAGAAGAAAACAGGCGGAAAGAACGGAGACTACCAACGCGCGGATTAAATCTCGCGCGTTTTTTTATTTGATATAGTTGGCAACCGCGCCAAACCACTATTGCATCGAGCTAACCTTCATGCCATCCGCGCCAATCAACCACTACATCGAACCAAACACTCGCACAACCGAGCATTACCACCATCAAACCAAGCCAAACCCACGTCAGACCGAACCAATCCGCCACTATCCCTTCAAGTGCTTCGTCAACTCATGCACAATATGGGGCAACTCGGGTAAGATCAACTTATCCATCGCGAGCGCCACTGCTTTCGAAGATCCTGGCAACAAAAACACCACTTGCTCTCCAATCGCCCCCGCTGCCGCACGACTCAACATCGCTTTCGATCCCACATCCTCGGTATAGCTCAAAAAGCGAAACAATTCGCCAAATCCATCAAGCGGTTTCGTGAAATATGGTGTGACCATTTCCACCGTAACATCTCGCAAGCCGATTCCCGTACCACCTGTAAAAATCATCGCTTGAATCGTTGCATCCGACAGCCAGACAGACAATTGCTCCGTAATATGCTCGCCTTCATCCAAACAGATGCCATATTCCTTAACATGATGGCCCGCATTCTCCAATTTCTCTCGAATTATCTTCCCACTCTTATCATCCGCTTCTGTCCTTGAATCACTAATCGTCAACACAGCCACCGCAATCGATTTCTCGCGTGCCAACTGTGGTAAATGAGACTCTTCCAAATCCCGTTCCCCCTATCCGAATAATGAATGATACAATTTTCTTCCAATCTTCATATCTTTCAGACCATGAATGAGTAGCCGTCCGTTGCCAAATAAAATGCAACGATAGCCATCCACGTGAAATTCTACAAAAAATGGCGTTTCACGATATTCCGTCTGCAATTGCTGCGCGACCCGCACACCATCAGCCACGGTTAACTCACGTCCGGCATCCGGTATTATCTGCACGGTATCACGCCCACATAACACCGCATATTGCGTGCCAGATTGCTGATGCAGTGAAGGATAGGTCGGATGACTTCCACACGTCTGGCATTGCGAATTTTTCATCCGGCTAATTCCAGCTTCAACGGACGTATTATTCCACACATCAAAATGCAGAAGCTTTGTGCGCATGGCGGACGTATTTCCCGTCAGCCATTTCAACGCTTCAGCACTTTGATGAGCAGCGGAAATCTGGACGGCTGGAGCAATAACTCCTACTGTATCACATGTTTCATTTACAGCTGGTAACACAGGGAGCAAGCAGCGGAAACAAGGCGTCTTGCCTGGAATGAAAGGAAATACGCTGCCAGAACTACCAACCACCGCACCATAAATCCATGGAATATTCAGTTTCCATGCTACATCATTCAGCAATAGCCGCGTCTCAAAATTATCCGTTGCATCTAGCAGAAGATCTGCTTCGCCAGTAATCTCCTCCAATACAGGACCATCTACATGGTTGAGCACTGTATGGATTTCTACATCTTCGCGGATCGTACGCAATCGCCGCTCAGCCGCGATCACTTTCGGCATACTGTGTTGCGCATCTGCTTCAGTGAACAATTGTTGCCGCTGCAAATTGGAAGCTTCTACATAATCACGGTCCGCGAGCGTCACTTTGCCGATACCTGCTCGCACAAGCGTCTCGGAAAGAGAGGAACCAAGTGCTCCACAGCCGATAATAACAGCATGCGAATCAGATAATTGTTGCTGTCCATCTTGTCCAATCGGCTGAAACAATGTCTGCCTTGAATAACGATTCTCCACTTCATCTACTCCCTTTCATTCGACAAGAAGTGAGGCAATCGGTCAGTTTAACCGATTGCCCTTACTTGTAGTGGGACTGATATCGCTGAACGACCCAACATAACGTACGATATCGCCCGTTCCATCTTTTACAGCACTGATAGATAGAAACTCCAAATACTCTTCGCCATTTTTCTTCTTATTCCAAATCTCACCCTGCCAAACACCTTGTTCTTCAATCTGGCGCCACATGTCGTCGTAATACGCTCGATCATGTCGACCAGAACTTAAGATATTCGGGCTTTTTCCTAGCACTTCTTCTTCACTGTATCCTGTGAGACTTGTAAATGCCGGATTGACCGAAACGATCACGCCCGACTGATTCGTTACGAGAATTCCTTGTCTAGTCGAATCAAATACTTCTTTCGAAAGACTCGCACGATCCATAAAGTACAGCCATACAACCAATACGAGACTCGCAAGCGATATCTGCGAGAATGCCATGAAGCCAATCGAATAAGAACCTGTCATCGAGAAAATTGCTGCCAACAACAAAGGAGGGAAAAATCCACCCAAACCGCCCATCATCGAGACAATTCCGTTAACAGTTCCGGCTTGTTTACTGAAATAAAGCGGTACCAATTTAAAAATGACACCGTTCCCAATTCCAGCCGATGCAGCGATCAAGATACTTCCCACCGTATACAACGCAATATCTGGTGAAAAAGCTAATACGATAGATGCAACAGTCAAACCCGCGAAACAACCCATCAATAAGAATAACGGCTGGAACTTATCTCCTAACCAACCACCGAGTGGTCGCAATAAGGTAGCAACCACAATGAAGCCAGCCGTGCGAAGCCCCGCATCCACTTTCTCTAATCCGAAATAATTCACAAGAAAGTTTGGCAAGAACACGGTAAACGCAACAAACGAACCAAACGTAATGAAATAAAATAGCGAGAAGAACCATAGTTTCTCATTTTTATAGACACCTTTGATCTGCTCGACGATCGGTGCTTTTACTTTCACTTCCTTGCGGTCACCGAAGAAAAAGTTCAGCGCGATGAATACAAGCAGTAACACAAGATACATTTTAACAGTCAATGACCAGCCAAACTTCATAGCCAGTACAGGGGCGGAAAACGTCGTGATCGCCGTACCAATATTCCCCATTCCATAGATTCCATTGACTAAACCGTGCTTTTCCTTAGGATAATATTTCGGTAACGATGTAACCCCTACAGAGAAAATCGCACCGCCTACCCCAAGCAATGTACCACCAATCAATAGTCCTGTCACTGTCGATGTTTCACTAATGTAGTAGACAGGAAATAGTAAGACGATAAAACTGATAAAGAACATTACACGCGCTCCATACACATTAGCATAATAGCCGAGCGGAATACGTAAAATCGAACCGAGCACTACAGGAATTGCTGTAATGATGGCCACACGTTCAGGTGGGATATTGATGTCTTCACTGATAAATGGCAATAGTGAAGAGATGAGCACCCAAACCATGAAACCGACAACTAGATTCGCCGTCTGTAACGGCAATTGGATCTTTTGTGTCATATGAACCCATCCATTCTAAAGTTAGTTACTAAACAACTGCAATCACTCTCTCCCTTTTCACTTTACTATTCTATATTCTTACGACTTTGGCAAAATTGAAGTATACATTTGGTCAAACAACCGCTCTTGTTCTTCTGCTCGTAAAACAGACTCTACCATTGGAAAGATCACATTCTCTTCTTTGACGAAATGAATCATCATGACTTCAAATGCTTCTCCCGCATCTTTTACTACATCAGTCATCATCTCGAGTGTGAATGCCGATAGATCTCCTCTTGTATGGTGAAGAAAATGACCGATATACGCATCGATTTCCTCGTGTTCTTCTTGCACCGCCTGAATCGGCCCTTGCTCACTACCTACATATTTCGATAACATCGGAAATAGATAGGTTTCTTCTTTTTCTGTATGGTTTTTTAGAGGATCAATGAATTCTATAACTAGCTTGCGCAATTGCTTCAGCGCAACTAGCCCTTCTTCACGTGAATAGACTTCTTGTTCAAATTCTAGGACGATCGCATGCCATTCGTTCATAATATGCGTTAAGAAACGGTGTTCGTTTTCCAACACTCGTAACACCGGCAATGAAAAGGTAAAACTTGGATTATTCATCCTTCTTCACTTCCCCATTAAAAGTTCAAAAACTTCTTGCGTAGCGCATACTCCACTAATTCAGGACGGCTCTTCAAATGAAGTTTGTCCATCATCTTGGCTTTATGGGCCTCCACTGTCTTCACTGAAATATAAAGCATTTCCGCGATTTCCTTATTGCCATAGCCTTTCGCAACAAGCGGCAGAATTTCAATTTCCCGTTTAGATAAAATCTTGAACGGATCATCTTCATTTGATGCTTGCGAACCTTTCTTCACAAACTCCCGCACAAGCGATGTTGCCATGGAAGGATGTACATAAGTTCCTCCGTCATACACTTCGCGAAGTGCATTGATCAACTCTTCGTCTGGTGCATTCTTCAAAATGTAACCCGATGCTCCATTTTTCAAGACATGGAACATATATTCCTCGTCATCGTACATCGTCAAGATCACTATTTTGGTATCAGGAAAGTCTTCATGTATTTTCCCTGTCGCAATTAGCCCACTTTGACCTGGCGGCATGCTCAGATCAAGTAAAATGATGTCAGGCCTATGCTTGGCAACCAATTCATATGCTTCCAATCCGTCTGCTGCTGTCGCAACGACTTCCATATCGCTCTGATAATTCAAGATATGCATGAATCCTGTTCGGACGACTGCGTGGTCATCAGCGATTATGATTTTCACTCGTTGCTCTCTCCTTCTTCACCGGAATCTCTACTAGGATTTTTGTCCCTTCTTGGGCACTAGAAGCAATCGTCAAGTTTCCGCCAACCAATTCCACACGTTCCTTCATTCCGTAAAGACCAAGACCCGTTCCTTGCGGCGTAAAATCATTGACGTTGAAGCCCACTCCTTCGTCATATATCTGTAATTGTAAATTCTCTTGTATTTCTTTCAAACTTACGAAAACATCTTCCACCTCTGCATACTTCATTGCATTCAAGATCGCTTCTTGACCAATGCGGTACACGACGGTTTCAATTTCACCTTCATAACGGCTTCGCTTTAGATCCGAATTAAAATGGACAGTTAATCCATAATTCTTCTCCAAGGTTTTAATGTGAGTCCGAAACGCCGCCTCCAAACCGAAGTCATCCAAAACAGCTGGTCTCAACTCTACAGACAAATGTCGGATATCGTCCAACAACCGCATCAATGAGCCTTCCGTTTGACGCAACTTTTCCAAGACGTCTTGATCCACATTCATATATTTCAAAACACGTAGATCAACGAGCGAACTTAACATCTCTTGCGCCACACTATCATGTAGTTCTCTAGAAATACGTTTTCTTTCGTTTTCTTGCGCCTGGATCACTTGCTGCACGCGTATTTTCTGGTTCAACACTTCCTGTGTCTGCGTCTGTCTCGTCAAGTTCCGCAACATTAATACCGATACCTGTTCTTCCTTATCAATCACTTGGTACGTTGCACTATAAGGCAACACTCCAAAATCTCTAGTATTTAAGTACAGTTGGAAGGACGTCAGTGTCTCTTGCGGATTGGTCATAAAACAAGAGACACAAGTCATTTGTTCATCCTCACTCGTATAGCCACGGCAGGTGAGACATATCGAGTTCGCTTCTCCTTCAAGTAGCTTCTCATAGAGTTGTGGTTCGATAATTTGTTTGGCCGCTTCATTCATGGAGAGAATTTGACCATTTGCAGCGAAAAAGAACATTGCTTCCGTCGTATGATCATAAAGTTTCTGCAACAAATCCGGCAGTTTATCATTGTTCGATAACATCATCTTTCAATCGCTCCTTATGATGAAACGGTCCAAATTGCGGGCCAACTGCTTGCTTAAACTGCTCAAACGATTCCACCGTCAATTTTTTCGGTTCACGATATCCGATGAGTAGCACACCTTGAACGTGATCATCTCGAAATAAAGGAATCGCACCAAAACTTTTGAGTTTTTCAAATACGACAACGGGATAGTTATAAAGATCTTTCTCGCCCAGTCGTTCTTCAGCGTCTTCGACTAGCATTGGTTTACCTGTCTTGAAAACTAGTCCAGCGATCCCCTTCCCTGAATTCAGGACAATTTTTCGATAACGCAAACTCAGATTTCCAGCCACAAACCGCCACTTTAATTCATAATGGTGCTTACTAAAATCCACAAGCGCTAACCCGATAAAGTCAACACGAAGAGTTTCTTTGAGCTGTTCAATGGCTAACTGGAAATTAAAACTTTGTTGTCCTTTCATAGACATGATCTCCTATTTTCATCATTCGCTCATCGCGGTGTATGTTGTTTCGTAGCCTGATGTTTTCTATATAGAATATAACTTCTACCAACATAATTCAACGGTACACTCCAGACGTGTACCAGTCGTGTGAATGGCCACATCGCAAAAATGAGAAAACCAGTGAAAATATGCAATTTGAACGCAAGCGGTACAGCTGCCATATAGGCTGCTTCCGGCTGAAAAATAAGCAATGATCTGAACCACACAGAAATCGTCTCGCGATAGTCAAATCCTGGCGTCATTGTATTTGTAATCAATGAACTATATACACCAATGAACACGATAAATAGCAATAAAGAATTGACAACTAAGTCGGAAGTGGAAGAAAGTTTTCGAACACTCGCTTTCGTAAAACGGCGCGAAGTTAAGATCAACATCCCTACAAGCGTCATGACACCGAAGAAACCTCCGCCCCACACTGCGCCGATATGGTACATATGATCACTAATTCCCATAGCACGCGTCCATTCATTTGGAATCCCAAGTCCAGCGACATGTCCCAAAATCACTGGAAATATTCCAATGTGGAATAGCAAACTACCGATCATTAATTGTTTCTTCTCAATAAATTCACTCGACTTAGCCGTCCAACCAAACTGATCATTACGGTAACGGAAAATATGACCTACAATAAAAACTGCCATACAAATGTAAGGAAAAATGACCCACAAAAATTGACTAGTCATTGGCAGAAACCTCCCGTTGAATACACGATTTACATGTTTCACGTAGCGCCCGAATTAAATAAAAATATGGGCTTTCATACTTTTCTAGGGCTTTCATTAAAAAGTATGTTCCATCTTCGATTACCGCGAGCAGCATAGAAAAACTTTGCTGTGCTCGCGGGTCACCTTGCCATTCGGCTGCGTAAATAAATTCGCACATTAATGGAAGTAAGTCAGACAGTTCATGGTTCGGCATGTTCAAGCCAAACATTTCATACAAAACTTTTAATCGGGCGAGCATTTGACCACGCTCTTTAGAGTCTTCAAACTTCACAAATGTCATAAAGAGCGTCGCATCTTTTTGAAAATCAAAGGTGTACGTATACATCTCTTGTATTTCATTTATGCTGTAGGTTTGCATCTTTTCCCAATACGTTTGCAAGTCATCATAGCCTACTGTACCGACTGTCACAAATTCATCCCAAACGGAAGGATGAAAGGTCAATTTTTCAGGATAGTTTAGTTGATTGGAGAAAAAACCGAAAATGTGCTTCTTTTCATATAAGAGATCGAGATTAATCACGCCAGATCCCCCCATAGAAATTCTCCTCGTATATCTCCTTGCCTGTTTTCACAGGCGCTCCTGGTGATGCAGGTCCACAACCATCACAACCTCCATCCGATCCCATCACAGAATAGGAATACGGACTTTGATGTGGGGCTTGTTCTCCATATGTGCCCATGCCATCATAACCGGCCGAACCTTGTGATCGATAGACGTTCATTTGCCCCTCTTTATGCGAAGTCGGGATGACGAAACGATCTTCGTATTTGGCAATTGCTAGTAAACGATACATTTGCTTGGTCTGTTGTGCCGTCAATCCAACTCGTTCAAGCTTTGATTCATCAAATTCTTTACCTGAAGAGATGGCACGCATATACGAACGCATCATGGCCATACGTTGTAAACCGCCTTTCACCGTTTCTACATCTCCTGCTGTTAGCATATTCGCTAAGTATTGAAGTGGAATACGCATTTCTTCGATGGCCGGGAAAATCATATCCGGATTTTTGATGGAGTCTTTTCCTTCGAAATAGTTCATAATCGGGCTAAGTGGCGGCACATACCATACCATTGGCAATGTCCGGTACTCCGGGTGTAACGGGAACGCTAATTTATATTCAATTGCTAACTTATAGACAGGCGAGTTTTGTGCCGCTTGAATCCAGTCCTCCGAAATCCCATCTCGAATTGCCTGCTCTATGATTTCTGGATCATTTGGATCTAAGAACAAGTCACACTGCGCTTGATACAAATCTTTTGGATCTGGTGTAGACGCTGCTTCCTGTACACGATCTGCATCATACAGTAAGACCCCCAAGTACCGGATACGTCCTGTACATGTTTCAGAACAGACTGTCGGCAATCCAGATTCCACGCGTGGGAAACAGAATGTGCATTTCTCTGCTTTATTCGTTTTCCAGTTAAAATACACTTTCTTATACGGACAGCCCGTCATACAGTAACGCCAGCCACGGCAAGCTTCCTGGTCGACTAAGACAATACCATCTTCATCTCGCTTATACATTGCACCTGAAGGACAAGATGCCACACAACTTGGGTTCAAACAGTGCTCACATAGTCTAGGCAAGTACATCATAAATGCTTGTTCAAAATTAAATTTGATTTCTTCCTCAATCTTTTCGATGTTCGGATCAGTTGGTCCTGTAATATGCGCTCCCGCTAACTGATCTTCCCAGTTCGGACCCCATTCTGGATCCATATATTCACCTGTAACGACAGATTTCGCACGTGCAACCGGTGTATGCTTCTGATCCGGTGCTGTCGTTAGCTTTTCATAATCATACGTCCAAGGCTCGTAGTAATCTTTCATTTCCGGCATATCTGGATTGTAGAAGATTTTCCCGAGTGCGATTTTGGAGAGCTTCGAACCCGATTTCAGTTCCAGCTTCCCCTTCCGCAACTGCCAACCACCCTTATAAAGTTCCTGGTCTTCCCATCGTTTCGGATAACCGATGCCTGGTTTGGTTTCCACGTTATTGAACCACATATACTCTGCACCTTCACGATTGGTCCATGTCGTTTTACATGTTACACTGCACGTATGACACCCAATACACTTGTCTAAGTTCATCACCATTGCAACTTGCGCTTTAATTTTCAAGCCAGTTGACCTCCTTCATCTTGCGGACCGCGACGTAGACATCACGTTGATTTCCGATAGGTCCGTAGTAGTTGAATCCATAACTGAGCTGTGCATAGCCGCCTACCATCTGAGTCGGCTTCATATGAATACGCGTTGGTGCATTGTGGCTTCCTCCGCGTTGCTCGGTAATTTCCGAGCCCGGCATCTGAATATGCTTGTCCTGTGCGTGATACATAAACATCGTTCCTTTAGGCATCCGGTGACTGACGACAGCACGGGCATTGACGACACCATTTCGGTTGTACACTTCAAGCCAGTCATTATCATCGATTCCATGCTCTTCCGCATCTAGATTCGACAGCCAGACAGTCGGACCTCCGCGGAAAAGCGTTAGCATATGCTGGTTGTCCTGATAGGTCGAGTGAATATTCCACTTGCCGTGCGGTGTTAGATAGCGCAACACTAATGCGTCCTGTCCTCCGACAATTTCTTCATCGCGATCCGCAAAGACGAAAGGCGGAAGTGTCGGTTTATAGACAGGCAGTGATTCACCAAATCCAAGAAAGAATTCATGATCCAAATAAAAATGCTGTCTGCCCGTCAACGTTCTGAACGGAACCAAACGTTCGATATTCGTCGTGAATGGCGAGTAGCGGCGCCCTAATTTATTCGATCCACTAAACACTGGTGTCGGAATAACTTCCCGCGGCTGGGCGGTAATGTTGGCGAAAGTGAAGCGCTCGGCTGCCCGGTCAGCTGAAATATCCTTGAGTTCCACTCCCGTGTCCTGCTCGGCAGCTTCAAATGCTTTCTGCGATACTCTTCCATTCGTGGCGGAAGACAGTGTCAACATGGTTTCGGCTGCGTGTTTCGCTGTATACAGTTTTGGCAGCCCGTTTTTAATCGTGTCATCCTCGTATACACCGTTGATTCCTTTCATCAACTCATACTCTTCCGCAACTGAGAAACTAACACCATGCGCTCCCGTTTTTCCTGTTGATAATAGCGGTCCGAGTGTAATGTATTTGTCGTATACTTTCGTGAAATCACGTTCTACGATGGTCATACCTGGCATAGTTTTGCCTGGAATCGGTTCGATCTCGCCTTTTTTCCAATCACGAACTTCCCCAAATGGCTGGGCGATTTCTTGAATTGAGTCGTGTGCTAGCGGTGACGTGACGAGATCTTTATAAATGCCCGGCAAATGCGTTTTCGCTAATTCTGAGAATGTTTGAGCTATCGTCCGGTAAATATCCCAGTCTGAACGTGATTCCCATAGCGGATTGACCGCCGGATTGAATGGATGAACAAACGGATGCATGTCGGTAGACGATAAATCTACTTTTTCATACCATGTAGCTGCCGGTAATACGATATCTGCGTACAGTGGCGTGGCCGTCATTCGGAAATCCAAGGCGACAAGCAAATCCAATTTGCCTTCCACTTCATCTCGCCAAACCATCTCTTCTGGTTTCATGTCTTCATTCGGACTGGCTAGTAACCCGCTAGAAGCTCCGAACAAATGCTTCATGAAGTATTCCTGACCTTTTGCTGAACTCGAAACGAGATTGGAGCGCCAGACAAACAGCGAACGCGGAAAGTTTTCAGGTGCATCCGGATCCTCTGCTGCGAAATGTAGCTCCCCCGATTTCAGTTGCTCGACGACATGTCCCACAACTTCATTCTGTTCAGTCTTCCCAAGTTTCGCCGCTTCTTCCACGAGCAGTAAACTATTTTTATTGAATTGCGGATAAGAAGGCAACCAGCCAAGACGCGCTGCCAACACGTTATAATCCGCAGGGTGTTTATATCGTGCTTCTCCTCCAAGTGGTGACATGAGCGTATCGGCACCCGCTTCTTCGTACTTCCATTGATCCGTTGCAAAATAGAAAAATGAAGTAGCATTTTGTAGACGCGGTGGACCTTGCCAGTCTTTTGCAAACGCAATGGTGCTCCATCCTTCAATTGGACGGCATTTTTCTTGCCCGACGTAATGCGCCCAACCTCCACCGTTGACACCCTGTGATGCCGTCAGTGTAACCAAATTCAGGATCGCTCGATAAATCGTGTCGCTATTGAACCAGTGATTGATACCCGCTCCCATAATAATCATCGAACGACCACCTGTATCGATGGCATTTTGCGCAAACTCCATTGCGATTTGGATGACAAGTTCCGGTTTTACATTCGTGATTGACTCTTGCCAAGCTGGGGTATAGATAGACGTAACATCATCATAACCAGTCGCCTCTAGCTCACTGCCAATCCGGTTTACTCCATATTGACTCAGCATAATGTCATAGGTTGTTGCCACTAAGCGTTCCGAGCCGTCAGCAAATTGTACTTTCATTGCGGGTATCGGGCGTTTGAACGTACCGTTACCTCGCTGATCAAAATATGGGAAGTGAATTTCACGCCATTCGGCTCCATGTTTTTCAACAGACAGAGCAGGTTCAACACGAGTACCGTCTTCATTTTCTAGCTGCAAGTTCCACTTCGCATCCTGTTCCCAGCGCTGCCCCATCGTTCCGTTTGGCACAATAATTTCACCTTTCGCTTCATCAAATAACACTGGTTTCCAATCTGCATGTTCTGACTGTTGCCCCAGATCACTAGCACGCAAGAATCGACCTGCCTTGTAGGAATCTTCATGAGGTTCCAATAAAATGAGAAACGGCATATCCGTATACTGCTTCGCATAATTTAAAAATGTCGGCTCTTTTCGCTTTTCATAAAACTCGTCCAAGATAACGTGTGTCATCGCTTGCGCAACCGCTGCGTCTGTACCTGGATTTGCTGCGATCCAATCGTCTGCATGTGTCACACTTTCTGCATAATCCGGTGCCACTGAAACGACTTTCGTTCCTTTATAACGAACTTCTGTCATAAAGTGTGCGTCTGGCGTCCGAGTTAACGGGACATTGGAACCCCACATAATGATATATCCTGCATTGAACCAATCACTGGATTCTGGAACGTCCGTCTGCTCGCCCCAGATCTGCGGGGAGGATGGCGGTAAATCCGCATACCAATCATAGAAACTCAACATTTCTCCACCAAGCAATGAAATGAAACGCGCACCTGATGCATAACTGACCATGGACATTGCGGGAATAGGGGTAAACCCTGCTACACGGTCGGGTCCGTATTTTTGAACGGTGTAAATGAGTTGCGCTGCGATGAGTAGCGTGGCATCACGCCAATGAATACGAACATGACCTCCTTTTCCACGCGCTTTCTTGTATTCATTTGATTTCACCGGATCTTCCACAATAGCCGTCCATGCTTTTACAGGATCTTTCGTTTCCTGAAGCGCTTCATTCCACATACGCCATAGCTTCCCCCGGATATAAGGATATTTCACACGCAACGGACTGTACTCATACCAAGAAAATGATGCACCGCGTGGACAACCACGAGGTTCAAATTCTGGCATATCAGGACCACAAGAAGGGTAATCGATCTGCTGATTTTCCCACGTGATGATGCCATTCTTAACAAACACTTTCCAACTACAAGAACCGGTACAGTTCACACCATGCGTCGTACGCACCACTTTGTCATGTGACCAGCGTTGACGGTACATGTTTTCCCAATCACGGCTTTTTTCCTCCAACACCGACCAATTTCCGGAATAACTTTCGACAGGTTTAAAATATTGCAATCCAAATCTCTTTTTCATCGAACATTTCCACTCCTTTTCAGAATGTCGCAGCAAATGAACACAGACATATTTTAACTACTACCCTACATTTGACTAATTAATCTGATTTTTTGTAAGGGTTTTCCCTAATTCGATATCTATCTCTTATGACTATTCGTCTATATTCAAAGAATTATCCTTATATGTATTGATTATACGTACATTTCCTACTGTTACCATTAGGGGAAGCCCTATTATCCCAAATACATATAGTATTTTCGAGGATCCGACTAGGGAAAACTCCTAGTCTTAGATTAGTGGTATAATAATCTATGGGCTACTCTCACAATAATGGATACTAGATATATAGCTATATTAGTTTCTTTTTAGCATGCTTTTTCTATCTTGGTAACTTTAGTCCATTTCTCACAATATTATGTTGATTTTATTTAGATAGCTGATAGAATAATATATAAAATGAAAGGTAAGGTGGATGATACCGTGTCAAACGAATTAAACAAAGTACTTCGTTGTGAAGCTTTAAAAGACAAAATTGTTACAGCAGAAGAAGCAGCTTCTTGGATCGAGGATGGAATGTCTCTAGGTTTAAGTGGATTTACTTTGTCAGGAGATGCGAAAGCGGTTCCATTGGCATTGGCGGAAAGAGGAAAGACTGAGAAATTAAAAGTAAACGTTTTCACCGGTGCTTCTCTTGGGCCAAACGTAGATGAGTTAATGGCAGAAGCAGGTATGATTAACTTACGTATACCTTACCAAGGTAACCCAGCAATGCGCGGAAAGATCAACTCCGGAGATTCTTTTTACATTGATCAGCACCTTTCCCATACAGCTGAATGGGTACGTCAAGGCGTTATCGGGCCTATTGACTACGCAATTATCGAAGCAGCTGCAATTACAGAAGATGGGCAAATCATCCCGACTGGTTCAGTTGGTAACTCACCAATTTTCGTTGAGCAGGCAAAGCATGTCATCATCGAACTAAACGTGAACGTACCGGCTGAATATGAAGGCTTACATGATATTTATATTCCTGCAAAACAAGGCGAGAGAAAAGAAATCCCTGTCTATAACGTAACGGACAAAATCGGTACACCAGGCATCCAAGTGGATCCTGCAAAAGTACGCGGAATCGTCATTACAGAGAAGATGGATATTCCTTCCCCTATCGTTCCACCGGACGAAGAGACACAGGAAATCGCCAATCACTTGCTAAACTTCTTCCGTGACGAAATTAAATTAGGACGCATGGACGAATCACTAATGCCGCTTCAATCAGGTGTTGGTTCTGTCGCAAACGCTGTTCTGGACGGTATGAGAACTTCTGAGTTTAAAAACATTGAAGTGTATTCTGAAGTACTTCAAGATGCGATCTTCGACTTGATTGATGATGGCGTTGTGAAATTCGCTTCCGCTACTTCTTTGACACTTTCTAAAAAGCGTTTGGATAGCTTAAAAGAGGATATCGGTAAATACCGCGATAAGCTAGTATTCCGTCCGCAAGAAATTTCTAACCACCCAGAAGTTATCCGTCGTTTGGGTATTATTTCATTCAATACAGCGCTTGAGCTCGATATCTACGGAAACGTTAACTCTACACACGTTAGCGGTACACGCATGATGAACGGGATCGGTGGTTCTGGAGACTTCGCACGTAACGCGCGTATTGCGATCTTCGTTACGAAATCGTATGCAAAAGGTGGGGACGTTTCATCTATCGTACCTTTCTGCTCACACGTAGATCATACAGAGCATGATGTAGACGTTATCGTTACGGAACAAGGCTATGCGGATCTTCGCGGCTTGGCTCCACGCCAGAAAGCGGAAGCATTGATCGAACACTGTGCACACCCTGACTTCAAAGAAGAGCTTCGCGACTACTTCAACAGAGCGAAGGACCAAGTTGGCGGACAAACACCACATATCTTGGAAGAAGCACTCTCTTGGCACGTAAATCTTGCAAAAAACAAAACAATGCACAAAGAAGCACCTGTTCAAAAATAATAGTTCTATATGAAAGCGAGCGGATTTGATCCGCTCGCTTTTTTCGATCGGGCGTGGACGGGGGTTGGCGCGGTACGACTCGACTTTCGATCGGTCCGGACGGGGGTTGGCGCGGTGCGACTCGACTTTCGCTCAGCGGGGTAATCTTACATACGCAAAAAAGGGAAGCGCTATAAGCGCTTCCCTCCCCTTCTCACTTCTTACAAATCATCAAAGCCATTCAAGTCACTCGTCTTCACGTATTGACGGCTTGTTTGCTCGAAGAAATCAGTCTTTGTATCATCGAAGTTATCCACATACGCACGTATCCACTTCATTGGATTGTCGGTGAACTCTGGATAGATTTCACTTAATCCAAGCATGCGCAACATTTTATTGGCGCGATACTTAATATAACCTTCCATTTCATCCAACTCTAGACCATCAATTTCACCTAGTACGTAACGACTCCAAATGACTTCCTGCTCAACGGAATGGCGGAACTGATCATAGATCCATTCTGTGAATTCATCTGTATTGTACTCCGGGTTTTCAGCAAGCGCTGCACGGAAGATGTCGCTAATGGCTTTTCCATGCTGCAGTTCATCACGATTAATATACGAAATCATCGTAGACGTTCCAACCATTTTCTGGTGACGTGCTAAGTTGTAGAAAAAGGCGAACCCACTATAGAAGAATAAACCTTCCAGCAATGTCGTATAGACCATCGCTTTTAGCACCGTTTCAATCGTTGGATTTTCTGCAAACTCGTTATAGACTTCCACAATTCGTTCGTTGCGTTTCATGAGTACTTCGTCCGTCCGTCCCATTTCAAACGCCGCCATTTGCTTGTCCAAGTTAGTGACAGAAGACAGCACATATGCGTAACTGTGATTATGCTCACTTTCCTGATCTGCAATTGTCGCCATGATGGACTTGACGGAAGGGTCGGTCGTGAAATCCGCTATTTTCATGGCAATGACCGTTTGCGGACCATCTAACGTCGCAAGTAGCCCAATAATTTTCAAGAATGCGGATTGCTCTTCTTTTGAAAGACGGGAAAACTGTTTAACGTCTTGTGTCATATCCACTTCATTTGCTGTCCAGAAAAGGGAACGGATTCGCTGACGCAATGTATAAAAATGTGGATGAGCCAAGTCATTCCAGTTCAGGATGCCGCTTGCTTCTCCGCCGAAAATAGCTGTCGCTTTATTCGGGTTTGCCGGATTCAATACTTTTACTCTTGTAAGTGTCGCCAATGGTCGAGCACTCCTTTCGTCCAGTTCGTTACTAATTGTTCTTGTTTGCCACGTGGACTTTGTTCGATTTTCAATGGTTCAAAGGGAGAATGATAAAAGCGCGCCAGTTTTTCCGCCGCTTTGCAAAACAAATCATCTCCACCAAACTGCGTGTCCCCTGTCCCGAAAACGTAAACGGGTTCGGGCTTGAATCCAATGTCCGCTACAAAGTCCTTCACTTCATCAGGTGTCGCACCTTTTTCCCATGTAAAAGAACCGATACAAAATGCATCATATTTCTTCACATTAGGAAGGACGTCAATGCCGATGCGATGTGTGTCAACTTTGACCCCTTCACGGCTCAGGTTTTCCGCGATTAATTCTGCCACTTCCTCTGTATTACCGCTCCACGAAGCGTAGGCGATCAGGAATGACACCACTCGCACTCCTCGATTTCAGAAGCAGTGGATCGCATATAATATGTCGTTTTCATACGGGATTTCCATGCCTGCATATGCAAGTCAAGCAAGACAGACGCGCGGATGGAGTTCGGCACGTATATGTTGAATGAAATCGACTGATCAATATGATGTTGACGCGCGGCATTCTGCTTAATCGACCAGCGCTGATCGACGATATAAGCGGAACGTCTGTACACATCATACGTGTTATGATCCAAGTCCGGTGCGATAACCGGCAACTTATAGTCTTTCTTCTCTTCATGGTAGAACGGCTTGAACACCGGATCAATGGATGCAGTGGAGCCTGCGATAACAGACGTTGAACTGTTTGGTGCTACTGCCATCAGGTAGCCATTACGCATGCCGTTCATCGCTACATCCATACGAAGTTCGCGCCATTTATTCGAATCATATTCCCGCTGTTCGAAGTAATTCCCTGTCTCCCAGTCTGAACCCTCAAATAACGGATAGGCACCTTTTTCCTTCGACAATTCCATAGATGCTTTGATCGTTAAATAGGCGATTTCTTCATATAGCTTGTCTGCATATTCAACGGCTTCATCGGATTCCCACTGAATGTTTTTCAGTGCCAATAAATGATGCCATCCGAATGTGCCGAGTCCGATTCCACGGTAGCGCGCATTCGTCCGCTGTGCTTGTACAACCGGAATCTTGTTCTGATCGATGACGTTATCCAGCATCCGCACTTGAATTGTGATCAGGCGTTCCAACACGTCCGCTGTCACTGCTTTCCCCAAATTGATAGATGACAAATTGCACACGACGAAATCACCTGGCTTCGTACGTGTAACGACTAGATCGTCTTCCAATGAAACGGATTCGAATGTCGTAGCTGACATATTTTGCAAAATTTCTGTACATAAATTACTGGAATAAATGATTCCCTCATGTTTATTCGGATTCATTCGATTCACTTCATCACGGTAGAACATGAATGGAGTACCTGTTTCCAACTGGCTACGCAACACACGCTTCATGATTTCAATTGCAGACACCGTTTCCCGTGACAACTCCGGATTGCGTACACATTCTTCATACTTCTCACGGAACGAACCATTTCCTTTTGTTTCATCATAAAAGTCTTCCAATGAATACCCCATCTTCGTCCGAACTTCATGCGGATCAAACAAATGCCAGTCTTCTCGTGATTCCACTTTTTCCATGAACAGATCCGGTAGGCAAACGCCAGTGAAAATATCATGCGCGCGCAAACGATCGTCGCCATTATTCAGTTTCAAGTCCAAGAACGTGAAGATATCTTTATGCCATACATCCAAGTATACCGCCACCGCGCCTTGTCTTTGACCGAGCTGATCCACACTGACCGCTGTATTATTCAACTGTTTAATCCACGGCAACACACCACTTGATGCACCTTCAAAACCTCGGATGGACGCACCGCGCGAACGGACTTTGCCCATATAGACGCCAATACCACCACCGAATTTGGACAAGTTAGCGATATCCGTATTGCTGTTATAAATGCCTTGCAAGGAATCATCTACCGTATCGATAAAGCAACTGGATAGCTGACCATGCATCTTACCCGCATTTGATAGCGTTGGCGTTGCAACTGTCATATAGAGGTTGCTCATTGCCCAGTACGCTTCTCCAATTTTATGGATGCGATCTTCTGTTTCGTCCTGCATCAACGTCATCGCGATCACGAGCCAACGTTCTTGTGGAAGTTCCACTGGCTGCTTGGAAAAATTCACGGTAACATAGCGATCCACTAATGTTTTCAGCCCGATATATGTAAATAAAAGATCACGGGATGGTTCAAGCAAACGACCGATTTCATTGAGTTCTTCACGGCTGTATTTCTCGGTGAGCACTGGTGTATAGAGTCCTTGCTCCACTAGGCGTTCTACATTTTTCGCAAAGTCGGTATAAACATCCGCACCGCGCAACGTTTTCTGCTTTGCGTACACATCGAATAAATAAATTCTAGCGGCCACGAACGTCCAATAGGTATTCGCTTCATCAATCCTGCTCAACGATTCCAAGACCATTGCTTTCGTCCAATCCGTTGCGGAACTTTCCGGATGACGCTCCTGATAACGCTGACTCGCTTCGATTAATGGCTCGATTTGCTGCTTCCCGAATTCTTCCTGTAAATTTTCCAACAATAGATGTAGACCGACTGTTTCATGAATGATAGCCATTGTATCCGCTCCCTTTGAGTAAGTTATGTAAAGTAAAAAAACTCCCTGTATATCGGAAGTCATCATGTGACGAATGGTAGTAAGTGGAAAGTTATAAGCAGACAAAAAATCCTCTGCTTTTCGCTTTCACTCTCCAACCCCGAAGAATGTATTGCTGAATGAAAGGCAGGTCTCCTGGCTGGCATATCGTCCTCTTGTCTTTCCTTCCCGCTCATGGCAGTGGATTTTACAGACAGTCGTCAATGCCCTCAGTTGCGGGGGCAGCTCCGTTTTTAGCGGATTCCCTTTTAAACCGTTAATGGGTACCATTTCATCGAAAATACTATATATAGTGTCTTAACTTCATGTATAACCCTAACATATTGTGGTCAAACATACAAAGCAAAAAAAGAATCGCAGTCCAGATTTGCATCTTCTGAACTACGATATGGTTATTTTCCTAGCAATGCTTTTCATTATATCAAACTTTTTGTGCCTTGACTAAAAGATTTTCTGTGAACGAGTAATATGCTATTTGACTTATTCAAAAGAGAGAACGCTTCCCCTTTCATTGTCAGTTAACAACTCGAGTTCACAATTGACTCATCCAATTCCGATCTTCAACGCACTCTGTCTTCCGGCTTGTTCGCTGTTTCTTCCCAACATTCCGCGCCTTTTAACCCCGGGACAGTGGAAGCTTTAAATATAGGATTTTTTCCTGCACGACGCTGGATAGTAAAGTCGTCGAGGACTTGAAATGCTACTTTTCCTAGCAGAAGAATGACAACTAAGTTGATAATGGCCATCAACCCCATAAAGAGATCGGCCATGTCCCATACGACTTGAACTTTCGCCACTGCGCCGAAAAAGACCATGCCCAGAACTAAGATCTGATACACGAACTTCCATCCTTTATTCGCATTGATAAATTCAATATTCGTTTCACCATAATAGTAATTTCCAATAATCGAACTGAATGCGAAGAACATAATCGCGATAGCAATGAAATACGGAGCCCACGCCCCTACATGTACCACCATCGACGCTTGCGTTAGGAGAATACCGTTCGTTTCACCACTTTCATACAATCCACCAAGCAAAATGATAAACGCAGTCGCTGAACAAATGATGATTGTATCGAAAAACACGCCAAGACTTTGTACTAAACCTTGCTTTGCTGGATGTGATACATTGGCGGTTGCCGCAGCGTTCGGCACACTCCCCATTCCAGCTTCATTGGAGAATAAACCCCGACGAACTCCTTGCATAATCGCCGCGCCGACTCCCCCTCCGACCATTTCTTCGATCCCGAATGCATGCTCAATAATTAACATGAACATGGCAGGAACCTGTGTAATATTTATTATGACAATGAATAACGCAACAATGATATAGAACGTCGCCATCACCGGCACAATCGTCTGCGTCACTTTTACAATCCGTTGAACACCACCGAAAACAATAACGGCTGTCAACAAGATTAGTCCAATCCCGACACCCCAATCTGGAATGCCGAACACATCCATAAATGATTGACTAATCGTATTAGATTGCACTGCATTGAAAATAAAACCGAAACACAGAGTGAGTAAAATTGCGAACACGATCCCTAGATTCCGCTTACCTAGCGCCTTTTCCATATAATAAGCAGGACCCCCACGGAACGTCTCCCCATCTTTCACCTTATACACCTGTGCCAGTGTACTCTCAATGAATGCAGTCGCCATGCCGATGATGGCAATGATCCACATCCAAAATACTGCGCCCGGTCCGCCAATCCCAATCGCCAAGGCAACCCCCGCTACGTTACCAGTCCCGACACGCGAAGCCGCACTGATGGTAAACGCCTGAAAAGGAGAAACCCCGTCGTTACTGTCTTTCTTCTCGACGATTAAACGAAACATCTCTCCGAATAAACGTACCTGTACAAATTTCGTTCGAATTGTGAAATACAATCCCGCTGCTAATAAAAGTCCAATTAAAATATATGTCCAAATAAAATTATTTGCTGGTCCTACCAGCCAGTCCAAAGCATTTTGAATCATATGCCCACCTCCTTGTTTTATCTATACCCTGCTAGTCCACTATGTACGCATGGCATAGCAAAAAACCTTGTCTCAAATGGAGTAAGGTTCTTGTACTATACTATATTTCAATAACTTTCGGGTACTAGGACGATTGCTCAAATGTCTTCATCAAAATTTCCGTTTTCAAAGATAACAACTCTGAAGCATTTGTCATTAGCTCTGCTAACGTCTGACTCCCATCATCTAAAGCATGCAATTCAGTAAACCATTCATCCAGTTGAATTCTAGCACCTTCTTCAATTGCACCTGAAATAACAAAGACGGGAACTTGATAAGACTTCGCTAATCTCGCAACTCCCATCAACGCTTTGCCATCCAGCGTCTGAAGATCCGTCTTCCCTTCCCCTGTAAAAATAATATCAGCAGATGGCAAATGAGTAGAAAAGTTCATAGCCTCAAGTACTACATCAATTCCACTTTCCAAACGTGCGTCACAGTATGCAATCAATGCACCCGCACTTCCTCCCGCGGCTCCTGCACCTCGAAGTTCATGAAGACGAACCCCAGTGAGATGTTCCGTTTCATCTGCAAAATAACGCATTCCTTTATCTAGCAACTTTACTGACTGTGCGTCTGCTCCTTTTTGTGGCCCAAATATATACGAAGCACCCTTCTCTCCAATGAAAGGATTTTCTACATCTGAAGCGATCCGAATATCTGTCGCTTTTACTCGCGGATCCAGATGAGACATATCTACTTTGTCAATTTGCAAAAGTGAAGCTCCATTCATCTGCAACAGTCTTCCTTCATTATCAAAAAAACTGACACCGAGCGCTTCTAATAATCCAGTGCCTCCATCATTCGTTGCACTGCCACCTAGTCCAATGATCAACTTGCGAAAGCCTATATCAAGAGCATGACGTATTAATTCTCCAGTACCATAAGTGGATGTCCTCATTGGATTTAACTCATCTGGAGCCAGTAAGGTCAATCCCGATGCTTGCGCCAGCTCCACCACCGCTGTTTCTCCGTCACCGAGAATCCCTAGCTGCGCTTCTATTGGGCGTCCGAGTGGATCACGTACGATAAACGTTTTATACGCTCCACTTGTAGCCGATACAAGGGCCGACAATGTCCCTTCCCCACCATCCGCCACTGGCAAGCACACTGTTTCTGCTTCGGGAAATATCTCTTGAATACCGATTTGCATCGCGTTAGCAGCCTCATCAGCCGTCAAACTTCCTTTGAACGCGTCCGGTGCAATGATCACCTTCATATTAATCGCATCCTTTTATGAGCATTATAACAGTTTGAGAGCATGGTGAAATGTTACACATTTTAAATTTCATATCTAAGTAGTATTAGATATAGATTATTTACATGATCTGAAATTTATCCAAAATAAAAATGGATCATCACCAAAATATGTGCTTGAAAACATGCTTAGTGAGTGGTCCGGGATTTGCGCTCCAGAGGCACGCTTTTCGGGGGACGCGGCTTGAGCCTTCTCGTCCGCTACGCTACCTGTGAGGTCTCAAGACGCACGCTAATCCCCCAGGTGTCGACCATCTTCTGCTCCAATCCTAATTTTAGAATATAAGAAATCGATCGTAGGCTCTAAATAACTGTAAATATTCAGCTAACTATAAAATCAAGCAAAGAACATATTTTGGTTTAGAGTCATAAAAATTAACTATTCAAGTTGGCTCTTTATAAGCATTTTTCATCTTAATGAAACATATAATGTTGACTGGTTTATTGAATAATCTTGGTATTAGGGTCAGAACCATTTAATTAAATACTGAAATTCAGTCATGAAACGGTTTCTATTTTCATTATAATATTTCTAGTTTAATCTCTTACTGAAGTAATATAGTTTCTTTAGTCAAGTTCCAATCATCCCTCCCTATCTTGTTTTAAGTATCGAATTAGTTCTTCTTCACGTGCAATATTTATCTTTTCGGAGAAAGCAGGATTCCACTTGTAGTAGCCTTCCATTGATTTAGCTCCCAACTTCCCCTCCTGCACATACTGATTCAAACTTGATGCCGACTGTTTCGCAGTGGATAAATCCTGATACAAGTAATTTGATATATTTTTGTAAATGTCCAGTCCACCCATGTCTGCTGATAAAAATGGGCCTGTCACAGGTAACCTTCTGCCGATACTATAAGTAACCGCTGCATCGATATCTTCCTTCGAAGCTATGCCTTCTTCTAAAATATATTGAGCTTCACGTAATAAGGCAAACTGCAAACGATTTCCTACAAAGCCCGGAACTTCTTTTTTCACTTCAATTGGCTTTTTATCCATCTGGCTCATTAATTCCAATGAGCGTTTAACAGTTGAGTCGCTCGTTTTCTCGCCCCGTACCACTTCTACAAGAGGAATCAAGTGAGCCGGATGCCAAAAATGAGTGATTACTAGGCGTTCAGGATATTGAAGGCCTGCTGCTATTTCAGTTGGACTGAGTGCAGAGGTATTGCTTGCTAAAATGACAGTTGGATCGCAGAGTTCATCCAGTTTCTGAAATATTTCCCTCTTTAATTCTAATTGCTCAGGCACTGCTTCGATAACAAAAGTTGCACCCTTGACCGCATGTTCGATTAAAGTCAAAGGGGTCACTCTGTTTTGAACTAATATTGCTTCTTCTTCTGTCATGAAACCATTACCGACAAGTATTTGTAATTTACTGACCATACTTGTTAAGGCACGATCTAAGTCATCCTTATCCATCCCCTGCATTTTCACATCGAATCCTGCCCATGCCGCACTTAAAGCAATTAAATGTCCCATCGTACCGCTGCCAATGATTGCTATTTTCTCCATCGAACAACCTCCTTATTTAACTAAAAACGATACCCGAAAAATCTGGTATCGTCACAAGATTATTGCATCATAAGATTTGGTACTATTGTAAAGCTAGCCTCGGTTTTTTCAATTACTTCTTCTACCGTGACACCAGGAAATACTTCAACCAATACCATACCTTCATTGGTAAAATCAAAAACCGCTAAATCTGTAATGAGCCTGTTTACAACACTTTGGCCCGTCAATGGTAACGTACAAGTTTTTTTAACTTTGGATTCCCCGTGTTTGTTAACATGATCCATAATTACAACAACACGTTTAGCACCGACTACTAAATCCATAGCACCACCCATTCCCTTGATTACTTTCCCAGGAATCATCCAATTGGCTAAATCTCCATTCTCCGCTACTTCCATACCACCCAGAATCGCCAAATCTATATGACCTCCCCGAATCATCGCAAAAGATTCAGCACTATCAAAGAATGATGAACCTGAAACGGTCGTGATGGTTTCTTTTCCTGCATTGATTAAATCAGCATCCTCATGACCTTTTATGGGATAAGGCCCTATTCCAAGCAATCCATTTTCCGATTGTAATAACACATTGAAGTCTTCCGGGATTTCATTAGCGACAAGTGTCGGCATCCCAATTCCAAGATTCACATTCATCCCATCTTCAATTTCCTGCACTGCCCGCTTCACAATATTTAGTCGTCTTTCGACCATCTTGAACTCTCCTTTTTACGCTTCAGCCACTGTTAAGCGTTCAATACGTTTTTCATAGTCTGTTCCTAGTAAAATACGTTGTACAAAAATGCCTGGCGTATGAATTTCATCAGCACTCAGCTCACCAGCTTCTACAATTTCTTCCACTTCAACAATTGTGATTTTTCCTGCCATGGCTGCAAGCGGGTTAAAGTTTCTCGCTGTTTTCCTATATACCAAATTACCAAGTGTGTCGGCTTTCCATGCCTTCACCAACGCAAAATCACCAACGATCGCTTCTTCAAGTAGAAAGGTTTTGTCATTAAACTCTTTCGTTTCTTTTCCTTCCGCAATCGGAGTACCGACCCCAGTTGCTGTATAGAATCCAGGTATTCCTGCGCCTCCTGCTCGAATTCTTTCTGCAAGTGTTCCTTGTGGGCACAATTCGACCTCAAGCTCCCCGTTCAAAAATTGCTGTTCAAAAATCTTGTTTTCCCCAACATAAGAAGCAATCATTTTTTTGATTTGCTTAGTTACGAGTAATTGTCCTAGGCCACTATGATCTGTACCACAATTATTGCTAACTATTGTTAAATTTTTTGTCCCTCTATTATGTAATGCTTCTATCGATTTTTCCGGTATGCCACAAAGACCAAATCCTCCTACAATGATCGTTTGACCATCTTGAATATCTGAAATCGCTTCCGAAAATGAATGAAATACCTTATTCATATACTAACCTCCTCTTATAGTAATACTTTACATAGTTAGTAGTTGTATGTAAAATATTTATAATGAATTATAAATATTCCGAGACAGAATAAAGAAGGGTGACCCCTATGGAACTCAAAGATCTTAAGGCGTTTATAGAAGTTGCAAATCATACGAGCTTTACAAAAGCCGCAGATTCTTCATATATTTCTCAGCCTTCTCTAAGTAAGTCCGTAAAAAAATTGAAGAGGAACTGAATGTCACATTGTTCAATCGTTCCACCCGCAATTTGAAGCTGACTGACGCGGGGAATATCGTCAATGAGCGGACAAAACAAATATTCCACTTATTAGACGAACTACCTCTTTTATTGGAGGATCTTGCTGAAGGTGTTTCAGGAGAACTTAAAATCGGCATGCCCCCTTGATCGGTACACTTTTCTTTCCTCAGATTGCTATGAACCTCAAAGAAAGTTATCCTCAGATCACAATTGAGTTGCATGAGCTAGGAGCCAGAGTAATCGAAGAACTGGTTGATAAAGGGCAAATAGATGCTGGGATTATTGTTTTGCCGACTGATACGAGCAGTTTTCATGTACAGCCTTTCATTTCAGATAAGTTCTATTTATTTGTTCATAAAGACCATCCGTTTGCCGAAAAGGATATGGTTGCATTATCAGATTTACAGGATGAAAAACTCATTCTGTTTTCCAAAAGTTTTGCACTGCACTCCTACATAATTTCCGCGCGTAAAGAAGCTGGTTTCAACCCTAATATTTCATACGAAAGTTCTCAATGGGATTTAATAATCGAACTTGTCGCATCGAAGTTGGGGATCACACTTCTTCCACAATCCATTTCTGTAAAACTCAATAACGATCAAGTTAAGATGGTACCTTTGAAAGAGCCACCTTTATTATGGAAGTTAGGGATTATTACAAAAAAAGACACCTATAACTCTTTTGCTCTCAAAAAATTTATGGAAATGTTTCAAGATGAAAAATTGTCGCATCACTTTCCCAAAGTAGCTGAAACACAGCAATAAAATCACCCGTGACGACACCAATTCCGCGAATACGATTAAAGCCAACTTGGAAATTCACTATCCAATTGGTTCAAGTCATAGCCGAGGTAAGGGGGCGTTGGAATGGACACCAACAATACCTATATGGAAATCCACTTTTACATATCGATATTCAACTCTTAACCATCAAATAAATACAAACCTCTTTTCACAATTCAACACGACCTGTACAAAACAGTACTTTTTATTTAACTGACGTGAATCTTCTAGAAGGCAACGAAAAGATTTCTTCTGCCTCTTCAGGAGTGGCAACTTCTCTTCCTAGTTCTTTTGCGATCATTACTAGACGCTTAATGAAATCTGCATTCGATTTCGCTAATTCCCCTGGACGTATTTCTATACATTCCTCCATACCTACTCTAGTATGTCCGCCTAGTCCGATAGCGATCGTATGCATCAGCAATTGATTTTGCAGTGCAATGACACCCCAAGTCGAACCTTCCGGCAAATGATCGATCATGCTCAATAAAGCTTTCGGTGTTGCAGGTGCGCCACCCGGAGCACCAACGATCAATTGAAAATGATACGGCGCCGAAATAAGACCCTCAGCGATTAACTTTTTTGCATTTTCTATCATCCCCAGATCAAACACTTCTAACTCAGGCTTCACTTTGCATTCTTGCATTTTCTTTCCTGCCGCACGTAGATAGTCAGGAGAATTCATAAAGGCAACTTCGCCAAAATTCAATGAACCCATGTTTAATGATGCTAATTGGGGAGACAAGTCACAGACGCTGAGACGTTCTTCGTCAGGCGCATTTAGTTTAGATGCAGTTGTCAGTCCAATTAGAATATCACAACGTTCTTTAATTTTTGAGACAGCTTCTTTAAATACATTTAAATCACCTGTACCAGACCCGTCTTCTCCACGTACATGGAGGTGAACAATTGCTGCACCTGCCTCACATGATAGTCGGACCTCTTCTGCAATCTCTTCAGTTGTAATTGGTACATACGGTGTATCTTCTTTTGTAATCAATCCACCGTTAGGCGATACGGTAATAACAAGTTTCTCCATTATACATCCTCCTCATGAGTTAAATCTTTACTGTCGTTCAATCCAGTTTTGAAGAACCTCTGCAACTGCAACCGGTTGTTCTAGTGGCATCATATGACCCGTATCCACAATCATTTTAAACTCTGTATTAGACGCACTTGCCGCCAACTCTTGTAATTGACCTGCCGGAACAACTCCATCTTCTTTTCCTGCAACTACCAGTTTAGGAATGGCAGCTTCTTTAAAAATAAGTGTTCGATCCCGTCTCCCCATTGTTGCTTTTACATGTGCAATAAAGCGTTTAGGACCGTAATCATTAACTATTTTCCGGCGTGTTCGCATCATCTCTTTATTTTTCAAACTGTTTGGATGGAATGTTAGCGGTCCGTTTGCTTCCATCATTTCAAAGTACTCACCATTTTCTGCCCGACCAATCGCCTTGTTTCGAACGATTTTTTGCTGTTCCGAATCGGCAGTCGTATTGGATCCAAGCAAGATGAAACCCTTTATAAGTTCAGGTGCCTTTTCTAGCATCGCCAATGCTACATATCCACCGAAAGAAAATCCGCAAAGATAAACAGGTTCCTGCATTCCTTCCAGTAATTGATTCGCAATCTCATCAATATCTGAAATCGGTGGAATGTCAACGGCTTGAACATTCCAGTCGGCAGGCAAATATTGCTGCACTTGACTCCACGTCTCAGCTGTATTATTCAATCCCGGAATTAGAACTACATTTGTCGTCAACTAACAGCACCTCTTTTTTATAAGCATTGCAAATTGCAATTTACTATTACGAAATCTCATACAGGGAATGCCTGCTCCTTTTATTTCGCAGGTCTTTCTCCATAAATCCGATCCCCGTCTACCCAGCAAGCATGAGTTCCAGTTTGGATAACATGCGGCAAGATAATAGTGGCAACTGGACCTCTTTCAATTTCTTTTGCATCCAGAATAATGCATTCTGACTGATTTTTCTTCATATCCACTACCATCGTAATGACATAGCCATCATCTTCCTCGACAGATTTTGGGGTTCGAGCAATATGAGGCTCGTCTCCATATCTTCCTTCCCCATATTCATAACGTGTCGAAGTTCCTGTCAGGAGATCATATTTTTTAATACCCGTGAACAACCAATCTCCTTTTTTGAACAATGTATTATAACTGTATCGATATTTATATCCAACGTAATCATTGTTGACAACCGGAAATTCAGTCACCTCGTCGTCAATACATTCTTCTGTTGTCTTACCTGTTTTCATATTAAATCGGAATCTCCACATATGTGTCTTCGTTCTATGTTTATCCAAATGGGCAAGAATTCGTTCAAATGGATCTGCATTCTTTTCTCCTACCCCCGGTGCTTTTGGTTGGAAAGACACGCAAGCGTCCATCACGACTTCATCTCCATCTTCATACGAGTTTGACAAGTGAAGAATATAGCAAGGTGTCGCTTCAAACCAACGAATTTGTGAATTATCTCCAAAACGTGGGATTACACCAAATCGGCTTGGAATATCCTTAAAGAACTTTGTTTGACGTATGCCCTTCGCCAGATCTTTTTCGTCAAAGAACATAGGCAAATCGTGTAATATCGTATAATTTTGGGTGATCCCCATATCATGCGGCCAGCGTGCTCCCGGCAACTCAACCGGAACATAATGAACCATTTCATTATCACGATTAATAACACCATAATGCATGTATGGATAGGTTTCTCCAAAATTAAAGAACATCATATCCCCCGTGTACACATCCACTTTGTAGTGAGAGCTGATTCCCTCTTTACCTAGGTGCTTCCCCCATGCACTTGCACCAGTCGTTTCCAATGTAAGCGGATTCAAACGATAGGGTTCACTACCCTGTGACATGGAAGCAAGTAGCTGACCAGCATGCGCAATGACATCTGTTCCTGCATTATCTTTCATGGAACCGATTGCACCCCAGCCCCGGTACGTATACATTTCAGGTTGAAGAAGTCCAGGCCATATCGATCTGCCAGCAGCCTGTTCAGCTAAAAATCCGACTGTTTCGACAAAGCGGTTACGGTACGTAGCTTTACCATTCTCAAAATGAATTGCGTGTAGCATACCATCTCCATCAAATGGGTGATATAAGCCAAGCGCTTCGTGTACTTGATTGTGCGTGTTACGTACATAAATCCCATGTAAATCTTTTGGAATCTCACCAATTACCTGCAGACTATCTGTATCAGCTGTATATTCAGTATCATTTGGTTTAAATGCACCTTTTAGAAAAGGATTTCCTTCAGTTTTCAGACTGGACAGTTCGTATTTCTTATGGACCTCTATCATTCTATTTCCCCCTCAAATATTTTAATTTTTTAATACTTCTAATTATATATAAAACTCCTTGTATGTCAACCGTTATATATGTATATTTATATATAGTCATCTTTTAATCGTTTTAGTTAATAATGTCGAAAGAAAGGAATTGATCATCATGACAAAAGAGATTAAATTTGGTGAAGAAGTACGAAAGTTGATGTTAAATGGAGTTAATCAGCTAGCAGATACAGTAAAAGTTACGTTAGGACCCAAAGGAAGAAATGTATTATTACAACGGGACTATGGTCCTCCACTCATCACGAATGATGGAGTAACTATTGCGGGATCTATTCAACTCGCGGATCCATATGAAAATATGGGTTCCATGCTAGTAGTTGAAGTCGCCACTAAAACGAACGAGAAGGCTGGCGATGGTACTACAACTGCAACTGTTCTGGCCCAGGCGATGATTCGTGAAGGCTTGAAGAATATTACGGCCGGAGCAAATCCAGTAGGCATTAGAAGTGGTATCGAAAAAGCTGTTGCAATCGCAGTCAATAAACTAGAAAATATCTCGAAAGATGTTCATGATAAAAATTCAATTAGACAAGTTGCTGCTATTTCTTCAGGAAGCCATGAAATCGGTGAATTGATTGCAGAAGCTATGGATACTGTAGGAAAAGATGGGATCATTACACTAGAAGAATCTAACGGCTTTGCAACCAATTTAAAAATTGTGGAAGGGATGCAATTTGATCGAGGATACAGTTCGCCACATATGGTGACAGATTATGATCGCATGGAAGCTGTCCTGGATAATCCCTATATATTAGTGACAGATCATCGACTGATAAATTTACAAGACATCGTAGGAATTTTAGAGAAAGTATTAGAAGAGCAAAAACCACTTCTCATCATTGCAGATGATATTGAAGGAGAAGCCCTATCTACCTTAGTGGCAAATAAGTTACGCGGTGTGCTAAGTGTTGTTGCCGTCAAAGCCCCAGGATTCGGAGAACGACGTAAGGCAATACTTGAAGATATAGCTGCCTTAACGAATTCTCAGCTAATCGCGGAACATGTAGGGCTAGAATTAAAAAATATAATCATTGAAAATTTAGGCAGTGCCGCGAAGGTGATTGTCACAGAAAACCATACAACCATCGTGGATGGAATAGGTGAAAAAGAAGACATCCAAAAAAGAGTGCAACAAATCCGAAATCAAATCGAGAGCGAGGTTTCTGCATTTGAAACAGAAAAATCAAAAGAGCGTTTGGCACAATTAACAGGCGGCATTGCGATTATAAAAGTCGGAGCCCACACGGAAACCGAATTGCAAGAACGCAAACTTCGTATGATTGACGCATTAAGTGCCACCCGAGCTGCGGTGCAAGAGGGCGTGGTTCCAGGTGGAGGCACTGCATTGATGAATGTTTATAAAACAGTAGAAAGTCTTCTTAAAACGACTGAAGGTGACGAAGCAACTGGTGTTAATATCGTTTTACGTGCTTTAGAGGAACCTATTCGTCAGATTGCAACTAATGCCGGTTATGAGGGATCTATCATTTGTGAACGAATTAAAGAAGAAAAATTAGGAATCGGGTTCAATGCAGCGAACGGAACCTGGGTGAATATGTTGCAAGAAGGAATCATTGATCCAACTAAAGTGACACGCTTTGCATTGCAAAACGCAGCCTCCGTAGCGGGCATATTTTTAACAACGGAAGCCGTTGTCTCAACGATTCCTGGAACTGAAGAACATGACAACTCACACGGTGGCACGCATCATCACCATTAATATAGTAGGAAATCATTCAGTAAGCTTTTAAATTAAATGAGGCTGGGACATAAGTAGAAAATCTATTGCAATTAACAAAAAAGGCAAAATTAAAACCGCGTGAAACCAAGGTTCTTGTAACTTGGATTCACGCGGTTTTTTCATTTTATTGAGTTTTGTCCTAGCCTCTTTTTATGATAATGGGATAAAATGATTGAATGTACACAAAGAGCCGCCATAGGAAATTAGTACATTCCTTCCTTGGCAGCACATAGTTCTTCATTTGTTTGTAGATACACTTATTTGTTTACTCTTCATTTTTTTTATGAAAGGCACAATAATGACTGCAATGATAACTATTAAGATGGCTAATGACATAGGTCGGATAAAGAAAATTGAGTAGCTTCCTTCTGATAAGATTAAAGCACGTATAAAGTTTTCTTCAATTATTGGGCCAAGAACAAAAGCGATAACAAAAGAAGCCAATGAATAATGAAGTGACCCCTTAAAGTTAGACACGGTTATTTCATCAGGCAGCTTTGGTAAAATGAGTTCGGTATTGCACCGGAC
>NZ_WHVW01000025.1 GCF_009651005.1 Sporosarcina obsidiansis
TCCAATTATTCAGTACCCCAAAGCCGCCAAAGAATCCGTAATTCACAAATAAACTATCTGTTTTCCTTGCTTTATATATTCCTATTCAAGAATATCAATGGTAATGAAGATCTCGCACTTTATTGTTTCTGGTTTTCAAAGCCCTTTCACCTATAGGTACCTTCCCCCTACACATCAAACCACACTCATGAAATCGAGAGAGGCTCTCTTTAACTCAGGCTATTATTGCAGAGAGGTGCCAGTCGCTTGTTGTCTTAATGATGTTGATGTCCATCGGCTGGTTGGACTTTCACCTGACACAAAATTGAGTCGTCGTGTTGGTGGGCTGACGATTCCAATTGAATAGTTACATGGTGTATGTTTTGATGCAATAGATCGTGTTCGAAATTACGAAGCAATTGTTCACTTGCTGCTATTGTCATCCGTTCATCTACCACCGCATGGCAGGAGAGTGCATTTAATCCGCTCGTAATGGACCAAACATGTAAATCATGAACACTTTGCACCCCTTTGACATTTCGAATGGTTTGAATAACCTCATTTATTTCCACGTTTTGCGGTGTACCTTCCATCAAAACATGCAGTCCTGACTTGGTTACATAGTAACCGCTGCGTAAGACAAGAATTGCTACGATGACACTTGCTAACGGATCTGCCCACCCCCAGCCGAAGAACATCATAAACAATGCTGCAGCAATTGCCCCAATAGATCCCAACATGTCGCTAATGACATGGAGGTAAGCTCCCTTCATATTTAAGTTCTCTTCCACGTCTGCTGAACGTAGCATAATCCAAGCGACGAGAACATTTACCGCTAATCCAATACTCGAAACGATCAACATCCCTGTCGTCGCAACTTCAGGGGGATTTGGAAAACGCATAATTGCTTCATAAAAAATATATAAAGAGATGGCGATCAATGTTACACCATTTATTACCGCTGCCAACACTTCAAATCGTTTGTATCCGAAGGTCTTACTTTTACTTGCTACCTTTTCCCCTAATTTAAATGCCAATAGTGCGATTGCCAACGAAATCGAATCGCTTAGCATATGACCTGCGTCTGCCAAAAGAGCAAGACTATTCGTCAAAAATCCTCCTACTGCTTCGACAAGCATATAAGATGTAATGATTAGAAAAGAAATCAATAAAACTTTTTTATTCGCTCCATGCGTATGGTCGTGACTGTGGTCATGCCCCATTTTTATACCCCTCCTTATTATTAATTATGTGACGCGTGCTCAATCGCCTGCTTCAAGAGATTCATTACATGATGATCGTCCTCCGAATAGTAAATCGTCGTTCCCTCTCTTCGAAACTTTACTAAACGCAAGTTTTTCAAAAAACGCAGTTGATGAGAGACGGATGATTGACTTAAATTAAGCGTTTCGGCAATATCATTAACTGAATATTCCTCTTTACACAATAAGTTTAAAATTCGGATTCTCGTCGGATCACTCAACGCCTTGAACGTTTGCGAAACGACGAATAGCGTTTCTCCGTCCAACTGTTGCACATTCTTTTCTACTGTCTGCTCTATATTTTTTTCATCATTCATAGCAATTTTCCTCCAATCATACAATTTATATTTTCTTATATGAACATATGGTCATATATTCATATAAACTATGTCAGATGTCAACATTAATATGCAATACCCCCCTATTTTAATTTATCACGTTACTCAAAAATCAACAACAGCGTGGATTAATAAACAATAATTATTAATAAAACGTCAAATTATTTATATACCATACACAGGTATTGTAATATATAGTTGTTATTATCTTATAAGAAAGGTGTGTCTCTTCATGTAAAAAACGAAGAAGAAGTTTAAATTAACGGTGGAATATCATTCGGTGCAAAGCTAAACGTAAAACCATTGATGGTTCTCGCCAACTACATAGAAAATCAAGAACTGGAATTAACGACATTCCAGCAATTATATATCGAGGTGTGAGCTAGAATCTGTTAAAAGGAAATTTGCACATGTCGGACTTTTCTGCTACCCAGTCGGAAATTATGTAAAAAGTCTGCGCCATTGCAAATTCTGTTAACTCTTTTGGCAAAAAGAATAAGCATTTCTGTTGGATGGTCTCTTTCAGCTCAGGGGTGTATTTTGACTTTGTGCCATGATTTGTGAGCTTCATACTGGTGTTGTGCTGATTCAGCGTTGTATTTAGTTTGTCGAGCCAGTTCTCTTGAAAGCTTGGAAGGATGTCGTCCAGTTAATTTGGCAATCGCCCGAATGGAGTAGCCAAGTTCAAGGTACACTTTTATTTTTGCATGTTCGGATATGGTAAGATGTTAACGATTCCTCCATTCGATACGATGTCGTTATAGGTTTTCTTCTTTTCTACCTCAAGTATCGCACTTAATTCCAGTAGACCGCATTTTTCAGTTCCTACCGATTTATCAATTTGGGAGGTATCTCTTTTTTATTCTTAGACCTCTGATTATGATTTCAACACATATATTAAAAGTTAATGGGGTGTATTTCTTGCATATTGATTCAATCCTAATAAATAAGTTTGTGATTATACCTTTTAATGAATGGAAGAATTCTTTAGGAAAAGAACTCTTCAAAGAAATGGATATAATACTGGTTAACGACCCGCTTGGACAAGTAATTGGGGCCATAACTTTAGACAATCCCGAAAAAATTTTAGCCACTGCCTTTATATCAATTGACCAATTGTATGAAGAAGAGTCATGGAAAGATTACAGCATTATTGTTGTTGCAGATGAAAACAAGAGAATTATAGGGTGTCTCAAGCGAGAAGAGCTTATTTTATATCTTTATCAGCATTTTAAAGAAGAAGCTCTCTATTTAAAATCTCTTTTATCTTCAATACCAAATGAGATTTCTGCGATCGATAAATTCGGAAAAATAAGTTTCTTTAATGATCAAGCTTTGAAAGTACACGGTATAAATTTGGAAGAATCGATTAGTAGTAAACTGGACGATTTATACCCTGGTTGTCAACTTAATACACTTCTAAACGTTGAAAACAAAGAAGTTATTATGAAAGTTACAGAGAATGGTAAAGGCGCTTTTATTCAAACTAATGTTATGCAAGATGATCGATCTGTAGGGGCCATGCAAATATATTGGACTACAAAGGAAATTGAAAAAATCGCTTTAAGTTTAGATTTATTTATGAATCTTTCAGCCGATCTCCAAGCGATTTTTGATGCCTTTTACGATGTTATTTATGTTTCAGATGGAACAGGTATGACCTTACATGTGAGCTCTGCGTGTGAGCAACTTTGGGGGTATAGAGCAGAGGATCTTATTGGAAAAAGTATCTATAAGCTTGAGGAAATAGGTGTTTTCACCCCCTCTGTTACACGACAAGTACTAGAGAAAAAAAAGAAAGTTCAGCTATTCCAAACGACAAAAGAAGGTCGTAGATTAGTTTGTATTGGTACGCCCATTAAGGACGAAAAAGGAAATATTATTCGTGTTGTTAACGCTTCACGTGATATTACAGGTGAAAGTCACCTTCGCATGGAGTTAGAAGAAATGAAGCTGTTAATGGAAGGTTACAAGCAACAATTGAGTCAGTTAAATGAATTAGGTATTGGAAATGAGAAAATGATTTTTAAAAGCGAAAAGATGGAGGGTGTCGTGACGCTAGCTAGAAAGGTAGCAGAAGTTGACTCTACCATTCTCATACAAGGAGAATCAGGTGTAGGTAAAGAAGTAATCGCATCCTACATTCATAGTAAAAGTGAAAGAAACGATAAACCTTTCATTAAAGTGAATTGTGGTGCAATCCCTGAAAACTTGCTGGAATCGGAGCTATTTGGTTATGAAAAAGGCGCTTTTACAGGTGCATCGAAAACGGGGAAACCTGGATTATTTGAATTAGCCAACGGAGGAACTTTATTCCTTGACGAAATTGGGGAAATTCCTCTTGCTCTTCAGGTGAAATTGCTACGAGTGTTACAGGAAATGGAGTTTACGCGCATTGGCGGTACCAAGCCTATATCAGTCAATGTGCGAATTATTGCGGCTACTAACCGGGAACTGCAAGAAGAAATGAAAAAAGGTAATTTTCGGGAAGATTTGTATTATCGT
The DNA here is from genome assembly GCF_009651005.1 of Sporosarcina obsidiansis. GTDB lineage: Bacteria > Bacillota > Bacilli > Bacillales_A > Planococcaceae > Sporosarcina > Sporosarcina obsidiansis. The sequence continues at coordinate 4,085 of NZ_WHVW01000025.1, forward strand.
CTCAATGTTGTGCCACTTTTAATTCCCCCTTTAAGAGAAAGAAAAGATGATATTCTTTCTCTTACACTGCACTTTACACAGAAGTTTAATGAGAAATTTAAAACATACAAGACCTTTTCACCAACTGTGCTGGATCTATTCCAATCATATCATTGGGCTGGTAATGTAAGAGAACTTCAAAATATGATAGAACGGCTCGTCGTAACTGCTGACGCTTCAACTATAGACGTAGAGCAACTTCCGGATTTCCTTTTAGAAAGTAAGACCCTACCAGCAGTGCAGGTTACTGATATCATTCCAATTAAGGAAGCAATTGACTTGGTTGAATATCAGCTTCTGGTTTTAGCTAAAAAGAAATATCGAACAACTGTAAAAATTGCCGAAGTGTTACAGGTGAATCAGTCTACAGTGAGCAGAAAGTTGAAAAATATTGGTATCAAGTAAAATGACTATGCAATTACGCATAATGATTATGCAAATAAGCATAATCATTATTTTACTTGTAAACCAAGAATAATGATTGATTCTTTCGCATATTCGTTAAAATTCTATGTAAACTTATGCACGTAAGCATATTTAAAATTTAGAGTTTCACATTTATTGTAATCAAAAAGAGGATATTTTCCCTGTGGAATAGGGAATATGCTCTTTTTATTTTTTTTGGCATGGATTTTGCATTAGTAAATAACGACGTCCTTTATTTACTACAAAGTGTGACAACATGGAGGTTGATAAATACTAATAGTATTTCACTGTCATAGAGATGCTATTTCAGAAAAGACTTGTACTATTTCCTGTGTACCTTTGAGAAAGGTGAAATTTGTTAATTATTGAGGAGCAGAAAATATTGACATGCATGTAGAAACTTCTACTCTACATGGTCTGCTTGGGCCGAATGTGGACATTTTCGAAGATAGCCTTTAGCAAATACGACTTCAAAATAGCACTATTTTCGGTATTTTTCAAACAATTGTTTTAGTAATTACTGAGAGCTTCGTATTTGCCTCTCTGTTTTGTTTATGTGAAAAATTATATCTGAAAGTTAGGAAAGGTTAGGTGTTTAAGATGAAGAAAAATTATCGTTATCAAATTATGTTGATGATGGTGCTGATGGTGATCATTAACTATATCGATAGAGGTGCCATTTCGTATGCTCAACAAGACATTATTGGCGAGTATGGATTTGATCCTATTTCTTGGGGAGCTGTACTTGGTTATTTTGGATTTGGTTATTTATTTGGCTCTCTCTTGGGAGGTATGCTTGCTGATAAAAAAGGACCAAAATTTGTTTGGATGATTATCGGGATTGGCTGGTCCGTTTTTGTCATTGCCACTGCTTTTGCCGGGGATATCGGTTTAGCACTATTTGGTGGTTCTGCCCTAACTGGCTTTGCCATCATCCGTATACTATTTGGCTTTGCAGAAGGACCGACTTTTTCAACAATCAATAAAACAAATGCTAACTGGGCTACACCGAAAGAACGCGGATTCGCTGTGTCTCTAGGCCTTTTAGGAACGCCACTAGGCGCTATGCTAACGGCTCCTGTAGCAGTGGCACTTTTGTCTGTAACAAGCTGGAAGGTTATGTTTATTATTCTTGGTGGCTTGGGAATTGTATGGGTAATTATATGGTCAAAAATGTTTACAGATTTACCGGAACAAAATCCGAAAGTATCGAAGGAAGAACTTAAAAAAATCCGTTCTGTCGAGGATTTATTACCAAATGAAACAATAGTTGGTGAACATGATGATTCGGTAAAATGGTATCACTTTTTCAAAAATCCAACACTTGTTTTTAATGCTCTAGGTTATTTTGCTTTCCAATATATTAACTTCCTACTCCTTACATGGACACCAAAATACTTACAAGATCAATTCGGTTTTCAATTATCTTCTCTTTGGTATTTAGGAATGATTCCTTGGATTGGTGCTTGTTTTACTGTATTGCTTGGAGGAAAGATTTCAGACTATTTACGAATGAAAACAGGAAATCTTCGTATCGCAAGATCAGGACTAGCCATCGTTTCTTTACTATTAACAGCCACATGTTTCATATTAATCCCCACTGCAGACACGATTGTCGGAGTTATGGTCTTAATGTGTATCGGGAATGCTTTTAATTCACTTCCAAACTCTGTGTATTGGTCCGTGATTCTTGATACAGAACCTAGCCGTGCAGGTACATTTGGCGGAATTACGCATTTTATCACAAACACTGCAACTATTATTGCACCTATTTTAACCGGATTCTTAGTTGTAAGTTATGGATACTCTTCTATGTTTGTAGCAGCAGCTATTGCAGCGATTATTGGAATGGTAGCTATGTTCTTTGTTAAACCAGGTCAACGGCAAGCAAAAAATAAGTTGAACGAAGTGGGCGCTTAATCTGCTATTTCATGTTTAGAAGCAAAGGACTTCTACTGAGTCAAGTTGAAGGCAGAACTTCTATTTACTAACGATCATCTTTAGAGGTAGACAAAAAACTTTCTCCTCAGATTTTTTGGAAAAGAGGTATTAGATATGAAAAGAATTATATTAGTAACTACCGGTGGAACGATTGCAAGCAAAATAAACCCTGATACAGGGTTACTCTCCTCAGGAGCAATGACAGGTGAAGAGCTTGCAAGTATGTGTAAACTTCCAAGCGAAATCAATTTGACGGTTGAATCTATTTTTCAACTTCCTAGTAATCAAATGGATGCTGAAGAATTATCGCACTTGAAGACAAGGGTTGAAGAACTATTAGCTGATCCGCAGGTTGATGGAGTGGTTATCACTCATGGTACAGATACGTTAGAGGAAACTGCATATTATTTAGATTTGACCATCGCAAATGATAAACCAATTGTCGTAACTGGATCACAAAGAGGACCATTTGAGCTTGGTACAGACGCAATGATGAATATTCGCCAGTCTATATTAGCTGCAGCATGTGAAGATCTTAATGACTTTGGTACAGTAGTTCTGTTTAACGAGCGTCTTTTTTCAGCTAGATATGTCAAGAAAGTTCATGCGTCTAATGTGGCCGGATTTGCTTCTGAAGGATATGGTTACTTGGGAACTGTGGATCAAGACATTGTGTCAATGCACCAAAAACCACTTCATCGAGAGGTGTATTCTCAGAAATATGATTTGCCAGTTATTGATATTATTCCATTCTACTTAGGGGCCGATGATCGATTTATTAAGACATCCATTTCAACTGGAACAAGCGGAATAATTCTTGAAGGTTCTGGAAGAGGTCATGTGTCACCTAAAATGGTTGAAGCAATTGAAGAAGCCTGCAATCTAGGTTTAATCGTTGTACTAACAACTAAAACAGGAGAAGGAGAAGTTCGTCATGTATATGATTTCCCAGGCAGCGTTTATGATCTAACGAATAAAGGGGTATTAATAGGAAAAGATTATGACAGTAAAAAGGCTAGAATAAAATTAGCCATTTTGTTGGCATCTGGTGCTACAAAACAAGAGATTCGAAGTGCATTCTTAAAATAATAGAACAAGAAGATACGAGAGCTACTCTCTTCAATAGTATTTAGGAGGACGGGAAAATGAAAAAGTGTGAAATATCCGTAATTCCAGGGGATGGAATAGGAACTGAAGTCATGACTGAAACACTCAGGGTTTTAGATACTCTTTCTGAGATTCATGGCGGTCTTCATTTTGAATACAAAGAATATCCGTGGAGCTGTAAGTATTACTTAGAACATGGTGTGATGATGCCAGCAGATGGACTAAAGCAATTAGAACAGAGTGATGCCGTTTTTCTAGGAGCTGTGGGAGATCCAAAGCTTGTTGCGGATCACATCTCTCTCTGGGGCTTACTTGTTACTATTCGAAGGGGGTTCGAGCAAGTCATCAACGTGCGACCTGCAAAACAGATGAAGGGAATTACCTCTCCTCTTGTCAATCCTAACGAATTTGACTTCATCGTGGTACGGGAAAATAGCGAAGGAGAATATAGTGAGGTTGGAGGGAGAATACACTCTGGCGAGGATGAAATAGCGATTCAAAACGCAGTATTTACAAGAAAAGGGACTTCCCGAGTGATGAAATATGCATTTGAACTAGCGAACACAAGAAAAGGCCATGTTACAAGTGCAACAAAGTCAAATGGAATTGTTCATTCGATGCCTTTCTGGGATGAGGTGTTTCAAGATGTGTCTACTAAATATGATGAGATTCAAACGCAATCCATACATATTGATGCTTTAAGTGCATTCCTTGTTTCAAAGCCACACACGCTAGATGTCATCGTTGCAAGTAATTTGTTTGGTGATATTTTAACCGATATCGGGGCATCTATTATGGGAAGCATCGGGATTGCCCCTGCCGCAAATATTAATATTAACGGGAAATTCCCATCCATGTTTGAACCCGTCCATGGCTCTGCTCCAGATATCGTCGGTAAAGGAATTGCTAACCCTATCGGACAAATCTGGACAGGTAAAATGATGCTTGATCACTTAGGAGAAAGAGAGCTAGGTACGCTATTATTAGATACCATTGAAGAAGTATTACAAGACGGGATCAAAACCCCCGATATTGGCGGTACCGCTTCCACAACAGAATTAACGAATCATATTATTAATAGATTGAAATTGCAAGCCTGACAGCAATTCTTTGCTTACGGGAAGATAATCGAAGTGTTTACTAACAAAAAGGCGCAACTAGCGAATAATTACTAGTTGTGTCTTTGTTCATTTTTTATTTTTCAAACCTAATCACAGTTCAAATTTTTTAATTTCTGTACTCGGTGGCGTGCGTTGTCTTCACTTTATGGAATGACTGGTAATACGTACTTCTAGGCACTTTAAGCACTTCGCACAGTACTTGAATGGGAAAGTTTTCTTTCTCCTGTTCGATGTGGTTAATCATCTCTTGGTCAGTTACTTTTTCGCGATTATAGTCATAGCCTTTTTTAGGATGTCTACCTCTTGTTGAAGGCGAAGATTTTCCTTTTGAAATTCCGCAATTTCAGCTGGCGACAAACCACCGCTGTCTTCAATTAGAGAAAGAGCTTTGATCCATTTACAAATCGTCACTTCAGATACACCATATTCGCTGCTGAGATCACTCGCAGATGTGCCAGATCTGTAGAGTTCGACAATTGTTTGTTTAAATTCTTGGTTATAGCGTTTTTGTTTCATTCCGGACACGTCCTCTCTATTTTTAGGATAGAGACTTAACTAACTTGTGTCCATACATCTATATTAGCTCCAACTTATACGATCCAGAGAACTAATAAAAGTGCCGTCGCTCGAAAAAATATTTGTTCGAATTTGCATTACTTAAAGAGTAACTGTTGCCTTGACTAATCGTTCCCCTCTAGAATATTGTTACATCAATGTTCTAGAGGTTTTTCTTTTTTTAGTACAGAGGAGTAAGCAGTATCTTAAATAAATAGTCATTTTCACTTAAGTTTAATTCAATTATTATAGGGAGAGAAAACAGGAAAGATTAATAAACGCCTAAATTAAAGGGAGACTAAACCAAGGTCTACTATAGTATGACAAGATCAATGTAATATGGAAGCAAGATACAATATAAAATAATTATTGCACCTATTATGTTAGGTAAAACCTCCGAAGCAAAGTTTTTCAAATTAAACGATTGATTGATATGAAACGTAATCTTCCCTTCCTCATTCCCTCTTTTAGCCATCTACCTCAAATTTTCAGCGGACTACTTCTTGATAAAGACCATTATTTTTAATGTATTCATAGCAGGATCCTGGTAATAAATACTGCGGTTCTCCCCCCATTGCAAATTCTTGTCGAATATATGTTGAACTGATTTCCATTGCTAATCCTTTATCTAACAATTGGAATCTACCGTCATCATGATTACGCAAAATAGGTGATTTCGAAATCGTGCTCAGAATGTCAATCCCGTTTCTAGCCATCACGATAAATTTATTGCGACTAATCAACTCTTCCGCCCATCGCCATTCTCCATTTCCGATATCTACCAACAAATCAGCACCCATAATGAAATAAAGATCTGCATCAGTGAACGTTTCTTTAAAATACTCCATTGTGTAATACGTATAGTGCTTACCTGGTAATACATCTAACTCATAATCGTCTAGGATAAACTTAGAATTACTGGCGATTGCCAACTTTAGAATTTCCATGCGGTGTTCGTTTTGCGTTTGTAATTGTTTATCTAACCGTTTATTCGATGAAGGTAAAAAGATAACATAGTCCAATTTTTTACGATGTGCCACTGTTGAGGCTGTCCACAAATGAACGTTCGTCACAGGGTCGAATGAAGAACCGTAGACACCTATTTTCACGCCTTTTTCAAACATTTTCTCGATGTCTTTGCCAGGATTCAGCTCTTGAAGATGTGCTTTTAGTTGTTCTGTCTTTTGCATCATGATCCATTCCTCCAAAGTGTAATTTTCGTAGTACTTCTTATTAGTGGCTATGCTCTCCACCCTTTCCCCTACACCTATACATTCCCAGTTTTCTTGTGCCTTGAACCTTCATTAGTTATGAAGGTTTTGTACTTTTTCTTGTTCCTCACGAATATTCCTCATTTTATTATCCCAACATTTCTGACTTAAATCCACAGGATACTGTTCAGGATTCAAGGTACGCTTATATTCATCCCATAGGAGGTTTAAATTGTTTGTAGCATATGCTTGTATTTCTTGTATAGATGGGGACTCATATACAAGATCTCCCTCTACAAAAATGTCTTGGTGTAATTCGATAGCTTCAAAGTTCGTCACAAACATCGAGATGAACGTATGAGTTGGATGAAACATTTTCAATTTCTCTTCTGCTTGCGGATTCTCATCCACCATAACAATATAATCACCCTCGGCACGATTATTCACCGTGTTCACAATGCGATACACTTTCTTTAATCCCGGTGTCGTTACTTTCTCTGGATTGCCAGATATTTTAATGGTATCAACCATATTTCCGTAATCATCCTCAATCGCCACTAATTTATAAACAGCACCTAGAGCAGGTTGGTCAAACGCGGTAATCACTTTTGTACCGACACCCCACCTATCGATTTTCGCTCCTTGCGCCTTTAAGTTCATAATTGTTTTTTCATCTAAGTCGTTTGAGGCGACGATTTTTGTTTTTTTGAATCCTTCTTTATCCAACATTTTACGAGCTTCTTTTGATAAGTAAGCTAAGTCGCCACTATCTAAACGTATCGCATTAAAATTAATGCGATCTCCTAGTTCTTTTGCTACTTGAATCGCTATTGGCAGACCAGATCGTAACGTATCGTACGTATCTACTAAAAACGTACAGTCTTTATGTCGACGAGCATATTTATGGAATGCTTTGTATTCATCTTGATACGCCTGAACCATAGAATGTGCATGTGTTCCAGCCACAGGAATGCCGAACATCTTACCAGCTCTCACATTACTTGTCGCGGAAAATCCAGCAATATACGCGGCTCTTGTTCCCCACACCGCTGCATCAAATTCATGGGCACGTCGCGTTCCAAATTCCATTACCGCTTGTTCTCCTGCCACTTGCTTAATACGAGCCGCTTTCGTTGCAATGAGAGTTTGGTAATTTACAATATTTAAAAGAGCTGTCTCTATCAACTGAGCTTCTGCCAAGCTGGCTTCCACTTGTAGAATCGGTTCATTCGCGAAAACCAATTCTCCTTCTTTCATTGCTCGAATCGTTCCATTAAAACGAACCGTTTGCAAATAGGCTAGGAAATCTTCCTCATAACCCAATTCTTCACGTAAATATGCAATATCGCTTTCCGTAAAACAGTACGCTTTAATAAATTCAATGATCCGTTCTAATCCTGCAAAAATCCCGTAACCCGTTTCAAAAGGTAACTTGCGGAAATAAAGTTCAAACACCGCTCGTTTGTCGTGCATATTATCTTCCCAATACGTTTCAGCCATGTTAATTTGATACAAATTCGTGTGTAGTGCTAGCCCAACGTCTTGATATTTTTTAGTCATTTACTTTTCCTCCTTTATAAGGTGGCGGCATCGTCTCTTTAACTTGCCGCTTCTTTTGTTTATTTTCACAACTTGAATTCGGTTGATTTCACAATATGAATGCCCATATGATTTTGAAGTTCTTTACATGCATGTTCTGTTGAGTCTTCGAATCCTGGGATGGGACTCATGCAGTCATCCAACAAATAAATCTTTGATAGCAATTCAGGCTCATCTACATAGTAATCTACTATCTGCCGAACGGATTCTAATACACAGTGAGATTTTGCTTCCCCGGCGATAACGATTTTATCGTAAGCGAGTAAGGAATGAAGAAACACATAATTTGTTCCGTCTGCTTCGGCATACTCCGGTTTAATAATGCCGTACATTTCACTTAATGGGTCTTGCCCCTTTACGATCTTTTGTATCCTAGACTGCCGTATCAAGGAATGAAAGTGGACCATATTCGAAAACTGGCCTTCTAAGGCAGCGCCAAATGTTCCTTCAATGCAATGATAGGGCCAGATCAACAATTGCTTTTTCCCTAAACGCTCCAACTGAACAATGTATGCCAAGCTTTCGTTTTGTTTTTCTACAGCTTTCCATTTTCCTAGTTCAACATCTTCTCTAGTGATGACTGTAAATGGAGCAGGATGATTTCCCTTTGCATCAACCCACCAACTCGCATGGAATAGTTGATGCAATTCATGTGTATCCAACGATAAGGCAATCGTCGTTATCTTCTCTAAGTTTTGATAGAGGAACCTGGTTATCCGTTCCACATCCTTATGGGAATTCGGCACACCCAGTTCTCCGTTTTCCATAAAGTCAACTTGAAAATCAATCCCTATGAACAGCACTTTTTCAACATCTTCTCTTGAAGGTGTCACTTTATCTTTATTTGCAAGAATCATCAATTCATTTAAACCCTTCGTACTTTTACTTCCTATCTTTGACACATCAACGATTTCTTCAAATTTAATTTTCCTCATTTTTTACACTCTCCTTTAGTTTTTTATTGAATTAACAATTAAATATTTGTTAATTGATATACAGAAAAATATAAACATAACCGTTTCTTTGATTTACAATAAATTTTGGACGCCTGACTGCCTGCAACAGAGAGGCATCCATATTTCATTAAAATCACAAGTTCACGTATATACATCATTCACAAATTCAGCGCCAAATCGAAGGGGTAATGTCCACATCTACAAATCGGTATAATTTGGTTGGTCGTTTTGTAGTGCTTGTCGGTTCTGCTGTTTTAGGAACTTGATTTTTGTCTAATGCCTCTTCGATAAAAGGCAGCCTTGGTGCTTTCCTAAAGAACCCAGGCTTACTATTCACCACAGGTTCATTAATAATTGCAAGCAACACCTGGCGCAAATCCTCCAGCTTGAATTCTTCTGTTAAAAAGTTTTTAACCACCGTTGTTTGAAACACATCTTTTCGAACGGCTTCCAAAGCATCTTGAATCACTTGGTAATGGTCAAAAGCCAAATCTAACGCAAAAACTTTATCAATCGTGAATAATTGAACATCGTCTGCGTCATCAGCAGCTTCCCTACTATCAATGCTTTCTTCAGGAACAATTGCGTAATGGGCATTTGATATGATCCATCCCCGTTTATCTCTACCTAATTTGTCATACACGCCATAGTGTTCGATGTGAATGCCGTCAACACCAGTCTCTTCTTTTAGTTCGCGCTTAGCCGCTTCGTAAGCTGTTTCCTCAGGTTGGATAAACCCTCCAGGCAAAGCCCATTTTCCACCCTCAATGTTAGGTTCACCATCTGCATCGAGCTTTGCCCGCTTAATTAACATCAAAGCTAGTGAGTGAGTAGAGATTATTTCATTTTTATCTGCAGATTCCTCATTTGGGATTAATGTAAATATTGCAATATCACTTGTATATCCATCCGGCGTTCTATATTGGCTCGAATCATAATGTTGCAGTGCATCTTCTTCTGTTTTAAACTTAGACATCCAAATTCATCTCCTTTGCTACGTCTTTCAATTAACAATTATCAAATAGTTAATTGTATTATATAGTAGGAAACTAAGGAATGCAAGCAAAAACATTCCTGTTTTAGAACTTGCTATTAAGGTTCTTTACTAATGAATAAACACCAGAGTAACCAATAAAATTGACATCATTAATTTCAATGATGTCAATTTTATTTTGATTAACACCCAACTAAGCCTGATAGGGAGGAAGTTCCATCAATTTCAGCATGCCGTCGACTCTTTTAACTGTGTAAGTAAACTCATCGGTAATTACGTCAAACTCTCTTGTCTGAAACAAGGTTCCGTCTTCATGTTTTAACGTAATTACGAATTTATATTCATTTTTGCTCACTTCGGTCTGTTCAAGAATTTCGTTCAATGAAATCTTAGGTAGTATCTTCAGATATTGTTCAAATAACTTCTGCTTGTCATTAGGGTCCGTTTCAGGAAATAAGTTCATGAGTCCTTGATAACTACCGCCGTACAACTCGACTAACTTTGTAGCGTCCTGATTAGCGATTGCCTGCATATATTGCTCTAACGTATCCTGTGGATTCTCAGCAACGACTTCATTCTTATTGCCCTTCTGAGAACTTGCTGACGGACTTAGAGTTAAATTCTTTTTCCAAGTTAACTCTGTGCCTTCAGAATTTTTGAATAGAAATACAACCTGACCTTCCTCGCCTTTCATCTTATCTGGGTAGATGAAACCTGAAAATTGTCCATTCCCACTCATGTAAAATCCATCTTCCCCATTAGCTCCGTGTTCAATGGCCTCACAATCCGATTATCTTTGGAAATCCACTGCAGCTCGGCTAGCGAGAAGCCTTCGGGAACCTGTTTCACTACGAAATTGAAACTATTTCCCACTGTCGGTTTTGGAGTCTGATCTATAATAATTAATAGTTCTTTCTCGGGATCTGCTGAAGAATCCTCTGTTTTGGTGCCATTTCCTTGATTGGTTTCAGGTGGCTTCTCGTCCGATGCTCCAGACTCTGATTTCATGGCACAACCACTCATCAAAAGAATCACGCAAAGTGCTGAAATGATATAGCCGTATTTTTTGTTATTCATGAGGTTCTCCTCCGCTTTCATATAGGGTAAAAGAAAACGCAACGCCTTTATTTGGTATTCAATACATCGAACTCACTGTCATGGAGCTCCAGGATGAGTTTGACGATCGCGAGCCCTAGTCCGGTTCCTCCTAGCTTTGCGATCACGCGTATGCTCAATACGGTAGAATTGATCCCACACACGGCTCAAATCGTCCTCCGCAATGGACGATCCAGAGCCTCGATTACCGTGACGACCTTTCCGGAATGCGCCCAGAGGACACCTGTGTACATTGTATGGATTTATTTTCTTGCTTATGCTAGTGTAGGCAGAGCTTCTTAAAGACAACGTTTAGCAATTACTAATACCTATCAAAACACTTATCTTAACTGAATCATACAATTAATTCTATAGCCAAAACATTAGATATTAATTGGAGAACCGCTAAAAAGTATGCTGATGAGAACCAACTACCTGAAGAAACCATAAGAAAAAAGAAGGGAATGATGTATGAAGAGCAATGGGGAGAAATTGTCGAGGATTGGCTATGGGAAGATCAGAAGCTAAAAAGGAAAGATAGAAGGACAAACAGACGTACTAAAAGAACCGGAGTTCCATCCTTACGATATTGTTTGGAGCAAGTATGGCCAGCTACAGAGTGCCTCACAAATTGAAGGTGAGTGTCAATGACCTCTGAAATATACGCAATGTGTAAAGCGTTACGCTAAACCCATATTCCCCATTTCTATGAGGATGTACCATTTGAGAGTCCATCACAATTTATAGAACAGTTACTTCAGCAAGAACTTCAGCTGCGAGAAGAAGCGAAAGCAGAACGGCTGATAAAGAAAGCCAAGTTCCTACAGAAGAAGTCGCTCTCTACGTATCAATGGAATGAGCAAATTCATTTCCCTGCTCATCTCAATGTAGAAGAACTATGCACACTAAGTTTTATTGGGCGTAACGAGAATTTAATTTTAACTGGGGCTCCCGGTACTGGAAAGACTCATTTAGCGACCGGCATAGGCTATTAAGCTTGTAAGCGGGGGCTTGAGGTGCGTTTTTATAGGGTTTCTAACTTGGCTGTGGCATTGGAAAAGTCTTGGAGAGAAGGGAAATTAGCTTCCTTTAGAGATCGATTTAAAAGTGTGGATGTAATTATTTTAGATGAGATGGGCTATGTGCCGTTTAATAAGGAAGAAACCAAGCTCCTTTTTCAGCTCATTTCCGACTGGTATGAGCTGAAGAGCCTGATTATTACTTCAAACTTAGAGTTCAGCCAATGGAATCGCGTTTTTAGCGATTCTAGATTGACTGCCGCCTTAGTAGATCGAGTCATACATCACGCTCATATATTGAATTTCACCCGAGATAGTTTCAGAATAACAAACGCTCTATCACGTCAAAGATAAAAACTCAATCGAAGGCTGGCAAGCTTGTGTATTTTCCATTGCAAACTTATGTATTTTTACTTGCAAAATACACTAGTTACCTCTACAACTTTCTTAAAACCGTTTTTTCACGTAGTATTCTTTAGCAAACCATCCATTCATCTAAACTTTATTGAAAATAATTTATAATAGTGATAATTCGAAAGGGTGATAATATGAATATTAGATCAAACAAGAAATCAGAGATAAATAAGTTGGTAGACATATGGTATGAAGGTTCATTACTAGCACACGACTTTATCGACAAAGATTATTGGAAACAACAGCGAACGGTGATGGCAGAAAAGTATCTCCCAATGTCGGAAACCTATGTTGTAAGTAATGAAGAAGATGTGGTCGGCTTCGTGTCAATGGTAGATAATTATTTGGCTGCACTATTTATTGATGTTAAATATCAAGGTGGAGGATATGGAAAGGGATTATTAGATTTTATAAAAACACAGAGAAGGACTATCCAATTAAAAGTATACAAGAAGAATAATAAAGCAGTTGATTTTTATTTTAAAAATGGCTTTGTAATAAAAGAAGAATTAGTAGATGAACAGACTTCTGAGAAAGAATTTTTAATGGAATGGAATAAGTGTTAAGTTTCGTTTGACGAGCTAGACTACTACATTTGAAGCTGAAAACCTTCATAGGGGAAAGCGTATGCAGACGATTTTTCGGTGCGTAAATTTGAAGGTTATATGGCAATCCAGGGATGTCCCATTTTTCCGGAGGGTGCTTATATCATATGGGGAGTAGGCCACCTCGTGGAATTAAAAGAACCACACGCATACTTTGCCAGACCTCTATGAGTTTCAGGTCGAAAAAGGGAAGTGCAAGCTTAAGAAAATAAAAAGAGACCGTCTAAATTACTGAACGATCTCCCTTCACATCAAAATGCATAAGGTATCTGGTACATCCAAAGCCAGGTACCAGTCCCTCAATTCAATATAGCTTATTTCCTCTTCAATTGCCCGAACAATTCTTCTACTGTCTCGAAACCAACGTTGTCGTATTTGGTTAAAGTGGCCAGGTCTTTGGGAAGTTGTCCAACCCTTTCAATTTGATCTTCCTGCAATTGCTGGAAGAGGCTTGGACTGCTGTCGAATTCCTCTTCAGATAGTGGGATATTCGCCAGTTGATCGGTAACGATGACATAGTCTGACCTATAGAACAAAACGAGCTTTCCTGGAAGCGCCAATTCTACCTCACGCCTGGCGATCTCTTCATTAATAAAATGCTTCAGTTCTTTGAACAAGATCTCATTATTTTTTTCACTGAATCCTTTCACTTCGTTATGCAACCCCTCCAGGTTATTCGGCAATTCACTCATGATCCGCACCTCTTGTTCGGCCCCAAGCATCGCGAGAAAACGTTCCGATTCCTCGAATCTTTGCGGCAGCAGGAATGCATCCCGAAGAAAGTGCGGGACTTCCAGACTTCGGTCTTTATACACGATCGTGCGAACCGATGCAAGGCCCGGCAGTGCATCTTCAGGGGTACCTGAACCTGTCGCTGTCTCGAATTCCTCAGTGAGCCCTTTCTGTTGTTGAATGTTTGAACGGATCAGGGCTTCCAAATTTTGCAGCCTCGCTTCCAGTTCGAATACTTCGGTTTCATCGATCTTCATTGGTTCGGGATCCTGATAAGCCGGCACTTCCACATCCTGAGGACAGTATTTCTTCACATACCACCGGACGATCATATAGATCGCCTCCCAAGAAAGGAGAGCCTCCGAATACCGGAAGTTCCTGGTTTCGTGCGCCGCTGAGTTTCCGTTCATTCTGACCTGATGAAGTGCATCAATGACTTCCTTTTTCAGCAAACCCTTTCTCTCCAGCAAATCAATCCTGTCTTTGAGTGTAAAATTATCCTCGCCTGACAGATGCTCCGCAATCATGACCCGCTGCAGAATCGCTTCGACAAAAGTCCGTGTGTGCATCAGCATAGTCTGTGGACTGGAATAAATGCTCTTTTCAAGCTCTTTAGCTATTTGGGAAAGGTCTTCGGATATCGGTTCTAGAAACTGATAAAAATAGGATGTGTTATTTTCCATGTTAGGCAGATCTCCTCATGCTTGCGTTGTATTGGATACTGCGACCATGCGATGCCCCTGTTAAAATTTCATGTATGAATGGGGCGGTGAGTGCATAGAAAGCAGCCGGTTTTATCGGCAAGGCCTTACAGTATTTTTCCCATTGAAGAACCCTTTTAAACAATCGGACCCCTGTCCCTCAGAACGCTTTTTTACATGCGTGATCTCAATTTCAGATGATGCAATTTAATGCATCTTCTCCCCTACCCTAACGGACTTACATTAGAAAACCCACCCCTTATATGAGATAATAATAGAACTAACGTTTCTATCAATTAAGAAAAGAGGTGTTCCAATGAAACCGGTCATCCTAGCTGAAAAACCTTCACAGGCAAAAGCCTATTCAGACGCTTTCACAACCTACAAACGCGATGGCTATATCGAAATCAATCCTTGCCCAATTTTTCCGCAGGGCGCCTATTTGACTTGGGGAGTCGGTCATCTCGTGGAATTAAAAGAACCCCATGCTTACAATCATTCCTGTGAAACGCTGGACACTCGGCAGCCTGCCTATTTTGCCAGAACACTATGAATTTCAGGTCACAAAAGGAAAGTACAAGCAATTTCAGATCGTAAAAAAACTGATACGCTCCACTGACGTGGTGATTAATGGTTGCGATGTGGACATATCTCCATAAAAATATATGTACATTAATTTTAAAAACATCCTAAACACTGTGCTATAGCCTATAACTAAAACTTAGGATATGTACATAATAAAAAAGCGTAAATAAATAGGCTTATACTAATTAATTATGTGCAATCCTAATGAAGCCACCGATCCAAGAATTTAATTCGCTACAGAAGAAAAACAAATACCCCCAAAAACAGGAGTAGATATAATGAACGGTATTATTTACTATCAGGAAACTCAATATTTGTATGTAGTAAAAAGTAACAAATTAATCCTAAATAGGACAAAGGACTCCAGTTCTCACGCATATTCCGATGTAATGAGTTTTTTTCAAGAAGATACAACGGAGGTTCCCGCATGTCTAATTGGCTTTGATTTCACTACGAATAGAAATATTAAATTCTATATAACCTCTATGTTTCAAACTAAAATATGTTGCTACGAATGTTCATTTTTTAGTTATTTACTTTTCGATGATGAAATAAAAGAAATTAGTAAAATACAAGTAGAAGATGGTTTATTAACAAACTTTCATTTATATGATGATGGATTAGTAAAATCTTTTGACTTCGAAGATTATGCATATAAAATAAAACTCAATGCTGCTCCTGACAAATTTGAATTTCAAATCCATGAGCATCAAGTCTATGGAGAATTATCATCCCTATTTTACTGGTCTTCAAAAAAACTACAGCCGTATCAAATTAAAACTTCTTTAGCTTTCAAGTTTTCCGCTACTAATGACATTCAGTTAATAGACAATTTACTTTATAATCTAAATGAGTTTATGCACTTTATTACAAATACAAATCGTCAAAAGATATTAAAAGCAAATCTTTATGATAACAATAAAAAAATAGGTGTTTATATTATTAATGAAGTGCATAATCATAGCACTTTCGAAGAAATGAACACCAATATAATTCCATTTGGATTAATAAAGAATTCATTAGGTTCGTTATTTAATAATATTGCAAATACAAAAGTCTACACTAACCACATTAAAGAATTTGAGCTTAATAGTGGCAATTTAACTTATTCACGAATTATTATGTTAGCTGCTGGATTCGAATGGCAATTCAATTATCTAAATTACCCAGTAGACCAGGATATTCAAAAAAAAATTGAGTATAAGAAAACCATAGAAAGTTACTTAGACAGCAAAATTAATGTAACGCAAGGTAATGAAAAAAAGTATTATAAAAACATAAAAAAATTAATTAATAGAGACCTTGAATCTTTAACCCTTTCTAAAAAGATTAGGTACGCTCTTAAAAATCATGAAGAAATTCTTAAACCATTTATATTTCACTTATACAAGTTAAATCACTTAGATTATCCGAAGATACATGAAGTTTCAGAGCGAATAGCCAGTACCCGTAACATAGTCGCTCATGGAAATTTGAGTAAGAATATACATGAAAATGCTGTGTTAGATTATCAAATACTCCAGTTTTTGTATTACGCTATGATTCTGAAATCATTAGATCTCCCTACAATAAATATTCAAAAGGCAATTAAAAATCTGTTTAAAGTTAATATTTCCCTTGAGTAGATCGTGAAGAACCTTATCTCCCCCCTTCTATGGTCGAAATAAAAACAGGGGAATTAGGAGAATTTTTGAATATCAAGGTGATTGACTATGCGCAAAAAGGATCCAACAGGAGGAATTAATATGGCTTTGACAATCTCAAATAATGAAGTTTACTTGAAGAATAAATTGACGGAATTAACCAATAAATTTGGGCGTGAAAAAATTGCTCTAAACATCGACTTTTACAACAACTTTCCAACTGAACTCCAACAACTATTCTCCCTTTTTCATTATCATTTAAATGATTTGCTAAAGTATATGAACCAAAGAATCTCCAATGGGCGCTATACCGCTCATGAGAGCCGGGAATTAATTTTCTTAATTGATCAATTAAAAACTATACAAGCAAACCTTAAAAATACTGATTTGGCTTTTGATATAGACAATAAGTATAAAGATACTTTAAATGAGTGTGAAAGTTTCTTGTCTAGTAGTGGAGGAAGTGAGATCCCAAATAATTTCTCTAGGATAAATATTATCGAAAACAGACCTATTTTCAACCTAAGTAGCGACAATTCAATTACCATTGATAACAGCATACAAACTTTGAAAGCTAAATTAAAATTAATAGGAGAAGGATCGTATGCAAAAGTTTTTAAATACAAAGATCCATATTATAACGAACAGTTTGCCATAAAACGCGCATTATCTAATCTTACCGCTCAAGAATATGAAAGATTTGAGTTAGAGTATCAAACTATGAAGAACCTTAATTCCCCTTATATTCTTAAGGTCTATAGATTTGATCAAAAGGAAAAACAATACACAATGGAATACGCAAATGAAACACTATTTACTTTTATAGAAAAAAACAATTCAAATTTATCCATTACTACGAGAATAAATCTTATTCGACAAACACTTAGAGCGTTTGAGTATATCCATAGTAAGGGGCTGCTTCACAGAGATATTAGTCCAACCAATATTTTGATTCAGAAATTTGACGGGCTAAACATTATTAAGATTTCTGACTTTGGTTTAGTTAAGTATGAAGATAGCAATCTCACAAGGATAAATACTGAATTAAAAGGTCACTTTAATGATCACCATGATTTAAGTATTATAGGTTTCAAAAATTACAAAATACACCATGAAACATTTGCCCTCACAAGAATTATTTACTTTGTACTGACTGGTCGAAAAAATATCCAATCTGTTAAAAATAAGGATTTTGAGATTTTTATTAAACGAGGAATTTCTTCTAATATTTATGAGCGCTATCGAAGTGTTGACGAGATACAAAAACACTTTAATCAGCTAAAACATTACGAATAACCACTCTTGCAAGGAAGTGATTCAAATAAATAATGTAGCAACCCTAGCCGAAAAACCATCACAAGCAAAAGCGTATGCAGACGCTTTTTCAGTAAAAGCCTGTCATAAAAAGCATATCGAACTAAATCCATGTAGCACCTTTCCTAATGGCGCGATTATTACTTGGGGTATTGGACATTTAGTTGAGTTGAAAGAGCCAAAAGAATATCGAAAAGAATGGGCTTCTTGGAACCTAGCGTCTTTGCCAACCCTGCCAAGTAAGTACGAATACAAGGTTTCCTTCGATAAAAGGGTTCAGTTCAATTTTATTAAGCAATTGTTCAATAATCCTGCCGTTTCAACGATTTTGAACTGCTGCGATTGCGATCGTGAATGATCCAATATTCTCTATTCTATCTACTATATGACAGGTATGAGAAATAAAACGATTAAGCGACTGTGGATCAACTCCTTGGAAGTTGATGAGGTGCGTAAAGGATTCAATAACCTACAGGACAATAAAAAAGACCTGTTGCTCTATTATGAAGCAAAAACACGACAAATTAGCGACTGGCTCTTCGGTATGAACGGAAGTCGACTCTATACCCTTCAATTACAGAAAAAAGGGTTCAGTGAAAGTCTTTCGATTGGACGAGTGCAGTTGTATCCTTTACTTTTCTGGGCGTAATTATAAATACGTTGGTATACATAGGTTGTACAAATATTATCCGAATATTTCCGG
Organism: Sporosarcina obsidiansis; assembly: GCF_009651005.1. Classification (GTDB taxonomy): domain Bacteria; phylum Bacillota; class Bacilli; order Bacillales_A; family Planococcaceae; genus Sporosarcina; species Sporosarcina obsidiansis. The sequence continues at coordinate 22,845 of NZ_WHVW01000025.1, forward strand.
TGATATTTAATGACAGTCACTTACATAATTACAAAAACACCTTCAAATTGGGACATTTATAAAATGCTCTAATTTGAAGGTGTTTTATATTGTCCTATTTCTTTAGGTTAGTGTATTGCTTAGGACGATTCTTTTTTATTCTATTCAAGTAGTAGGCTAGCGGAAGAAAAGGATGCGCTGTCGCCATAATAAATCCAAGAAGAAAGTAGCTCGCAATTTTCAAAAATAAATTTTTCATCTCATTTTGTCATATATATATGACAAAAGTAATTTATATGTTACAATCCTATTGTAAGGAGCTATTCACCTTACAATAATCTCATTGCAAAGTATCAGCAAAGTGACGTCAATATTTAATCTTGGAAGGAGGGTCTTGATTGAAAGAGGTTCAGATTAAGAACAATGTTAAAGTTCGAAGAGTTGAATACGGAAATTTAACGCAAGGAGATTTGGCAAAACTTGTTGGTGTCACAAGACAAACAATGAACTTAATCGAAGCACAAAAGTATAACCCAACGATTAAGGTATGTTTATTAATTGCTGCTGCATTGGAGACATCAATTGAAAAATTATTTTGGATGGAGGAAAAAGTATGATTAAGTTATTCACTTACGTACCCATTCTTTGCTTTATTTTCGTGCTGTCATTTCTTGATACTTCGTTAATGAAGTTGCTACTCCTAGCAGGGATTGTCTGTTTAATAATATTTGCTAAACATCAACGAAGTAAAATACAACAAGAAGATATTGAATTCGATGATAGAGTGAATGCTAACATTTCAAAGTGGTCATTGCGCAGTATGTTTTTGTTAAATACACTACTAATTTTGATTTTATTTATTGATAACCAAGGAATTTTAAAGTTGGAATTCAATATGGAAATGATTTTATTATATCTGCTGTTAACACTCTTTATTCCTTTCTATATTGTACCGGCTATTATCAAACACTATTAGGAGGTTAATCGAAATGGAAATAAATTTAGTAATAATAGGCGCAGTCTTTTTAATTTTCAGCTATTTAGTAGGTGTTAAAAAGCTAACTTGGCTATTAGCAGGTTATAACGAAAAAAAAGTAAAAGATAAAAACAAACTGGCACGATTAGTCGGTATTACATTGGCACTTCTCGGCGTTGTATTGCTCATTAGTGGGATTGCCCGCGTAAAAGAAGCTGAATATATTATGATGTCCGTGGTAGCTATTTTATTAATAGAAGTTGTTTATGTAAATGCAAAAATGGTCGAGTAAAAAATAATTTTTATTAGTTAGATTTACGAGTTTTCATTTTTCGAAAGTAAGAAAAACCATTTATTTAGTCGAAGGAGGACATTGTATGAAAAAGATCATCTTTGCCAGTATTTTAGTGCTAGGCTTAGCAGCATGCAATAATGAAGAACCTAAGTCTTTAAGTGAAAATAACACAATCGAAAGTCATGTTTCCGAAAACTCCGAGTTAAAAGGGGTGTAGTCTGGAAAGACTTCTGGTAGCCTACTAGAAATGATTATTACACTCAGTGAAAAGTCAGGAGCATTGTCGGTACCTGCTCAGAACATTACAAATTTAAAAGCTGAGTCTATTTCTTATAATAACGATTCATTTACAATAAATATTAACTTTGAGGGGCAAAACATTGAAATTTCAGGGGCACTAAAAGACGGTGTAATTGAAGGTTTATTTTCTAAAAATGGCGTCGAAGCTCCGATTACATTTGCACCTCGCAAAGAAGATTTTGTTGAAAATGAGACTTATGAAAGAATTAACATTGATGTTGAAGGAGGAGCTTTAATTGCTGCCCTTGAATTGCCCCCAAAAACACCTTCTGCAGTTGCAATCATCGTAGCAGGATCTGGAGGTACAGATAAAAATGGCAATAGCCTCGATATGGAAAGCAATAGTTATAAAATGCTTGCAGAGAGTTTAGCCGCTGAAGGAATTGCTACAATACGATATGACAAACGAGGTATTGGGGAAGACCAAGATTTAGTTAAAGACCTAAATAAAATTACAATTGATTTATTCGCCAATGACTTGGAAAATATCGTGAAATACGCATTACAAGATAAACGATCTCAGATGTTCATATTATCGGTCATAGTGAAGGTGCTCTTCTTGCCACATTAGCAGCGCAAAAGCAAAAGGTTGATTCTATTATCTTGCTAGCAGGTGTAGGGCGTTCAATGGATGAGGTATTAATAGAGCAACTCAGTGCACAACTGCCAGCTAATCTATTAGAAGAAAGTAAAAATATTTTAACTTCACTAAAAGCAGGTAAAATTGTAGAATCCATGAGTAAGGAGCTACAGCCCTTCTTCTCTATTCCAAACCAACCCTATTTAATATCGTGGATTAAATATAATCCTGTTGATGAATTAGAAAAAGTAAATACAAAAAAGTATGTTGTACAAGGAAATACAGATATTCAAGTGGTAGAAACAGATTGGGCTAAACTAAGCAAAGTAGCCACAGAAGCCGTCATGATTGAGGGTATGAATCATATTTTAAAAGAATCACCAGCTGAACGAGCAACTAATATTGCTACATATAATGAACCTAATTTATCACTTCATAAAGATATTGCACCTACAATTGACCGGATTATAAGTAATTAAAGCTAAATTATAAGTTAAATAGATGTACTGCAATTGTTTGAAAAAGCAATCGTTTCTTTCGTAATTGAAGAAGGTCAGGGATTATTGGGTTGCGTACGCAACTCTTTTTTCTTAATTGAACTAAAGCAGTAGTTTACTTGAACAAGAACATTGAATGATATCGACAAAATCAACCGGATCATTTTATATCAATATACATAGTCTTAATCACGAATTTGGAAACCACCTCCGTATATGCGATAATTCGATTATGAGAACTACTGTTTCATCGCAAGAAAGAAAAGAGGTGTGGTCATGAAACCGGTCATTTTGGCTGAAAAACCATCCCAAGCGAAGGCTTATGCGGATGCTTTTTCTGTTAAACGACATGAAGGTTATTTAGAAATCCTCCCTTCTCCTATTTTTACAGAGGGTGCCTATATTACATGGGGAATCGGCCACCTTGTCGAGTTGAAGGAGCCAAAAGCATACGAACCCAAATGGACGAAATGGTCACTGGGCAGCTTGCTGATTTTGCCAGAGCGCTATGAGTTTCAGGTGGCGAAGGGGAAATACAAGCAGTTCACGATTGTGAAAAAACTCATTAAAGGAACGGATACTGTTATTAATGGTTGTGATGTGGACATATCTCCATAAACTTATATGTACATAACTAGAAATACTTATCCTTATTCATATTTTTCAAGGTTATCCGATGTTAATGTAGGTTGCACTTACATATAAAGATGCACATAAACAGATAGAAAAACTGTGTTTATGTGCAATTTGTAATGTTTAGGTGCCAGGCACTCGCACAAAAATAGCCTACTGAATGTGTTTACCATTCAGTAAGCTATTCGTGTATTCCCCTTTTGCTAGCAATCTCTAATTTACTACTTCGCTTTGCAACATACATGGCTTGGTCAGCATGATGCATAAGTGTTTGTACATCCCTTCCATCTTCAGGAAATTGACTGATACCAATGCTAAGCGAGATAGGTAAATCAGGATGGGTTGTTGTAATATGTTGTGAAAAGGTTGATTGTAATTGTTCTATAAACTGTTTCGTTAGCTGTTTGGAATGTACATCTCGTAGGAAAAGGACAAATTCATCCCCGCCTAATCGTGCAAGATCTCCCGTATCCTTCACCGCATCTTGCAATATTTGTGCAGTAACTTGAAGCAATTCATCCCCTGCCTGGTGACCATAAGTATCATTTAAACATTTAAAATTATCAATATCTATTAAAAGTAATGTAAGCGTTTGTTGTTCTTTTCGACATGTTTCCATCACTGCTTCTAGTTGGATAGTAAACGAACGTCGATTTGGTAAGCGTGTTAAGGCATCATGGTAAGCGAGAAATTCGATCTCCCTTTGATATTGTTTTTGTAACGTCACGTCCTGGAGAATTAAAAGAATATGCATCTGATTATCCATTAATATATAATCTGCATTGACGAGCAATAAACGTTGGACATCATTATTTGAAATACTCAGCGCATAATCTTTAATTTCTTTTTCACTTAAAAGCTGTTCCTTTAACATATCGTCTAGTAAAGTAAAAAATTGTTCTTGTCGAAGATTCAAGTTATCAAGCAATTTTGTTGCTGCTGGATTTGCATCATGAATAATTCCTTTAAAGTCTAGAAGCAAAATAGCGTTTGGATTTAAACGAAATAATTTTTCATAACGTTTATCGTACAAATTAAGAAAATCATGTTGTTTCATTATCCGGCGTAGGAAATAACACCAAACAATTCCGGCATATATAAAAGAATAGGGCGGCAGCGTGTTTTCGTAATTAAAATAGCCCAATACAATATTTAAAATAATAGCTACACAAACCCCAACGATCAGTTGGTGGTAGATTGCCCGTTGTTCTTCAAGTTTCGTCCTATATTTGGCAATCAATAAAGGGATTAAGTAAAGAAAATCTATGATCGTACTAACGGTCATGGCTATGTAATAGTTCTTATTATAGATTGGATATTTCCACATCCCCACTTCAAAAAAGTCTTGTGTGTAAATCAATTTAGCACCAGTTAGAATATTTAAGATAACAAAAAGCAGTGGTACATAAAAGATATATGGATACAGAAAACGAGGCCAATTGGTATAAATACCTGTAAACTTTATAAGAAAGTGAAAGCATAATCCAGGGATAATAAAACCTACACTACTTAGCCAAATAGAAGAAAGAATGGGACTATATTCTATCGGGACTTGATTTCTCAAAAATTCTTCCACGAATAACAATAAGAAGCAAATGGCAATAAGGCTTATTAATATGTGTTCCGTTTTTCTTTTATTGCGAAGAAGAATATCCGTTGCCATAAATGTCAAAAACAAAATCGGTAGTCCATGGGTCATCAGAAGTAGTAGTGCCTCGTTCAATTCCATGCATCTATCATCCCCCTTTCACAAGAGAATACACTTCCATAGTAACCTATCTCTGTAATTTATACTATAATTTTAAAAATTTCATCGAATCAGCACGTTTTGGATTTATAAATGTCCAGGAAATGGTTGTATTTGAATAAGGGGTTACCTTAAATAGTATCCTCTCCACTATCGGGCAAGAAAGCAGGGTAGTTATTTTTTTCATAAATCCTTTTAAGTTTACAGCCGGTCAACCCTTCTTCATACGGTATGTTAACCTCATTGACTGGATGTTGACACGTTCAGTCTTCTCTACTATATATTTATTTTATGCTAATTTTTCTAGAGATACTCACTTTCTATAAGATTATCGAGCCTAGAAGAGGCGAACATACCCTCCCTCTCTTCCGAAGTAATTTTATACTATATTTCACTGTCTTCTATATATCTGTTACACTAACGTAATAAGAACATCTGTTTTTCCACGAACGAAAGAGGTGCTCCCATGAAACCCGTAATTCTCGCTGAAAAGCCATCCCAAGCCAAAGCATATGCAGACGCTTTTTCCGTGCGCCGCCACGAAGGTTATTTGGAAATCAATCCATGCCCCATTTTCCCGAATGGAGCTTATATCACATGGGGTATTGGTCATCTTGTTGAACTAAAAGAACCCCACGCTTACAATCCCGCTTGGAAAAGATGGTCACTCGGAAGTTTACCAATTCTACCGGAACGTTATGAGTTTCAGGTGGCAAAGGGAAAGTTTAAGCAGTTTCAGGTTGTGAAGAAGCTTATTAAGGGGACGGATACTGTTATTAATGCGTGCGACGTGGACCGCGAAGGATCCAACATCTTCTATTCCATCTACTACGTGACCGGCGCACGCAACCAGACGATCAAGCGGCTTTGGATCAACTCATTGGAAGTGGAGGAAGTCCGCAAAGGGTTTGCGAATTTGCGAGACAATCGCCAAGACTTGTTACTATATGAGGAAGCGAAAGCTCGCCAGATCAGTGACTGGCTCGTAGGAATGAACGGTTCCCGACTGTATACACTACTATTAAAAGCTAAAGGCGTTCAGGAAGTGTTTCCCATCGGACGCGTTGAATTGTATCCCGTACTTTTCTGGGATTAATTATAAATATGATGATATACATGGGTTTTACAAATTCCACCCAAATCTTTTCGGGTGGAATTACATTGAATCGTGAAAAAGTCGTATTTCCACCAAATATTTAACTAAAATAACGCGATTTGTTCTTTCAAACTAAATTAATTTTGCGTCAAGTAACAATAAAGTTGTTTAAAACCACTGGTCATACTACTCAACAATCGGACTATTTTTATTAATATGCTCTTAAAGGAGTCCACCGCTTAGATATGTCGAATTTCCCCCTTAGTAAAATCTCATTTTTAAAATCATCGGCAAATTTACTATCATACATAGATAAAGTCTTATATGAAGTAGGCGATATAAGGTTAAAAATAAATTTTGGTTTTAAGTGACGACTGTCCCTTGTAATTTCGAATATTAATTCCTCCTTAGACCTCTTCTAACTACTTTCTTACTCTTTTATACCCCCGATACCTCTTAAAACAATTAACAAATAATAAAGAACCAACTAGCAAAACAAGTAGGACGGCAATCGTAATTAATTCCTTCAGTTGATCTTGCTGGTTTGCACCTTGGTTTCCTCCTCCCCAAGGCATTCCACCTCTTCCCATACCTTGCATCCCTTCTGGCATACCGCCTCTTCCCATGGCTGGCATTCCTTCCGGCATCTCTCCATTACCAATGGCCGGCATTCCTTCTGGCATATCTCCATTACCCATACCTGCCATATTTACTGGGATACTCCCACCGCTTATCCCTTCACCATTTACATAGCTTGGGATTTCACCATCTAATTGTTTTTGAACATGTTCAAGACGGTCTTTCATAAATCCAACAATCCCAGGATATCCTTCTACAGACTCATCTCCGGTATTCGCCAAAAATTCATCGTATGAATAAAAGGCTGTCGGATCTTTTTTCACATCATCTCCTATAAGTGACTTCAATTCATCCACTCGGGACTCTATATCTACAAGCAGATCGACGGTTTGTTGAACATAGCGATGGTATTGTTCTCTATATTCGCTATCGGATAGTACATAATTAACGAGAGGATGATCCTTCACCGCGCCAATAGTAGGCTCATCGATGAGCATTTCTTTTTGTGTATCTATGTCTTTCCCCATCATGCCACCAATGGACATATTATGATCCCATGCAAGAAACGTGAATTTCCCATTTTGTTCATATAAATAATAGTTATGGCTCATCATCCCCTGATAGCTATCCATATCAACCATCACGGTACCAACCGCTAAATAACGTAAATATTTATCTACATCAAAATAGGATTCAACGTCTTTTCCATCACTTAGAGCCTCGATAAACTCCAGTAGTTTTGTATTGTTTTTACTCCCTGACTTCATTATTAATCCTGTCTCATCAATACTCATTCCATCTTTCCAGGTTAACGAGGCCCCTGTATCCGCCTTATACAAATTTCCTGTTGAATTTCCAAAGTTTCTTTCGAGATAAGGTTCTTCAAGATTTTCTACAGCTAGATAAAGTCCATAATGTTCTCCATTAATCGAGACATTTACATAGCTATAATTAGGCGCTTCAAGACCCATCTCTTCCAACACATCATAAGTCAGATATTCTCGCATATACGAAGGATCTGCAAAATTATTGTTGAGATTGATTTTTGTATAGCCCGCTAAGTTCTGTTCGATAAATTTGTTAAACTCCAATTTGAAACTATAGCGATCCGAATCAGACCCAGCTACAGTCATTAATGATGAATTGCCTTTAACACGTACACCGGTATAACCAATTGTTATGCCGTTATAAGTGACCGTTCCTTCTTTATATTCTTCATCCATTGGATTATTCAACATATTTTGAAAGTCTGCTTCATCGATTTCAATGTTTATGGTGTTAATTTCACCTTTTTTAAAAATAGGATCTTCTGTTTGTGTTTCTTCCGCAAACGTACGGTTAGTTCCTAAGAAAACTAACATAGACACGATTACTAAACTTGTAAAGATACCCCGTTTTCTTTCTTTTGATATCGCCATACAATCACCTTCTTTTTAAAGAGTGCACTAACTCCTAATAAAATAAATCTTATTTTTATAAGATAAGCGCACTCAAATTTATTATTGAACGTAATCACCGTTATAACTAATTAGTACTGCATGCTCAACGCCGTTAATGTTGGAAATGCTATTGACGAAAATTGGCTCATTTCCTTTTAAACGTACTTCAAATGTAACTTCTGTTTGTTCAGCAGTGACGGATTTTTGTTTTACATCAAAACGATTCACTTCTGATTTTAATTTTTGATAGATCACTTCTTCTGTTTCGTAACCTTTAAAACTGACTACAAATAAATAAGGCGTTTCGAAGCTTGACTTTTTCATAAATATGAATAACACAATCCCAATCACAATAGAACCTAGGATTGCGAGTGAGTAGAAACCAGCTCCTGTAATAATCCCTGTAGCAAGCGCCCAGAATAAAAAGATCAAATCTACTGGATCCTTAATCGGCGTTCTAAAACGAACGATTGACAGCGCCCCAACCATACCTAGCGATAAAATTAAGTTTGATCCAATTGCCATAATGATAAGAGATGTTATCATGGATAAGGCAACGAGCGTGATATTAAAGTTCTTTGAATAGAGAACTCCGCTAAAGACACGCTTATAAAGCGTATAAATGAAAAGCCCTAATAAGAAAGAAATCGCCATCGTAATCCCCATTTGAATGAGGGAAATATCTGTATTCAAGTTTGAAAGGACATCTTTATTAAGAATATCCATAAAGTTGACGGAATCATTGTTGTTCTGCTGCATTTTATTGATCCTCCCAAGAATTTGCTTTAGTAAATTTTCTGCAAATGGTATACTTTGAAGCTGCTTGTCGCTGTAAACCATTTAGCTGTAAACCATCCCGAATATAGTTCGGGATATACTCATCGTACTTTACCTCTAGGATGTAAACCGGTTCGTCTAGCGCTTTAACAGGAAATAAATCTGAATCAAAGGGATCAATCTTGTTTAGGCCTGTTCGCAGGTCTTTGTCAAATGTTATTCGAACATTTCCCGTTTTAGCCACATAAGCTTCCCTTATATAATCCACAATCACTTTCGGTCTTAGCAGTCTATTTTTCATTTCATAATAGACTTCCTGCAAAAGGGGGGATTCCTCATTTGCTAGCACTGAATAGTCATTGACTAATAACCTGTCCATTACCTCCCTTGAAATAGCGACCTTTTCTTTTGCAATCATTGTATTGCGTTTAATTTTCTTTTCAAGATGAATAATCGTGTCACTTTTGTTATACAAACGTATTCTATATTTATGTCGATTTTCAACCCCGCCTTGTTTTTCCTGTAATGCTTTATTCTCAATGTCATCAAAATAAACGCTACGTATATGGTATTCACCGCTGTCATTGGCATTCTGATCTTGTTTCATCAAGATTCTTAATCGCTGACGAATTAGGTAGTACTGATGGTAATTGACATAATATTTTAGTTCATGACGAAATTTTAACTTTTTTTGCAAACAAGCTCCTCCTTTCTTACAACCCTTAATTTACTCCCTCATTGTGTCAAGCAGATGTCAAAATGAAAATTCATTTACAAAATCTTCACCTTCCATCCAAGAATACTTTACAAAGGAACATTGCTTTATTTTTTCATGCTCTAAGCTAAATAGACATCTTCCTGACTTATTGGACAGTTATCATTTCATTGACACGATGTATGGAGGGATGGCATTGCCGAATATCAAAACATTAATGCTTTTAGGATTTATTGCTTCACTGCTTGTCAATATTATTCTTCTTAACAAATTAGTAACGAAAGAAGATGCATCGTCGCTTTCTTTTGATAGCGACGAAATTAGTTTTGCTTTTAGTGATGTTGTAAATGATCCAAAAACAGTTCTACTTCAAGCAATAAATGAAGCAAATAATACTTTGGACATTGCAATCTATAATTTTGAAGACAGAGAAATTGCCCAAGCCGTACTTAATGCCCGTATTCGCGGAGTCAGTGTTAGGATTATGACCGATGCTAGTAAAGCGAAAAAAAATGACCAAACCGTAATACTGGACGAATTTACGCGAAATAATATTGTCGTTAAAATAAACACGTCCCGAAAAATGCACTTAAAAATGGCGATCATCGATGAACGCCTAATTGTAACGGGTTCTTATAATTTCACGGAAGCATCTGCCGATGAAAATTTAGAACAACTCATGACACTCTCTAATGAAGAACTTGCACAAGAATGGACGGGTATATTTGCAGACTTATGGAACCGAAATGAATTTAAAAAGTGGGAATAACTAGGTAAATAAACAAACCGCCTTTTCTATTAACGAAGAAAAGGCGGTTTGTTTATAATCAACTACTTAATCTAATGTATGCTAGTACACTAAACACAGCTAAGAAGCTCTTCGAAGCTGTGTTCAAAGAGATATTACCTATCCTCTCGGTAAACTAATACGAAAAATGGTTCCCATTGTGCTACTTTGCCTCAAATACAGATCCCCTTTCATCGCTTGAGCAATCATTTTACTTAAAGATAATCCAAGACCTAACCCTCTATGTTTATATTTCTTTCCTTCTCCGCGATAAAAGCGTTCAAAGATAAAAGCTTGTTCTTCAATTGGGATTCCTGGACCATTATCGGCAATATCAATATACACATCATACTTATCAAGACTTACGTTTACTTGTATTTCTCCTTCTTGAATGGCCTGCTTGGCATTATTAAGCAGATTGATTATGATTTGTTCTAATCTAATTGTATCTACTTCTATTTGTAAATCAGTTTTTAAGAGCGTGATAGTTGCGTTGATTCCTTCTTCTTGGGAAACATTCCATTGATATACGACGTTTTCTACCAAATCATTAATATTCGCCTTTATCATAGTTAAGGGGACAGCATTAGCAGCAAAAGAATTAAAAGCAAGTAAATCCTCAACCATTGTTTTCATTTTTGTTGTTTCTCTAAAGGAAATATTTAAAAACTCTTTTGCTTCTTCTCCGGAAACAACGCTGTCATTTACCGCTTGAAGCAAGCCACTTATAGACGTAACCGGGGTTCTTAGTTCATGCGTTACACCAGCTAGCAATTCTGTACGTAAGGATTCAAGCCGTTCTAATCGATTCGCCATTTCCTTAAAAGATGTCACAAGTTCATACACCTCTTCTTCCTTACTGTTTAGTGGAAGATGAATATGATAATCACCTTCTTGAACTTGTTTTGCTGCTTGTGCTACTTCTTTAATCGGCCTTGATAACCGCTTAGTTAAAAAGTAGATAGCTCCCCATCCAAGCAATGCAAGACTGATAATCATGATGGTCAGCAACGTATATTCCTGGTTTACTTTTGCTAATTCTATTTCGGACTCAATCATAACAACCCAACCAATTATATTCTCATTCACTGATATAGGTGCTTTAACTAGATAATAATTAATTGAATCATTACTCAAGTGCAATTTTTGCACTGTTTCTATAGATTCTATAATATTTTCATTTACTTGTTTGCCTAAAGGTCCCATCGGACGATTACTGGAAACAACTTGTCCCTCCGAGTTTGCAATATATATAAATGGTTCACCTTCTAAGTCCATCCAACGGCGATCTGGAAATCCTCCAGGAACCCCCCTACCAAGAAGTGGTCTTAATTCACCAGTACTTACGATTCTATTTGCCATATCCTCTGTAAGCAACTTCATAATATTGATGCGATTTTCTAGAGTAGTATTGCGGATCCATAACGCAGAGAAAAATGCAATTGCAATTAATCCAATACATAGTGTCAATAAATAACGACTTGTCCAATAACGACTTAGGGGAATTCTCTTTTTATTTTTTATAAACACTCAACTGATACCCCATTCCACGAAATGTTTTAATTTCACCTTCTTCTTTCGACCAATCCTGTAGTGCGTTTCTTAATCGCTTTATGGCAAGATCAACCGCCCGATCACTTCCCTCATAATCCCACCCCCAAACTTCTTCAATCAATTGATCCCTTGTAAACGTTTGGTTAGGATGGTCAGCCAAAAATAAAAGGACGGTTAAATCACGCGGTGTTAAACGAATTGTCTTTCCTAAAAGATTAACATGATGTGATTTCAAATCAATCTCAAGTTGACCGAATCGTTTAACCTGAGAATTCTCGGCTTTGGAACGACGCATCACTGCTTTTACACGAGCGACCACTTCTTCCGCATTAAACGGTTTCGCTATATAATCATCTGCTCCTTCATTCAATCCATTTAATCGATAATTAACATCCCCTAAAGCCGTAAGCATAATAACAGCACACGTATTCATTTGGCGTATCTCTTTCAGCAATTTCCATCCATCTTTCCCGGGAAGCATTACATCTAATAGTACAAGATCCGGCTGGCTCGAATAAAATGTCTCCATCGCTTCCATACCATTAAATACCTGTTCAATATGAAATCCAGCTTTTTGTAAATAGACTCTTAACACCTCGCTTATTGCAAATTCGTCTTCTATAATTAAAATTTTTTTCATCATAATCATCCCTCTATATTAGTAGTTAGAGTTCCTTTCGATAAAGTTTTGAATAGACACCTGTATCATCCATGGCAATATGCGTATCCGTGCTTTCTTTGAACCAATTCAATAAGCGAAACAGATCTATTGTCAACGTCTTAGACAACTCGAATTTCTAATGTAATTTCTCTGTATAGGTTTCTGTTAATACACAAACCCGATCTTTTCCGAATATATATCCGACTCCACGCAACGTTCAATTATTACATCCATCATAAACACTCTCCATATCAAATTACAAATGGTGAGTGAATTTGGTTTGATTGAGTGAAGTGTAACCGGAACAATCGTGTTACATTTGAAGATACAAATACCAACAGAGGGATAAGCCCAATTAAAGGGCTTTACTTTTTAGGTTTACTGCGGCAACCACATAGAGGAGCGTCTCTTCTTCAAGGAGTAGGTTATGATGCCAAATATATAATTGAAGATATGAAAACACAGCTATGTAAAGGGGAAATTTAGACGAGAGGAAGTAATTTTTAAAGGTTTCCTTCTTGCGTGAAACAATATTAATGAGCCTTTATACAATCAAATGTAGAAAGGCCCAGCTTTAAAATATCAAAACGAATCAATTATCTCTTACAGTTATCCCCATTCCAAACTTACGGCAACAGTATAATTCCCTCAGTTATATGTGTTTTACTCACATCTCTCATTTACATAGGAAGTAATCTAAGCATAAACAAAAGTAAAGTATAACAACCATTTTTGATTAATAATAAATCCTCTAACTCAAATAAATTTTCAGTAGACTATACAAGGTTACTTGGCAAGACATTTAAGCCCGTTGCCAATGCAAAAATAGTATTGATAGTTGGCTTTCTTTTTCCTCTTTCCAAAAGGCTGATATAGGTTCGATCTAATTCACAAAGGTGCGCTAACTCCTCTTGCGATAATGATTTCTCTAACCTCACTTTTCTTAGTACATTTCCAAAGGCTTGTTCAATCTCCATCCAAATCTACACCACACTCTTTTTCTTAAATACTCAAAGAAATGTGTTGTTTGGTCTACGATGAATTCGTAAACCTCCTCCATTTATGCGATAATAACAGAACAAGAGTTTCTACCATCGAAACCAAAGAGGTGTTGTTATGAAAACTGTCATCCTTGCCGAAAAACCATCACAAGCAAAAGCCTACGCCGAAGCATTTACCGTCAAAAGCCGTCAAAAAACACATATTGAGTTAGCGCAAAGTAAACTGTTTCCACAAGGCGCAATCATCACCTGGGGCATCGGTCATCTTGTGGAGTTAAAAGAACCGAAAGCGTATGACAAAAAGTGGACGCGCTGGACGCTTAACAGTTTACCGATTTTACCAGAACGCTATGAATTTCAAGTTGCCAAGGGAAAGTATGCCCAATTTCAGGCTGTGAAGAAATTTATACTGGCGGCGGATACGGTTATTAACGCTTGTGATATTGACCGCGAAGGTTCGAATATCTTCTATAGTATTTACAATCAAACAGGTGCAAGAGGAAAAACGATTAAACGTCTGTGGATCAGCTCGCTTGAAGTCGATGAAGTGCGCAAAGGCTTTGCGAATCTGCATGATAATCGCAAAGATTTACTCATGTACGAAGAAGCCAAAGCCCGCCAGATTAGCGATTGGATTGTTGGGATGAACGGCTCGCGACTGTATTCTCTACTGCTAAAAGAACGCGGCGTCAAAGATGTTTTTTCGATTGGCCGTGTTCAATCACCGACTGTGTACTTGATTTATCAGCGGCAACGTGAAATTGAGACATTTGTTTCTGAACCGTTTTTTGAAGTGGAAGCCTTATTCACTGCAACAAACGGAACATATAAAGGGAAAGCAAAGTTGAAAGAGCCGAAGCGGGGATTGATAGCTGAAGCATTGAACAGTCGCAATATCACTAAGCGCACGCCCGGTACCATCACGGAGATCACGCATACCGACAAACGCATGCCACCTCCACAGTTGCACTCCCTTTCGACATTGCAGGCAATTGCTAACCGTAGGTGGAAAGCAAGTCCCGCCACCGTTCTAAAGACGTTGCAGACACTCTATGAGAAGAAATTAGTATCCTATCCACGGACTGACACGCGGCATATTACACCGAGCGAGTTCAACTACTTAGTGGCCAATATTGAAGACTATCAAAAACTGATTGAACACCCTTTTGAAGCTGCTTCACGCACACCGAAGAAGCGCTATGTGGACAGTTCAAAGGTACAAGAACACTATGCAATCATTCCAACAAAGAAAATTCCGACCGCGACTACCTTAGCAAAACTGGCACCGCTTGAACGTAATTTATATGAAGAAGTCGTACGCACAGCACTTGCTATGTTCCACCGTGACTATTTATATACCGAAACGAAAGTGACAACAGACGTAAATGGACTGCCATTCTTTACAACCGGAAAAACAGAGCGCGATAAAGGATGGAAGGAACTCTTTTCCACGTCAAAGAAAAAAGACACAGAAGACCCTGCCTTGCCGCCACTCGAACGAGATGAAACTGTACAAAGTGAAATCGCCATTAAAGAAGGTGCAACTCAGCCACCAAAACCCTACACAGAAGGTCAGCTGATCGCGATGATGAAAACATGTGGAAAGCTTGTGGAAGATCAAAGCGAAACGGATATTCTGAAGGAAATTGAAGGTCTTGGAACGGAAGCGACACGAAGTGGGATCATTGAAACTATTAAAAAGCATGGCTATATTTCCGTGACGAAAAATATTGTTTCCATTACTGACAAAGGACGTGTGTTGTGTCAGGCGATTGAAGGCAGCCTACTCGCCAGTCCTTCTATGACAGCGAAATGGGAAACCTATTTAAAGAAAATTGGAAATGGGGAAGGAACTGGCCAACATTTTTTAGGCAACGTATCGAAATTCATTCAAAAACTGCTTGAAGATGTACCGTTACAACTCGAACAGCAAACAATCGACATTGTACTACCACCTTCACAGTCTTCCCGCAGAAGTGCCTATACGCCGACTGAAGTGGCTCCTTGTCCTAAATGCGGGAAGGGTACCATAGTGGCTAGGAAGTCATTTTATGGCTGTAGCAACTACAAAAATGGTTGTAAACAGACTTTCCCAGGCCTTTTCTTGAAAAAGAAAATTACTTCAGCACAAGTTAAACTTCTGTGTACGACAGGAAAAACCAATGTTATCAAAGGCTTTACTTCAGCTGATGGTAAGAAGTTCGATGCTTCATTGGAACTGAAAGAAGGAAAATTAAATTTAGTGTTCGTTTAATTCAAAAGGAGCTATTCGAGAATCATTTACATCTAACTTTACTATTTCATAAAATCGTGTACCTCATATTTTCAAAACTTTAAAAGACAAGAAGAACAGCCATAAGCGAAAAAATTCTTCAGCAACTCTTATTTGTACTAACCGACATAAGATCTGATATGTCCATCATGAAGTCACAGCTCGATAAAAATTCATAGATTGTAAAATAATTCGAGATCGTCAAGATGAAACTGATACGAAACTAGAAAATCGTGCACACAATGTTCATTACTTGCGTGAAGATATGACTGCACTACTAGATGAACTGTTTTTCACTGATACATTACCACTTGTCCCCTATCCTCTTTTTCTCCTTCTCTTCAAATATCCATTAGCTGAAGAGAAGGTTTTTCACTTAGGCTATACGCACACATTTACATTCATTTAACAGAATCTTTACACAAACCGCATTACACTACTAATTTCCTACCTCTATAATTAAAGAGATCTATTACGTATAGGGGGACAATATACATATGAGGCTATCAGTTGGTAGGAAGCTATGGCTGGGTTTACTATCCATTTTAGTAATTTTAGTTGGTGTAGGTGTGGCAGGCCTATGGGCACTTTCGAAGGTAAATGAGGAATATCGCTTTCTGATAGACAATCAAGTAAGGAAAGTGGAACTATATGAACAGCTACTTTCCAATCAACATGAGCAAGCAAAGAATATGAATGGGTTTATTTTATATCAAGATGATCAGTATTTAGCACATCGCACAGATTTGCAAGCTTCCTTTCAAGAAAAAATGAAAGAGTTACATAAACTAGTCCAAACACCTGACACCCAAAAGTTGTTACAGCAAGTGAAGGAAACTTCTATGAGCTATGACCAGATTAGCGAAATTGTTATACGGGATGTTCAAGAAGGGAAATTAGAGGGCGCTATGAAGATTGCTACCGAGGGAGAGGGATACCAACATGCGGTTTCTACTCATATTGCTGACTTAACGAAAAAACAGAAAGATGAACGAGTTCAAACAGAAAATGAATTACAACAAGTCCTTGGATGGATTCGTACGATTATCACTATTATGATTGGCACAGCCTTTTTGGTTAGTATGATTATTGCCCGTACTCTTACCCAGCGTATTGCCAAGCCCGTCTCTATGATGACAGCTGCCATTAAACAACTGGCTACGGGGCACCTTGATATTTCCCCAGTTCTTATTCGAAACCGAGATGAAATTGGCGAAATGGCTCATGCCCTCAACGACATGACGCAAGATCTTCGCCAAACCATTTCGATTGTTCGCAAATCAGCTGCTGAAGTCGCTCTTCATGCAGAGGAATTGGCTGTTCATTCGGGGGAAAGTTTGGTTACGGCTCACACCGTTAGCAAAACGACTGAACAAAATCGGTTGGACAGTGAACTGCAACTGGCAACAGTAGAACAATCTACTCTAGCGATGCATCAAATGATAGCTCATATCGAGCGAATTTTGAAGGATCATGACGAGATGCTCACCTCCTCTCGTGCTGTTTCTGGAATGGTTGCAGAAGGTGGTGCTCTCATGAATTCATTTACTCGCCATATGGGGCAAATTGATGAAGCCATTGAACATTCGTCAATGGTCATTCACCAGTTAGCAAAGGATTCGAAGAAAATTGGAAATGTCTCCGCATTGATTACATCTATTGCAGAACAGACCAATTTATTAGCGCTAAATGCAGCAATTGAAGCGGCACGTGCCGGTAAACATGGGAGTGGGTTTGCGGTAGTTGCGGAAGAAGTTCGAAACCTTGCTGAACAATCCAAGCAATCCGCCAATGAAATCGGCATGATGATTGACTTTATGATTGAGCAAATCGACAAAACTGTTTCTAGCACGAAACAAGGTACTTTATTAGTTCATGAAGGACTTGTCATTACCCAACAAACAGATCATGTATTTGAGCAGATTGAGCAAGCTACCCTAGAGATGAATCACAAGTTCAATACCGTTTCTCAATCAATCCATGAGATCCAATTGAGTACAACAGAAGTATCCAAAGGAATTACTAGCGTTCAGGAGCTGGCCATACAAACTTCTACTAAAGCTCAAGGCATTAGCGCCGCCACAGAAGAACAACTTGGAACAAATGAGCACATTACGAAAAGTGCACAAGATCTGATGGAACTTTCCGAACAATTACAGCGGGATATGGGGCGATTTATAATACAAGACTGATTGGTACTATTCACGGTAAAAGAGTCTAGACCATGTAAGGAGAGGAATGCAGCTACAACTAGTACTCTCCTTATCCCCCCATTTCATTTTACTTTTCGACCTCTGTTAGACTAAAAAACTCTTCTTTTACACGGTTCCAATAGGCTTGTTCACCTTCGCCCTCTAGCTTGGGATAGTCTTCTGCTATTCGAGGTATTAGTTTTTCCCACAGCACAGCCATCACATAAAAATCTCGATCAAATTCATAGTCCAGTTCTTTCAATGTTAAACCGAGCGCTTCCGCATACTTCCTTTTTTCTTCATTCCGTACAGTGGACACGTTCTGATCGATATACGACGTCACCTCTTCTTGTGAGACGCTAATACCGTAGACATCTTTTGCCATGCGAAGCGCGTTTATATAACGGTTCGTCTCTTTTTCTGTCATAGCCTTTAAGAATTCAGGCGAGTGCTCTTTTTTGGTTAGATTATTTTCTACCCTCATGCGGAACTCTGTCTTTTTCACGGAGAACAACTTGTCCAATTGTCGCTCGGCTTCAGATTGTTTTCCATCTGAACGGATGGACTGGAGTTCTTCAGAAATCGAAGGCATTTTCTCTAGTACTTGCTTTACAGCAATGTTCAACTGTGCATAATCTCTTTCAACTGGTAGCTGTGTAATCTCTTTTGACGTCGCTGTTTGTTTAATCAACACACCACCAGCAACCAATAGTCCAAAACAAATCATCGTGAGAGTAAAGCGATTATGAGTATTCATCGAATTAACTCCTTCATTAAGTATATATAGAATCAGTATGACATAGAGTTTTTAATTATTTTGTGGAAACAGAAAACATAACTAAATTTATTTTCTGTATTTTTCGACATAATACTCTTTCAATCTACTGTATTCGATATAGTGAAAATATGCTAGCATGATAGAAGGACTGCTTATTCCCTCTAGCAATTGAAGACTCCATTGATCAATAATGAGCCTATATATCGTATTAAATTACAATTCCTTCAAACTATATACTCAATTTTCCACATAAGATGGTATAATATGTTATAGGAGAGAGGGGGAGGTTGTAATGCTAGAAACTGCTATCGTAAACTTGCTGATTAATCAGCAGAAGTACACGGAGCTAGATCAGGCGAAAATTCGATATGGGGTTCGAATTATTGTATCAGAGCTTTACAAGTTTGTTTTGATTTATGGAATTGCATTGTTACTTGGCAGTGTCTTGCCAACGTTCGTGACACATATGACGTTTTATGTGTTAAGGCAAAAAGCATTTGGATATCATTTTGCAAGTGCTAGGAGCTGTATTTTTTGGAGCATAGTTGCCTTTCCTGTGTTGTCTGGTCTTTTAGTGGCCTTTCCGCAACCTCTATGGTTGGTTGGGATTATAGGTACACTATCAGTTATGGTGATTTTTCTTTTCGCCCCAGTCGATACAGAAAAACATCAGATTGTGAATAAAAAACACTATCTTTATTTGAGAAGGCATTTGCGAATCCGTTTATTGGCTGTACTGTTCGTGTTCTGTGTAGTATCAGAACCTATCCAGTCATTTATCATCCTAGGTCTATTCATTCAATCAACGACTGTTCTGGTTCAAAAATTGATGAGGAGAGATGTTCGATGAATACGTTTCGCAAGACAACAAACTTTATAATTTCTAGATTTGCAGCAGTGGCATTAGCTGTTGGTGGGTTTTCTGTATTGAATACTTGTACACTGTTCTTCCACGAAGAAGAAATGCCAAAAGAATTACAAGAGCATCATCCATTTTTAAAAAATGACAATTACTAAAGAAGGCTGATAACATGAACCCCTCCGATTTATTTTATGCATTGATTGAATTTCTAGCTATTTTCTCTGCTCTCTTCTATACATTAAATATCCGATTGAGTATGCGAAAGATTTTTTACTTAGTACTTGGTGTAGTATTACCAACACTTGTTGCCTTTTTTGGCTTAACAAATTGGGTAGGTATTCTCACGCTTTTCATTTCAACAACTATCGTATTCTATATTTTTTCTAAAAGTATACGTGTCATCTTAGATTTATGTGTAATCTTTATTGGCGGTATTATTGCAGATCATCTCGCACAATTGATTCGAAGTTATGTATACACAGGTTATGGAATACATATGATAATTGGTGCCGGATTTTTCTTACTGTTTTTCTTTACGTACATCTACTTTTATAAGAAATTTGTATTTAAACAATGGAAAAATGTAAAACTATCTGCTTATATCGTATTCTTATTTTTTATTATTGTCTCCTCGACGGTTGTTGTCTTTTACTTAAATATTTTCACGATATCAAATCTGAATGCGATGTCTCTCGTACGAGTAAACTTAGCTATTCAATTAGGCTATTTTCTATTAATTTCAGTATTATTCATATTAATTTTTTATCGATTGAAACGGCAAGATGAGAATAAACGGCGCGAAATTGAGCTGGAACAGTTTATTACATACACAGAAGCACTTGAACAGGTGAATCGGGACATGCAGAACTTTCGCCATGATTACGCGAATATTTTACAGACGATTCAAGGCTATTTGGATACCAACAATGTGCAGGACTTGAAAGACTACTTCCGACAGCACATTTCAACTAGCGGAGAACATACTTTATTCAGACATCGGGTGCTGAGCAGATTGAATAACTTACAGCTTGTTGGTATTAAGGGCTTATTGGCAACGAAATCGCTACAAGCTGATGAATTAGGAATTCATGTAACGATCGATATTCCTAAAGTGATTGATAAGATACAGATGGATATTATTGATTTGACACGAGTAATCGGGATTCTACTAGATAATGCAATTGAAGCTAATCAATCAGTGGAACTCGGTAAAATTTTTATTTCCTGCTATAAACAGGATGATTCAGTGGTTATACAAATTAAAAACACCTTCCAAGATGGTACGGTTCAGCTTGAAGATCTAAGAAAGGAAACCTTCTCGACAAAAGGTACACATCGAGGCATTGGTCTAGCAAATGTACGGAAAATCATGCATCAATATGATAATGCATTGATGAAAACAGAGATTCAGGACGATTGGTTTACTCAGGAAATTGAAGTTTTTGAAAATTGAGATGTACTGAACATAAATGCCTGGACACTTAGCTCGTGTCATCATTAAAAAGTAGAAACCCCCATGAACACGGTATGTACCGTATTCATGGGGGTTTCTCTATACTCATTAGCGGGCAGAGGCCTTTTCCACCATCATCGTCACAATAACAAATAGCGCAAAGCTAATTAGCAAAACGGTTCCTCCGACAATATAGAAAATCAGCGCAAACGTCTCATTTATATTAAACGGCTGCATAAATTGTAACCACATGCCTGCAGTCAATCCGATCGCTCCCACAATACCTGTCCAACCTTGGAGCGCCAACAACTTCTTTGCTCGTACACGGTAAATTTTATAAAAAACTCCCCATGAAAACATCGATAACCAGCCCACTAACAAAATATGAGCATGAATCGGACGAAACGCATATGATCCTGCACCCGCCATATGAGAACCTAGCACCGTTCCAATCAAACCAAATATTGCAGCTACACGAATTAATCGTAAACTCCATTGATCTTGCATCAATTTCTTCCTCCCGTCATCTTTCTACTATCTTTATAATACTCATCCAAGATGAACAGAAGATGAACTACGGATTACAATTTCGGCAAATGTACAATAAAAGTCGTTCCACTATCTAGTTCACTGATGACTTCTACCGTACCCTCATGGAGCCTGACTACTTGTTCGACGATCGATAAACCTAACCCCGTCCCCTCGACTTCGCGCGTACGTGAATGATCAGCCCGATAAAAACGATCAAAAACCCGTAGCGACGTTTCATCCGACATACCAATACCTGTATCTTGAATAAAAAAACATATTTCATCTTCCTGTTCCGTCAATCGAATATCAATCGTTCCACCGTCTGGAGTGTACTTCAATGCATTCGACAATAAATTCTCCCACACTTTCTCCAGGAAAGCGGGATCGCCTTCATACAGTATCTCATCGATCTCTAGCAAAAGCGACATCTCTTTTTCCTGCAGTAGCCATTGAGATTTGCGTACCGTCTCTTTCACTTGCTGATCCATACGAAACACCTTTTTCTGCAAAGGCGAAACGAGTTGATCTAGTGAGGTCAACAAGAGCAACTGCTTTGTCAACGTCGACAATCGCTCCGTTTCAGATTGGATAATTCCTGCGTAGTGTTTTCTTTCATTTGCAGGCAAGTCTTCATTCGACAACAAGTTCGCATATCCTTTAATATTCAATAAAGGAGATTGAAAATCATGCGACACATCGCTAATAAACGTCTTCCGAATTTGATCATTCTCACTCAAGCGATTGATCATCTGCTGAAAACTTTTCGCCAATTGACCGATCTCATCTCGCCTATCAATCGACAATTCACCATTGAACCGCTCCTCCCCCACTTTCTTCGTCGCCCTCGTCAGCACCACGATGGGTTCAATTAACTTCCGCGCCACTACCAGCATCGCTAATAAACTGATAATCGCCATCACGATCACCATACCGCCCAGCAAGTAATGGATTTCGCTAAATAGCATTTTGATATCAGGACGCAAAAACAGCGCATAGATATTGCCTTCATAGGTGAAGGATACACCAACTGTATTAGCAGATTCATTGGAAAAATACCCTGTCAAAAAGGTCTCTGCCTTCAAATCGCGCATACCATGATACACTTGTCCATCTCGCACCAACCCAATTGCTTCTGTTTCAAGATTGTTCAATCGAAATGCTTCACCATACACAGTAGAACTTCCATCTGGTCCAATCACCAATAGTTTATAACCAGTACTAGCCAACATGTCAAAATAGGACGTCAAATCGAATCCCTCTTTTGCCTCAAGGAACGATGCAATCTCCTTCACTACATTCACATTTTTCGTATCGTTTTGTTCTTTCAAATAGCGATGGTAATATGTATTAACTGTCAAAAATGCAATCAGCGCACTCGTTAACATGATGACAAGTGTCAAAACAAGAAACTTTCCATAAAGCGACTTCATCCAGCTACCTCTAGCTTATAACCTACACCGCGTACCGTCACGATCTTCACTCGATCCGAAAGCTTTTCCAGCTTGTCTCGCAGACGCTTAATATGAACGCTCAGCGTCTGCTCATCCCCTTCATAATCAAATCCCCATACACGCTCAACTAAAACCTCTCGCGTGAACACTTGATTATGCCTGGATGCCAGTACGGATAGTAACTCAAATTCCTTTAACGGCAGTAGTAAGGACTTTTTACCAAGCACTACCTCATAGCTTTGACGATTAATCAGCAAAGGACCGACTTGAATCATCCGATCAACCGCTTTATCATAGCGCCGCAAAATTGCATGAATCCGAAACAATAATTCTTTCGGTTCGAACGGCTTTACAAGATAATCATCTGATCCTGCCAAAAACCCTCGCTCCTTATCCTCCATTTCTCCTTTCGCTGTCAGTAGCAATACTGGAATCTCCGTATCCTCGCGCAACTTCTTCGTCAACGTATAGCCATCCATTCCAGGCATCATGACGTCCACAACCGCCAAGTCCGGCCATTCCCGCTCCGCCAAGTCCAGCGCTTGTTGCCCATTCATCGCCTCCACAACGGTATATCCGGCCTGCCGCAAATGAATACTCACCAACTCTACTATATGTATATCATCATCTACTACTAAAATCTTCATTTGAACCGCACCTTCCTTCTCCATTCAGCATTCAACAATCCTGACAGCAATATAATTACTGCCGTCAAATAAAACCATAACACAAGCATAATGATTCCTGCCAATTGACCATATAATCTGGAGTAATCGACTCTTGCTACATAATCCCCAAATGATAAAGAAACTAACTGCCACCCAAACGCGGAAAACAGAGCGCCTGGCAGTACTTCTTTCCACTTCATTTTACCCGTCGGCACGAGTTGATAAAACAATAAGAAAAATAGCAGTAAAAAGAATGTTCCTAGCCCCCACTTAATATTTGGCCAAATATATAGCCAGCCTTGCCAATCTTCCAACACATCATAATACGCAATCACCGTATGCAACAGCTTCTCCAGTAATGGTAAGAATAGAGACATCGGCACGACTAACATAAACAAGATCGTCACACCCATATTGCGAATTAAACTGATCCAGAGAGGTTGTTGCTGTCTCTTCTCGTTCGCTAAATCTAATGACCGTGCAAAAGACTGTACCGCAATGGAGGAGGTCCATAGCGCAGCCAATATACTGAACAGAAGTAGTTTACCATGACTTTTATAAATCATGGACTGAACACTTTGCTCAATCAACTGAAAAGACTCTTCGGGTACAAAAGGCCGTAATAACGCCAAAATACTTGCTTCTTGAACAGGTAGAAATTGAACAAGTGATAACACTACAAGTAAAAAAGGCAACACCGATAACAGTAAATAGTACGCATTCTGTGCAGCTTGATCAAAAAAGCGCTCCTTTAAAAACCGCTGAATTATAGTAATGAACACAACACTCCCCCTCAGCTATCGACTACGTCTTACTACCAATATACCCTAATAAAGGCATTTCAATTATCTCAAATTAAATATAGTTACATTCATCTACTCTATGGCTTATCTTATGAGTCAGTCATTTGATTATTCATTTTGCAAATTAGGTTTAGAATGATTGTGAAAGTAGGAAATCATTATACTTCTATTATGTTTTCTGATTGCAAAATATCCTTACCAAACCTTGATCAATCAGAATCATTTTAGTATTAATGTAGCGCTATTCTTCCTGTGAATGCAAAAAAGCCACGCCCCCTCAGGGAATGGCGATGCATACCTGATAACGTCTCACTCTCACAGGGGGAAGCCCCTCAACTACCATCAGTACAC
The DNA here is from genome assembly GCF_009651005.1 of Sporosarcina obsidiansis. Classification (GTDB taxonomy): domain Bacteria; phylum Bacillota; class Bacilli; order Bacillales_A; family Planococcaceae; genus Sporosarcina; species Sporosarcina obsidiansis. Next base: position 47,822 of record NZ_WHVW01000025.1, read on the forward strand.
GAACTTAACTTACGCGTCCGGGCTCTGAATCGTGATCGTGAAAAGTAGCAGATTGCCGCGTCAGCTTCACCGCTTCTCGAATCAGTCATTAGCTCAGCTGGGATTACTTTTTCTAAACGCACAAAAAAGCCACTCCCCATAGGGAATGGCTTTGTGCCTGGCAACGTCTTACTCTCACAGGGGGAAGCCCCCTACTACCATCAGCGCTGAAGAGCTTAACTTCCGTGTTCGG
>NZ_WHVW01000067.1 GCF_009651005.1 Sporosarcina obsidiansis
ACAAAAGTGATGAAACGCAATGCATATGGCTTTCAGCGTTTCGATCACTTTAGGGCAAAGATTTTATTAAACATTCAGTATAAAGATATCGGGGTTCATCTGGGGTGATGGGGAGTACACCTCACCCCAACATTTGACGTTGAACCAGTATTTCAGTCCCAAATTCCTTCACTTTTTTATCACCAAAGCCTTGTATTTCGCGAAGGCTTTCTAGCGTAGTTGG
>NZ_WHVW01000068.1 GCF_009651005.1 Sporosarcina obsidiansis
TGGTGGGCCTAAGTGGACTCGAACCACCGACCTCACGCTTATCAGGCGTGCGCTCTAACCAGCTGAGCTATAGGCCCCTTTTATTATAGAAGAAGATTTCATAAACCTTCAAAACTGAACGCAAAACGTTAACGTGATAGATCCAAGATCTATCTTCCGATGTCTGTTACGACATAATCCTTAGAAAGGAGGTGATCCAGCCGCACCTTCCGATACGGCTA
>NZ_WHVW01000069.1 GCF_009651005.1 Sporosarcina obsidiansis
CATATCGGTGTTAGTGCCGTCCTTCATCGGCTCCTAGTGCCAAGGCATCCGCCGTGCGCCCTTTCTAACTTAACCTATAAAAGGTCCAACGTTTTTCTAGCGATAGAAAGAACGAAGGGTAAAAAGTTTGCATGAATCATTCACAAAAGTGAACGACTCGGTTGATTACTTGATTACTTTCAATGTCGTTTTATCCAGTTTTCAATG
>NZ_WHVW01000070.1 GCF_009651005.1 Sporosarcina obsidiansis
TTCCCATACCGAACACGGAAGTTAAGCTCTTCAGCGCTGATGGTAGTAGGGGGCTTCCCCCTGTGAGAGTAAGACGTCGCTGGTCTGTAAGAAAAAGCTGTAAATCCTGTGCCACATACCAATTATTATTATTCCGCAGTAGCTCAGTGGTAGAGCAATCGGCTGTTAACCGATCGGTCGTAGGTTCGAGTCCTACCTGCGG
>NZ_WHVW01000026.1 GCF_009651005.1 Sporosarcina obsidiansis
CTCTGATTTTAGTACCGAAATGACAAAAGGGTTGGAAATCGTTACGATTTCCAACCCTTTTGTCTACAGTCTGAGAACTTCCAAGTGGAAGTTCTTAATTGATTTATTTAACCGTGGCCATGTAGTTAGAAATAAATCTCTCTAACTCCAAAAGATATTCCTTTCCCTTTTCAAGTACATTTGTCCCGTCTTCGAAGTGGTATGTGTAACCGGTTGTTGCACCCTCTTCACTCACTAGAATTTCTTTAATCTCTGATTTTTCTTCACCAGCGACTGTTAGCGAAGCGGAGATTTCACTATAACCATGTGCAACTGTTTTTAACGGTTTTACATGGATATTTAAATTTCTAATGCCTTTAAAATATTTGATGGCTTTTTTATTTTTAATAAGATTCCTATATTTTTTTGACTTGCCTTTACTTTTAGCATCATCATGGGCATATTGTAAAATACTCCTTGCCGCAGTAGAGAATGCACTCACGCAATATTTAAAGTGTTCGATATTACCTTCGTGATACTTGCTTTGCATTTCTGAATAGAAATACTCGGCTTCATTAAATTTTTCTTTTTGATTTTCAACAGACACGTAATCACTTCCTCAACCATTTTTACATTTACAATACTACATAAGCGAATTGGAGACCTCCTTTTTACTCATTCAAGACGAAAAAGTAATGCTAGCTTATACTGCGTTTAGTTGCCCTCAACCTCGGCAGCCAAATATTCCATAAACAAGCATATAAAGAACGCCCGGGTGGATGCTCAAGTTTGTAATGATCGGTATTCTTTTAAATATATTTCAATTTTCTCTATGAGATTGTTAAAGGTTCTTGACAAAGAACCACTCATTTCCCTATCCATGTATCCAGTCAGTTCCGCTTCAGCAATAGTAATATCCATACTCCTGACATCATCCGCTAAGTCCTGATGCAGTAGATAAAATTCAGAAAAAAATTTAGGCCTAAAGTTCGCTCGATAAACCTTTAGGTTGAATTTTTCCCTTCCACCATCGTAAACAATCATCTCATGTTCACCGACAAGTTTAAGAATTTCACTATATATTTTTAGACGCGCGATGTTCTCTACTTGTTTTTCTTTTTCAAGCTCTCGTGAAAGTTGCCTTTTCAAAACATTGGTTTGCGTCATATACGTCGCTATTCCACCGACCGCAACCCCAAGCAGAGGCAATAACGAGTTAACGATTTGAGTCCAGGTAATATTCATTTTAAAAACCCCTCCCCCTATCTTCCAATATTCGACAGAGAGAATATTTAACCTTCTTATTACCTACAAATAGAGGGTTTTAGAAGATTTGGTCGAATATTAAACTTACTAAGAGAGGGGTAGTTCATTATGAATGAAAATATTACAGACATAGCAGCAAAAGACGTCATCGTTCAAGCAAGTTTATCGGCAATACCCTTTGTTGGAAATTCGTTGTCTACAGCATACTTCTCCACGAAACAAGAGAGACGATTTAGGCGAATCGAAACTTTTTACTGCGATTTATCTGAACGTCTCTCGACTATGGAAGATGGTATTCTTCCGTTTCATTCCCACGATGAAGAAAGTCTTGTTACTTTAATCGAGCGTTTAAATGAAGAAATTGAAATAGAATCTTCTGGAAAAAAGAGGGATTACTTCAAGAATTATTTCATTAATTTGCTCCAAAGCCCTACAATTGAAAGAAATTATGACGAGCGTCAGATGTTATTGGATTGCTTAGCATCTATTACTGTTTTAGAGTTTGAAGTTTTATTAAGTTATTCAGAATTACACAAGCATATCGTTTCAACTCAGGAGGTTGAAGAGGGATTACGTGATGGCGCTATATCTAGACTCGAAAACCTTGGTTTACTAAGGGCGAATTATGTCACTGAAACTTTTCTTGGTCAAAGTCCTACAATAAAAATAGTTTCACTTTCTAAGTTTGGAGAAAAGTTTATTGAATTTTGTATAGTATAGCCTGAGATTAATCAGGCTATTACGCATTAGGGTCCGAATGTGCAATTCATTTAAAATGATAATATTTAACGTATACACTATCCTCACTATCTTCCCCATCAAATGTATACATTAAAAAACATTCATCTTCGAATTCATCTTCATACAAAAACACAACTTTCTCTTTTCTGCCTTTGACTTTACTCAGCATAATCCCGCAATCTTCCAAAAAGTGTTCCGGCTTATGAATTTCATCCGAAAAATCTCCAACAGAACGAAAGTTTCCCTCTATGCGGATTGTATACTCAATAAAATATTTAGGTTTAGTCAAAGCAATCACCATCCTTGTAATAATCATACGTTAAGGATGGATTTTAAACCATAAAAAATACACCTTACTCTGTAGGTGCTTCGTTAATGTCATATCCAATTTCAGTTAGTTTCTTGCCGACTTCATCACGTAAATTTGATAAATCAGGAACCATACTATACGGATACGTGCCCGCCATAACCGCACCAAACCAAACTCTCGTCAACATGCTATTTCCGTTAAACATATTATTCAGCCTCCTCAATAATAGACGTAACAACTTCAATGAGATTAGACAAATTAGGAACCTCTGAAAGTTCTTTGTCGCCTTTTTTGACCGCATCAGCCCACACCCTTACAACCATGCTGTTTTTGTTAAACATATTACATACCTCCCATTGAAATGAGCATGGATAATTCCATGACTGCTTCATTCAAATCTTTGCGCAAAACATCAATCTCACTCGGTGGTATATCCTCAAAAACCACTTCATGTGGTGTCTTGCTGACATCCACACCGATTCTATCTGTCGTTTTGATACGTTTGTTGACGGGAATATCCACCCATAAAAATGGAACGCCTTGTGGCTCTCGCGGTGCGGGTTGTCCGCTTCTTGTAGATAGGATATAGCCTTGTTCGTCGTAGATAATTAGCGTCTTCATAATAACACTCCTCTTTTTTATTCGTATGCTATCCAATCAGCCGTTGTAGCCATGTTTATTTGCGAATTGATTACAAATCCATTATCTGTTATTTTGTTAAAAGAAGCGTGTTCAATAACAGCACCTGACGCATGTACACCGGATAACATTCCACCATATGCACCTATTACTTTGTCAGATCCTATCATCACTTTGTGGAAATCATTTATTGAGCTTATTACGGCACGGTGAAATGCTTCGTTAATTGCGTAGCATATAACAACTGAAGGTCTGAAAGGTAAATTTGTAACTGTTAAACGACCTGTACTATCTGTAGATTTTGTTCCGCTCGCCCACTTCTTCCCTGTAGAAATATGCCCAATTGCACCAGCCAAATCATTAAACGTAGGTTCAGGCGGGATAACCACCGCTGGGTCAACACCAGTAATCGCCGCACCTACTGCGTTTTTACCGTTACTGGCTGACGTAAAAGCCGCATCTGCCCTGTCCATTGCCGCTTTGACAGCAGCTGGCGTGGCTGCAAGTGTGTTGCTTGTGCTTGCCGTACTATTTGATAGTTGTACGTGCCCAGCTTTCGTAAGTGACGCCTTTTCCGCCAAATACGACACAAAAAAAAGAGCAGCCAATTGGATGCCCTCAAAAGTATGTTTCACTAAACAATAATAGATTCGATGATGAAAAATACCTATTAATCAGGTAGCCTCTAATGGAGGAATGTAACTTCTACTTTCCTATGAAATTTCATTTCACCTTCCTACAAAAACAACCTTTTTCAAAATCAACACATCACATACAGCGATGACAACAAGAACAATAGTCGTTGTCATGCTAAGAGGCATGGCAGTCGAATACAGGTAGAAATGAAATCCCGATACGACCAACAACAATGGCAGACCAAAAAGAAGACTGAAGATCACGTTTGGATTCGATTTTATCGCTTCAGACGGGTTTTTCCATTCCGTCAACGGATGTTTCCGATCATACAGCGATGCCAGCAAATTATAACTGAACATCAACAAAAGGACCACCACAGCCAGCAAGAACGAATGGATTGTAAAGTGTCCAAAGAACATCAGAATTACAAAGCTGCTGATGATTGCCATAGCGCCAATGGCAGACGATAACCACACTTTGAAAAGATAGACCTTCCTCTGGTCAAACGGCAAACTTTGCAATGAAGGATAGTACTTGCCCTCCCTGGAATACGGGGTACCGCTCGTATTATTCATGCAGCTCATAAATAGCACGAAATAGGCATACATAAATTCTAATCGACCGTCTTCCAACAGATTCATTGGCATCCATTGGTTCTCATAGGCCAGCAATAAACCGACTGATAGGATGGGTGTCATTATGCTACTTAAAAGAATTTGCAGCTTAAAATACGGGTCCGACTGGATGATCCATTTTTCTCTCTGCATATAGCGGCCCCAAACATTGTCCCCCGCATACCCTTTCGATTTCCTGAAAGTCGTAGAACCCATCTCCATCGCTCCATTTTGCAAATAGTTCACCGCCAAATTATGGACCGTTCCTTTGAACAACAGGAAATTCCCCGCCCAAAAAAGAAGGAATATGAGGAGGAAGTGTAACGATAGATCAGCAGACGTATAGACAGCGATAATCGGTTTCAATACGGGTACTTGCCCGACAGCCTCATAGATCCGTTCCATCAACGTTGCGACGGACTCGATGAGGGTCATGAGAGTAGACATGGAAAAGCCCGCCCAAAGTGTGGCGATTTGCAGTTTTGAGCTCATGACTATCCATAAAATGAAAACCATCGCAATTCCTAGCGCAGTGATACTATTTAGAAGTAATGAAGTCATGGTGGATAGATGCTTACGCAATAGATGAAGCAGCGACAAAAGAAATAGTAGCAATAATACTGTAAAAACAAGCAACGTCGGTAGGAGTAACACCCATTTCAGCAGGTGCACCCAACTCCTCCCCCATCCCAATAAAATAACGGTGGGAATTTGGAGAATACCTGTCAGGATGAGCGGAAAAAGTAAACTGCTGATTACCTTGGCACTGACAATCCGTTGCGGTTTGATCGGCAACGAAGCCATCAACCCATATTCTCGGTAGCTAAAAATAACGGAAATGGAGAAGTAAACCGTCAGCAAATAGACAAGAATAATGGAAAACGCCAAGTGATAAAATAAATAAATCGGCAACGTGCTAATACTGTAGATGGCGATATTTACAATGGCCATCTGCACGACCATGTAAGCCAAGGCGAATAGAAGTGTTACCCGGACGACTATCTGTTTCGGAACTGTATAGGCAGCGGAAGCGAAAAATAAAGGCAACGGAAATCTACGCTTCATGATTCTGCTTCTCCAGAAAAATAGATTCAAGAGAACCTTGTGCCATCAGTTTGTTGATGGCTTCATGCAAAATAATCCGGCCACCCTGCAAAATGGTGATCGAGTGGCAAATCTTCTCAGCAACATCCAGTAGATGGGTTGAAAAGAAGACTGTTCCTCCAGCTTGCACATATTCCTTCAAACAATCTTTAAACGTCACAACGGCATTGGGATCTAAGCCATTCATCGGTTCGTCCATGATGAGAATCGGTGGCTGAATCGTAAAAGCCGCAATGAGTGACATTTTATGGAGCATTCCATACGAATAGGACCCCATCGGTGCATGAATGGATGTCTCCATACCAAATCGTTTGATGTACATACTCAACTTTGCGTCATCTACTTCCCCGTATAAAGGAAGCAAGAATTGAATCCAATCATATCCGGATACATTTTGAAACACATGAATGGTGTCTGGAATATAATAAAATTGCTTTTTATACAGAAGCGAGTCCGATTGGGAAACCCCATTGATAGAGATGGTTCCATCGTCTTGTTCTAAAATACCCGTTATACAATGAATCGTCGTCGTTTTCCCCGCTCCATTGGCACCGACAAAGCCTAAAATCTCTCCTTTTTCAACTTGCAGATCAACTCCGCTCAATATCGTATGAGCTCCGAAGCTTTTTCTAAGATTCCTTATCGTTAACATACATGAATCCCCCTCTTACTTTTGAAACTTCTTTTTGGCAATCCAGAAATACGTGACACCTACTGTGATCCCAATCCATAAAAGCGTAAAGAAAAAACTCCATCCAACTTGCGGATTCATGGTTCCGGTCGCTAGTAAGGAAATTGCTTGAAGACTCATTCCCGCTGGACTCAACAATGCTAGAATCGGATGCAACCCTGCGGTCACTGCACAAAAGAACAAAAAGACGATGCCAATCAAAGCGATAATTCCTTGGCTATTGAATATCGTACTCACCATGACAACAAAGGAAACGATAAATAACAACCACACGAAGTAGAACAGCATAGAAAGGAGAAATTCATTCCAAGGCACGGTTGAGAATAGAAATGTCGCATAGCCATAGGATGTAAGAAATCCAAGAGATAAACAAAAAGCCAGAAATACAAATTGCGAGAGCACTTTACTCCAAACAAAGGACAAGGTCGACACCGGTCTCGTCAGAATGAAAGACAGCATCCCATTCGCCTTCTCCGACTGAATGACACCCATAAGAGAGACAACGAGAATGATCGTACCCAGTTGATTGAATTGCGCATCGATTGTGGAAGCCATCACCTCGGCACCACTTACTTGAGTGACAGAAGGATCGATAGTGATGCCGTCCATCCCGCCTACACTTTTCAGTATGCTTGGCAAATAATGCATCATGATCGGTTGTGTAGCCCCCAGCAATATAAACACCAATGGCAGCCAAACTATTTTAAATTCACGGACTGTCTGTGAAAATTCCTTTTTCGTCAATACAGAAAACGCGCTCATACATCCACCACCAAGTCTAAAAAGATTTCCTCAATTGTTTCGATCCCGCCCACTTCAAAATTTCGAATATCAATTGGATACTGTAACGCCTCCCCGAGCAATCTGTTTTTATCATTTTCAATCTGGTTCACATAGATTTGTGCTTTATTCCCAAAAACCTTCACTCCCTGTACATACGGCAACTGTTTCACATGTTCCCACCATGAGCTGTTTCCGGTACCGATCGTCATTTGGATCGCCACATCGCCATTTCGGTTCAACAATCCAATCTTCGACGTATCTTCAATCTTCTCGCCACTTTTAATCACGACAAACCGTTCGCATATTTCCTCTGCGTCATTTAATATGTGCGTAGAAAATAGGACGGTCGTATCCTCTTTGATCTCTTGAATTAAGTTCAGAACTTCTCTTCGTCCAATCGGGTCAAGTGCCGAGACTGGTTCATCCATCAAAACGAAAGACGGCTTATGCAGCAGTGCCTGGGCAATTCCTAGTCGTTGCTTCATTCCTCCGGAGAACGTCCCCACCTTCGAGTCTTCTTCACTCGCAAGCCCCACTCGCGACAAAATATCAGGAATCTCTCTTTTCAGCTCCTGTCTCGTGAGTCCTGATAACTCCCCCATAAACAACAGCGTCTCAGCAGCGGTCATCCAGTGATAGAAATTCGGATATTGAGGCAAATAACCGATTTCTCGTTTCATCGTAGAAAGAGGCTTTCCATCCAGCCGAACTTCGCCTTGATCCGCTTCCAAAATATCTGCAATGATCTGGATCAATGTCGTTTTTCCTGCGCCATTCGGACCGATCAGCCCGACACATTCCCCCTTTTCAATTGTCATTGAATACCGATTAACTGCTTTTTTCGTTTTAAATGTTTTGGTTACATCTGTAATCTCCAATTTCATGTCCTTCTTCTATCCTTTCTTCCTAAAATGAAGTACAAAATAGGCCCAATCGTATTGAACAAAATGATAATCAGTGTCCACATCAGTACGTTCTCTCTTCGATGGCGATTCCGATACAGATCAATCAGTGCAAACAAGATAAGTACTACAGCTATCAGGATAAAAGGCAGAAGTATCGGAATGATGGCCATCCAATCTATATCGTTAAAATCATTCCATCCATAATTTAGTTGCACAATTCACACCTCCATATGTTATCATTATCAATAATGATAACATATGGTTTTAAGAAATCCATACTTTTTGTCAACTTTACTTTCCATCCATTCTGCTTTATTATTTTTGATAACATTATCATTTTATAAATTAATGATCTGTACAACTGATTGGAACAGCATTCATATGATTTGGAGGAATGAGTATGAGCAGCAAAGCAGAACTATTATTACACCCGGTTAGAATGAAAATTGTTTTATCTTTGATGCAGCATCAGGAAGGATTGTCGACCAAGGAGATGGTGAAAATCATCCAAGACGTGCCGCAAGCAACGCTCTACCGTCATATACAAGTGTTGTTGGAGTCGGATGTCATCCAAGTGGTGGATGAACGGAAAGTGCGGGCGGTGACGGAGAAGTATTATGGATTGAATGAAGAGGCCGCACGTTTAGACATGGACGACTGGAGAAACTTGTCCAAGGAGAAAAAACTCAATTACTTTTCTTATTATCAAATGGTGTTGATGTCCCAATACCAAAATTACTTAACGTCGTTGGAGTCAAATAAAACGAAAGAAGATATGTCCACGATCTCCTTGTTGGAGTTACGCTTATCAGAAGACCAACTAAACGATTTTCAAAATGAGTTGAATGAGTTGATGCTCAAATATTATCAGGCAAGCGAGAAGAGTTCTACGACAGCGAGTACGGTTGCCGTGACGATTTTGCCTCGTATCTAAGGTATTGAAAAAAATTCACTTGAATCTCCACCCACGTCATCTTCTACGATGAAAAGGAGTTCCATAAAAGGAATACAGCATGTAGAGGAGATAAATTATTGGAAACAAGTGTCTTTAGGAAACGGTGGCTTGCTGCTGGTATGCGTATCCTTTCCCTCTTTCTAACTTTTTTCCTGCCTTTCGCTTGATGCTTCATATACTCATTTGATTAAGGTTACTAATATGATAAATCATCAACTGCTATTTTGCGCGAACCCCAAGTGCCCATGAAATCCCTGGGAGGTTCGCGCATTTTTTCTGCATTTCTACGAACAAAAAGTGCTGATTATCAGAATGTATTCACTACTACCACAATTTGTAGTAGAATGTTAAGGAGATCACACAATATCTCGTAGTCGCTCTCTGTATGGAGAGCGTGGATTGAAATTTTGCAAGAACGGCCTGTTGCTGTTGTATTAAATCGTCGCTCTCTGTATGGAGAGCGTGGATTGAAATTTTGACATCAATCAATGCGATGAAGCTAACACCGAGTCGCTCTCTGTATGGAGAGCGTGGATTGAAATGCATCCGGGTTGTTCACGATTCCTTTTACCTCGAGTCGCTCTCTGTATGGAGAGCGTGGATTGAAATTCTTTAAATGAAGAAAAAGAGTGCCTATAACGACACGTCGCTCTCTGTATGGAGAGCGTGGATTGAAATAATCATGTCGAATTGTCTGAAAACCTCTAAAGCCGTCGCTCTCTGTATGGAGAGCGTGGATTGAAATTCGGTACTCACCATTAAACCCTTGCCAATTACCGTCGCTCTCTGTATGGAGAGCGTGGATTGAAATATGTCTGCGGATAACAATGCAATCTTCTGTTGTCCCGTCGCTCTCTGTATGGAGAGCGTGGATTGAAATACTGCATACTCATAATTATCACGGTAAACAACAATGTCGCTCTCTGTATGGAGAGCGTGGATTGAAATCTGAAATAGTAGTCTAATAGCGGTCTGTGCGACTGGTCGCTCTCTGTATGGAGAGCGTGGATTGAAATATCGTGTGGAGCGTCACCCATTAAACCTGTAGTGAGTCGCTCTCTGTATGGAGAGCGTGGATTGAAATTTGTCCAGCTACCACACGCGATATAATCAACTGCCGTCGCTCTCTGTATGGAGAGCGTGGATTGAAATAATGAAAATGAATTTAAAGAAGAAGTTACTTTAGTCGCTCTCTGTATGGAGAGCGTGGATTGAAATAATCGGATAAGGCTCTTTTAAAGCAATCTGTGGACGTCGCTCTCTGTATGGAGAGCGTGGATTGAAATAATGACGCATTCCGAACATGAAGTGCATGAAAAAGTCGCTCTCTGTATGGAGAGCGTGGATTGAAATCCGCGAAGACGAGTCAACTGACGAATGACAGTGAAGTCGCTCTCTGTATGGAGAGCGTGGATTGAAATTGTCTCACACTTCCTTTTATAAGCGGCATCAAGCGTGTCGCTCTCTGTATGGAGAGCGTGGATTGAAATTCTGAACTGTAGATTTTACGGTTCATTTTCACCGTCACTTTCCTCTTAAAATTAAAAAAGCTAGTCCTAAAATAAAACAACAAAAAAGGCTCTATCTATAGCAGCCTTTTTTTGATGTTTCCATTTTCATTTCGTTACCTCAGAGGATTCACTTATCTATTCTCCCGACCCCTCACAATCCTTCCGCTTCACTATCGTCTTACTACCCGAATACAACCCACTCGCCGATAACCCCATAATGAGCCCGCTTAACACCCCAGATTTCCAGTCAGTCGGAAACAAATAAAACATTCCCCCACCAATCCCTAAAGCTAGCGATAAGATCGGCATTAATTTTTTCGGTAGTCCATATAATTTTAGTAATTCCACTAATCCAATAATGACCGGAATTAGTACAATGTCCGTTACTTCCATAGCGTGTCTCTCCTTTTTCTTTCTATCTTATTTCCACTCTATGCAAAATGAGTCGGCGCTTTGCATAGAGTGTAGAAGAATTAACATGATTTAGCTGAAGTCTCCCACTTCTAAAAGTGGATGGATACACGCGGAGTGTCCACGTAATTGAGTAAAAGAAAGGAGAATTCAATGGTAGTTGGATTGCTGGTCATTTTAGTTTTCGTTTTATTCTTGCCTTTTTCGGTTCCCCGAATTGAGCGCAATTTAGAACTTTTTTTATTCTTCATGGGCTGTGCTGCTGCATATATTAGTGGAGTCTTACAGCCACAGTTATGGATAGAGGCTTTATATGATCCACTTCACATCACAATAGCTGTAGTTGTGGCAGGTATCCTATTCCGATGGATGCGCAAGCCGTTTGAGAAGGCAGTTTTGACTGGCAGCCAAATGATTCCATTCAGACTCTTCTTGGCGCTCGTTATTATGGTGTTAGGTCTCATCTCCAGTATCATCACCGCCATCATCGCGGCATTGGTACTCGTTGCGATTGCTTCTGTATTGCAGATGGATCGGCGTTCAGAAATTCGCTTTGTCATCCTAGCGTGCTATGCGATTGGCATGGGAGCCGTTCTCACCCCGATCGGAGAACCACTTTCGACGATTGCTACGAATAAATTGGATGAAGATTTTTATTATCTGATGAACCTACTGGGAACAGATATCATCGCGGGTGTCTTCGTCTTTGGTATCCTGGCACTCTTCCTCATTCGCCCTCGTAGCCGTTCGACCCGCATTTCATCTGGACAAGCGGCAGAATCGTATGGGAGCATTCTCGTGCGTGGAATAAAAGTGTACATCTTTGTCCTTGCGTTAACTCTTCTCGGTGCAGGATTTGAACCGCTGATCAGCTTGTATTTGCTCGACCTTCATCCGCTCACGCTCTACTGGATCAACATGATCTCATCAGTCCTCGATAATGCAACACTTGCAGCAGCGGAAATTAGCCCCGCGATGGATGAAGAGACAATTCAAGCGATCTTGCTTGGGTTACTCATTAGCGGAGGGATGCTGATTCCAGGAAATATCCCGAATATTATTGCGGCAGGTAAGTTGAAGATAAGGAGTGGAGAATGGGCGCGGGTCGGTGTGCCTCTTGGTTTTCTTGCGATGGTTGTGTATTTTGTGATTTTGCTTATGAGGCAATGAAAAAAGACCGCTGGTTTGGCGGTCTCAGCTTGTAGACAAACCCAAAAAACTAAAAAGTATCCTTACAACCTTTCCTTTTATAATTGTCTTAGTACTTTACTGTTTATTCTATAATATAAACTTAACAATCATTTCTAATCATTCAGGTGAAGAGGCAATAACTAGTAAAAAATCAATGAATTACGCTAGTTGATCGTAATGGAAGGCGGTGACTCCTTGAGGCTCAAGCCACCATAGCTGTCAACTTAAGGACTAGGAATAAATGCTTCCCTTATTTAAGACAAAGTACGTTTTGCACCCTGAAATTTCGAGAAATGAATTGTAGAGAACACAATCTTGTTTTTTAGTAAGAGGGTTGATTGGTCATCTCTAAATGAAAAAAATTGGATATGTACGAGTGAGTTCTGTAATCCAAAATCCTGCCAGACAAATTCAACAATTAGAAGAAATTGGAATGGATATTACTTATGAAGAAGTAATATCTGGTGTAACAAAGGAACGAGAACAATCACAAAAAATGCCAGGATATTTAAGGGAAGGTAATATCATTTATGTTACTGATCTACCAAGGATAACCCGTAGCACACAGGATTAGTTTGACTTGATTGAAATCATACGAAGCCAAAAAGCTAAACTAAAATCTCTTGAAAGATACATGGCTCGATTTGTCAGAAGAAAATCCCTACAGTCGATTCTTAATTACTGTCATGGTTGGCGTTAATCAATTAGAAAGGGATCTTATTCGTATGCGTCAACGAGAAGGTATTGAACTTGCTAAGAAAGAAGGGAAATTTAAAGGGCGATTAAAAAAATATCATAAAAACCATGCAGGGATGAACTATGCAATAAAATTGTATAATGAGGGGTATATGACTGTAAATCAAATATGTGAAATCACAAATGTATCTAGAGCTGCACTATAGAGGAAATTATTAGAGGAGAAGAATTAAATTTATAACTACATATATTGTGAATTTCTTCACTTAAACTAACTAGCTGGTTGAAGAAGGAATCGTGTTCTTGTTAAATATTATTTTATGACAAAATAAAAAGGGGCTGGGACATATCTAACTTTTTCATTTGTAATTACGAATATTTATAAAGACACCACAGTGTGCCTTGTATATCAAAAGTAGGGATTGGAGCTTAAGGCGGCGACTTCTGCGGGAATAGCATGAGCCTTGAGACCCCGCAGGAGCGTAGCGACGAGGAGGCTCAAGCCATGCCCGCGAAACGCGTCCGCCTGTAGCGCAAATCCCCCGAGAGTCTCTAAGACGGTACTTTTTTACTCTATAAATTCTTTTGTCCCAGCCTCTCATTTTTATTCCGTGAAAGAAAAAACACAATGTGATTGGACTACAAAAAGCTTTAAAGTGATTTTTTGTTATCAGTAGATTTTAGTACTACCGTATACAAAATAGCTATAATAACGACAATAATAGTTAATACAACGTATATATTACTATATTCGGTTCCATCTGCTGGGATGTGTAAAGGATTTAAACTTACACTTGAACTGGTGCTAAGTGCTTTTCCTATAAATGTACCAGAAATTGAGCTTGCAACGAAATTAACTAGCATGAACAGTCCCATTCCAATACCAGTCTGTTCTTTCGATAAGGTATTAGACAAGGTATTTGCCATAGCAACTTGCCATTGGCTTTGGGCTACGTATCCTAAAACTAATATGACCATTACAAGATATGCAGAAGTCCCTGCAAGGAACGAAAGTAATGCGAAACAGATAAAGAATAAAACGATTGTAATATAGGCAAGAGTTGAATTCCCTTTGGTATCTGCAATTTTACCACCTGTTTTGGCAAGCAATGCAGCAATTAATGCTCCAGGAAACATAAAGAGACCACTTGCAAATGGTGAAAGATGGTTAATATTAACAAACATAAGTGGAGAAAGATATGGCATAGAAAATGCTACTCCTGCACCTAAAGCGAACGTTAAAAGTGTTAATGTGTAAGCTTTGTTTTTAAATAAATCTGGGTGTATAAATGGATTTGCTGCCGTCTTAATTCTCCAAATAAATAAAATCAGAAAAATAACAAAGGCTATAAGAAGTATTAAACTTGATTGTGAAACAACTAACATAAATGATACTATCGTTGCAACAAGTAAAAAAGCACCCATAAAGTCAATTTTACTCTGTACTCCTTTTTCATCACCAAGATATTTTCGAAATGCTGGTATACTTAAAACCATTAAAAGTGGGATGATGAATAAATAATCCCAGCTAAACGATGTCAAAATGAGACCTGCGATAATAGGACCTATCGCAATTCCAAACGTTAAACCAGCTGATGTCATTCCGATCGCACGACCACGTGTTTCAGGCGTAAAGTAACGTGTTGGAATAATCATTGCTAATGCAGGCAATACTGCTGCCCCTGCTGCCTGAATTACGCGCGCGATAACTAACGAAGGATAGTTTAAAGCAAATAAACCTATAAGCGAGCCAAGAGCCATTAAAATAATCCCAATAGTTATCAAGTTTTTTAATTTATATTGATCTGCTAATTTCCCGTAAATGGTTACCCCAACAGCAAAAATAATTAAATAACTGGTTACAATCCATCCTGTTTGTGAAGGTAATAAAGAAAACTGTTCGCCAATCGTTGGTAGTGCAACATTAAACATAGTGGTATTCATTGCTGAAATAACTAACACAAGCGTTAAAATAAGCATGAGCTTGCTGCGTTGGTTTTGGGATAATTGTGTTGATACTTCCATAATTTATTCCTCTATTCCACATTAGTTGCATATGCACATATATACTAAAATATTGGAACGTATAATAATAAAAATCATTGGATTTTCTTTATTACACGTTCCAAAACAGAAGTAAAGATTTCTACCTCATGCTCAGGAATGTCGTCCACTAAACTATCAAAAAACGTTTGTACCTGCTCAGTAGCAAGTTTTTCAAGAATTTCTCTGCCTTCTTTAGTAAGGAAAACATTGTTGGTTCTCTTGTCGTTCACGTCAGTTGTTCGTCGAAGCATATTTTTCTTTATTAAATTGTTAACTATTTTGGAGACTGTTGTGTGTTCTTTTTCTACAATTTCAGCTAATTGATTTTGCGAAATTCCCTCTTGATAATTCAGTGCAGTCATAATCTTCCATTGTTGGAATGTAAGTGGACAATTGAGTTCTTTAAATCTTTTATTCAAACCGATTCCAATCAATCGAGAAAGTGTTACTACTTTACGCCCTATTGATTTATTGTAATCATATATCATCATAATCTACCTTCCCTTTCTACATATAAAATATGTGCATATGCATGTATTTAAAATACCATAAAACATGTGCATATGCAACTATATCGAAAATGGGATAAGTACAGATGGGGACTTATTGAATTAACTGGTGCGTTAGCGACACAAGCTAAATAAAAACATCGGTTCCTATAAACAAAAGGAATCGATGTTTTTGCTGCAATTTTCTTAACGTTGTAAATCCGCATTTTCCTGACGATGCCCCTAACTGAGATAATATTTTGATTACTTTTTTGTATTTATATAATTTACCTTATGTAATTTTATATTTAAGGTTTTTAATAAAAAATAAAAAGAAACTGCTAACGATTTCAGATTTTCAAAAAAGTATACTTTTTCATACAAAAAAGCGAGAAGAGGTACTTTGATTAGCTTCTCCTCGCTCGTTCTATTGGTGCAACTACCGATAATCGGTCATGTGTAAACTCATAGGAGTAGGAATTACTAGCAAGCGTCACTTCATTTTTAAACCTGATTGTAAAACTGATACTGATTTCGCTGGGCTTTTGCTTCGTACAAGGCTTCATCTGCCCGTAATATCAGCGTCGTTGAATTTTCGCCGTCTTTTGGAAAGAGTGAAATTCCTATGCTGGAAGTCGCTGCTATTTCCCGGCCTTCCATAAAGTATGGCTTCTGAAATTCTTGATGCAGGCACTTGGCAATTTCTGTGACCATTTCCATGTCTTTCACTTTATCAATCAAGACGAGAAACTCATCCCCGCCAACGCGGCAAAGGACATTTTCACCTCTTATATTCGCGCGCAGTCTTGCTGCGAATTGTTTCAATAGCTCATCTCCAATTTGATGGCCTTCTGTGTCATTTATTCCTTTAAACTTATCGATATCAATATACATGAAAGCAAGCATTTCATCGTGAGCTGTGGCCCGATCAATTGCCTGATTGATTTGTTCGGTGAAGTAGCGCCGGTTCGCCAATCCAGTCAAGGGATCATGAAAAGCTAAATATTCAAGCTGTGCCTCATAATTCTTCTTGAAGGTCACATCACGTAACAGCAATTGGATAACCGCTTCCCCTTCAAACGTGGAAGCTATCCCCGTGATTTCCACCCAGATTGCTTCTCCTTCGACCTGGCGAAACTGTTCGATGATCGGCTCATTTTCAGACAAAGAGCATTTTATTCGTTCTGTAAATGCCGCATGGACCACCGGCTTCAGAAATTCCCAAACCGAATGGCCCAGCATCTCCTGTATCCGTTTAGCCCCAGCCAATTGTAAGGCGGAAGAATTGGCAAAGACGATTTTGCCATTATTCTCGACAAAGACCGCGTCTGGAATAAATTCGATTAAATTGCGGTAGCAAACTTCACTGGCCTCAAGCCGCCGCTGAATACTCCTTTGTTCAGTAAAATCCTTGTACATGCCAACCGCCAGCACTTCCTCCTCATTAACCGCACGGTAGGAAGCCAGAATATCCAGAACCTGCCCATCTTTGCTTTTTCTTTTTGTCAAATGGTAAGAAATATCCTGCCCTTGCCGGAATAGGTTTAATTGTTCTTCGTGTTCTGCCGGGGAAATATTCACGAAGAATGGAAAACAATTGTCATCGTTCAAGTCTTCTTGCTTCCATCCCAAAATGGTCTCAAATGACGGATTAGCTGAGAGGATGCAGCCATCGTAACCGATAGTGAAGATGGCATCGTTCGTATTATTCCAGACAAGTTCAAAGATGTTTTTCTCTACGTGCCATTGGTTGTTTGTCACCATTTTTCCACTCTCCTGAAAGCAAATTAAAAGGCTGACCGGATTGGTTACCGATCAGCCTCCAGTGAATAGCATAAAGTATTTCATTTAGGAATACCCACCCGCCTTAATCGAGCGGACGGACTTCAATAGGAATTAATGATTCCGTTAGTTGCTCCCGGTGTGATTCGTACTGCTCCGGCAACATCAAGTTTTGACTCATTGTTTCCGGTGTTTCATCGTGCGCAAAACCTGGTGGATCCGTCGCAATCTCAAACAGGATTTCGCCATGTTCCTTGAAGTAAAGCGCGTTGAAATAATTGCGGTCTTTGACTTCCGTGACACCATATCCCTGGTTTCGGACATGTTCCTGCCAGTCCAGGTGGTCCTGGTCATCTTCTGCGCGCCAGGCAATATGATGCACTGTGCCAACGCCCATTTGTCCGCGTCCCAGAGGAGTCACTTTCACATCGATGACATTCCCAATGTCCCCGTACGAACGGAAGCGGATCAAGTCGCCTTCTTCTCCAACTTTCTCAAGTCCCATGACTTCTTCCAGTGTTTTTGCGGTTTGTTCCGGGCTGGTGGATAGAAGGGTTGCACCGCCAAAACCTGTAATGGCGACTGCAGGCGTAATGCCGCCGAATTCCCACGTATTCAATTCTCCGCCTTCTCTTTCCACGAGTTCCAATTGAAGCCCATGCGGATCTTCAAATAATACATAGCTTTCGCCGAAACGTTCTTCTTTTGTGAAATTGATATTGAATTTCACAAAACGTTCTTCCCAGAAGGACAAGGCGCCTGACGGTACGATATACGATGTCACGCCGACTTGCCCGGCGCCGATTTTCCCCTGATACGCATTAGCCCACGGGAAGAACGTAATGATCGTTCCGGGTTTTCCTCCGCCGTCACCGAAATACAAATGGTATGTTCCCGGATCGTCAAAGTTGATCGTTTTCTTGACCATGCGGAGGCCCAATACCCCTGCATAAAAGTCGACGTTCTCCTGTGGATGACCGACAATTGCCGTTATGTGGTGAATTCCAGCTGTTTTTTTATGTTATTTCCACCTTTAATCTGTCTTTAGTAGTTCAATAAACTTTTTAATTCAACCATGCGAAACGCTCTTTTCTTGATACCCTATCTTTCGAACAGTAAGCTAATATTTCACGCAAATAAAAGAGCGTCAAGGGCATACTGGCCAGCCCCAGTCAAGGCAAGACCAATCACTACTGCCAGGATCACCAAATTGTATTCGTAGCCGTTCGCTGTTGACCATAATCCGTTCGGCAAATGCACTTTGGCAATGGCCATAACCATGGTTCCTGCAATCAATAAGGCAGCCAGAGGTGTCAAGAAGCCGACCATCAGTAACAGACCGCCAATAAGTTCGGATAATCCCGCAACAAGCGCCATCGTCTTGCCCGGTTTCAAGCCAAGTGACTCCATCCAGCCACCGGTCCCTGCTAATCCGTATCCACCAAACCAGCCGAACAGCTTCTGTGCTCCATGTGCTGCAAACAATAACCCAATTACCACTCTGATTATCAATAAACCTAAATCCATCAATTTATATTTCCTCCAATGTTTTATTTTATCTTTCACTCGGTTTCTTCATTCTTTTGCTATCTAGTAGTTAGTTTCTTCTATAAATTAGAATCTTCGTTGATACCATTGTCTCGCAGCTTCCACTTCGCTTCTGGTCAATTGGTGGCCATGATTTTCCCAATGGACATCAACGGATGCCTTTGTAGCTTCCAGCGCCGCTTTAAGCTCCTCTGCTTCCCGCTGTGGTGAGATGGGATCGTTGGTGCCGGCCGCGATGAACACTTCTTTTCCAGAAAGGTCCGGAAGTGCGATACCGCGCAGGGGCACCATCGGGTGGTGCAGGATAGCGCCAGTCAGCGCGTCGCTAAAGTGGTACAGCAGGCTAGCGGCGATATTCGCCCCATTCGAATAGCCGATGGCAACGATATTGTCGCGGTTGAATTCGTACTTAGTTGCTGCTTCATTTAAAAAGTTATTTAGCTCATTGGTCCGGAAAACCAAATCTTCTTCGTCAAATACGCCTTCGCTTAAGCGTCTAAAGAAACGGGGCATGCCATGTTCTGAAACATTGCCTCTAACGCTGAGTACCGAGGCTTCTGCGTCGATCATCGGTGCCAATGTCAATAACGACTGCTCGTTACCACCCGTTCCGTGCAACAACAGGAGAACCGGTTTTTCCGGGTTATGCCCTTTTTTGAAAATATGTTTCATCGTCATGATTTTTTCCCTCTTTCTTTTTTATTTTGGTCTCTCAATTGTAAAGATATCCCCGATGGCGGCGTAATTCGCGCCTGCCAACCGGCTGACTGCGCCTAATCCTCTCGGGTCGATGCGGCCGTTTTCGTAAATCGTTTCATCCACATGGAATCGGACCACTTCTCCGATGAACAAGTCGCTGCCTGGCCCGTCTCCGCCTAACGAAATCGCTTGGACCAACCGGCATTCCATGCGGACTTTCGATTCCCTTATCCCGGGAACCGAAATCGCTGTACTCGGAATCAAGGTAAGGTCTGCCGATTCCACTTCACTTTCAGATGGCGGCAAGGAAGCAGCGGTTTCGTTGATCTTTGCGACATTCTCGCCGTCCACAATATGCACCACAAATTCGCCGTTGCCATAAATATTCCGCGCTGTGTCTTTCAGTTCGCCCGTTGGCCGCTGAATCGCGAGCGACACCATCGGCGGGTTGGAGGAGACGATATTGAAATAACTGAACGGCGCCCCGTTAACAATTCCCGACTTCGATTGGGTGGTGACAAACGCAATGGGCCGCGGAATGATCGAGCCGATCAGCAATTTGTAATTGTCTCTCTCCGTGTTTTGTTTCGGATCAATTGAAATCATTTTTTTGAACTCCTTTATCTGCCATCTTGATGTGCTTTTTGTTCATTCACGAACAATTTTTTGTGCATTAATCAATCGGCTCTAAATTTGCCTCAATTTCCGTCCGTCTATCTTCTAAAAACGGCGGCAAGTCCAGTTCTTTCCCCAGCGATTCAATCGCCGAATCCACCGTAAATCCAGGGCCGTCCGTTGCCAGTTCAAACAAAATCCCGTTTCCTTCCCGGAAATACAAACTCTCAAAATAATAGCGGTCGGTTATTTTCATGACCTCGAAGCCGAAATCCTGAATCCGGCGGCTCCACTGTCTCAATTCCTCGCCGTCTTTCACGCGGATGGCAACATGATGGACACTGCCTCTTCCCGGTTTTTCCTTCGGCCCGTCTTGTTCGACAATGACAATTTCGCCAAACGCCTGTCCTTGGACCGATTGATAGACGGCGGTCTTTTCTTGTCGGGAAGCCAGTTCATAACCGAACAAGCCGGTTAAAGTCTTCGCTAAGCTGTCCCGCGACTGGACCGTCATTTCCACTGCACCCATTCCGAGAATACGGTGCTCGGGTGAAACGATTGAATCTTCCCAAGTCTGCCAATAATCCGGAACGTCATCTCCATTATTGTTCAGAAGGACAAGACGCAGCCCTTCGCCATCTTCAAAAGGAAGAGCTTCGCGTCCGGCATACTCGATCAGTTCCCCATGCTCTACACCCAGCAGTTCAAACCGTTTTTTCCAATACAGCAAGCTGTCATACGAAGGAACAAGCAGTCCGATGCGCGTGATGGCATCGGTGCCACGCTTTGTTCTTCCGGCCATCGGCATTTCGAAGAAAGATAATTCGGTTCCGGGGCTGCCTGCCAGATCTCCATAGAACAGATGGTACATGCTTGGATCATCTTGGTTGACCGTTTTCTTCACACGGCGCAGCCCCAATACTTTTTCATAGAATTGATTGGTTTGCTGCCCTTTTTTGGTGATCATTGAAATGTGGTGGTGTCCTGCTATTTTTCTCATGATGAACTCCCCGTTCCCTTCTAAAATCGAATAAAATGTTTTATTGTAAATTCTCAGCCCAATCTTCAACTCAATTGAAGGTTGGGCTCAGAATTTCTTCTATAATCATGTACATTTTCATATTTATATCAATACACAAAATGTGCATGCGCACATTTTGTGATTGAAATAAATATAGGGGCTATTAGCGGATGGTTTTAAGTGCTGTTGCCCAAGGGATGACCTGGTCGAGCATCTGGTTGACGGAATCCGCTTGTACTGGCGCTGCTTTCAATTCCGCACCGTTTTCAAAGTCAGTGAATAAAGAAAGCGCCGGGTGCACACGTACGTCCGCTACGGATAATTCACCTAGGATGCCGCGCAAATGTTCTGCTGCACGTGCTCCACCGACTGAACCGTAAGAAACGATTCCAGCAGCTTTGTTGTTCCACTCTGCGCGTAGGTAATCCAGTGCGTTCTTCAACGCTCCTGTGATGGAGTGGTTATATTCCTGTACGATGAACACAAATCCGTCTTGTTTCGCTACTGCTTCAGACCAAGCTGCTGCGCCTGTTGCATCTCCGCCATTTTCACCGAGCATTGGCAATTTATAATCTGCAATGTCGATAACGGTATAGTTCGCGTCGCCGCGTTTGTCTGCCAGTTCTTTTACCCAATTCCCCACTTGCGGACTCAAGCGCCCTTCGCGTGTTGATCCCAAGATAATGCCGATGTTTACTTTTGTCATTGTGGTTTCCTCCTCATGTTGTGTAGCTTGCTGTGTTCCGAATAAGTTATTAAAAAATCCCATCTTTATTTTCCACCTTCTTATAAAGATTCTTTATCGAATGTACGTGTGCTGCGGACCGTGTCAATCGGACGCACCATTTTTTCAATCTGGTCGCGTTTTGGTTCCAGGAACGGCGGCAACGATAGTTTTTCGCCTACCGTCTCATACGGCTCATCGCCCATGAAGCCAGGGCCGTCCGTTGCCCATTCAAAGAGAATACCTGGTGCCACACGGACATAGAGCGATTCGAAGAAGAAGCGGTCAACATAGCCCGATGTGCTGAACCCGGATTTCTGCATATGATCGATCCATTCATTCAATACGCTGGTATCGGCTACGCGGAAAGCTGCGTGATGGACGGTGCCGAAGCCTTGGCGGCCTTGCGGAAGCAATTTATTGTGTTCGACAATCACTTGGGCCCCGTTGCCGCCTTCTCCGACTTCGAACAAGTGGAAAGAACCTTCTTTTGCGATTTCCCGCATCAGCATCGATTTTTCCAGTACATTTTTGAAATAGTCAAATTCTGCAATGCGAATATGAACCGGACCTAAACCTGTAATGGCGAATTCCAAAGGCACCGGACCATTTTGCCAAGGGATACCGGATGCAACGCCTTCATTGTTTTCGTCCGATACGAGCATGTATTGCTGATCATCAAAATCGACGAATGAGATGGTTTTCTTACCGAACACGTCCTGGATGCCTTTGTGTTTCACTTCGTATTTATCAAATCGTTTGATCCAGTAGTTGAGAGCTTCGTCAGTCGGAACCCGGAAAGCCGTTTTGTAGATTTCATTGGTTCCGTGTGTTCCTTTCGGAATTCCCGGGAAATCAAAGAACGTCATGTCTGTTCCTGCTGAACCTTTGTCATCAGCAAAAAACAGATGGTATGTCTGGATATCGTCCTGGTTTACCGTCTTCTTGACGAGGCGCATGCCCAGAACATACGTAAAAAATTCATAGTTCTTTTCCGCACTGCTGGTAATGGCGGTCACGTGGTGAATGCCTTTTAATTCATTCATGGTTTGTCTCCCCCCAAAATAGTACTATTTTATCTCGAATTCGAGATATAGGATTAAAAAAATTTAAACTTCCTGTGCTTTATAGCCAATCTTCTTCAAGCTTTTAATCATAGCGTTCAATTCCGCTGCATCTAAGCCTTCGAAAACCTCATCAATCGTTTTCTCATGTTCCGGGAAGATGGTCTCCATTAAGCGGCGACCTTCGTCCGTGAGTTCTGTGAAAGTAACGCGTCGGTCTTCCGGACAAGCTTTCCGGACGACGTACTTCTTTGCTACGAGCTTATCAATGACATAGGTGATGCTGCTGCTAGCAATCAGCACTTTTTTCCCTATCAGTTGAATCGGCTGTTTTCCCCGGTGGTACAACAACTCCAACACGGAAAACTCGGTCGGATTCAAGCCGTATTGGGCTACGTCCTTTTTAATGACCTCGTGAAGTGAATCGGTGGCGCGCACCAGAACAGTCAAAGCTCTCAAGTTGAGATTCAGCAATTCCATTTCTATCACCTCTTATCTCGAATAAGTATATCTTTAATTCGAGATAATAATAACACGGATATTTTCGGTCGTCAACCATTTAAGATGAATTTATCTTTTATATTTCCTAATTCCAATTATCTTCTGATGATATTTTGCAAAGGAGCTCTTTGATTAGCACCGTTGTACCTAAAAAAAAGAGCAGTCCGGAAGTACAGACCACTCGTTAACCTTAGTTGCGGCCATTTATCTATTTCTTACTTATTTCGAAGCGGCTCAAAAGCATTGGTCCAGGCATTGACCTGATCCAATAGCGTCGTTACAGATCCTTCATGAAGGTTCGCCGGCTTGAATTCGCTCATATTGACGAAATCCGTAAACAGTGACATGGCCGGATGGGTTCTGACGGAAGCCACCTGCAACTCCGCTAGAATGATGCGCAAGGATTCAGCTGCCCGTACGCCGCCCGAAGAACCATAGCTGACGATGCCTGCCGCCTTATTGTTCCATTCGACGTATAAATAATCGATGGCATTCTTCAACGCCGACGTCACACCGTGATTGTATTCCGGACAAATAAAGACATAACCATCCAATTCTGCGATTTTTTGAGACCATGGGATTGCTTCAGGAGTTTGATAATCCTGGCTGTAGGCAGCCGAAATCGGCTCTGCATACATCGGCAAATTGAAATCCTTCAGATCCACAATTTCGTATTCTGCGTCTCCACGTTTGTCCGCGATGCCTTTGACCCATTCCGCAACCTGCAGGCTGTTGCGCCCCGGCCGTGTACTTCCTGTGATAATGCCAATTTTCGTCATGAATAACTTCCTCCTCAATTTGTGATGGTTTCTAACTCTATGAACTTTCACTCCTTGATGTTCTCTCATCATAATGGATATAATTTTCAGTTTCAAATGAAACACAGAACATTCTTTTATTTCTAGAAATTCTTTGCTGTCACCATACTCATCAGGCAATTACGTAATCAGTACGAAGAAGGTTTTCCTTCTTGATTCACTTGGCTAAGATATCTGCGTATTCCGGATGAACCTCAAAATGGTACTTTTTAAACGGACAAAGCGGCACAATCAGTAGCTTTCTTCCCTAACGAACTCGATGACTTGCGTTACCAATCTTTCCCCTACTCCCTGCCCTCGAATTTTATCACTGACATGCGTATGATCTACAATGATTTGTAAGGCGCCAACGGGTACATAATGGAGTCGTCATCGGGATTTACTACATCCCCCCCGATAGAGAACTTATTCTCTCCCCGGTTGATGTCTATCAGTTTCCTGCCTCCTGACAGATTGAGCTTTTATCAAAAAAAGGTACATTAGTTGATTTTTCACATCCGCATAGGATGGCGCGATAGGTTTTCAATTCATTTTCTTCATGACGGATGCGAAGGTCGCCCGGCATCACGAGTTGCTGAGAAAGGGTGGAGGTGATGGTTGTCGGCAAATCCGGTTGTTCTTTACGCCAATATTGAAGGGCTCCGCTTGGGCATCGTTCAATCACTTGTACAATGGAATCTGCATCCCCTTCATCCGGTGTTTTCCTTCTTAAATACGATTAACTCAATGAACTAGGGTATTCCCTCATTTACTTAATGGGCAATTTTAACAATCGGTTTAATGGTAAATCCAACTTTTGAATCTTCAAATGCCTGGTTGATGTCTTCGAAGTCATAAAACTTCACCAATTTATCAAATGGGAATTTTCCTTCTTTATAGTATTGCACTAATCGAGGAATGTGAGTTTGCGGCACTGAATCGCCTTGTACCGTACCGACCACACTTTTCCCCTCCATTAAGATATCATTGGTGAAGTTGATCATTACATCTCCACCCAAGCCGACAATTGACACTGTGCCAGAAACCCGCAACGCATGAATAGATTGTTTAATGACTGGAGCCGCACCGGTTGTCTCGATTGCATAGTGGACGCCGCCATCTGTAATTTCTTTAATCTCTTTTAATACATCTACTTCTTTTCCGTTCTGGGTATGTGTAGCACCTAATTCTCTGGCCAATTCTAACCGGTTTTCATGGAGATCCACGACGATAATATGTTTCAATCCCATAATTTTAGCTGCCATGACCGCACTTAAGCCAACCGCACCGCCACCCTAAATGGCGATTGATGTACCCGGTTCCGGTCGCAGGCTGTTCATAACTGTTCCACTTCCGGTTTGAATGCCACAGCCTAATGGCCCCAATAAGGCTAAGTCGACATCTTTATCCACTTTAACCACGTTATTTTTATTTGCAATGGAGTATGTCGCGAAAGACGACTGACCAAAAAATGAAGAAACTGGTGATTGTGCTGATGAATCCGGTTGGATCCATCTTTCGATTTACCGCCAAAGTTAAGTTCCACTGTCCGTTCGCATAAATTCTGATGGCCGGTTAAACATTGGCTGCATTCGCCGCAATAAGGATTGGAAAGAACTACATGGTCACCGGGCTCAACATTTGTAACGGTCGCGCCCACTTTTACAACGATGCCTGCCCCTTCATGTCCGAGTACCGCAGGGAACGGAGCGCCTCTTCCGCTGATCTTTTGCTGCAATTTTCTTAACGTTGTAAATCTGCATTTTCCTGATGGTGTCTAAATACGCTTTACTTCCCTAGATAGCTTCGAATCTTCCTACTTTTATTTCGAATCCGCGACTGATCATCTAGGACAGGTGGAAAGTTCGTGACGAGCTCGAACAATTCTTCTGTCTGCGAATACTCGTTAAAATCGACATGTCTCGTTCGAATCATATCGATTAGAATGTCCAAATAATTATCAATCGTATATGTGTCTTCAAAGGATCGTGCGTCTATAATTCGTTTAACTGAGCCTAGCATCTGCGTCAAAAACCAATGTAAGTCCTCATCGAGCAAACCGTAATAATGCAAACCTGCTGTCATATGGTATTTATGCTTTCCTTCTAAAAGCGCCTCTTCTATATCTTCTCTTGCAAACTCTTCATCGTCATCGCCCAGATGATATGTTTCATTGGGTTCTTCTACTACAGTCAGTCGACTGATGAAGTCTGCAAAATTCTCAGCAATTTGTATCTTTTCGTTCGTATCCAGATCTATGTGCACAATAGGTGGATTATCTCCTGTGTATCTGCGGTAGTCGAGCGCAATCCACTCGTGGCTATCTCCATGTAAGTAGACGAACCGGTTTGATAAACCCCATTCTCTTCGTGTATAGGAATCAACCACTATCCCTTCACCGCTTTTTTGACCGATACCATTTATATAATCGATTTCAAGATAGCCATCTTCTAATTCTTCATTCATTAATTTTTTCAGGTGAAGTTCTCCGCCATTTTGTATGTACATCAATTCGATATATGCTGCTGGCAACTTCACCTTCAAATTCTTTTCTGCAGCCTCGATTATCTCGCTTGAAACGTCCTCCAAATGATAGGGATCAAAATAATCATCTGTAAAAATATTCATTACGGCCTCCTGCACACACTCAGTAAATAGAATCATCTATTTCCCTCTGCATCTCTTCCCAACATACTTTATGTTTCACTTGTGGAATCCTGTAAAATTGTTCATAGCGACACATCTTGCAAGAACAATGAACTTTTCCTTTGCTTAGTGTTCCGCGAATCGGCATATGCTTTTCTTCGATGTGTAAAACGTTTTGTAAAATAGAAGATTTCTTTTGAATCACGCGCTCGCGTTGATGGCGCGTATAAGCTCTTGAACGGTTTTTCATGTAGAGTCAGCTCCCTTGATTAACCCTAGCTTGCAAAATGTCTCAAAGGATAGATAGGTACACCTTACAAGCTAGGTATGGAGCTGGATAACTTAAATATTTGGTTCATTTTCTACTTCCTTTCTGTTGATAAGTCGTTATAAAACACGCTCGTTCTCACCATCGATCAATTTAATATGAATATCCCGCGATGCTCCACCAGCCATGTGATTGGAGACGTTAGACACATCCAGCAACTCATTCAGAGAAATCGTTTCTTCCTGATTTGCTGCAATCGTTATCTTGTACGGACCAGCAATATTCATTAGCGACTCCATCCGAGTTTGATCCTTTTCGTAATAGCTATCCAAAAATTCCACTTCGAATAAAACGGCTTCATTGCTTCGATTTTGCAGCACAACTTGGCATTTTCCATCCACTATATTCTCGCTTTCGGACTCAAATTCACACTTACCATTACCGTCATACGAGATGACTGCAATGCCGCTTGCCAGTGTTTCTTGATAGACCGTGATGAGAATCCTAGGGAGAAATGCATAGAACAGAATAACGAATACAATTGATAGGATATAATATTTCTTTAAGCTATTTATAAGCAATGCAATTGCGATGATGAACAAAATCGACCCCAAAATCCCTAATAAATTTATTCCCTCTGAGTTTTGGAGTGGAAACGACATGAATACGTAACTGGCCCCAAACAATGGATTATTAGGAAATGGGAAAAACAAATACATACAGATGCACAAAATAACAACTGAACTGATGAATGCCATCTTATTTTTTATCAACTTTTCCCTTCTACGTACTCTACAGTAAAAACGTAAAACTTATAGCGACTTCACCTATTCGCCAGTTCCTCAATAATATTATCAAGAAACTTCATATCATGGGCATAAGAATTACATACCCAAACGCCTATTGAAATGAATAAAATCAAAGTACCGAAGAAAAGTATTTTGCTTTTTAATCTAAAAAAATTCAGTAATCCAATAAGCACAGTTCCGGTAAACAAAAGACTTACATACCATAATCGCTTCAAGTGATCTATGTCATTTTTTAATAATCCAATGCGGACCTCATTATTTTCCGTTTCTTTCACGATATACGTTTCCTTGCTAATGGCTCCTTGGTCTATATACACCTCATGATTGCTCGTTGTAATACCATAGCCTCCCGGGTAAAAGTTAAAAAGAGCCGCAAGAGCAATCAATAATGCAATT
Source organism: Sporosarcina obsidiansis (assembly GCF_009651005.1). GTDB lineage: Bacteria > Bacillota > Bacilli > Bacillales_A > Planococcaceae > Sporosarcina > Sporosarcina obsidiansis. The sequence continues at coordinate 27,837 of NZ_WHVW01000026.1, forward strand.
GGCAATAGGATTAATGTCAGATATAGATTTACTCTTTTAGTAGTAAATTTGTCTTTCTTCACATGATTCATCCACTCACTCCACTAAAGGTATTTTTCCATACAAGCAACTCTAATATCGATCCCGCTTGGCTTCTGCAAAACTTCCTCTTGATAGACATCGTAGCCAATCGATTGATAAAACGCTAGATTTTTAGGCAAAGACATTCGAACTTTGCATTGAATCGTAGAGAGTTTATTTTGTTTTGCGTACGTCTCTAAAAATCGCAACAGTTCCTTCGCAATCCCTTGCCCTTGTCTTTCTGGAATGACAGATAACCTAAAAAAATACAGACGATGATCTTCCAGTTGAAAACGAACCATTGCGACCGGCTCATCCTGCATATAACCAATTAACGCCTTCTCCCCTTTTTCTAGTGCCGCTGTTATCGTTGGCACCGTTTCCTCTAACGCACTAGAAGGAGGGATTTCATTCTTATACTCAAGAAACGCTTTGATCATGACGTCATGAATGATGGGTGCGTCATTTGCTGTGGCCAATTTAATTTTCATACCGAACCTCTCTTTATTTGGAAAAGTTATCTTGTTGGTTTTGCTACGATCTCTGAACATAGTTGGCAAGCGAAATAGGATCACAGTCCCTTATATACTTCTCTTCCGCAGGGAAATATCTGCGCTTGTACTTGTCAATAATTTTCTCTTTACTTCCAATATACATATCCCTCTTGATTACTCGATTACGTCTAGATGGTTAAAACTGTGATATCAACGCAAGAAAGCGATAAAGAGCACCGCAATCAGCATAAGTATAACGATAGCTTTGAAATTTTGACGTATACTGTTGGCCTTCCACTGTCGAATCAACTCAATAGAAAAACCGACAAGACATAATAAGATACCAATAGCTCCTAAAGTTACATTCCTAAAAATCACCCAACCCATTATAAAAGTGATCAGCCCCATTACTGGAAGTATTTCCAATATGAATAAGAGTGGTTGTTTTCGTTGTTTAGTTGTTAGTTCCCTTAGATCTTTTCGTAATGCATTCAGAAACATAACTATCACCAAACCTGCGACTGCGATTTTGATAGCCAATACCAACACTGGTCACTCCTTTTTTAAGTCCGTTGTAATAATGGCTAAGCACCAAAATTATCTTTTTCATTTATCATACCATATGACAACTATTTTCCATTAAGCAGAAAAAGCATTGCCCGTAAGCAATGCTCCCTCTTGCTACTTCCTACATCAGGATAACATTCGGGTGTTTATTTAAAAGGCCTATAATCCACCACCGAAGATAGCTTTATCAATGTGGACGGCTCCCCATACTCTAACGAAGAATCAATGAATTCCTCAAGACACTGAATAGATTCGGCTACGATCTTTACTACATAGCTAAACTGGCCTGCGATTCGATGACATTCCACTACGTTCGGATGACTTTTACAGAACTCCCTAAATAATTCCCCTTGTTTCGTATCGAATAAAATAAAGGCGGTTACACGTTTATTAAGTTTTTCAGGATCAATAATTGCTCGATACCCTGTGATGACCCCTCTATCTTCCAACTTTTTTACCCTTTCTGTTGCGGCGGGTGTTGAAAGTCTAACTTTCTTCCCTAATTCCGTCATAGACATACGTGCATTCTCTTGAAGTGCAATCAGAATGGATTGATCAATTTCATCCAAGTAGGATCTTCCTTTCACCATATAATTTAAAGTAAACTTCTAGAAAACAAATAAAAACTAAAGTATTTAACAAAACAAGCTTAATCTATCTATGTAAGCAACGCAATCTATCCTATAAAATTGTATGTAATAATCTAAATAATCTAGTAGGAGCGATTGACCAATGAATAATTTTTTTCAAAATGAAATCATCTTAGAGAATGCGAAAGTCGTACTTGTTCCCTTTACCTTAGAATATAAAGATTCTCTAAAAGAGATTGCTTTGGATGAGTCTTTGTGGACGTACATGGGATTATGTATTTGTACAGAAGAGGAGTTGGAAGCGTATATACATTCAACTATCAATGAAAAAACAGAGGAGAAGTCGTATCCATTTATTATTCTGGATCAAGAAACGAAAAACGTCATGGGGAGCACTCGATTTGGCAATATAAATTTTCATAATAAAAGACTAGAAATAGGTTGGACTTGGTTGGGGACAAAATTTCAAGGAACTGGTGTCAATAAGGCATGTAAATTTGAATTATTAAAGTACTCTTTTGAGAATATGAACTTTAACAGAGTCCAATTTAGTGCAGATATAGACAATATCCGTTCTCAGAAAGCTATTGTAAAACTAGGAGCTACGCAAGAAGGAATCTTTCGCAGTAACTACATAGATCAACACGGAAATACGAGAGACGATGTATATTTTAGTATGATCCAAGATGAATGGCAGGATGTGAAAAAGAAAAATTTCAGCGAGTTCGCATAATTTTATTATGTAAACAAGGCTGCCACTGAAAAGTTTCAGGACAGCCTTCATTTCGTCTTATTTCCCTCGCTTCGATAATCGACCTAGCACAAATGCACCTGCAGCCAAACCAATCATCGTATTCGTTTTCTTATTGAACATTTGCTTTATCATTAAATTCACATTTTGCGGACGTTCCGCCAATCTACGCATGAAGTACCCATACCAGTCCTTCCCAAAAGGTACGTATGTACAGAAACGATACCCTTCCCTAGCGAGTACTAGCTGCAAATCTTTGCGGAAACCGTACAGCATCTGAAACTCAAATTGATCGCGTGAAATGTCATGCTCTTCTACAAAACGTTTGACGTGATCAATGATTTTATCATCATGCGTGGCGATAGAAGTAAATGTTCCATGAAGTAAATGCCACTCAATGATTTGGATGAAATTCTCGTCGATCTCTTGCTTTTGCTGATAAGCGACCGCTGGAGATTCTTTATATGCACCTTTCACCAAACGCATTCGCATATCACGATGGGCACGTGTATCTTCTAGTGCACGATGAAAATAGGCTTGAATGACGGTTCCAATGTTCGTATAACCTGCTTTCACTAATTCATCCACTAGGCGGAATGTCGGTTCAAGCCGCGGATAGTTCTCCATATCTAAGTTCACAAAGATCTGATCGCGGCTTGCCTGCTCCACAATTTCTATTATTTGTTCTTTGCAAAATTCATAATCGATATCCAGTCCGAGCTGAGACGGTTTTATAGAGAGGTGTGCATCCACTTGTCGCTCGCGGATCGCATCTACTACTGCTAAGATCTGTTCTTTCGCCTGTATGGCCTCGTGTTTGTCATAAACAAATTCACCAAGATTGTCAATCGTACATGAAATGCCTGCTTGATTCAGTTCTTTGACGCTTTCCATCATTTCTGCGATATTGGTACCGGCAACTACTTGCTGGGCTCCAAGTCGTAAACCATAGTTCTGAGCGGCATGGTTCAATAATTGATTTTCTGATAAACCGATAAAGAAATCTCGTAGCATACATTCCACCTCATTTGTATAATCTATCTAATGGAATTATAGCACTACTTCCCCATCGTTTCCTATACATATTGTATCCTCACTTTGTCTTTACGTAAATGAGATCATCCGATCAGCCGGACTGCCAGGCTTAATGAGGTCTTGCAAATCTAGTAGCGGTATCGGGAAATATGGGAAACCGACATAGTGCGGTGATATCTCTACCTGTTGGAAATAGACGACGAGTGAGGTGTCTGCGATGTAGAAATCTTGATCTGGTCGAATTTGTTTGAACGGTTCTAGTACAGGAATGTCCCATAGTTGGATATGACGACGAACATATTCGGAAATTCGCTGAACGTACGGACTACCCGGCTTAAATAGATCCGGTAATGTATAACTTCTCCCTGTACGCGTATCAAATGTCAGGGATTTTGCGACGGTCATGCCATTTGCGCCGCCTGTGAAGGAATACACGGTCAGAATGATACTCAAAATCCCTCGTTGATTATTTTTAATTTCATACTCGGCAACTAGTTCTACAAGATTTGATTCGTAATAATGTTGTTCAACGAGTAATTTATTCATTTCATCAAATAGCACCTGATTGAGCTGTTGCTGGATTTTCGGATTCTCTAATTGTGTAATAATCGGATAATAAATATTCACTTTCGGTTTTGTATTCGACACATGATAGGTTTGAATAACGGCAGGCGATTTCATGGATTCATCCTCTCCAAGACATTTGTCTACTATATGCAAGTCGCCCACGGAAAGTTTCTCGCTTTTTCCCTCGCCATATGGTAGGATGGACACTCAATCATATGAGGATGTGAAGTAAAATTGATTACGATTCAACTACCAAAACCAGCTGTGACGATCGTTCGCAGAAAACAGGAATTGACACCGGATACAACACCAATCAAGCCTATTTTTGGCTTCATTGATTTCCACGAGATTCCACGTGATAAAGGCGGTCTCCTTTTGTTTTATAACCAAAGTGATGAACTGTTATTTGTCGGGAAAGCACGAAAATTGCGTCCACGTCTTAAAAAGCATTTTGAAGACCAAGTATCACCATTGCGCAACCACCGCGAAGAAGTAGCGAAAATAGCTGCTATCCTTGTGGAAGATCCTATGGAACGCGAGATTTACGAGACGTATGTAATTAATACGGAACGCGCGAAGTATAATACAGAAAAAGCGTTTTACAAAGACTGAAGCTGTCTGCACCTGCAGACGGCTTTTATTTTTGACTAGATCCCCTCTATGTCTTTCCCTAGCTGCACATCCACTATATCGACGACAAGAATTTTTTCCGTACCGAAGGGATCACTCAGTATGATGACAGAGGCTTGAGGATCTAGTGCTTCGATAACTCCTTGATGAAAGAGAAATTCTCCATCATGCCATGTTTTTAACAAGAGCTCACATTTTCTTCGCCATCCATGTTCCAGTGTTTGTTGCATCTCTTGTAATTCCCAATCTGTCAGTTCAGGTCGCTGTGTGTACTGATCTTCCCGCTGCCACTCGCGCAGTCTCTCCAAATGCTCTGGCAACATCAAAGAAGTCCATTTGATATTCCCACGATCCCGATTCTGTTCCATACTCATTCTCCTTTACATAACGTATGTATGTTCGCAATTATACAGAACATACATTCTGAAAACAATGTAAAGAAAAACCATCGTATGGAAACGATGGTTTTAGACTATAGACAAACGTTAGAAACTATAAAGTCTGGTCACATTTTTTGTTTATTATAATCATATGATACTTAAGTTGTTTAGGGAGAAGGTGTGTCTCTACGGGATAATATTCGCTAGTAAAAGTTAATCCTCATTGAATATCTTTTTTAGATGATCGAATTTTTCACAATAAACAATGAAATACACCAGTTGAACGTAGTGGAAGGCGGCGACTCCTGCGGGATTAGCTCGACAGGTGAGACCCCGCAGGAGCTAGCGACGAGGAGGCTCACCGCGAGCCCCGCAGAAAGCGTCCGCCTGTAACGTAGATCAACGGCATTCGACTCATTCTCCTTTTCTTTTCTCTGTTACGGCAAACGGAAAGATCCAACAAAATCTTCGAGTTTATGCGCCATTTGATTTGTCTGATTCGAACGATCTGCAATTTCCTCAATACTTGCGGTTGTTTGCTGTGCAGCGGCCGCAATATTATTCGTCATATCTTCAATATCTCGTACCGAGTGCGTCAAATTCTCAATTAATTTCACCACTTCTGTTGACTTGACTGATTCAGAAGTCATTTGTCTGGAGATGATTTCAATTTCTTTGACCGTTTCCGCAACTGCTGAAGAAATACTGCTCAATGATTGAGACGTAAGTCGAACCGTCTCTGTTCCTTTTGTAATATGCTTTGTATTTTCCGACGTGGAAGAAATTACTTGCTGAATTCGTTCGGAAATATCTTGAACTAATTTTTCTACTTCCAATACTTCTTGATTCGATTGCTCTGCCAACTTCCGTACTTCCTCGGCTACCACAGCAAACCCTTTGCCGTGTTCGCCAGCACGAGCGGCTTCAATTGATGCATTAAGGGCAAGCAAATTGGTTTGTGCCGCAATTCCTGCAATTGATCCGGTAATATTTTGAATCTTTGTTGTAGACTCGACTAAGTTTTCAATTGTATCTCCAACTTCTTGCGATCCATTTCGAATCAATTCCATATCTCTGCTAATTTCATTGGCGCGCTGAGCACCTTCCATAGCAATTTTCATCGTTTCATTGGAATTCTCCAGCATGGAATCTGCATCTACTTTCGTATTGCGTAAATCGCTAGCCAAACCTGACAAGATGCTCGTCGCATTTTCAGCGGTAGTCGTTCCATCTGTCACAGCAGTTGCCACTTCTTCAATACTATTCGCCACCATCGAAACCGCTTCTCGCATTTCGGACAATGAACCCGTTGTTTCTCCGGCATTTTCCGATAGTTGCTGAGACGTGGTGTTCATAGTGGAAATCATCTCTTGTAGATTTACCGTCATGCGGTTCAGCGTCCGTGCTAAGTCTCCTACTTCATCATTTGACTTGACCACAGTAGCATCCACTGCCAAATCTCCGTCTGCAATTTTCTTCGCTTGCTCGATCAAGCTAGAGATCGGCTTCGTTTTACGACGTATAAGGAATCCTGTGCCGACGGAAGCCAGCAACATAGGAATTATACTGATCAAAATCCCATCACGCACGACATCCCATGTACGTTCTTTTACAATATTGGCATCAAAATCAATGACACTGATCGCGACGATTTCCTTGCTCGTGTCATGATCTTTATGGATAGGTGCATAGCCGGACAGTCGTTTCATTCCTCCGAACTCATAGGGCTCTGAATAGGTAGGATGAGCGTGTGTCAGCAAATCGTCTATCGCTTTCTTGTCCATTTGGAAAGCATCCCCTGGTTCAAAACCTTTGCTTTTCAAATTTTCATCCATCGCGATTACATTTCCATCTAAATCTAAAATATATTGAGTTTCAAAAATATTCTTATGGTTCGTTGTCCAATTTAAACTATCACCGATCTCATTCCTCGTTTGAAGGTCACCAGCAAGTGCCTTTTCAATATCATCGGGTCGAATTAAACCGGTTGTGATATTGGCACAACCATACGCCTCAATTCCCGCAGCGTCATATAGTTTGTCATAAGCAGTTTTATATGTAGCAATGGATGTAATCGCTAGCATGACGACTAAGATTCCCGCAATAATAGTTCCTAATTGAAATGTCAATGAATCTTTCAATTTCATCAAACCTTTTACCTACCCTTCTATTTAAACCGTCTAGTTCATTTGTTGTCTTTATCATACGCTATCAGACTCTATTTAAAAAGTAGAATTTAAAAGAACTCATTAGTTTTTAAAAAGAAGAAGTAAAGTTATTTGAAATTCGTCATAGAAATGTTACATTTGTTAAAATTGTTGTATGATAAATAATATATAGAAATAAAGTTTTACAGGAAGAGAGGCAGGTGTTTGATAATGAAAGAACAAACTATCTTTAATTTACTCCATGTAATGGATCAAGTTACGAACAAAATGCTCATCCGCTTTCAGCAAGAATCCGAGCTGTCATTGGGCATTTCACATATTTTAGTATTGCTAGAACTGCATAACGAAGGAGAACAGCGTCCATCTGATTTGGCGGAAGCCCTAGGTTATACGCCTGCTTCCCTCACCCATCTATCTACAAAGCTGATTCAAAACGAATATATTACGTTGCGACATGATGAAGAAGATCGCCGGACGAAATATTGGCAGATCACCCCCCTTGGCCTAGAAGTCTTAAATGAAGCCAAAAAGTATGGTCAAAAAGTGCGCACCGAACTATTTAGCCATCTATCTGAAACTGAACAAATGAGCTTGTTGAAAATTTATACCAAATTAAATGATACATTCATCTAATATGAAAAAGGCGATTGCTGAAAGTTCTACCTTGCAGCAATCGCTTTTTTTGTAGTATGTGTTGTCACAATAAATCGTTTGTATCGTCTTATCGTAATGTAATTGAACCGCCATCTACCATCAGCGTCTGCCCTGTCATATAATTTGCATCATGGCTTGCTAGGATCACCGAGTCGTCCTAAAGGATTCTTGCTTATCATCGCTGCATATGAATGAGGTCTGCTTGGATAAAAATTGATTGCGGAGAGATCGTTTGTAATTCTTCCATTGTCGTTTCGCCTGCTTGTTGATTCAAATCGACAATGGCTATCGTCGCTCCTTCTTTAACGAATGCCTTGGCGATTCCTAAACCAATACCGCCAGCACCACCCGTAATGATCGCACTTTTGTTTTCTAACCTCATAAATGCCATCTCCTTCACAAAATAGTTTAATAGTAAACAAAATTCACTGTAAACTAATTGAACCGTATAAAAACTTTATTTAGATAGAAACTACAGTCTGTGGGATGGCAGCAGGTTTTCCAAATAAATATCCTTGAAACAATTGGTATCCTTTCTTTTTCAACCACTCAAAATCTGCTAGTTCTTCAATACCTTCTGCTAATGGAACCGAACCGATGGCTAGCGCTTTTTGTAAAAACTGCTCCGCCACCTTCTGTTTCTCTTTGTCTGACGCCACGCCTTGCACGTACTTTATATCGAGCTTCATGTAATGAGGATGTAAAAAAGAGAGAACTTCCACTGTGTTGTACCCTTCCCCTACATCGTCAAGAGCATATTGGAAGCCTTTTGAGTGATAATAACTTAAAATCTTTTTTAAATGATCCATATCCTCTACTTTTTCAGACTCCACAACTTCGAAGATCAGCCGGTACGGATCAATATGTAATTGGTTGGCCAATCGAATCGTTGACTGTAAACAAAATTCAGGCGAATAAATAGACGTAGGAACAAAGTTAATAAATGCTTTCTGAGTGATATGTTGAGCGTACCGAACAGCTGTCAAACGGCATACCCGATCTAGCGCATAGAGACGACCGCGGGCTCTCGCGGCGGAGAAGATTTCATTTGGATATATGACGCTTCCATCTTTATGGTAGAAGCGTGCTAATAATTCATAGGCATAAATCTCTTGGTCAGGCGTAATGATCGGCTGATAATGACAGGTTAGTTGTTCATCTCGAATAACCTGATCGATCCATTGCATTTCCACCACTTGCATGACTTCTGAAAAAGGTCTCCAATTGGTTTGATCTAATCGGAACTGAAGGGAATCCATTTCTGCTGCATGATCCAAGCAAAAATCATATAACTCCTTGATCCCTTGTTCTTTGACTTTCCATACGAAATCTATTTGGGTTACGAGCATATTTGATCTATTTAAATGCTCTGTGATTGCTTGAATCAGCGCAGGTTGTCTGCAATTTTTAAATGATATTTCATACTCCATGTCTTGAATAATACATCCCTTACAATGCATTCACTTCACCCCTTCTATTTATATTTATTTGATCATAGCATGTTTTCGATCGTAATTTCACAGAATAAACCGAATAAGAGGAATAGCTAATTAGCAAGCCAGTGTTTAGATTCCTTTGGTTTGTGGAATGACAAGGGTATAGAACGTCTACCCTGTAACTAGATGACGGGAAACGTTCTGTTAGAAAAAGTTGATGTGTTTATCATGTGGAGGTGACGAGATTGAAACTGCTCTTGTACATTAGTGCCATAGTCGCGGTGACGGCTTTAGTGGTCATTGCAATTGCTATTATTAAAACGGCCAAAACGGTCAAACAAGCGATGAAAGAAGTAACAGACACGATGAAACGTGTAGAAGTAAAAGTGGGCGGGATTACAGAGAAGACCGATCAGCTCATGAACCAGACGAATCAGATCGCAGAAGATGCCAATGCAAAATTACAATCCGTTGATGGATTAGCGGCATCAGCGAAAGAACTCAGTGAGTCTACTGCTTACGTACAGCAATCATTAACAAAAATGGCAGATCAGGTAGCGACTCCTCCTGGAAAGTATGCGAAATTGATGCAGCAAACAACGGTTTTATCTGAAGCTGCAGCACGCATGTATTATGGAGCGAAGCAACAGAAAGGAAAGAGGTGAACGTGATGGATTGGGTACTAGGAATAGGTGTCTTGCTAATCGGTATTGCCCTTATTATTGTAGCTGTCGTGTTGATCAAGCCACTTGGAAAATTGACCGAAGTGTTGGAGAGCGTGAAAAAGACGACGGATACCCTGCCGTCAACGGTAGCAGATTTGACCGGTCAAACAGAGCAAATCCTTCATACGAGTAATGAAACCATTAGCAATGTCAATAAACAAATTTCAGAAGTGACGCCTGTTTTCCAAATTGTTGGGGATGTAGGTGAAGCTTCACGTGAAGTAACGACGGCTGCATTAGATCGTTCGGTGAGATTTAAAGACCGCGTAGCAAATGCCAGCGATTTTGCGAAAGAGAAAGAGTACAAAGGTTTATATGGTTTAGTAACGATTGTATTTTATTTACTACAACAGCGTAAAGAGCTAAAAAAGTTGCAAAAGCTATAAACATAATTAAACCTGCATACCGTTGATCGACTTGCTTTGTAATAAAGAATAATTAAAAACACCTCACTAACCCTTGTTTTAAAGTAAATAAGAGGAATGAAGTTTTAGTTTTGTAAAAAGAACAAATGAGTGTATCACTAAAAAAGTAACCATCTCATCTACTTAGCCAGATAGCGGAGGATGGTTACTTTTTTCTGTTGATGAATTGCAATCATCATAATGGCTGCTATAGCTGTAGCGAGGAACATTCCAAATAGGAATAACATATTCATTACGTCGTATGTCCAACACACACTTTCTCAAACAATTATTCTATCTAAAATAAAGGTATATTTGTTTTTTGCTTCAAGTCTTTGAGCCTATATTCCTATTGTGGTATATTCAGTTCAAATAGATGAGAAAAAGAAGGTGAAAAATTTGTCAAATAAGATACATAATACAAAGGAGTTCTTGTCACTAGAAGCTCAAATTAACCTATTAAAACGTAGAAATCTTATTATAAAAAACGAGGATTACGCTAAGAGACAACTACTAGAAAAAAATTATTTTGATTTAATCAATGGATTCGAGACATTAATGCTGAAAAATTCCCAAGGTGATAAGAAGGAGTATGAACATTTCTACTTCGAAGACTTCATCTTTCTTTACAATCTGGATAAAAAGATTAATATTGAGATCTTAAAGCTGTTAGACAAGTTAGAAACTCGATTAAAGACATCAATGGCTTATCGTTTTTGCGAAAAAAATTTTTTAACACCAGCGGATGCTAAATGCTATATTGATATAAACAAGTATACCAATCCTCGATCAAACCATTTAAGTTTGCCGAGAGATATTGCTAAACCTCTGTATAGCCATGATTTATTTAAGAAGTATACAAAAAAATCGGTTGACTATGTAGAATTTTGCAAAAGTAAATATGCTTTTTTATCAACCTATGACAACCCACCTTTTTGGATGACAATTAAAATTTTGTCATTTGGGTCTTTATTCAAATTACTTTTAGGGTATGAAAAAGATATTTTCAAAGAAGTTATAAAAGATATGGGGATGGATTACAGAAACGACAAAGAAAAGCTTATCAATAGTATCCGGATTTTTATTGAATTAAGAAATACATGCGCACATTTCCAACTGGTGAATAGATTTAGAACACCAAAAAATCTTCGTATTGATAATGGATTGATTTTATCCTTAGGATTGAGAACAAAACTAAATGTTAATGGTTCACCTACTAATTATGAGCTTCGATTATATGACACCTTGCTTGTCCTATCACAATTCGAAAACGTTACGAACATCGGAAAGTTAATTCAACAAAGTTACAAAACATGTAATTCTAAAAGGCAACGGATCTTAATGAAACGATTATTAGGAAGAATGGGAAGAGAGAAACTTATCGATTGGCTAAAGTTAGGATATTGATAAAGTCTTTTATAGACTTTCTGTATTAATTATGATAAAGTATACATATAATATATCGTGCGTGACGGCGAGTTATCCGGTAAAAGGGTTAACTGTATAGTCAGAAAAAGGGATGCATATGCATCCCTTTTTTCTATTATTAATGATCAGGAACAGGTACCTTCAGAATTTTAGCCCGGCAATTTAATCTGTTATAAATAATTGAAATTCTTAAACTCCAGAAAGGGAAGAACTGCTTCCTTATTATCGTTCCTTCCATCAGTTTCCTCTAAGTAGCAATCATATAATTATAACAATTTTACCTGATTGCTACATTTAGTATTTCTGCATAACAATTAAATTGTATCAAACTTAAATATTCAACCTTTTATTCAAATCCAAAGAGGGATTTGCAGTAAATTTTAGGGTAATAAACATCTCAAAGAACCCGCTCAATGGCTGGTGTTTTGAGGTGTCGGTAATTTTTTGATCGGCTGATCATTAGCCTTTGAATATGGTGTTGCATCGGAAGTCTCTTTGCGCTTCTTAAAGAAGTAATAGCCAAGCATTGCAGAACCATACACACTGCCAAGTCGCTTATTTTGCTCTGAAACATCTGTATGTTCTCCTTTTTGCTGGACAGATGATGTCACATCGACTAAAGAGGAAGTCAGAGTTTGAGTGGATTCACCTAGATCACCCACCACTTGAAACAGCGGCGTTAAATTCTCCAATTTCGTATTCATATCCGCTAATGCGTTATTACTGTTTTGAATCAAATTCCCTGTTTCATCTAAAATACCGTTCAGTTGACGTGGTAACGCTTCTACTGTTTTATCAACATCCTGTAAGATGTTCCCTACTTGCTGTAACACTTTAGAGAAATAAATAGCTAAAATGATAAAGGCGATACCGATTAATACGACGCCAATTCCGACAAGATCCATTCTCCTACCTCATTTCTACAGAGTATTTTTCGCACTTTCTTTCCCACGTTTCCATGACCTAAGAAGTGTAGATCCAAATTCACTATATTGAATCGCTTGAACAAATGGTTTTGTGCCTGGCAGCGATCCATCCTCTTCAAATTGTTTCGTTCGCTTCGTCACTTCTTCACTTAAATACTGACTAGAACGTCCCACATTTTCGATACTTGAAAACATTGGCGTTGTCGCATCTAATTTCATCTTTACATCGGTTGCCAGTTGCTCGGTTTCATCTAATGTTCCATGTAATCGTTCTAAACTTTGATCTAAGTTTTCTTCCACTCGCTTCACCGTATGGGTGACGGTAAACAACAAATTAGACGACTTCGTCAGCAACAATGAAAGATAAATGGCGACAATCAAGAATGAAATCGCAATAAATAGCACACCAAGATATGCCATAACTCATTCCTCCTTTCCACAGACTGCATACACACTATATCTTTCTATACCACTCCACGCATTTCTAAAACATACCAAAAAAATCCTATGCTCCTCGATGGAAGCATAGGATGAACTCTATTGTTTACTCTTCATGGCGTCCAATGCAACGTTCACATTCGTACAGCATGGATTCGTGTTTTTCTGTGAATTTATTGCCACACTCCGTACAAACCTTTTCAACCTTTTTTCTTTGATCTCTTTTCAATTTCATCATCCTGCATTCCTCCATTCAAATATTCTGTACTGATACAGTATTTTTTATTAATACTACTATATAACAGAGGCATCTTGTTTGTCACTACTTTTGGATGAAAGCTATTATTTTGCGATAGAATCCAAAAGAGCAGGATGAATGAATATATATTTAGAATTAAAAGAAAACTAGCGCACCTTTTATTCAGTACGCTAGTTTTTCATCACACCATTACATCCCACACAATGATGACAGCAATGATGACTAGAATGGCGACAAATACCGCCCATTGAGCGCGATCCGGTTTTTCGGGTCTACTATCCCATTTCTCCATGGTGTAACGCTTCCTTTCTGCTATTCATTATATGGTGTCTGTGTCATAGTTTTCCCAGTGCGATTTAGATTTATACGCCAGAAATCTAGAATACAATAGAAAAACTATTGCAGAATGCGAGCTCGATTGTGAGAACCAGAATGCCTCAACTTGTCAATACATGTTCAATTTATTCAGAAAGTAAAAATTATACTTTTTTGAATAAAAACAATAAACTTTTCGTATGCTAGTTTTTCTAAACAACGAAGAAATCAAGTAACCGCTTACATTAGGAGGTGTTTAAATTAATTAGAGAAAATTCATAAAATAAATGCACAATTTAGAACTTTCTTATGTTCATAACGTTTTTTTCATGTTATTATGAGTAAACGTTAAATCCGTAACGGAGGTTAGATGATTAATTATGAAGGTGAAAAATGTGGAGTCTAAAAGTATTCAAGTAGAAGAAATCTTAATTGCCAATCAGCTATTAAAGGATGTAGTAGCACATACGCCATTACAAAAGAATGAGCGGTTGTCGGAGAAATATGACTGTCATGTATATATTAAACGAGAAGATTTACAGCATGTTCGTTCATTTAAATTGCGCGGTGCCTATTATAAAATGAAACGTATTGAAGAAGAGGCACGGAAGCAAGGAATCGTCTGTGCAAGTGCTGGGAATCATGCACAAGGTGTTGCTTACGCCTGTGCTCACCTGGATATTGACGGTAAGATCTTTATGCCGCAGACAACACCTAAACAAAAGGTAAATATGGTGAAAATGTTTGGACGTGGACGGATTGAAATTATTTTAGTCGGTGATACGTTTGATGATTGCTTTGAGAAAGCGATCGAATTAACGGAAAAAGAACAACGTATTTTCATTCACCCTTTCAATGACCGTGATATTATCGCAGGACAAGGCACAGTCGCTGTGGAAATTATGAATGATATCGAAGAGCCGATTGACTATGTATTCGCGAGTATCGGTGGTGGTGGCCTTATGTCAGGCATCAGCACGTTCATCAAAAATCTATCTCCCACTACCCGCATGATTGGCGTAGAACCAGCAGGAGCGTCGAGCATGAAAGCATCTATTGACGCGCAAAAAGTCGTCCCATTGCAGACGATTGATAAGTTTGTCGATGGAGCAGCCGTCAAGTGTGTCGGTGATCTGAACTTCGAGATTTGCAATAGTTATGTAGATAGTATTGTCAGTGTACCTGAAGGAAAAGTGTGCACTGCGATTTTGGATCTCTACAACGAACATGCGATCATTGCTGAACCAGCGGGTGCTCTACCCATTGCTGCACTTGATTTCTATAAGAATGAAATTAAAGGGAAAAGTGTTGTCTGTGTCATTAGCGGTGGTAATAATGACATTGGACGTATGCAGGAAATCAAAGAGAAGTCCATGATCTATGAAGGATTACTGTACTATTTCCTAGTCGATTTCCCACAACGTGCCGGTGCTCTTCGTCAATTCTTAGACAGCGTGCTTGGACCGGAAGATGATATTACGATGTTTGAGTATACGAAGAAAAACAACAAAGAAAGTGGCCCTGGATTAGTCGGCATTGAGATTAAGCGCAAAGAGGATTACCATGGCCTCATTCAACGAATGGAACAAAATGGTTTTGATTATAAAGAAGTAAACAAAGATAGTTCGTTATTTGGACTGTTAATTTAAATATCTCTCTACAGAAAACGTCTGATGGTCAGCCCATCAGGCGTTTTTCTTTACGTCTATATCTTACATAAGCCTCATTTCTCATGTTTCTCTATGAAAATAAATGGGTATTTTACTGTTAAAACAATCGAAATTTGCACATGCTACTTGTACATAAGGAGTTCTCTTTTTATGTGGAATCTATAGAAAGGTGGTGACTCTAACGTGAGCACCCGACATAGAAAAATAAGCATAGTGATTCTCTTTGTGATTCCCCTGCTCGTTCTAGTGAGCCTGACGCTTCCTCACTTTACGACACTCCAAACTGGCGAGGATGTGATATTACGAACAGAACCGATTGCTGAAGAAGATGCAAATGAAAATTACATTGTATTACGTTATGAGATTGAAAAAGTACCGAAAGAATTGATGGCAGATAGCTTGGTAAGTCGACTCAAAGAAGAAGCTGAACTGGGACAAACACGCGTGTTTGCCACATTGGAAAAACGGAACGGTGTAGACGAACTTGTCTCTCTAAGTGACAAAGAACCAACAGAGGGCGTTTATTTGACGGGTTGGTTACCTCAAACAACAGAGCGAGAGTACAGAGAAAGCACACACTATATGGTGAACTTTACGCTAGATCGCTTTTATGTTCCGAAAAAAGGACATCGTGTAGCCGCAGGAAGTATTCAGGATGGAACGACAACTGCCCACTTTAAAGTACGAGATGGCCATAGTATTTTACGGGAAGTTGTGACGAAATAAAAAGAAGCAGAAAGGTAGAATGTTGCACTCTTCCTTTCTGCTTCTTTTTTTCATTAAAGACCAAGCGATATATATTTCACTTCCAAATATTCTTCAATTCCTTGCTGTCCACCTTCTCTGCCCAATCCGCTTTGTTTAAAACCACCGAATGGAGCTTGCGGCGCAGATGGAAGGCCATCATTTAAACCGACAATGCCGTATTCTAAGCGTTCACACATCTGTATTCCTTTAGAAATATTTTCGGTAAAGACATAGGCAGCCAATCCATAGATCGAGTCATTCGCAAGCTGAATGACTTCTTCTTCCGTTTCAAACAGCGTGATCGGCAGAACGGGACCAAATGTTTCTTCTTTCATGCAAAGCATTTGGTCCGTGACATCTGTTAGTACAGTCGGTGAAAAGAACAACCCACCTACTCGTTCTCCCCCTGTCACCACAGTGGCTCCTTTTGACTTGGCATCCTCTACATGCTCTTCTACCTTTTCAACCGCATCTTCATCAATTAAAGGCCCAATTTGCACCTCTTCTTTTAATCCATTCCCAACTTTCAACTCTGCTGTTTTCTCACTGATCCGTTGAATAAATTCATCAGCAGCAGCGGAATGAACGTAAATCCGATTGGCACATACACACGTCTGACCCGCATTTCGGAATTTCGCAGCTAACACACCTTCCACCGCCTTATCGAGGTCGCAATCAGCTAGTACGATCGCAGGTGCATGTCCGCCCAATTCCAATGAAATTTTCTTAACCGTGTCAGCTGCACCTTTCATCAGTGATTTCCCAACTTCAGTAGAACCGGTGAACGTCAATTTCCGAACACGTTCATCTTGTTGCCAAGCACCCGCGATTTCACTGGCACTTCCCGTGACCACATTGACCACACCATCTGGAATGCCCGCCTCTTTTGCCAGTTCCACTAAACGAATGGCCGTTAACGGAGTTTGGGAAGCAGGCTTCAAAACGACTGTACAACCCGCTGCCAGCGCAGGTCCGACTTTCCGCGTAATCATCGCTGCCGGAAAATTCCATGGCGTAATAGCTGCGACCACACCCACGGGTTGTTTATGGACAAACAGACGTTTAGAGGAGTGGGATGCTGGTATCGTCTCCCCATATATCCGTTTGGCTTCCTCTGCATACCAACTAATGAAACCATTGGCATAACGCATTTCACCTACTGCTTCCGATAACGGTTTACCTTGTTCGGTCGTCATCGTTTCGGCCAGCTTCGCTTCATTTTCCTCGATGAGCGCATGCCATTTCATCAAAAATGCACTGCGCTCATAGGCCGAAAGCAGAGACCAATCCTTTAACGCAGCAAAAGCAGCATCTACCGCTTGCGTAGCTTCAGCGGCTCCTCCGCGTGGCACAGTAGCAATTTTTTCTCCTGTTGCAGGATTGATTACATCGATTTGTGGCAAATTAGAACCGATCTGCTGGCCATTGACTATCATTTCAATCGTATCCATCATACATCTCTCCTTTATTTAGCGTCATTGACACGTTCTACTGGAATATCGGCCACTATATCATTTAATACCCAACTCGCCAAAATTAAACCAGCGACTGACGGACAAAACGCATTGGATGCGGGAGGCATTTGTGCTTTTCGGATGGACGCATCGGGGTTACCAACAGTTTCCACGACATCTTCCCGAATAACAATTGGACTTTCATCAGAGAAAACGACGGGAACACCTTTCGCAATGCCAAGTTTTCTCAAACGAAGACGAATGACTTTTGCCAATGGATCGGTATGTGTTTTTGAAATATCCGCAATTTGAAATCGCGTTGGATCCGTTTTATTTGCGGCACCCATGCTAGAGATCACTTTAATACCGCGCTCCACACATTGCTGAATCAAATGAATTTTGTAGCTGATGGTATCAGAGGCATCGATGACATAATCAGGTGCATAAGAGAAAAACTCCTCTGCTGTTTCTTCCGTGTAAAACATATGTAACGCGATCACTTCGCAGTCCGCGTTGATATCCGCTATACGCTCTTTCATCACACTTGCTTTAGAATGACCGACAGTCGACAGATAGGCAACTAATTGGCGGTTAATATTGGTAATGTCTACGGTATCTTTATCAACCAAGATGATTCGACCTACACCTGTTCGTGCACAAGCTTCAGCCGCAAACGAACCAACTCCACCCACACCAAGGATGGCAACCGTCTTCCCTTTCATTCGGTCTATCCCTTCTTTACCGATCGCTAATTCGTTTCTAGAAAATTGATGTAACATGGGGATCTCATCCTTTAAATTGTAGTTTGTTTTATATCGATTCTTCTATATGGTAAAGCAGGAATAGTCGTCATTGCAACTAACTTCATTATGTAAATAAGAAAAACGGTTCAACGTCAAATGTTGGGGTGAGGTGTACTCCCCATCACCCCAGATGAACCCCGATATCTTTATAGTGAATGTTTAATAAAATCTTTGCCCTAAAGTGATCGAAACGCTGAAAGCCATATGCATTGCGTTTCATCACTTTTGT
>NZ_WHVW01000027.1 GCF_009651005.1 Sporosarcina obsidiansis
GTTTTATGATGATAAAACCGAGTTGACCATTGTCGGTATAGCCAAAAAACCGTCTAAAGACTGGGTGGTGGACAATAAAATTTATGGGGACGCTACATTGATCCCGGAACTGGAGAATATCTATCAGCAGCAGGTGAAGGAAGAAGAGGCAGATCCGTTATTCTCTAGTATGCTGTACGTCTATGCGGATGAATTGGAAAACGTCAAAGCCGTTACGGGTCAACTGAAAGAGGAAGGATATAATGTCTATTCCATCTCAGAAGAACTAGATCAAATCGATGTTTTCTTCTTGGCGTTGAAAGCAGGACTCATATTCGTGGGGACGATTGCCATATTGATCTCTTCTATTGGGATATTTAACACGATGACCATGGCAGTTACGGAACGCACTAGAGAAATTGGTGTCATGAAAGCGATCGGCGCACAGCCAAAGCTTATTCAACGTCTATTTTTGATGGAAAGTGCGTGGATTGGTATTGTGGGAACTGTATTGGCGCTCATTATTTCTTATGCTGTCAGTTTTATTTCAAATTGGCTGTTACCGATCATCGTCGGAGCGGCATTAGGGGAAGATGAATTTGCTGATCTGAACGTCACATTTTCGGTGATTCCTTGGCAGCTTGTCGTCATTGCATCCGCTATTAGTCTAACGGTTGCAATTGTGTCAGGGTGGCGACCAGCGAGGAAAGCTACGAAAATTGATGTGATTGATGCGTTGCGGCGGGAATTGTAAAATGAAAAGGCATGCGCCAGGAATCCTATTTGAAGGGATTCTTGGTTTTTTCGTATGCTGATGCGATACGAATTGCGCGGTTGTAGGGTGGTTTGGCGCGTTCCTCTCGGGGGAATGCTCGGTTGTTGAAGGCATTGGAGCGGTACGAATGAAGTTTGGTTCGGTCCGGTGCTGATAATGCTCGGATGCCAGGTAGTTTAGCTCGTTGCGCGATTAGTTATGCGTTGAATTTGGCTAGAATAGGACGAACTCTCTAAGGTGATTGTTAAGTTTTTGTTAAATATTTTAAAAAATATTGAATGTAATGACCAACATGAGATGATGAACGAGTTACGAAAACATAGCTGGAGAGGAGATGCAAATGAAGAATAGTGGGTCAGAGCAAACTATAAAACGACTGATAGAAATACTAGTAGTCTCAACGAAACTAGGACTGACTTCATTTGGCGGGCCAACCGCTCACTTGGGTTATTTTCATGAAGAGTATGTGCGTAAACGCAAATGGATGGATGAAAAGAGCTATGCAGATTTAGTAGCGCTTGCTCAATTCCTACCAGGTCCTGCTAGCAGTCAGGTTGGGATTGGTATTGGTGTCGCACGTGCAGGAGTTTTAGGAGGAATTGTTTCATTTCTTGGCTTCACTATGCCTTCTGTCATCGTATTAATTCTGTTTGCAATGCTGCTCGTTGGCACAGACATTGGTGATGCAGGCTGGCTGCATGGGCTGAAGATCGTTGCAGTTGCAGTGGTTGCGCATGCAATTTTGGGCATGGTCAAGAATCTAACACCAGACGTCAAACGAAAGACCATCGCATTGCTGGCACTTGTCGGCACGCTTGTATGGCAAACAGCTTTTACGCAAGTAGGCATTATTGTTTTGGCAGGGCTTGCCGGATTATGGCTATTTAAAACAATGGAGCAGTCGGAAATTAGTCCATCTAAATTTCTAGTCTCGAAGAAAGTCGGAGCCATCTGTTTAACACTGTTCACCGTTTTATTAGGTGTGTTGCCGGTACTTCGCGAACTGACAGGATCTTATTGGGTCGCGGTGTTTGATAGTTTTTACCGAGCAGGTGCACTTGTATTCGGTGGCGGACATGTCGTCTTGCCTTTATTGGAACAAGAATTAGTTCCGATGGGATGGATTAGTGATGAATCATTTTTAGCCGGATATGGTGCGGCACAAGCGGTTCCTGGTCCATTGTTTACGTTCGCTGCGTATTTGGGAGCGGTAATGAACGGCTGGCAAGGTGGTTTATTTGCAACGATTGCGATTTTTTTACCGGCATTTTTGTTGATAGTGGGCGCGTTACCTTTTTGGGATGTGTTACGAAATCATCCGAAAATAAAAGGAGCTGTTATGGGCGTGAATGCCGCGGTCATTGGGATTTTGCTATCCGCTTTGTATCATCCAATTTGGACAAGTTCCATCATGAAGTCAGCGGACTTTGCATTAGCCGCAATTTTATTCAGTATGTTGACCTTTTGGAAGCTACCGCCGTGGATCGTGGTGTTGGCTGGCGCGGTAGGTGGAACTTTGCTGGCCATATGGTAGAATGAGCAACCTATCAGATGGGTTGCTTTTTTGATATACTGAAAGAATTCTGAATAAGAAGAGGGTTTTGTACATATGGAAAATCAAATGCAAAAAAGAATACCGTTGCCGACAGTCTGGCTCGTCCTATTACTTGGTTCATTGACGGCATTCGGTCCTTTGTCAATGGACATGTATTTACCAGGATTACCGGTCGTGGCAGAAGATTTACAAGCATCCACATCGCTCGTTCAATTAAGTCTAACCGCCTGCTTGGTCGGTTTAGGCGCAGGTCAGCTCGTTTTTGGACCGATGAGTGATATTTACGGAAGGCGAAAACCTCTCGTCATTACACTGATCGTCTACGCGGTGGCTTCTGTTATGTGTGCGTTCAGCACGAACATTTGGGCTTTCATTTTATTGCGTTTCATTCAAGGAATGACAGGGGCAGCGGGAATCGTCATCGCTAGGGCATGTGCGCGCGATTTATATGCAGGGAAAGAATTGACGAAATTCATGGCATTGCTGTCAATCGTCAATGGAGCTGCACCGATTTTGGCACCGATCGCAGGTGGCGTTGTGTTGAGCTTCGCGTCGTGGCAAGTCGTGTTTTTCATTCTTGGTGGCATTGGGTTACTGATGTTTTTATCCACATCATTCTTTTTACCAGATACATTGCCAGTCGAGCAACGCTCAGAAGGCGGGATGTTAGCTGTCGTCAAAACATTTGGGGGACTATTGAAAGATAAATGGTTTATGAGCATTGCCTTAACTCAAGGACTCATCATGTCCAGCATGTTCGCGTACATCGCAGGATCACCGTTCGTCCTGCAAAATATCTACGGCGTTTCGGCGCAGCAATTCTCTTTATTTTTTGCATTGAACGGAATCGGTATCATCATCGCTGCGCAAGTGACCGGACGTTTAGCAGGCAAAATACACGAGGTGAAATTTCTAGGAACAGGTGTATTGATTTCATTTACAGGTAGTATTCTTCTAGTGCTGGTCGTCTGGAATGAATGGTCACTCTTTATGATGGCGACCGCCTTGCTTTTAGTCGTTTCGAGCGTTGGGATGGTGTCAACATCTTCATTCTCACTTGCCATGCAAAGCCAGGGGAAGTCAGCAGGAAGCGCAGCCGCATTTCTTGGATTGTTACCATTCGTAGGTGGGGCAACCGTTTCACCATTAGTAGGCTTAGCAGGGGATTTTTCTGCCTGGCCGATGGGCATCATCATTTTACTATGTAGCAGCAGCGCACTGATTATATTCTTTACACTAGTACGAAAAGCTTTTCGCATTCAATCTATATGATTTGATCAGAGTTTCTTATGAGTTCAAAACGTTGCCTGACCAAGATGCATCTGTCTAACCCTTTTTAATTCAAATTTTCGAATAAATAAGGCATGATAGAGTGAGAGTCTGATTACAATTTCGAGAGGTGGATGGAAAGATGGAATATCGTATTGAGCATGACACGTTTGGAGAAATACAAGTACCTGCAGACAAATTATGGGGAGCGCAAACACAGCGCAGTAAGCAGAACTTCAAGATCGGCGGCGAACGAATTCCGCTTGGCGTCATCCAAGCATTTGCCCATTTGAAAAAATCAGCAGCCATCGCAAGTCATTCATTCGGAAACCTATCCGAAGCGAAAATGAAAGCGATCGCGACAGCAGCGGAAGAAGTAATCGAAGGCAAGTGGGACGACCATTTCCCGTTAGTCGTCTGGCAAACAGGTAGCGGCACACAATCCAACATGAACATGAACGAAGTATTGGCGAATCGCGGGAATCAATTACTGGAAGAGTGGGGAGAGGAAGACCGTCTTCATCCGAACGATGATGTAAACAAATCACAAAGCTCCAACGACACATTCCCGACAGCATTGCACGTAGCAGGTGTCATCGCAGTTGAGCGTGAAGTACTTCCTGCAATCGATCAATTAAAAGAGACATTACAGAAGAAATCCGATGACTTCATGGACATTATTAAAATAGGACGCACACATTTACAAGATGCAACGCCTTTAACATTAGGCCAAGAAATTAGCGGTTGGCACCGTATGCTTGAAAAAACACGTAGCATGCTAGAAGCTAGTGTCCAGTCAATGAAGGAACTCGCAATCGGTGGTACAGCGGTCGGTACAGGACTCAATGCACCTGCTGGATTCGGTGACAAAGTGGCAGAAGAAATCTCGAAATCTGTCGGTATTAATTTCACTTCGGCTACAAACAAATTCCACGCGTTAACGAGCTACGATGAAGTCGTCTATACACATGGCGCATTAAAAGCATTGGCTGCGGATTTAATGAAAGTAGCAAATGATGTACGCTGGCTAGCAAGTGGCCCACGTTCAGGTATTGGTGAAATTACGATTCCCGAAAACGAGCCGGGAAGTTCCATCATGCCAGGAAAAGTGAATCCGACACAAAGTGAAGCGTTAACGATGGTCGTTGCACAAGTAATGGGGAATGATGCAACGATTGGTTTTGCGGCAAGCCAAGGGAATTTCGAATTAAACGTCTTTAAGCCAGTCATCATCTACAACTTCCTGCAGTCTGCAAAGTTGTTGGCAGATGGTATGATTAGCTTCAACGATAATTGTGCAGTCGGTATTGAACCAAATCGTGAAGAAATCGACAACAAAGTGAAGAATTCCTTGATGCTCGTAACTGCATTGAATCCGCATATTGGATACGAAAATGCAGCGAAAATTGCGAAGAAGGCTCATAAAGAAGGTACTACGCTGAAGGAAGCGGCACTTTCTACAGGTCTATTGACAGAAGAACAGTTTGACGAATACGTTGATCCAAGCAAGATGACGGGCAATCAATAATTGTCACTAAATTGTACGCCTGTTTCCCATGCAAACCTTGTATACTGAGGACAATACGTTTATACAAAGGAGTCTAGCCTAACTATGAAAAAGAAATTACTCGCAGGATTGGCTGCATTGACATTGGCGCTTGCTGCATGCGGAAACGGAGCAACAGAAAAACCAGTGGACTCGGATCATCAAGATGCAGAGGCTGAAGCAGGACATGTAGAGCATCTCGCAAACGGTGACTTACAAGAAGTTACCGCCTCCGCGAACGTGCTACCTTCTTTCTTGGATGGCAAGCCAGAAGACATGCGATTAGTCTATCAAGTGGCTGGCAAGGCGACTGATATTCTGCAATATATGCCATGCTATTGTGGTTGTGGCGAAAGTGCGGGTCATGAAAGCAATATGAACTGCTTCATTGACGAAGTACGCGAAGACGGCTCGATTGTTTGGGACGACCATGGCACACGTTGCCAAGTCTGCCTTGAAATCGCTGTGAAATCTGTTCAAATGAAACAAGACGGCAAATCACTGAAAGAAATCCGTGACGCTATCGATACAGAATACGGTAATGGCAACTATGCAAAGCCGACGGATACACCAATGCCAGCGTAATATAATGAAATATGAGATTGCAGATTAACTCTTGTGAGTTTGTCTGCAATTTTTTATGTGAACAAAAGGAGAGTACTGATTGTGAAATATCTATTGAAAGATCGGTCATTTGAATGGAGTGAAACAGCAGTTGCACATGAAGTCTTTAAACTTGGAGAAACAGAAGGAACACTTTTTGAAATTGAATTTACACTGACGTTTTCATTTGGTTTTTTGGAGTACGCACATGATTTCGTATGGGTAAATAAAGATGTCGAAACTTTACTTGAGCAACTTCATAAAATAGGTGGAAAGAAATCGGGGACGTTGAGTGCATTATCTCCTGGACTCTCTTTTTCGTATGAACAAAGCGAGCATGAACGAGATGTATATTTCTTTAGTGTGTTTATGGATGCGGGATATATGAACTCGTATATGGGAACGGAAACAGGTCTAAGCATTACACTTCGAACGACGTGGAAGGAAATCAAAATTTGGTTTGCTTCTTTTATTGAATAGGAGGAAGGGTGACGAACGTCCTTTCTTTTTTTGACGGGGCGCGCTCATAGAATCCTTGCACCCGCTCATAGCCCGCGTGTGCCCGCTCATAGAACCCCCGCAACCGCTCATAGCCCGCGCGTGCTCGCTCATAAACCCCCGCATCCGCTCATAGCTCGCGCGTGATCGCTCATAGAATCTTCGCACCCGCTCATAGCCCGCGCGTGCCCGCTCATAGAACCCACGCCATCACTCATAGCCCACTCCTCACCTACATTATCGTGCCACATAATCAGCGTCTGAATGACAAAATTCCATCCATCATACCATAGCCACATAGGTGAACCATTCCATTCGTTTCATTGGAAATAGGAAAGGGTATGGTATAATTTAGTTAAATTAGGCGGGAGGGGATTCAGTTGATTCGTTTTGTAGAGTTTGAAGAACAATATATACCGCAGATGGCTTTGTTATTAGCAGCGAGACATCGAGACGAACGTCAGCGGTTCCCATTTTTGCAAGAACGTTTTGAGGAAGTAGAGGAAGCCGAAAAGCGATTACGTGAAGAAATGAGTAAGCCATATATGGGTGGGTTAGTGACACTGCGTGATGAGGACGTGATCGGCTATTTACTATTTGAATATCGACAGGACCCTACGCGAGGGCGCATGATCTACGTCGGCTATCCCTCATTTGTCATTCACGAGGACGAGCATCCACGACTAGCCCGCTTGATGTACACAGAAGCGGGAGCAGAATGGATCCGTAATGGCTATTTTGAACATGTCCTCGATGTGCCGGTTGGCAATGATGAATTAATTCTCGAAATGCTGGAGCAATCGTTTCATTTTGAACAACGGTTTTCTGCATTGTCGCTTGAACGATATCGCGCACAACCTGGAGAAAACAGTCTAGTTACGATGAAAGAATTGCAGTCGGACGAGCAATCCATACTGCGTACGATGGCATCTTGGAACAGCATGCACCAGGCGAAAGCCCCTGCTTGGAAACCAATTACAACAGAAGCGCTTGAACAGGAACGTAATACTTTTGAGTCCTATGAAGGGAAAGAAGGCACTCGCAGCTGGGTTGCGGAACAAGATGGTGTTCCGGTTGCCTTTCACCTATACACACCGGCGGACGCCAGACATGCGATGACGACTCCAGATCAAGCGGCTGTACTCATCCAAGCTGCTACGAATATCGAGCTTCGCGGACAAGGTATCGGAAAATCGATCGCCAATCACAGCTTCACTCAAATGAAAAAAGCGGGCTATGAATACATCATGACAGACTGGTATACGGCAAACCATTTGGCATCGTATTTCTGGCCGAAACTTGGATTCCGTTGTTATATGATTCGTATGGCGCGGACAGTGGATGCACGTATATCCTGGGCGGACGGACAATGACGCGCCCGCGAAAGTTCGTCGCATCCTGGAGCGGTGGGAAAGACTCTGCGCTTGCCGTTTACCGTGCTATACAAGCTGGAGAACATCCTGCCATGCTCTGGACCATGTTCGAAAAAGATCAACCTCACTCCAAATCACATGCACTACCGCCAGAGATCATCCAAGCTCAAGCCAAACAGCTTGGTGTTCCGCTAATGATCCGAAAAGCAGACTGGGCAGGCTATGAGACGCAATTTCTGGACGCTATGCGAGTATGCAAAGCGCACGGTATTCCGCAGGCAGTCTTCGGGGATATTGATTTAATAGATCATCTAGTCTGGGTGCAGTCCATGTGTGAGAAAGTAGGCATGAAAGCAGTGCACCCATTGTGGGAAGAACCCCGACGCAAGCTATTGGAGGAGTTTATTTCAAATGGATTTGAAGCGTATATCATTGTCGTGAATACAAAGTTGATGCCTGCTGAGTTCCTTGGGCGACGCTTCACAATCGAATTAATGGACGAGCTTGAAGCACTTGGCATTGATAGTTGTGGAGAATCAGGGGAGTTCCATACCGTAGTTGTGGATGGGCCGATTTTCAATGAACGAATTCCGCTGAAAATGGGCGAAAGCGTCGAGAAAGATGGCTATGTATTTTTGAGGTGTGAACTAGACGAAAAAACTTCTACGGACTGAATCAGTCGTGGAAGTTTTTTTGTCATCATTCTCCAAGCTGCAATAGATAACGTTTTTCCAATTCATCGTATTCAACTATCAAAATATCCCGTCTCTCTTTAGGCGCGATGATTTTAGCACCAACCGGCAAGTGGTTGGACATGCCTTCGGTGTTTTTCCCGATCTCTCCATCCTTCGTCAGCAATTCATCCTCTATCCAATCAATTCCTGTTACATACACGCCATTCTGAAATTCAAAATAGTCCGCATCAGGATGGATTTCTAAGACTTGCTCCTTCGTTAAATAGCCCCCTTTGTTTTGGCCGGGGGAAGTGGTGCAGGCTGTTAGTAGGAAGCAAAGGGCGATAAGGGACAATCGAAAGTACCGTTTATTCATATACCCTCATTGCCGCTTCGTATACTGCAGGTGTTGCATGGATTTTTATTTGCTCAAGTAAACTAGAAGTCTTGTCAAAATGAATCGTCTCTGTGCGACCATCCTTCCATTTACGGAAATAGCGCTCTTCAGTAATGGAAAATGTGCCGTCTTCAATTGTTTTTGCCACTAACAATGTTTTATTAAATGGAGAATCCGGATGATGGTGGATCAGTTCTTTTATTCGGTTCAAATCCTCCCAGTCAACGATTTCTGGCTCAAATGCATAGCGTAGTGTCCAATCATCTTTCGTTTGACGCTCGCAAACCACCGAACCTCGTTCAGTTTCCAAAGTTCGTAGTCGGAACGTACCGGCAGGAGAGCTGACTGGATCTCCATCCAATGGAATGGGCGCCATTGATAAGTTATTTCCTGAACCGCTATCTAGCAAGTACAGCGTCTTTTCATGTGTAAATAAATTGATTGTGTGTGTCCGATCCAAAATCCAACGTTGCTCTTCCCACACTGTGGCAGTTGCTAACGAGACATCAAATCCTAGTTGCTTCAGTACGATATGAAGCAAACCATTTAGCTCGTAGCAAACTCCACCACGACCGCCATCGACCATTTTATCCAACAAAAATTGTTCTGTAATCGGCTCTTCATTTTTCAGTAAGACGTCTAGATTTTCGAACTCGAACAATTGGGCAAATAACGTTTGTACTTGAGCGATTTGCTGAAGGGGAGATCCTTGAAGTTTTAATTGATCAATGAGTTGTTGTGACATAAATGCATCATCCTTTCTAAAGATATGGTCTGTTGTTTGATTAAGAACAGTATAGCAGAAGCTCCTCTTTCATCTACCGTACTCCCTATCTACTAAGGTAGATGAAACCGTTTATAGTGGAATGAATCTGTTATTATAGGAACTAGAATGAATAGGTTTTATCGTACTAAGGAGTGAATTGTATGAATTATGCAAAAACGGTCATGTTATATTTCCCTGACAAGAATCACCCGAACTCACTTCGGATTGTACAAGATCCTACTAGCCAAATACGTGGAATTTATTTTACTAAAAGTCAATTGAAAAAAGTAACCGAGTTGTAACGGAATTTGCGTAAGAAATCATTGTGTTTGTTTAATGCACATGTACTAGGGCATGCTCACCCAAAGACCGGGCGCCTTAGGTCGATCATAATTGATTATAGGGAGCCTAACCCTCCCTGACTAGTAGGAGGTAATGAACATGGAACTAGATCAACAGATGAAGGACCTACTGCCAAAAGAATGGCAAGAAAAATTGTTGGAATCGCAAAAGGATACAGTGGAATTTTCATTCAAATCTGAAGGAGAGTTGCCGCTCATCGCCACTAAGGCCGGTGGAATAGGATATATCCCAAAGCGCTTGGCGTACCCAGTGAATTCAAAAGGGCAACCATTATCATTGTTGGCACAAATTAACTTTTCAGAAATCCCTAAAATGGATCCATTTCCGACGCAAGGGATATTGGCATTTTACGTAGATTATTATGATGATTTGATTGGTGCAGATTTTGGGGATAACGGCAGTGCAGATGGTTATCGAGTGTTGTATTTTGATTCGACAGAGGAAGAGAGTTATACGAGAGAAGAGCAGGTAATGAAGTTCCTTCCGTATCAAGAGGAAGAAACATTTCTAGTGGTAGATACCGAGCTTCGTATGATACCTCGCCTGACGAAGCAACCCTTATTTACTGACATTGTGGAATTTAAACAAGTGTATGGAATGACGAAGGATGAGATCGAAGTGTTTGATCCGTATGCAGATGAATTGGATGAACTTTTAGATTTTGGAACACGTCTGGGAGGGTATCCGAATTTTACACAGACGGATCCCCGAGTATATGAGAAGGAAGAAACCCATGATGTCCTGCTGTTCCAATTGGATACGGACTATGACATGGATGGGGGATGGGAGATTATGTGGGGGGATAGCGGAGTCGGAAATTTCTTCATTTCTCGGCAGGATTTGAAAGATAATAAGTTCGAGAATGCTTGGTATACATGGGATTGCATGTAGGTGTATGGACATGAAGCAAACAGTATGATGCGTGACACACTAATATTGATCGAAGTGGTCTACAATTTTTTACTTGACTATCGACCGAATTGGTCTACGGAGAGATGATATAATGAAAAACTTTTAAACAGTAGAAGCAGAAAAGCAACAACGAATTCTCAATGTAGCCCTTCAGGTATTTGTGGAAAACGGCTACGAACAGGCATCTACTAATCGCATCGTCAAACAGGCAGGAATAGGGAAAGAGATGCTTTTCCATTATTTCGGATCCAAAGAAGACTTGTTTCATTACTTGGTGAATCACGCGATCCAGTTCATTAGTGAGAATTATGTGGATCAATTTTACTTAAAAGAATGGGATTTCATTGAACGTTTGAAGCAAGCGGCCAAGTTGAAAATGAATGTGTATCGCGCTCATCCAGATCTGTTCAATTTCATAGGAATGATCTATATGAATGAACCGGAACGTTTATCTGAAACTGA
The DNA here is from genome assembly GCF_009651005.1 of Sporosarcina obsidiansis. GTDB lineage: Bacteria > Bacillota > Bacilli > Bacillales_A > Planococcaceae > Sporosarcina > Sporosarcina obsidiansis. Next base: position 11,173 of record NZ_WHVW01000027.1, read on the forward strand.
AATGAAAGAGTTGAATGCTCTGCAAACAGATGGCTTTGCCAAACTTTATGAAGGCATTGATACAACCATCATACGAGATGATATTTCTACAGAAAAGGCACTGAAACTCATTCAATGGTCGATTGATGGTTATCAGCAAGAAATGATTGGGCTCTTTCGTGGCAAGAATTTGACACTGGTGGATTTTGATCCGTATTGGGAGGAATTTGCCGATTATATGGAAGTATTAAAGACTGTCTACTACAAATAAGGAGTGCATGCAGATGAACGTGATCGAGGTAAAGGGTTGACGAAAACCTTCGGGAAGCATCATGCGTTGGATGGGCTTGATTTGGAAGTGAAGCCTGGTGAGGTATTTGGTTTCATTGGACCGAATGGAGCAGGAAAGTCGACAACGATTCGAGTGTTGTTGGGTATGCTTCGGGCGATGTCTGGAGAGGCAACAATATTCGGGAAAGTTGTGTGGCGGGACGCGGTGGATATTCATCGTCGAATTGCGTATGTACATGGCGATGTGAATTTGTGGCCGCAATTGACAGGTGTACGCTTTCATTACACTATATTTAGGTGGCTTGTTTCAGTTACCTAGCTGGATGGAAAAACTCACTCCATATGGCTATGTGTCCAAACTGCCAATTGGGGAGATGAATTGGCTGTCTGCAGGCGGGCTGATTGTCGTGACAACTGTTTTGTTGATAATTGGCTTGCACTATTACCGAAATCGTGATGTTGCGGGATAGGAGAACTAAAACATGGGCCTTTCAAAGAAATCATTACGAACTTGCAACAAGGGGCACCACTACTATAAAAGTAGTGATTGTCCGATCTGTCCTATTTGTGAGCAAGACCGCAATTTCAATAATGGATTTCTTTCTACTCTCTCAGCTCCCGCTAGACGAGCGTTGGAAAACAACGGGATCACTACGTTGCAACAACTTACAGCGTATAGTGAAAAAGAAATTTTACAATTTCATGGGTTGGGGCCCGCTTCATTACCTAAGCTGAGAACGGTTTTAGAGAATAATGGATTATCATTCAAGAGGTAATCATCAGTTACTTGTGCAACGACAATTCGATTGGTAAAGCTAAATTCAGCAGCGGTTCTATACCACTGCTGAATTTACTATGCACTAATATTACAACATTTGATAAAGCTGACTTGCTATGTATAGCGCAACCATCCATATAATAATGGCGGATACTTTGTTGATCAGTTTCAATAGTTTGCCCTGTGCATCGAAATGGCCAACTACTTTTCCTGCGATGGCGAGACCTAGAAACCATATCCAGGAAGTAACGATGCAAGCGATGGTGAACAGTACTTTTTCTGTCCCTGCGTATGCAAGAGAACTGGTCCCAATTACACCGATTGTATCCAGAATGGCATGTGGATTTAGTAGGGATACCGACATAGCAAAGAGAATCTGTTTTTTCGGTGTCATCCTGGATTCAGGTTGCTGTAGATTTGCAGGGCTACTGTTCCAAATAGAAAATCCCATATAAAGAAGAAATACCAGACCAATTGCAAAGAGACTGGTTTGCAAAATGGGAATGGACAATACGACGATCGATACCCCTAATACGGCCAATAAAATCAGTAACGTATCACAAAGTGAAGCTGTTAAAAGAACAGGAATCACGCCTCTAAACTTGTGTTGAGCGGCGCCTTGATTAAAGACAAATACATTTTGAGCGCCGAGTGGAATAATGAGTCCGAATGCTAATAGGATCCCATGGAGAAGTGCGGTTAACATGTAATACCTCCTTTCATTCTCATATGCAACGCTAGTACATTTTACTATGAAGCGAACGATCAGAAAAGTGATGCCATGATCTCTGCTGAGGCGTAAATGTTTATGGAATCCCGTTTTGAATGTAATAGATGAACTTTTCAGCACTTGGTGATAGGTGTTTAAAAGAAGTTGCTGCAATACCTATAGAACGGAAGTAATTGCCCTCTAATGGAATTGCCCGAATGTTGTTAGGTAAACGATACAGAATCATAGACGGTAAAATGCTGATACCAAGGCCGTTTTGAACCATCGAAATGATGGCTTGGTCTTCTTCAATTTCGTATTGAATCGTTGGTGTGATGTTATGCTTTTTCAGAATTCTGCTGACATCATTATCAATTGTAGATTTAGGCATGATAAAGTGTTCGTGATGAAGATCTACATAGTGAATCAGTTCCTTGTGATAGAGTGGATGACTATCTGGAACAATGCACAACAGTGGATCTTTTTTGATAGGAATCGTATCAAACGAATTTGCGGTGGGAAGGGATAAAAAACCGAAGTCAATTTTTCCTTCTGCAATCCACTCTGTAATTTCGTTATAGTTTCCTTCATATAACTTGATTTTAATTAATGGAAAGTCCTTTTGAAAACTTTTCAGGATTAAGGGGATCCACTGAATAGATACGCTTGGAAAGGTGCCTATTCGAACAATTCCGGTTTCGATTCCGTTAATTTTAGATGCTTCTTGTAGCATTTGTTCCTGTAGCTTTAACATTCCCTGCATGTAGACAAGCATGGTTTTACCATTCTCTGTTAAGTTTGTTCCTGATCGGTTTCTAATTAACAATGTAAAACCTAGATCGGCTTCAAGACCAGTGATTGCATGACTCACGGCAGACTGGGTCAGTTTAAGTGTTTCTGCTGCTTTTGATAAACTACCCAATTCTACAACAGTTCTAAAAATCTCAAATTTGGTTAATGACATACTTCTCGCCTCTCTTATACATGAATTTTATTCATGTATTGTATTATAAACATTCATTTGACTTATGTAAAAGCTGAAAATTATAATAGAAGAAATAATAATTTGATAGGGGATTAACTATGATGAGAAAATGGGGAGTTAGCACGGAACTTATTCACGACCAACATGTCGCAGAAAGAAAAACAGGTGCTGTCGCCCAGCCGATCGTACCGGCTGTTGCTTTCTCTTTTGAAACTCATGAGATGGCTTCGGATACGGTATCTGGAAAAGTAGATGGGATTTATTATGGAAGATATGGAAATAGTACTCTCCGCGTATTGGAGGAGAAAATGGCATCACTCGAAAATGGGGAAGCGGCTCTTGCTGTAGGTTCAGGAATGGCGGCCATTTCCTCTGTGCTGTTTGGTGTATTGCAAAATGGGGATCATCTACTTGTCACGAAAGACGTCTATGGCGGTACCTATCACTTTTTAACGACATTGCTACCGCGATGTGGAATTTCATTCAGTTTAGTCGATTGTACAGATGTCAATTGCATTGTAGAGGCAATTCAACCAAATACAAAAGCGGTTTATATTGAAACACCGTCCAATCCAGTGTTGACAGTTTTGGATATCGAAGCGATTGCAAATGTTACGAAACAATATGATCTTCCGCTCATCGTAGACAACACGTTTATGTCGCCATGCTTGCAAAAACCGTTAGATTTAGGAGCAGACATCGTCATTCATAGCGCAACAAAATACTTGAATGGGCACGGTGATGTGATTGCTGGTGTGATTGTGGCAGATGCAGAATTTATTCAATTCATACGCAAGCAAATCATGGGTGATCTTGGACAAGTATTAAGTGCATGGGATGCGTTTTTGATTTTGAGAGGACTGAAAACACTTGGGTTACGAATGGAACGTCATTGCAGTAATGCCCATAAGATCGCAACGTTTTTGGAAAGTCATCCGCAAGTGGAAAGAGTATATTATCCAGGGTTGAAATCCCATCCACAATATGAAATTGCTGAGCGGCAAATGGGGGGAATGGGTGGTATTGTATCATTTGAGATGAAAGGCGGCAGTACGGCGGCGACGTCATTTATAGATGCTTTACATTTATCGATGATTTCCTTTAGTCTTGGTGATCCGGAAACACTTGTACAGCACCCGGCAACGATGACACATTCATCCTTGTCTGAATCAGACCGAATGGATGCAGGCATTACAGATGGTCTGATCCGCTTGTCAGCAGGACTTGAGGATGTAGAAGATGTGATAGATGACTTAGCGCAGGCATTTGATAAAATAAAGGAAACTAGTAAACGAAACGGAGAGATGATCTATGGATGAAATAACGAATTTGGAACCAGTTACCATGTATACGATAACTGCTAAGCTGATGAGTCATATATTGGACAATGTGACAGACAGGTTTGGAGAAGAAGGCAAAACGATAATGCAAGCAGGCGTTCAACATGTTGTTGATGAACAACGAGCTGAAGAAGATTTGCAGTTACCAGAGCAGGCATTATTTTCATTTGATAAGTTGTTTAACGATGAACAAATAAAAGAAACATTTCAATTCTACAGTAATGCACAAAAGTCAGCGGGACGTGAACCACATACGATGTTTGCTGTCATGGCGAAATTATTTGCACATATCGCTAAGTCCATAGTAGAACGCTTTGGCAAAGAAGAAGGTGAGCGAGCGATGATGGATAGTGTCGGTGCGTTCGGTGAAGAACGTGGTCGCGATATTGCTCGTCGTGCCGCTGCTGTCGGGAAACCGAATACGATGGATAACTATCTATCCAACTACGACATGGGACGCAGTGAACTGTTTGAATATGAAACACTTTTTCATCCAACAGAGATCGAACAGACATTTACAAAATGTGCGTTTGCTGAGCAATGGAAAAAAGATGGTATGGAGGACTATGGAATTTTGTATTGTCATATGATTGATCCCTCTATTGCCAAGGGATTTAACCCGAATTTTGAAGTCATACATGATCAATATGTATTAAAAGAAGGTGTCTGTCACTTCCAGTTCCAAATGAAAGATGGAGAGAAACAAGATGGAGAGGTTTCAAAATGATCAATCAAGAGCGTCTTTGGACAAGATTGATGGACTTGGGGAGAATTGGTAAGCAAGAAGACGGAGGCGTTACTCGTTTTTCTTTTACGGAAGAAGAACGTGAAGCGAAAAAATTAGTCTCTACATATATGAGAGAAGCAGGCATGACAGTTAGAGAAGATGCTGTTGGGAATTTGATTGGTAGGAAAGAAGGAAAACAAAAAGATGCGCCGGCTGTTCTGATGGGTTCCCATATCGATACAGTTCCCAGTGGTGGTATGTTTGATGGGGCTCTCGGTGTGATTGCGGGTATTGAAGTAGTTCAGGCAATGAATGAACGCAATGAGCAGCATGAGCATCCGATTGAGGTGATTGCATTTACCGATGAGGAAGGAAGTCGCTTTGGTTTTGGCATGATTGGCAGTCAGGGGATTGCTGGCACATTAACCGACAAGGATCTCGAGTACCGCGACGACAAAGGGATGAGGATTGCAGAGGCAATGAAGGAATCTGGACTTGACCCAACATTCATTGCGGATGTTGCGAAAGATCCGGCTACTGTAAAAGCTTATGTAGAATTGCATATTGAGCAGGGACGAGTACTTGAAAACCGGAACCTAGCGGCAGGTGTGGTTACAGGGATTGCGGGTCCGCTTTGGATGAAATTTAGGATTACTGGAGAGGCTGGTCATGCAGGTGCGACGCCAATGAATATGCGGAAAGATCCCCTCATGGCTGCTTCAGAAATCATGTGTTTTATTGAAAGGGAAGCGAACAATTATCCAAATCTCGTTGCGACGATCGGGCAAATCGCTGTAAAACCAGGCGGTGCTAATGTCATCCCTTCAGAAGCTACTTTTACGCTTGATCTTCGAGATATCGATGTAGAAATAAGACAGCAAGCGGAGGAGAAGATGGTCAGGTTTGCGCAAAAAGTGTGCGACGCTCGAGGAGTGGAAATTGAATTTGAACTGATACAAAGGGTGCCACCCGTTCCGTGTTCTGCGCTCGTTCAACAGACCATTGAAAGATCTTGTCGTAAGAGAGGCATAGAACCGTTCAGTTTACCAAGTGGGGCGGGACATGATGGGATGCAGTTTAAAGATTTCTGCCCAATCGGCATGATTTTTGTCCGTTCTCAAAATGGCATAAGCCATAACCCGGCAGAATGGAGCTCTAAGGAAGATTGCGGAAAAGGAACAGAAATTTTATATGAAACGATCGTATCGCTTGCAAGTGAAGCTTGAAATAACAGCGCTATTTTCATGTAGTTAGTTATATTATTTCATATCAAAGAAGAGTAGATTTCAGTGTAGCCTAAAGAATCCATTTTGACTTCTGTCATAGTGGATTCCTTTTTTGTATGGGCATTGAGTAAGAAGAAATTTATATTATTCTAATCTGTGTCTCGGTTAGTAATGAGTACTTCAGCGTTGGTTCGGAACCTAGTTTAAAGATAAGCGATTTACCGAGACAATGATGGCAATTGAGTAGTAAAACGTTCTCCACGCGGCCGAGTAGCCTGAAACCATTTTCTAAATAAAAGAATAATGATAACTACATCTACAGCATCACCTCCGTAGTACATGAGCATCGCCCCTACCTGTGCCTGCTCAATTGGAACACCGTTCGGCGGATAGGCATAAATATATTTAGATAATATTCCGTGTCCTGCGAGGGCTACAATAAAGATGATAGTACGATAAACGTAGCTGAAACGTCGGGAAACGGGATCAATATACAATAAAGAAATCGTAAATAAATAGCCTGCGACAAACACATGGATATGAATGAGCACATGAAGCCAAAGATGATGTTGCATCAACATATACAAGTCGGTTGTATACAATAGCCAAAGGCCGCCAACGTTTAAAATGGATGCGACAATGGGATGAGTATAAAAGCTTGCAAGTCGACTTTTTAATAAGCGACTTACCCGCCTGGCATGCTGGACGGGAAGTACCCGCAACAGCAGTGTCATGGGAGCTGCTAGCGCCAACAACAATGGACCGAGCATTCCGAGGAATACATGGCCGATCATGTGCATCACGAAATTTTCGTGTGAGTCTTCCGCAATCGGACCGATAACCGCGCTCGCCGAGAACAGAACACCTAACATCCAGAAAACGGTACGGACGGGTGGCCATGTGCGGAGATGTTTTTGCCGATTGGTCCTAAAGACGCTGACACTATAGAATACGAGAGCCAACATTGCTAGGCTGCCAAATAGGAAGTTTGTGACTGCGTCTGCTGAATTATGTAGCATGAAGCTTCACCCTTTCTGCTGCTCGTTCATCGCCTCTTGCTGACTTTATTAGCCATAGACCTCCAAAAATCATAAGGACGGCGCTACCATTCCAAACTAGATCATAGGGGACAATGTCGACATGATAACGAATCTGGTGAATGCGCATCACTTTATGTTGGATGGTTCCGTCATACAACTGAAACGCCCCTCCTCCAAGTAGCTTACCTCCCCAAAACATCTTGTGCCAAAATGCATTGCGTCTGTAAAGATCAGCCACTAAATATAAACCGCCAACTGTGGCAAACCAGCTGAATGCATGGAAGAGCCCATCTGAAACTAAACCTATTGCCACTGTCGACTTATCATAAAATTTATGCCAATGCAGAAGTTGATGAAAAAGGGTTTCATCCAAGAATGCCACAAAGCCTAAACCAAACAAGATACCGGCCCATAAATTCTTACGATCGAATTTGGACCGGTTCGGCCAGTTCGTCACTTGTTTTACAGCCATGTAGGGAACACCACCTTCGCCAAATGTATTCCTAATATTCCCATGCGAATAAGTTATTAAACAAGATTAGATTTAATATTTTTTTGTGATTTTTGGGATGTATTACATAGTAAGCTAGATGTTAAAACGGGTGATCGAACAACTTTTTAGGCTATAACTAATTAAGGCGTTGAAAAGGGGTAATTCTCTTAGAATTTTTCGGGTTCTCTTAAATGAAGAAAGTATTCCGTAAATTATATACAAGTGTCTATATACGGTCATTTAATATATTGATAGAATATTAGGTAGTAGTATTTATGGAAATGAATATATGAGGAGGAAAACATATGAAAAAAACGTTACAAGTAGCTCTATGGACCATACTGTTATTTACTTTATCGTTCGTTTATATGGACTCAAACGAAGCAGCGGCCAAGGAGTTTACGGATGTACCGAAGAACCACCCGAACTATAAAGCGATTCAAGACATGCAAAAGAATGGGTTTATTGGGGGCTATCCGGACGGAACATTTCGTCCAAATGAGCGTATCAGCCGTAAACATGTAGCGCAGTTATTAGATAAAGCGTTGAAACTGCCGCAACCCACAGCTACGAAAGCACTGTATATGGACGTGCCAAAGAATCATCCATACTACACGCCGATCATGAAGTTATCAAAAGCAGGTATTGTCGGAGGAACGAATGGGAAATTCAACCCAGATGCCCCAATCACTCGCATTCAAATGGCGAAAGTGTTGGATTTGGCGTTTGATTTCAACATGACGACTCATAATGCATTTGATGATGTCTACAGCAATCATTGGGGCTATACGCACGCGAATGCGTTGTTTGCAAGTGGAGTAGCGAAGGGGGATAATGGAAAGTTTTATCCGAATGCGCCTGTCACACGCGCTCATTATGCTGAATTTTTACATCGTGCCATTGAAGCAAATAAATCTCAAGCCAATACGGGCAAGGTCACAAAAAACAAAGCATGGGATCTATCCAATCGACTGACGCATTCAATAGAAAGCGTTCTAATTGAAGGGAAAAGTAAGAATCAGTCATTTAGCGCGATCCGTCCCAAATTATTAACGTATGCTACAAAAGAATTCACAGACGGGGTACTGAAAGATTATTATCCATATGCTTGTACAGAATGCGATTCATTTCTATTCCCTTATAAGTTGCAAACGGAGCCTTTAGTCCGTTTCCAATACACGCAGCCTACACCTGATTCGATCGATGTCCAAACGGTAGAGTTTGCAGATGGCTTGGCACATGGTGGATTTATAGATTATAAATTTAAAAAAGAAGCAGGAAACTGGAAGATGTCGGGCTATTCATATAAACCAGTCGGCACAAAGAATTTTCAGCTCACGGTAGACGAAGCCAAAACGATTTTGAAAGAAGACTATGGACGACAGGGTGCTCGTTACGTCAACGTGACATATGTGAGCAAAACACAAGATATTAGCGAAGATCCGGTATCCAAGAAACCATATTTGCATGATCGATATATATTTACTGTAGAAACAGATAAAGAGCGGGTTCAAGTGGAGTTTCATTCAGATTCGGGGATGTATTATTAACATGTACGTCTCGTTTGGCTCGTTCCGGGAGGAGTTTGGTTCGGTGTGTGTAAGGTAATGCTCGGTCCCGAGGTACAAACGCTTGGTTCAGATGGAGAATTGCTCGGTCCAATGTAAGTTTGGCTCTTTCCGATGCAACTTTGGCGCGTTCCTTTTTTCTATGTAATCATGCAACAAGCCTGCCACTGAAAGATATTTCACTTTCAGGACAGGCTTGTTGTTGTTGAATAGAAAATAGTCATAACTTCAGATCAGCAACAATTTCGCAATTTCCAAAGAAGATGTTTCTTTGGCAACTATCCCGTAATTATTTCCCCACCGTCTCCACACTAAAATTCCAATACTTCGACTGTTGATCAATCACTGCTTGAACAGCCTCTTCTTCATGTGGGAACAGGGTTTCTACAGGGACACCGAAACCTTCCATGAACGGATCATCGACCTCTGTTTGTATTTCGCTCATTGCTTCCACAATGGCTAATGAACAAAATGGCACGTATGCAGCACTGTAGCCGCCTTCATGACATAATACCAAGCGTCCGTCACAATGCTTTTCAGCTAACTTTTTCATAAACTCTGCGAATCTGTAAAATCCATTAGCGGTTACCATCATTCTAGCTAGAGGATCAAAGAAACTTGGATCTTGTCCAGCAGACACAATAATTAGTTCGGGTTTGAATTGATCTACTATCGGACCGACAATTTTCTCGAATGCATGCATATATCCAGCATTGCCTGTTCCTGCGGGTAATGGGATATTCACATTATACCCTTCGCCTTTTCCTAAACCACAGTGCTCCACATAGCCTCTTTCTGCCGGGAATAAGCGGTCCTGGTGGATGGATACAAATAATGTGCTATCATCCTCATAAAATGCCTGCTCTGTTCCATTGCCGTGATGCACATCCCAATCCAGCACTAATATACGCTCCAAATTATACTTTCGCTTTGCATGTTTTGCCGCGATCGCTACGTTGTTGAACAAGCAAAATCCCATTCCTTCTTGCGCTTCTGCATGATGGCCAGGAGGTCTGGTTAACGCATAGACATTTTTTACATCGCCATCCATCACTGCGTCAACGGCAGTCATTGCACCACCTGCTGACAATAGGGCGATTTCATAGGAACCTCTTCCTACAATGGCGATTTGTCCCGCATCTCCACCGTTTGCATCGCTTAATTCCTTTACCTTGTCAATATAACTAGGCACGTGGAATAGCTCAATATCTTCTCTTGTTGCAGAACGAGGAGCGATGGATTCCAGTTGAGGAGTCAATCCGCTAATATCTAGTAGATTCTTGAATCGTCTTTTTGTTTCTGGATCTTCCCCATACGTATGACTTTGCACCCATCCACCTGATGCTAGATGTAAAGCACCCGATCCGTTATCATGCCAAAAATAGCTTTCATCATAAATAAATCCTGTTTTCTTCATTTGACTTCCTCCTTTTACATTCAGTAATATAAGTACTATCGTTAGTATTTCAAATTTTTAGATAACTGTATATTACACTAAAGGATAACTTCTTTCTTAATTCTATAGAAAATAACTGCCTCAGTAAAATAACGATAAAATTTAGCTTCATTGGAGGATTTACTATGAATTTATCAAAGATAGATTATCAAAATATTTTACATTTTATTAATAATTCTTTATGTAATTCACATAACACCCAGTCACTGCTTTCTAGGTTGTTTCAATTTAATCACTCCTTGCTTTGGCATGCCGATACACAAGGGAATATGTATAATCTTGAATTCTTTAATTTTAATGATCAATTTATTTTAGATTATAAAGAAGTTCACAATGCTAACGATGTCATGCACCCGAAAAAGCAATTATCGAAGCTGAAACATAATGAAGCGATGGTATACAGAATGGGAGAGGTAACAACTTCGGCTGATCTTGCAAAGTCCATGTATTATCAATTTATTGAAAGTCATGAAATGATCGATCAAATGGTCGTATATTTTGCAAATGGATCGAGGATTTATGGTGGCATGGGCTTTGCTAGATTCAAAGGGGATCAGCCATTTTCACAAAAGGATAAGGAAATACTTCAAACCCTATCCATTCACTTACAGCATTTAGTGAAGAACACGATGGTTGAGAAGGAAATCGAGGCAAAAAATCTGTATTTTAAAAAAGGAAGGGGCTATGAATTAGGGATTATTCAAGCAAATCAGGATCAGCGTATTTCCTTTTATAATGAAATAGCACAAAATATCATCAAGGAAATCGATTCAAATGTAACGGTGGAAGAATTCTATTTGACTTCAATTATTCCACACATACCAACCGACCTATCGGAATGTAAAAGTCCCTATTATTTTTACGTGAATAAACGGAAAGTAAAAGCGATAGTTTATGAAACAGATCATACCTTGTCTAGATCTTATACAATTTATTTATATAATCAAGAAGAAACGCTATCTATCACGAGGCCCCAAGAAGTTTTATCAAATCGAGAATGGGAAATCTATCAGCTGGTTTTAAAGGGGTATACCAACGAAGAGATTGCGAAAGCACTTTGGATTACGATAAACACCGTGAAAAAGCATTTGAGAAATATGTATGAAAAAAATGGAGTGACGAATCGGACGGGTTTAATATATAAATTAGAAGGACCAGCAAATTGACTTATGCTAGTATTGGAATACCATTCTAGATGCCAACACGGAATACAAAATGAAGGACGCTGCTTTAAATAGGAGTATAGATTTTCTATAAAAACATGTTCATTACATAGAACGAACGTGTTTTTATATGGAAAAAAATATTAGGATCATATCTTGACGCCCTGGAGGGGAGACAAATAAATTTAAGTGAAGTTCTATGACTTACGATAGGTAATATTAAGAAGATGATACGGAATACATAGTTGAAGCACCGGGAAAAGGGATTAATAACTAACTCAACTTTCGCAGACTGAAATCGGCAAATAAGCCTTGATATAACTAGGCAGAGCAGCGATCCACTGTTCCATTTGACTTTGAATTAACTTTTTTATTTTTGAATTCGTCTATTTGAGCGCATCTTCAAGAAGCCTGATCATCTGCTGCAAAGCGACAGCTCAATTGAGTTCATTTACTTCGTCGCACAGCTTTAAAAAAGCCCACCGAGTGTGCGTTGATCGGTATGGCAGCGGCCAGTACAATATAGCGCGCGAAAACAATCGCTGTATGACTGATTAGCGCGTCGTAAGAGCGATGTTGAAATTCCTTCTCCAGTCTCAAGAGGGACTTGGCCGTCTTAAAGAAGACCTCAATATTCCACCACATGCCGTAAATCCGGACGATTTCCTGTTCGACTAGGCTACAGTCGGTACTAAGGATGGCGAGCCATTCACTGCGTTTATTCCTGTTCTGGATAAAAAACTATCTTAACAGGAGCCCCATTCTTCATCATGGTGTGAAGGGAACGAAGAATCCCTTTCCTGGACTCGACAGGCTGCGCCAGTTGATACAGTTGCTTCAAGGAAACCGATTTTCCATTGACGAGGTAGCGCTGCTTTGTTTCTTTCACCATGCAAATAACGTCCAATCCCTGCTCTACGATGGCTTTGACAAGTGGAGGCTGAACCATGAATCCATCAAGACATAGCGGGCTTCCACTCTTATTGCAGATGTCAAGGTTACTAATCGGCAAGCCCTAGTGCTAACACTATCAATGGGTACATACTATTTTTTTGATGCGAAAGTTGAGTTTGTAAGTGAAGAATCTTGCATCAAAAATTAAACAACTATATTTTAACCCGTCTTAAATCTAGAGCGGGATTTTAATTGTTGAATTTTTAAAACTAAATTTTTTATTGTCAACTTAAACTGTGTGCATTAGTAGAAAGATTAAACAAAGAAGACCAATGACAGTTGATGTTACCCTAATTATCCCAAAACTTTTATTGCCAATGCTCTAATAAATAAATCATAAAGTAATGATGGAATTAATTATTCTTTACTAATCGTTCTAGAAACGATATTATATAAATTATAAATTTGTTGCAGTACAATGTGCATTTATTAGAATGAACGTTCTTGTATGGGAGGAGAATTATGGCTAGAAGCAAAGAGTTTGACGAAAAACAAACATTAAAAAAAGCGATGGAACTTTTTTGGGAACAAGGATATGAAAAAACGTCTATGCAAGATTTAGTAAATCATATGGGCATTCATCGAAGAAGCATCTATGATACATTTGGGGACAAGCGTACGCTGTTTCAAAGTGCTTTAACTTATTATGAAGAGTTTATTACGAACAAATTAATGTTGAGACTTGAAAATGATTTACCAATCAAACAAAAGATACGAGAAGTATTTATGTTTGTTATTAATTCAAGAGTAGATAATGATTATCCCAAAGGGTGTCTGACTGTTAACACAGCCGTCGAATTATCATTGTTAGACGAAGAAGTTGCCCAAATAATCACAGATATGTTCAGTAGAACAGAAAATCTTTTTTACAATCTACTGATACAAGGACAGAATAAAGGTGAAATCTCAATTGAACATAACCCTGAGTTACTCTCCCTTTATCTTAACAACACCCTGGTAGGTCTGAGGGTCTTAGTAAAAACCAATTACGGCTCAAAAAATATAGAAAGCATTATTGATCTGACACTTTCAGTGCTGGATTAGCTTTCTTTTCACCCTTTTTAGAACGATCATTCTAAAAAGTTGTCGTGCAACTAATTTATTATAAAAAATTAAGAACTCAATGTTCGAAGGAGAAACTCAAATGACAACATTTACTATCCCATCCGAATCAGAATTTATTAAAGTTGAAGATACTAGTTATGCTTATAGAAGGTTTGGTGAAAAAACAGGAGTACCAGTCGTATTTCTAGTTCATTTTAGAGGAACGATGGAAAACTGGGATCCTGATATGGTTGCTCCAATAGCGAAAGAACGTCCAGTTATTCTATTTGATAACAAAGGGGTTGGTGAGACGAATGGACAAACACCTGTTACGATAGCTGAGATGGCAAAAGATGCAGGAACATTTATTAAAGCACTTGGATTAAATCAAATCGATCTTCTCGGTTTTTCAATTGGTGGAATGATAGCGCAAGAATTGGCATTACAAGAAGGAAATTTGATTAGACGAATCATCATGGCAGGTACTGGACCTGAATCTGGAATTAATCCAAAACTAGAAATCTTGGAAAGAATGAATCGACACGGTGGGAATGCAAAAGATGCTTTGGATGACTTCATGTATTTCTTCTACCGTTCAACTGAAACAAGTAAAGCTGCGGGAATGGCATCTTTACAAAGGATTACCAATCAAAAAAAGGTGGAAAGTTCTGACCAAGTACAACAAGCCCAATTAAAGGCTCTTGCAAAGTGGTCTCAACCCAAAGTCAATAATGATTACAATTGGTTACAGAACATTAAACACCCTGTGCTTGTTACGAATGGTATAAACGACGTTATGGTTCCAACCCAAAATAGTTATATTTTAGCTGAGCACTTACCAAAAGCACAACTCATTATATATCCTGATTCTGGTCACGGACACCTATTCCAATTTCCAGAATTATTTGCCCATAATGTTAATTCATTCCTGAATTCAACATCTCTATAAAAAATTGATAACGATTAAAAAGGAGGAAGTTATATGAGCAAGTTATTTGAACCATTCAGAATTGGAAATATAGAACTAAAAAACCGTTTAGGTATGGCACCAATGACAAGGAGTAGAGCACTGCCAGATGGTACACCAAGTGATTTGGCAGCAGAGTATTATAGCCAACGTGCATCTGTTGGTTTAATAATAAGTGAGGGTACTCAACCCTCAGAGGATGGTCAGGGATATTCTAATACACCTGGTATTTATACAGAGGCACACATTGAGGGGTGGAAAAAGGTAACATCAAAGGTGCATAACGAAGGAGGACGAATCTTTGTTCAACTTATGCATGTAGGCCGTGTTTCACATCCTGACAATACGCCTCATCATCGTCAAGCTGTTGCTCCTTCGGCTATTGCGCCTAATATAGAAATATTTACAGCTCAAGGGATTAAGGAGATTCCTACACCTAGAGCACTGAGCGAAGGAGAAATAAAGGACGTTATAAATGAGTTTCGCTTAGCAGCACGAGCAGCGGTAGAAGCTGGTGCAGATGGGGTTGAAATCCACGGAGCAAATGGTTACCTCATTCAACAGTTCTTAAGTGAAAATGCTAATCAACGTCATGATGAGTACGGTGGAACGATTGAAAATCGCTCGCGATTTGCCATTGAAGTAGCCAAAGCAGTTGTTAATGAGATTGGTCCAGAACGAACAGGCATACGCTTCTCTCCACAAGGAACACTAAATGGAATAGAAGAGGGAGAAAGAAGTAGTGAAATGTACCGTTATTTAATCACCGAGTTAGATAAGCTCAATCTTGCTTATCTCCACATCATGCACTTAGGAAACGAACAATTATTACAAGATATCCGACAACTTTGGTCGCAAGCACTTCTTGTTAACCGAGCAGGGCGTACTTTAGACCAACTCACGGTAGACTTGGATAATGAAGTTGCGGACGTTATAACTGTAGGGACATGGATGATAGCAAATCCAGACTTGGTAGAGCGATTGAAATTGAAAGCGTCCTTGAATACGCCCGATAGAAATACCATTTATGCAGGAGGAGCGGAAGGGTATACAGATTATCCATTCTTAAAAGAATAAAACAGGCAAGGTTTAACAGTTAACGAAATTGGCAAAAAATTTTATATTTATAATGGTGTTTTAGGATACACAGACTATCAATGAAAGAAATAAGCGAATGATAAAATTCCATCAATGTAAGAGTTGGTGGTTTTTTTAAGGAGATGAAGAATATGAAAGCTGCACAAATACAAAAGTACTCAAAAAAAATTGAAGCACAGATTGTTGATATTCCTATACCAAGCATTAAAGATAACGAAGTACTAGTAAAGGTAAAAGTTGCTGCAGTAAATCCGCTTGAAATATTAAATATTACAGGAAGTGTAAAACTAATTCAAGATTATGAAATGCCTCTTATATTAGGAAATGAACTTACAGGGATTATTGAAAAAGTTGGTAATAATGTACAGGGTTTTAAGGTTGAAGATCCTATTTATACAAGACTCTCTATTGAAAAAATTGGGGCATTTGCAGAATATGTTGCAGTTGATGCTAAGGATATATGGCATTTGCCGAAAAATTTAGATTTCGTTACTGGAGCTGGTGTACCTTTAACTGGTTTGACGGCATATCAAGCCTTAATAGAAGAGTTAGAGGCGAAAAAGGGTCAAACAGTGTTTATTCCTGGAGGCTCGGGAAGTTTTGGCCAAATGGCTGTTCCTATAGCTAAAGAAATGGGATTAAAGGTTATTGTTTCTGGTAGTTCTTCCGCTAAAGAAAGAACGCTGAATGCCGGTGCAGATCAGTATATTGATTATAAATTAGAAAATTACTGGGAAATGTTAGACGAAGTTGATTTTGTAATCGATACGCTAGGTGCTGATGAATTCGAACGTGAGTTGTCCATTATAAAACCAGGTGGTCGCTTACTAAGCCTTCGTACCGGACCAAATAAACAGTTTGCAGTTGATCAAGGTCTTCCTAAATGGAAGCAAATTCTTTTTGGAATAGTTGGAGCGAAATTTGATAAGAAAGCAAAGAAAAAGGGTGTTCAGTATCGCTTCATTTTCGTAAGAGCTGATGGAAAACAGTTAGAAAAAATTACTAAAATCATTGAAGAAAACAATATTATTCCAGCTATTGATCCTACCAATTTTACAATCGAGGACATTAATGATGCACTGAATTTAGTGGCAAATGGACATACAAAAGGAAAAGTAGTTATCAAATTTTAAAAGTAAGTAGGAGGAGGCGAATTAGCAATTACTCATCTCACTAGTCAAAAAACAATGGAATTAAAAAAGGGTTTTAAGGGGTTATTTCGCATAGGGCGCGATTGCTGAACAATGAGCAGTCGCTTTTTTAATAGTTGTATCCGAATAGTTCTATAAATAATGGGATGAAAATAATTAAGAAACCCGGCTAATCTTCTCCTGTGAAAGTAGCTGGGTTTTAAAGTTATATGTGCAAAACAGCACTTAAAAAAGGTGCAAAATAAACCCTAAATTGACCTAAAAGGCTAAGTCTAATATTGCTTAATTCTTAAGGGGGGATAC
Source organism: Sporosarcina obsidiansis (assembly GCF_009651005.1). GTDB lineage: Bacteria > Bacillota > Bacilli > Bacillales_A > Planococcaceae > Sporosarcina > Sporosarcina obsidiansis. The sequence goes on from NZ_WHVW01000027.1 coordinate 28,445, forward strand.
AAAGTGCCCGGTAAACCTCTATTCAAAAACCTCCAAAAGACCCCTCATTTAAAATATTCATCAAACAATTCTCCTAACATCCCTATATCAGTATATTTTTTATATTTACTATATTTTTTATCTTCAAAAAACTTATTGACTCTTTGTTGTTATTTGTTCTATACTAATTTTCAACTGGTACGGACGTCACGATGTATCAAGGTAAATTGAAGTAAGGAGGAGAGAAGATGAAACTTAAGACAGCACTAAATGTGTTAATCGGTTTGATTATTCCGTTTGTTGGGGTGATCGGGGGGATTGTCATTTTCAGAAACTCAGAACAGTTTGTGTTAGGGTTTCCCATCTTGTACTTTTGGATGTTTTTATGGTTTGTTTTGACGACTGTTTGCATTTCATTGTCATGGCATTTCTTTGATAGACACGAAATAGAAGTAGATTGAGAAAGGTGGATGTTATAGATGGCAATTGTAATATTTAGTGGTATTTTACTATTTTCTTTATATTTAGCGGTTCGATCTTCCGGAAAAGCGAAAAAAGGAAATATGGAGGATTACTTAGTTGGAGGACGTTCATTCAATGGTTTCATTCTTTTCTTTTTAGCAATAGGAGAAGTATACAGCATAGGAACGATCATTGGGTTTCCGGGCGGTATTTATGCAAAGGGAGTTGGTTATGGACTTTGGTTCTTAGGTTATATTTTATTGGCGTACCCAATTGGTTATTTCTTAGCTCCACTAATCTGGCGTGCAGGTAAAAGATATAACGCAATGACAGCCCCAGATTTATTTAAGAGTCACTTTAAAAGCAGACCATTAGAGTTAATTGTCGCGTGTTCGTATCTACTTTTCCTCATTCCATGGGGACAATTACAATTTGAAGGACTAAATGTTGCCTTAAATGCATTAGGATTTAATCTGTCTCCTAGTATTGCCGTCTTTATAGCTGGTGTAATCGCTTACTTATACATATCCGTTTCTGGGGTGAAAGCACCCGCTATTATTTCAATACTAAAAGATATTTTGTTATTTGCAGCCATCATTATTGTAGGCGTAGCTGCATTTAGAAACTTAGATGGAGTGCATAATTTGTTTTCAGCAGCAAAATCGCATGGTGCCTCTTTATCTTTTACTAATACGGGGGACTTAACGTTTTCTATTACTACCATTATTTTTCAAGCAGTTGCATTTTACTGTTTGCCATTTATCGTCACCGTTGTATTTACTAGTAAGTCTGAAAAAACGATTAAGCGTGCTCAACGATTTATGCCTCTTTACATGTTGATGTATCCATTCTTAATTGCGTCATCTTACTTTGCTTTAGTGGGTCTTCCTAACATCGACAATCCAAACCATGCATTTATTGCAACGGCAGTCGAATTATTACCTTCTTGGGTTGTTGGATTAGTTGCTGCAGGTGCTGCCTTATCAGGATTATTGGTACTTGCTATTACATCTCTAGTAGTGGGGGGTATCTTTACTCGTAATCTTATGCCAAGTATTCCTGAAAATAAACAAAGAAAGTGGTCTCAGTTTGTCGTCATAGGGTACCTACTCATCTCTATGGTACTAACTGTTGGAATGCCAAGTTTGATGCTTCATCTTATTAATACCGCTTATTTCGGGTTCGGACAAATATTACCAGGGCTTTTGGCCATTTTATTTTCTAAGAGCGCCACAGCTAAAGGAGTGGGAGCAGGGATTATTGCAGGAACTGTCATCGCGTTGACTCTTCAGTTTACTGGCATGAGTGTATTCTCGATGAATAACGGACTAGTTGCATTGTTTTTCAACTTTGTTGTAACCATTGTTGTTAGTTTGATGACCACAAATAAAGTTCAATTACTCACACCAATGGTGAACTCAAAGTGAGTGAGCACTAATTATTGTATGAATTTAGGATGTGGGTAGTATGCAGCTAGGAGTTGTATTTAATTCAATCACTTTAATTGGCATGATGATCGTAATTGGTGTAGCACTTGCCCGCGTTACACCAATTAATGAAAGTACGAAGAAAACGTACACATTGCTTATTGTGAATGTAGCTATGCCTTGTATTATTCTTTCTAGTATCTTTAAAGTTACCATTGATCAATCGATGTTGAGGAATATTGGGATCGTATTGATCCTTTCTGTGGTCATTAATACAGTAGGGATTGCAATTGGATGGATCTTTGCTTCTTCATTTTCTAAAAGTCGGCGGCTTCGTCAAGAGATTGCTCTTTTATCTGGACTAGGGAATACGGGTTTCATCGGAATTCCTTTATGCGCTGCTATACTCGGACCTGAAGGTGCACTTTATGCAGCTATTTTTGATGCCGGAGTAGATATCGTGATTTGGACAGTAGGGGTAATGATCTTAAAAAATTCATATGCATTCTCACTAGCTAATGTAAAATCGCTTATTAATATTCCTGTTATTTCCATAGTTATTGGCTTATTGTGCGCATTTATCAATTATCGACCACCTGAAATCTTCATTGATTTATCTAACCAGTTGGCTGCGCTCGCTTCGCCTCTTGCCATGTTCTATATTGGGTTACTCATCATGTCGAGGAGCGAGAATGCAGATGCCATCAAAACAACGAATGGAAATCTCTTTTCGCCTATTTTTTCGAAACTCGTTGTATTACCAATGATCACACTTTCAATTATTAGTATATTACCAATTCAACTGGATGCTATGACAAATAAAGTGCTACTCATCCAAGCGATGATGCCATCTCTCACACTAGCTTCCATATTATTTACAAAACACTCGAAAGATGATGTGTTTGGAGCGTTTGCGACCATTATGTCAACATTACTTTCGCTAGTGACCATCCCATCGTTGATCTTGTTATTCATTAAGTTTAAATACATGTGAGGAGAATTTTATGATAAAAATAGACAAACTTTTTATGAATGCGAATGTCGTAACGATCGATAAAGATAATAGCCGTGCGAATGTCGTTGGCTCGTACAAGGGGATAATTACAGGAGTATGGACAAATGAAGAGTTTGATTCTGTAAAAGAAGATCTTCAAAATAGTGAAGATGTGATTGTTCATGATTTAGAAGGAAAGACTCTTATGCCAGGTTTTATTGATACACATAATCACTTACTGATGTATGCCTTGAATAAAAATCAGGTGGACTGTTCTTCACCAAAAAATGAAGGAATCGATGATATTCTAAATAATCTTCGGACGTATCGTGACGCACATTCAGATGATAGTTGGATTATTGGGTACGGGTATGATGATACCTTGCTATCAGAGAATAGACATCCTACTCGTCATGATTTAGATAAAGTGAGTATGGATCGTCCCATTTTTATTAAACATATTTCCAATCATTTAGCGGTCGCAAACTCGTATGCCTTACAGCTTGCTGGACTTGATGAATCCGTGCAGAATCCGGAAGGTGGTCATTTTGGTAGAGAAGAGGACAACTCGTTAAATGGGGTACTATATGAACCCTCCGCCATGGACGTAGTGTATAAATTTGCTCCTTTACCAACGGATGAAGAAGTCGTTAAGTTAATGGGACTTGCATCGCAAGACTACTTAGCTCAAGGGATTACGACAAGTTCTGACGCAGGTGTTGGCCTTGTATTTGGACAGCCTGAATATGATTTGCACATGGTAGCTTTAAACCAAGGAGCCAATCAATTACGGATGCGTTTAATGATTATGTATGAGTTACTGTCAGAAGGCGGACAGTTTGAACACTATCATGCGGATGAATTACATGAGAAAATTGTCAAGGATTCCAATGGGAAAGCTAAATTAGACAGTGCAAAATTATTCCAAGATGGCTCGATTCAAGGATTGACGGGCGCATTACGTGAACCCTACTATTGTGATGAGACATTAACCGGTGACTTAATTTTACACCAAGACACTTTAAACGCTTATGTGTTGGATTTTCACAATCGTGGGTACCGTGTTACGACGCATGGGAATGGAGATCGTGCAATCGGCTCAATTATCGAAGCTTATAAACACGCCCTCCAGTCCAATGAAAAAAAAGACCATCGACATCGAATTGAACACGTACAAACGGCTACCTTAGAAGATTTACAGGAAATGAAGAATCACGATATTGCCGCTTCTTTCTTTATTAATCATGTGTATTATTGGGGAGATCGGCACAAACGAGTATTTTTAGGACCCGAAAGAGCGGAGCGAATGAATGCATGTAAGGATGCCGAAAATTTAGGCATGCTGTATACGCTACATTCAGATTGTCCAATTACCGCCATTTCACCATTATTCTCTATTTGGGCAGCTGCTAATCGGATTACACGAGAAGGTCACGTGTTAGGAGAAGCTCAAAAAATAGATGTACTAGAAGCTATTAAGACTATGACCATTTATGGGGCACAATTGAACTTTGAAGAAGATCGGGTAGGCAGTATTGAAGTAGGGAAATTGGCTGATTTTGCTGTATTGGACCGCGATCCTACCGCCATTGATCCAAAAGAAATTAAGGATATTTTAGTGGCTATGACGATAATAGATGGTGAAGTCGTGTATGAAAAGAAACGAACTGCCATAAAATAGGGGATAAAAAAGAAGACTCCGCAGGTACTAAACTCGGCGAGTCTTCTTTTATTTTCCAGCCCTTGCTGATTTAAAATGAAAAGCATACAATTCAGGATTATAATCCGCTATGCAATATTCAACTAAATCACCATGCACATCGTAAACAAATCGTTCGAGGTGAAGTGTATAACAGTCTGCGGGAAGATTTAGTAATTCTGCATCTTCTGGACCGATCTTTTGCGAAGTAATCTTTTCATCCGCTTCATGGAGAGGAATGGATAATTCATTTTCCATTAAGTCGTACAGTGTACCATGACTAATATCAAGGTTCGCCAGTTGAAGACCAACATGGACAGGATAGTATTGAGTTTCAATTGCCAGCGGTACCTCATTGGCATAGCGAACCCTCTTAATAAGATACGCATTATCCAACTCAATTTCCTTTTTTAATTCATCGGGGATGATTTCGATTCCGTGTCGAATGAGCTTTGTGCTCGGTGTCTTTTGCATCTGCTCAATTATTTCAGTGGTACTAATAAAATTTCCAGCCCAATAGTGAATAGGATGCTTTGAAATAAACGTTCCTTTGCCATGCTTTTTTTCCAGAATCCCATCAATGACTAATTGTGAAATTGCTTCTCGAACCGTACTTCTACTAACCTCATAGGTTTCCATTAATTCACGTTCACTCGGTATTTTTTCCTTAAATAGACCTTGCTTTATTTTTTTTTCGATACTTTTTCTAAGTTGTATATGAAGTGGAACGGGATTGCTAGGATTGATCACACTAATTACCTCCTCAGAATTCACAAGAACCTATCTATCTCTGTACCTATATACATAAATGATACCTGTTTTTGGGATGTGTGTCTAATATCGTATGATGATAGCTTGTTCGTTAGATAGATAATTCAAAGTGAATTCAATTCGACTAATATGTTTTATATCTGATAAACCAAAAGTACCAGTGAATAGGTGAATAGGATTAATAGGAAGCATGAGTTAATTATATATTTTCCAGCTATCAAATAAGCTTTTCGTAGTGGAAGCGATCAATGATTTTATATCTGCTAAATAGGCAGGGAAGTTATTGTTTATAATTTGTCAAAATGTGAAATGCACTTTCGATTGTTAGACACCATTTGATAAACGGAGATGCATGTTTTGTTTGACTTACATCTTGAGAAATAAAAGGTGGACACTGTTTACTTATTGTTTTGTAAATAGTAGAATATTCTGTAATAGGGGGTGCGTCTTATGGTTCATCTTAAGAAGAACTCACAGTATACATTTGAAAGGTACCTAGAGGTAAGGGATCAATTGGACGATCTGGATAATCCGTTTTTGCTCAATGTATTATCTGAATTAGCACAAGAGAGTTGGCAGGAATTGTACGGCGAACTCCTGTCGTTTACGAACAAGCTGTCTACCGAATGGCGCATGACTGTCAATGAAATCGCGAGACCGGAAAATCATCCCAAGTTGCGTCATTATGATGCGTATAATAATCGAATCGATCGCATTATTCGTCCCGCGGAAGGCGTCATGTTGTCGGAAGAAGTATTTGGCGAAGGACTTTTCTCTGCAGAACGGCTTCCTTATGAAGGGATAGTGAAACGTTACTTCCTCCATGGGAATGGGGAAGCGGGCATCACCTGTCCGATAGCTTGTACAGATGGCCTGATCGCTTTGATCGAAGCATTTTATGAAGAGGTGCCTGAAGAAGTTAAGGAAATACACACGCATGCAAAAGAAGGAAGAGATGGAGATTTTGGTGTAGGGGCGCAATTTATGTCCGAAATCCAAGGCGGCTCGAATATCCCCGCAAATGTTCTACAGGCAATCCCAGAAGGTTCTCACTATAGATTATATGGGAATAAATTCTTCTGTTCTGCTGTGCATGCCGATTATTCGGTTGTCACGGCACGGGTGGAAGGCACAGATCATGTGGCGGTATTTGTCGTGCCATCCTATCTTCCTGGCGATCAAAAGAACGAACGACGCAATGGATATCGCATCAACCGATTGAAGTGGAAATTGGGCACGGCAGAGCTGCCTTCGGGGGAAATCGACTATGACGGCGCAGTTGCCTACCGGATCGGACCTGAAGATCGCGGTGTTGCGCTGGCAGTCGGAATTGTCCTGACAAGGTCCCGTTTGGATATTGGTTTTGCTAGTGCGGCATTTGTCATGCGCGCAGCCAGGGAAGCGAAGCTATATGCGCGTTTCCGTCATGTCTTCGATCGGACAATCGATGGTTTCCCGATGGCTGCCGCGCAAATAGATGAGTTGGAAAGTGCAGCGAAGCGAATGACAGCGACAGCGTTCCATCTGTATAAAATGTTTTCGGAGCAAGAAGAAAGTGATGAACTACAGAGATTTGCGTTGCGAGAATTGATTCTGCTGCAAAAGATTTACTCGTCCAAAGAAGCGGTGGATCAGCTACGTTTGGCCATCTCGCTTTTCGGAGGGCATGGTGCGATTGAAGATTTCACCGCGTTTCCACGGCTATTCCGCGATAGTATGGTCAATGAATTGTGGGAAGGACCACGAAACGTCTTGCTTACGCAAATTTATCGGGACTTTGCCAAACTGCGCCAAACAGTCCCTGTCGTAAAAGTGATTACCACAATGTTTCCACATCTCTCCCAAGCGGATGTTCAGCAATATAGCTCTCGCATAGAAGTAATCATCGGGATCGATGTCGTGGAAGCTCCAAATCCATTCAATAAGATGGCGGCACAGAACTGGGAATCATTATGGGGGGAGTTATTCTTGTCGTTTCAATATGCCGTGCTTGAAGCGTTTGAAGAACAACCGATCGTCAGGGAGGAAGTATTGAAAACTATATAGAGGGGTGTATGGAATATGGCATTGAATATCGGAAGCATACTAAAGGATAGAGCGATCATGATGGGGGATAAGGTCGGTTTTGTGCATCATGACCTCAAACTCACTTTTGAAGAAATGAATAATCGAGCAAATTCGTTTTCCAGCTATCTTTCGGAAGTAGGGCTGCAGGCAGGGGATACGATCGCCATTCTATGCAAAAATAATGAACAGGCGATCTCGGCATTCTTTGGAGCCGCGAAGATTGGCGTCCTTTCCGTCATGGTTAATTGGCGTCTTGGAGCGGAAGAATTGCAATATATTCTTACGCATAGCGAAGCGAAATTGATTGTCCATGATGAAGCATTTCAGTTGGTCATTGAAGAGCTGAAGGAGACGATTCCCGCTGTTCACTATCTGTCGAGCGCGACAGTACCTTCTTTCGATGAGATTTGGCAGCGAAAAGCAGTGGAGCCTAGTTATGTTTCGGTAGGAGATGATCCAATTCTCATCATGTACACTTCAGGGACGACAGGTAAACCAAAAGGAGCTTTATTGTCTCACGATAATCTTTTGGCGGCTTCCATAGGATTATCCCATACGATCGATTGGCGGGAGACAGATCGGTTTCTGATGGTCGCTCCGTTTTTCCATATCGGAGGGCTCGCCCCTTTGATCACGAATGTCCATACCGGTGCTACGATGGTGTTGATGGAAGATTTCGATCCAATCAAAGCATGGAACATAATCGAAGCCGAGCGTATTACGACAATGATGACTGTTCCTGCTATGCTCGCCTACCTTTTGAAGACGTATTCCGCAGCTAAAGCTGATATCTCTTCTATACGCAACAACACGTGCGGATCCTCAGTTGTTCCCGCCCCGCTCATTTTAGGATTCAGGGAAATGGGAATACCTGTACAGCAAGTATATGGGATTACAGAGTATGCAGGCGCAGTGACATTCTGGAAGGAGACACAGAACCGCGATAAGTATGATTCCATGGGTAAGCCCGTAATGCATGGGACGGTACGGGTGGTGGATACGGAAACAAGAAAGACATTGCCGAATGGCAAAATAGGGGAAATTATTATTGGAGGGCCGCAAGTTTTTGTCGGCTACTATAAAAATGAAGAAGCATACAAAAGCGCGGTCATAGACGGAGAACTGCAATCAGGCGATGTTGGCTATATCGACGAGGGTGGGTTTCTCTACGTGGTGGACCGCTTGAAAGATGTGATCATCAGTGGTGGTGAGAATATATATGCCGCGGAATTGGAGCAAGTATTGGCTCAGCATCCGGCAGTGGTGGATGTGGCGGTCATTGGTGCATTAAATGAAAAATGGGGAGAAGTGCCACGGGCATATGTGGTGAGAGTGCCGAATGCAGATCTGACGGAACAAGACGTCATGAACTACAGCAAGAAGAAATTAGCTTCCTTCAAGGCGATCAAAGAAGTGACTTTCGTCGATGAACTGCCTCGCAATGCGGTTGGGAAGATCCTGAAGAATAGATTGAAAGAAACGGCTGCCCTTTCATAAAGAGAAATAACGAAAAGAGCTCTTTCCCCGGAATGAGCTCTTTTTACATGGACTGAATTATGTATTGGTTTGTAAATGGCTTAAATAGCGTGCCGACAAAGTGAGAATATGATCCAGTGCCTCCTCGTTTGTCAAGGTAGGATAATTCTTATAGGAGATGAGTAGCCCATTCAATGTGGAAAATATCAACTGCGCTTCCTTTCTGGCATCAAGAGGATAAAATGGCTGGAGCTTATATTCGAAATGCTTGATCAATTTCGAAACTTCTTTATAAGGAGGAGTGAATGGTCTTTTCCCGGCGCCCTCTAACATGAAATAAGCCATCATCTGATACAAAACATCTTCATTAAACATGTGAAGGATATATTGCTCTACCAACTCATCCAGCTGTTCAAGAGGAGATAGCCTGTCGAGCAATTTTTGTGCTTCAATTTTCATTGCTTCAGCATACAGGTGCTGCTGATCATTGAAATATTTATAAATAAGTGCAGGTGAAACTTCGGCTTTTTTTGCTATATCACGTATGCTCACATCCGAAAAGGATTTTTTGCTAAATAAGTGAACTGCCGCATCAATCATTATTTGCTTCTTCTCTTCACGTTTCATAGGCATCTCCTTAATATTCTGTGTATCCCTATCATACAGAGAAGTTCTGCCAGCGTCTATTTCACCTCATTTTAGCAGTAATTAAATTGTCGAGACCTTGTAGATTTTCGGAAACAGATACTTTTAATTGGTACAGAAGAGGTGTGACAGCTCCACTGATTTCTATATATTTTTCATGCCCTCATTCCCGAAATATCTGCTATCACCATCGCTACTTTACTTCTTTCAAGGTGATTTATCTCTAATTAGTGAATAGTTCCCTCTGCGCTTACCCTTCTTTCAAGATATTCTAGCCCTGTTTGCTTATCATCAAATACCTACAAATAATGCCCTAAATTGAAGGACGTGGTATGAAGCTCTATAGTAAATCTAGTGAATATATCCCTCATAGCCGTTATCAGAATACGATTTTACATAGATGCTTTGATAGATGCATCTGCAATATCTAAAATTAGATGCATAAGACCTCATCTCATAGACTTACCAAATTGGTGGGGAACTGCCAAGGTGATAATCCATGATAGAAAACCAATGGACTTACATTTGGCAATTCCTTCACCAATTCTTTTTTACCTTTGCTACTAGGAAAGCAAGTAACCTATCTACTCATTTAATTTTTAATAATGAATAAGACTCGCAAATACAACAAAAATAGCACCAATTGCGATGAAAATAAGAACTAACGGCCAGATAAACTTAATCCACTTTTCATAAGAGATGCCCGTTGCTGCAAGATATGCCATCAACGTAGAGGCGGTAGGGAAGATCAAATTCGTAAATCCGTCTCCTAAGTGAAAAGATAATACTGTCGTTTGTCTAGTGATTCCCACCAAGTCACCTAACGGAATCATGATAGGCATCGTGACAGCAGCCTGACCGGAGCCTGAATTAATGAAGAAGTTGATGACGTTCTGTGATAGATAGATACTGATCACTTTAATTGCATCCGGCATGAACATAATCATGTTGGATAACCCATTCACGAGGGAATCAATGATATGTCCTTCTTCCAATACAATTGGAATTGTTCTTGCAATGCCGACAATCAAAGCTCCTAGAATAACCGCTTTAGCGCCTTCGATAAATTCCTCTGAGATTCGAGTCGAACTAAATCGTGCACAAATACCTGAAATAATCCCCATTGCCAGGAATAAAGCTGCCATTTGTTCAATGTACCAACCTTTTGTCGTAACACCCCATATGAGCAGGACGATTCCTGAGACAAATGTGAGGAGAACCAAGAAGTCTTTTAATTGAAATGTGGACGCCATCTGGGATTCCTGATTTTTTGCACTTACGCTTTCTTCTAGTTCGACAACCAAACTTTTGGATGGATCTGCTTTTACTTTCTTTGCATAACGAATGATATAGATGCTGGAGACGATGACGAGCACAACCAGTAGGATCGCACGCAGCCACATACCGGAATATATAGGGAGACCGGCAATATCTTGTGCCACTCCTACGGTAAATGGGTTCATTAATCCTGAAATAAATCCACAAAAGACACCGACGAGCACGATAGCCATCCCCGTTAATGCGTCATATCTCAAAGATCTTGCTAGTGCAACGACCAGGGGAACCAACCCTAAGGCTTCGATACTCATTCCAATTGTAGCCCCACCGATTGCAAAAATGGTCAATAATATTGGAATGATAAGAATTTCCCTTTTCCCTAGCTTATTTGCTACGGAACTAATCACTGCATCGAATGCACCGGTTGATGTAATAATTCGGAATGAACCGCCCACTACGAAAATGAATAAGATGATCCCGCTGGACGCATTTAATCCTTGAATGATTAAGCTTGGAATTGCGAGTAGACTAACAGGATTTTTAGGTATGTCATGGTATGTACCATCTTGAACAAGGATTCGCCCGCTCTCAGAGTCTTCCACTCGGTCAAATTCACCAGCAGGCACGATGTATGTT
>NZ_WHVW01000028.1 GCF_009651005.1 Sporosarcina obsidiansis
ATATAAAGCAAGGAAAACAGATAGTTTATTTGTGAATTACGGATTCTTTGGCGGCTTTGGGGTACTGAATAATTGGACATTACAAATACAAATAAAAAAATGGTAAAAATCCTAGTCGTATATTTGAAATTGAAGGGGATTTGAAAAAAAGTTCTGACACAAACGATCGCAGCAGAAGGAGTAGTTGCGTGAGTAAACCTTTAGTATACTTTTTGATACTATGCCACTTTTAAGTGCGTACTTACAAAAAGGATGTTAGTAAATTATAATAAGCATATGCAGTAAATTAATTAGACACCAGAGGAGAATTATAACGTATGAATATCTTAGTAGTAAAAGCAAATAATCGCCCCGCAACTGAAGCGGTTTCTAGTAAAATGTACGAAACGTTTATGACCGAATTAGAAGGAAAAGACGTAAATGTAACAACGTACGATGTATTTGAAGAAGATACACCTTATTTTGGTCAAGAACTGTTTAACGCTTTCGGTAAAGTTCAAAATGGTGAAGAGTTAACAGATGTTGAATCACGCCTGTTAGCTGCAAAACAAAAAGCAATGGATGCGATCTCGGCTGCAGATGTAGTGGTATTTGCGTTCCCATTATGGAACCTAACAATTCCAGCTAAATTACAAACATTCATCGATTATGTATATGCTGCTGGTTTTGCATTTAAATATGACGCTGAAGGAAATATGATTAGCTTAATGCCAGAGAAAAAAGCAATTCTTTTAAATGCTCGTGGCGGTGTTTACTCAGCTCCAGAAGCAGCACCGATGGAAATGGCTGTTAACTATATGCGCAACGTATTCGGTGGTGTCTTCGGAATGCAAATCATCGATGAAGTCGTTATAGAGGGTCACAATGCGATGCCTGATAAAGCGAACGAAATTATTGCTGCGGGAATGGAAGAAGTGAAAGCTTCTGCAAATCGTGTATTAGAAATGGCTGTTCGTGCGTAATATAAAGCTTTATTATATATGAGAAAAAGAGCATGAAATGAATTAGTGGATTTTTGTGCAGGGCTATTGTTTTGCATCGATGACTAGTGTAGTTGCTCAATCTGTATAATGTAAAATAATTGCATAAGAAAAATGTTTTCTAGGGTTCCGCAACAAGTTTGTTGGTCTGTGACCGAGAGAAAACTCACAGTCTTACTGTGTCACGGAAGGATAAAAGCCTGGGAGAAACTGTTTAACAGTTATCTCTCGGGCTTTTTTTGTTTTAAAAAAATATAAAATGAGAGGTGCTATTTGTTTATGAACATAATCTGGATGAAAGTCATGATCGCTGCAATTTTTGAAGTATTTTGGGTTGTTGGATTGAAACATGCGGAGGGCTTTTGGACTTGGACTGGAACAGTTATTGCTATTATCGTTAGTTTTTATTTAATGATTATGGCTAGCAGAAAACTTCCTGTTGGAACTGTGTATGCAGTTTTTGTAGGACTAGGGACTGCAGGAACCGTCTTTTCAGATATCGTATTTTTCGGAGAACCATTTGAAAAAGCGAAAGTTATTCTAATTTTGATTTTGTTAACAGGAGTAATTGGTTTGAAATTAATTACGGAAGAAAATGGAGAAGAAGGAGTGGAATCTTAATGGCTTGGGCTTCTTTGATAGTTGCAGGTTTCTTTGAAATGTTTGGTGTGTTCATGATAAATAAATTTCATAGTGATCATAGTTGGCAGTCGGTGGTGCTGTTAACTCTTGGATTTGGCTTAAGTTTTCTTTTTCTTGCATATGCAATGATTACGTTACCAATGGGGACTGCTTATGCCATTTGGACAGGACTCGGTGCATCTGGAGGTGCAATCTTAGGGATGACTTTTTATGGTGAATCAACAGACTGGAAAAGAATCGTTTGTATCGCGATGGTTTTAGGTTCAGCAATTGGATTAAAACTCGTCTCGTAAAGGTGTGCAAAGCGTAGGGTGCCATGACAGTGTTTGATTCGTACACAGCCACCCTATGTATCCAACATCATGCTGGTTATCGAATGAGTGTCTAGACGTTGAAATAGGTGTCTACCGACATAATCATATCGTATTTATAAAAATATCAACTACTACTTACTAGTTAAGTTGCATTAACTATAAGACAGTCGTATAAAGATAACAATGAAAAATCAATGAACATGTTGATAATTGCATAAGACATATATCAACACACTTATAATGGTTCCAAGCATAGTACAGTTCAATAAAGAGAAGGGTGCAAAAAAAGCGACACCCAACTGGCCAAAGCCTATCGGATGTCGCTTTTTCCTTATTTCATCGGCAAGTCGAATGTGACCGATTTTTCTTTGAATAACTTTTTGGCATTGCTGTCAGCTAATGGACCGAATTGAATCTTTAATTCCTTGAATAACTCAAATTCATCTTTTCGGAAAAGGAAGACGGACAAAACTTCTTCCGATTCGCCAGCCTGTAAGTCACCATGGAGAGTCGGTTCCAGCATTCCTTCTGATAACATTGTGCCGCGGTTTTGGTCTAATATCAATCGTGTATCCATGAAAAATTTTGCAATGGCTTCACTACTACCATTCTCTACTTGGAACTTTGCCGTTAACGCCACGAGTGGTCCATCGCCAAAATTTTTAAATCTTGGAGCGTGGGCAGCTGTCGGCTTGATATCAGCATATTGGACACCTTCAAGTGTAATGGTCACTTCGTCAATTTTCTGTGTTTCATTTATATCTTCTTTTGAGAAAAACAGTTCTTTGTCTGCAATCGTGTCTGTCACCATTTTATCAGCGTAAAGAGCTGAACTTTTCGATGCTTTTTCAGCCCCATCTTCGTTGAAAGGAATTTTAAAGACGGCATCTTTACCGATCCGCTTATTGAAATCATCTTCGAGCATTGGAATGTCAATCGTGAATGTTGGGGCTACCAAGCGCTCATACTGATCCTTTGTCATGGTGTAGGCTTGCATTCCGGTATATTTGCCAGGAGCGAATTGACGGCCGGCCTTGTCTTTATCACCTTTTAGCCAATCATCCCGGTCTACAAGGCCAGAACGCATATATAAGTTTTCTGTACCGTCATCGGATAGCATCATCGTACTCGCATTGAAAAACACATCTTCATCCAATTTGTTTTCAAATCCAAATTTGTATGTAATGACGTATCCTTCATCTTCATCATCAAAATTATGTTTGGCCGATTCATTCATATTTGTCACATGGGCGATCTGGTATTCTTCGATGGCGATGGTCACCTTGTCCGAATAGGCATGTGTTAGATTCGGTTCTGTGTTGGTGAATACGATTTCTATGTCTCCACCCGTCTCTTCTTCCATATACGGATTTATATTTTCAGAGGACTTGTTTTTAGAGGCGTCCGCCGTTTTCAAATCTTTTTCTGTTTCAGGTGTGTCGCTTGCAGTAGTTTCGTTATTTTCCTCTGCAACTTCACTTTCAGGTTGGTCAGCAGCGGATACTTCCTTTTCCTTGTCTTCCGCATTTCCGCAAGCACCAAGGATGAGAATAGCAGCCAATGTACTACCAGTTAAAATCTGTTTTATACTCATTTCTTTGCTCCTTTGTCTACGTTTTTACTAGATAATTATACCAGTTTAACCAAAAGAAAATTGGACTATTTAGAAAACAGTCCATAAGTGATTCATTTAGCGGCATAATATGTGGAAAGTCCTGGTTAACAATAGGGAGCTACTAAGTTGTTGAAAGCTAACTGGATTGTTTCTAGAAAACGAAAATACATTACATGAAGAACATCCTATCTCTAGAAAACACCATATAGAAGTGGTGTTATGTGTGATACTAATTAAATTATTAGAAAACTGTTGACAATCTGAATAAATCATCGTAATATTGCAATCAACAATACATTGCAGACTAAGAATGGAACTAGTAAAAATGCATGTGTCTTTGTAGAGAGTCGATGGTTGGTGAAAATCGGCAGGCACACATTTTGAACTCATCCAGGAGTCACTCCCCGAACTTTCGATCGTAAGGGATGTCGGTTTCCTCCGTTATCGGGATAGACAGTGTTAGCTGTCGATAAGTGGATGTGTCTTTACGGACAGATCAATTAGAGTGGTACCGCGAGTATAACCTCGTCTCTATATTTCGATATAGAGGCGGGGTTTTTTTAATTGAATTCGACTGAATTCAATTGAAGTCTTTGGCGGACGTCACAGATTTTAAGAGGGACTTTTCGAGTATGCCTGAAAAATCTTGACGCAATTACGCCGAAGCATCATTGATTTTATTTTAAATTACAAAGGAGTGCAGGGAAATGAGCAGAAAAATTTGGGTGTTTGATACAACGTTACGTGATGGCGAGCAAGTACCGGGAGCGAAACTAAATCTTTATGAAAAGGTGGAAATCGCGCAACAGCTCAAAAAGTTAGGCGTTGATATAATCGAAGCCGGATTCCCTGCTTCTTCCCAAGGCGATTTTGATGCGGTACAAGCGGTTGCACAAAAAGTAGGTAATACAAGCGATCTTATGATTACAGCACTGGCGCGTGCGGTTCAAACAGATATAGACTCTGTTTATAACGCGGTCAAGTACGCTGAAAATCCTATGATCCATATGGTATTAGGTACTTCTGATATTCACGTAGAGAAAAAATTTAATAAATCAAAAGATCAAATCTTGCAAATTGGCGTAGATGCTGTGAAGTATGCGAAAACACTATTACCGGAAGTTCAGTATTCAACGGAGGATGCCTCACGCTCGGAGTTTGAATATTTATGGAAAACTATTGAAGCTGTTATGAAGGCTGGTGCGACTATGATTAACGTACCGGATACGGTAGGTTTCGCAGAGCCTGAAGAATTCGGTGCGATGATTTATAAATTAAATGATCGAATGAAAAACTTGAATCCTGATGTTTTATTGAGCGTCCACTGCCACAATGACCTAGGCATGGCAACAGCGAATACACTGGCTGCCGTTAAAAATGGTGCCGATAAAGTAGAGTGTACGATTAACGGGATTGGTGAACGTGCGGGCAATGCAGCATTGGAAGAAGTGGTCATGGCATTAAAAACTAGAAGCTCTATTTATAACGTCAATACACGTATTAACACTAAGGAGATCATGAACACATCTCGTCTTGTGTCGAGTTTTATGGGGCTCGATGTGCAAGTGAACAAAGCGATTACGGGAGACAACGCCTTTGCTCATTCATCTGGCATTCACCAAGATGGCTTACTGAAATCAAGAGATGCTTATGAGATCGTTCATCCTGAAGATGTAGGTCTTGATGATATGGAGCTGATTCTGACAGCGCGTTCTGGAAGACATGCTGTGAAAAATGCTCTTGAAAAGCTTGGTTTTAGTCAGTTAGTTCCAGAAGATTTCGAAGGGATTTTCGAAGGCTTTTTAGCATTAGCAGACGCGAAAAAAGAAGTGTATGATCATGATCTATATGTGATCGTAGAAAACTATTATGAAAAGCATGAAAAGGCGAATGGGACCCATTATAGCGACCACTTCTTTGAATTTGAAGATTTACAGGTCGTCAGCAATTCTAGCTTTCCTTCTGCCAGCGTGAAGATTCGCAAAGGTGGAGAAATCTTCAAGTCGAGTGCAGTCGGATCGGGACCAATTGATGCTCTCTATTCCGCAATTGCTGACATTACCAAAATTAGCGTCAAGTTGGTGGAGTATGATATTAGCAGCGTTTCACGCGGAAAAGACGCGCTGGGTAAAGTGAAAATCACGATTGCACACGAAGGAGAAAAATATATCGCGAAAGCGGCAGATACAGATATCTTAAAGGCAAGTGCATTAGCTTATATGAATGCCGTAAATAGCGTGATCGTAGCAGGACTAAAGAAAACACCTGTGAATAGTTAACATTATGCAGTGTAGGTAAAGCTTTAGAGAAAAAAACAAGTTCTCAAGTCATTCCTTATTTGACGAGAGCTTGTTTTTTGTTTGTTAATAAGGGTAGATATTAAATAGTATTCTATTATACTTGTAACCTTATTCGTTTTGAAACGACTACTTAGATGAAAATGAAAAAAGGAGCTGTTTTCTATGAAAATGAAAAAAGCCGTACCATTTACGATGTCTGCCTTACTTCTCAGCAGTGCTATCGTACCAGCTGCAGTGTTTGCAAATGAAGGCGAGCAATCAGAAGAAAAGCAAGTGAAACCTTCATTTGTACAAGTAGGAGGAACGATTGAAGGCGTGGAGTCACTTGACCATGCGACTCTTTATTCAATTAAGAATGGGGAAGAGACAAACGTATTGGCTGTAACGAAAGATACGCTAATCTTTGATAATACTGGCAAACAGGTAGAGTTGAAAAAAGGCGATAAAGTCGTTGGTTATACCGATGCGGATAAACCGATGATCATGATCTATCCTCCACAGTACAGTCCAGATGTTGTAATTGTTGAAACGGAAAAGATGGGCTCTGTAGCGGTTGGGAATTTTGATGAAGAGTTATTGAATAAAGATCTCAAGTTACAATTACATGTAGATGAAAAGACTGATCTCTCAAGCGTTTCAGGTAAGAATGTGAAGGTGGAAGATCTTGCAGATAAAGACTTACTAGTTTTCTATACGGTAACGACAAGAAGCATTCCAGCCCAGACAACTCCAGAAAAAGTTGTTGTTCTTGATGGGAATATAGGTGACACAGATTCAGGAACAAACTCTGTCATTGAGGATATGATTGCTGCCGATCATCACATGGTGAATGGAGTGAAAATGGTGCCACTACGCGCACTTGCCGAAGAACTTGGCTATACTGTCAAGACAACAGGCAAAGGAGCTATTGTATCGAAAGAGGCAAAATCCTTTACGATTACCCGTGGTGAAAAGAAATATGGCTACAACAAATCCATACGTCAATTTGAGGTAGCACCTGATTTGCTTGAACCAAACAAAACATATGTATCTGTTGAGCTTATTGCTGAATTAATGGAATAAGTAATATCCCGAAATAAAGACAAAAAAGAAGAGGCTGTCGCTGAAAGTTCACTTTCAGCGACAGCCATTTTCATGTGATTGGGCAGGAGAGGTAGAGGAGCGCGCCAAAGTCATGTCGAACCGATCGAAACTCCATCAGGCCCGCGCCAAAATCTTGTCGAACCGATCCAATCCCCATCAGGCCCGCTCCAAAGTCATGTCGAACCGATCGAAACTCCATTAGGACCGAGCCAAAGTCATGTCGAACCGATCCAATCCCCATCAGGCCCGCTCCAAAGTCATGTCGAACCGATCGAAACTCCATCAGGCCCGCGCCAAAGTCTCGTTGAACCGATCGAAACTCCATCAGGCCCGCGCCAAAGTCATGTCGAACCGATCCAATACCCATCAGGCCCGCGCCAAAGTCTCGTTGAACCGATCGAAACTCCATCCGGACCACTCCAAAGTCTCGTTGAACCGATCGAACCTCCATCAGGCCCGCGCCAAAGTCTCGTTGAACCGATCGAACCTCCATCAGGCCCGCGCCAAAGTCACGTTGAACCGATCGAACCTCCATCAGGAGCGCGCCAAAGTCATGTCGAACCGATCCAATACCCATCAGGCCCGCGCCAAAGTCATGTCGAACCGATCGAAACTCCATCAGGCCCGCGCCAAAGTCTCGTTGAACCGATCGAACCTCCATCAGGCCCGCGCCAAAGTCTCGTTGAACCGATCGAACCTCCATCCGGAGCACTCCAAAGTCTCGTCGACCCGATCGAAACTCCATCCGCACCGGCCCGCACATGTCTTCTATTGAACAACTATCTAGAATGAAAAAAGAGTCATCTGAGAAGGTGAAAGAAAATCACTTCTCGGACAACTCCTTTTGCTTTTACTCACGCATAAATATAAAAAAGATATTCCTGCCCATTCTTAATAGGATCTTGCGCAAAGGTATAACCATGCGCCAATGCTTCCTCTGGAACGTTGCGAAAAGAGCCTGGGCAATCCGTGATGACTTGCAATAATTCACCCTTTTTCATTCCCTCTAGTGCTTCTAATGTGTAGATAACAGGGTAGGGGCAAGATTCTCCACGTAAGTCGAGTGTGAAATCCGCTTCGTTGTTAGTTTGCATGTTCTTTCATCCCTCTCTTCATGATCAACTTACGATGATAACGTTTTTCAGAGTAAACCGTTAAGGTATATAGCACACCTAGCATAGTGAGTGTTAGAAGAATAGCACCGACCGGACCAATTGATTCTACTAGGTTTATTTTTGCACCGCTTTTGACTAATACATTATATATACCTAAATGATCCCAAGCGTAAGCAAGGAAAGTAGCACCGATAATATTACCCACAAAAACGGGCAGGAAAAGGACCTGACCTTCCATCAGTCTGTACATCATTCCTGTTTCACAGCCAGAAGCCATGACAATACCGAGTCCAAACAACGCACCGCCAACAAAGGTACTCAGAGCAGCGATTTGAGTGATTGGCGTCACGTCATATATAGAAATAACAATAATAGTTAGAACAGAGCTAAAGGCCATACCAGCAATAATAGCTTTTGCCATTACACTGCGTCCGACAAGAAACAGATCACGGAATGCGGAGGTGAAGCAAATTTGTCCACGTTCAATGAGAATACCAAAGGCGAGCCCGAATAGTGCGCCTAAACCAAGAAACTTTTGGCCCGTTGCAAAAAAATAGATGATCAGACCGAGATAGACGATAGCGATTACGCTTCCGATATATGGTTGAATGACACGGCTGTTGACCTTTGATGGTTTTGAAGCACCCCGTGTCAGGGATGGACGGCCTTTCCACCAGCGTGTTTTGGTTAGCTTTGCGCCGAAGAAAGTTCCGATTCCGGTCGCGACTATGAAAATCCATGAGTGTATAGAAAACTGAGGAACACCTGTGAAGAAAGCTGCCAAGTTACAGCCTAGTGCTAATCGTGCACCGAATCCTGCAATGATCCCACCGACAAGTCCTTGAACATAGCGGCGTTTCTGTTGCGGGAGACGGATTTTAAAACTATTACTAAATAACACCATGAGGAGAGCGCCAATAAACATTCCCCAAACCATCCAGCCATCGGGTCGGTTCCAAGTCGTTCCTTTGAGGTGTACCATGTCAAAATATTGCCAGCCAGAAATGTCTACCCCGAATAGCTTCAGGATATCTCCTCCAAGCCGAGTGAATTCGCCGGTTACTGCCCAAACTGTTGAAGTTAAGCCAAAGTACAAAGCACTAAGCGCACCAGCAATCAGTAGGACTACATAGGGATTCCAATAGCGTTGGAAAATCGTTTGCATCAAAGTTTTCATGTCTTGTTGCTCCTCGTATAAAGTCCTTTTTCTAGTGTAATCTTAATTGAGGAGAAATCAAGTGAAATTATGATCAATTCATTTAGAGTGTAAAAAATTATCCTATTAAAGTAATTACAGTGAATTCAAGCAGATCAACTTACAAAAAACCTCATAACCGGATATCATTCTGAAAGTTGAGCACAAAATGATCGGCTTCATCGTAAATGGCAAAATGGTATCCTTGTTCTTTATAAAAGTTGATGATTTCGGGAAGTACTGCCAAGGTTTGTGTTTTTTCGTGCATTAAGATGATTTCTTTGTCTTCATTTGTGCCATGTTTAATGTTTTCTATTATTTGAGCTGGATTGTCTTTTAATTTCCAATCCTGAGAATCAATCGTCCAATCCCATACTTTAATACCTGCATCCACAAGTTGTTGGCGTATTTGTTCATTTTTTAAACCTGGTGCAGAGCCATAGGGAGGGCGAACTAAGTGGGGGGATTCACCGGTTAGTTCATGGATCAGCGCTAATGTTTCTTGCATCTCAGATACAAACTGGTTTTCTTTATATAAAGTGTGAAAATCATGCGTCATACTATGACCACCGATGTAATGTCCTTCTACTACTGCGCGTTTTACACTTTCTAGTAAATGTTCTTTTTTCAGGTTATTTCCCTGCATGAAAAATGTTGCTTTTACATCATACTCTAGCAAGACGTCTAAAAATTCATCTGTCAGTCGGCTGGGACCATCGTCAAATGTGAGGTATACTACTTTTCCTGTTGGCTTTTCCTCTACACTAGTTTCTTCTTTAGATTGTTCTTCCTCTTGAGGAATGGGAGCTTCTACTTTTTCTGTTTCTTCAGGTACGATAATTATTTTGGGAGCAGAAAAAGACTTTCCTACAAAAAATCCAGTGAAAAAAATTGGGATTAGCATAATCAGAACCGTAATGAAAAATCGTTTTCTAATTCTCTTTCTTCGTTCAGCATATTCATCTGGTGGTATTTTCATTGTCATCTAATCCTCCTGGGGCTGTTTTTCTCTTTCAGCTAGATACTGAAAGAGGGAAGTATCTTATTTATATGAAAAACTATGAGAATGTCATGATTTATGTATTGCAACGTAGCAGACCATACGGTATCAGCTACGTTGCTGTGCAAAGAACTTAGTTAATATATGTGTCACTGACCAATAAGTTTTTGAGGATCGATGAAGGAATTTCGAACGTTACGATACCCATATAACCAGGCGCGACTTCGTATTTGTCAAATGAAATCATCATTTTATGATCGGCAGTAATATAGAAGTTTTGATCTGGTCGAATTGCTTCGAAGTCCGGTACTGTTTCATCGGACAAGAAGTAAGAGATCTCTTCGTCTACCGACATTTGTCGTACCATTTCACTTTTGATATATGAACTGATGACATCAATATACGTATCATCTTTAAAAAGACTTGGCAGTGTGATGGCAATGTTTTTCTGCTTATCAATTGTGTCGTACTTCATAGTTGTCGAAGACGAGCCAACTATGTTCTCGACATAGCGAGCAATCGAAAGAAGTTGATCGGTATCCGTTTTTACTTCATATCCCGTGCTGATCCCCATATGGCCATTCCCTGCTTTTTTCATTTCATCAACTTCTTGTTCGAATTGTTTGTAGAGCGTTTTGTTTTCATCGATATACTTTTCATTCAATGAAGCCTGTAGCTCTTCGTTTTCCAAACCACTGATGGCAGGCGCAGAAAGGTCAGCTTGATAGGTCTCTTCATCCATCGTAAGTTGTTGAACAGTAAAAACTTCAACAATGGGACCTAAAACAGGTACATTTACCATTGCTTGTGCAAAGGTAGAGCTTACGTTAATGCTAACAAAAAACAAAGCTGCCGCAGCGATCGCTCCAATCGACCATTGTTTAATAATGGGACGCTTCTTTTTAGGTGCTGTAGCCTGACGAATTGAATCCTCAACCAAAATCTTCAATTCAGTTGGTATCTCTATTTCCTCATATGCTTTTTTCAACTTATCCATTTCTTTCATAGTGTAAAATCATCCCCTATCTCCAGGCGTAATTTGTTTAATATCCGATACAGCCTAGATTTAATCGTATTAATGTTTTCATCCATTACTAGTGCGATTTCTTCAATTTTTAGATCTTCGAAAAAGCGAAGAATAATTAAAGTCTTATCATACGGAACTAGTTGATCGATGGCGTCTCGTAAATCCATATCAATTCTTTCATCTGCAGCTTGAGGCAGGTGTATGTTGAGGATATCCGCATCCATCACGGTCATCCGTTGATGTTTTCTGATGAAATCAATCGAAGTATTGATGAGAATTCGATAAAACCACGTTTTTAAATAAGTGATCTCTTCAAGGCGATCAATTGATTTCAGTGCTTTAAAAATAGCTTCTTGAACAATATCAAGCGCATTCTCTTTATTCTTGACATAGCTATAAGCCAATCGATAATGTGATTCTTGATTTTTTATTATAAAATCTTCTACTAAATCAAACTTCTCTTTTTTTGTCATGACAAAAGATTCACCTTCTCAAGTTTTTAACATATCGCGAACACGTTATAGTAATTTGACGGGCGATATTCAAAAAAAGTTTTGATAATTATCAAATCGTGCGGAAAAGTATAGAGTTACATGCAATCGTTCTTCATTTCTGGGGCATCTGGTCTGCTGTCGGAATAGACTGTTAAGAAACTCATTGAAACAGGATGGAGAAAGGATGAGACATTGAACAAGCTGCTAACGAAATCAAACGCAGCTTTATTGTTCTTAGTCCTGCTTTGGGGTGTCAGCTGGCCGATATATAAGGCATCCGTCGTTTATGCGCCTCCCTTATTGTTTGCAGGTATGCGTGCTGCGTTAGGTGGATGTTTAGTAGCTCTTTTGATTTTACCCATGAGAAGAAAATTGAAGTGGCGGAAGAATTGGCGGAAGTACTGTATTTCTGCGTTGTTCAACACGATTCTATTTTTCGGTTTGCATACAGTAGGTCTCAATCATTTGCCTGGTGGACTTTTCTCGGTATTAGTCTATTTTCAGCCAGTTCTTTTAGGATTGTTTGCTTGGGTTTGGTTAGATGAGAATATGTCATGGATAAAAGTGGTGGGTCTCATAACTGGTTTTATTGGGATCATCATCGTGAGTATTGACGGTCTCACTACGCATATTTCAGTGATAGGTGTGGTATTAGGAGTACTTACGGCAGTTTTTTGGGCATTCGGAGTGATCTACGTCAAGAAAGTCAGTCATGAAGTCGATGCTTACTGGATGGTGGCGATGCAGTTTACGATAGGCGGCATGGCTCTTCTCGCTGTGGGTTCGCTTACGGAAAGTTGGTCAGCCATCGAATGGAACAGTATGTATCTATTTGGACTTGGATTCGGCGGCACAATGGGTATACCCATCGCCTATATTATTTATTACCGGCTCATTAATGCGGGAGAAGCGAGTAAGGTCGGTGTATTTACTTTTCTCGTTCCGGTTATTTCAGTATTCATCAGTACGGTATTTTTAAGAGAGCCGATTACGCATAAATTGATCGCAGGATTATTGCTTGTTGTGGTCAGTATTTATTTTGTGAACTACCAAAAACGTATTACACGATTCGAACCCACCAGCAAATAAAAGACCTGAGATCGGCAGAGAGCCGAACTCAGGTTTAGGAAACGAAATAACTGTAAGGCATTCAAGTGAATTATTTTAATGATCGATAATCGTTAGCAGTTCTCGAATATCTGTCCGATCTTGCGGTTCAGGTACGTGTTTTGGATAACCGATCATGAGGGTCGCGACGACTTTCTCGCCTGGTTTTACACCGATTGCCTCTCTGAAAATAGGGTCGTATATCCAATCGTTTGATCGCCAAATCATTCCGATGCCACGTTCCCAAGCAGCGAGCTGAAAGTTTTGAATCAGGGTGGAGACTGCTCCGTAATCTTCATCCCATCTCCTTTGCCGCGGATCTTCCGGCATGATCACAACGAGATGGAGGGGAATCTTGCGGAAGTAGTCTGCTTTCTTATTTACTTTTTCAGAAACTGCGCCATCCGTTTTTGGCTGGGAATCTATATAGGACTGAACAAACTTTTCTTTCCCTTCACCCGTATATAATTGAAATCGCCAAGGTTCGGTGAGCTTGTGATTCGGAGCCCACTTGGCGACATTCAGCAGTTCAATAAGTTCCTCCACGTCAACTGGTTCTGTTTTAAATGCCTTAATGGATCTTCTACTGATGATGGCTTTTTCTACATCATTTTTTCCTTCATAACTCATAGATGGAAACCCCTTTCTATTGCATAGATAGACGAAATGAAAATCATTATCAATTACAATCGTATCATGAATGAAAATATTTACAACTGGTTTACGTCAGGATGTCCTACTAATATGTTAAAATTAAATTAGTAAACTGCAAGTAGGGGGGACGCGTTTATGTCACCTGAATTACAGGATCTCAGTATGATGATCCTGATTGTCTTAATGATCAATGGGTTATTTTCGTTTTTCTACAGAAATACAAAAAAGATCGATAAAGGTTTTACCATCAGTTATCTTAAATTGAGTTATAGAAGAAAAATGGTTAGAACTGTTTGGATGTTTCTTGCCATGCCTTTACTCTTATTGTTTATAAAGTTTGTTGGACAGATGACCAAAAACGAAATTCTACTAATCGGTATATTTCTTTATATACTTCTTATTATCCAATTTTTTTATAATGTATATAAAATGCGGAATGATCATAAGTAATGAGAAACGAAATCGAAAAGACCCACTGAGCAAATCGCCAGTGGGTCTTCCAATTCGATGTGTTCCTGAATGTCTGATTTAATTCCCGTAATAAATCGGAGAACCAGGTCCTAAATCGATGCCGAGTAGCATCCAAACGATCAGCGTCAAGCTCCAGAACAACAAGAAGAACATGGAGTAAGGGAACATGACGGAGACCAACGTACCGATTCCCATTTTTTTATCATACTTCTGAGCAAATGCGATAATAATCGCAAAATAAGTCATCAGTGGAGAAATAATATTGGTGGATGAATCCGCCACTCGGTACGCCATTTGAGTCAATTCAGGTGAATACCCAAGTTGCATCATGATCGGCACGAATACCGGTGCCATCATGGCCCATTTTGCAGAAGCACTGCCGATGAACAAGTTGATGAAAGCTGCTATGAGAATAAATAACAATAGTAAAGGAATTCCTTTAAGATTAATACTGTCAAGGAAATTTGCCCCATACACACCTAACACCAAGCCCATATTTGATTCAGAGAAAAATGCAACGAATTGACTTGCAGTGAAAGATAGCACGATGAACATGCCCATTGCAGACATCGTTGTCGACATCATGGCAGCTACGTCTTTATCATTGCGGATCAGTTTTGTTACTTTACCATAGACTAGTCCTGGTACAAAGAAAAGAAATGCAATGATTGGCACGAGTGACTGCATGAATGGTGATTTGATGATTGGCATATCTGCTTCATCTCCACGCAACGGTGCGCCTGGTAGTAGCACGAGCAACGCAACTAGAATCCCGGCAATTACAACTGAAATACCAGCCCAAACCAGACCTTTTTTCTCAATACTAGTTAATTTTTCAACTTTTTCACGATATTCACCATTGTATTCACCAAGGCGTGGTTCCACAATTTTTTCTGTAACCCACGCACCTACAACTGTAAGTACAAGTACCGAAAATGCAATGAAATAATAGTTCATGGCGATATTCATACCGTCTGCATACTCCGGATTGATGATGGCTGCTGACATAATCGTTAATTCACCGAGAAGTGCGTCTGTACCAGAAAGTAGCAAGTTCGCACTGAATCCGCCTGAAACTCCTGCGAAGGCAGCAGCTAGACCGGCCAACGGATGTCTACCGAGAGCCGCGAATAAAACAGCTCCAAGGGGTGGCAATACAACATATCCAGCATCTGAAGCAACACTTGACATAACACCTGCAAAAACTAATCCGAGTGTGATCAAGCGTTTAGGAACAGACATCACAAATCCACGAAGCAATGCACTGATTAACCCAGATCCTTCAGCTACTCCAATACCAAGCATTGTAATCAACACGACGCCAAGGGGCGCAAAGCTGATGAAGTTGGATGTCATATTCGTAATGATATAGTGTATTCCTTCACCGCTGAGCAAATTATGGACTTCAATCATTTCTCCTTCTTTTCCCGGGTGGGCGACACTTATGCCGAAAGAAGAGACGATTGCCGATAATACGATCACTAGAAGAGCAAGAAGCGCAAATAATGTCACCGGATGGGGTAATCTATTCCCAGTTTTTTCGATCATGTCTAAAAACTTTTGGAAAAACCCTCTTTTCTCTGTCTTCATAAAGATCTCCTTCCTCTATTAAAATACTATTCAATATTTAAAAAAATAAATAATTTTTTAAACTGAATTCAGTATATAGAAGAAAGTTCTTTAATTGAATACTTTAGTGAAATAATTAAATTGGAAAAATATATAAACTTGTGACGTTATAGGGAATGTTTTGATAGTTTTGAAATGATAACCGCCTGAGAATGAAAATTCAAGAGTTAAACTTAGTTATCAATAACTTATGAGGACTTTATGACATGCTTAGCATAGAAACGTTTCGACATAATCGATGGCAAATAATTTTGCTCTAAAAGTAATCGGGAGTCTTTTTAAACAATGGACTCCATAGATATCTTTAATTTCCTTTTTTATATGTAACCTCTTTAAAGTTTTCCATCTCAACTTAGGTATTTGTCATAATCCATGAAAAAAATCCTAAATTAAATAGGAGGTTTGCAGCTTCTAAATCTCAAACTTTGGGGAAATATGTGCAGCGAGAGTAAAGCCCGATCCTTTACTTGCTGAAAATTGCTTACAGCCGACACGGTATCTCGGAAGCATTGCAGTGCATAAGTTGTCATTCCATCTGTCTCGGGAGCACGCCATCTCCTTGAGTCAATTAGGTGAGGTTGAAGCGATTCTAATAACGAGAAGTTCTTTATGTCTATCAGAAGAATTAAATTCGGCAATATAATTAACCCAGAGCCGACCTGTGTACAAAACGTGATTACAGTCGCATTGTTAATTGAAACGTATAGTCTTCACAGAGTGACTTATGTCAGAAGTGTACACGCTTAGCCTTTATTAGGTGCTAACAGAGAAGCTTTTCTTTTGATGATTGATTTTCTTAAGCTTTCTCCACTATAGGGTACTGCATTGCAAATAAGATTTTGCTACAATTAAAATAGTGAATGTACAGAGAAGCAAACTCATCGATTTAAGAAAAGATACCAATAATAAGTAAAAGAATTATTTAATTGTCTGAAAAATTAAAATCAGATAGATATAGGGTAGGTGTTTTTCACATGAATAATACAGAAACTGAACATGGTTTACATGAAGAAATACTCCGGTTTATCAACCAATTGGAGGGGTTAGATGATTATCGGCTACCACAGCGTGCATATCATATTATGCGTCTTGCAATCCGTGACTTAGTATTGTTTCCTGGAAAAACTCTTCTCGAAAAAGAAATGGCAGATTTATTGCAAATGAGCCGTACACCAGTCAGAGAGGCTTTGGTTCGTTTAGAAACAGAAGGTATGGTTCATCTAATTCCAAGACGGGGCTTTACTGTAGAACCAATTGAAAAAAGAGATTTGAAGGAGATATATGAAATTTCAGAGATTATGGAAGGCTTTGCTGTAGAAAAGGCTACTGAGAAGATTGAAGATAATGAAATACAACAGCTTGAATTTCTCATTCATAAGCAAGAACAAGCAATTGAACAAAATGACTTAAGAATGTGGTCTTATTTAGATGACCAATTCCACCACTTAATTATTGAATTTGCCAAAAATAAACGTTTGAATACAATCATCGATATTCATTCTGATCAATTGTATCGTGCACGCTTATATACTATAAATAAGCGACCATTGCCGTTACAGTCAATTACAGAGCATAAAGCAATTATATCATGTATGAGAGCGGGTGAAGGTTCTGCTGCACGAATGGTTATGCAATCCCATCGAAAAAGAGCACGTAATGAAATCTTAAAAGCACTTGATGAGATGAACGAATTATAAACGTCGGGTGAATAATTCTATTGTATAAAAAAGCCCTCAATTCTAAAACGAAAGAGGGCTTAGATAAGTTATAGTAATCCTCCAAAAATAATTGGAACAAAAAATGAAACAATGATAATCGAAAAGATGATACATGCCAAGTTAAGCCATATACCTGTTTTAGCCATAGTGCTCATTTTTATATAACCCGTAGCAAAGACTATCGCATTTGGCGGTGCTGCAACTGGGAACATAAAAGCAAATGTAGCGCCCATACATGCTGCAACCATCAGAATAATAGGATCAATTCCTAGTGCTACTGCTCCTGCTGCAACAATCGGATAAACCATTGTCGCTGTCGCTGTATTTGAAGTAAACTCTGTAAGTATCGTGATAACCCCAACTATCAGAGCAATAGTTAACCAAAGAGGAACTTCAGTGAAATTAATAAGCTGGCCACCAATCCATTGATCAAGCCCTGAGCTAGTTATTCCTGCTGCAAGAGCTAAACCACCTCCGAAGAGCCACAGAATTCCCCAAGGAAGTTTTAGCACAGTTTCCCAGTCTAGAATATTTCCATCTTTATTTTTAGCGGGAATAATAAATAATAGAAATGCTCCGAGTAAAGCGATTGTTGTATCATCAATTCCAGGAATGAACTTTTGTAGTAAAAAACTTCTTGTTATCCAACCTATCGCGATAAATGAGAAGACCGATAAAACAACTTTTTCTTCAAAGCTCATCTTCCCAAGCTCTTGTTGATCTTTTTTTATAATAGTACGTCCTCCAGGAATATCCTGCACTTTCAAAGGATAGGCAACTTTTACAAGATATAACCAAACAAGAGGGATAAGAATAATAACAAGTGGAACGCCAAACATCATCCATTGTGCAAATGAGATTTGAACGCCGTATAATTTATTCACCGTAGCGGCTAATATTGTATTTGCTGGTGCACCAATTAGGGTTCCGAAACCTCCCAGAGTCGCACTATACGCAGTTCCTAACATTAGAGCTGTCCCAAAGGGAAAGTTTCCGGGAGTTGTGTCTATTTCTACTCCCTTTTGATTCAGTGAGTCTGCTACATGTTTTGTCACAGCAAGTGCCATAGGTACCATCATCATAGTTGTAGCGGTGTTTGATATCCACATAGATAAAAATCCTGTAGCTGACATAAAACCAAGAACAATCATGCTCGGGTTAGTTCCGATAAAGGAAATAATCCCCAGTGCAATCCTCCGGTGGAGATTCCACTTCTCCATTGTAAGCGCTATCATGAAACTTCCAACAAAAAGAAAAATGAGTGGATCTCCATAGGAAGCTGAAACTTCACCCGTGCCCATTACTCCTAATAGAGGAAACAGAACTAAAGGCAATAATGAAGTAAGTGGAATTGGAATTGCTTCTGTAACCCACCAACTAGCAATCCATGCAACAACTGCTAATACAGTAGTAGCTTCTCTTGACATATCTGATGGTGTAACTAAGAAATTGATTAATAAAAAAAGGATGGGACCAATTATTAAACCTGCAAATTGTGATTTAGAGTAGGTTCTTGGTATCTCTCTTCTAGGTTCAGGCTGTTGGCTGGTTGCTTTTTCTTGAAAAGATATGTCTGAGTTTTTAGTTACACTTGAAATCCTTTGTAAACTGACAACATTTTTTATCCATTCTCTAACTTGATTGTCTATACCCCACATTTTACCCCAAAAAGCTTTTAAAGACGTCATTATATTGACTCTCCTCTCCGTTTGATATCCAAATTTATAAATTATTTTACATTTCAGATATTACTTTAACTTATACGTTATTGTCAATATAATTCTTTAAAATGTATTAATTCGTTAGTTAAATAAAATTAATTGACTTTATCGTATACGTTAATTATGATGAATATAGATATAATATTTAGAAAATAAGAGGAGGTAGATCCATGAGAGGTTTTTCAGTAATAGATAAAATAGGTAGACTCTATGAGGATATCTATCATGCATTTTAAGGAACTTACAAATCCGTGAGTGTTGCTAGTCTCATTTTATAAAGTTCACGTGAAATATAGTTGATCATTTATAGAATGATTAAAAAAATTAAAATATGAGGAGAGTTGTAATGAATATTACTATTGATAAAACACAACAAAGAGAAAAGATGACAAGCCTTATGTCAAAGTTTGTATCACTTGTTAGCTACAAACTTCCGGATGACGTTGAAAATAAGTTAAGAGAGTTGAGTGAGGAAGAAAGCAATCCTCTGGCAAAGATTATCTATGACACCATGTTTGAAAATCAAAGTTTGGCTTCCGAGTTGAAAAGACCTTCTTGTCAGGATACAGGGGTTCTTCAATTCTTTGTGAAGTGCGGACAGAATTTCCCTCTTATCGGTCAGTTGGATAGTATCCTTAAGGATAGTGTATATAAATCAACGCTGGAAACTCCTTTACGTCATAATACCGTGGCAACATTTGATGAATATAATACTGGAGAAAACATTGGTGACGGTTCGCCTAGCATATTTTGGGAAATCGAAGAAGATAGTGATAAGGTTGAAATTTATACTTACATGGCTGGGGGTGGGTGTACTCTTCCGGGTGTCGCAACTGTTTTAATGCCAGGCGAAGGTTATGAAGGCGTGGTAAAGTTTGTGCTTGATAGAATGACAAGTTATGGAATCAACGCCTGTCCGCCACTACTTATTGGTGTTGGAGTTGGAACTTCTGTGGAAACAGCTGCAATGAATTCAAAGAAAGCCTTAATGAGACCTGTTGGAAGTCATAATGAAAATGAAAATGCAGCAAAAATGGAAAGACTTTTAGAGGATGGAGTCAACGCAATCGGCCTTGGGCCACAGGGGCTAAAAGGTTCTAAATCAGTTATGGGTGTCAACGTTGTGAATACGGCAAGACACCCTTCTACCATAGGGGTAGCAGTCAACACGGGATGCTGGTCCCATAGAAGAGGTAAAATTACCTTCGACAGTAAGCTAGACTATGTAATTAATACCCATAAGGGGGTAACACTATGAGTAAAAAAATATTAACTACTCCGATAAAAGATGAGGATCTTAAGGATATACAAATAGGAGACATCATATATTTGACAGGTACAATAGTTACTTGCAGAGATGTTGCCCATAGAAGGCTCATAGAAGAAAAAATTCCTTTGCCTGTGGATCTAAATGGTAACGCTATATTTCACGCTGGTCCTATTGTAAGAGACCACGGAAATGAGGACTACGAAATAATCTCAATTGGACCTACAACTAGTATGAGAATGGAAAAGTTCGAAAAGGAGTTTATCGAACAAACAGGTGTTAAACTAATTGTTGGAAAAGGTGGAATGGGAAAAAATACAGAAGCGGGCTGTAAGAATCACAAAGCACTCCATTTAGTCTTTCCGGCAGGGAATGCTGTTTATGCAGCAACAAAGGTTGAAAGAATAAAAGAAGTGCATTGGAAGGATCTGGGGATGCCTGAGTCCTTATGGGTATGTGAAGTTAAAGAGTTTGGTCCTTTGATTGTTTCTATTGATTCAGAAGGCAATAATATATTTGAAAGAAATAAAGTAGAGTTTAATAAAAGAAAAGAAGAACAATATGAGTTTATTAGTAAGCAGGTGAGATTTATCAAGTAAGGTTAGGAGCTGATGTGTAAGTGGAGGTACTTCAAAGTACACAAATATTTGTCCGATATCAACAATATAACGGTGAAATACATTATGGAATCGTAGAAGATAATTGTATATTACAATTGTCTAGCAGTTTCTCTGAAATCGCGGACAATGTAATAAAGTATGATGGCTCAATAGTTGAATATAGTGAAGTGAAGATATTGGAACCGGTTGTGCCATCCAAAATTGTGAATTTTGGATGGACGTATGCAGAACATGCAATAGAAACCGGAGGAAAAACTAATCTCAGAGAACCCTTTTTGTTTTTAAAACCAATCTCCTCTATAATTTCAGATCAGGAAGAAATTATACTCCCACCAAGTGATTTAACAAAGCAGGTAGAAATGGAAGGTGAAGTGGCCCTTATTATAGGGAAACGTGGTAAAAACATAAAACAAGAAGAAGCCATGGATTATATTTTCGGCTGTACTATATTTAATGATGTAACTGCCAGAGATCTTACTAAATCTGATCCTCAGTTTACACGAGGCAAAGGTTTTGACACATTCGGGCCTCTAGGACCCTGTATTGTTAGGGGGATTGACCCCACTAATTTAAGGATTGTCACTACACTTAATGGATGTATTGTGCAAGATGGAAATACTAATGAAATGTCGTTTTCTATCCCTTACCTCATCAGTTGGATTTCACAGGTTATGACGCTAGAACCAGGCGATATTTTAGCTACTGGTTCACCCTCTGGAAGTTGTCCAATGAAATCAGGAGATACTGTAGTTGTTGAGGTAGATCAAATTGGAAAGCTTCATAGCTATGTTAGATAACTATTTATAAGTATAACTGTTACTCAATAGACTGCAGAAGATACAATTTATAACTATAATATACACATTCATAAGTAGCTGCATATATGAGATTTCAGTAGAGAAACTACTTAATATTGTAAACATGGCTGACAATTGCAGAATAATAAACAATAAAAGATTGATATTCAAAAGGGGATCTCCATTTATTGGACGTCCCCTTTTTATAACCCGTCATTGTTGAAATTTTCCTGGGTATATTCATAATAAGCGCTATATACTGAACCTCTTTGATCCCTTGTTTTACCCGTTCAGTTGGAATTAAAATACTGAAATCGGCTCAATATTATTAATATAACCATATACTGGATCCGCAATACAGTAATTTCCTTCTTGTAATTTCATCATCTTCCATATCGGTCATAATCATCTTTCCTATACCTGTACAATGAAGAAGTGCATGCTTACCGATTTGCGAATACAGTCTTATTGTTCTGTTGCCCACTACTTTATCGATATAGACAACTTAATGACCGTCGAGGATACTGAGATGAAAAATTCATTTACGTGAGATGGTAACTCTCCAATATTCAGACGTATGATTTTCCTAATATCCGTATTTTCAATTAATCCATATTATAAATTAACAAATTTTATACTCAATTGATATCGTTCGTTTTCGGTGTCCTGAATGATAAAGTTCCTGGCAACCAGACTCAGGATTAATCGATGTGCTGAACTTTTAGCGAGATAAAGTTCTTTTGATAATTGAGATGGGGGCCATACCATTCAGATTTTCAATTTAAAACTCCAGAATCGATAGGGCGCGGTCGACTGATTGTACAGTCATCTTGCTCACTCATTTGCTAGTATTACTTCTGTGGTAATTATTGTTCAATTATATCATATGATCAGTATCCGAAAGCTGTAGTATTATGTTCGTGACTTCTTTACTATAGGATACATTTGCAAAAAAGATTATGGATGTTCAAGTATTTAAAATTGTTCTTGACAAGCGTTACAGATAATACTGACATTGCGTTCAAATTGATAGATGAAATGTAAATGATTAGATAGGATAAATAGTCTATTCAGTTAATAAAGTTGAAAAGCCTCATATGAATAAATCAGAGTTTACTCAGCAATTCGCATTAAAAAAATCGAAAAAGTTTCTGCATCTTATATATTCAGTTAGTAGAATTCGCATTTATCCTTCACGAAACACATAAAAATCTGTCTTAATTGGAGAATTTTTTCTTTATGTAGGTTGAGGACTTTTTTAGTGACCTTATAACTCACTCAGTGATTCTAATTGCTATCTCGGTCGCTTCTCTTTAAATCCTTTCTTGAAAATTTCTTGTACATTGTTAATCGTGACATAGGCATCTTCATCGACTCGTTCCAGAATGCGACGGAGCTGAACAATTTCGTTTTTGTTAATGATGACATAGAGGATGGCTTGTGATTCCAATGTATACCCACCGCGTCCTTCCAAAATGGTGACGCCTCTACCCATTTTATTAAGTAATTCTTTGCGAATATCATTTTGGTGTTTCGAAATAATCATGACCGCTTTCCGATCATCAGCACCTTCTACAATTTTATCAATGATTTTGGCACCAACGTAAACAGCCACTAATGTATACATCGCTTTTTCCTTTCCAATGACAAAAACAGATAATAAAATCACCGTGATGTCAATGATTAGCATGGATTTTCCTACACTCCAGCCAAGCATCTTCTGGAGTAACCGCGCTAACGTAGTAGCTCCCCCTGAGGTACCGCCTACTCTGAAAATCATTCCAAGACCAGTTCCTACAAACACGCCTGCAAAGAGTGCCGCCAGTAACGTATCATTGCCAAGTGGTTCTCCCCACGAGTGGGTGATTTCCAAAAATATCGACATGAAAACAATTGTTACCAATGTATAAACAATCGTTTTTTTACTGAAAAATTTATAACCTATTAAAATGAGAGTTAGATTGAGAACGAAACTTACAAGTCCTGGAGACCACTCGAATAAATAGTATGTAATGATTGTAATCCCGATCACGCCACCCTCTGACAGCATGTTGGGGATGGCGAAATAGTTAATACCTAACGCAAATATAAACGATCCGATAATTAAAGCGGAGTAGTCAATCACTTTTCGCTGCATCGTATCTTCCTTTCTAAAAAAAGCGACATACAGTTGTATGCCACCCCACGTATTTTATAAACTTTTGCTTATGCAATTACTATAACAAAATTCTTTGAAAACGTATCCCTTAGGTATTTTATAAATAAGAATTTGATTATAAGATAAAGTATCTAAATCGAAGAGTGAAGAATGATTTTATCAATGCTTTCTCTTAGTTTCCATAAATTTCAATCCTCTGAATAAACAACTCTAACTTGCAACCATATTGAACGGTCGAAAAGTCGATCCTATATTACTTTGCGGACCGGCTTTTTGATTTTGGTGTCGTATTTCTCTGACGCACCCATATATTGTCATAAGCACTCATGTTTTCTTTCAATCGATCCTATTTAATTCAGTATCTGTTCCAATAACACTGTGAAAAATTAGCTTCGAATAGAGTGAGGGGGAACTAGATAATGAAAGAAGGAAAGTGAGATCTGAAGGCATATAATAATCTGTAGTGAAATCGCTTACCAATTTATTGCAAAGAAGAGAGTAGAATGAGGATAAAGGGTAACTTATTGGCGCAAATTTTCATTGTGTTTGGTATTGCAATTATTTTAGGTATTATTTTTGGGCCTTCCATTGAAGTGATAAAGCCCTTAGGAGATATGTTTTTACGTTTAATTAAGTTTATTATCGCACCGTTCATTCTCGCTTCTCTAGTCGTTGGGTTTGCCAGTACGGGAGATCCGAAGCAGTTGGGCAGAATTGGAGCGAAAACGATTACGTATTATTTAGTTACTAGTGGAATTGCAGTTACGATTGGATTAGTAGTTGCTTTTATGATCTCACCAGGAAAAGGAATCAATATTAGTACTCCAGAAGCAGCTACACAAGTGAATGAAACAGACGGAGTCATTGCTACTTTACTAAATATAATTCCCGATAATCCGTTTACTGCACTATCTTCAGGTAATATATTGCAAATCATATTTTTTGCAATCTTTGTCGGGATAGCTATCACATTAGTTGGGGAGAAAGCAAAGCCAGTGTATCGTTTCTTTGAAGGTTTTGCTGAAATTATGTATAAGATCACGGGTATTATCATGTGGGTAACGCCAATTGGGATCTTGGGATTAGTTGCACCAGTAGTCGTACAATATGGGATAAGTGTATTGCTACCATTAGTAAAAGTAATTCTAGCGGTTGCCATTGCGTGTCTTCTTCATGTGGTATTCATATATTCTATGGCAGTAAAAACGTTTGCGAAGATTAGTCTAATGAAATTTTTTAAAGGAATGGCTCCAGCCTCTATTGTGGCGCTCAGTACATGTAGCAGTGCGGGAACATTACCTGTCACGTTAAAAAATACGCAAGAAAATTTAGGTGTTCCTAGAAAGATCAGTAGTTTTGTACTTCCTCTAGGAGCGACGATCAATATGGACGGAACGGCTATATACCAAGGGGTAGCTGTGGTTTTTATTGCTCAATTCTATGGTTTGGAATTATCGGTATTACAATTACTTACAGTAGTGTTGATCGCTGTGTTGGCATCTATTGGAGCAGCGGGAGTGCCAGGAGCTGGCGTGATCATGCTCGCGATGGTATTAAGCTCAGTTAATATGCCGTTAGAGGGAATCGCTTTAGTTGCTGGCATCGATCGAATTCTTGATATGTTTAGAACATCGGTGAATATTTTGGGGGATGCTTCGGCTTCCGTAGTGGTCGCTGCCACTGAAGATGGGCTATGGACTGATGATGTAAATAAATAAGAAAAGGAATTTCAAGCCCAAGAGTGAGATTCGACGTGCTGGCCAGATAGTCGGTGCATTGCTGACTGTCTGGATCGCTTTTTTATTTTGAATACATACTAGATTACTGCATATCCATAAAGAGTACCTTGGTGACAGGTGCGTCAAAACAGCGCAAGAGTCTACAATTTTTCTGACATCAGGCTAGTAAAGGAAACTGATCATTGGCTTGTTTACTTCCAAGGCTTTAGTTGCAATGGTATGTAATTTGAAATGCTATAATAACCGAAACATAGTACAGGGAGTGACTATATGAACGCACATGAGTGGATACGTAATCTAGAATTAGAACCGCATCCTGAAGGGGGATTCTACAAGTCCACATATCGATCAGGCTTCGTATCGGAGTTTACTCAGGGAGAACGGCCGCTTTATACAAGCATCTACTTCCTACTTCGTTCACAAGATGTATCGCATTTCCACCGTCTTCAGTCTGATGAAATTTGGTATTTTCACGGGGGAAGCTCGTTGACTGTCCACATGATTACGCCTGATGGACAATATGAGGAAGTGGCTTTAGGGTTAGATATCAAAAATGGCGAAGTACCACAATTTATTGTGTCAAAGCATACGATTTTTGGTTCTTCCGTAAAAGGGGAAAATACATTTTCGTTAGTAGGGTGCATGGTCTCGCCAGGTTTTGATTTTGCGGATTTCGAATTATTTGATCAAGAAGAATTGTTATCCCAGTATCCCGAATATCATGAGGTCATTAAAAAATTGACGTAGTTTCTGTGATTGTTATAGGGTACAAGAAACAATGGTGCAAGAAACAATTTATCATTGTCTCTTGCACCTATTAAGTAGAAACAGTTTTTCCGACTGGTATACACTGACTCGGTCTAATGGATCTTGTCTACCTAAAAGGTAGGAGATTACTATGCTGTAATGCTTCGAATCCCCATCCCCAAGTTATTCATCGCTCTGACAATATTCCCGAATTAATCGAGAGGCTTTCGACTGGCTAATTTGTAAATCTGTTGCCACCCCTCTCGAAGAACCAAACTTCTGATAGGATCGTTTGACCATCGTACTCGTTACACTGTCTAAGGCTTTTTCCAATGAATTCGAATAGACCAGTTCGGGAATATCTTTTACCTTTTCCAAAATTACCTCCGGCAGATCGTCCACTTCGATGACCGCCTCACTCGTAATCACCAGCCGCTCCATTAGATTTTCCAACTGACGCACATTGCCAGGCCACGAATAATGGCAAAGTACATGTAAGCAGTCCTCAGAAATAATTTTATTGGAATTGTATTTTTCATTAAATTTGCTTAAAAAGCTGTATGTTAGGGGAACGATGTCTTCTTTGCGTTCGGCTAATGGTGGCATATAGATATCGATAACATTGAGACGGTAGTATAAATCTTCTCGGAACGTTTTATTTTCCACCATTTTGAGTAGGTCTTGATTTGTAGCGGCAATAATACGGATATCGACTGACTTACTTTCATTGCTGCCAATCGGAATAAATTTCTTATCCTGAATAACTTGAAGCACTTTCGCTTGCAAAGGCAAGGCTAATTCCCCGATTTCATCCAAAAAGATTGTCCCGTTGTCTGCAGCTTCAAATAACCCTATTTTTCCTTCCTTTTTAGCCCCTGTGAACGAACCTGCTGTATATCCAAACAGCTCTGACTCTAGCAATTCCTCTGGGATCGCTGCGCAATTCACATTTAAGAAAGGACCGTTTTTTCTTTTGCTCAATTTGTGTAAATGATAGGCGATCACACCTTTTCCGGTTCCAGATTGACCGTGGACCAATACAGTTGAATCCGTTGGTGCGACTTTTTTACAAAAGCTCAAGATTTTGCGCATTTTTTTATTGTTCGTGATGAATGTATTGGTGAAATCCTCATTTAATTCACTATGTAAAGGCTGTTCTTCCGATTTTATGAGACGAGTAAAATCCTTTATTTCAGTTGCGGTAAACACTATGTATTCGATTTCATTTTGGTTATTCAGTATAGGGAAAGCCCTAGTTAGCAGTTCAGCTCCGATATTCGTTTGCTGACGCATCGACACAGGTATTTTCTTTTCCGACACAAGCGGAACAGCAGAGGGTGTCCAGTATCCCTCGTTAAAAAAATCATCGTTATATCTTCCTACCACATCATCTTTTTTCACTCCGTAATGTTTTTCACAATTTCGATTGACATAGACAATCCTTGTTTCCCCATCCAAAACATAAATTTCATCTGATGAATAATCCAGTATTCTAAGTAACGATTCTAAAGATAAATCCATTTTTGTCTGTTCTTCTTTATCTGGCATACAAGGTCACCTTCCAAATACATGATGTGAGTCAATTTTAGAAAAAATGTTATTCTATTGAACTGATTTCGACTCAATTGTAGCAGTGATTTTAAAATAAATCGATATTAAACTTATTCTTATGCGAATTTCAAAAGTTGGCACAAAACTTGCAATAGTATTTAGTAACGTGGCACAAATGAGGGAAATCCCTAGTCGCCCCGTAACGTATCACAATACGTAATTGAATGGTTATGAGGAGGTACAACATGAATAGAACAGCTGAAGTTAGCGACATTACAATTATCGGTGGCGGCCCAGTCGGCTTATTTACAGCGTTTTATGCGGGTCTTCGGCAAACGTCAGTAAAAATAATCGAAAGCTTACCGCAACTTGGTGGCCAGCTATCTGCACTTTATCCTGAAAAATTCATTTATGATATTGCTGGTTTCCCAAAAATCAGAGCCCAAGAGCTGGTAGATAATTTGATAGAGCAGATGAATCAGTTTGAAACAACCGTTTGCTTAGGTGAAACAGTCATCCAAGTCGAAAAAGAAAATCATGGCGTTTTCAAATTGACGACTGATAAAGAAATCCACTATTCCCGGACCATTATCATCACTGCTGGAAACGGTGCATTCCAAGCGCGCAAAATGGAAATCGAAAGCGAAGAGAAGTTTCAAGGTCAGAACATTCATTATTTTGTTCAGAACATGAACCAGTTTGAAGGTAAGAAAGTAGCGTTATTCGGTGGCGGAGATTCCGCAGTAGATTGGGCATTGATGCTTGAACCGATTGCTGAAAAAGCGTCGATTATCCACCGTCGTGATAAGTTCCGCGCGCATGAGCACAGCGTGGAATTATTGAAGCAATCCAAAGTGGAGAAATTGACACCATATGTTCCAGTTGAATTGGTCGGTGAAGAGAAAATTGAAAAAGTAATCATCAAACACTCAAAAACAGAAGAGCTAGTTGAGCTTGAAGTCGATGATGTCCTGATCAATTACGGGTTCGTTTCATCTCTTGGTCCCATAAAAGACTGGAATCTTGAAATTGAGAAAAATTCCGTTGTCGTGAATTCGAAAATGGAAACGAATGTTGAAGGGATTTATGCGGTCGGTGATATTTGCACTTATGAAGGAAAAGTAAAGCTGATTGCTTCAGGTTTTGGAGAAGCACCGGTTGCAGTCAGCAGCGCCAAAGTATATATCGATCCGACAGCAAAAATGCAGCCGTTGCACAGCACAAGTGTTATGGGAGATAAAGAAGAAGATCCAAAGAAAGTGAAAGCGGGAGTTAACTGATCACTAAAAAGTAGGAGGCGGAGATATGGCACAATTTACGATGGTGGAGCGAAGCACGTGTATCGCTTGCGGAGCATGTAACCCTGTTGCACCTGAATTATTTGAGTATACGGATGATGGTTTTGCCTATGCGTTGCTAGATGACAATGAAGGGGTCACAGAAGTTCCCGAAGATTTGATCGAGGATTTGGAGGATGCATTTGAAGGATGCCCGACTAACTCTATCAAAATGTCCGACACACCGTTTGCTTGTCAGAGAGTAGAAGCTAGTTAACTAAGTTTTTAAAATATAAACTAGAAACCTGAAGGAGAATGAGAAATGGCTTATAACAAAGTTCAGAACGCAACAGATAGAAAATTCGAGAGAACCATGCCTTATAATTTATTCACAGATCCGAGCGTGTTGGAGAAAGAGAAAGAAATGATTTTCGCAAAAAGTTGGCAACTGGTTGGCCATGTGAGCCAAGTGGAAAAGAAAGGTGCATTTTTCACTGCTGAAATCGGTGATGACCCGATTATCGTAATTCGCGGAACAGATGAAGTCCTTCGTGCGTTTTATAATGTCTGTCCGCACAGAGCGACAAAGCTCGAGAAAAGTGATTCAGGCAAAAAGAAGATTTTACAATGTTCGTACCATGGCTGGACGTTCAAGACAGACGGCGAATTAAACAAAGCACCAAACTTCCGCAGTGAAGAGGATGCGGCTTGCGTACAAGATGCTTGCCTGCGTTCAGTCCGAATGGAAGTCATCGAATCTTTGATCTTCGTTAACCTGGATGACAATGCAAAACCATTGGCTGAATCATATGGAGACTTCTTCGATCGTCTTGGGAAGTTCGATTTCTTGAAAAACTTACAATTTACTCACCGTAAGTCGCGTCACATTAAGGCGAACTGGAAAGCATTCATTGAAAACTATTTGGAATGTGACCATTGCCACGTGGCACACCCGAGCTTCATTGATACACTGGATATGGATGATTATCAGATTATTACGTGTGAGAACTATTCCTTCCAAGGATCCATGGTGAAACCTGACAAGCAATACGGGGAAGTGAACCTGAATGAGGCAGAAATGAAAGGCGGATCTTTCTTCTGGCTGTGGCCGAACCTGATGCTTACAATTTATCCGGGACCTGCTAATATGGCAACGATTCAATTGGTTCCGATCGATCATGAAAATACGGAAATCGTTTACACGTATTACTTCAGTGAAGACAGCTTAGACAAATTAACGCAAGAGGAGAAAGACTTGATGACATTCGCGGAGCAAGTTCGCTTCGAAGATATCGAATTGGTTGAATTGGAGCAACTCGGCTTTAAATCACGTGCTTTTGAAAAAGGTCGTTACTCTCAATCTGAACAAGCAATCGTGCAATTCCATGAAATGGTACTGGAGGCTCTCAATGAATAAATTACTCGATAAAACAACTGCTAAACAACTAATGATCAACGGGGAATATGTGGAAGCACCTAACTACGCTCCACTGTTCTCCCCATACTCTGACGAAAAGATCGCTGATATCGCCATGGCGGATCAAGCTTTGACAGAAAAAGCGATTGAAGCTGCTTATAATGCACGAAAAGTGATAGGTGATATGCCTGCATTCAAACGTGCAGAGATCTTGGAGAATGTCGCGAAAATCCTAACAGATAAAGCGGAAGAAGCTGCGACTATCATTTCAAGCGAATCCGCAAAACCGCTCATCTTTTCTAGAGCCGAGGTAGCTAGAACAATTGAGACTTATAAATTTGCAGCGGAAGAAGCAAAGCGTATTCATGGAGAGACCATTCCTTTTGACGCTGCTTCAGGCGGTGTTGGACGAATCGGATATACGCTGCGTGAACCAATCGGTGTCATTGCTGCTATTACACCATTCAACTTCCCAATGAATTTAGTAGCACATAAAGTCGGACCTGCAATTGCTGCTGGAAATCCGATTGTCCTGAAGCCGGCTTCTCAAACGCCATTATCTGCCCTTTTCATTGAGGAAGTATTCAAAGAAGCAGGGCTTCCAGCGGGTGTGTTAAATGTTATTACAGGACCGGGCGGTGTCATTGGTGACGTGCTAGTCAAGGATGAACGCATTAAATTGGTTACATTTACAGGAAGTCCGAGTGTTGGAATCGGAATCAGCAATAAAGCTGGATTGAAGAAAACGACTTTAGAGCTTGGATCCAACTCGGCATTGATCATTGATAAAGATATAGACGTAGATTCCATTATTGATCGCTGTATTATGGGGGCCTTCTCAAATCAAGGCCAAGTATGTATTTCGACACAGCGTATTTACGTCCATGAAGATCTATATGATGAATTCACGTCTAAGTTTGTAGCTGCTGCTAAGCAATTGAAGCTAGGTG
This sequence comes from Sporosarcina obsidiansis, assembly GCF_009651005.1. GTDB lineage: Bacteria > Bacillota > Bacilli > Bacillales_A > Planococcaceae > Sporosarcina > Sporosarcina obsidiansis. Next base: position 31,589 of record NZ_WHVW01000028.1, read on the forward strand.
ATCCGCTAGCAGAGGATACGTATATCTCTTCATTGATTTCAAAGAAAGAATTAGAACGTACACTTAACTGGATCGAGGAAACAAAGAAAAGTGATGCGGAAATCCTCGCTGGTGGTCAAGCGCAAAACGGTGTTCTTGAACCCACGATTATCGTAAACGCAGATCATGCTCTAAAAGTTTCTTGCCAGGAAGTATTTGCACCGATCGTTGTGGTTAACAAGATTGATTCAGTAGAGGCAGCAGTTGAGCTGGTCAATGACTCTCGTTTCGGACTGCAAGCGGGAATTTACACGAATAACGTACAACATGCTTTATACGCATCTAAAAACTTGGAAGTAGGCGGTGTAATTATCAATGACGTACCGACTTACCGAGTGGACCAAATGCCTTATGGCGGCGTGAAAGAAAGCGGAACTGGACGCGAAGGACTCAAATATGCCATTGAAGAGATGACAGAAATGAAGCTTGTTGTCTGGAATCAAGGATGAAAGTGAAGGAAGTCGGATAATCGATCAACATAAAGATTTCTTCATTTTCCTTCAGTTCAATAAAAGTAAGCGACACAATTCACAAGGGAATCAACCAGTTACTCCTAACTAGAATACCAATTGATTCAAGTGCACTGCCAATGGATTAATGATTTACAGAGTGACTGAATTCAAAAGGCTAAATCGGCCATGAAGTTTCCTTTACATTCCGTGTTTATATAAAAGGATGTTCAAATCTATATTAAGTAGAACTAACCATTACAAATGAACAATGCCAACTAAAAGGGCTTATTGATAAAAAGTGCAAAGACATTTTGGTTGTAGACTAAAATTCCAAAAACAGTATCTATATCAATTTATTAATAGAAAAGATATTATTATTTAATAGTAAAAGCCCTTTTTAAAGAAATCCTTATCTTGTAATTAACACAGTAATCATTGAAGGGAAAGAAGAAAAATGTTGAAACTTAAAATGTACATTGATGGTAAATGGAAAGAGTCCATATCAAAAAAAACACAGGATGTAATTAACCCTGCTACTGGAGAAGTAATTGCTAAAGCAGCAAGTGGAAATGCAGAAGATGCAAGGATTGCGATTGAGACGGCGAGAAAAACATTTGATAGCGGAATATGGTCGGAGATGCCTAATTCAGAAAGAGCATCTTTCCTATTTAAAATTGCAGATAAAATTGAGGAAATCAGTGAAGAGTTGATTCGTCTTGAAACGCTAGACAATGGTAAAACTTTTCGTGAATCGGGATATGATGTAAGTGATGCAGCAGAATGTTTTCGCTACTATGCTGGACTTATTACAAAAATGGATGGCCAGACTTATAGTGCTTCAGAGACTATACAGACAATTGTGATTCATGAACCTGTTGGTGTTTGCGGACTTATTGTTCCTTGGAACCACCCATTTCTAATGTGTGCATGGAAAATTGCTCCTGCACTAGCAGCAGGAAACACCATTGTATTTAAACCTTCTGAGATGACACCTATAACTGCAACAAAGCTGTTTGAAATTATTGAGGAAGTAGGGATTCCAGATGGCGTTGCGAATTTAGTGATGGGACCTGGACGTGAAGTGGGAAATGAAATCTCTACTAATTCTCTAGTTGATCAAATATCGCTTATTGGTGGTACGAATACTGGTCGTCAAATTATGAAAGCAGCATCGGAAAACATTACTAACATCTCACTCGAACTCGGTGGAAAGTCACCTAACATTATATTTTCAGATGCAGATTTCGAAACTGCCGTAGATTACGCACTATACGGAATTTACTTTGGATCTGGACAAGTATGCTCTGCTGGATCTCGAATTTTAGTGGAAGAATCTATCTGTCAAGAATTCACTGAAAAATTTATTGAGCGTGCTAAACAAATTAGGGTTGGAACAGGTGACAATCCGGATTCAGAAATGGGCCCTCTTGTAAGTCATCAGCATATGGAGAGTGTATTAAATTATATTGAAATCGGAAAAGAAGAAGGAGCACATCTTGCATGCGGGGGATACCGACTCGAAGAAAATGGTCTAGATAGTGGATATTTTATTGCACCAACTGTATTCACCCATGTTACACCCGAAATGAGAATTGTCCGGGAAGAAATATTTGGTCCAGTCGCAGTGATTCAATCTTTCAAAGATGAGAAAGAGGCTATTTACCTTGCAAATCATACGAAGTACGGACTTGCAGGAAGCGTCTTTACAAATGACAGCGCTAAAGCATTACGTGTAATAAAAAAAGTTAGAGCTGGCATTACTTATATAAATACCTATCACCAAGGATTTGTTCAGGCACCTTGGGGTGGTTATAAACAAAGCGGCATTGGCCGGGGATTAGGGACATTTGGATTGCAAGAATTTCAAGAAACCAAACAAATTAATATCAATCTACAAGTTGAGCCTGTTGGTTGGTTCGAGAATTAATATAAGAGGAGAGAGAGTATGGAATTTCAATTTTTATTGTCAACTAAAGTTATTATGAAAAAAGGTATTCGTTTTGAAGCAGGTAAAGTTCTGCGAGAAAACCTTCTAGAACATGTATTGATCATTACAGACAGAGGAATAAAAAGCGCAGGGTTGCTAGAAGATATCTACAAAAGTTTACAAGATAATGATATAACATTTGATGAGTATTATGATGTGAAGCCAAATCCTAGAGATACAGACTGTGATTTTGCAGCAAATAAATTTAGAAACAAAAAAATCGAGGGCATACTTACCATCGGCGGAGGGAGTGCAATTGATACAGCAAAAGCAATTAGTATTCTTCTTGCAAATGATGGAAGTATTAAAGATTACGAAGGTATTTCTGTTGCACCGATTGATCCACTTCCTATTATTTCCATACCCACAACTGCAGGAACAGGCAGTGAGGTAACATTCTGGTCTATAATCACAGATACAAAAAATGAGTATAAAATGGCTATTGGTGATCCTAGGATTGCACCTAAAGTAGCCTTACTTGATACAGAATTAACTGCTTCCTTACCGGCCTTTATTGCGGCAAGTACTGGTATGGATGCGTTAACGCATGCCATTGAAGCTTATACCTGTAAGGTAGCAAATCCTATTAGTGATGGAATGGCTTTACATGCAATTCGCCTTATTTGTGGGAACCTTGAAAAGGCAGTCTATGGAAAGGACAATGAATCTGCTCGTGAAAACATGCTGATAGGAAGCCTGATTGCAGGTATTGCATTCGGAAACGCTGATACAGCTAGTGTTCATTGTGTAGCAGAGGCCATTGGGGGATTATATGATACCCCGCACGGTGTAGCAA
>NZ_WHVW01000029.1 GCF_009651005.1 Sporosarcina obsidiansis
TGGCGTTTACTCTATTGTAAAAGAAAATAGACTGTAGGAAAACTCCAAATTTCCGGAGTTTGTCTACAGTCTGAGGCCATCTATTGAATAGATGGCCTTTTGGTTTCAAAAATTTCTTTATAAGAAGAGTCAAATATTATGCAAGCTTTATATAAAAGTTTTGGAGGTGAATAATATGGGTATACCTATTTCATTCCTGTTAGTGAAGGTGTTTAGTTAAGCAAATAGGCAACTCCTATATGCTACATAAATTTGGACAAAAGATTATTAATCATAAAAGAAAGTAATGTAATTGTCAAGGGAGTATGCTTGAAAAACCCTATCATTTCCGATATAGTCAATAATGAATTAAGGATGGGGGCTGGCAGATGACAAACACATATGCTATCGTCCTGGCTGCGGGACAAGGGACTCGGATGAAGTCCGATCTTTATAAAGTGCTTCACCCAGTCTGCGGTAAACCAATGGTAGAGCATGTGATCGACCATATTCGCGATGTAGGCACAGACCGGATCGTTACTATTGTAGGTCACGGTGCAGAGATGGTGGAACAGACGTTAGGAAGCAAAAGTGAATATGCGTTGCAGGCAGAGCAACTAGGTACTGCACACGCTGTTCAACAAGCTACATCGGTGCTTGGAGATCTTGACGGCACAACGCTTGTGGTTTGTGGAGATACTCCGTTAATCAGTACTGAGACAATGAAGGCGCTACTTGCCCATCATCATCAAACAGAAGCAAAAGCTACCATACTCACTGCGATTGCTGATGATCCAACTGGTTATGGCCGAATTATTCGTGCAGAAAATGGAGACGTATTACGAAACGTTGAGCATAAAGATACCACCGATGAAGAGCGCAGTGTGACGGAAATCAATACAGGAACATATTGTTTTGATAACCGTGCTTTGTTCGAGACACTGAAAAAGGTGAATAACGAAAATGCACAAGGTGAATACTATCTTCCCGACGTATTGGGTATTTTGAAATCAGAAGGACAGCGTATCTCGGCGTATACGACAATAAATTTCCATGAAACGTTGGGGGTCAACGATCGTGTAGCCTTGGCTCAGGCGGAAAAGGAAATGCGCCGTCTAATTGCAGATAAACATATGCGCAACGGGGTAACCATCATTAATCCGGAGCAGACCGTCATTAGTGCGGAGGCAGAAATTGGCCGCGATACGGTCATACAACCTGGTGTCATGATCGAAGGTACGACAAAAATAGGAGCACACTGTTTGATTGGACCTAATAGCCATTTAGTAAATAGTACAGTTGGGGATCATAGTACAATACACTCTTCTGTCGTTCGTGATAGTCAAGTAGGCTCTGAAACGTCAGTCGGTCCATTTGCACATTTACGTCCTGAAACCCAATTAGGTAATCATGTAAAGGTCGGAAACTTTGTGGAAGTAAAGAAATCCCAACTCGGTGATGACAGCAAAGTATCCCATCTCAGCTATATTGGAGATGCAGAGATCGGTAAGAATGTGAATGTCGGCTGTGGAACGATTACCGTTAATTATGACGGCAAGAATAAACATAAGACAGAAATACAGGATGATGCCTTTATTGGTTGTAACGCTAATTTAGTAGCTCCTGTCACTGTAGGAAAAGGTGCTCTTGTGGCTGCTGGATCCACTATTACAAAAAATGTTCCAGAAAATTCACTTGCAATTGCACGCGTTCGCCAAGAGAATAAAGAAGGATACGTAAAAAACTAATCTTACCCAACTAACAGGAGGGCCATCATGGCAAATCATTATCCGAACGACAAACTGAAAATCTTTTCATTAACTGCGAATGAACCACTTGCAAAAGAAGTTGCAGAGCAAGTCGGACTTCCATTAGGCAAATGCTCAGTCAAACGCTTTAGTGATGGAGAAATCCAGATCAATATCGAAGAGAGCATTCGTGGCTGTGAAGTGTTTGTCATCCAATCCACTTCTAATCCAGTCAATGATAATTTAATGGAACTTCTCATTATGCTAGATGCTTTAATGCGTGCCTCTGCGCGTACGATCAATGTAGTGATGCCTTATTATGGCTACGCACGGCAGGACCGTAAAGCTAGTTCACGTGAACCGATCACGGCTAAATTGGTAGCGAACTTATTGGAAAAAGCGGGTGCTGACCGTGTGATCGCTGTTGACTTACATGCACCTCAAATTCAAGGTTTCTTTGATATTCCAATTGACCACTTAGTAGCAGAGCCGATCTTGACTGAATACTTCCAAAGCCAAGGATTAGTGGGAGATGATCTTGTCATTGTATCACCGGATCACGGTGGCGTTACAAGAGCACGTAAAATGGCAGACCGCATGAAGGCACCGATTGCTATTATCGACAAACGTCGTCCGCGTCCGAATGTAGCGGAAGTCATGAATATCGTAGGGAATGTAGAAGGCAAAACAGCTATTCTCATTGACGATATCATCGATACGGCAGGTACAATTACGATTGCAGCGAGCGCCTTAATTGAAAGTGGAGCAAAAGAAGTGTATGCTTGTTGTTCACATCCAGTTTTATCCGGTCCTGCAATTGAACGGATAAATAACTCCAAGATTAAGGAATTGGTCATAACGAATTCCATTGAATTGCCAGAGTCTAAGCTCTCACCAAAGATCAAACAGCTATCCATTGCACCGCTATTAGCATCTGCAATTATCCGCGTGTTTGAGAAGAAGTCCGTAAGCACTTTGTTTGATTGATGACAAGTTACCTGATGTCGTCTGATATTGAATGTTTCAAGAGGTAGAAAAAACTTTTTCAAAGGAAAGGTGACTATACAAATGAGCACAATGCAGTCGAACTTAAGAGAAACTGACAAAACAACACTAAGACACTTACGAAAAGACGGTTGGATTCCTTCCGTAGTTTATGGTTACAAAACTGAAAGCACCCCCATCGCGGTAAAAGAGCGTGATCTAATTGAGACGCTGCGTGAAACGGGACGAAATGGTGTTATCAAATTGAACGTAGATGGCAAAGACGTGAATGTCGTGTTAAATGATTATCAATCTGACGTGTTAAAAGGCGATATTACACACGCTGACTTTTTAGCGATTAATATGACGGAAGAACTCGATGTTGAGGTCGCGGTTCATTTAGTCGGTGAATCGCCAGGTGAAAAAGAGGGTGGCATCTTACAGCAGCCAATCCGTGAAGTGACCATTCGTGTGAAACCTTCTGATATTCCAGAATCCATTGATTTGGATATCTCTGAGTTGCAAATTGGCGACACGCTACTCGTTAGCGATATTCGCACAAAAGCAGCATATGAAATCTTGAATGAAGATGATGAAACACTTGTCCTTCTATCTGCTCCACGAACGGAAGCGGAAATGGAAGCATTGGATGAAACAGCTGGTGTAGAAGCAGAGCCTGAAGTAATTGGTGAAGAAAAAGAAGAATAAATAACGAATTGGGCGCACGAGTTTGTACCGTGCGCTCCTTTTCTATGCATATAGAGATCGGTCAGAAAAGGAAGAGAAGCAAATGAAATTACTAATCGGACTCGGAAATCCCGGGAAAGCTTATGAAAAGACGCGACATAATGTTGGATTCCAAGTAATTGATGAGCTGGCGAAGCGCTGGCAAGCACCTGCATTTCAACAAAAGTTCAACGGGCTGTATACGACCGTGCATACTTCTTTAGGAAAAGTGATCCTATTAAAGCCGATGACCTATATGAACTTGTCTGGTGAATGTGTCCGCCCTTTGGCTGATTATTTTGAAGTGGAGGATGAGGAGTTGGTGGTCCTTTATGATGATTTGGATTTGCCGACTGGGAAAATTCGGCTTCGCCAAAAAGGAAGTGCAGGCGGCCACAACGGAATGAAATCGTTGATTGCGCATTTAGGTACTTCAGAATTTAACAGAATCCGCATTGGGATCGATCGTCCATCAGGTGGAATGAAAGTCTCAGATTACGTGCTAGCACCATTCAGTGCAGATGATCAGCCGTTAATCGGAGAAGCGATCCAAAAAAGTGCAGACGCCTGTGAAGAATGGAGCCAAAGCCCTAAGACATCTTTTCTTGAAGTGATGAATAAATTTAACGGTTCTTAAGCATAATATTCCAACTCTTTGCCTATACTTTGGAAAAGGAAGGTGAAGAGATGGTGATCCGCTATTCTTGCAATCACTGTGATACAGAAATCGGTTCTATTCCATTTGAAGCTGCAAAGGAAACCATCCGCAAGATTGAGACTCTGGATGAAGGTGAAAAAAGATCGTTTTTATCCGTCGATCATGATGGCGGATTGCATATACGATGCATCTGTGAGCACTGCGAACAATCGTTAAAGGAGTTTCCGGATTACTACACCTTAAAAAAATGGTTACAATAGTAACAGCTGCTTTGGCGCTAACAGCCAAAGCTTTTTGTGCATATTGTATTTCTACACGGATAGGAAAACTAGACTTGATTGATATGAAAAAGAGTAGGTCATACCAAGTCATAATTGATATATAGAGAGGATTAGTCGATTGGGAGTAATAGATCAGCTATTTTTAGAAGAAAAAGAGATTCAAGGTCTGTTGAGGGACTTGCAGGCTGGACAAGATCAGCAGTTGATAACAGGTCTTTCTGGTGGTTCTAAGGCCATCTTCTTTAAAGTGATCCAACAGTCACTTGAGCGGCCTGTCATGATCGTCTCGCCAAATATGCTACAGGCGCAACGGACATATGAAGATCTCATCAAGATGGTCGGTGATGAACACGTTCATTTATATACAGCAGAAGAGCTAGTGGCCGCTGACTTTACATTTGCGAGTTATGAACTGCGTGCTGCACGCATTGAGACATTGGATCATATGGCTAGGATGGGCTGCGGCATATACATCACGCCGGTTGCTGGTCTGAGGAAGCTCTTGCCTACAAAGAATTCCTGGCTAACACATTATGTCACAGCGAAGACGAATGAAGACATCGATATAGGAGAATGGCTGAAAAAGCTCGTGTCGATGGGATATATACGGAAGGACCTGGTGAGTGCGCCGGGTGAATTTGCGTTGCGTGGGGGCATATTGGATCTCTATCCATTGACTATGCAAGATCCGGTACGTATTGAGCTGTTTGACACGACAATTGATTCGATCCGTACGTTTTCTGCAGAAGACCAGCGTTCGACAGGAAAGCTTGAAGCCATTACGTTATTGCCCGCAACAGAGTTTATTTGGACTGCGGAAGAGCTACTGCGAGTTTCTCGTAAAGTGGAACAAGCACTTGGTGATAGTTTAACTAGAATCAAAAGCGAAGAATTACAGCAACAATTATTAACCACGATTATGGAAGATGTTGGACTGATGAAGGACGGGATTGTTCCTGATACGATGAAGAAGTACGCTTCTTTTTCGTCCGAGGCGAGTGCCATGCTAACGGATTATTTCCCGTCTGATGGACTTATTGTATTCGATGAATTAGGACGTATACAAGAGACGGTTACAACGTTGGAAGCGGAGGAGCAGGAATTTCAGCTAGCTATGCTAGAAGATGGAAAAATGCTTCATGACACTAAACTTTCCTGGAAGTATGAACAGGTGCTTAGTCGAATATATCAGCGACGATTATATTTATCTTTATTTACCCGAGCGGTGTCAGGAATAACTATTAAAAAAAATATCACGATTTCCTGTAAACCGATGCAACAATTCCATAGTCAGATGCCTTTATTAAAAAATGAAATTGATCGATGGAAACAAGGAAATTATAATGTGTTTCTTCTAGCCGCTTCAACTGAGCGAATGAACGCTATACAAGACATTTTAAGGGAATATGACATAGAAGCTGTATTGAATGGTAAGCCAACAAGAGACGGAACTTTATCGATCATCGAAGGAGATTTATCTGTTGGATTTGAATTACCGTTTCAAAAACTAGCGGTCATCACGGATGCGGAACTGTTTACAGGGAAACCTAAACGTAAAGCGCGTCCACCCAAAATAACGAATGCCGAACGAATCAAAAGCTATTCAGAAATCAAACCTGGCGATTATATCGTCCATGTCCATCATGGGATTGGTAAATATTATGGCGTTGTAACGTTAGATGTTAATGGAATTCAAAAAGATTATCTAGATATTCGTTATCGTGGCGAGGATAAATTATTCGTTCCTGCCGATCAGATTGATTTGATACAAAAATATGTAGCTTCTGGAGAAAAAGAACCGAAACTGCATAAGCTAGGTGGTACGGATTGGACGAAAACGAAGCGTAAGGTGACAGCGGCCATCCAGGATATTGCGGATGACTTGATTAAGCTATACGCAAAGCGAGAAGCTGAAAAAGGCTTTGCATTTAGTGCAGATGATGATCTGCAACGCTCCTTTGAAAATGCGTTCCCTTATGACGAAACGGAAGACCAATTACAGTCCATTAGCGAAATAAAGAAAGACATGGAAAGAGAGCGGCCGATGGATCGGCTGTTATGCGGAGATGTTGGCTATGGAAAAACAGAAGTTGCTATACGTGCAGCGTTCAAGGCAGTTACGAACGGTAAACAAGTAGCATTTTTGGTGCCGACAACAATTCTTGCTCAGCAACATTACGAGACGATGAAAGAACGGTTCGCTGAGTATCCGGTGACTGTTTCACTTCTTAATCGATTCCGAACAAAGAAACAGCAAGACGAAACGATCAAAGGACTGAAAGCTGGCACGATTGACATCGTGATCGGGACGCACCGTTTACTGTCGAAAGATGTGGTGTATCAAGATCTCGGATTACTCGTTGTCGATGAAGAGCAGCGCTTCGGTGTGACGCATAAAGAAAAACTTAAGCAGCTTAAAACCAATGTAGATGTGCTGACATTGACGGCTACGCCGATTCCACGTACCTTGCATATGTCGATGGTCGGTGTACGCGATCTTTCTGTCATTGAGACACCGCCTGCAAACCGCTTTCCAGTCCAAACGTATGTGATGGAGTATAACGGCGGACTAGTGCGAGAGGCTATTGAACGAGAGATGGGGCGCGGTGGACAGGTATTTTATTTGTATAATCGTGTAGAAGATATGGATCGAAAAGTCGAAGAAATTCGGGAATTAGTACCTGAAGCACGTATCGCCTCGGCTCATGGCAGAATGGGGGAAGCTGCTCTTGAAGCTGTCATCATGAGTTTTCTCGAAGGGGAATATGATGTGCTTGTTACGACGACCATTATTGAAACAGGTATTGATATTCCGAATGTGAACACATTAATCGTGCATGATGCAGATCGGATGGGGCTATCGCAACTCTATCAATTGCGTGGTAGAGTTGGGCGTTCAAATCGTGTAGCCTACAGTTATATGTTGTACCAACGTGATAAAGTGCTGACAGAGGTTGCGGAAAATCGTCTTCAAGCGATCAAGGAATTTACAGAGCTGGGGTCGGGCTTTAAAATTGCAATGCGTGATCTTTCTATCCGTGGAGCGGGGAATTTATTGGGATCACAGCAACATGGATTTATCGATTCTGTCGGGTTCGACTTGTATTCACAATTGCTCCAGGAAGCGATTGAGGAACGTCAGACGGGCGTTGTGAAAGAAGAGATGAAAGATGTAGAGATATCATTACCAATTAACGCTTATCTTCCGGAATCTTACATTAAAGACGGTTATCAAAAAATCCAAATGTACAAACGAGTAAAGGCCATAACGAGCGATGATGATTATGTAGAGTTAGTGGATGAAATGATTGATCGTTTCGGTGATATGCCGCTTGAAGCCGATTTACTGTTGCGTGTAGGTCGTATGAAGGCATGGGGTCGTATGGCAGGCGTAGAATCCATCAAAAAAGTGCAAGGACTAGTTGAAATTCGATTGTCTGAAAAAGGGACCTCACGTGCGGATGGGGCGAAGCTTATGGAGTATTCTTTAAAATTTGGGCATGCTGTTGGATTGACGCTTGAAAATGGTCAAATTATTGTGACCGTGAATGAAAAGAAATCCAATAAGTTCACGGAGTTCGACATGATTGAAGAGATGGTGCACATTATGCAAGAGACAGCAAAGGAAGTCCATACTACAGATGCCGTGTAACACCTTGATTGCATAAAATGACCATCTATGATGCATACTACTTTCAGAAATACATTATATTTCGAGAAAGTGAGGCATTATACATGAAGGCAACGGGTATTGTCCGCAGAATTGATGACTTAGGAAGAGTGGTCATTCCAAAAGAAATTAGAAGGACACTCCGAATTCGTGAAGGAGACCCTTTAGAGATATTCACCGATCGAGAAGGGGAAGTCATTTTAAAGAAGTATTCACCTATTTCAGAGCTTGGTGAGTTTGCAGTAGAATATGCAGAAACACTTTATGAAACCTTAGGTACTCCAGCGCTAATTAGTGACCGGGATGAAATGCTGGCGGTTGCTGGTCTGTCCAAAAAAGACTATATGAACCGCCAGCTATCGCCTATTTGTGAAGAGGTGTTGAATGGCAGAACGGTCGTCATAGAAAAACTTGAAAAAACTATCGAATGGGTACCTGGCCAGGTGGAGCAAGTAAAATCCTATTGTATTGCACCAATCATTGCGAATGGTGATGCAATTGGAGCTGTATATTTAGTATCAAAAGTACACTTTGTTGGAGAAGTAGAACAAAAAGCTGCAGAAACCGCAGCAAACTTTTTAGCTAAACAAATGGAAAATTAGTCGAATTCAACAGAAGACTCCCACTTCTAACGAAAACTCACAGCAACGTCATAGTTGCTTGTGAGTTTTTTTGTGGATTTTAACTGTCTTACCGAATGCGTTAATTTGTATTAAAAATTTCCTTCTATATAAAAGTGAAAAAGTTCACATACTACCCATGTGATAATTTTCACATAGGAATAATCTTTAAGTGAAACTTTTCACATAGACCTTACGTGAAAAAGTTCACATATAGCTAAATCAAAAGTGAAGGTTTTCACATACTACGAAATCGAGCAAAAGTCAAAACTTTTTTTAAAAATTTTTAAGTGTCATTAAAAGCCTTGACAAAGGTATTGTAAACGCTTACCAATTTTCTCTTTTAAGAGTTGAGTGAATATTCCCCCTTGTGTTTGCTTTGTGTTTGCGCTTATAATCACTACCAACACGAACCACCAACAATTTAACAGGACAGGGAGAGAGATATTTTATGAACAGGCGATACAAATCTTCTTTGCACATGCATAAAATTCACAATGGAAAGATGGAGACAATTTCAAAAGTTCCTTTAGAAAATAAAGAGGATTTAAGTTTGGCTTATTCTCCAGGAGTGGCTGAACCTTGTGTAGAAATTGCCAATGATCCATCTCTGGCATATGAATATACAATTAAAGGGAATTTAGTTGCTGTAGTAACAGATGGTACGGCTGTACTTGGTCTTGGGGATATCGGTCCAGAAGCAGCTTTGCCTGTCATGGAAGGGAAAGCATTATTGTTAAAGCAATTTGCCGGAATTGATTCATTCCCAATTTGTTTAGATACGAAAGATCCAGATGAAATTGTCAGTATTGTGAAAGCCATGAGCCCAACATTTGGTGCTATCAACTTAGAAGATATCTCTGCTCCACGCTGTTTTGAAATCGAACAAAGATTACGCGAAGAATGTAATATTCCCATTTTTCATGATGACCAGCACGGTACCGCTATCGTAGTAGGAGCAGGATTGATTAACGCGTTGAAAGTGGTTGGTAAAAAACGTAATGAAGTGAAAATTGTTTTAAACGGTGCAGGTGCTGCGGGTGTAGCAATTACGAAACTGCTACTAAATATGGGCTTCGAAAACATTATCATGTGTGATTCGAAAGGAATTATTTACGAAGGTCGCCAATTCTCTATGAATAGTGTAAAGGATGAAATGTCCCTCATCACGAATCGTGAAAAAGTGGAAGGCACATTGGAAGATGCGATGAGTGGTGCAGATGTGTTTATCGGAGTTTCAGTCGCAAACTTGTTAACAAAAGAATTAATCGATCGCATGAATCCTGAGCCGATTGTCTTTGCACTAGCTAACCCGATGCCTGAATTAAAGCCTGAATTGGCTGAAGAATATGGCGTTCGGATCATCGCGACAGGGCGTTCGGATTATCCTAACCAAGTCAACAATGTCTTAGCATTTCCCGGTATTTTCCGAGGAGCGCTCGATGTCAGAGCTACAGAGATCAATGAAGAGATGAAGTTAGCGGCAACGTATGCGATTGCAGATTTGATTAAAGAAGAGGATTTACGAGAAGATTATATTATCCCAGATCCATTCGATGATCGAGTACCTTCGATTGTAGCACACGCGGTAGGTAAGGCGGCAATGCGCACAAACGTCTCGGTTGCTAAAGAAATCATTTTACCAACTAGATAAATCTGAGTATACTGACCAGTCTTTCCCTGTTTGAGGAGAGAGACTGGTTTCTCTATGTACAGATATTGAGACGATCCAAATCAACGCCATGCACACACATCGGGTTCTCTCTGCACGTATAGTAGGATAAAACCTATAGGAGCGGAGGAACGGAATGACTTGGCTACTTATCGCAGGCTTTGCAATTTCATCAAGCATTGACAACTTCGGAGTCGGACTTTCTTATGGTGTGCAGCGAGTCCGTATTCCTGCTCTTTCCAACTTATTGATTGCTGTGATCTGTTTCATATTTAGTTTGCTAGGTATTGTGTCGGGTACATGGATGGCGGAATTGTTGCCGGGCATATTGCCAGATCTCGTGGCCTTTGTAGTGTTAAGTATAATTGGTATTCGGATCATGGTGATTGCTTTACGACAACAAAAAAAACGTCAGGTTGGCGTTTTAGGTGAGCCGGAAAAAATGGATTTTGACGGATCGGCTCATATTAGTTTAGGGGAGGCATTACTATTAGGTGTTGCCCTTTCTGCAAATGCGTTGACCAATGGAGTCGGAGCTGGACTTCTGGAGCTATCTGCACTTGCTATCGCGCTCTCAGCCGCTGTTGGAAGCTATCTCACTTTGTGGATTGGTGTGGTATTAGGTGCTAGATTGACTGACCTACGGATTGGTAGAATGACGCTCGGGCAATTCGGGACGTTCATGAGCGGTGCCATTATTTTAGTAATCGCTGTAACACGCTTATTCTAGTGTAGCAGACGAAAATGGTATACTAGAATTCATCATCCAATGAAAGAGGCGCGTGTATGGCGTTGACTAAGTGGAATATGAAGTCATTTATGAAAGGTGCATCCATTTTGACGATTGCCGCAATCATCGTCAAGGTGTTGAGTGCAGTGTATCGAGTACCTTTTCAAAATTTAGTAGGAGATAAAGGGTTTTATATTTATCAGCAAGTGTACCCGTTTATCGGAATATTTATTGTTTGGACGTCTTCTGGGTTTGCTGTAGCCGTTTCAAAATTGTTGGCAGAGAGTAAAAGTCCGGGTGCATCACGAGGGATTTTACGTGTTTCGCTCGTTTATCTGTTTATATTATCAACTATGATTTTTTTGTTATTGAGAGCTGGATCTTCTTTTTTCGCAAATATGATGGGCGATGGAGCCTTGGCCCCTATATTGCAGACTGGCGCTTATATTGTTTTAGTTCTGCCGTTTCTAGCTGTACTGAAAGGTGTTTTTCAATCAGAAGGGTATATGATACCTATCGCGATTTCCAATGTATCGGAGCAATTATTTCGAGTAGTCATTGTACTGGCAGGTACTTGGCTGGCGGTGAGAGCGGGTACCTCTCTTTATAAAATAGGAGAGATTACAATGTGGGCTGCGATTGCTGGAGAGGTGGTGGGAGTTCTCCTACTTACTTGGTTCTTTTTGCAACGTGAAAGAGTGCCTGTAGATCGTGTGCATCCGTGGCTAGTAGTGAAGGATTTGACGAAAATTAGCGTTAGTGTCAGTGCTAGTTCGCTAATCTTATTAGTGTTTCAATTGGTAGATTCCTTCACGCTTTATAACGCATTGATTCAAACGGGCATAGCGAGTGAGACAGCTATGGAAATGAAAGGCGTTTATGATCGAGGGCAGCCGATTGCGCAAATGGGTATTTTGCTGGCGTCTACCTTGGCGTTAGCGATTGTTCCGTTAATCGCACATCATTCGTCTAAGCGAGAGGGCCGCGGTGCGCTCCCGTTTATTAGCCTGACGTTCAGAACATCCATTTTATTTGGCTGGGCCGCAACGGTCGGCTTGGTTCTCGTCTTGCCTTTCATCAATGAAATGTTGTTTGAAACACGGTCGGGTTCAGTTGCTCTCATCATTTTTTGTTTTCAAATCTTGTGGTTGTCGATAATTTTGCCATTAACGGCTATTCTTCAAGGAAGCGGCAAGGTGAGAGTGCCCCTTCTACTTTTATTGCTCGGGGTGCTAATCAAACTGGCAACTACACCTGTTTTCGTTCAACAGTATGGAATTGAAGGAGCTGCCACTTCAGGTGCTATCGCGTTAGCAGCTGTGGCTGTCTTATTGACTCTTTACTTTAAGCGTCTCTGGAAATTTCCACTGGCGTCAAGTCGCTTTTACGCTGTGCTTCTAGGCGCAGGAGCTGCAATGGCGGCTGTTCTGATTCCTTGGATGCTGGTATCGGATTTATGGCTTTTCGATGGTCTTTCTTCAAGATGGGGGGCTACTTTTACAGCAATAACAGCCGTCGTGATAGGCGCAATCATATTCCTGTTCGTTGTCCTGAAATCCCGTATAATGAATGAAAGAGAATGGTACTTACTGCCGTTCGGAAAACGGTTGGCGATGGTTCAGCTATGGCTAACTAAAAACAGAAGGTGAATCATTTGAGAAATATAACGGTCATAGGGTTGGGTGCAGGTAATTTGGAGCAGCTGTCGCTAGGCACTTATCGATTATTGAAAAAAGCACATCGTCTGTTCATCAGGACGGAAGAGCATCCAGTGGTACAAGAACTGCGCTCAGAAGGTATGCAAATGGAGAGCTTCGATGCCATCTATGAAGCAAATGATGAGTTCGAAGACGTTTACCAAACCATTGTAGAACAGTTACTTCTATTGAGTACGGAACAACCGATTACATATGCGGTTCCAGGGCATCCTCTCGTAGCGGAAAGAACGGTTCAGCTATTGATCGAGAAAGAGAAAATGGGTGAGATCAAACTTCATATTGCAGGAGGAAGCAGCTTCCTAGATCCAATTTTTACTGCTTTGCGTATTGATCCGATCGAAGGATTCCAGCTGCTAGATGGGACGGATCTAAAGCGTGATGATGTGCGAATGGATCAGCATGTTTTAGTGGGACAAGTATATGATGCGTTCGTGGCATCCGATGTTAAATTATCGCTTATGGAGAAGTATCCTGATAATCATGAGGTGACCATTGTGACAGCTGCAGGTTCAGTCGAGGAAAAGTTGACGACTGTGCCGCTGTTCGAGCTGGATCGGTCAATGACATTAAATAATCTCACGACAATTTATGTACCGCCTTTGATTGAGCGCGATCAGCGATTGAAAGAGTGGAGTTCATTGCGTGAAATTATTGCTGCCTTACGTGCGCCAGACGGCTGTCCGTGGGATCGGGAACAAACCCACGAGTCATTAAAACGTTATTTGATCGAGGAATCATTTGAGCTGCTTCAAGCAATTGATGAGGAAGATGATGAAGCGATCATCGAAGAGCTTGGTGATGTGCTGTTACAAGTCTTTTTGCATGCGCAAATTGGCGAGGATGACGGTTACTTCTCCATGGAAGATGTTCTAGAGTCTATCGGGGCAAAAATGATCCGTCGTCATCCTCATGTATTCGGACAGACTGAAGCAGACACGACAGCAGATGTACTGACGAACTGGCAAGCAATCAAGGATCAAGAAAAACCACGGTCGTCTTCCCTGCTAGAAGGCCAAACGCGCTATGCTTCTTCTTTACTGACGTCTTTCAATTATCAGAAGGCTGCCGCTAATGTCGGGTTTGATTGGCCGAATATAGAAGGCGCCTTTGAGAAGTTCCAAGAGGAATGGCAGGAGTTTCAGGAAGAGGTGCGTAATGGAAGAGCCGACCGTCAACTAGACGAACTGGGCGATGTCTTGTTCACAATTGTGAATATTGCGCGATTCTTGAAAATATCACCCGAAGAAGCCATGTGGCATGCCAATGAAAAATTCAAATCCCGCTTTCACTTTGTAGAACAATGCGTGCAACAAGGAAGCGGAGATTTTACTGCTTATTCTTTAGAGCAACTAGAAGAATTCTGGCGACAAGCCAAACGAAAGGAAGAATCCCATGAGACTTGATAAATTTCTAAAGGTATCTCGCCTGATTAAACGCCGTACCTTGGCTAAACAAGTTGCGGACCAAGGAAGAATTACCATTAACGGAAAGGTAGCAAAAGCATCCTCTGACGTCAAACTGGGTGATGAATTGGCCATTCGTTTTGGCCAAAAAATCGTCACGGCTACCGTCAATGAATTAAAGGACTCCACTAAAAAAGAAGATGCAGCTTCTATGTACACCATCCTTAGTGAAGAGCGTTTAGAAAAAGTAGAACCTGAATTTGTGGACGATGAAGATTGAATAGGAATAGTTGGCTCACCGCGGGCCCTCCGGAACGCGTCCGCCTGGAACGTAGATTAACGGTATCCTAACCACTTTTCCCATTCCCTAGCCTACCATTCAAGACAGCCTATCCCAAGGCTGTTTTTTATTTGCCTGTCATGTTTACGCAAGTCCCCGCATAAGATATGGAGAACGCACTAGAAAAGGGGGACGCATATGCAAATTCAAACGGACAGTTCTACGTATACTATTCCATCAGGAGACCATGTAGTGACCATGCGCAATCGTAAGAGAATGGACCTCACGTCTGTAAAAACCATCGACCGATTTGATCAGGAGGAATTTCTCGTTCGAACATCGCAAGGAGTATTGCAAATCCGCGGGGAGGAATTGCGTATTGTGCATTTGGACGTGGACAAGGGCTTGCTAACACTAGAAGGTTCCGTACAAACACTGCAATACGACGAAGAAGAAACAGGGTCGCGCAATTTTCTCCATAAACTATTCGGATGAGCCTATCCGTCCAGTTCTTCAGTTTGCTTGCGATGATCGGGACAGGTATTGCCGCCGGGGTGGTAATGGATTTATTTGGAACTATAATAGCTGCATGTGATAAACGATCATTTATTCGGCGAAGAGCGTTTTGGTTTGAATTGATAATCTGGATTTTTTTAGGGGTTGTCGCATTTTGGGTATTGATGATCGTACGCGACGGGGCGTGGCGGATGTATGACCCCGTTGCACAGGTCAGCGGTATGCTGCTCTACGCGGCAGTCTTTCACTATCCTTTTCGTTTTATCGGGAGATTACTATTAGTGATTATCATCCGACCTATTTGGTATTTTATACGCTTACTCATCATGCTTATTCAACGGATCATCCAAGTTATCATCTATATTCTGTCATTTATCACGTCGCCTGTTATCCGATTAGGTAAGGCGGCTGGGAAATTCCTTCAAAAAAAAGGTAGAGTACTATATAATAGAGAACAATAGTATAAACGGGTAAGGAAAGGTGTGTGCGCCATGAAGAAACCACAGAAGCCGACAGCTAGAAAAGTCACATCAATCGAAACTGAATATGTGCGCTCCATGCAGAAAAAAGAAAACTGGAAAAAAGCGCAAAAAAAGCGATTGCGAAACCGTTTGATCGTCTTTGCGATTCTCATGTGTATTGTATTTGGAAGTTTATTTAGTAAGTACTCCAGCCAAAAGCAATTGTTGGCAGCAAAAGAACAGGAAAAGACACAAGCAATCGCTACACTAAAGGATTTAAAAAAAGAGCAAGATCAATTGAATAAGCAACTGGCTATGTTGGATGACGAAGAATATATTGCGAAACTTGCGCGTAAAGAGTACTTTCTTTCAGAATCCAATGAAATTATATTTTCTATTCCAGACAAGAAGAAATCGTCAGAAAAAGAGACGAGAAAAGAGTAGTCGTATTGACACTCTTTTTTTGTTGGCTATAATATAAGTAGGAGCCTGCAAATTGCAGGAAATGCCAATATGGTTGATAGGCACTTTTAAGGGCCGCTTAAAACTTAAGGAGGAGCATTTTTTTTATGTCAATTGAAGTAGGCAGCAAGTTAGAGGGTAAAGTAACCGGGATCACAAATTTTGGGGCATTTGTTGAATTGCCGAACGGATCCACAGGATTAGTCCATATTAGTGAAGTTGCTGACAATTATGTCAAAGATATAAATGACCATTTAAAAGTCGGTGATATGGTAGAAGTTAAAGTGATGAATGTGGGGGCAGATGGTAAAATCGGTCTTTCCATCCGTAAGGCGAAACCGGAAGCGGAGCGTCCGCAACGCCCACAGCGTCCTCAGCGACCTCGCCAAGGCAGCAAGCCGAGCTTTGAACGACCAGAAAATTTTGAACAAAAGATGGCAAAATTCATGAAAGATAGTGAAGAACGTCTTTCTACCTTGAAGAGAGCGACAGAGTCCAAACGCGGCGGCCGTGGCGCGAGAAGAGGATAACTTGTTGTCTAGTTCAACCTTATGAAAAGTAAAAGTTACATCCGATTACGTATGCTCATCAGCCTTTGTTGAGTATACGTTTTTATTTGGATAACGAAAACCCCTTGCATAGATGCAAGGGGTATTTAATGTATAGCGGCGGAGGGGGTCGAACCCACGACCTTACGGGTATGAACCGTACGCTCTAGCCAGCTGAGCTACGCCGCCAAAGTAATACGTTGTCTACTGAATTGTTTAATTCGAGCGCAACGTCTTTAATCATACATTTCAAATTGAGAAGTGTCAATGTTTTTTTGGAAAAAAGAAAAAAAGATACGGATTACGTCGAAATGTTTTCACGTTGCTCTGTCACAAACAGACAAAATCTCTTTAAGAACCCATGTATAGTTGCAAGTAAGAGAACATAGGGGGTATGGGAAATGAAGATGATTGACAATATGGAGAGACCGTTAGGCCAGCAATTCAGGGTGGCATGGCAAGAACTGATCAACCGAAAAGTATATCTTCTTACAGCGATTCTTTTCTTAATCGGTTCGTTCTTTCTAGCACAAGCAGTGGTATTCGATATGGCTGTTCCATTTTTCTTATCTATTTGGGCTTTAGCCAGTATGCGGTATCGTCAACATATGATTTACGTGTTCATTGGTGGAATGGCGGGCAGTGCATTTTTGGGAATGGGACAAGCCGTCATCCACTTGACGCAATTATTACTGTTTCACTTGGCCATCAAATCCCCATTTGTCAAAAAATCAATTCCCCTAGCTGTAGCAGGCTGTATGATCATCCCGCAGATCATCTGGCAACTCGTAATGTATAGCGGGAGTCCACCGGTAGCGGTACAATTATCGATCGGTTTGGAAGCATTATTAGCACTATTTATGACAATATTTATGTTGTTAGCATTTCCTTCAATAGAACGATTGTTGTATGGACCTTGGAATCCTGAACAAGTGAGTGCCATGTGCATTGTGGGGGCATTGGCCACGACGGGTATGGGAGGCTTGCAGATCGGCTACATATCGGTGGCAGGTGTGTTTTTATTTCTTGCGATCTATGTAGCCGCTATGGTTGGCGGTGTTCCATTCGCTACAACAGTCGGTATGATTATCGCGTTAATTATAGGTGTTTCGGATTTGGCTTTTACAGGAATGATGGCGTTATATGGAATGACGGGTTTATTGGCTGGCGGGTTGAAACGATTTGGGAAATTGGGGATCGTGACGGGGAGTTTGTTCGTGTCGCTCTTTTTCCTTCTCTATGATGCCACGCTACCACTGGATACGGTTCATTTCGCGACGATCGGAGTGGCAGCGGCTTTGTTTTTCGTAATACCATCTCGTAAATTAAATGGAATTCGACAAGTTTTTTTACCAAAACAGGAGGGGATCTCGGAAAAACGTCAGCAATGGCTGGCAGATAAATTAGATGGTCAGTTGGAAGAGTTCCAGCAGTTTGCCCATTTTATGTCGACACTCGTGAATAATCGTTTTTCACCAGAGGAAGAAGTTGCGGCCACGCTTCAAGTGCCTTCTATTTGCCAATCGTGTTTTCGCTATAAAAAATGTTGGGAAAGTGAGGAAGATGGTATAGGACCCTTGGTGAATGAGTGGGAATCCACCTATTCAGCAACGAAAAAAGCAGCGCGTCTGCGTGTGGAAGAGAAGATGAAATTTAAATGTTTACGCTTTAAAGGTTTGATTAATGAATTGGAGGAGCATGGAACCAATCGTTTATTAATGGGACAGTTGCAACATGGCCGAAAGATGTTAGCGCTTCAATTACGAGATATGAGCACGCATATTGAAAAAGTCATGCGGGAAGTAAAGGAAGATTTGACTACCTATAAGCTCGCGGAGGAGGATTTGGCGAATCGTTTACAGGCGCAAGGCGTGGAGTTTTTTCAGATCGATATTTTATCAGAGGAACGGGGGGCTTGTAGAGTGGTGGTATCGGTGCCGGAAAAAAAGGCGGATTTTGAAACCGAGACTACTGTAGGAGAGTATTTAATATTACCGGTACTTGAACAGATGTATGAAGAACCGATCTATATTTCGAAATCTACGTATCAGCCGTTTCCGTTCCCTCATGTACAACTAACATTCAGTTCAGCTGTGCGATTTTCGCTCGATTATGACATTGTGACTACGGCAGGAGGAGGTACATTCCAAGCAGGTGATGCGTACGAAGTATTTAAAATTCATGATGGATTGTCTGCCGTTCTTTTATCTGATGGTATGGGACAAGACGTCAATGCGTATCATGAGAGCAGAAAAGTGATTCGACTCATGCGTGAATGCCTGGGACAAAAAATGGATCCGGAAACAGCTATCCATACATTGCATTATATGATGGCGTTAAATGGGTTGGACGACATGTATGCCACGTTGGATTTGGCCCTTATTGATTTGCAGGACGGTCGGCTATGGTCATGGAAGGCAGGGTCAATGAGTACCTATATTAAAAGGGGCGATGAATGTATACGCTTAGATAGCAAAACCGTACCTTTTGGTTTCTTGCCATCCTTTTCGATAGAGGCAAAAAATGAGCAATTAAAGTCGGGAGATATACTGGTGATGATGACAGATGGGATGTTTAACGGGGAAATATCGCTGGAATCACAGGAGGAAGTGCTGGAACAAACAATTGAACGATTTAAAGAGATGGATTGCCACACGATTGCAGATCAAATCATGTTGGAAATGGAGCGTGAGTTTGGATCAGCAGAAGATGATCGTACCATACTAGTGATGAAGGTTGATCATGTTGTTCCTAAATGGTCGAGTGTTAATAAAAAATCGCGGATTATTTCTCGCCAAAGAATGGTAGGATAGAGACAGGAGGGAGATGAATCATGAAAAGTTTGCAGCAAAAAGTGTTGAAGTTCATCGAGAGACAAACATTGATTCCTCCCGGATCCCGTGTATTGGTCGCTTGTTCAGGTGGTGTAGATTCCATCACCCTGCTACATTTTTTAGCAACTCATCGAAAGACGCTTGGCATCGAAGTGGGGGCGGTGCATGTGGATCACATGCTTCGTGGAAAGGAATCAGCCGAGGATGCCTTTGTAGTGGAAGATATTTGTGAAGAATTTCAGTTGCCGTTCTTCTCTGAACAGGTACCGATTCCTGCCATACTGGAAAGTAGTGGTGGAAATGTGCAGATGCTGTGCAGAGAAGAGCGGTATAAATGTTTTGCGATGACCATGGCAGGTCACGGATTCGCAGTTCTGGCTACGGGGCACCATGCCGAAGATCAGTTGGAAAGTGTGCTTATACAATTAAGTAAAGGTCATTCAATGAATGGGATGCCTATACAGCGCTCATTTCATCAAGGGAGCGTTGTTCGTCCCTTCCTTCCCTTAAAGAAGAGCGAGCTGTATGAGTATGCAACTCAGTATGGTTTGACGTTTCGCGAGGATCCGAGCAATCAACGAGATGACTATTTGCGCAATCGAATCCGGCATCAAGTGGTGCCTGTCTTATCAAAAGAAAATCCATCTGTCTCTGTAGGAGCTGTCCAACTAACGGCACAGCGTCAGGCAGAGGAAGCCTTGTTGAGTGAACTCGCGGAAAAACATTGGCAAGCGATTGTTACCTATACTGACGAACAGCTTCCTTGTTTTAACCGCCAGGCATTTCTTGCTATCCACCATGCTTTACAAAAGCGTGTGATTCAACTACTATTAAGTTGTCTTCCCAGTCCGGAAACGGAGAAGGTTGAGCTACGTTCTGCAGTAGTAGAAGAGCTATTACAGCACATTAGGGACTCGGCTGGAAATACAACGATCGATTTAGCATATGGCTACCGATTTGTTAGGGAATATGATAAACTGCTAGTTACAAAAAAGTATATGGATACTACGTCCCTTCATTCAAAAGTTCTAGAAAAAGGAGTTTGGCAATCGTGGGGAAATGTTCAGTTTTACTGGCAAGATGCAGAAGCGCACGCGATCGAACACGTTCTTTCCTTAGATGATGTGCGCTATTTTCAATTGTCAGAGGTTGAATTGCCGTTGACTGTTCGTCTTCGGGAACCCGGAGATCGGCTACCTCTCAAAGGCATGTCCCAAGCTAAACGAGTTTCGAGAATATTAATTGATGAAAAAGTAGGAATGACGCAAAGACAGCAACAGCCAGTCATTACAACGGCAAGTGGTATCGTATGTGCGGTGCCGGGTATTCGGTATGGAAAGATGTTTTCACGTCACCGACCGGAAGGCAAGTCATACATATGGATTACGCGAGAAGGCGAAAATAGATAAAATGGAAGGGGACGAGCCGATGATCGCACAAGATATCGAGCAAGTTTTAATTACAGAAGAAGAACTTCAAGAAAAAGTGCGGGAACTTGGGGCGACCTTAACGGAAGAGTATAAAGAGAAATTTCCTTTAGCAATTGGCGTGTTAAAAGGTGCATTGCCATTCATGAGCGATTTGATTAAACGAATTGATACGTACATTGAACTAGACTTTATGGATGTATCCAGTTACGGGAACGCAACTGTTTCTTCAGGTGAAGTAAAGATTGTTAAGGATTTGAACACAAGTGTAGAAGGTCGTGATGTCTTGATCATTGAAGATATCATTGATAGTGGGAAAACTTTGAATTATTTAGTAGAACTTTTCAAATACAGAAAAGCTAACTCCATTAAAATTGTGACCTTGCTTGATAAACCGACAGGTCGCAAAGTGGACTTAAAGGCAGATTATGTAGGTTTTCATGTTCCGGATGCTTTCGTTGTCGGCTACGGGTTAGATTACGCTGAGAAGTATCGGAATTTACCTTATATCGGTGTGTTGAAAAAAGAAATCTACTCTTTTTAACGCTTTCAGACTGGACTTTTAAATTAAATTCAGCAGATATCCCACACTTCTATGTAGGGTGGGATTCATACATATTGTCACCACATTCAGTGGGAGTTCAAACAGGTGCTGAATTTAGTTGAAATCCTAGGACACAATTACGCCAAGGCGTAATTAGTTAACAAGTCTGAAAGCCTTTTTCCATGAGGCATTTTCTTTGTAGATTCATGTTAATCTATGCTAAAATTTACAATAGTTTTCTGTTGAATGAGATGAGGAGGCTTGGGATGAATCGAATACTTCGATACTTTCTTTTATATGGATTGATTTTCCTTGCGATTATGGGGATTTTCAGTTCGCTAAACAATCCAAATCCGAAGATGAAACCGATTCGGTATGATGAATTTATCACGGCATTAGAACAAGGGAAAGTCGAGAATGCTACTTTTCAGCCTTTACAGCTCGTGTATGAAGTAAAAGGGGAAATGGAAGGTTACGAAAAAGGAGAAACATTCGTAACGAACAT
This sequence comes from Sporosarcina obsidiansis, assembly GCF_009651005.1. Taxonomy (GTDB): domain Bacteria; phylum Bacillota; class Bacilli; order Bacillales_A; family Planococcaceae; genus Sporosarcina; species Sporosarcina obsidiansis. The sequence goes on from NZ_WHVW01000029.1 coordinate 21,767, forward strand.
TCCGATGAATGATATGGACAATATTGGCGATATCGTGAAAACGACAAAGACTGAAATCGATATTCTACCGCCTCCTGAAACGAGTGCGTGGGTATCCTTCTTTACAGGACTTGTGCCATTCATTATTATCATTATCCTTTTCTTCTTCCTACTGAATCAATCACAAGGCGGCGGTGGCGGTCGAGTGATGAATTTCGGAAAAAGTAAAGCAAAACTGCAAACGGATGATCGAAAGAAAGTACGTTTCAATGATGTAGCAGGTGCAGATGAAGAGAAAGCGGAGCTTGAAGAAGTCGTGGATTTCTTGAAAGATGCACGGAAGTTTGTGGAACTCGGTGCGCGGATTCCTAAAGGGATCTTGCTTGTAGGGCCTCCAGGTACAGGTAAAACCTTGCTGGCGCGTGCTGTAGCAGGTGAAGCAGGGGTGCCGTTCTTCTCCATTTCAGGTTCTGACTTCGTGGAGATGTTTGTAGGTGTCGGTGCGTCTCGAGTGCGTGACTTGTTCGAGAATGCAAAGAAAAATGCACCATGTATTATCTTTATTGATGAAATTGACGCAGTTGGGCGTCAGCGTGGAGCCGGTTTAGGCGGTGGTCACGATGAACGTGAACAAACATTGAACCAATTGCTAGTTGAAATGGATGGTTTTGAAGGGAACGAAGGTATTATTATTGTTGCCGCTACGAACCGTCCGGATATTTTGGACCCAGCATTACTTCGTCCGGGACGTTTTGACCGTCAAATCACGGTTGGTCGCCCAGATGTAAAAGGAAGAGAAGCTGTGTTGAAAGTCCACGCACGCAACAAACCGCTTGATGATTCGGTTGATATGAAAGCTCTTGCTCAACGTACGCCTGGATTTTCCGGTGCTGATCTTGAGAACTTATTGAACGAAGCAGCACTTGTGGCAGCGAGAAGGAAGAAAGTTAAGATTGATATGTCCGATATTGATGAGGCGACGGATCGAGTCATTGCAGGTCCAGCTAAAACTACTCGAGTCATTTCAGAAAAAGAGCGAAATATTGTAGCATTCCACGAAGCGGGTCACGTGGTCGTCGGTTTGATGCTAGATGACGCGGAAATTGTGCATAAAGTGACGATTGTTCCTCGTGGGCAGGCTGGTGGCTATGCTGTCATGCTTCCGAAAGAAGATCGCTACTTCATGACGAAACCTGAGCTTCTTGATAAAATTGCGGGTCTGTTAGGTGGTCGTGTAGCCGAAGAAGTCGTGCTTGGTGAAGTATCAACAGGTGCTCACAATGACTTCCAACGTGCTACAGGTATTGCGCGCTCGATGGTAACAGAATACGGAATGAGCGATAAGCTTGGACCTATGCAGTTTGGCCAATCGCAAGGCGGTCAAGTTTTCCTAGGTCGTGACTTTAATTCCGAGCAGAATTATTCTGAGTCGATTGCTTATGAAATTGATCAGGAAATGCAACGGATCATTAAAGAACAATATAGCCGTACAAAACAAATTTTGACTGAGAAAAGAGATTTACTCGATTTAATCGCAACGACTTTATTGGAAGTCGAAACGCTTGATGCGGAACAAATCAATCACTTGAAGGATCACGGTGTCTTGCCAGAGCGTCCATATGAAAACGGTAATGGCAACAATGGCGTAGCAGAGTCTGATGAGGACACTGCGAAAGAAAGCGAAACGTCAGAAACAACGCCAAACCCAACTCCAGATGTGACGGGTGCACCACAAGATCCGTCTGTTGCAGATTTGCCAAGTGAAGGTGGAACAGTGGACAAAACACTTCCATCGATTGACGAAGAACGCAGGGACTAAGCGGACCAGCAGCCGACTGTACATAACAGTCGGCTGCTTTCTTATTGGATTGGCTATTATAGTTTGTATTGAAAGTCGGTCAGGATCTCTAGTTGATTTAGCTAGGGATGCATGCGTGTGTAGCACCTAGAACTTATGGTATGATGTGTGGGAAAAGTCAGAGTAAGAGAGGAAAACGACTATGCTGTTAGTGTTAGATACAGGCAATACAAATATTGTGCTAGGTGTATATGAGGGCGATGAATTAAGATATCATTGGCGTATGGAAACGTACCGTCATAAGACCGAAGATGAATATGCGATGCAAGTGAAAGCAATGTTCCAACACGTTGGATTAACATTCAAAGACATCACAGGTATCATTATTTCCTCTGTGGTGCCGCCCGTCATGTTTCCATTAGAACAAATGTGCAAAAAGTATTTCAATCAAAAGCCGATGGTTGTCGGACCTGGGGTAAAAACAGGATTAAATATCAAGTATGAAAATCCGCGTGAGGTAGGAGCAGACAGAATTGTCAATGCAGTGGCGGCCATCCGTGATTATGGAAGCCCGCTCATCATCGTGGATTTTGGAACCGCAACGACTTATTGTTATGTCAATGAACACGGAGAATATATGGGGGGTGCCATCGCCCCGGGTGTTAAAATTTCTATGGAAGCATTGTTTGATCGTGCATCTAAATTGCCGAGGGTGGAACTGACTCGCCCGGAACATGTTGTCGGTAAAAACACGGTAGCTGCTATGCAGTCCGGTATTGTCTTTGGCTATGTGGGACAGGTAGAAGGAATTGTGGCACGTATGAAAGAGGATAGTCCTGTAGAACCTACAGTTATTGCAACTGGAGGGATGGCGGAGTTGATTTCCTCAGAAACAAAGGTTATTGATGTAGTGGATAATTTCTTGACACTAAAAGGGTTACATTTGATATACGAAAGAAATTTGTAAGAGGAGTGTATAACATGTCAACTGATTACTTAGTAAAAGCGCTTGCCTTCGACGGTGTTATTAGGGCCTATGCAGTTCGTTCTACAGAAACGGTAGGAGAAGTACAGCGTCGTCACCAGATGTGGCCAACTGCTACAGCTGCACTTGGACGCACTATTTCTGGAACTGTCATGATGGGTGCGATGTTAAAAGGTGATAATAAGCTGACTGTCAAGGTTCAAGGGGATGGTCCTCTAGGTCCGATGGTCGTAGATGCGAATGCAAAAGGAGAGGTTCGTGGGTATGCAACAAATCCGCAAACTCATGTGCCGCTCAATGAAAAAGGAAAACTAGATGTTCGTGGAGTTGTAGGTACACAAGGAATGATATCAGTTGTCAAAGATCTTGGGATGAAAGATTATTTCACAGGTCAGGTGCCGATTATTTCCGGGGAAATAGCAGAGGATTTTACACAGTATTTAGTCGTCTCTGAACAAGTGCCTTCAGCTGTAGCGCTCGGTGTGTTGGTCAACCCAGATAACACAGTGAAAGCGGCAGGCGGATTTATTATTCAAGTCATGCCTGGAGCTACAGATGAGACAATTACACTTTTGGAGCAAAAGATAGCGGAAATGACGCCGATCTCCACATTGATTGATCAAGGGCTGACACCTGAAGGAATCTTAGTTGAAGTATTAGGCCAAGAAAATGTCGAGTTCATTGACAAATTGGATGTGAAATTTGAGTGTGAATGTTCCAAGGAACGTTTCGGAAATGCGATAAAGGGACTGGGCCGTGTAGAAGTGCAAGCGATGATTGATGAAGATCATGGCGCGGAAGCACAGTGCCACTTCTGTTTGGAAACCTACCAATTCTCCGAGCAGGAACTGAAGGAGTATATCGATGAGATTCAATCGGCCGAATGAACCCGCTTCGGTTCCTGCAAAAAGGCGGCTGAAGACGAAGCCGTTGATTGTCTTGTTAGGAATTCTTTTCGCTACAAATGTATTTTGGTTTTTTCATTGGTTGTTGACAGATCGTTCTCCCGCCCTGGATACAGAAGAAGTTGCTTCTGTGGCGGGTGAGCCGATCACTCGCGCAGAATGGATGGCTGCCATGGAACAGCAAGTTGGGCGGGATGTGCTAGAAGAACTGGTGAATCATCGGGTCATGGAGGCCGCTGCAGATGAGCATGGCATTAAGGTAACGGATAAAGAGGTAGATTTAGAACTCGCACTGATCACCTCGATAGATGGCCAGCAACATTCTGGATTGAACACTGAGCAAACGAGGAAGCAGATTAGAAGTGAACTAATTTTAGAAAAAGTACTAACGAAGGACGTTGTGATTAAGGAAAGCGCTATCAAAAAGTACTTTGAGCAAAATGAAACGTTTTTTCATGTATTGCCGGCCTATCGTACTTCAGTAATTATTTCCTCAACTAAGAAGGAAGCTGAGCAAGTTTATGGCGAAATTAAAGATGGATCAACATTTTCTGCTTTAGCAAAAGAGCGGTCGATTGATCTTTCTTCAGGGAACTTGGGTGGCGATCTTGGCTACGTGAATGATAAAACGGAGGATGTCGATCCGAAAATTATCGAAGCAGTAGAAAAATTAAAAAAAGACGAAGTCAGCAAACCAGTTGCATTGAAAAACGATACGTATGCAATTATCACTGTGCTAGAAAAAATCAAAGAGCGCGATTTTACATATTCAGAAGTGAAAGATCATATCAAACGCCAGCTGGCTTTGGAACAACTACCTGAGTCCGTTAGCCCCGAAGCATTCTGGAAAGAATTCAACGCGGAATGGTTTTATGGGAAAAAATGAGTGGAATGAGTACGTAAAAGCGAGAATATAATTCTCTGAATAATTTGATTGACAAGTGAAAAGTAAGGTAGTATGATTAATTCAACAAAACATATAAACCTACTAGGGATTAGGAGCGGATCAAATATGAGCAGAGTCGGAAATTCAGTAATTGATTTAGTTGGCAATACCCCTTTAGTCAAATTAAATCGGTTAACAGGTGCGGAAGATGCAGAAGTTTATTTGAAGCTAGAGTTTTTTAATCCGGGTTCTAGTGTGAAGGATCGTATCGCACTTGCGATGATCGAAGCGGCAGAGAAAGATGGTAACTTGAAAGAAGGTAGCACGATCATTGAACCGACAAGTGGGAATACTGGAATTGGGCTTGCAATGATCGCGGCGGCTAAAGGATATAAGTCAGTGCTAGTTATGCCGGATACAATGAGCTTAGAGCGCCGTAACTTACTGCGCGCATATGGCGCAGAGCTGGTGTTGACGCCAGGCGCTGAAGGAATGAAAGGCGCTATCTCAAAGGCCGAAGAATTATCTAAAGAAAATGGTTGGTTCTTACCTCAGCAATTTAACAATGAAGCGAATCCGGAAGTTCACCGTTTGACGACAGGCCCTGAAATTGCGGATGCTCTAGACCGTGTAGATGCATTTATTGCGGGAATCGGAACAGGTGGTACGATTACAGGAGCTGGCGGAGTATTGAAAGAACGCTTCCCAGATATCAAAATTGTTGCAGTCGAGCCAGAAGATTCACCGGTGCTGTCGGGTGGCAAGCCTGGACCACATAAAATTCAAGGAATCGGTGCAGGATTCGTTCCGAAAGTATTGGATACAGACATTTACGATGAGATCATCCAAATCTCAAACGATGATGCCTATGCGATCGCGCGCCGTGCAGCTCGGGAAGAAGGAATTTTAGGCGGCGTGTCATCAGGTGCTGCGATTTCAGCTGCATTGCAAGTCGCGAAGAAGCTTGGCAAGGGTAAAAAAGTGGTAGCCATCATTCCATCAAACGGAGAACGTTACTTGAGTACACCACTTTACCAATTTGACGAAGAATAAGTTAGAGAGCGCCTGGTTGCGCTCTCTCAGACTGTAGACAAAAGCAAAGTAAGTGGGAAGAATACCGTTGATCTACATTCCAGGCGGACGCGTTCCGCGGGCATGGCTTCAGCCTCCTCGTCGCTACGCTCCTGCGGGGTCTTCAGCTCATGCTATTCCCGCAGGAGTCGCCGCCTTCCACTACGATCAACTAGCGTATTTCATTGATTTTAGTAAGTAGCTTATCTATCTTAAAAAAAAACAGAAAGCCTACATTTTTTGAATAAGATTAGTTTGTCTACAAGCTGAGAGAGCGCCTGGTTGCGCTCTCTTTTTTATATGTAATATAAGGAAGACATGATGAAAACTCCAAGCTTTTATCCCCTCGTAATAATCTGTATAATTAAAGTGTATTGGAGTCTTTATTTTTGCGTAGGAAATGAGGATGCAATTATACCTTAACCAATTGGCATGAGATATGCAGAGATAAAACTATAAAGTTGAAATGAAGTATATAGGGGGCTGGCTGTGAAGAAATGGGGTACGCTGATTTCGATTTTGATCATCATTAGCATGATTACGATCATTATCTTAACGAATCGGGAAATAAAAAAAGAAACAAGCGGCATGGCCGGATATGAAAGTGCAATGATGGAAGATATGCCGAAAGATGAGGTCGCTCGTCTGCCTGAAGACTGGCAAGTGGCTGAAAATGCTGGAAAACCTGGTCTTACTAAAGGTGATCTCGCTCCCGACTTCGAATTGACGACACTTACAGGGGAGACTGTTAAACTTTCAGATTACCGAGGGAAGAAGGTGATGTTGAATTTTTGGGCGTCTTGGTGTCCGCCTTGCCGAACTGAAATGCCACATATGGAAACATATTATAACGAGTACAAAGATTCATCTAATATGGAAATACTAGCAGTTAACATGACGAAAACAGAAAAAAATAAGGAAGACAGCGCCAAAGCATTTGTTGAGGAGTACCAGCTGACGTTTCCGATTTTATTGGATACCAAGAGCGAAGTTATGAAAACATATGGCGTTAAAGTCTATCCGACGACATACATTCTGAATACAGAAGGTGTTATCACAGACAAAGTGATGTTTGCTTTGGATGATAAGATGCTAAAACAACTCATAGATGAAAGTAAATAAAATCAACCATAAGACATTCAGGAGGAAACATCATGGAAACAATAGCCTATCAGTCAACTTCAATGACAAGAGACGAATTCTTCTACGCCTACAAACAGCTCGCAGAACAAACTGAACGTCATATTTTATTAGAAAGCGGGCGTGGCGGTGAGATGTGCATCGCGGGATTAGATCCGCTCGTAACCGTAATGGCGAAGGAAGAAGGTTTGCAGTTGGTATGGCGCGATGGTACGGAAGAACTTCGTACAGGAAAAGACTCGCTTGTCCTACTGAATGAATTCATTTCGCAGTATGAACTGGAACCAACTGTTGATTTGCCGGCTTTTCAAGGTGGCGCGATCGGCATGATCAGCTATGATTACGTTAGACAGTATGAAACATTGCCTACTCTTGCTCATGATGATTTAGAGACGCAGGATATTTTCTTTTATGTCTTTGATCAGTGGGCGGTTTTGGATGTGGAGAGTGACACTGCCTACTTCATGGCATTGCCTGATGCGCAATCTTCGTTGCCGGTAATGGAAGTGGACTGGACGGCAGCTGCAAAACAAGGAATCGCCAGTCGCAAGTTCTCCCCAGGACAAGCAGTGGACGTTGAAGTTACACAAGAGGGCTTGGAAGTTTCCGTGACAGGAGAGCAGTTTGAAGAAATGGTGAGAGATGTCCAACGATTCATTGCACAAGATGATGTTGTCCAAGTAAACCTTTCCGTTCGCCAATCAAAGCCACTGCTAGCTCCATCATTATCGATGTATGAAGCGTTACGTTCATTCAATCCATCTCCTTACATGGCATTTATGGCAGCGCCTGACTTTGAAGTAGTATCTGGTTCTCCTGAGTTATTGTTAAAAAAGCGAGGAAATGAGCTGAGTACGCGTCCGATCGGAGGCACTCGAAAGCGTGGAGCCACAGAAACGGAAGATACCTATTTACAACAAGAGTTAATTTCGAATACAAAGGAAAAAGGCGAGCATAAGATGTTGGTCGATTTAGAATGTGATGACTTTGAAAGAATTTGTGAACCTGGAACGGTAGAAGTAGATGAATTCATGGTCGTTGAAAAGTATTCGCACGTAATGCATTTAGTGTCAAATGTTCGGGGGACAGCCGCGACGGAAGATCTAGCTACTATTATTCAGGGTGTCTTTCCAGGCGGCTCCATTACTGGGGATCCAAAGCTACGTACAATGGAAATTATTGAAGAATTGGAACCTACACGGAGAGGGCTTTACACAGGTTCCATGGGTTGGATCGGTTTCAATGGAGATATGGAATTGAATATTACAATCCGTACAGCATTTATTCAAGATGGTACGGTTCATATTCAAGCGGGTGCTGGGCTTGTACCAGACTCGGTTCCTTCTGCTGAGTATCAAGAATCACTTAATAAAGCAAAAGCGTTATGGCAGGCGAAAGAAATGGCAGAGCAAGCAGTTCGAGAAGAAAGTGGGCAGTTGCATTGAACTGTTGGATGAACGGGGAGCTGAAGCATGCCGATGATTTGCAGATCTCACCTTTTGACCATGGGTTTCTGTACGGACTTGGTTTTTTCGAAACCTTCCGAACGTATGAAGGAGAGGTATTTCTCTTTACTGCACATATGACTCGGTTGCGAGCAGCTCTGACAGAATATCGGATCGACATGCCATATGAGGATGAAGAAATTCGACAGGCCCTTCATTTGCTGTATCGAGAGAACGGAAGTGAAGATGCGTATTATCGCTTGAATGTGTCAGCAGGTGTGCATGATATTGGATTAGCGCCGACTAGCTATGAACAGCCGAACGTGTTAATTTTACAAAAAGAATTAGTTCTGCCGCCTGCACATACAGAAAAAGAAGGTGTGTGGCTGCAAACGAAGCGCAACGAACCCGAAAGTGCAATTCGCCACAAATCTCATCAATATGCGAATAATGTAAGGGGGCGTTTTGAACTGCCTTCATTGCAAAAAGTAGAGGGCTTCTTCACCACATCAGAAGGATACGTGGCAGAAGGGATTACGTCCAACATTTTTTGGGCAAAGCAAGGTGTTCTCTATACCCCTTCATTGGAAACAGGAATTTTGCCGGGGACTACTCGTGCGTTTGTCCTTCAGCTAGCTGCTGAATTAGGAGTGCCTGTTCACAATGGGTTGTTTCCGCCGACTGTGCTAGAGACGGCGGATGAAGTCTTCATCACCAATGCAATCCAGGAGCTAGTGCCGATCAATAATGTAGGGAACATCAAATTTTTAGGCAATCAAGGACCGATCTACCAACAATTACATACCGGTTACCAACATGCCATCAACCGAATGAAAGTGAGTGACCAGTAATGGAGTTAGCTAAAGCTCGTGCATCTTATCAGTTTGGTGAGACAACGATTAATTTTAAAGAAGAAACAGTCATCATGGGTATTCTGAATGTCACCCCTGATTCTTTTTCAGATGGCGGGAAATTTGGCCAGCTGGATGCCGCGCTTCATCATGCACGGCAAATGTTGGCGGATGGTGCGAAAATTATTGATATTGGGGGAGAGTCGACAAGACCAGGACACACGCCGGTTTCTTTGGACGAGGAATTAGAACGTGTAATTCCGATCATTGAGTTGTTGTCGAAGGAACTAGGCTGTGTCCTCTCCGTCGATACGTCGAAAGCGGGTGTGGCTGAAGCTGCTATTCTGGCAGGGGCCAGTATCATTAATGATGTGTGGGGAGCGAAGCGTGAGCCTGCCATTGCGGAAGTGGCGGCGCGCTATAAAGTCCCGATTATTCTGATGCATAACCGAGAAGAAAGAGACTATAAGCAACCGTTCATGCAAGCGGTTCTGCAAGATTTGCAGGAGAGCATTGATATTGCAAGACAAGCGGGTGTCAGTGAAGAGTTGATTTGGCTAGACCCGGGTATTGGTTTCGCGAAAGATACGGAGCAGAATATCTTGGCTATGCAAGGGTTATCGGCTATTGCGGATCTCGGATATCCTGTATTGCTTGGGACTTCCCGCAAGCGTATGATTGGAAACGTGCTGGACGTGCCTGTGAACGAGCGGGTGGAAGGAACGGGTGCAACGGTTTGTTATGGGATTGAACATGGGAGCCATATCGTGCGTGTTCATGATGTGAAAGAAATCGCGCGAATGGTGAAGATGATGGACGTGTTGACCAAGAAAAGCGTGTTTACTAGATAAGGGATAAAATGGGGGAATTTCATGGATTATATTCACTTGAATGATATGGAGTTTTACGGCTACCACGGGGCATTGCCTGAAGAAAATAAGCTCGGTCAGCGTTTCCGTTTGACGGTTTCATTGGCAACTGACCTGGCGGATGCGGGGCAAACCGATGACCTATCTAAAACTATCAATTATGCAGAAGTATATGATATGTGTAAAAATATCGTAGAAGGGGAAGCGGTTCGGTTGATCGAGACGGTAGCGGAAACAGTGGCTGGAACGATCATGACGGACTTTGCTGAAAAAGTGATTGGTGTACGTGTTGTTTTAGTGAAGCCGGATCCACCAATTCATGGACATTATGCATCCGTGGCGGTAGAAATCAAAAGGGGGCGCTTTTCTTGAATACCGCCTATTTATCAATGGGTTCGAATATTGGCAATAGGCTGCAACATTTAAAGCAAGCGGTGCAGCTATTACATGAACATCCAGCTATTACCGTTCTAGATGTCTCCTCCGTCTACGAAACAGAACCACTCGGATTGACTGAGCAAGCGAAGTTTTTGAATATCGCGGTCAACTTGGAGACTTCATTGGAAGCGCTGGAGTTACTGAACGTTTGTCAATCTATTGAAAATAAGTTAGGGAGAATGAGGAAAATTCGTTGGGGTCCTCGGACGGTAGACCTTGACATTTTGCTCTATAATCATGACGTTCTACAATTAGAGAATTTACTCATTCCACATTTGCGAATGCATGAACGTGCATTTGTACTTGTTCCCCTTGTCGAAATCAATCCAGAGGTAAAGAATCCGGTAACAGGAACTCTTTACCGTGATGAGCCGGCGATGCAAGAGGATGGAGTCGTCCTCTGGAAAAAAGTCCAACGTGTCGAAGAGTTTTTACAGCAAGATTGATGCTTAAAGGTGAATATGTCATAGAGGAAACGACAGAACACGAACAGCTAGTCCTAGATTCTAGCGCTGTTTAGATAAAAAGCTGCTCTTTAATGGAGCGGTTTTTTCTATGGAAACGAAACGCATAACCATTTGGACTTTTGTTAGGCCGTTAATTTGTGTACAATAGTTGCAGACGACCTGTCCGGAGAAGAAGGTGGGTCAAAGTATGAAGGAGTGAAAGGGAATGTCCCATTTGGATGAAATGAATGATCAGCTTTTGGTGAGACGCCAGAAGATGAATGATATACGAGAAGGCGGTATGGATCCGTTTGGTAAACGTTTTGAACGTACTCACCTGACGAATGAGATCCGTTCAGCGTATGAAGAATTATCGAAAGAAGAGTTAGAAGAAACTGAGCATGAGGTAACGATTGCTGGTCGCATTATGACGAAGCGAGGAAAAGGGAAGGCGGGGTTTGCCCACATCCAAGATCTTGGTGGTCAGATTCAGATTTATGTGCGTCAAGATGCGATAGGAGAAGATTCGTATAAACTATTTACGATGGCTGACCTTGGGGATATCGTTGGCGTTAAAGGAATTGTTTTTAAAACAAAAGTAGGTGAGCTTTCCATAAAAGCGATCAACTTTACATTCTTGACGAAGTCATTACGTCCGCTACCTGAGAAATTCCATGGCTTGCAAGACGTTGAACAACGTTATCGTCAACGCTATCTCGATTTAATTTCAACTGAAGGTAGTAAGGAAACATTCATTATGCGCAGTCGGATCATCCAATCCATGCGGCGCTATTTAGATGGACAAGGCTTCCTGGAAGTTGAAACTCCAATGTTGCATTCTATCGCTGGTGGAGCAGCAGCTCGTCCATTCATCACTCATCACAATACACTTGATATGACATTGTATATGCGCATTGCGATCGAATTGCATCTAAAACGTCTAATAGTAGGCGGGTTAGAGAAAGTTTATGAAATTGGCCGTGTATTCCGTAACGAAGGAATCTCGACACGCCATAACCCGGAATTCACGATGATCGAGTTATATGAAGCCTATGCAGATTACAACGACATTATGGAACTTACGGAAAATCTAGTTGCCCATATTGCTCAAGACGTCCTGGGTACAACGACCATTCAATACGGTGAAGATCAAATTGAATTGGCTCCGCGATGGAAACGACTGCATATGGCGGATGCTGTAAAAGAATATACAGGCGTAGATTTTTGGCAACAGCTAACGAAAGAGCAAGCACACGAACTAGCGAAAGAACATAACGTTCAAGTAACTCCTTCTATGGAAGTAGGTCATGTTCTAAATGAATTCTTTGAGCAAAAAGTAGAAGAAGAACTAGTGCAGCCGACTTTTATTTATGGTCACCCTGTGGAAGTATCGCCACTTGCTAAGAAAAATCCTGAAGATCCGCGCTATACGGATCGATTTGAATTATTCATTGTTCGTCGTGAACATGCCAATGCCTTCACGGAATTGAATGACCCAATAGATCAACGTGCACGCTTTGAGGCTCAGCTAGTAGAGAAAGAGCAAGGTAATGACGAGGCACATGAAATGGATGAAGACTTTATAGAAGCGCTTGAGTACGGATTACCGCCAACAGGAGGATTAGGGATCGGCATCGATCGCCTAGTAATGCTTCTGACGAATGCACAATCAATCCGTGATGTTCTGCTCTTCCCGCAGATGCGTTCTAATAAGTAGTAATAAAACAGCTCCGACTAAAGAAGTCGGAGCTGTTTTGGTTTTGTTGCTATTATAATAGAAATGATAGAAAAGGAAAGTCAAAAAGATTTTTAAAAAACAGTTGCGCTTTTGAAAAGCAGATGGTATATTAAATAACGTTGCTTTTGCAGTTAGTGACTTGGCCTGAAAAACAACTTAAAAGTTTTTTAGAAAAAGAGTTGACAACGAAAACGCAATTTGGTATTATAAGAAAGTTGCCTCTTACAAAAGAGCGACCAGATGAACCTTGAAAACTGAACAGCAAAACGTTAACGAAATATACGTTTGTGCATTGGTTCTGCCGGTGACACAAACACAAAATGAGTATCTTAAATGATGCCAGCAAGAAATCGAGCTAACTCGAATTTCTCTTTTATGGAGAGTTTGA
>NZ_WHVW01000002.1 GCF_009651005.1 Sporosarcina obsidiansis
AGGAACCAGCGGTATGCCACATTCGTTTCGATTTCTTTGATGGTCTGTCGCATGGAGCGGATTCCGAAGGTATATTGTATGAACGTCATCTTAATCAAGACTACAGGATCAATACTGGGACGTCCGATGGTCGAATACAAATCCTCGACGAGTGGATAGATAAACGAAAAGTCGATGGTCGCGTCCAGTTTCCGCACTAGATGATCTTGCGGCACCAACTGTTCTATGGTGAGCATCTCCAACTGTTCGCGTTCATTCATCTGGTTTTTCGTCATCATGTCCATCACCTCAAATAAATGTTCAACAGGCACCCAGTTGATTGGAGCGGAGGATGGCGACTCCTGCGGGAACAGCACGAGCCGAAGACCCTGGACTGAGCGCAGCGAGGGAAGCGGCTGAGGCCGTGCCCGCGGAAAGCGTCCATCCGCAGCGGAAATCAACTTTTCCTGGCGTTTACTCTATTGTAAAAGAAAATAGACTGTAGGAAAACTCCAAATTTCCGGAGTTTGTCTACAGTCTGCAAGAATCCTCTACTAATAAAAGTAGAGGATTCTTTGTTGTGTAAGTTTACATCAGCTTCCTTGATAATGCTCCTGTAATTGGTCGCGCAGAGCGGCTTTCAGGAATTTCCCTACGGATGTTTTTGGAATTTCTTTAACGAATAAAATTTCGTCCGGAACCCACCAACTGGCGAATTGGCCTTTTAAATACTCTTTCAGTTCTTGTTTTTTGCTATCGTCTTCTGCGATGCCATCATGTAGCACAACGCAAGCAAGCGGTCGTTCCATCCATTTTTCGTGAGGTACTGCAATGACTGCTGCTTCATAAACAGAATCATGCGTCATCAGTGCGTTTTCCAGATCCACTGAAGAGATCCACTCACCACCACTCTTAATCAAGTCTTTTGTTCGATCTGTCAACTTCAAATAGCCATCCTCGGTCATGACTGCAATATCTCCCGTGTAGAGCCAGCCATCTTTAAATGCCTCTTCCGTCCGATCGTCTTTATAATATTCACTCGCAATCCACGGTCCTTTTACTGTGAGCTCGCCCATTGTCTTGCCATCCCACGGAACTTCGCCTTCTTCATTGACGACCCGTATCTCTAAACCAGGCATAACTAAACCTTGCATTGCACGCACTTCGATTTTCTCATCCATCGTTAAATCTTCCATCGAGGAAGTCAGTACGGACAGACTAACAAGTGGACTCGTTTCTGTCATTCCATAGCCCACTACGAATGGAATATTGTACTTCTCTTCAAAAGCACGAATTAGTCCTTTCGGGGAAGCGGAACCTCCGCAAACAATCACACGTAATGATGATAGATCACGTGGATTCTGTTGCAGTTCCTTTAATACAGCCAACCAGATGGTCGGCACACCAGCAGTGATTGTCACTTTTTCCGACTCGATCAAATCCAATAGTACAGCAGGATTAAAGCCTGGCCCTGGCAATACTTGCGTTGTACCGAAAAATACACTAGCAAATGGTATCCCCCACGCATTGACATGGAACATCGGAACAACCGACATGGCGATATCACGCTCACAAAGACCCATTGCATCTGCAAGCCCGAGTGCGAAACTATGCAAAACAAGTCCTCGATGCGTATAAACCACACCTTTTGGATTCCCTGTCGTAGCCGATGTATAACATAAACCGGCTGGCGTATTTTCATCTAAATCTTCGGGATAGTCATATTCATCTGAAGCACTATCTAACAGCGCTTCATAGGAATGAACATTTTCTAGGGATGTCTTAGGCACGACTTTGGAGTCACCCATCACAACAAAATGTTTCACCGTCTTCAACATCGGTGCCATTTTTTCAAGATGAGGGAAAAATTCCTCGTCCACCAACAAAATTTCATCTTCTGCATGATTAATGATATAGACGATATGTTCAGGTGACAATCGAATATTGATCATATGAAGGATCGCACCGGTACAAGGTACGGCAAAATAAGCTTCCAAATGCCGATGGTGGTTCCAGGCAAAGGTACCCACCTTTGTTCCTTTATCCATCCCCAAGTGTGTTAACGCATTCGATAATTTCCGTGTTCTCTTTGCCCATTCACGGTAAGTAAACCGTTGAATGCGATCCTCTCCTGTACGTGAAATGATCATTTTGTTAGGAAAAAATCGTTCAGCTCTTGTGATAAATGATGATAAAATTAACGGTGTCTGCATCATATCCATCCGCTCCCTTTTTAGTAGAAGTGAAAATCATCAATCCCTCTTCTTGCCAATTGTTCAGCAACTTGTCCCATTTGCTCCAATGAAAAATGCATGTGCGCAGCTGGATTGAATATGTTTCCCCGGATGTACTCTATGCGCAGATCAACCCTACTATGAATGTAAGCAAGATTCATTGGGTTTACTTTACAAATATAGTATATACATTATCTAACTATTCTGTCTACATAAGAATGTATTTGTCTTTTAACGATTTCAAGTCCTAAGAAAGACCATGACGAAACCATTGAAATGCATCAATACCTAAAGCTGCTAGCACCCCAAATACGATGGACCAAATGCCAAGGCTGAGTAAAAGCCAGGTAGCAGTTTGTTGTTTAGATGAGCCAAGCGTTAAAGCCAAAAATGCAGCAAGATGTGACCCAATTAATACAGGACCCAGTAAGGCCAAACCCAAAATTCCATAGCGTCTCCAGATATTCTCAGCCCGCACTGTTCGTTTAGATGATTTCGTCACGTTTTTCTTCTTTTTTCTTTCCCACCACGCCTTTACCTTATGAAAAACGATGATCTCTAGTAGAATTGTGGAAGCATTCCCAGCAAACCCAATTACAATAGCAACTGTTGGTGACAAACCACGAAGGATGCCTAACGGTACAGCAACCAGAACCTCAAATCCTGGTATGGCAGCAGTTAAAAATACGAGTAGATAGGTAAGCATCATGTTTCCTCCAAGGTCTCAATGAGATATTAAAGCAAATGAACATCACATCGACATTATAGCAAAAAAACTGCTCTCCTATTTACCAGGAAAGCAGCCAAATTTTCATTATAATAAAGAAGCTAAAATCGCCTTCTGTGCATGCAAACGATTACCTGCTTGCTGAAATACGTAAGAGTTCGGTCCATCAATTACGGATGCCGCCACTTCTTCTTCACGGTGAGCGGGCAGACAGTGTAAAAACACATAATCCTTTTTCGCATGACCAACGAGTTTATCGTTGATTTGGAAGTCCTTGAAATCTATTAAGCGTTTTGCAGATTCTTCCTCTTGCCCCATACTAGTCCACACGTCCGTATAGATTGCGTCCGCTTCAGAAGATGCTTCGATCGGATCGTACGTAGCCGTGACACTACCTCCATTTACATCCGCAATTTTCTTAGCTTTCTCTAACAAGCCTGCATTGTATTCATAACCTTCTGGCGTCGCAACGGACACATTCATTCCCATATGTGCTCCCGCGATTACCAATGAATGGGCGACATTATTGCCGTCTCCGATATACGAAAGCTTCAAGCCTTTCAAATCGCCCTTCACTTCTTTAATTGTCAATAAATCCGCCATAGCCTGACATGGGTGGAAAATGTCTGTCAATCCATTAATGACAGGAACAGACGTGTGCTCTGCTAACTCTTCCACCATCTTATGAGACTTTGCACGAATCATGACACCATCTAAAAATTCTGAAAGGACATGCCCCGTGTCGTAAACTGACTCTCCACGGCCAATCTGCAAATCACGAGCATTCATGAATAGACCATGTCCACCTAAATGAATCATCCCTACTTCGAATGAAATCCGAGTACGCGTCGAATGCTTTTCAAAGATCATTCCGAGTGTCTTACCAGCTAATACAGGTGGCATAATACCTGCTAATGTATCTTGTTTCATGTCATACGCAAGTTGTAGTAAATATGCAATTTCTTCACTCGAATAGTCGAGAAGCGTCAAAAAATCGCGTCCTTTTAGCGTATCTTTTTCTATAGTTGCCTTCGTTTGATTTCCGTTCACCATTTCTTCATCCCCTACCGTCTCTTTGAAGTATGTATGAACTAGTATACATATGTATAATTATGAAGTCAAATGAATTTTTATTAATTAATAGAATTGTTTTGAAAAAAGCGATACCAAATAGGTACCGCTGTAGTCTTATGGATTTATTCGAATGTAATCTGTTTTACCTTCTCTGTATCTAAACGTTTTACTAATTCAACTAATAACCTGACTGTATTTTCAAAGTCCTCACGGTGGAGCATGGCGGCATGCGAATGGATGTAGCGAGTTGGGATACAGATGGCTAATGTTGGGATTCCTGTACCACTCAAATGAATGGATCCAGCATCAGTACCGCCACCTGCCATGGTCGCAAATTGATAGGGAATGCCCAGGTCTTCTGCCGTCTCCACAACAAAATTGCGAAGTCCTCTATGTGAGACCATCGATGCGTCATATAATAGAATTTGTGGACCTTCTCCCATATTACCTACCGCTTCTTTAGATGATATCCCTGGTGTGTCACCTGCAATTCCCACATCAACTGCAAACCCGATATCAGGCTGAATTTTATTCGTGGCAGTTTTTGCTCCACGCAATCCCACTTCCTCCTGAATTGCCCCCACACTGTATACGCGATTTGGATGGTTCTCGTCTTTCAACTGTTTCATCACTTCAATTGCGATGGCGCAGCCAATTCGGTTATCCCAAGCTTTGGCCAATAAATAATTTTCATTTTTCATGACGGTGAATTCGAAATATGGAACGACCATATCTCCTGGAAGAATCCCCCATTCTAGAACTTCTTCTTTTGAGGCAGCTCCCACATCGATAAACATATCTTTGATGTCGACTGGTTTTTTGCGTGCTTCTGGTGGTAAAATATGTGGCGGTTTAGAACCGATCACACCCGTAATCGTCTCATTTGAACGTGTTACGATGGAAACTCGTTGCGCAAGCATGACTTGGGACCACCAGCCGCCTACTGTTTGGAAATAAATGAAGCCTTTGTCGTCTATTCTTGTAACCATAAAACCCACTTCATCTAAGTGACCAGCGATCATTATTTTCGGTCCGTTCGTGTCACCTTCTTTGAGAGCGATTAATGAACCAAGGCCGTCATGCTCTATTTGGTCAGCAAATGGTTCGATGTGTTTTTTCATGACATCTCGCGCTTCCCGTTCATTGCCAGGGATACCGCGTGCGTCCGTCAATTCTTTCAGCATCTCTAAAGTTTTATCCAGTTTCATAAAAGATCCTGCCTCCCTTTTTACATACCAATCAAAAATCCATTACAACAGTTCTTTCCGTAAATCAGCTGGTGATTTCGGGGATAACAAGCCTGGTGCGATATCATATACAGTTTTTGCACCTGTATCGCCTTTTTGTTGTAATTTATATGCTGCCCGTGCATACGCTACCAATACACTTGAAGTAAATTCTGGGTTACTATCTAATTTTAATGAAAATTCAATTACTTGATCTGTGTTTTCGCCTGTTTTTCCGCTTCTTATAACGAATCCGCCGTGTGGCATTTTCGCATGATCGCGGCGAAGCTCTTCTTCTGTGATGAAGTTGACAGTCGTATCGTAATCTGCGAAGTAATCAGGCATAGTAACGATAGTTTCACGAACTTTCTCTTCACTAGCCCCTTCTTCTAATACGACATAGCATTCACGTGTATGTTTTTCTTTCGTGGAAAGTTCAGGTTGTTCACCGCTACGCACACGATTGATGGCTTCTTCAGCTGGTAATGTGTACTGAACGCCTGCTTTGACTCCCTCGACTCTTCTCACTGCGTCCGAGTGTCCTTGACTTAATCCCTTACCCCAGAATGTGTATGTTGCGCCTTCTGGCAAAATCGCTTCACCTAGTAGACGGTTGATCGAGAATAAGCCTGGGTCCCAGCCAACTGAAATAATAGCTGTTGTCCCCGCAGCATGTGCCGCTTCATCGACAGCAGCAAAGTATTCAGGTATTTTCGCATGCGTGTCAAAACTATCAATAATTGTAAAGTTTTTTGCCAACGCAGGACCTTGTTCGGGTAAATCATTTTTAGAACCACCACATAAAATTAACACATCGATGTCTTCTTTAAATGATTCAATTTGATCCAATTTGTATACGGGCACTTGTTTTGAAAGCAATTGGACGTCCGCTGGCTCTCTTCGCGTGAACACTCCAACTAATGTCATATCTTCATTTTGACTAATAGCCGATTCAACCCCACGACCTAAATTTCCGTACCCTGCGATTCCTACTCGAATTTTGTTATTCACGCCAACCCATCTCCTTCTTCTTTCTTATTTACCTTTCTCATTTTACAGCGAAGGATAATAGATTGCGAATATTTTCACCAAAAGTGGAGACGGCTGTTTAGCTCCGACAGGCGTTGGAAGACTAGCTTTAAAGGCGCCCTTTGCCTTTACTACTAGTCTGAAACGTCACGCAATCATATCCAGGAAGAATCATGTAAAGCAGTTCCGTTTATTTCAGTTGGTTTCATGGTAAAATAGAGAGCAGTTGAATTATTTGTAAAGTAGGGGTCTATTATGCGCTTTTTTGTCTATTTAATTGTTTTCTTTTCTTTCTTTGACTTATTTTCACAGCTTCCTATTATAAGTCCTTTTGCCATGCAACTAGGCGCTTCCTCTTTCATTATCGGTTTGGCTGTCGGGATTTATTCGTTTGCCAATACGTTCGGTAATATAATTTCAGGTATTTTAACCGATCGGAGAGGGCCTTTTTACATTTTGCTGTTTGGCTTGTTTTCTTCGGCACTGTCTTTGTTCTCTTATGCAGTCATTGAAGGACCCATGACATTGATTGGCATTCGTTTTCTGCATGGGTTAACGGAAGGTCTTATTATCCCTGCGGCGTTTACTTTCCTGGCGAATCGTTCCGAACGTTCGAAACGAGGTCGCAATGCAGCAATATCTGGAGCTTTTGTTGGCTTGGCAGCTATTTTGGGCCCTGCCTTTAGCGGGATCGTTTCCGTTCGGACGAGTGTTGTAACCATTATGACGATTAATGGCATCTTCATGTTACTATTGACGATCGGAGCTTTTTTATTTTTACGTTCGTTTACATACGTCAGAAAAATAAAAACAGATGCACAAAAAGCAGTCAAACCTTTGGCGTTTTTCCGTCATCCAGGGATTATCCGAGCGTTTCTGGGCGCCTTTTTCCTAATGTTTTCACAAGGTGTCCTTGCTCTCGTCCTTCCATTGAAAGTGGAATTCTTGCATTTTGATGCAAAGACAACAGGCATGCTACTAAGTGTGTTCGGCTTAGTTGCGGTGTTGATATTCCTTCTTCCGGTCAATCGGATTTTTGACGTAGCACGGCCGATGTTGACGCTCGCGATCGGGATGTTTCTCATGAGCGTTAGTATGCTGTTTTTATCCCAAGTAAATGAATTACCATGGATGATGACGGCCATGATTGTGTATGGTATCGGATTTGCTTTGCTATTTCCGTCCATCAATTCCTTGTTAATCGATTCCACCGAACCTGAATCTAGAGGTAAGGCGTATGGCTTCTTCTATGCATTCTTCTCAATTGGTGTCGTGGCGGGATCTAGCACTATTGGTGTATTGGATGTAAGTTTTCAGGGTGCGTTTATGGTAGCGAGTGGGATTTTGTTCATTGTGGCACTCTTCACGCTGTATGGTCTCCGAAAAGATACACGGCCTGTTGACAAAACGACCACAATCCAGTAATGTCTTGTTTGAAACGAATAACCCGTCCGGGAGAGGTTCATAGCGACCCTCTATAAAAAACTATGGATGATGAATTTTCGCCATGTCCATTGACATGGCTTTCTTTATTTTCAGCAGCCTTTTTTGCAGAAAAGAGATCGTAATTCAACCCGTCTATGAACCTCCCTGGCTACACACTCAGGAGGTTTTTTAAATGGCAGGAAGAGATGAATCAACTTTACAAGACTTAACATTACTAGGGAACCAGAATACTGTTTATGATTATTCTTATAATCCCAGTCTACTTGAATCAATCGATAATTTACATCATGAACGTGACTTTTTCGTAAAATTTAATTGTCCGGAATTCACATCATTATGTCCTCAAACTGGACAACCTGATTTCGCAACGATTTATATTAGCTTCATTCCAGATCGAAAATTAGTCGAAAGCAAATCGCTCAAGCTCTATTTATTTAGCTTCCGTAATCATGGTGATTTTCATGAAGACTGTGTCAATTCCATTATGAATGATTTAATTGAACTACTTGAACCGCGCTATATTGAAGTGTGGGGCAAGTTCACACCGCGTGGTGGTTTATCCATCGATCCCTATTGTAATTACGGCAAACCCGGCACGAAATTTGAACAAATGGCTGAGCAGCGTTTGTTTCAGCACGATCTTTACCCTGAGAAAGTAGATAATCGGTGAGTAAGTGATGAGATACTATTTAAGTGGAATTTTTGTTGGTCTACTCATTCTATCTAATATTTTAGCTATAAAATTGGTCAGTTTCGGTAGCTGGATTGTATTGCCAGCTGCGGCAATAGTCTATGTATGTACGTATCCAATTTTGGATGTGCTGACAGAAACATATGGTAAGGAAGCAGCACGACAGACTGTATTGACTGGTTTGATTGCACAGCTTATATCCATCTTTTTTATTTGGCTCGCGATTCATTTACCGGCAGCTCCCTTTTATGAAGATCAAGAAGCCTTTCAAACGATCTTTTCAGCAGGCTTCCGTGTGACTCTTGCCAGTTTAATCGCCTATATCGTCAGCCAGAATTTGGACGTGACGATTTTCCATAAACTTAAGGAGAAACATGGCGAGAAAAAGTTATGGATTCGTAATAATGCCTCTACAATGGCAAGTCAATTAGTCGATACGGTAATCTTCATTGCAATTGCGTTTTATGGTACTATGCCATTGAGTGCTTTACTCGGTCTGATCCTAACACAATATGTTTTCAAATTTGTTGTCGCCATTCTCGATACACCACTAGTCTACTTATTAGTAGCTTTGTGTCGCCGAATCGAAGCGAGACATTATAAAAACTCCCGACTTCAAGCTAATTCGGATACGGTGGCTTCTAATCAGTGAATTGTCTAATATAAAAAGAGTCTATTCAATCAAAACTGATTGAGTAGACTCCTTTTATGCTTGCTGAGCTGCAAATTCCTGGATGACTTCCAAGAATACATCCCCATAACGTTCTAACTTTGTTTCCCCTACACCTTGCACCGTCAGCAGTTGTTCATCTGAAGCTGGCATTTTGGCTACCATATCACGCAACGTCTTGTCTGAAAAAATAACAAATGGTGGGACTCCTGCTTCTTGTGCCAATTTCAAGCGCAGAGAACGTAATTCATTAAATAACGGATCGTCTTTGGCGACGACCGTCGTCACCATCTCGCCCTTACGCCAGACTTTCACTTTTCCAAGTAATACATCCTTCCCTTCCTCTGTAACAAAAATGATCGGAAACGGTCCACTTTCCACTTGCAAATAATTCTCGGATATTAAGAACTCGATGAAATCCGCTACATCCTTCGCGCTACGTTCTTTCAGCAGACCATATGTCGTGAGCTGATCAAAATTAAATTCCATCAGTTTCTTGTTTTTCGAGCCTGTTAATACTTGGGCAACCATCGTTTTACCGAACCGCTGTCCCATCCGTATGACGCAAGATAGCACTTTTTGTGTGTCGACTGTAACATCAAATTGCTCCCGCGTGTCCGTACAGTTGCCGCATCGCTTACAGTCTGTAGCCTCTTCTTCACCAAAATATGTGATAATATGCTTCTGCAAACAGCCTTCAGTATGACAGTAATCTACCATCACTTGCATTTTCTTGATTTCATTCGATACACGAGATGGATCCGGGGACTGTTCAATGAGGAAGCGCTGGGTTTGCACGTCTTGTGAAGAAAACAGAAGATAACAATCGCTATCTAACCCGTCTCGTCCCGCTCTACCGGCCTCTTGATAATAACTCTCCATGTTTTTCGGCATTTGGTAATGAATGACGTATCGGATATTGGATTTATCGATGCCCATTCCGAAAGCGTTTGTCGCTACCATGACACGTGCTTCTTCCATAATAAATCGATCCTGTTGATGTTGTCTTTCCTGATCGGATAAGCCGGCATGATATTTCGCTGCAGAAATGCCACTTTTTTGCAGTGTCAAATATACCTGCTCAACAGCTTTTCGAGTCGCAGCGTAAATAATACCCGATTCGTTCTTGTTCTTTTGAGTGTAATCTTTGACGAATTGATCACGGTTTTGACCTTTCACTACAGAAAACACCAGGTTTGTCCGCTCGAATCCTGTTACCACACGACTTGCAGGCGGTATATGCAATTGCTGGCAAATATCTTCTTGAACTTCCGGTGTGGCTGTCGCTGTCAGTGCAAGAATGATCGGCCGGCTATTTAAATAGTCTAAAATACGATGGATATTCCGGTAACTCGGACGGAAATCATGTCCCCATTGAGATATACAATGTGCTTCATCAATGGCGATTAGAGGAATTGTCATTTTTTGTAGTTGATTCAAGAAAGATTCGGAATCTAACCGCTCAGGTGCTACGTATAATAACTTATACCTGCCATCCAAAGCGTTATCCATCGTACCGAAATATTCTTCGCTGGATAGTGTACTATTGATATAGGCAGCAGGGATGCCTAGTTGGTGCAATGCATCTACCTGATCTTTCATTAATGAAATGAGCGGAGAAATGACGAGAACAGTTCCCTCCATTGCTAAAGCAGGCACTTGGTAACAAATAGACTTCCCTCCGCCCGTCGGCATGACACAGAGCGTATCATCTCCTTGCAGTACTTGCTCGATAACTCGATGCTGTCCTTCACGAAACTGTGAATAGCCAAAATACTTATCTAGTATGTCCAATGGATTCTGAATGGTTCCTACCTCCTTTTCCTACTATAATAATCGGATATTTCACCGGAATAATAAACGCTCTTCTTCTCGGCTATGTAATTCATTGATGACCAATAAACCGTAAAACTTCTGCATGATTTCAGGAGTAATCTGTTGATCCGTTTGGCGCAAATCTTCAATATCCTGTACAACCAATCGCATCAAATCATGATCACGGGTAAGTTGGATGATCTCCCGTTCAAGTTCCGGGTTCTCTGCAAGGATCTCTTTATAGAAACCTTCTTCTTCCGCATCTGCATGACTGATAACTCTGGTCTTCCAGTAGTCTAGTAAGTCATCACAAGCTCGGTTCATCATTTCTTGCTCACCTTGCTCCAAAAAACCTACTAAATCTTCCATTTTCATTACGGCTCCTGAGAGACCGCCTTCATGAATCGCCTTATGTGAATGAAGCTGTCTCAATGCGGGTCCTGACATTTCAACCACCCCTTCTTCGTTTCCTTAAGCATACCAGAATTGCAGATGTTGTGAAAGTTTCCCACAATGAAAAACGTCCTGTAGGCGACTCCCCTACAAGACGTAATTTAGACTTTTGCAATACGTATGCGACTCACCATCAACCAAGCTAGAACTCCCATGAAAATAACGAAATATGGCGCTTGAATATACGGTACAGCAAAATAACTTAAGGTCAGTAAAACACCTGCAGCTGTAATCGGCAAACCGAAAAACGTTCCATCAAACTCTTCTACATTATAACGGGCTAAACGTACTGCACCTGCCAAAATGTAAAATATAACTGCTGTTACACCAATCCACAATGTTTGCGACAATGCAACTTCATAGATGAGAATAGCCGGTGCTACTCCAAATGAAACTAAATCACTAAGTGAATCAAGTTCCTTTCCAAATAATGATTCAGCATGGTAATGCCTAGCCACCATCCCATCAAATCGATCAAAAATTGCTGCAAAGAAAATGAACATTAAACTCATATGCCCATGACCTTTTAACACAAGTAAAATAGCGATAATCCCTAAACTCAAATTAAAAAGTGTTATGATGTTAGCCAATTGTAATTTTATTTTAGTATAATCAAAATACCTGAATGAAAACATCTCATTGCCTCCTCGTTGATTAACCTATTATAAACTTTCATGGAAAGGAAGAAAAGATGAAAAAGCATATTTTCCAATCATTTGTCGAATTAACGGCTCATCCGTTTAGTTCTTCACTATTAAAACAATTTACTACTTCACCCATCAGCAAGCCACTGATCAAGCCGTTTGCTTCTTTCTATCATATTCAGCAACAAGAAGCGGAATTCCCAATAAACGAATATGGTAGCTTAAATGATTATTTCACAAGGTCTTTAAAAGCTGATAGCCGCCCTATTGATAGCGACCCAAATGTTTTGGTTTCGCCAGTCGACGGAGTGCTAAGCTGTTCAGGCCCCATTGATGAGCAACAGCAATTTGTCGTAAAAGACAGAACATACAGCCTCACTGCCCTATTTGGTGATCAATACAAAGCGCAGCCTTATGAAAACGGCTATTATTATTTGCTTTACCTATCGCCACGTCATTATCACCATTTCCATTATCCGATCTCCGGGAAATTAATTAGTCGCTATGCATTAGGAACGACTTCTTATCCAGTAAACGATCTAGGGATTCGCTTAAAAAATGAATTATTCTCTACTAATTATCGGCTCATTTCGGAGATAGAAAGTACGTTTGGACGGATTGCTATTGTAAAAGTGGGCGCCTTGAACGTAAATAGCATTCGTATTGCAGATTCAACAACAGACTGTGTGAAGGGGCAAGATTTCGGTCACTTTGCATTCGGTTCGACGGTAATTTTATTCATTGAAAACAAAAGCACTTTTATTCCGATAAATACCCCTTTTACAGAAGTGCAGGTCGGTGATAGAATTGGAGCGTGGCAATCATAAGTAGATGAGGTTTTAAAATGGAGCATGTTCAGGAATATATTGTTCAGTATGGTTATCTCTCCGTTTTCTTCTTTTTGGCACTAGGTATCCTTGGGTTACCGATGCCAGATGAATTAATCGTGACATTTGCAGGCTATTTGGCATCTGCTGGTACTTTTCGTTTTGTCTTTACGATATTTTTTACGATTTCCGGCGTGATGGTCGGGACATTGTTCACATATACGCTCGGAAGAAAAATTGGCAAACCGCTCATTCATCGGTTCGGCCGCTATCTATTCCTCTCCCCCCATCGTATGCAAAAGATAGAGCGTTGGTTTATGGCCTACGGTTCCTGGACGGTGACAATCGGTTATTTCTTGCCAGGCATGCGGCATTTTGTTTGTTACGTTTCAGGGATGAGCGGAATGAGTATACAGCGATATATCTTATTTGCCATTCCGGGTGCGATCGTGTCCACGACTATTTGCGTCCTCCTTGGTTATTTTATTCGTTTACCGTTTTTCTAAGCCAACGTGTAATTTAAATGTGTTGTCCCCTTTCCTCATACAGAGAGAAAAGGGGGTTCTTCTATACATCATGTCGTGTATTGGAAGCTTAAATCTCAGACATACTTATCACGTATTCACTCTAAAATTGACAGCATCGTTACCAATCCATTTCCTTACCTAACATATGGACCGCCTCTTCTACTATGAGAGGCTTACTGATAAAATAACCTTGTATTCGCTGAGCACCGAATGTTTGTAATAGACGCATTTGCTCTAGTGTTTCCACGCCTTCTAGTACAGTAGTTTGATCCAAGGCTTTTGCGATATCAATTATTCCTTTTAAGATAGCTTCTGCACCTGGTTCCCGCCGTTCGACATCTTGAATGAATGCGCGATCTACCTTCAAATACTGAAATGGCAGTGTGGTCAAAGATGATAATGAAGAATAACCAGTACCGAAGTCATCGATAGCCGTCTGTATTCCTAACTCATTCAGCGTTCGTAAGATGTAAATGACTGAATCAACCTTTTCCACTATGACAGACTCCGTCACTTCAAAAATAAGTAACGATGGATCAACACCTGTCTCTTCCAGCATGCTGTATACATCATGCAAAAAGCAGTCATGATGCAATTGCATAACAGACACATTCACACTTATGGTGAAGTCCTCATAACCAGCTTGACTCCATTCATTCGCCTGACGCGCTACAGAATTCATAATCCAGCGTCCCGTATCCACGATGGCTTCATCTTCCTCCAAATGCGATATGAACTGACCTGGACCAACCTCGCCTAATTCAGGCAATTTCCAACGGATTAAAGCTTCAAACCCAACGATCCGGTTATCTTCTATACTATAAATTGGCTGATATACCATGTAGAACTCTTGTCTCTCAAGCGCTGTACTTAGACAGCGAACTAATTGACGATTTTCTTTATTCAAATTAGCTATTTCTTCATTATAGAGAGTGAATTGATTGCCGCCTGCTTTGCTAGACTCCTGGCTTGCTAATACTCCGTTCTCTAAGAACTCTTCATCTGCATCCTGATCAATTAGTACGCCACCAATACTTGCAGAGACATTCACTTTTAATTCGTCTTCAATCGTCATATCGTAATGAAGTAGTTGAACAAGTTCTTCCCCAAGTGCAGAGGCGCCTTCCACTGTATCGTATTCTTTAGCAAATAAAAATAATGCATAGTCAAGACGATATGACCGACCGCGGGGTTCGTAATCCACAAGTAAGGAGCTAGTTTTCAAGAGGAGCTGATCTGCTGTTTGATAGCCAAACCGTTCCATTAGTTCAGAAAAACGATCTAGCCGTATAATGTAGACCGCCAGATGGGAGGTACCCCATTCAAAATCTTTTCTCTCAATATCCTGTGTTACTTGCAGACGATTCGGAAGACCGGTCAGCAAATCTTTTTTTAGACGATCATCTGCTTGTCTCTCTAAATACGAAATATAATAGTAGATCAAGCCTCCGACGACAATTGTCAATAATACGAGTAAGAGCATTTTCAATAAAGAGTTTTCCATCTCCTCAAGTTCTGGGTTCTTCATTGAATCTACTACCACGGTCCAACCCGTAACTGTCTGGCCATACTTCAACATATGACCTGACTGATCTAAATAAATTGTTCCGTATCTTTCCTTTTGTACCAAATCAATGTTATTCACATGTGCAAATCCATTTTCTCTCTCTATTCGTTCTGATGGATAAGAATGAATAACCTCCCCATTTTTTAAAAAATAGACGGCTCCAGAGAGACGAAAACTATTTGTAATTTCTTTTATGATATCTTCAATATTAATAAGCCCAGATAACACGCCTATAATTCGTTCATTTTCATCTCTTACAGGCACTACGATGGAAGTGACTTTCACATCAGGGTCCTGTGCCAAAGGAAATACATCACTTATGAGAGTTTCACCTTGAAGTGCTTGCAAGAATGACTCCCTCTTTTTCACTTCCAGTCTAGAACCATCGTCTGCGATAATCTTCCCGTCAGGCTTTATAAAACCAAGTGCTGAAAAGTAATTCTTAATATCATGTTGCCTTTTGAGGTATTGGGCGACCTCTTTTTCATCATCTACTATATATGGGATGTAATCAGCCATCAGTTGTACATCACCTATTCGTCTCGAAGTAAATAGATCTACTTCTGAGATAAAGTTGTTTAGTAATTCTTGCGTTTGACGTTCCACTGTAGATTTCAGAAAATCTTTTGTCGATCGGTAATCCAATATAATCAACGTTGAAAAAACTAGTAATGTCAGTAGCAGCATAATTTTAATCC
Organism: Sporosarcina obsidiansis; assembly: GCF_009651005.1. Lineage (GTDB taxonomy): Bacteria > Bacillota > Bacilli > Bacillales_A > Planococcaceae > Sporosarcina > Sporosarcina obsidiansis. The sequence goes on from NZ_WHVW01000002.1 coordinate 15,608, forward strand.
AGCTATTTTTAGTGAATTTCATCTTCTTATTCTCCAATCAACTTATCCATTGACCATACAGCCTCATATCACAGTAATCTATTAATCTACTTTTGTCACGTAGATTTTGTAACATTTTCCAAGTAATCGGAACTAATTATTGTTTTTCAACATGAAAAAGAATCGGCAAACTGTTTTAGCAGTCTGCCGATCCTATTAAATAGTGAATCTATCGATGGAAGTACGTAAATCTTTTGCCAATGAAAGCAGCCGGTCCGTATATTGATCCATTTCTTCTACCGTTTCTAACTGTCGATTGGTTGCGTTTTTCACTTCTCCGATATATTCTGACGCATCCCTAGCTGTAGCCGCCATTTCTTCCATAGAAGCACTTACCTCTTCTGAACTGGCAGACATTTCTTCGGATACCGCGCTCATTTCTTCGATATCGTTACTGATTTCTTCAATAGAACGTACAATTTCTTCAAATTGTGCTCCTAATTGATTGATAACGGCGAGTCCTTTAATGACATTTTCATCACCCTGTTTAGCAGCTTTAACAGCTTCATTCGTATGTGATTGAACACTGTCAATCAATCGGTTGATCTGTGCGGCTGATTCTGCGGTTTGCTCAGAAAGTTTTCGAACCTCACTAGCAACAACCGCAAACCCCTTCCCCGCATCTCCTGCACGCGCTGCTTCAATAGATGCATTCAAAGCAAGTAAATTGGTTTGTTCTGAAATATCTGTAATCATTTTAGAGATTTGACCGATTTCTAATGCTTCATCTGCCAATTTTTGAATGACTGTTGTCGATTGTATCGTACTCGCTTGAATATTATTCATTTGCTTGACCGACGTTTGAACCGCTACATGCCCTTCACTGACTCTTTCTGTTATATAATCCGAGTTGCCAGCGATGTTACCAGCAATTTCTGCGACGTTTTGAATACCTGTCGACATTTCTTCCATAGCCTTCGCACTATCTTCAGACATATTCATCTGCATCTGAGAGCCATAGTCCACTTGTTCAATAGCTGATGAAATTTCATTAGACATTTTCGTCACTTCCTCAGACTGGCGATCGAGAATTTGTGAAGAGTCCGCTAGATTTTCCGCCCCGCTGCGCACATTCTCAATCATATCTTTCATATTATCTGTCATCCGCACCAGTGTATGGGATAGTGAGCCAATTTCATCGTTTCGTCGTAAGTAACGTTCAGGAATTTCATAAGAAAAACTTCCTTCTGCAATTTGCTCACCAATGCTTTTTACCACTTGAATTGGTTTACTAATCGATCTGGCCATGAAATAGGCGACCAATACTCCCAACAGAATAATCACGACAACCACAATGAAAAAGTCTTTTTTCAATTGAGTCATACCGCTTAACATATCTTCCATTGGAGAGGCTACAACCACTTTCCATCCATTTTCCATTGTATCAAATCCAACGTAGCGATCTTTTCCTTTATAGTAGTAATTGATCAAGCCACTCTTAAGAGTAAGTATTTCTTTTAATTCGCTACCTTTGTCGGACTTTTGTTTTGATTCTTGAACTAAACTTAAGAAATCGATTTCTTCCTTTACTAATGTTCTATCCGGGTGACCGATGAATTTACCATTTTCATCCAGAATATATGCATAACCATTTTTTCCAAATGTAATTTCATCTACAAGAGAACTTAAATAATATCCATCAATACGAGCTAATAAAAGTGCTGGCTCACTAGTTTCTGTTTCAATAGGCGTGGCCATCATGAAAACCGGTTCTCCAGTAACTCGGCTGATGATCGAACTTGATAAAGTTGTTTGCCCATTAAATGCATCTATTATATACTGACGGTCACTTAAATCTGCTGTGGTTCCATCAAGATAATGGGAAGTCCCATCAGCTGTTATGATTGCAAAGGTTAGATAATCCGAATGACTTTCCAATTGCTCAGTCAAATAGTCTTTTTGCGTTTTTAAATTCATACTTCTCACTTCTAGGCTTTTTGCGAGCGCTTCCAATTCTACATATTTTTGTTTAAAACGTTCATCAATATAGTTTGAGGTGTCTTTAGACTTTTCCGTCAAGGTAATTTCCGATTGATACAGTAAAGCTTTGGAGCTGTTCAGAGCAGTGAAAAAGCCAAGCAACACACTTCCTCCCACTACTAGTAACACAATTGACAATATTAACTTTGAACCGATCGTTCTCATATAGCACCCCTAACTTCTAATTATTATCTATTTTTTTATGAATAAATACCCAATAACGAATAGAACAATATTACTAATATTCATTATAGTAAGAAGAAATGAGTACTGTCAATATAGTTCACAAATTTATACAATTTGTCTCGCACAAAAATAGAACTCTTTTAATAAAGAGTTCTCAGCTCAAGACAAACCTCATAAACTTAAAAGGTTGCTCATATTCTAATAGTTAGGAGTTCTATATTTAAATGAACAACCTACCCAATAAAACTAAGTAATTACACTAGTCGATCGTAGTGGAAGGCAACCTAAATTCATGCGGCTGTCTTTAAACGAAAATCAACGGTATCCTACCTACTTAGTTTCTTTTGTCTACAAACTGAAGCTAGGAGAAAACTCAGTAAATGAATAAAAGCATGAAGCCAAAGTTTAAAAAACCTTGGTTTCATGCGGCTTAATTGAATCTTTTTGTTAATCAAACTAGAATTCCTACTTATGTTCCAGCCTTTTGATATTTTTGCAAGCTAAGAGTAATTACATTTAAAAATCCATGTAATCTTGAATTATTTAAAACATAGCTATCCTTCCTATTTCATGGCTACATCTAGCTCATATAACTTTCGATAACGCTCGTTTTCGGCCAGTAATTGATCATGTGTCCCTTGCATGATAATACGACCTCGATCTAAGAAAATGATGTGATCCATTTTCTCCATACCCATCAAGTGATGCGTGATCCACAAGACCGTTTTATCTTGCAGTGATCGATGAATGGTTTGAACTAACGCATGTTCTGTTACAGGATCTAGTCCAACAGTCGGTTCATCCAGTATCACGACAGGCGTTTGTTTCAATAAAATTCTTGCCAACGCTATTCGCTGTCGTTCTCCGCCAGAAAAACGCTGTCCCGTTTCTTCCATTTGCGTTTTCAAACCTGCAGGAAGCGCTTGTAAGTAATCGTACAAACCAACCTGCTCAGCTACTCGATTGACATCTTCCACTGTAGCAGACGAATCGCCCAACTTCATATTGTTTTCTACAGTCGTGGCAAACAGATAGGGTTTTTGATTCAAAACACTCATACAATCAAAAATGGAATCTCCATATCGACTAACCGACTGTTTATTGACATGTACCGAGCCCACCGTAGGTTGAAGTGTACCAAGTAGCAATTGAATGAGCGTAGATTTTCCCGCCCCACTCTTACCTAACACCGCTACTTTATCACCTGGTCGAATAGAAAGATTAATGCAGTGCAATGCGTCATCTGTTTGACCTTCATATCGATAACTGACATTCTTTAATTCAATTTCGACCTTTTCAACTTCTTGCTTCAATTCAAGAGATTGTTCAATCGCAGGACTTTGTTGATGAATGCGATCGATCCGCTGCAAGGATGCCTCATATGCCGGCATTCGTTCAACAGCATGCGAAACGGGTATCAGTCCTTCCAAAATAGGCAACGTTACTAAGGTGAAGGCAGCAATATACGTAGGAAGCAATATTCCTGCCGCTGCTTGCTGACCCGCCCACACGCCGACTACCAAGACTAGTATGCCTGAGAAAATTTGGAGTTGCATCGTTCGGGACTGTTGCCAAAATGCCAATTTCTTATCTATTGCATGACTTGCCTGGCTGTCTTTTTGGAAAGTCTTTAAAAAATGATCTTTACGGCCGCTGATAATCCAATCACGCAATCCAAAGACTCCTTCGGTCATCGTGTTGTATAAGTCACTATGCAATTTTTTGGACAGTTGTTGATTTTTCTTCATTAAATAAAGTGACACCATTGGATACACGAACACTACAACCGCTAAACAAAGGGCCATGATGATAGCGAATTTCCAATCATACATCGCGAGAACGATCACTGAAAAGCTATAGAGGAATAAGCCGATAACTGTTGGAAACAGGGTGCGGATATAGACATCTTGTAAATGTTCGATATCATCTGCTAGCGTTCCCAATAAATCACCTGTTTGAAACCGAGAACGAATAAACAAAGCTTGTGGTTCTAGAGCATGATAGAGCTGAACTCGCATATCGGCAATAATTTTTAATACTGCATTATGTCCTAGCAAACGTTCAACATAGCGAAGAGCAGCCCGCGAGATACCGAATGTACGAACCGCGACAATTGGTATATAGACGAGTAAAATGGTTTCTGGTCTTTCTGACGTCCTAGAAATCAAATATCCTGAAGTAAAGGTTAGCATGGCAGCAGATAAGATCGTCAGTACGCCTAGAATGATCGTGGACAGCAACGTTTTCTTATAGTCTCTTGCATATGGAAATATGTGACGTTGATACAGGTTCATAGCGCATGCCCCTTTTCGCGTGCTTCTAATAGCCGACAGTACGCACCATTATGATGAATCAATTCCTCATGGGAGCCAGATTCTACTACTTTTCCATGTTCCAATACAATGATCGTATTCATCTCACGCATCCAATGAATTCGATGCGTGGCGAACACAACGAGTTTATCTTCAAACAGTGGAATTAACATTTGTTTCAACTCATGCTCAGTCTCAATATCCAAATGAGCGGTTGGTTCATCAAACAATAGGATTTGGCGTTTTTGTAGCAGAGAACGTGCTACCGCAATCCGTTGTTCTTCTCCTCCACTTAACACACGACCAGCCACCCCAATTTGTTCTTCGTAGCCATTTGGGAACGTGGCAATCAAGTCGGCCAAACCGACTCGTTTTGCTGCTTCTTGCACTTCAACTAACGTTGCATCTGGTTCATAAAAACGAATATTATTACAAACTGAATCTGGAAATATTGTTGGGTGCTGTGGAATATAAGCGATTTGATCTTGCCAGCCTGCTGCACCGAAATGAGGCATTTCTTGTCCGTCCAGTACACAAGTACCGCTAGTAGGCAATGTAAAACCTGATAGCACATCGATTAGTGTTGATTTACCTGCACCAGAATGTCCGATAATACCCACTTTTCCATACCCTCTTAATGCTAAATTCAGCCCTTCAAAAATGGTCTGTTCCTCCATCTTTACCGTAACATCTCGTAACTCAAGAGTAGACTCTGCACTCCATCGCTGTATGGGTGTTTCTAAATTTAGCTCTGGCGGTTCTGCCTCTTCCAAGATCTTATGAATTTGCAAACTCGCATCCTTGCCATCCGCTGTCGCATGGAAATCGTTCCCAAGTTCTCGTACGGGAGAAAAATACTCCGGCGCTAAAATCAAAATCGCTAAAGATGGTTCAAGCAGCATTTGCCCGTTAATTAAACGCAATCCAAGCTCTACAGCGACGACAGCAACAGACAAACTAGCGAAGAAATCTAAAGAAAATGAGGATAAAAACGCATAGCGTAGCGAACGATTAGTCGCAATTCGATATTTATCACTAACAGAAGCGATCGACTGTTCATGTGAACGACTGCGCCCCAAGTATTTAAGCGTAACGATTCCACGTAAAGAATCGACAAAATGACGTGATAATAATCGATACGTATCCATCTGTGCATCAATTTGCTTCTTCGAGACCATACCGATCAAAATGAGAAATGTGATGAGGATCGGCAAGACAATGAGCAATGTGATGGCGGACATTTTATCAAGGGTAAATACATAAATCAAAATAACAAACGGCACGATCGCTATTGACAAAGTACGCGGCAACAGAAGTTCCAAGTATTTCCGAAACTTAGGCACACCTTCCAAGCCAAGTGTCACCAGATGACCAGATCCATACTTCCCGACTGCTTGAGGACCCATATCGAATATTTTCCGAAGTAATTTTTGTTCAAATTCTTTCGCAGTTCGATCAGCGAATGTATAAGATATTCGTTCTTTTCCCCATTGAAGGATTTGACGTGCACTATAGGCTACTACAAAAATCACAAATGACTGAAGCGCAACACTTCCATCGGCACCTTGGAACAATTGTGTGATGGCTCTCGCTAAATAGATCGCTTGAAAAACAATGGCGATTGACTGAACTGCGGTCAGCAATCCAATCAACGCCATTACTTGTTTACTTCCTTTGTATTGAAGCAAGTATTTATCCATTAGTATTCTAGATGCTCCTTATCACCTGTCAATCGTTTACGGAACACATAATAACTCCAAATCGTATACACTAAAACGATTGGCACCATAGTAAACGCTACGATCGTCATGATTTTCAAAGAGTATTCTCCTGAAGCCGCTTCTGCGATCGACATATTAAATGCGGGATCTAACGTACTGATCATCACATTTGGGAAAAGTGCGATGAAAAAGCTAGCCATGACAATGATTAAGATCAAACCTGTCATCGTAAAACTTAAGCCTTCTCTCTTCTTTTTGAGGAAGAAGAACAGCAAGCCATATAACAAAATAGCAACCCCATACAAGGGAACTAAAATGGCGCCCCGTTCGGTAAATGCATGGGTATCTATATATGTGAAGACCATGAATAGCACAACAAACAATCCGGTCATCGCATATATTTTAAGAGCTGCCGTATTGGCTCGTTCTCGCAGACTTCCCACTGTTTTCAAACTGATGAAAAGTAAGCCATGTAAATACGATAACAAAACGAACGTGATACCACCAATGACTGTATAAATATTGACGAAATCAGTGAATGTGGCATACATATTCATTTCTCCATCAACAGGTAATCCTTTGATCAAACTTGTGAAAAATACACCAAACAAGAAAGGCGGCACTATGCTTCCAAAGAAAATAGCCCAATCCCATGTCTTAACCCATGTTTCCGAGTCGCTTTTGCCACGAAATTCAAAGGCAACCCCTCTGACGATCAAGGCCAGTAGCAAAATTACAAACGGTAGATAGAATCCGCTGAAAACTGTTGCATACCAATGCGGAAATGCTGCGAACATGGCACCCCCTGCTGTAATTAGCCATACTTCATTCGCATCCCAGACAGGACCGATTGTATTGATGATAACACGCTTCTCCATATCGTCTTTTGCCAAGAATTTTGTACTCATGCCAACACCGAAGTCGAAGCCTTCCAGAAAGATAAAGCCAATAAACAGAACAGCTATCAGGATGAACCAAATATCACTTAACGGCATGTCCTACACCTCCTGTTTCAAACGGATCTGTTGCGGACACGTCCGCTTTCGGTCTCTCTTCCGGTCCTCTCTGGATAACCTTTACGAACAAAACGACCATAATAATGCCGAGTATCGTGTAGATCGTTGAGAAAGAAATAAGCGAAAACAGAATCTGACCAGCTGAAACATTCGGCGAAATCCCGTCTGCTGTCTTCATTAAGCCATTGACTACCCATGGTTGCCGACCTATTTCGGACATAATCCAACCAAATGAATTCCCAATGAACGGAAGGAAGATGGCCGCGACAAGCAAGCGAAGAAACCATACGTTCTGCACAATCCGTTTACGGAACATTAGCAATAGACCAAGTGCTCCTAATCCAAGAAGCGCACCACCAGTCACCACCATAATACGGAAACTCCAAAATGTAGTTTTTACGGGCGGAATATAGCTACCTTCACCATATTTCTCTATCATTTTTTCTTCGAGTGTATTCATACCTTCTACTTTTCCGCTAAATTTACTATACGTTAAGTAGCTCAGCATGTACGGTATATCAATACGACCTGTTGTATCGCGATTTTCTACATCAATCTTAGCAATTAGCGTCCATGCAGCCGGATCCCCACTATCTTCCCAAAGCCCTTCTGCAGCAGCCATTTTCATTGGCTGTGCATGCATTAAATATTGCGCTTGAGAATGGCCAGAAAATGCGAGTCCAAGACCGGATATCATGCCGACAACCAGTGAGATTGTAAGTGACTTTTTGAAGAAATCGACTTGACGTTTTTTTATCAAATACCACGCACTCACACCGACTACAAAGAAGGCACCTGTTGCAAAACTCCCAAAAATAGTATGTGGAAATGCAACCCAAAGTTTTTCATTGGTTAATAAAGCAACAATGTCATTCATTTCCGCCCGACCGTTTTGTAATACATAGCCTACAGGATTTTGCATAAACGAATTGGCGGCTAATATCCAAAATGCGGACATGACCGTTCCAATAGATACGAGCCAAATACATGCTAAGTGCAGTTTTTGAGGCAATTTATTCCAACCAAAAATCCAAATCCCGATAAACGTCGATTCAAGGAAAAAAGCCAGTAAAGCTTCAACAGCTAACGGGGCTCCGAATATATCCCCTACAAATCTTGAATATGCAGACCAGTTCATTCCAAACTGGAATTCTTGTATAATTCCCGTGACAACTCCGATGGCGAAGTTGATAAGGAAGAATACACTCCAAAACTTGGTCATTTTTAAGTAGATCTCGTCTTTTTTCACCACATACATCGTCTGCATGATCGCAATGATCAGCGCCAAGCCAATAGACAATGGCACAAAGATGAAATGGAATAACGTTGTAGATGCAAATTGTATTCTCGCTAAAAGTACTTCTTCCATTTTCCATGAGCTCCTTTCGAACCGTGTTTCTACTTCATAGAATACCGTAGTTCGAAAAAGAGTTCGTGAACAATCTGCGGAGTTCTTGTTACAAACTAGCAAACTTATGTCAGAAATGTACGTAAGTTGTGGCGGCTTTGTCACAGGGGAGAAAAGAGGTCGTTTATTGTAGGTAATCTTCCGGAGATATGCACAACGGGAGGATGCGTTACGCATTGAAGGTAGTGAAATGACAAAATCACTCTCTCCAGTTCATACTATCTAGCGAAGGCACAACTGCAGGGTCGACGGTAGCCATGAGGCCATCGCCCCACAAGCACTACCAGGACCCTTCACCTTACACTAGAAATGGAAAGCTTCATCTAAAGTTCATCTATCGCTTCCATCACTTGTTCATAATCTGGATGTCCTTTGTGTAAATATATAATGAAGTTATTTATTCGCTTAACGGCCAAACGATCGCGTTGTGTTTCGTTTGATACATCTAAGTAGCCAGTTTTCTCAACTTGTTGCAAGCGTTCGTCAGAGGAGGCTAGCTTATATAGATGAAGAGGCATTAATGTTTCCCCGTTCAATTCAAGGGTCATTCCTGTTTCAGCCCCAAATAATTCGATATCAGCTTCATGAGGCTCACTCACCACATAGCCTTTACCTGTAAGTTTTTCATATACCGTTTCAAAAAAAGTCTCATCAGTTAGTGTCGGTATGACGATTACTTCCTCTTGCGGTTTCGTCACTTTCGGTTCCTCTTTTAAAGCTTCATCTTCATCATTACATGCACCAAGCAACAAACTAGTCATTACAGTAAGGCACACGAACAATTTACTTGTAGATTTCATCAGTCAACTTCCCTTCTACCAAACTATTTCTCTTGTCATTATACATCATCGTACCATTTTTCGTCTCATGATACTTTTTTGTAGACAAACAATTAAAAGCAATTTAATATAAAACACATATCAACTAATAACTTATATTTAATGATATTAATTACTTAATAATAATAATTATAAATAAGTCTTTTCATTTAGAAGAACCTCTGATATAATTGAAATATAAACAACATCTACACTATCGAGGAGGAATTTTTATGTCAATTAATGAGAACGATTCTCAAAAAAGAAAACTTACTACTGCTGCCGGGGCTCCTGTAGTTGATAATCAGAACTCTATGTCAGCAGGTCCAAGAGGTCCACTTTTACTTCAAGACGTGTGGTTATTAGAGAAATTAGCACATTTTGACCGCGAAGTTATTCCTGAGCGCCGAATGCACGCAAAAGGATCTGGCGCATATGGGACATTTACTGTTACGCATGATATTACAAAATATACGAAGGCCAAGCTATTTTCAGAGATCGGTAAAAAAACGGACATGTTCGCTCGCTTTTCTACAGTCGCTGGTGAAAGAGGCGCAGCAGACGCTGAACGTGATATCAGAGGGTTCGCATTGAAATTCTATACTGAAGAAGGAAACTGGGACTTAGTCGGCAATAATACGCCCGTGTTCTTCTTCCGTGATCCATTGCAATTTCCAGACTTGAATCACGCCGTCAAGCGAGACCCAAGGACAAACTTAAGAAGTCCAAAGAATAACTGGGATTTCTGGACTTCTCTTCCTGAAGCACTTCATCAGATCACTATATTGATGAGTGACCGTGGAATTCCTAGATCATACCGTGAAATGCACGGATTTGGCAGCCATACATTTAGTATGATAAACGCAGAAAATGAACGTCACTGGGTCAAGTTCCACTTCCGTTCCCAACAAGGAATAGAGAATTTAACTGATGAAGAATCCGCAGCTACAATTGCGACGGACCGGGAGAGTTCTCAGCGTGATTTGCTGTCCAATATTGACAATGGCAACTTCCCGAAATGGACGATGTTTATTCAAGTGATGACAGAAGAACAAGCGATGGAAATGCCATACAATCCATTTGATCTAACAAAAGTTTGGTATAAAAAAGACTTCCCTTTAATTGAGGTTGGAGAATTCGAACTGAATCGCAACCCACAAAACTATTTCGCGGAAGTGGAACAAGCAGCATTCACACCTGCTGCCATCGTTCCTGGTATCGGTTTTTCACCAGACAAAATGTTACAAGGTCGTTTATTCTCATACGGTGATGCACAGCGCTATCGCTTAGGCGTTAACCATCACCAAATTCCAGTCAACGCACCAAAATGTCCGTTCCATAGTTTCCATCGTGATGGGGCAATGCGCGTAGACGGTAATCATGGTGCGACTATGCATTACGAACCGAATAGCTATGGCGAGTGGCAAGAACAGCCTGATTTTAAAGAACCGCCACTCAAAATTCATGGGGACGCCGATCATTGGAATTTCCGTGAAGATGACGATGATTACTTCACACAACCAGGTAAATTGTTCAATCTATTAAGCAGTGAAGAACAACAACGATTATTTGAAAACACAGCCCGTAATATGGGAGATGCCCCTGTTGCAATCAAAATCAAACATATTCGCCACTGTTATTTAGCTGACCCACAATACGGTGAAGGTGTAGCAAAAGCACTTGACATACCAATGGCTGATGTTGATCTTGAAAATACGACTATGATCGTCTCAGAATAAGAAAAATACTACACAAAAAAACGCTCGGAGAAAATCTCCAAGCGTTTTTTGTTGTTTCTATTTTATTTATTTCTCTCCTACGCCATTCAGAATATTGGCGATGATTAAACCAGTAATAATGGCAACCACACTCATGACAAATGGCGTTCCACTCTCAGGAATTCCAGGGAATATCACAAATATCGAACCGATAATGAGACCAATAATTACCGCAAACATGCCGGTATGAAAATGCGTCAATAAAATGCGGATCAACTTACTGCTCACCACAAATCCAACGGCAATTCCAATGCCGGTTACAAAAATAATTGGTAAATTGAAGTCTGAAAGAGCTGTAATAACCGTTGTGTAAACACCAAGCAACAATAATACAAATGAACCACTTACCCCAGGTAACAGCATCGCCATACTACCTGCCCATCCAGAGAAGAATAACATGATAGCCGTCTTCCCTGTCAGATGTGTGATAACTACCGGATCTGCCGGCTTAATGAAAGCAGTCGAAGCGAGTGCTGTCGCAACGATCAACATCAATATAAAATGATGAAACTTAAAATTCTTTCTCAATCCTGCTTGCTTGGACACAAATGGAATGACACCAATAATTAAACCTAAAAAGAAATATTGTGTAGGTTCATGATAGTGTTTCAGTAAATAAGAGATCACTTTACTGAATAAAATGATGGTCGCTCCCATACCAATGCCAAGTGGCAACAAAAACCCAATATGTTTTTTCCACTCTTTACTGAAAAATCCGCTAATCGAGATGAGTAGTCTATCATATATACCTAATATAAAAGCAATTGTTCCGCCACTCACACCAGGGATCAGATCACTGATTCCCATTAAAAATCCACGATATAAATTTCTCCACTCCATGTTCACTGTTCCTCCAATGAATTTCATTCCATACAGTATATCACGCTGGCTACTGTTAATTACATAACGTCACTGATTCATTAATTACAGTTTTCATTGAGATACTTACTGTATGTCCTTCTCCTGTTGAATAGGACTATTGCAAAACAAAAGTTGTTTCATTGTTTGAGAAAAAACAATGAAACAACTTTAAATTAGTAATTTTCTAGTTCAGAAACCGTTACAAATGAGTAGCCTTGCGATTGTAAATATGCAAGTACGGCATCTAATCCATCTGCCGTCGATTTATGAATATCATGCATCAAAATGATACTACCATTTCGTGTATGAGCTTTCACTTTAGCTAAAAGCTTCTGCGGATTATGATGTTTCCAGTCTAACGTGTCTACATCCCACATGACCACTGGCAAATTTGTAATAGCTCGCACGCGGTCATTGACTGCACCATACGGCGGTCTGAAAACAGTGGCGGGCTGTCCAGTTACCTGTTTAACGATGTCCGTCGTACCCTGCACTTCATCATACAGCTTTTTGTCCGGCAACTTCGTCAACGAAGGGTGATTCCAAGAATGGTTTCCTAGTTCGTGACCAGCTTCCGCCACTTGCTGCGCTATTTCTGGGTAATATTCCACGCGGCTTCCAAGCATGAAAAACGTAGCTTTTGCGTCATATTTCTTTAAGGTTTTCAGGATTCTAACAGTTGACTTTGGATCAGGTCCATCATCGAACGTAAGGGCTACTTTTTTACCTGCAGGTTTTTGTGTAACTTTCACTTGAAATTCTTTCGCCAAAAACGGATTTAACTTTTCTAATGGTACTTCTACGACAGCAGGGCCTGCTTGTTTCTTCGTAAATACACCCGCATCATAATAAAAGATAATCGATTTATCGGTTAAAGCGAAGTTGCGATAATTTCTCCATAATGGTTCAGTAGGCTTCCAAACATTCTCCGCTAAAAGTATGTCTTTGAATTCAGGGTTCTGATAAATGTGATCACGTACTACTTTAGCCGTGCGTTTTAACTTTTCTACATCTCTACCAACTAGTTCAGCCATCGTAATACCTTTTCCTGTTTCTGGCTGGATATGAAACGTACGTATTTCCGATTGGCTATCATTTGCACTCATTGATAATGTCGTGAACATGACAAATGAATAAATTCCCGACTTATGTTGCAGTGTTTCAAATGAAATATTTAATTCCTTTGATGTTGTACTATTTTTACTGGAATTTGTTTTTAAATAGCGTGCTTTCCATTGACTTATGTACTCTACTATTCGATTATTGAAATCAGTATACTCACTTTGAGGATACTGTATGGCAAATGGTGTATTTAGATCATTTGATGTTTCAGTGACAATTTTAATCCCGGGAAACGTGGAGTCAGTTGAGTTAATCGAGACTTCCGGTTTGGGTGCTTTTGCCGATTTATTCGGAGATGCACTTGTTGAACTGTCAGACGTATTAAAAATTAGTAATAGTGCAATAGCTGTCATTGCCATGATAGCACTTGAAAACGCAATATCGATCCATAACGAGCGACGTTTTCTTTTTTTGAATTTCATAGAAAGACTCCTTTGTTCTGTATTTCTAATTTCCCAAAATTGATTACAGATCATTTTTCTTTTTTTAGACGTTCATTTTGCTGAATCAGTCACTTATAGTAGATTTATAGCGAAAACTATAAAGATATGTCTAGTTATTAGTATACAATAAAAACATAACTAAACAAGAAATTACTAGAATTTCTTAATACTTTTTCCTAGAGAATCATTACAGGTTATTACGTTAACACTTTTCCTGAAATCAGATATATGATATAATATTTGAGGCCCGAATCTTGCAAATTCTGGTTTAAGGGAGTTATTCCCTTTGATACACACCGATCTCGGCTGTTATCTATTGCAAAGAGAAAACAGAAGGCGGTAATTACAATGGAAACGAAAGAATATCGAGTTTTATTATTTTACAAATATGTCCACATCGAAGATCCTGAAGAATTCGCTGCTGCACATTTAGCATTTTGTAAAGAAACGGGATTAAAAGGACGTATCCTGGTAGGTGAGGAAGGCATCAACGGAACGTGTTCAGGTACAATCGCACAAACCGATGCATACATGGAGCATATGAAAGCCGACCCTCGATTTGCTGATATTTGGTTCAAAATTGATGAAACAGACGGTCATGCTTTTAAGAAAATGCACGTCCGCCATCGTCCGGAAATTGTCAATCTCAGCTTACCTGAAGATGTTAACCCGTTAGAATTAACAGGTGAATATTTGGAACCTGAACAGTTTTTACAGCAAATGCAAGAAGATAATACGGTCGTGCTAGATGCTCGTAACGATTATGAGTATGATTTGGGACATTTCCGCGGCGCACTTCGCCCTGATATCGAAAACTTCCGAGATCTGCCCCAGTGGGTAATGGAAAACAAAGAACAGCTTGAAGGTAAAAAGATTCTTGCTTATTGTACAGGTGGGATCCGATGCGAGAAGTTCACTGGCTGGTTGAAACGTGAAGGATTTGAGGATGTAGCGCATTTACATGGCGGCATCGTTTCTTACGGTAAGGACCCTGTCGCAAAAGGTCAGTTATGGGATGGTCAGTGCTATGTATTTGATGAGCGTATTGCAGTTCCGATTAATCAAGTGGAGCATGTAGTAGTTGGTCGCGATCATTTTGACGGCACGCCTTGCGAGCGCTATGTGAATTGTGCAAACCCTGAATGTAATGCCAAAATTTTATGTTCTGAAGAAAACGAGCATTTTTATATGCGTAGCTGTTCGGATGAATGCCGGACACATCCACGTAATCGATATTTTGTAGAACACGATCTTAGCGTTGACGAGTTTAATGAGCGCTTAGCAAAAATTGATGCGTTCCGTGCTAGTGAGACTGTTTCTTGACTAATAAAACGATCATTATGCAGCTAGCTTCCTGTATGGGAGTTGGCTGTTTTTTTGATTATACTAGCATATTCATTTTTCTTAGAAAGGTGTACTGTATAAGAATTCCATAATCTTTTAAAACTAAGAATTTTTTAGTAGTGAAATATTATCATAATAACGAATATACGAATCCCTTACCACTTCACCTTAAATATGTAATTGTAAAAAATAAAATACCTCTCCCCGACTAACTCGGGAAGAGGTTATTTCTACTTATGTTGCATTCTCAACCAAACACGCTCGTACTATGCAACGGCTGAACTTTTGCTTTAGGATCAATGAAAGCTTTGGCATGGCTTATTGCAATTGGAGCTTCCCCCATACCGACAGCGATCAGTTTTACTTTTCCGTCGTAAGTCGTAATGTCACCTGCTGCATAGATACCTTCAATATTGGTTTCCATTCGGGAGTTGACTTTGATAGAGTTACGTTCCATATCTAAGCCCCACTCTTTCAAAGGTCCGAGAGAAGAAATGTTACCGTAATTGACCACGATGTGATCCACTTCAAATACTTTCGTGCTTCCGTCTTTCTCCGTTAATGTCAGCTTTTCAATCGTATCTCCATCCCCATGAATTTCACTTACTGTATGAGATGTCAAAACATTGACTGTTGAGTTGCGCAACTGGTTGACGCTCGT
The DNA here is from genome assembly GCF_009651005.1 of Sporosarcina obsidiansis. Taxonomy (GTDB): domain Bacteria; phylum Bacillota; class Bacilli; order Bacillales_A; family Planococcaceae; genus Sporosarcina; species Sporosarcina obsidiansis. Next base: position 31,297 of record NZ_WHVW01000002.1, read on the forward strand.
TTCATGCGCAGTGAAACGCTCTCTACGATGCACGAGTGTCACTTGGTTCGCTATATTTTCTAACATTAATGCCCAATCTAATGCCGAGTCTCCTCCTCCGCAAACGAGGATATTCTGATCCTTAAACATAGAAAGATCCTTAATACCATAATGCAACGTCTTGCCTTCAAAAAGGGGCTCTTCTTTCAAACCGATTTTACGCGGTTGGAATGCTCCAATCCCAGCGGTCAACAAAATGGTACGTGTCAAATGTTGCCCTTTATCCGTAGTCAAGACGAAATGATCATCCTTCTTTTCTACAGACAAAGCCGCTTCGCCTAAACAAATTTCAGGATTTGCATAATGTGCTTGCGTGACTAGATTCGCTACTAAATCCTTCGCCAAAATTTTAGGAAAGCCACCTACATCATAAATGTACTTATCAGGATATAGCTCGATTAATTGGCCACCAAGTTGCGGCAAGCTATCGATGATTTTGACGGACATTTCTCGCATACCTGCATAGAAAGATGAAAATAATCCAGTCGGTCCGCCGCCGATAATCGTTATATCCACTATTTCTTGATTCATGTAAAACACTCCTATAATTCGTACTGTATTGCAAAGTTAATGGGCTACACCCTATATATACCTATAATATTATCTACTATTTCTCAATAAAATACATCTATTTAGTATTCACATTTCAGGAAAGTGTGATAGGCAAAATTGTTCGGCTGCCGCTTGCTCCTCTTCGTCCCATTCTACATCAAACGGGCTATCCGTAGCCATTTCATAAAATTGATACGTAAGCATTTTTTTCTGACCATCTTTCACAGAGTAAAGTATACGCAGTCCTGTTCCATTCTCATTATATAATTCATCTTCTTCGTCCAACTTGATCGTCAAAAGGAACTCATATCTCTGTCCTTCTATAATACCTGTCGGATCCACCAATTCTTCTACCTTGCCATCTACAATATTCATTCAATTTCTCCTTCTTCCCGCTCAGTAAAGTTTTCACTCCTTCTATCCTACATCATTTGATAGGTGCGGGGCAATTTATGGACGTGATTTCTGATAAAAAGTTTGCTATTCATGAATAGTTGCTGGAAAATGAAGCGATAGATAACATTTTTATGAACGAGGAGGAGTTACATGCTTACTTTTGATGATTATCAGTATACTCGCCCGAATATGGATGAACTAACAAGTAAATTTCATTCACTTCTCGAAACCTTTCAACAAGCCACTTCATTTGAAGATCAATCGGGAATCATTGAACAAATCAATACGCTTACTAGGAACTATAATACACAAGAGAATCTTATGTATATCCGTTCTTCCATCGATACGAATGACAATTTTTATCAGCAAGAGCGCGATTATTTTGATGAAATCGGACCTCAATTCCAAGCATTACAGAGCGATTATTATAAGGCCTTGATTGCGACCCCATTCCGTCACGAACTGGAAATCAAATGGGGAAGCCAGCTTTTCGCACTTGCTGATAATGCAATCCGTTCTTTTTCAGATGAAGTGTTACCTTTATTACAACAGGAGAACAAACTCATATCCGAGTATGCTAAGCTTGTCGCATCAGCTCAGATCGAATTTCAAGGGGAAATATACACAATCGCACAACTAGGCCCCTTCAGAGAATCGCTAGACCGCTCTGTAAGAAAAGAGGCTATGCATGCATCTTCCAACTTCTTCGCTGCAAACGAAAAACAATTCGATGATATTTTTAACCAGCTTGTTGGTGTGCGTCACAAAATAGCGATCACGTTAGGCTTTAAGAACTTCACAGAACTAGGTTATGTACGGATGAATCGTGTGGGCTATGATGAGCGAATGGTGGCAGATTTCAGACGACAGATTCGAGAATCCATCGTTCCATTGGCGACAGAAATTTTGAAAGCACAAGCACATCGAATCGGTGTACTTGAGATGAAATTTTATGATCAGTCCTTGCACTTTCCTAATGGCAACCCACAGCCTAAAGGATCGCCAGAATGGATTATTGAAAACGGCCAAAAAATGTATGAAGAATTATCGCGTGAAACTGGTCGCTTCTTTGATTTTATGAAGCGAAAGAACTTGTTGGACCTCGTGGCGAAAAAAGGTAAAGAGGCTGGTGGGTATTGTACCTTCATTGATGACTATGATTCCCCATTCATCTTTTCCAACTTTAATGGGACATCTGGAGATATTGATGTCTTGACTCATGAAGCAGGCCATGCCTTCCAAGTGTATTCTAGCCGTAACATCGGCATTCCTGAGTATATTTGGCCGACTAGTGAAGCGGTAGAAATTCATTCCATGAGTATGGAATTTTTCACTTGGTCCTGGATGGATCGTTTCTTTTTGAAAGATGCCGATCAGTATCGTTTCGCGCATTTACTTGAGGGCATACTCTTTTTACCTTATGGTGTGGCGGTAGATGAATTTCAGCATCGAATTTATGATAATCCAGATCTGACACCTACCGAACGAAAAGTCGTATGGAAAGAACTAGAAAATATTTACTTACCAACGCGAGATTATGATGGACATCCCTATTTAGAACAAGGGAGCTTTTGGCAAAGACAAGGACATATTTATGAGGTGCCATTCTATTATATCGACTACGCCTTAGCACAAATTTGTGCATTCCAATTTTGGCAACGATCTCTAGAAGACTTTGACGAGGCATGGACAGACTATGTCCATCTCTGCAAATTAGGTGGTTCGATATCATTTTTAGAGCTAGTGGAAGAGGCTCATTTGCAATCTCCATTTGAAGACGGAGTCGTTGAATCCGTGGTCAACACCATTAAACTATGGATCATGAAAAACGAACCCCATTAAAACCAAATTAAAACGGTCATCTCTACATCAAGCTATGTAGAAATGACCGCGTTTTTATAATTCAACCACATTATACAGTGAATACTGATCCTTCCCTTTTTTCTTGGATTGGTATAATGCAATATCCGCTTTATTATAAAGTGTGTGGATTGTGTCTTTGGATTCAGCCATGGCGATGCCAATACTGAGAGATAGGTGGATATTTTCTTTTTGCAAATAGGAAAAAGATTCGCGCATAGAAGTCAGCATGCAATCAGCCCGTTCGGTCACTTGCTCTTGTGTCAACTGCGAAAATAACACAACAAATTCATCGCCGCCAATTCTAGCAGCTAAATGACCCTCCCCACTTTCTCTTTCGATAATTTTTGCGGCTTTGACTAGGAGTTTATCTCCTTCCCCATGGCCTAGCGAATCATTAACCGACTTAAAGTTATCCAAATCAATAATCATAAACTGCAGTGGATCTTTCTTTTGTCGTAGCCATTCTACGGCGGTATCTTCAAATGCGGCTCGGTTCTTCAAACCTGTCAACACATCATGAAAAGCTAAATGCACTGGCTTTGATATCATCCTCGCCAGCACGAAAGAAAGAACAATCGTTACAATTGAAATAGCCATTATCTGAAATATAAATTGATTGCGATAAGACGTAAGCACACTGGCGAAAGGAATATCGTAATACGCGATTTCCACTACACGGTTTGTGGAAAGACCAGGAACTTCATCCGCCTTATAAGGTATGTATCGATAAGTCAGCGTCTGTCCTTCTTCTTGGACAGTCATCTCTTTTATTTGAAAATCTTTAAAAGCCTTTTTAAATATAGCCGCACGAGAAGGGTGAATTTTCTCTTCCTTACCAGAATTTCTTTCCCCTAATAGTAATCCTAAAGAAGTATATACATTGATAGATTTAATTTGATCATTTTCTTGTTCCATTTGATGTGTAGTGTCGATGAAATTAAATTCTTGGAATACTTTTTCATCTTCCAAGTAATAGGCTAACTCTATCAAATATTTCCCATCTGGAGTTGGCATATAGCTAAATTTTTTGAATTCACCTGTATTTTGTTGAATATCTAGCGCATCATTAGAAAAAACGCCCAGCTTTCGACGTTCTCTTAATAAAGCTCCAAAATTTTTACAGCATTCATCAAAATTTAAACCGATATCATCTTTATAACTACTCTCAATGACATTATTAGCAGAATCAATAATATAAATATCCATTCCACTATCTTTTTTCAATGCATCAAAATCCCATGTAGAAAAATCCGGATTTTGCTCATACTGCTTTAGCAAGCGGATTGAGTACTCTTCCATAGTAGCCGCACGCTCAAAATCGAGAACATTATAAACTTTATCGATAGTTGAAAGACTTGCAATAATTTTATCCTCCGCCATTTGAATTTGAGTTTCTAAGTTAGCCTGGACATTGTTTTTGAGTTTCCGATAATCTGCTACTACGATGATGAGCGAAAGGAGCAGTGTAAATGAAATGAGGATGCCAGTTAACTTATACCGAAAATTCTTATCCATTTCATTCGCCTCTTCCCCTAATTCATTAGTCATATGATTATACTAATAGTATAACATATTAATAGTCCATTGGAACCTAAAATATTTATTTGTTTAACTTTTGTCATAATTTCTATAACTAAAAAAAGCAAAGAGTCTTTTCGACTCTTTGCTTTTTTGCAGTATTTACATTAAACCTTTTGCATTTCCATTTTCATCGATATCCATGTTCAATGCAGCTGGCTGCTTAGGCAAACCGGGCATTGTCATGATATCACCAGTTAAACATACGAGAAAACCAGCACCAAGTTTTGGTAGAATTTTACGTACGGTAATCATGAAGTCAGTGGGGCGACCCAGTTTTTTGGGATCATCAGAAAATGAATACTGAGTCTTTGCCATACACACAGGCAGTAAGTCCCATCCGTTTTTTTGAATTTCAGCCAAGTCCTTTTGTGCTTGATCAGTGAAAATGACGCCTAATCCACCATATACTTTCTGAACAATTGCTGTCACTTTCTCCTCTACTGATTGTTCCACATCGTAAATCGGTGCATAGTCATTTGGCTCGTCCATGACTTTGAGAACTTCTTTCGCTAACGCTTCACCACCCGCGCCACCATGTTGCCAAACATCTGTCAGCGCGATTTTCACATGATTCGCTTCACACCATTGCTTCACTTTATGAAGTTCCCTTTCTGTATCAGCTACGAAATGATTCAAAGCGACAACTGGCTGAACACCAAATGCCCTAATCGTCTCCACGTGTTTCTCCAAGTTTACTAGGCCTCGCTCGACCGCATCACTATTTTCTGCTTTCAGTTCTTGTTTGGATACACCACCATGCATTTTCAGCGCACGAATTGTCGTAACTAAAACCACCGCGTCCGGTTGAAAATTTCCTTTACGTGCTTTAATATCCATGAACTTCTCTGCTCCCAGATCTGACCCAAAGCCTGCTTCCGTTACGACAAAGTCTGCTAGATTACGGGCAGTATTTGTAGCAATCAATGAATTACAGCCGTGTGCAATATTCGCAAATGGTCCACCATGAATCAACGCAGGTGTACCTTCAATTGTTTGGACAAGGTTTGGCTTAAATGCATCTTTCAACAGTAACGTCAATGCACCTTCCACTCCTAAATCTCGTACGGTGATTGCTTCTTTTTCATACGTATAGCCAATGACGATCTCTGCTAATCGCTCCTTTAGATCTTGCAAATTTGTTGCCAAACAGAACACCGCCATGATTTCCGATGCGACCGTAATATCGAAACCGTCTTCTCTAGGCACACCTTGTGATGGCCCGCCTAATCCAATGGTGACATGACGAAGCGCACGATCATTCATATCCATCACACGTTTCCATGTGATTCTTCTAGGATCAATGTTTAACAGATTTCCTTGATGTAGGTGATTATCGATCATCGCACTCAATGCATTATTCACAGTGGTGATGGCATGTAGGTCTCCTGTGAAATGAAGATTGATATCTTCCATTGGTAGCACTTGGGAGAATCCACCACCTGTAGCTCCTCCTTTGACACCCATTACAGGTCCTAGGGAAGGTTCTCGAAGGGTCACCATCGTTTTCTTTCCTAACCGCGAAAGTGCGTCTCCTAACCCAACTGTTACAGTGGACTTCCCTTCTCCAGCAGGCGTGGGACTAGTCGCTGTAACAAGTATCACCTTTGCTTGATTGGTCTGCTTAGGTATGAGGTCTACATTGAGTTTTGCTTTAAACTTACCGTATAACTCTAAGGCGTCTAAAGGTATTCCTGCTTTTTCTGCTATTTTTTCGATTGGCTGCATCGTCGCCTTTGAAGCGATCTCTAAATCCGTCAATGTTTTTACCTGTTCTGTCACTGCCCCCACTACCTTTCTATTCACCTGTAGTTTCATTACGTTATTTGTAATACAATTTTACCGAATTGAACACTTTCATCTAGCTTAGCAAATGCCTCACTTGTGTGTTCCAATGGAAGAACCGAATCGATAATCGGATGGATCTGATGTGTCTCAATAAATGAAAGCATGTCACGTAATTCTTCGCGGCTACCCATCGTCGTCCCGAGCAACGTATATTGACCATAAAAGAATTCACGTAGATTAAGATCTACGATATCTTCTGTCGTGGCACCGAATACGACAATCCGACCACCTTGTTTCAAAACATTGAGTGAACGATTGAACGTAGACCTTCCTACACTTTCTATAACTAAATCAACACATTCATTTTTCAGTTCAATTTGCCAATCACTATTCGTGTCAATTGCTAGATCAGCCCCTATTTCAGTTGCCTGTCGTCTCTTTTCCTCACTTCTAGACGTCACAATTACACGCGCACCCATCTGTTTCGCGAACTGAATTAAAAATGTCGCAACTCCACTTCCTGCACCTGGGATGAACACAGTCTGACCTTCTTGAATTTGACCTTTCGTCACTAGTGCTCGGTAGCCAGTCAAACCTGCGAGCGCAACAGTGGCAGATTCTTGCCAAGATAGATAAGCTGGTTTCTTTTCCAATTGTTCCGCGGAAATGCAAATCTTTTCAGCAAAAGTTCCATGATCTGGCATGCCGAGAATGTCAAATTTTGCTGACGGCGCATTGCTTTTTTCATACCAGCGTAGAGACGGATTAATGAGTACTTCATCTCCTACTTGCCAGGCCGTTACACCTTCACCTACTGATTCCACTATCCCTGCGCCGTCTGAACCGAGTATGAGAGGTTCTTTCGCATCTCCGCGTCGCAATGGGATTTTCGTATCACGCCGATTCAATCCAGCTGTTTTCAATGCGACAATAACTTCTCCCTTACCCACTTCAGGTTTTGCGATGTCTGTAAATTTTAATTCACTATTTTCATGAACGAATGCCTTCAATCTACTCATCCTCCCCATGTCTATATACGCTTCTATCATAACGTATAATCTAGCATTTTCATATACTTCACTCAATTCAATCGTTCGTTATAAACCAAAAAACACAATGAACAGTATCGTCATTGTGTTACAGGTTACGTCTTTTATATTTAGCTAATTCCAATAGTTCAAGTACGTCTTTCTTTGGAAGTCTGATTACTAATTCCATTAGTTCCTTTTCGGCTAAGCGTCGCCCTTTTCCGCTACGATATCGCTCTTTGTTGACAGTATCGATCTCAGCATAAAGTTCATCGCTTTCAGGCCATTTTTCAGAGGATTCGACATTCATCGTTTCACGAAGACGATCGTATAATGATTCCACTGTATTTCCTGTCGTTTTTATATATGGAGTAAAGGTTACCTCACCCATTATTAATTCATCTGTAGATACCGAAAAGCGTTCTGATATTTTTGCAATCCATGCAGCGGACGGAGCATTTTTCCCCCGCTCCCAATCTTTAATACGACTAGCAGATGTTCCAATGGCAGCACCGAAAGCCATCATGGAGAGTCCTCGGCGTTCTCTAAGAGCTTTTAATCGCAAACCAAAATCTTCCTTACTCCATTCGTTCAACAAAATCCCCCCATTCGACCTTCATCCTCTTATATTATTTTTTATCAAGGTCTATTTGTCAATTGGTTTTTATTTAATAGTATGTACCTAGTCGATTACACAAACAGTATCACCAAACTTGCGATATATCAATTACAGTGTTGTCATTGATTCAATCAATAGCCATTTCGTTGTCGTTCATAGTTCTCTTCATTTTTATTAATATAGGCTTGGATGATCTGTTCTTCTGTAAATCCTAAGTTTTTTGCGAGTGCGCCATACTGTATCCAAATATCCTTATAGTTTTCGTACGTCAGATCAGCTAAAAATGCATGGATGGACTGACTAGTTTTTAAAAACAGCTGGGTTAGATCTTTTCCACTATCAAGGTTAGATGGCCACTCTGCCAACTCATCAAAACCTTGTTCAATTCCTAAAGAGAGTAGGAAATGAATAGAATCCACATACTCTTCTAAAATGACTTCACGAGCTGAAGGACCTTTCGTGCTCCAAAATTTAAAACATCTCGTTTCATTTGCTAATTCAGATAGCTCAACTAGCAACGCCAAACCTCTTTCACTGAATGTTTCGGCTTGTTGATGGTTTTCTTGAATATAAGCATCTAATGCTCGCTGCATTTCAAATAACTGATGTAACTTCATTTCGTTATCCCTCCGAAAATTTGCTTTAAAATGAAACCTTATTGCCTGCTCGTCCGTATAATAGTGTATTATATCGTGTCTAGGAGTTGATTTCATGGTTTTATTGATTCGCGTATTCATTATAGCACTTGTCATTTACTTATTTTATGTAGGCATACGCTATTTAACAGATGCGAAGCGAAAGTTAGATGAAGCGTATGAAAAAGAACAATACTATTTTTATGATGATGTGAAAAACATTCGTAAAAACTTCTTCATTACGTACAAAGGCGCGATGTTTGAGGGTGAAAAGTATTTAGGCACGACATCGGATTCCTTTGATGTAGTATCTATTTTCATTTGGGTAAAAGACGAATCAAAATTGCAAGGCTTGTCAAAGGAAGACTTCCATTTCTTAGAATCTGAGGTTAAAACAAATTACCCACATGCGGAGATCAATTGGAAAAACCCCATTGAACAATTAATGAAATCATAAATACGTCCTACAGGAGATAGCTTTGCTATTTCCTTTTTTATTAGAATGTGACGGAAGTCGGTAATTCAACACCAGAAACCAAAAGAACAATCAATATGTCAACCATAGCTAGTAACAAAAATCCAATCCGAAAGGTAGTCTTCCTTGTCTTATGACGGAATACCTGCATCCCAAAATAGGCTCCAACTCCACCACCGAGCAGCGCGAGTAGCCACAGATTTCGTTCTGGGATTCTCTGCTTTTTCTTCTGTGCTTGTTTCTTATCAAACCCCATCGCTCCGAACGCCCATATAGACATGACCGCCATATACAATATCAGTGTTTGCGTCAATTCGCCACTCCTCCATATCAATCACGCCTCTGCGTCATTGCGTCTGAATTTTGAAATATGCTAGCACATTTAACCACAATCCTTGACCTCCACGAAAGGCCTCAGCTTGTGTGATGCGGGTCACTCAAACTTTGCTGCAAGATGCAGCGATTTTTTTTGAGCTCCTCTATATTCAGAAAAAAAGCCGCCTGCGTTTCCATATAAGAATGAAAACGAAAGCGGCATTTAGTTCATCTTATTTTGCAACCGATTTTTTCGCAGTTTCTGCTAGTTGTGCAAATGCTTGTGCATCTGTTACAGCAAGATCTGCAAGCATTTTACGGTTAACATCGATGCCAGCTAATTTCAAGCCGTGCATTAATGTGCTGTAAGAAAGGCCATTCATACGTGCAGCCGCATTGATACGTGTAATCCATAATTTACGGAAATCACGTTTCTTCTGACGGCGGTCACGGTATGCATAGTTAAATGATTTCATGACCTGTTGGTTAGCGACTTTATAAAGTCTATGTTTTGAACCGAAGTAGCCTTTTGCTAATTTCAATACTCGTTTATGACGCTTGCGCGTGACTGTTCCACCTTTTACGCGTGGCATAGTGCATTACCTCCTGCTTATCCTGTAAGTGTGTGTTGATAGAATTTGTTCAACGAAAATTCCTATCGGTATTACTTCATGTTTGTTAACATTTCACGAATACGTTTGTAATCGCCTGAAGAAACTAGTGAAGACTTACGTAGGTGACGTTTAGCCTTCGTAGATTTGTTTGCAAAAAGGTGACTTGTATATGCACGGCCACGTTTTAGTTTACCAGATCCAGTTTTTTTGAAACGTTTCGCAGAGCCGCGGTGAGTTTTCATTTTTGGCATGTTCTGTTCCTCCTAAATTGTTCGTGTTACTTTTTTTCGGCAAGCGGTGCAAGTATTAAGAACATGCTCCGGCCTTCCATTTTTGGTTTTACTTCAACAGTTGCGACTTCTTTGCATGCTTCTGCAAAGCGATCGAGCACACGTTGACCGATTTCTTTGTGCGTAATCGCACGGCCACGAAAACGAATCGAAGCTTTTACTTTATCCCCATGCTCGAGGAACTTGATTCCGTTACGAAGTTTCGTCTGGAAATCGTGGTCATCAATTGTCGGGCTCAGCCGAACTTCTTTCATATTGATGATCTTTTGATTTTTACGAACTTCACGCTCTTTCTTTTGCTGTTCGAACTTGAACTTTCCATAGTCCATAACACGAGCTACTGGGGGCTTCGCTTGTGGAGCGACAAGAACAAGGTCCAGGTTCACTCGAGCAGCAATATCCAAAGCTTCATTACGTGTTTTGATACCGAGTTGTTCGCCATTGTGATCAATTAGACGTAGCTCACGTGCTCGGATACCGTCATTTACGTACATGTCTTTGCTAATAGTAATCCACCTCCGAATGTTGTCTCGTGAATACACGATTTGGGTATATCGAATACTTCGATCCCATAGGTCCATTCTGCAAATAAAAAAAGTAGACAAATGATATTTGTCTACCCGCGTAAGTAATCTATGCAATGTATGCATAGCCATTCACTTATGTGCTAACCTGTCAACAACTTCATCGCGTCAATCAGGTGAGAAGCGGGTAGCCTCTTCTTATACCACAAACTGTATTCATTTAACCTTATTTACTTTATCATGTTTTTAATTGAGTGTCAACAGCTTGATATTATCGTACTGCTGAGCGCACATCTTAAGTTTCAAAAGAATTCAACTTTCATATTATAACGCATTATAAGTTATTTGGCAACTATAATTTTCTAACGTAATAAAAAGTTTTTTCATCAAATCATATACTAGTAAATACACTTAGCAAGCGGTGCTAGATTTCCGTATAGGACGGTCGATTTCCGCGGAAGTCGCCGCCCAAAACGAAAATCCTTTTAATAAAATAATACGGATAGATCTTCCGTATTACTTCTCAACCGCTTGTAAGTAATTATGTTTAGAAAATGAGGTGTAATCCCACTTCACAATTTCTTACTTCTTCACGTCTTCTCGGATCATTTCTAAGAAAGCTTCGAACGACATACTTTCTGACTTTTGTTCACCGTATTTCCGGACGTTCACTTCTCCAGATTCGACTTCTTTATCTCCAAGCACGAGCATATAAGGTACTTTCTGGACTTGTGCTTCACGAATTTTATAACCGATTTTTTCATCACGGCTATCTAAGTCAACACGGAAGCCAGCTGCTGTTAATTGTTCTTTCACTTGAGTTGCATAGTCGAAATGCACTTCCGGAGAAACCGGGATCACTTCTACTTGAACTGGTGCCAACCAAGTTGGGAATGCGCCTTTGTATTCCTCGATTAAGAATGCTACGAAACGTTCCATTGTAGAGACAACGCCTCTATGGATAACGACCGGACGATGCTGTTTGCCGTCTTCTCCGATATATGTTAAATCAAAACGCTCCGGCAACAAGAAGTCTAGCTGCGCAGTAGAAAGAGTTTCTTCCATACCGATTGCTGTTTTCACTTGGACATCAAGCTTTGGACCGTAGAAAGCTGCTTCGCCTTCTTCTTCTGTATATGGAAGTTCTAATTCATCCATCGCTTCTTTCAACATAGACTGCGCGCGCTCCCACATTTCATCATCATCAAAATATTTTTTTGTATCCGCTGGGTCACGATAAGAAAGACGGAATGAGTAGTCTGTAATATTAAAATCCTTGTATACTTCGATGATTAACAAGATGACACGCTTAAGTTCTTCTTTAATTTGATCAGGTCGCACGAAAATATGCGCATCATTTAGCGTCATGCCACGAACACGTTGTAAACCGGAAAGCGCTCCAGACATTTCATAACGGTGCATCGTGCCTAGCTCGGCTATACGTAACGGCAGATTACGATACGAATGAATGCCATTTTTATAAATCATCATATGATGTGGGCAGTTCATCGGACGTAAGACAAGGTCTTCGTTATCCATACTCATTTTCGGGAACATACCCTCTTGATAATGGTCCCAGTGACCGGAAGTCTTGTATAATTCCACGCTTCCTAGGACAGGTGTATAGACGTGCTGATATCCAAGTCTTTCTTCTTTATCAACAATGTAACGCTCCACCACGCGACGAATTGTAGCTCCTTTTGGTAACCAAAGCGGTAAGCCCTGTCCTACTTTTTGTGAATTTGTGAATAAATCAAGTTCTTTACCAATTTTCCGATGATCACGTTCTTTCGCTTCTTCTAATAAACGTAAATGTTCTTTTAACTCATCTTTTTTGAAGAAAGCTGTACCATAAATACGCTGTAACATCTTATTGTCGGAATTTCCTCTCCAGTAAGCACCAGCAATGCTGAGTAGTTTAAATTCTTTCAGTTTTCCAGTAGATGGTACATGCACTCCACGACAAAGATCGAAAAACTCCCCTTGCTCATAGATTGAAACTTGTTCTCCCGCTGGAATAGCTTCAAGAAGTTCTAATTTATATTCGTCGTCAATTTCTTTAAAGCGTTTTTCTGCTTCTTCACGAGAAACATCATGGCGCACAACTGGCAAGTTCTCTCCGATAATCCGCTTCATTTCCTTTTCTAGTTCTGGTAAATCTTCTGCCGTGATAGGTGTCGGTGAATCAATATCATAATAAAATCCGTTTTGGATGACTGGGCCAATTCCAAGTTTGGCATCAGGAAATTTACGTTTGACCGCTTGTGCTAAAAGGTGCGCTGTACTATGACGTAAAATTTCTAACGCTTCGTCAGAGGTTGGTGTAATGATGCTGATCTCTCCATCATCATGAATTGGAGTTTTTAAGTCTATTACGCGATCCCCGATTTTTCCAGCCAATGCACTTTTGCGAAGTCCTGAACTAATAGAGCCTGCCACTTCTTCTGTTGTAACGCCATCTGGAAACTCCTTAATTGCTCCATCTGGAAATGTTAATTTGATATTTTCCGCCATTTTTATGACTCCCTTTCTTAATTAAACTACAAAATTGAACGCAAAAAAGCCTCATCCCTAAAGGGACGAGGCTTGAGCTCGTGGTTCCACCCTTCTTCCTTCAATCCGTAACGGAATGACGAAGCTTTCGACCGGCTAACGGGCCGCTACCGTCATCAGCTACTTGTGTTCACTGATGCTGCTCTGAGGTGGTAAATTCATTTTTTTCGCCTACAAAGGTTTCAGCCATGCCCTTGCTCTCTGGAAGGTAAAAAAAGATTATTGTCCTCTTCGATGCATTTTGACAAATTATTTACGTTAAACTAAGTCATATTATAGAAAAACTTTTACAGAATTGCAAGCAAACTATTCAATTTTTATTTAATCCCGCCAGTTCTGGCCGCCTAATTTGAATGGTTTGCTGACCATACGAATTCTTTCCATAATCCTTGCTGCCTTGATCGGTTCTTTTTCACCACGTTGGGAAGTGGTTAAATGGTGTTCTAGCTCACTATAGTCGAAATTAGACGTAAAGAATACGGGTAGTTTTTCAGCCATGCGATACTGTAAGATTGTCCCGAGCACTTCATCACGTGTCCATGTAGACATCGTTTCAGCTCCGATGTCATCTAGCATAAGAATCGGGGCCTTTTTGACAAACTCTACCTTTTCATCAAGTGTTTGATTTTGGATTGATTGTTTCATTTCACGTAAAAACTCTGGAACATAGACAACGACTGTCTGTACCTGCCGTGTAGCCAGTTCGTTCGCCAAGGCACCTAAAATAAAGGATTTACCAATGCCAAAGTCTCCATATAGATAGAATCCTCGTTCAGGTATCTTTCCTGTAGAGTCTACTTGATTCAAGAAGTCTTTTGCCGCTCTCATGACGATTACTCGGCTGTCTTCCGAAAGAAAATCAACATTTGACAGGCGAGCTTCCATTACTTCTTTGGGCATATACATACTGTTGACCATTTTCGATACATTTCGACGTTCATCGTCAAGCTGCTTCGTCGGACAGATGACATAGTCCAAATCGATTAATCGCTGCGCAATCACTAATTTAGGTTCGAAACCCTTCATGACATTAATGCAGCCCGCTAAATTAGGACAGCGATCACATGCATGGGAAGCAGAGGTGTATTCATAAAGCTTACCAAGGCTACGATTCACAACCTCCGTATTCACTTCATTTGAATGTTCACTGATGAATTGTTGGATTGCTGGGTCTTCGAGTACTTCTTTCCGAAGCTCTTCATATTTCGTAGCAAGCGAAGGGGCATTAACTACTCGCTTCATGGCCTCCCCAATTCGTTCCATGTTATTTCACCTCGGTTTCTTGTATACCTAATTCTTTCATTAATTTTTGTCGCTCTTCCTCGATATTAAAATCAGAAGGTGCTTCTGTCTTTTTCGGTTTGTTATTTCGCTTAGCAAACCATTCAGGCACTTTTTCTTGTCGAGTAGTTTTCTGCTTTTTATTCGCAGTCTTTTTCCCTCCACTTTTCCACTCCAAGTACTGGTCATGCTCTTCTCGAGATAATTTCATAGCTGTTTTCGCATCCTTAACATCTTTGGAAGCCCAGTGAGAAGCGATTCGTTCAGCATATCCTTTTGTGATTTTACCGTCATTGCGAATCTTTAAATATTGGAAGAGGACATTTACCACACCAACTGGAAGCTCATGAGTAACAATTAATTGCTCTGCTAGCTTTAAATCCACTTCAAAAGGTTCTTTCCCACCGCTCATTTCACGTAACATTTCCTTTGGAGAAATATTCTCCAAATAATGAATATACTCTTCTTCCTTGCTCATAGGTGCTTTTAAAACCTCTTTCGGTTGGGGTGCAGTGAAAGCAGTTTGTAATTTTGGCGGTTGCGAGGATCTATTCATTTTATAAAATTCAGCTGCTGCTTTCCGCATTCTTTCCTCTGTCACTTGATGATTTTCATCCATTGCAATCATCACGACTTTCTGCATATCAATAGGATTTAATGAATATAGGAATGAAAGCTTTGCAATCATTTCCTGGGAAATGTTGCGTAGCGATGACTTCGGAATCATTTGTTCGGATAGTCCGCTATAGAATAATTCAAAGTTAAATTCCGAGAAATAAAATGGGATGCCCGGCGCTTCAGTCTTCCCTTTAAACTGTATTCCTGAAGCCAATTCCACTGCTTGTTCGCCTCTTGCTGGCTGAAACACGTCCAAAAATGTACGGGAAACATCTTGATAGTCTCTTTCAGCAATACCGTCATCCAAAAAACGGCTACGCAACTGACGGTACGGTTGCTCCCCAATTTTACTGAATAAAAAAGTAGACAATAAAGGATCGTTGAAGAAAGAGGGGGCATCTAATGGTGGCAGAAGTTCATAAAGAAATGACCGTTGCTCCCCTTCTCCTTGCTTTCGATATGTCCGGAGCAGTCCGATTGCCTCTAATGCAATCCTCGCTTGAAAAATAGGCTGAAGCGGGAAAGATAATACATTCATTAAATAATAGTGGGAATGTTCTTGAGGCTCTCGGTTCTCGGCATCCGTCCAGAGTGTTAAAAACAAGCTGACGGCTTCAGAACCAATGAGTGGCTGATAAAATAATGTAATCATCTGCCGATCGTAGGCAGAAAAAGGGTGGGTTAATTTTACCCGGAAGGAATCGACAGGCTGTAGTTCTGTATAAAGCATCATGACAATTGCCTCCTCCTTTGGTTAAACGAGTTACTCTTTTTGATCTTTTCTATTTTGTAGATGCTGTAATTCATCTATAAATACGGTAATGTCTTTGTATTGACGATAAACAGAAGCGAAACGTACGTATGCGACCTCATCCACATCGACCAACCGCTCCATTACCATTTCTCCCACTTGGTCGGAGTCTATTTCAACAATTCCCGCGCTTCTCAATTCCTTTTCTATCGATATCACGATATCTTTCAATTTTTCAATAGGCACTGGCCGCTTTTCGCAGGCGCGGATCAATCCTCTGAGTAATTTTTCACTGCTAAACTCTTCACGTGTCGCGTCTTTTTTAACAACGATTAGTGGAGAGTGTTCCACTTTTTCAAATGTCGTGAAACGAAAACTACATTTTTCGCATTCACGTCGTCTCCGTATCGAACGATTTTCTTCCGCAGGACGTGAATCGATAACACGCGTTCCATTATAATAACAAGCTGGACATAACATAGTCGGTTCCTCCGCATTTTTATTGGTACTTTTCATTATAACAGAAACTATCCACACAACAACCAGAGTACAATGAAAAAGCACCTCACCGGTTGAGGTGAAGTGCCAAAAATTATTATTACAAAGTGACTTTGTTGTTTAAAGCTGCTGCAACTTTTTTTGTTAATTGGACAACACGCGCTGAATAGCCCCATTCGTTGTCATACCAAGCTAACACTTTTACTTTGCGATCACCCATTACAATCGTAGAGAGACCATCAATCGTTGCAGATTCAGTGGTAGTATTGAAGTCAATAGATACTAGTGGTTCTTTCGTGAAACGAATAATACCTTTCATTGGTCCATTTGCAGCTTTTACAAATGCATTATTCACTTCTTCTACAGAAACATCTTGTTCCAAATCCACTACTAAATCAACAAGTGAAACGTTTGGCGTTGGTATACGTAATGCCAAACCATGAATTTTCCCTTCAAGCTCTGGTAGCACCAAAGAAAGTGCTTTTGCTGCACCTGTTGAAGTCGGAATAATTGACTCGCTGCAAGAACGAGCACGACGCAAGTCTTTATGCGGATTATCTAAGTTTTTCTGATCATTTGTGAAAGCATGTACTGTTGTCATCAAGCCATTCACAATACCGAATTCATCATTCAGTACTTTCGCAACTGGTGCCAAGCAATTTGTTGTACAGCTCGCATTGGAGATTACACTGTGTTTTTCAATATCTAATTTGTCGTCATTCACACCAATGACTACTGTGACATCTTCATTCTTTCCAGGAGCGGTCAAGATTACTTTTTTCGCTCCTGAATCCAGGTGAAGAGCTGCTTTTTCACGTGAATTAAATACTCCGGTTGATTCTATAACAATATCAACACCAAGCTCTTTCCAAGGCAATTTAGCCGGGTCACGCTGCGTAATTAGTTGCACACGCTTGCCATCTACAATGATCGCATTTTCTTCTGCTTGGATCTCACCGTCAAAAACACCGTGAGTTGAATCATATTTTAATAGGTGAGCAATAGTTTCAGCTGGATATGTCGCGTTTACGGCAACTAAATTAACATCATCTTCCTTGATAATTTGACGGAATACCATCCGTCCAATACGGCCGAGTCCGTTAATTGCAATCGTAGTAGTCATGTAAGGGATCCTCCTGCATGTATGTTATACTTATTATCTTATATTCGATCATTAGTATAACACATATTACGATTTAGCCAACACTATTACGTTATTTATTTAAAAAATAATTTTTCTGAACACACAAAACTCTTCATATGGTGATCAAAGAGGAATCGCTTTCCATTTACGAAGGATTTCTACTAACTGTTTCTCAGTTTCTTCTATTGTTCCATTGTTATGAATGACTGCGTCGGCACCTTGTTCTTTAATTGTCATATCAAGTTGAGAAGCAATTCGAGCATCTGCTTCTTGTTCTGACAGTTCGTTTCGAGCAATGAGGCGTTGTTTTTGCAATTCTTTTGTGACGGAGACAACTAGAACTTTTTCTACATAGGAGTGTAGTTTACTTTCAAATAGTAAGGGGATGTCCATGATAACGGTCTGATAGCCTTGTCGCAAATATTCTTCTTTTTGTCTGACCATGTGAGCCCTGATCGCTGGATGCATCATTTCGTTTAACTGGCTACGCTTGCCGGCATCACCGAAAACAATAGCGCCTAGTTTCTCACGGTTCAGAGATCCATCTTGCTGAATAACGTCGCTACCGAATGAATTTTGAATCTCTATAAGAAGAGGACTGTCTGGTTCTACAACTTGCCGCGCAATCACATCTGCATCTACAATGGGGTAACCTTTTTCACGCAGCATAGTGGCGACCGTACTTTTACCACTCGCAATGCTACCTGTCAATCCGATGATCATTCTGCTCACTCCTTATTTTTGACATGAAGGACAATAAACTGAAGTTCTTCCGGCAATCTGCTTGCTTTTCGTTGGTTTCCCACATGTGCCACAGACTTTTTTTCCGTACATATGCAATCTATTTTGCATCGTACCTGCGTTGCCATTGACAGAACGATAGTCTGAAATGGTACTTCCCCCTGCGTCGATACTTTCTTGTAACACACGAACTATTTCTTGGAATAGTTGTACTTTACGTTTCCTACTAATTCGATCACACGTACGTGCAGGATGAATATTCATGTGGAACAACGCTTCTGTCGCGTAAATATTCCCACACCCAGAAATGACTTTACCATCCATAATGACTTCTTTAATTGCTTTCCCTTTATACTTTGTAGACTCTGCTAATATGAGAAAGTGATCCAGCGCGTCTTCTGAAAAAGGTTCAGGCGCCATTTCAAGCAGTGGTGGAAAGTCTTCTTCCGTTTGCAAAAGACGCATTTCCCCAAAGCGACGTATATCCGAATATACGAGCAAACCGCCATCTTCCATTTCTAAAAAGATGTGCGCGTGTTTACGAAACTTCTCTTCTGTTATTTCATTAGGAGAATTGACGACGAACCACGCACCCGTCATCCCTAAATGACTGACGAGTAGATGGGGTTGTTCCTTTTTCTGCAAATGAAAATAAATATATTTACTACGACGCACAATCTTCACAATCTGCATTTGCTCTAATACTTGAAGAAAGTCTTCCACTGTTCTCCCTTTAATAATGGTTTCTTTCCCAGCTAATTTGGATGTCACCACTGTATCTGAGACAGAAAGCCTTTTGATCGTTCTTCCTTCAACGAGCGGTGCAAGATCACGCACCACTCCTTCTACTTCCGGTAGTTCTGGCATGTATACCCACTCACTTCGTTTCGTACCAAGACTTGCCATGATTCCAATCGACTTTTAATGGAACATCTAGCTGAAGCGTTTGTTCCATGACTTCTGGTACGATTTCTATTAATTTCTCTAATTCTGCAACAGGGGCTTCAAAAATCAATTCGTCATGCACTTGCAATAGCATGCGTGCTTGGAGCTGTTCTTGCTCAAGTCTTGCATCCATGTCGATCATCGCTTTTTTAATAATATCCGCTGCAGTTCCTTGAATCGGTGTGTTCATAGCGGTCCGTTCTGCAAAACTCCGCAGATTGAAATTAGAACTTGTAATATCAGGCAGGTAACGGCGTCTATTGAGCAAAGTCGTTACATACCCTTTTTGCTTCGCATCAATAATACTATCATCCATATATTGCTTGACCCCCGGGAAACTTGCCAAATACGTATCGATAAACTCCCCTGCTTCTTTACGTGTAATGTTCAAGCTTTGAGACAATCCATAGTCACTGATGCCATACACAATACCAAAGTTGACAGCTTTTGCAGCACGACGCATATTGCTGTCAACTTCATCTTCCGACACACCAAATACATCCATAGCGGTCTTCGTATGAATGTCCGCTCCTTGACGGAATGCTTCGATCAGTTTTTCGTCCTGCGAAATGTGAGCTAGCACACGTAATTCAATTTGAGAATAATCTGCTGCGAACATAATCCATTCTGGTTCAGATGGAATGAACGCAGCTCGAATTTTCCGCCCTTCTTCCAATCGAATAGGGATGTTCTGCAAGTTAGGATTAATAGAGCTTAAACGACCTGTTTGGGTCAATGCTTGCTGAAAGCGTGTATGAATTTTTCCATCTTCATGAATTTCTTTAGAAAGACCTTCTATATAAGTCGAGTTCAACTTTCCAAGCTGGCGATAAAGCAAAATATGCTGAATAACTTCATGCTCACTCTCAAGCTTTTCCAAAACATCAGCTGCAGTTGAGTAGCCTGTTTTTGTCTTCTTGATCGGTGTTAGACCGATTTTCTCAAACAGTATGACACCCAGCTGTTTCGGTGAATTGATATTAAATTTATCACCGGCGATTTCATAGATTTGCTGCTCAATCAACTCAAGACGTTCAGACAATTGATGCCCGATCGTTTGAAGCACATCCAAATCGGTCTTCACGCCGGTCACTTCCATCTTTCCTAAGATTTTCGCTAATGGAAGTTCAAGCTCGTGAAATAATTCTTGTTGCTCGTTATCTTCTAATTGTTTGGATACGACAGCGTGTAGCTGCCACACTGCATGAGCTTTTCTTGCGACATGCTCTGCAAGTTGATCTACAGAAGGTAGTGATCGTTTTGCCCCTTTGCCATATACGGACTCATCACTCTTCACGCCATGATAACCGAAAGAACGCACTATTTCCGCTACATCTCCAGTCGAGAAGGAAGGATTAACTATATACGCTGCTAGCATCAAATCAAAGTCCGCACCGTTAAGTTCCATGTCAAGTCTGGCAATTGCTGCATACGCTGCCTTCGAGTCAGATGCGTATTTCGTCATCGCTTCACTTCCAAGCCAGTCCTTCAATTCAGACGAGGTTTTCGCTACCTCTGTTGAAATAAAGTAGGTATTGAATTCATCTGCCAATCCAATCCCTAAAATATCCGCAGATAAGTAATTGTCTCCGTCCATTTCCACATGAAGAGACATCGTATCGTTAAGCATGTCCGAAGTTACTTTATCTACGATTTGAATGGTAATGTCATCCATCGGCTGCACGTCGACTGGCGCATCTAGCTTCTCTAAGAGTGAATTAAACTGAAGCTCTTTGTATAGATTGATGACTTGTTCCTCATCTCTGCCCGGGAACACGAGATCTTCTAATAAAACTTCTACAGGTGCATGCACTTCAATTGTTGCGAGTTTTTTACTCATGAAAGCCTGTTCTTTGTTGGACACTAAGTTTTCTTTCATTTTCTTTGCTGTAATTTGATCGATCGATTCATAGACCTTTTCTACTGAACCATATTCTTTCAATAATTTCAGTGCTGTTTTTTCTCCGATGCCCGGTACTCCTGGAATATTGTCAGATGCATCTCCCATTAAGCCTTTCATATCGATAATCTGTAATGGCGCGATCCCATACTTTTCTTCAATATGTTGCGGTGTGTATTTTTCGAGGTCCGTAATTCCTTTCCTCGTAATACAAACTGTCGTCTGTTCATTTGCAAGCTGTGTTAGATCTTTATCTCCAGAAATCACGACTACTTCAGCTTTTGCTTCACTGCATTCTCTGCTCAACGTGCCAATAATATCATCTGCTTCGTAAAGATCGAGTTCGTATTGCGATATTCCGAATGCTTCGATTAACTTGCGAATATAAGGGAATTGCTCGGATAATTCAGGTGGAGTCTTCTGACGTCCCCCTTTATATTCCGTGAAAGTATTATGACGGAACGTTGTTTTTCCCGCATCCCACGCTACTAAGACGTGTGTTGGTTTTTCATTATCCAGAATCGTTTCAAGCATCATCGTAAATCCATATACAGCATTTGTGTGTATTCCTTTATCATTCGTCAATAATGGTAAAGCAAAAAAAGCTCGATACGCTAAACTGTTACCATCGAGTAAAACTATTTTCTTCTTAGTCAAATTCCATCCCACTCCTTGTGTCGTCGATCTTATTCTTCTGTCCTTTTAAGCCCTCCAACGCCTGTCGTGGCTTGACGGCGCTTTCCGCTTTTGGTGACATCCAGCTCCCACGGCTAGCCCCTCGGGACACTTCAGTCTGACTTCTACAGGCAAAAAGCGCCTGTAGCTACCAGCCTTCCAGTGCCTGTCGGGGCTGAACAGCCGTCTCCGCTTTTGGTGACATCTAGCTTCAAGCGCCAGCCTCTCGGGTCGTTTCGATCTTAAAGATAAAGGCAAAGAGCGCCTTTATTTTAAGCCCTCCAACGCCTGTCGAGGCTTGACGGCGCTTTCCGCTTTTGGTGACATCCAGCTCCAAGCGCCAGCCTCTCGGGTCGTTTCGGTCT
Organism: Sporosarcina obsidiansis; assembly: GCF_009651005.1. GTDB lineage: Bacteria > Bacillota > Bacilli > Bacillales_A > Planococcaceae > Sporosarcina > Sporosarcina obsidiansis. The sequence goes on from NZ_WHVW01000002.1 coordinate 53,484, forward strand.
TAAAGATAAAGGCAAAGAGCGCCTTTATTTTAAGCCCTCCAACGCCTGTCGTGGCTTGACGGCGCTTTCCGCTTTTGAATAAAAACACGCCATTTCCATTTAGTTTACCATGTTTGGCAACTGTAAATGAAAATGACGCACTTGTTGTTATTTTAAATAGCCAGTCAGCAATTTAGCATATGGTGAATCTGATGGAAGAATGATCATCGTTTCGTCATCCACTACTTTAGAATAGGATTGTAACGTTCTGTATAAGTTATAAAACTCAGGATCTTTAGCAAAGGTGTCGTTATAGATTTTAGCAGCTTCCGCTTCCCCTTGCGCCGTTACAATCGCGGCTTCCTTTTTGGCTTTCGCCAGCATCTCCTGTACTTCTCTATCCGTTTCTGCTTCAATTTTTCGTTTTTCCGCGTCCCCTTCAGATAAATAAGATTGCGCGGTCGATTGACGTTCAGAGATCATTCGGGTATAGATGGATTGTTCGTTCTCTTCCGGAAGATCAATTCGTTTCATCCGGACGTCGACCACTTCAATCCCAAAATTCCCGTCAGCCAGGAAATCATTGACTTTTTCAGTCACACGGTCATTCAAGCTTCCGCGTCCAGAGTCTTCGTCATTGACGACATCGACATAATTCAGACGTCCCATTTCATTCCGTACAACAGAATAGATGAACTCTCCCAATCGCGCTTCTGCGTTAACGATATTACGAGCATTGGATATCATTTTACCCGGGTCCGTAATATGCCATACCGCATAGTTGTCAATGATGATCCGCTTTTTATCCTTCGTAGTGATTTCCGCTTCCTGTACGTTATACGTCATTTGGTTTTTAGGAAGTACCGAGACACTTTGAATGAATGGAATTTTCATATTGATTCCTGGTTCTTTGACAATTCGTGTAATTTCACCAAATTGACGGACTACTCGATATTCATTCTCTTTCACGATGAATAAATTGGAAAGGAGGATGACCACTACAGCGAAGGCAACCGTTAGCATGATGATCATTTTCGCGTAGCGTTTGACATCGACTACCTTTTTAGGTTTGATGACTTTCACTTTCGGATCTGCTTCTGGTACTTTCTGAGTGTTTTTATTCTTTTCAGATTCACTCATTTTCTTCATAGCTTCTTCTATTTTTTTGAAAGGATTTTGGTCGTTACTCATGATGCTTTCTCTCCTTTCTCAGCTGGCTTTTCAGTCTCGTCAGCAGAAGGCAATTGCGGCAATTGTTGAAGTGGTAAATATTTTACCGTTTCACCACTATCATTCATAATGTAAAGATTTGCTTTAGGCAATACTTGTTCGAGAGTTTCTAAGATCAAACGTTGACGAGTGATGGCTTTATTCTTCGCATACTCCGTATATAAGTCATTGAATAAGGCAACATCTCCACGTGCTTGCTCTATACGTGCTGTCTTCTTCCCTAGAGCTTGAGATTTGATGGCGTCACGTTCACCGATCGCTTCATTTTTCTTCTGATTTTCATATTTCTTTGCTTCATTGATTTTTGTATTTTTCGTTTCGCGTGCATCTGTAACTGCTGTAAATGCTGCACGTACTTCTGCATTTGGTAATTCCACGTCTTGAAGTTTAACGCCTTGCACAGCAATACCAATATCGTAATTTTCTACTAGACTTGTTAATAAGTCGCGAGTTTTTGCTTCAATTTCTGCTTTTCCATCCGTTAACGCTGCATCAATTGTGGAACTACCGATGACGGAACGGATTGAGGCTGAGGCTGCATCTCGCAAAATTTCAACCGGTTCCTCCGCATTGAATAAATACTTTTTCGGATCCACAATTCGCCACTGAACAGTTAGATCGGTAAGGACGATGTATTCGTCGCCTGTGATCATTTTCGTTTCTTTATCGATGATTTCTCCACTTTTATCTTGTTTGTAACCGAAGTGGATACTATACGTTTCCTTTGATAAAATCTCTGCTTTTTGAATCGGCCATGGCAGTTTGAAGTGTAAACCGGATTCTGTCACTGGTGCTCCTGCTTGACCGAATGAAATCACGACAGCTTGTTCGGATTCATCTACGGTATACCAGGTAGTAAAAACGATTAATAATAACAATAATCCTGTGACTGCTAGCCCTAGCGTCACTAAGACTCGTTTTGTCCCCATTCTAGTTCCTCCCTTTTCTATGTATAGTTACTCTACGGTGCAGGAGGCGATTTAGTTTCAATGAAAGCAATTTTGTTATTGATTAGTAATCAATAACTTCTTTACTCACTGGAAGCTGAACACGGAAAGTGGTACCGACTCCTACTTCACTATCAACCGTCACTATACCGTGATGCGCTTCCACAATATGTTTGACAATTGCTAGCCCGAGTCCTGTCCCCCCTGACTCTCTGCTCCTCGCACGATCAATACGATAGAATCGCTCAAACAAGCGTGGAAGCTCAGAAGGCATAATACCCATCCCCTGGTCACTCACCATGATATCTACACATTCATGCGCCTTCTGAATGGAAACTGTTATAACTGTCCCTTCCTGGGAATAGGCAATAGCATTGTTAAGTAAGTTCACCATCACTTGCACCAACCGATCATGATCAGCAGAAATAATGCATGAAGCAGGTGCATTGAACACGACTTCCATCTCTTTCGCTTGTAGTTTCGCTTGTACAATTTGCATTGACTGTTCAAAAACCTCGACAACATCAACTGGTTTTCTAGTTATTTCAAAACTCCCTTGTTCCATACTCGAGAGTCGTAGTAAATCTTCAATTAATAATTGCAGCCGATTACTTTCCTTGTACATAATTTCTAGAAATTCCTTCTTAAGCGCCGGATCCTCCACTGCTCCATCTAATAACATCTCTGAAAATCCTTTTATTGACGTTACTGGCGTTTTTAATTCGTGAGAGACATTCGCAACAAAATCCTTACGCACTTGTTCAAGATGGATCAACTCCGTGATATCATGCATAATGACAACGATACCTAGCCAGTTTCCATTTTCTCCAATGACCGGTGCACCGTATACTTCTAGATGACGAACACCATTCGCCAAATGAACTTGTGATTGAAACGAGCGGATTTCTTCTGTTAAGAAAATAGTCTCAATTTCTTTTTCAATATCTGTAGGCAATCCAATATCTTTATACGTCTTCCCCATTAAATCTTCACTTTTCCGATGAAAAGTTTCTTCAAACACTTTATTCACTAAATTCACAGCACCTTGCCTACCAAACACGAGGAGGCTACTACCGATACTGCTGATCAAGGTTTTTAGACGTTCCTGCTCCATCGCACGTAAGATGGAATTTTCTTGTAAATTCCTGGCGATTTGATTGATCGCTAGAGACATTTGCTGATTCATTTGCCCATCCTCTACTTGTGCTCTCGCTAAATAGTTACCTTGAGCCAATTGATAAGCGATGTCGGTACAATGGTCAATCGGTTGGACATATTGCTGAAGTAATTTAGCCATCACAAACATAACGACAATGTAGACTAATACGAGTGTAAATAAAAGAAAGACCCAATACTTTTGCTGAATAATTGGGTCGACATCTTCCGCAAACAGATGAAAAAATTGCCCTAAGATGATTCCTAGCACGATTAATAAAATCGATAGAATAACAGCAGATGCTGCTAGCAGCCTTGAGTAGAAATTCTTCATTCAGTTTTGCTCCCCGAATTTATAGCCCACGCCTCTCATCGTTTTGATATAGCGGGGTTTCCTCGTGTTTTCTTCAATTTTTTCTCGCAAATGACTAACATGGACGTCCACGATTCTCGTATCACCCGCGAAATCATAATTCCATACTGCTTGAAGCAATTGATCACGGGTCAGCACACGATTTTTATGTTGCATAAAGTAGACAAGAAGTTCAAATTCTTTCGGTGTGAACTCTAGTTGGTTTTTATTCAAATAAACTTCAAAACGTTCGGGATACACGACAAGTTGTCCAGACTCAAGGATTTCTTCTTTTGTTTGCTTGACCCTTTCACCAGTCCGCCTAAGAACCGCCTTTACCCTAGCAGCGACTTCACGAGGGCTAAAAGGTTTCGTCATATAATCATCAGCACCCATCTCTAGACCGATGATTTTATCTGCTTCCTCACCTTTTGCAGTCAACATAATAATGGGTGTTTCAATATCTTGCATTCGAAGCATTTTACAAACTTCCATTCCATCAATTTTCGGTAACATAAGATCCAATATGATCAAATCAGGTTTCTCATCCAAAACAAGTTCTACAGCCTGCTCCCCATCACTTGCAAGGACAGTGTCATAATTCGCCTGCTTTAATGTGAAATCTAGAAGTTTTTGAATCGACTGTTCATCTTCCACTATTAATATTTTTTGCTGACTAGTTTCCATGTGTCGATTCCCTTTCCGCTATTTGAGCAATGGATTTCTTTTCAGGTGCTTTGACGATAAGTTCTCCACTCATCACACGATCCCCCTCTTCGTCTTCCGCTGTCACTTGAATCGTTAGTTGATTTGTCGCATGTTCTAACTTGGTAATTTCCAATAAAATTTCAATGATCGCATAATGGTATACAGGCTTTGGAAAATGTAATTGTTGATGGATAATATGTGCTCCCGGTCCTGGCAAATGTTTTGAGATAGCGGCTGTTACAATACCTGTCAGCATGATGGGTGGCACAATTGGTTGACCATAGCTTGTAGTGGCAGCATAGTCATGCTGGATATATAGCGGATTTGCATCATTTGTTAACCCTAAATAAAGCATCAAATCTTTATCTTCTATTTTCTCCGTTAGACTTAGCCTCTCACCAATTTCAAGCTCAGCTATCTCTTTTCCCATCAAATTTCGTTTTCCTTTTAACAAATAAATTCCCCCTTATCTACATCTAAACCCCCAGAAAATCGCAGAAAATTAATTTAATTATTTAAAGTATAGCAATCTATATAAGAAAAATCGAGCTACAAAAAAATCGGGCAGCATGATTGCCACCCGATTTTCAATAGAAAAATTATGCAAGAACATTCATCACTGCGCGTACAGAATCCGCTGATTGCTCAAGAGCAGCTTTTTCACCGTCAGTTAACTCTAGTTCAATAATCTTTTCGATTCCTCCTGCCCCTAGTACAGTTGGAACACCTAAATAAATACCGTCCATACCATACTCGCCTTCAAGGAAAGCGATAGATGGCAAGACACGTTTTTGATCCTTGAGGATTGCTTCTGTCATTTCCACTAATGAAGCCGCAGGGGCATAGTAAGCAGAACCATTACCTAGTAGGTTGACAATTTCAGCTCCGCCCTTGCGTGTACGATCTACGATTTCTTCCAAACGACCCGCAGAAATTAAGTTTTCTAGTGGCACGCCACCAGCTGTTGAATACCGCACTAAAGGAACCATGTCATCCCCATGACCGCCAAGTACGAAACCAGTCACGTCTTTCACGGACAGATTCAACTCTTGCGCTACAAATGTACGGAAACGAGCAGTATCTAAAACACCCGATTGGCCGATTACGCGTTCTTTCGGAAAGCCTGATTCCTTATATACTGTATACGTCATAGCATCCACTGGATTGGTTAATACAATAATGGTCGTGTTTGGAGAATGCTTAACGATTTCAGCTGTTACTGATTTCATTACTTTTTGGTTAGTCTGAACTAAATCGTCACGGCTCATTCCTGGTTTACGCGCGATACCCGCTGTAATGACTACCACGTCGGAGTCTTTTGTATCTTCATAATTAGAAGTACCTATGATATTTGCGTCAAACCCTTGAACTGGACCAGCTTCCAACATGTCCAATGCTTTGCCTTTTGTCGGATTTTCCATAGCGGGAATATCGACGATGACGACATCGCAAAGTTCTTTTTGAGCCAAAAGAAATGCAGTTGTTGCTCCAGTAAAACCAGATCCGATAACCGATACTTTTTTACGCTTCAATGACATGTAAAACTCCCCTTTTCAGATCTCTTGTAATGTAAGAAAAAAGGGGGACAGCATCCCCCTTTTCATGATTAAAGATTCTTAATTAATTCATCTGCAAATCCAGATGTACTTACTTCAGTTGCGTTGTCCATTAGACGTGCAAAATCGTACGTCACGACTTTAGACGCAATAGTTTTTTCGATAGAAGCTGTAATAATGTCAGCTGCTTCATTCCAGCCAAGGTGCTGAAGCATCATAACGCCTGAAAGAAGGACAGATGAAGGGTTTACTTTATCCAATCCAGCGTACTTTGGTGCTGTACCGTGAGTTGCTTCAAAGATTGCATGTCCAGTAACATAGTTAATGTTCGCTCCTGGTGCGATTCCGATTCCACCAACTTGTGCAGCTAATGCATCAGAAATGTAATCGCCGTTTAAGTTCATTGTTGCGACTACGTCGAACTCTTTAGGACGAGTTAAGATTTGTTGCAAGAAGATATCTGCAATCGCATCTTTTACGATGATTTTGCCAGCAGCTTCAGCGTCAGATTGTGCTTTGTTAGCAGCCTCTGTACCGTCAGCTTCTTTAATGCGGTCATATTCTCTCCAAGTGAATACTTGGTCGCCGAATTCTTCTTCAGCCACTTCATATCCCCAGTTTGCGAATGCGCCTTCTGTGAACTTCATGATATTTCCTTTGTGAACAATCGTCAATGATTTACGGCCTTCACTGATTGTGTAGTTCATTGCAGCACGTACAAGACGCTTCGTTCCTTCTTCAGAAATTGGTTTGATACCGATACCTGAAGTTTCAGGGAAACGAATCTTATCCACACCTAGCTCAGTCTGAAGGAAATTGATTAATTTTTTCACTCCGTCAGAACCTTTTTGGTACTCAATCCCTGCATAAATATCTTCTGTGTTCTCACGGAAAATAACCATGTCACAATCCTCAGGATGTTTCACGGGTGAAGGTACGCCTTGGAAATAACGAACTGGACGCAAGCAAGTATAAAGATCAAGTTCTTGACGCAATGCAACGTTCAATGAACGGAATCCCCCACCGATTGGTGTTGTAAGCGGTCCTTTAATTGCAATTAAGTATTCGTCAATTGTATCAAGAGTTTCTTTTGGAAGCCAATCACCAGTTTCATTGAATGCCTTTTCTCCTGCAAGAACTTCAAGCCAATTAATCTTCTTTTTACCATCGTATGCTTTTTCAACAGCTGCCTCAATTACTCTAGAAGCTGCATTCCAGATATCTGGACCCGTACCATCGCCTATAATGAAAGGAATCGTTGCGTGATCTGGGACGTTTAAAACACCGTTAGTTACTGTAATCTTTCCATCATTAGCCATTATTGATATCCTCCTGAGTTCAAAATCAGTGGGCCGGTATACGAGATACCGCCCCACAAATTTACTAGTTTTTATCGTTCATTGATTGGCACATAATTTTGCATGCCTGGTCCAACGTACTCTGCACGAGGACGGATCAAGCGATTGTTTTCGTATTGCTCCAGAATATGTGCAATCCATCCTGAAAAACGAGAAACTGCAAAAATTGGCGTAAAAATATCATGATCGATGTCTAATGAATGATATACCGAAGCGGAATAGAAATCAACATTTGGCGGCAAATTCTTTTCGCCAGTTACAATTGATTCAATCTTTTCCGACATATTATACCATTTTTCTTCACCGCGCAAGGCAGTCAATTTCTGAGACATTTCACGTAAATGCTTCGCACGCGGATCACCTTTACGGTATACGCGGTGGCCAAAGCCCATGATTTTTTCTTTGTTTGCAAGTTTTTCACGAATATACGACTCAACTTTGTCTTCATCGCCAATTTCCATAAGCATGTTCATAACCGCTTCGTTTGCCCCACCATGTAATGGGCCTTTAAGCGCACCAATTGCAGCAGTTACGCCTGAATACATATCAGAAAGAGTCGCTACACAAACACGTGCTGTAAACGTAGATGCGTTCAATTCATGGTCTGCATGTAAGACAAGTGCTTTGTTGAATGCTTCTTCCGCGATATCAGCAGGCTCTTCCCCAGAAAGCATGTAAAGGAAGTTTGCCGCATAGCTAAGACCTTTTTTAGGTGCTACTGGCTCTTGTCCTTTACGGATACGCGCGAAAGCTGTTACAACTGTTGCAACTTTTGCCTGAAGCTTGATGGCTTTATTGTAGTTCTCTTCAGGTGACATATCTTCTGCCTTATCATCGTATAATCCAAGAAGTGAGATCGCTGTACGTAGCGCAGCCATTGGATGGACTTTGTCGATTGGATAAGTTTTGAAGTGATCAATTACCCCTTGTGGAATTTCTGCATGCTCTTCTAACTGCTGTTTCAATTCAGAAAGCTCTTCTTCTTTTGGTAGACGTTTATGCCAAAGAAGGTAAACCACTTCTTCAAAACTAGCATTGTCCGCTAGATCGTCAATGCCATAACCTACATACGTGAGTGTGTCATCGATGATAGAACTGATTTGAGTTTGTGCTGCAATGATACCTTCCAATCCTTTTGTTGCTGTCATGATATTCTCTCCTTCTTCCCAGTCTGGCCATCCCCAGAGAAGCTGAGTGCAGAATGACGGCCACCTGCTAATTATATTTTTATCTAAAACGCTTACAAAGTCCATTATAAGCAACTTTTACGGTTTTGTGAATGGTAAAGCTGTTTTTTGTTTATAAATATTCGAAAGGAATGGGCAAATGCACATGATTTCTATCGACTCTAAACGTCTACAAACCTTCTCGCAACAATGGTTACCAGCTTTATTCATAGCACTTTTTGTAATGTTGATTCCACCAATCGGATTTGCAATAATTTTAGCTTTCTTCACTGCACCTCTTGTTAATTCGTTCATCTCACTCACTAAATTACCCGCTTTTTTAGCGACCCTAATCGTGATGTCTATCCTCACACTTTTACTATATGCATTCCTCTTCTTTTCAATAAACGGATTAATTTCGGTAATTTGGACAGTAGAAGATCAGTTAGTATTATTAATTGAAATAATCGATAGCAAAGGATTTGATTTTTATTTGGCAGCTGAGAGTTTTATTCAATCTAGTCATGATGCAATGGAAGGAATCATAAGCTTTTTCCAAAAATTCTTCCAACAGCTTTTTAGTATTTTTATGTTTATCATAGCGTACTTTTTCTCTTTGCGAGAAAGTGCGAAAAATCGTTTTTGGTTTTTAGTTTATTTTCCAAAGAAATTCCGTCCATCTGCTAAACGTATTTTCTCGAAATCCAGTAGCTTGATGGGGCACTTTTTTTCTGTACAAATCCGCTTGTTTTTTATTACATTCATCATTATGAGTGTAGGATTTTGGCTGTTGGATTTCGAATCTCATTTCACTAAAGCGTTTTTAATTTCTCTAGTCGATAGTATTCCTTTTTTAGGAATTGGTCTGGTGTTTTTACCAATGATCGCGTTTGCATTCTATATAGATAACGTACAATTAGCGATCGGTTTACTCATTTTATATATCGTATTACTAATTACAAGACAGATGACTGAATCTTTTTTATGGGCAAGTACCTTCAAATTAAGAACTGTCCATTCATTCCTTATCACTGCATGTGCAGTTTATTTATTTGGTGTATATGGTATTTTATTTTTACCATTCTTTTTATTTCTAGCATTAAAGGTAAAGGAACACTCTTCATTTACATGACACGAATCTGTCCCTTTTTCATTCTATTATAGAGCCATTTCACAATAAATGGATACAGCACTTTGCGAGGACCAGTGAATAGTAATAACAGGCCAATGATATCTGTTAAAAAACCAGGCATCAGTAATAATATTCCTCCAAAGAATATACACACACTGTCAACGAGAGCCTTTCCAGGTGTTTCTCCACTCGCTAATCGATATTGAAGATCTCGCAAAGCGTGAAGTCCTTTCTTTTTTGCTAAATAAGCACCGCCGACTCCTGTTGCGAGAATGATGAAAATCGTTGGGAATATTCCAAGCGTTTTGCCGGAAATTATCAATAAAGCTAATTCTGCAGTTGGAACAATGATGAAGAAAGCCGCTAACCATTTCATATGACAACCTCCGAAAAGACCGCTCTCTCTTTACGAGAATAGCGGTCTGAATGATTTACAATACTTTTGCGTGACCGTTGTAAATGACACCGGTCGCTGCGTCCATTGTAATATCACTTCCATTTTTAATAATGGTAGTAATATTCTCAACACCTACAATTACTGGAATTCCTAAGCTTAACCCCACAACTGCAGCATGGCTTGTTAATCCGCTAGTTTCCGTTATGATCCCAGCACATTTTTCAAGGGCCGCGTACATGTCTCGGTCTGTCGATTTGGTAACGATGATATCACCATCAGCAACTTGAGCTAATGCTTCTCGTGCCGAATTAATAATTTTCACTTTTCCGAACGCCACATTTTTACCAATGCCTTGTCCACGAGCAATTAAATCACCAATTACATGCAGTTTCATAAGATTAGTCGTGCCCGCTTCACCAACTGGAACGCCTGCTGTAATAATGACGACGTCACCATGTGTTACATATTGATGTTTGACGCTTTCTTCAACAGATTCCTGAAGGATTCCATCAATATCCAGTGCTTTTTTGCCGACAATTGGGTATACTCCCCAAACTAGCGTCAGCTTATTGGAAACAGTTTCGGAACGTGTAACGGCAATAATTGGACAACCCGGGCGATACTTCGCGATCATTACTGCTGTTTGACCACTTTCAGTAGGAGCCAAAATCACTTTCACATTTAGATTCAATGCTGTATAAGCAGCAGCTTGTCCAATAGCCTCCGTCAGATTACCTTCTTTTTCTCTCGTTCTCGTGGAAACAACAGACTTAAAATCCATTGATTCTTCAGTTGACAACGCAATTTTATCCATTATTTTCACAGAGTCAACCGGGTACATTCCAGCCGCCGTTTCCCCTGAAAGCATAATCGCATCTGATCCATCTAAAATGGCATTGGCAACATCACTCGCTTCTGCTCGTGTCGGACGTGGATTTCTCTGCATGGAATCCAACATTTGAGTAGCCGTAATGACAGGTTTACCAAATTGATTACATTTTTTAATCATTCTTTTTTGCACTAGTGGCACTTCTTCAGGGGGAATTTCCACGCCCAAGTCTCCGCGAGCTACCATCAACCCATCCGAGAGTAAAAGAATTTCATCTAGATTGTCAACACCTTCTTGGTTTTCAATCTTTGGCACAATGTGGATATGTCCGCCATTATTTTTTTCTAGCAATTCACGAATTTCCATGACGTCTGAAGCACGACGGACAAAAGATGCAGCGATGAAATCGACACCTTGTTCAATGCCGAAAAGGATATCTTCTTTGTCTTTGTCTGTAATACCTGGAAGTTGCACAGAAACATTTGGAACATTGACACCTTTATTATTTTTTAAAGGGCCGGCGTTGATAACTTTTGTATGGATCAACCCTTTCCCCTCATCCTTTCCTGTAACTTCCAATTCAATTAAACCATCATCCAAGAGAATGAATGAGCCACGATCTACGTCTTTAATTAGCTCTTTATAAGTAACGGAAAAAACTTCTTCTGTTCCAGTCACTTCTTCCATAGCGATATCGATCGCCTGTCCTCTGACCAGTTCAATTTGATCGTCCTTCATTTTATGCGTTCGAATTTCAGGACCTTTCGTATCCAGTAAAATACCGACCACTTTACCTTTTTCTTTAGCTGCCTTACGAATGTTTTGAATACGTTCTTTGTGTTCGTCTTGGGTGCCATGGGAGAAGTTCAAACGCGCAACATTCATCCCTGCGTCAATCAGTTCTTTTAGTGTTTCGTACGACTCACTTGCTGGACCGATTGTACACACTATTTTTGTCTTCCTCACTAACTATCGCTCCTCTGCGTTATGTAGACTTTGTCAATACAGAATGGAATTCAAATGGATAAAGTTTCAGCCAAATCCAATAATGACAAGTCTAACTTTTCTCTTTTCGAAAAGACCTCTTCAAGATTATAGTCTACCACTTTATGATTTCTCATACCAATAGCAGCATTTATTTTTCCTTCTAACAGCACTTCCACCGCACGCGAACCGTACTGACTGGCGATCACGCGATCTCGTGCAGACGGAGAGCCACCTCGTTGAATATGTCCTAAAATAGAAACGCGGGTGTCAACACCAGCTTCTTTTTTTAGAATTTCCGCCAGTTCATTTGCTGGCATCATCCCTTCAGCCAAAACGATAATACTGTGCTTTTTCCCCCTGCCTGTACTTTGCTTTAAGCGATTGACAATGTGCGTCACGTCAAAGTCTTTTTCAGGCAGCAAAATGGATTCCGCCCCCCCGCCAAGACCTGCCCACAACGCTAAATCACCCGCATCTCGACCCATCACTTCAATGATAAATGAACGTTCATGCGACGTTGCCGTGTCACGAATTTTATCGATCGCTTCCACAACCGTGTTTAATGCCGTATCGAATCCGATCGTGAACTCTGTACCGTTAATGTCATTATCAATAGTTGCTGGCACACACGCACACGGTACATGTAATTTGACTAGCTCATTTGCGCCACGAAACGAGCCATCACCGCCAATTACGACAATGCCTTCAATACCGTGGAGCTTAATCTGGCGCAAAGCTTTAGCGCGACCTTCTTCTGTCATGAATTCCGGACATCTGGCTGAACGTAAAATAGTGCCCCCTCTTTGGATGATATCGCCTACCGACCCAAGCTGAAACTGTTCAATTTTCCCGTCAATTAATCCTTGATATCCATTGAAGACACCTGAAACTTCTAGCCCCTCAAAAAGCGCTTTTCTGACAACCGAACGGATCGCAGCATTCATTCCCGGTGCATCGCCGCCACTCGTTAATACCGCAATTTTCTTCATTGCCTACACTCCTTTGCTTCAGATTCTTATGTAAAAAGATGCGGTTTCCCGCACCTCTCATTCTGAAAACACACCGATATTACGGAACTTTTCATAACGTTCATCAATCAATGCTTCAGGTGATAATTTGCACAGGGTATTCAAAGATCTGCGCAACGTCTCTCGAATCTCCGTCGCTTGCTGGATAGGATCACGATGCGCACCACCAAGAACTTCCGGAATGATTTCATCAATAATTTTCATTTCTTTTAAGTCAGGAGCAGTAATTTTCATGGCTTCTGCCGCCTGTTTGGCAAGTGTCGGATCTTTCCATAAAATAGACGCCGCTCCTTCAGGTGAAATGACCGAATAAGTAGAGTTCTCTAGCATGTGGATGTGATTTGCCACACCTAATGCCAGCGCCCCACCACTTCCCCCTTCTCCGATCACAATAGAAATAACAGGCACTTTCAATCCTGCCATTTCTACAAGATTCCGTGCGATCGCTTCACTTTGCCCACGTTCTTCTGCAGCTTTCCCAGGATAAGCGCCTTTAGTGTCAATGAAACAAATAATTGGACGATTGAACTTTTCTGCTTGTTTCATTAAACGAAGGGCTTTACGGTATCCTTCAGGATGGGGCATACCGAAATTACGTCTGACATTTTCCTTCGTGTCTTTCCCTCGCTGATGTCCAATAATGGTAATAGGATTTTGTTCGAATGAGGCAATTCCGCCAATAATCGCTTCATCATCACCAAAATTACGATCACCATGAAGCTCTATAAAGTCTTCAAAAAGACTCTGAATATAATCTTTCGTCGTAGGTCTTTCAGGATGTCTAGCCACCTGTACACGATCCCACGGCTCCATACTTTCATAAATATCTTTTTCCAATTTCGCCAAACGATTTTTCAAGTTGACAATTTCTGTAGAAAGATCGACATCGTTCACTGCCGTATATTCTTCTAACTCTTTAATCTTTTCACGCAGTTTAACGATTGGTTCTTCGAAAGCTAACGTTTTACTACTCATGCACGATCTGTCCCCTTCCCTGCGTGAAGCTTAATGATTTTGTGCAATACGTCCACCATATCGCCTCGATGTACGACGGCATCCACCTGTCCATGACTCAATAAGAACTCAGCTGTCTGAAAGTCTTCCGGTAATTTCTCTCTGACTGTCTGTTCAATGACACGTCGTCCAGCAAAACCTATGAGCGCTTTTGGTTCTGCGAGATTGATATCACCCACGGATGCAAAACTGGCAGAAACACCCCCTGTAGTCGGGTAGGTCATAACAGAAATAAAGAGAAGACCTTTATTGGCATGACGTTTAAGTGCTACGCTCACCTTCGCCATCTGCATCAAGCTAAGCACACCCTCTTGCATACGTGCACCACCACTAGCAGAAAAAATGAGCATAGGAATGCCTAATTGTGTTGCTTTCTCTACAGCCCTAGTAATTTTCTCGCCCACGACTGAGCCCATCGAACCCATTCGGAAATGTGCATCCATGATCGCAATCGCGACTTGATTTCCTTGAATGCGACCTACCCCAGTCAACACGGCTTCGTTCAAACCAGTTTTTTCGGCATCCGAATTGACTTTTTCTGTATAAGAAGGAAAATCAAGGGGGTTTTCAGTTTTCAAATGATTGTCCATCGATTCAAAACTGGCAGGATCGAATAAATGCTCCACACGTTCTTGTGCAGTCATTTTGTAATGGTACTGACATGCTGGGCATACCTTTCCATTTTTCAGCAAATCTTTTGTAAGGATTACATGCTTACATTCAGGACATTTCGTCATAATGCCTTCAGGAACATCATTTTTCCCTTTGGTAGATGGCATCGTATGATTTTCTTCTTTTGATTTCTTTTTAAACAATTCTCGGATACTCATTCTATTTCCCTTCTTTCTTCTTCAACTCGTTCCATCCATTGTGAATAGCGTGCTAAGGCTTGTTGTGTATCACCTGCAATCAATTCGTCTAGCAGCGAACTGACCACGACTTTTTCATCTTCTACCAAAATAGGTACTTCAAAAGCAACACCGCTATATTGTTTCAACAAAAACCAAATTTTTAAGGAAAGCCGATTTTCTGTCGCAATAATCGTCTCACGAATCACATCTTCACGTAAGAATATCGCTTCTTCTTCATGTAATTTAACTTGCATACCTTTCCAAACAGGCAAAGCACGCAATTCCTCGTTTTCCGCCACATTCGTAATAGCTGCTCGCTCATGAATCTTTCTAGTTTCCACAACATCCTGAATGGAGCGAGCCTGTTGCATGATGAACGTAGAAAGGACTTCAACTAACTGATGCTTTTTGAAATCAGATAAAAACGTTCCTTCTCCGCGTCTTGTTTCAATCAAACCAAGCAATTCCATGCTGCGCAACGCTTCTCGGACTGCCGCCCTGCCAACCTGTAGCTGTTCGGCAAGATGACGTTCAGAAGGCAGTTTATCGCCATATTGGATACCTTGTTCTTTAATCAGCAATTGCAGTTCTCCGATAATATCCAAAAACCTCTTGGAAGACGATTGTGAATTATGCATAGAAGAACTCCCTTTTCATTCTGTCAGCAAAGTGGTCTGACCACCTTGCTTACTAGCATACAAAAAAGAATCGTCTCCGTAAAGCAAAATCACGAAAGTTCATGTTGTTTTTTTATCAGAAATCTCTATCCGACTGAACGCTCGCTTCGCATTAGATTAGTATGTAGCCAGCAATGACGCGCCATAGAGCATTGCTAGCTTTTGTGAATCTACTAATTTTACTCTCCATCTTGAAAGGACAATGGAGCTAGTTGGTCAATGATTAACTGAAATGATTGATTTCGATAATCGATCGTTCCTGTAACATAAACAAGTTGATTTTCCTTCAGATCGACACTGATTTGTGTATATAGTTTTGGAAAAACTGTACATGAAACCTCTTCTGTCTCATCTTGGAGTGTGAAAAAAGCCATTGATTCTCCTTTTTTCGTTCGAATACGCTTTATCGATAAAATGATGCCCATACACTTGGTTTTAGTACCTGGCCGAATGTAAGATAAAGATGAAATCGGTTGAATCAGTTCGGAAGACTTACGTTTCAGTTGTTCAACAGGATGTTCAGATAAATAAAATCCTAGCGTATTCTGCTCAAAACTAAGCATAGTCATCTGATCCATCGCGCCTCCAGGATTATATTTGGGTTGAGAATTAAATTGGAATTGTTCACTCAATACATCATCGCCTATATACAGCGCATGTGACTGAGCGGCATCGACAGAAGCTAAAAGAACGGCACGTGTTTCACCAAACTCATCAAGAGCGCCTGCTTTGATAAGTGGTATTAAAGATTTATCTGTAAAATGTTCAGCTCCCAATGCGATCGCCATATCGAACATGGAGGACCAGTTACTGTTCTCACGCACCGCAGCCAATTGCTGATAGAATGCAAAGGTTACTCCTTTGATCGCACCCAAGCCTAAACGAATGGCGTTTCCTTCCACAGTGTGCGAATAGCGGCTTTTTTTTACAGAAGGTGGGTATATCTCTATGCCTTTTGCTTTGATCTCTCGAATTAGCTCCATTATCTTTTCCTTACTGCCGGTGAGTGAGGATAGGTAGGCTGCATAAAAATACGTCGGTTCATTCGCTTTGAAAAATGCTAAACGATAAGAAATTAATGTGTAGGCTACTGCGTGACTCTTCGGAAAACCATAATCCGCAAATTTGACGATTAAGTTATAGACGTTATTCGCCTTAGCATAGTCAAATCCTTTTTTTGTTGCACCCATTATAAAATGCTTTCGTTCTTCTTCCAACACTTGCTGATTTTTCTTACTAATGGCTCGTCGTAACAAATCCGCCTCCGCCATTGTAAAGCCTGCGATTTCCACAGCAATTTTCATAATTTGTTCCTGATAAATAATAATCCCATACGTTTCTGATAAAATCGGCTGCAATTCAGGAATCTCATAAGTCGTTGGCTCTTGACCGCTTTTACGTCTGCTATAAAGCGGTATAAACTCCATCGGGCCTGGTCGATACAAAGCATTAGCAGAATATAGATCTGTAAAATTATCTGGTTGAATTGTTTGCAAAGCTCGTCGCATGCCAGGTGATTCGAATTGGAAAACCCCTGTGGTATCCCCATTCTTGAACAACTTATACGTATATTGATCATCAAGTGGTATGTCCTCAAAATTGATAAATTGATTTTTGTTGTACTGGATCATGGATCGAATCCTGTCGAGTAATGTTAAATTTCTCAGTCCCAAGAAATCCATTTTCAACAATCCCGCTTCTTCGACATCTTTCATGGCCCACTGTGTCAAATAGACTTCCTCCGTCCCTAACTGCAAAGGGACAAAGTTGACGAGTGGATCAGCAGCCAATACAACACCTGCTGCGTGTGTGGAAGCATTTCTCGGTAAGTCCTCTAACCGTTCTGCGGCTAGCTGCCAAAGCGCTCTGCGTGGATCCACTGAAATCCAATCACGTAGTTTTTTAGATTGTGTCACCGATTCTTTAAATGAATGGTCTCTACTTAATTCATTTGCCATGAAGCGTACTTCTTCAGCTGTAAAGTCTAGCACTCTCGCCACATTTCGAGCGACCGCTTTCGTTGATAAGGTTCCAAATGTGATAATTTGTGCAGCATATTGCTTACCGTATGTATCGGCAACATAATTTACAACTTCCGTCCGTCGGTTATCTGCAAAATCTATATCTATATCCGGCATTGTTACCCGTTCGGGATTTAAAAACCGTTCAAACAAAAGTCCATAGTGAATCGGATCTACCTCCGTGATGCCAAGCGCAAAAGCGACCAGTGATCCTGCAGAAGACCCTCGTCCCGGACCGACAAGAATTTGCTCTTTTTTCGCATAACTTACATAATCTTCAACAATTAAGAAATAATCGGTGAAGCCCATTTGGTCAATAATAGTTAATTCATAGCGCAACCGCTCCTCATATACAACAGGAAGTTGCTGAAATCGTTGCTGAAGACCACTTCGACATTTCTCAGCAAGTAAGGAAATTGGTGTCTGCCCTTCTGATACTGGGAACGAAGGAAGTTGAAAGGCTTCTTTAGTGAAACTCACTTGACAACTACCAAGCATCTCTTCTGTTGCTTGTAACCACTCAGGGTGATCTTGGAACCAATCGAAAAGTTCATTCTCTTCCGGCAAATAAGCTTGACGAAAACGATTGGGTGGTTTTTGTGGATCGTTCAATTTGTAGCCTTTTCTTATAGCAGTGGCTACTTCATATGCAGGGAAATCTTCGCGATGAAGAAAGCGGGTTTCATGACAAGCAGCAATTGGCAATTGGCATTCCTCACTCAGTCGAATGATCTGCTCTTCCTCCGTGTGTCGAGCGCCACCTGGACGACCAATTCCAATAAATGTTGATTGTTCTATTTGTCCTTCTGCTAACTGTTGCAACACCTCCGCATTCCGATGATTGGCCCAAGACGAATCAGTCAGTGCGCAAATAATCCAGCAATCTTCACGATACGCATTCAACCAAGACAGCGGTAGATTTTCCTCTTCACGTGTCGCCATTGCACTGCTCATTTTCATTAGATTAGCAAATCCAGTTTGGTTCTGCGCATACACATAGAGAAGAAGCTCTTTCTCCTGAATAGACACCGTGACCGAAAGACCGATCACGGGACGTATACCGTATTTCTCCAACATTTTACTAAAAGAACGCACACCGTATAATTTACTATTCACGATCGCAGCTGAACAAGCCCCCCTTTTTTGTAAAAGAGGAGCTAGTTCATCTAGTTTTACGATTCCTCGCAATAAATCTGCGCCTGTTACGATTTGCGGATACGTAAGTACCATTTTAATCCCTCAGCTCTGCTTAATAGTTTCTGCAAAGTTCTTGTAGCTTCGTGATTACTTCATCTGCTTCATCCCAAGAATAGACGGAAGCTCCTGATGCAAGCGGGTGGCCACCTCCATTATATTGCATGGCCAATGTGTTAATGACAGGACCTTTCGAGCGCAAACGCACACGGATTTGATCCTCTTCTTCGATGAAGATAATCCATGCACAAATTCCTTTCACATTCCCAAGTGAACCCACTAACTGTGATGTTTCAGAAACCGTAACGTCAAATTGTTCCAGAATCTCACGAGTTAATTTAATATACGCTGCCCCGTGCTCATCAATCATAAAGTTTTGATAAATATATCCTTGGAGATGAAGGATTTTACGATCTACTTCATACATTCCAGCGAATAACAGCGTTCGGTCAAAGGGTTGTTTGATTAATGAACTTGCGATTTCAAATGTCTTTTCGGTCGTGCTTTGGAACATAAAACGGCCAGTATCACCTACAATTCCAGCAAACAACATGCGTGCCGCCTCAGGGGACATTTCCCAACCACAAGAGGCTTGCCCCTCTTCAAAGATTGTATAGATCATTTCCGAGCAAGAACTTGCTTCTGTATTCACCCATCGTTTATCGCCGTAAGGATCTTCGTTCGGGTGATGATCAATCTTTAATAAAAATGCACCCTTATCATAGAAGGAACCATCGATTCGATCTGTATTGGCCGTATCGGTTACAATAACGAGTGCGCCTTCGTAATCTTCTTCTGTCACGATATCTGGCTCTGCCAAATAGGTAAGCAGGTTGTCATGTGTTCCAGCTGCTAACACTAGCTTATCTGGATAATTTTTCAGGATTAATTCCTTCAAACCCATTTGTGATCCGTATGCATCTGGATCGGGACGAACGTGTCGATGAATAATAATTTTTTTATATTCTTCAATTGTGTCAATGATTTGTCGTTTCATGTGGATTCCCCCAAGTTCTGGTTCTAGTAGTCGCAATTCCTGTTAAAAGCCGCTACAATATATAGTGACCTAAGGGGTAGAAACCTTGGTCCATAGATTATTTTCATGTAATGGAGGCTTTATGATGGAAACGGTCAATTTTCTTTTCGTATTTGGTATCGTCGCTTCCGGCGTTTTTTATTTCGTTTTTAAGACACGTCAATTCCGTACTAGTCATATGTTTCCGATCCGTAAAAAGATGTATGCAAGTATGGCAGGAACCGCCCTTGGCGCACTACTGATCTTTTTCGGCATCAATCAATTGTTGTTGTTTGAAGGCGTTTTAACATATGTTGTAGCTGGTATTTTCATATTATTTGGCGGATATGTTACCTTGTTCAACTTTAAAGCAATGAAACACTATAAACAGTTCGTGGAAGAAGAACGTACCTTGAATGAAAACTGATGTCTACTGGCATCAGTTTTTTGTAGTATCTCTTCTAAAATCCGTCAATCTTATTTCTCGAAAAGCTGGAACATGCCCATTGCTTTTGCCACAATACCGCCATTTGAAAATAGTTCGATTTCTAATTTGATGAAGCGGCGGCTCAAGTGCAAAATTTTCGGCTCGACAGTCACAGTGGCCCCTAGTTGGACTTGTTTAATGAAGTATATTGTTACATTTTCAGGAACACTCTCTCCGCGTTTTTGAACTTTTATGGCCCGGCTGCCGGCTTCCGTTAAGATCGTGAGCATGGCTCCATAAGAAAGTGAGCCGAATTGGTTGGTCATTTGCGGCACAACGGAAAACTCTATTTTTTCAGGCGCATTTGGGATAGCTTTCATTTGATTTTTCACGATATCATCAATCGTTTCTCCTTGTTGAGGCTGACGCTGGGTCATCTGCAATGCTTTCAAGACGTCTTGTCGGCTAATGATACCTTCCAAAATGCCTGCTTCTGAAACTACAGGCATTAAATCAATGCCTTCCCAAATCATACTATGACCAGCTGAAGCTACACTCATTTTCCCATTGACCGTAATTGGACTAGGTGTCATCACTCTTTCTATGATATCCAAATCCGGCTTGCTGACCACATCGCGGGATGTGATGATACCAACTAATTTTCCATTTGACTCCACTACGGGATATGCCGAGTGAGCCGTTCGGTGATTAACTTCAAAAAACTGATCCACCGAATCTTCAGGGGATAGTGTCACCGTCTGGGCAAGCGGGGTGAGGATATCTTCCACCAACAAGATTTCTTTTTCGATTAACTGATCATAGATAGCCCGATTGAGCATGGTGGCTACTGTAAATGTATCGTAACTAGTGGAGATTACAGGCAAATTCATTTCATCCGCTAGGTGCTTCACCTCGTCGGACGCATCAAAGCCTCCTGTAACTAGAACTGCAGCACCAGCTTTAATTGCAATTTCATGAGCTTTTAATCGATTCCCGACAATCAATAAACTACCTGCATCAATGTATCGGATCATATCCTCAAGTTGCATGGCTCCAATGACAAACTTTGTTAACGTTTTATGTAATCCATCGCGTCCGCCTAGGACAACGCCATCCACAATATTGATGACTTCCGCAAATGTAAGGCGTTCAATATTTTCTTTTTTCTTTTTCTCAATTCGAATTGTGCCGACACGTTCAATCGTGTTGACCAACTTCTGATTCTCAGCCTCTTTTATCGCTCGATATGCAGTACCATCACTGACTTCGAGTGCTTTAGCTACTTGGCGGACAGAGATCTTCTCCCCAACAGCCAAACTTTCAATATAACGCAAAATTTGCTCGTGTTTAGTTGACATGGCTTCACCTTTTTCTTCGACCTGTTCTAAATGAATATGCTTTTGCTAATCATACCATAATTCACCCAAAAAAACGGTCTAAGACCACAACAATGCGTCTTGACCGCAACTTCTTTATAATTATCTTTTCAAATCTCGATCGAATCGCCTGCTACCATGATCTTCACCTCATGGGATGTCACAAGTGATTTAAACTCCTCTGGATCTTGTTCGATTGGTGGGAACGTATTGTAGTGAATAGGAACTGTCAGTTTCGGTTTCAAGATTTCCACTGCCTTCGACGCGTCATGGGGTCCCATCGTAAAGTTATCTCCAATCGGTAGGAACGCGACGTCAATCGGATCTTCCGCATATAATTTCATATCACTAAACAACGCAGTATCTCCTGCATGATAGATTCTCTTCCCTTCAATTGTTAGCAATAGACCTGCTGGCATGCCTGTATAAACGATTTCATTATCTTCCGTTGTATACGATGAACTGTGAAACGCCTGCGTATATTTTACTGTTCCAAAGTCAAATTCTTTTGAACCACCAATATTCATGCCATGCGTCTGCAATCCTTGCCAGCCTAGATACACTGCTAATTCATTGGGAGCTACAACTAGAGTTCCCTCTCTTCTTGCAATTTCCATCGTATCCCCTACATGATCATTGTGACCATGTGTTAGTAAAATGACATCAGGTTTTTCATCAGATGCCTTTAGATCTGTTAACTTGTTATCCGTAATAAATGGATCAATTAAAATAGTCTTGCCGTTCGTTTCAATCTTTACGATTGAATGTCCGTGGTAAGAAATTTCCACAAATATCACTCTCCTTATGATTATGACTCTATACTCTATTCCTTCTGTAAAACAGCGTAAAACCCTCTTTTTTGATATACTAACAAAAACAAAGGAGGCTACATAATGTCTAATATTAAAAAAGTACAAGATTTCCTGGTCACCCACGCAATCGATGCGGCCCTTATTACAAACCCAGACAACATATACTATCTAACAAACTTCCGAAGCGATCCGCATGAGCGTTTATTGGGAGTGGTAGTTTTTAAAGAGGAAGAACCATTTATTATTTGTCCTGCTATGGAAGTTGCAGACGTTAAAGCGGTTGGTTGGTCGCATGAAGCAATTGGTTATAAGGATACCGATAACGCTTTCGAATTCTTAGAGCGTGCGATCATGAAGCGCCTTCCTGAGTTGACGTTGCTCGCTATTGAAAAAGAGCATCTAACAGTTGATCGCTTTGAGATCTTGCAAGAACGTTTTCCAGCCTTACAATTTGCAAAACTGGATAGAGAACTTGCTAATAATCGTCTCATCAAGGATGAGACCGAGTTGGACTGTTTACGGAAAGCCGCTGAACTGGCTGACTATGCAATTGAAGTCGGGTGTAATGAAATAGTAGAAGGAAAAACAGAGCTGGAAATCGTACAAGCTATCGAACAAGCGGTCAAGCGCAAAGGTGCAGAGAAAATGTCATTTGATACAATTCTTGTTTCCGGCAAAAAAACAGCTTCACCACATGGCATACCAGGGCATCGAGCGATAGAAAAAGGGGATTTCATCCTATTTGATCTGGGTGTCGTTTATAAAGGGTATTGCTCAGATATTACACGTACAGTTGCACTAGGTGAGCCAACAGATGAGATGCGCAAAATTTATGAAACGGTCAAAAAAGCACAGCAAGCAGCAATTGACGTTGTTCGCCCTGGCACGCTCGCAAAAGAAGTTGATCTAGCTGCTCGAACGGTGATCGAAGAAGCAGGCTACGGCGAACTCTTTCCACATCGAATTGGACATGGACTCGGTATTTCTGTGCACGAATATCCTTCCCTGACTGATCAGAACGAAATGCCTCTTGAAGAAGGAATGGTATTTACAATTGAGCCAGGCATTTACTATCCAAACATAACAGGCGTACGAATTGAAGATGATATCGTTGTAACAAAGGATGGCGCTGAAGTGTTGACGAAATTCCCGAAAGATTTGAGAATAATTCAATGAATTAAAGCTACCAAAAAAGCAGTCCGCTGAAATCGCGGACTGCTTTTCCCATTATATGCTCTGCAATACATCTTCCACTCGAGAATGCTCAAGTCCTTGAGCTTCTGCCACCGCTTGATAGGTTACGTTACCAGCTAATGTATTCACACCTTTTTGAAGTGCAGCATTATCTAAGCAAGCCTGTTTAACACCTTTATTTGCGATTTGGAGTGCATACGGTACAGTCACATTCGTCAACGCAACTGTAGACGTTTGTGGAACAGCTCCCGGCATATTCGCTACTGCATAATGAACGATGTCGTGTTTAACATAGATTGGATCATCATGAGTGGTTACTCGATCCGACGTTTCGAAAATTCCTCCTTGGTCAATCGCGATATCAATTAAAACAGAACCTGGTTTCATAGATTTAACCATTTCTTCCGATACCAAAGTCGGAGCTTTTGCGCCCGGAATGAGCACACAACCAATAACCAAATCTGCATCTTTCACTGCATTTGCAATATTGAATGGATTTGAGACGAGTGTTTGAATATCTTTCCCAAACAAGTCATCTAACTGGCGTAGTCTTTCGACTGACAAGTCTAGTACTGTCACGTGCGCGCCAATCCCAATTGCTACCCGAGCCGCATTAGTTCCTGCTTGTCCACCTCCGATAATTGCTATTTTACCGCGTGATACGCCTGGAACTCCAGATAACAGAATACCTTTCCCACCCTTTGTTTTTTCCAAGTATTGAGCACCGATTTGAGTAGCCATGCGGCCTGCCACTTCACTCATTGGCGCCAACAAAGGCAGCGTTCCGTTTGGTAACTGAACCGTTTCGTACGCAACAGCTGTTACTTTATTTTCAAGCAGTGCTTGGGTAAGCTCCACTTCAGGGGCCAAATGTAAATAAGTGAATAAAATTAATCCTTCACGAAAATATTGAAATTCTGAAGGAGCTGGTTCTTTTACCTTTAATACCATATCAACGTCCCATGCTTCGGCAGCAGAAGCTACAATTACAGCGCCTGCTTCTTTATATTCTTCGTCCTGAAAACTAGAACCAATTCCAGCACCCGTCTCAATCAATACTTCATGTCCAGCAGTTTTTAAAGTCAATACGCCGGCAGGGGCTATTGCCACTCGGTTTTCATTGTTTTTTACTTCTCTTGGAACACCTATACGCATGCAAAATCCTCCTAAATTGAAAGTTACGTTAATCGTCGGGTTCTTCTTGCCGATTAATGTCAATTTCATCTTATCAGAAAATAAAAGTTTTTGCTCTATTTTTTCTAAAACTACACGACACTTTTCAGTTTACCCTGTATAGCGAAAAAATTTCGACAAAAAAAGAAGGATACTAGTATGATATGCAGAATAAGTATAGATGTGGAAACAATTTAACTTTAAGGATGGAGTGGTAATATGGCACTTAAGTACAAAGACATCATCGTAGCCGTAGACGGTTCAGATGAGGCAAAATGGGCATTTAAAAAGGCAATCGCTATCGCAGACCGTAACGAGGCAACTCTTCACTTGATCAATATCATCGATACGCGTTCCTATGCGGCAGTCGAAGCATATGATCGTTCAATTGCAGAAAGAGCTCAAAAATATGCAGAAGATCTATTAACTGAGTATCAAACAGAAGCTGCACAAGTAGGATTGACTAACGTACAAATTCATGTAGAATACGGATCTCCTAAAACTTTAATTCCTCGTGACATTGCTAAAAAGTTAAACGCAGATCTTATCATTTGTGGAGCAACTGGTTTAAACCGTGTAGAACGCTTCCTCATCGGTAGCGTCTCGGAGAATATCGTTCGCTCTGCGAAATGTGATGTACTAGTAGTACGCACACCAGAAAGCGTAGAATAATAAAAAACTCGTTCTCCTAGGAGAACGAGTTTTTTATTATTCTACTGGCTGTAAGGATTCTACTGAAATATTAGCGATCCGTACTGTATCTCGTGCCAACATGATTTCTTCATTCGTTGGAATAATCAAGACTTTGACAGGTGAATGCGGAAAGCTGATGTAGGCTTCTTGACCTCTGACATTATTCAAGCTCGGATCAAAATAGACCCCCATGAATTCGAGTCCTCTCATCACCTTTTCACGCACGATCGCACTATTTTCTCCTATTCCCGCTGTAAAGATAATCGCATCGACTCCACCCATACCAGCAGCATATTGTCCAATATGCTGGTGAATTCGGTCAGTGAACACGTCCAATGCTAATTGAGCACGTTCATTTCCTTGTTCAGCAGCTTCCGTGATATCGCGCAAATCGCTAGAGAACCCACTGAGTCCAAGCAATCCCGACTTTTTATTCAGCACATTTACCACTTCTTCAGCAGACTGATCTGTACGTTCCATCATATATGGAATAAGTGCTGGATCAATATTTCCAGAACGCGTACCCATAATAACCCCTGCTAAAGGAGTAAAGCCCATAGACGTATCCACTGACTTACCACCTTTGACAGCGGCAATACTTGCACCATTTCCTAAGTGACAGGAGATTAAGCGTGTGTCTTCTAATGGACGATTCAATATCTTCGCAGCACGCTCGGTCACATATTTATGGCTAGTACCATGGAAACCATATTTCCGGATGCCGTAGTTTTCATAATATTCATAAGGAAGCGCATATAAAAATGCCTTTTCTGGCATCGTCTGATGAAAAGCTGTATCAAAAATTGCTACTGCAGGTGTATTAGGTAACGCTTTCTTAAAAGCTTTGATTCCTACAATATTTGCAGGATTATGCAATGGCGCAAACCCTGAAATTTCTTCCAGTTTTTCAATGACTTCATCATTGATCATCACCGAATCACTAAATAGTTCTCCCCCATGAACTACTCGATGACCGAGTCCGTCGATCTCATCATAGGATGAAACGACTCCTTCACTTAACAAATGTTCTAGTAACATACTTACGGCCGTGGAATGATCCGCAATATCTACTACTTTTTCAATTTTCTTTTCGTTTGTAGACATTGAGAAAATCGAATTTTGCAACCCAATCCTTTCGAATAACCCTTTGGTAATTTCTTCTTCCGTCGTCATCTCAATTAATTGAAATTTCAACGAAGAACTTCCTGCATTGACTGATAATATCTTCGGCAATTACATCCACCCCTAGCAATCTATTACGTTATTGAACGTTGCAGTTATTATAATACCTAACTATTTGAAACGCAATTGAAAAAATGAAATTCGTGCTATTTTTCTGTAAATAATTTCTTTAAATGAAAAGCAAAGGGAAAGCGACTGCTCAGTCACTCTCCCCGTTTCTCCATCCAGACATTAATTTTCCCAAAAAAGTTTTGCATCGCCAACTGATCTCCTAACTCCGGGATCTTTGCCAGTAATACTTCCGGCATGACGAATGGGTCTGTAGTCGGTTGCTGTAAAAGTAATATACTTTTAGCAAATCGCTGATCCGCGAATAAAGAACTTGGAAGTTCAAACAATCCTCTTAACAGCTGATGGTTTTTCACATAATTCAAGATAGGTTCTGCACCGTCTGCAGTGAGTAATTTCGAAGGTACTACAAACAAGCCATAACCACCTGGCTTTACATATCTCATCGACTGTTCAATATATAGGTAATGTGAAAATGCATGTCCTTCTGATGGCATGAGCTCATAATCTAATGCCACCTCATCATCAGGATAGTAGCCCACTGGTAAATCACTCACAACAACGTCCACTAAATCAATAGGCAACGGCCGAAGTGCATCCTGCAAATAAAATGAAACTGGAAGCTGCAATAAATTAGCTGTAGCTGCCGCAATTTGAATGAGGACGTCATCAATTTCTACCGCACTTGCAGACGCAGAGCCTTTAAATTGATTAAGCACAGTAAATAGTAAATTTCCGGTCCCGGCTGCTGGGTCCAAAAATGTAGAGGGTTGTTTATGATCTATCAATTTATTGACCAAATATGCGATCAAATAACCGATTGAATCCGGAGTCATCTGATGATGAGCCTGTGCAGATTGTTTCATTCCTTTTAATAAAGCCAACTGAACACCTTTACGGATTTCTTCTGGTTGTACAGGACTCTCCAATTCAACAACAGAAGGTTTGTCGAGCCACTGCTCACTTGCTTCCAACACCGCATCCAAATATAGGCCATCTGTTGATTGGGCATAATTATCGTAGTATGCAAATACTTTTTCCATATTGTTCATTCGTAAGTCCTCCAAGAAGAAACCCACCTCTAACCGGGTGGGTTTAATGTTTAATTCAATTCTTTTACCGCTTTAATAGCTGCATCATAGTCTGGATGATCCGTAGCTTCACTGACATATTCCACATAGGACACCTTATCATCACGGTCGATCACGAAAATAGAACGAGTCAACAATCGAAGTTCCTTAATCGCAGTTCCATAGGCTTTTCCAAATGAAAGATCTCGGTGATCGGAGTACAGATTTAAATTCTCCACTCCTTCAGCTTCTTTCCACCTAGCTTGCGCAAATGGTAGGTCTACTGAAATCGTCAATACTTCCACGTCATCACCAAGAGAAGTAGCTTCATCATTGAAACGTTTGGTCTGTATTGAACATACACCTGTATCCACTGAAGGAACAACACTTATTAAGCGAATCTTCCCTTTTGTATCTTCTAAAGTAACAGGTTTTAGATCATTTGAGAGAACCGTGAAATCTGGAGCAGGAGCCCCTACCTTCACTTCTGTGCCTTCTAGATGTATTGGATTGTTTTTAAATGTGACATTTACCATACAGATCACTCCTTTTAGCCAAGTGTACTAGACTGTAGGGTCTTCTTGCAACTGATGTTGTTCGGTAGAATTCTGTTTCTGTACTATCTTTTTCTCATATACACGTTCATGAATCACAGTAGTGTCAGCGAACAGATCATGTAACGCGGACTTTTGTGGTGTGAACAAGACGAGCAAATAAGGAATCCACAACATCTGCGATATAAAACGGCCAATTCCTTCTCTGAACAAAACGGTACTCCAATCCAGTTTCTGTCCATTCAGTTTCACGACGCGAATGCCCAAAATCATCTTTCCTACAGTTTGGCCCGCCCATTTTGTCATCAAGATAAAGTAGAGCAGCAACAATAACAATGCCGCCACTTTATACGGACTGAATAAAAAGGCAAATGGCTTACTGATCGCGACATCCAGCAGTCTGAAAATCGGTTTGACAAAGATGCCACTTATGGAAGTAACGAGTAGTAGGTCAATTAAAAACGCCCACAGTCTGACCCAGAAGCCCGCATACTTCGGTTGAAAAACTGATTTTTCCATAGGTATATGCGGCTGAGAGTTCAGCAATTCATTCGTCATCATCGATCTCCTCCTTTTTATTCACCATATAAATACATCATTCGAGGTGCTTGATTTTCTGTTAGGAGTTTTTTCATGATTTGTGACTCTACATCCCCACCAAACATATCATGCGCTTTCATAGAAAAGAGTGCAGATAAATTGTCTGCTGCACCATATTCAAAGACAGACGCTTTTTCTAAGTGGTAGTCTTCTTTCATTGCGGCAACAACTGCTGGCAATTTGCCATAATCATCTGCTAGCCCTGCTTCAATTGCTTGTCGACCATTCATCACTCGGCCATCTGCGACTTTACGGACGTCACTCTCCGACATCCCTCGTCCTGCTGCGATAATCTCAACAAAACGTTTATATGAATCATCAATCATTTCCTGAAGCATTTGTCGTTCCTCCGGCTTCATCTCTCTTGTGCTACTCATCATGTCTTTGTATGGACCTGATTTGATCGTTGGGAATTCAACACCGTACTTTTCAGCTAGTTTACCATAGTTAATTGACTGCATAATAACACCAATGGATCCAGTCAATGTTTCCGGATGAACAAAAATCTTTTCTGCAGGTGCAGATATATAATAGCCACCTGAAGCAGCCATACCACCCATGGCCACATAGATTGGAATCTCTTTTGTCTCTTGAATCTCAACTAGCGCATCATAAATATCAGACGATTCCAATACACCGCCTCCAGGAGAGTTAACAGAGAGGACAATCCCTTTCAGCGTTGAGTCATTTTGCAGTTCATTTAGCTGCGCCATGAATTGCTGATGGTTATATTCGGCTCCACTGAATAAGGAAGCTGCACCCGTATCCTGGATCACGCCATCTACCGTCAATATGGCAATTCGTTCATTTAGACTCCCGTCTTCAACCACTGTTTCTTGCAGTTCTTGATCCATAGCGGTGATTTCATTGAGAAGATTATTCCAATCTCTTGTGAAAAACCACGACATGGTGTTGATCCCAATCGACACAAATACCAATGTCGCTGCTACAGCGACTGCAATCCATCTTTTTGCTGTCATTCGTAAAACTCCTCCTTTGTCTACGTCTTACTGTACGTTACGAATCGTCCAAATGTTTCATTCATGCTACACTTAATCTATTAACTAGTAAAGGGGACGATTTCCATTGGATCGTAAGCATAAGATATTTCTTTTTAGCCGGCTTGACGAAGATACCATCCATAAGAAAGCGTATGTTGAAAACCAACTAAAAAAGAAAGGGTTCTCACTGACTGATGATTATAGCCAGGCTGGCATTATTATTAGTATTGGCAGCGATGGTACGTTTCTCCAGGCTGTACGGAAAACTGATTTCCGCCAAGACTGTTTATACCTTGGTCTTTCACTAAAGGGAGCACATGGTGTATACTGCGATTTCAAATACGATGAGCTAGATGTATTAGTACAGACATTAAAACATCCCAATCTAGAGGAGCGTCGTTACCCATTACTGGAAGTGACGATTAATAATCATAAACCATTCTATTGTTTAAATGAGTTCAGCATTCGTTCAACCATTATTCGGACTTTTGTGATAGACATTTCGATTGATAAATTATTGTTCGAAACTTTTTTAGGCGACGGATTGATTATTTCTACACCGACAGGCAGTACGGCTTACAATAAATCCGTGCGAGGCGCCGTTATTGATCCATTACTTCCATGCTTCCAAGTATCCGAGCTCGCATCAGTCAATAATAATCGCTACCGTACACTCGGAACTTCATTTATTTTAAGCGGTGATAGAAAATTAACGTTGGATATCCAGCAAGAGGGCAATGAGTTCCCTTCTACAGCTGCTGACAATGAAGCTCTTGGCATCAAACAGGTAGAAAAAGTAGAAGCCGTACTTAGCGAAAAAGTCATTCGAACCGCAAAGCTTTCGGATAATTCATTTTTCGAAAAAGTGCAACGTACATTTTTCTGAATTAAAATTCGCGGAAACTTTTAATGAAGGTCAATTGAAAAGGCTGTTAAAATGTCGAATCAAAACGACTTTTTAACAGCCCTTTCTCTTATTTACCTTGTTCTTTTTTGCGTAATTCAACTCGCATAATTTTTCCAGATGAAGTCTTCGGTAATTCCTCTAAGAATTCAATTTTACGTGGATACTTATATGGCGCGGTCAACTGTTTAACGTGATTTTGCAATTCTTTAATTAGTTCATCAGATTGCAACACCGATTCTTCACGCAATACAACGAACGCTTTCACCACATTCCCACGTTCAGGATCTGGACTCGCTACAACCGCACACTCCCTTACGGCTGGATGCTTGATGAGAGCGTCTTCTACTTCAAAAGGCCCGATCGTGTAACCAGAGCTGACAATGATATCATCCCCGCGTCCCTCAAACCAAAAATACCCATCTTCATCCTTTTTTGCACGATCGCCGGTTACATAGTAGTCCCCTCTAAACTGCATCTTTGTTCGTTCAGGGTCATTTAAATATTCTTGAAATAAAGCAGGCGTCGACTTGTGAACCGCAATATCTCCTACTTCATTAACAGCAGCGATTTTCCCTTCATCCGTAATAACCTCGACTAGATTACCAGGTGTCGGTTTACCCATAGAGCCAGGTTTAGCTTCCATACCAATCATCGTGCCAACGAGTAGCGTGTTTTCGGTCTGCCCATACCCATCACGTACAGAAAGCGAGAAGTACTTATTGAATATATCAATGACTTCTCTGTTTAACGGTTCTCCCGCTGACACAGCACTTTTGATAGATGTCAGTGAATAGTCCTTGAGATTTTCAGCTTTTGCCATAAAACGATATTCTGTCGGTGTACAGCACAGTACATTAATCTGATATTGATCCAAAAACTGCAAGTATTTGTCTACATTAAATTTTCCATTATAAACAAATCCCGTAGCACCACTTCCGAGTACCGATAAAAAAGGAGTCCAAATCCATTTTTGCCACCCAGGAGCTGCAGTCGCCCACACGGTATCTCCTTCTTGGATGCCAAGCCAGTTTGGGGCAGTCGTTCGCAAATGCGCAAATCCCCATGCATGTGTATGGACCACGCCTTTTGGTTTACCCGTTGTTCCAGACGTATACGATAAAAAGGCCGTATCCGTACCAAGTGTGTCACAAGCCGAAAATTCCTCGGAGACATTTTTCTCTTGTTCAGTTAGGGACACTTCACCTTCTTTAGCTTGCCCGATAATATAAACCGTTACTTCATCTATATTATCAACATGTTCCAACTGATCAGTGAATGCATCAAATGCAATAATAGCTTTTGCTGCGCTATGTTCAATTCGGTATTCAATATCGGAGGAACGCAACATTTCTGAACTAGGGATCACGACAAGACCTGCCTTAAGAGCAGCAATATATGTAACATAGGCTTCGATCATACGTGGTACCATGACTAATACCACGTCCCCTTTTTTCAGACCATTCGCGGTCAATACATTTGCTGTCCGATTTGCGGCTTTTATGAGTTCGTCGTAGCTTACTTCTTGTTGCTGATTTTGTGAATCTACATAGATTAACGCTTTTCTTCCATCACCTTTTGCATATTTCTCAAATTCTGAGACGATGTTATATCGGGCTGGCGCTACTAGTTCTTCACGGTTCATTTTCATTCCCCCTTTTACGTAATAGTACAATTATACAAATACACTGGACACATTTCAAAATTATTCATACAGTCTTAAAAATCGAACCGTTTTCCGCCAATGTAATTTAGGAAAGTTGCATGGTTTTAGAATGAATATATTTTCACTTTTCATGCACACTAAAAAGACCGCTCTGCATATTGCAGAACGGCCTTCTTTGTACATCTTATTACTTTGTGTAACCATTCATTTGTTGTTGAGCCTGACGCACTAATCGCTTAGTAATTTCTCCGCCGACGGAACCGTTGGCACGCGATGAAGCATCTGGTCCAAGCTGTACTCCAAATTCAGAAGCGATTTCTTCTTTCATTTGGTTTAGTGCTTGTTGTACTCCTGGTACTAAAAGCTGGTTTGAGTTGTTGCTGTTGCTGTTTGTCATGTCGTTGTCACCTCCTTGTGACTATAGAATGGTCACTTTTCGAGAAATCATGCAGGAGATAACAAAGGAAATATTTTCTTTATAGTAAATCGTTGAATTCATCGTCTTTCTGCTTACTTGGAATGGTCGTAATACGCTTACTGACCGCCTCTTCAATCATCTCTTCGAAGTTCTGGAAGCTTTCATAATAACGCACTTTCTCGACTTGCGGCTTCGTTTTTGAACTAGATGGCGTAAAAACAGTACAACAATCTTCATAAGGGCGAATCGAAATCGAATACGTCTCAATTGCTTCTGCTATTTGAATAATCTCCAGTTTATCCATCGCAATCAATGGCCGAAGCACCGGTGTAGAAGTTACTTCATTAATAGCTGTTAAACTTTCAAGAGTTTGACTCGCAACTTGTCCAAGGCTTTCCCCTGTGATGAGTCCGAGTGCATTCGTCTCTTCTCTAACACGATCCGCAATTTGCATCATCATTCGTCTAGTCGTTGTCATCGTTAAATTACTTGGCACTTGCTGAACAATCGCTTGTTGCAATTCCGTAAAAGGAATGATATGCAAACGAATCGTGGCACCAAATTTCGTTAACTGTTTGACAATATCTTCAACTTTTTGCTTGGCCAGATCACTAGTAAACGGCGGACTTGCAAAATGAATTGCATCAAAGGATACTCCTCTTTTCATCATCAAATATCCTGCAACAGGACTGTCGATTCCTCCAGATAATAATAGAAGAGAATGACCATTTGAACCGACTGGCATGCCTCCAGCTCCTTTAATGCTTCGAGAAGAGATGTATGCTGCATTACTTTGAATTTCCACATGTAATAAAATTTCTGGTTTTTTCATTTTAACGATCAGTTCAGGGAATGCTCGAAGAACATGACCACCAAGCTCTTGTTGCAACTCTCCTGTAACGAGAGGAAATGACTTATCCGTTCTTTTCACATCTACTTTAAATGTCTTTCCTTTTGTTTCACCATTAGCGATAACTTCTAACGCAGTAGTTTTTATTGCTTCCAACGTGGGTTCGCAAGTAGCGATAGGACTGAATGATTGAATTCCGAACACAGTCGGCAAAATAGCTATTGCTCGTTCCAACTCTTCTGGACGGTCTGTATAAAGAAACATGCGATCACGTTCCGCGCGCATGGTAAGTGTCGTAAGTTCTTGTAAAGCGGCTTTTATATTTTCTTTTAGTTTACGCACAAATTTACTTTTGTTTTTTCCTTTTAGAGACATTTCTCCATACCTGATTAAAATGGTATTCCAGTTCATTTTCTAACTCCCCTTTTTAGTAGCTGCATTAACTGACGAATGGCTTCCATCAGCTGATTCATTTCGTCCGTTGTCTGGTTCTTACCGAAGCTAATTCGAATAACACCTTTCTCGAAATCTTTAGGTAACCGAATGGCTTGGATAACATGACTAGTTTCTGTTTTTTTTGAGGAACAGGCACTGGATGTTGAAACGATGAACCCTTGTTCTTGCAAAAAGTTAACGACCACTTCGCCTGTTACATTTCTAAAAGCGACCGATAGAATATAGGGTGCACTTGCATGCGGTGCCAATACGAAGCAGTCGTCAAATTCAGCAAAAAAATTCAATAATTGATTTTTCCAACTTGCAAATTGTTGTAGATCTACTTCTTCTACTTGCAGACGAGCAGCTTTTGCTAATGCAGCTGCGTGAGGTACAGAAACTGTTCCATTTCTCAAGCTACTTTCCTGTCCGCCACCGAATGAAATGGGCTGAATGCGTAAATTTTTTCGATATGCTAAAAATCCACTACCTTTAATACCATGAATTTTATGTGCTGACAATGTAATGAGATCTGGACCATCCTGGAAATCGGCAGGCAAAAGTTTTCCGAAGCTTTGGACACAATCCGAGTGAAAGACCGCCCGCGACTTGCTATGAATCACGCGAGCACACTCCTCAATCGGTTGAATGGTGCCTATTTCATTGTTTACATGCATCACACTAACTAAAATCGTATCTTTTCGAAGACAAGACTCGAGCTCCGCCAATGAAATTCTTCCTTCTTCATCAACCTTCAAATAATCCACGATAAAATCCTGTTCTTCAAGGTAATGAAATGTATGTAGTACAGATGGATGCTCCACCGCAGTCGTAATCAAATGTCGCCCTTTGTGCTGATTGGCAAAAGCAAAACCTATAATGGCAAGGTTATTTGCTTCCGTTCCACCAGAAGTGAAAATCCCTTCTGTCAGTCCCAATCCAATCGTGTCCAATAGTTGTGTGCGAGCACGCTCAAGCAATTTTTCAGCCTGGTTTCCAGCTTCATGCAAAGACGCAGGATTCGCATAGTATGTAGATGAAGCTTCTATAAAAGTGTGAAGAACTCTTTCGTCCGTTTTCGTTGTTGCGCTATGATCGAAGTACATCAATTTGTCAAACCTCCAATAGTATCAGAATGAGCGAAACAAAGCCACCGGGCAAACCGGTGGCTTTGTCGGATATAGTTACACTTTATGATGAAGCATTTCTTGAATTTTCTTCATAGCACCTGGTTCTACTTCTTCCACAGCAGTTGCGGCTTCTTCCAAAGCTTTCATATAGCGGAATTGCATAAATGAATCTTCTGCCTGCATCAATTTCTGATGAACATGTGGATGTGAAGCTCGGTACCGATTGCCATACTGTATGATACGTTCTACCAACATTGCATTTTCGATCAAATCTTCTGTCTTTGTGCAGACATCATCGACGACAGCTGCCGCTTTTTGAATATACGATTCGACAAGACCCATATTAAGTGGAACTTCTTCTAAGCTTTGTTTTACAAGAAAGATCTGCTCGTCCGCTTCTTCCAATTGAATTTCCATTTCATCAGGAATCCCCGGTATATTCGCACGATGCAAGTTACGATCTGCAGCCTGAAGTTGCTGTGAAAGTGAAAACAGACGCGAGCGAACGTGATTTTCATCAATTCTAAGATTTTTAATCCGATTACTAAAGTTCTCTTGTTCTTCCGCCAACGTGTCTAATTCTTCAGCTATTGCCTGTAATTCTGTTTGCAATCCAGAGTAGGCAGATTCGTGATTATTTTGGCGTTCAATAAATAATTCTATACGTTTTGCCAATGTGTTCAGTTTTTTCATCGCATTTTGCGGAACTTGAGACTCTTTTTCATCCAGACGATAACTTTGTTGAACAAAATTCACTTCATTCATCGTAGCTTGGATCGTTCCTTGTAAAGCTTCAAATGAATCAAGCAAAGTATCCCAGCGATCTTCTACATAATAACGGGAACTTACTTCTTCTTCTAATACGTCATAGAAGGATTCGAGGCGATCATGAAGGCCAGCAACTTCCCGACCAACTTCTTCCACCTGCAAATGAACTAGCTGTTGTCGAAGTTCCCCCAGTTGTTGTTCAATTTCATCAAACTGAGAATGTATGTTGAGATGACCCAAATAATAAGACTGCTCTTCCATTTCCGCAATCCCATTTCGCAATTCACGCAAAGCAGCAGGTATCTTTGATTGTAAATCCGCCAGTAAAGAAGGAATCTCATGAATAATACGTGACAAATGATCCCCTTTGGACGCCAATGAAATAACGATTTCACGTGCCTGCAAATAGTTCCCATTTTCGATTAATGTATCATATTCTTCAAATCTTGGGTTAAAAGACTCCCACTCTTTTTCTAACGGCTCCACAGCAGCTCCAAACGAGTGCTGGTGGGCTAAAATAGCCTTACGTGCTGCACGATGCTGTTCTTTAATAGTTTCCATTTCGATACGATTTTTTTCTTCGCTTCCGATTAATTCATTCAACTCTTCTAAAATCATATGCATTTCTTTTTCACAGTGAGACAAGATTTCTTGGATTTGCTTTTCAGTCTCGGTCGCTTTTTTGAAATGGAAACGATCGACATGATCTTCTGCATCGAATAAGAGTGAATCCACTTTCGGAATACGATCGTCAACCACTTCCGTCCAAGTACTTCTCCAACGCTCAAACATTTCTTCCGTTTGACCCGTCATATTCAATTGTTTTACTTTCGTCATTTCTTCAAATATAGGTTTATGTTGAATTTGTAATTTTTCTTGTTCCAATTTTCCAATTTCTTGTATATGCTTTCGCCTAAACAGAAATGCGATTACTGTCAGAATAATGACAATAATTAATGGAATGATGAAATATTTCATCACATTATGATCCCCCTATCCCACACTTCGCGCTTAAAGTCATTATCTTAGATATTATAGTATATCGTAACATGTTTAAAGTATTTTCGTCTTGCATTAACATGTTTTTTGAGAAATAACAGATATTTTATCATTTAGGGGCATATTTTAGGGATAAAAGCTAAAATTTAAACGCAATTTTCTTGAGGGTTTTATTAGGCAATGATTAGAAGTCCTTCCGAATTCAGTTGCGCGGTTACCTGGTGCTTGATAGTAAAAAATTCATACCTTTGATTGCCAATATGAATCACCGTGCCTGGATACGCAGTCCCAATCCGAATGACTCCGCTTTCATTTGTTTGAATCTTCGTTTTCACACCTGCACTAGAGCCTGTTTCATCTAGTTCGATATCTCTTCCACCAATTACTTCCCCACCACGGCAAACACCTTTTATGACGATATCATGCAGAGCAGTGATCGAACAATTATAGACCCCTTTCGACATAATATGAATTTTGCCATTACTGTACAATATACTATTGAGCGCAAATGCGGCCTGCAAAACTGATTCTGGCTGCTCCTCTTCCCCATACACTCGTAGCAATAAATCCGCTTCTTCGATCAGCTGACGCAAATAGAGTATGGTTGTTTGTTCATCTCGTAACGGATCGACGAACAAGATATATAAACGATCAGACAGCTCCGACCACTCTTTTTCCAATCTTCTTGAATGGTTCTTCACTACTTGAATGAACTGCTTATTCACTTGTGTGAAATCACCATATTTTTGCTCCAATAATAGTCGAATTGCCTGTTTTAAAATAAATGGAGGAACATCTTCTGCCTTCTCTCCTCGCAAGGTGAAAATTTGCACGAGCGCCATGTCGATATTACGCAAATAGGTAAGAACTTCACTAAGATCTTTTACCAACATCGAAATAATTTTTTCTTGTATCCCGACCGTAACCGTAGAAGAAAAAATACTTCCCTTAATACATACTGATTTCGTCCCTCGAATGGAAGCCTTCGTACTATTTTTCATAATTGT
This sequence comes from Sporosarcina obsidiansis, assembly GCF_009651005.1. Lineage (GTDB taxonomy): Bacteria > Bacillota > Bacilli > Bacillales_A > Planococcaceae > Sporosarcina > Sporosarcina obsidiansis. The sequence goes on from NZ_WHVW01000002.1 coordinate 91,408, forward strand.
GATCGTTCCAGAGGCAGCAACGAACATGGAGGGATGGATACTTCCACCAATCCAAACATCTCCGTCAAAGTAAATATTTCCACTTTCCAGATTGACATCTGCGGAATGCTGATACTCCCTGTTCACATCAACTTTTACCAAGTTTCCACGCCATTCGATTACAGGTCGTCCATCAATCTTAGCGTACAAATGATTTTCAGAGCTTTCCACTTGTTTACCTATCCGCAGAACAATGTCTTTCGGTGGTTTCACAGGACGTATTTCACCTAGCAAACTTTCCCCCGCAACTCCTTCCACTGGCGGAATATAAGTGGCGATTAACTGACCTTCTTGCACAGTAGGAACTTGCGTATGCTCCCGAAAATCTACTCGTTCATGTTCTTCTACTCGTTGCTTGTCAAAATTCAAATGAATATCGAGTGTCGCATCCCTACTCTCAATCGGAAACGTTCCTCTAGCAATGACAAATTCTTTCGCTTCCAACGTGTTCGTTGCCTCTTTTATTTCATCCATACATAAACCGTTCTCAATCCCCATTACTCTAAGTTCTTCAATAAACATCTTCGTTTCCAATTCATTAACGTTTTGTATTTCTTCTATAGTTTCGATATTCAGAACTGTTTCCCACGAAGTATCTTCTAATGTACGCGTTATGATTTTTCCTGGCGTCACTCTCGCTATTGCAATCATATGATCTTCAGCTAATTGTATAACGAATTGAGCAGCTAAAGTTTCCTTTACTGCGCACAGGGAAATTTTGTCTGTGGGTAAAAGTATAGTGCGTTGTGCTATAAGTTCATTGTTAATCTGTAATTGGACACCTGTAGAAGGAATAACCATTGGATACATTCCTTCTGCAAAACACACTTCCAACTGTCCATTAAAAATACGCACACCCGAACGTTCTTCAAAGACAGTTTGAGTGTCTTCCAGGACCGTTCTCTTTTTACCTACCTCTGTCACTGTTACTTCAGCCCATACTTTTTTTAATCCAAACATAGACCTACTTGGAGGTTGCTGTACTTGTACATGTACGTCATCCAAGGTAAGCCCCAGCATTTCAAGTGCTTGTTCCAGTGCTTTTTCTACGGTTTCCGCCCGAATGGTAATCGATCTCGCCATGATCTCACCTCCAAAGTCATAGTGCTTTATATTTAGCCCTATTATAACATAAAACAGGTTCCTTATTACTATATTAACTCAAATTTCTGATTTTACTAATTAGTAAGATTTCCATAAAAGATAATCCAATATATACTATTCGAACGATACATGACATTGATAGTCATTCATCCTAGGAAATGTATACAATATCACCTTTTATTTCTTTTCTGGTAAACTATCTAGTAGAAAGAGGTGTGAAAATTGCATAATAAAGACCTTCAACAAGAAGACTTGGATGATGAAGAGCTTCAGGAACTTGTGTTGGAAGCACAACGTGAGGCGTTAGAGCAAGCAGTCTCCGAAAAGAATGAGCGCCGTATATACCGTCCCTTTCCAAAATGGACATTTTGGCTAATGGCGATCACACTGGCAGTAAGTACGTTTGCTATTGTATTTCAAATTTATTCGATTCCTGCAATCGATTTCTTAAAGACATCCTCCGCACTATCAAAAAATCCACAGGTAGCTCTATATAAAGAAGCCGTTGTCGTTGTTGTGGCAGGAGACAGTAAAGGCACTGGATTTTCCATTAGTGATAAAGGAACAATCCTTACCAATTATCACGTCATTGAAGGCAATGAATCCGTTATGGTTTCTTTTCCTGAAGGCGAGCGATTCAACGCTACGGTCACGCGGACATTTCCAGACATCGATCTTGCTATTTTGGAAGTACGTGGAGAGCATCTTCCCCATTTACGCTTGGCCGAGCAAACTCATTTCAATGCTTACGAACCTATTACAATAGTAGGTAACCCGTTAAGTTTTTCAGGAATCGCAAATAAAGGAAATGTCCTTGACTACCTTCAATTACCCGACTGGGATCGACTAGTTGTTATGATAAAGGCGCCTGTCTATCGAGGGAACAGCGGGAGTCCCGTCATTAACGAAGAGGGAGAAGTGATCGGAATCATTTTCGCCACTTTGAACCATGAAAGTCATGGAAAAGTAGGGCTGTTTATCCCAATTGATGCGTACTATGAAGCTTTGGAAAGTTTATGAATAGTTCGGGAATCAAAAAAACGGCAAAGGAACTTGTCCTTTGCCGACTCACTTCAATTTTATCGTTTTGCTACGAGCAACAGTCTACCTTTATCGAGTTCACTCTCACCTTCTTGCGCTTCCGCTTCGGTTAATCCAATTGATTGCATTTCACTTCTTAATGTATCGCCGCGAGATGTAAACATATTTTTCATTTTATTAAGGAAGCCCATCTCACTCATCGTTACTTGTTCAGAATCTAGTGCATCCGCGATTTTGTCTTCGCGGTCTTGACTGTGTGCAAAAATATAAATATCATCATGTGTATAGCCTTGTACCACCAATTCTTCAATCTTCTTTTTCGCTTGCACCGCATTTTCTAAGAAAAACTTTTCCATTTGTAAATCCCTCCAAATAATTGTTTTCCGCTCTATCCAACTATACCTATTCAAACAACATCTCAAACTCCTTCTATATATTTTAGAACTTATGAACCATTTATTTTTGATATGCTGATAAAAAAGATGCCTAACATCCTCAATAAACAACTCTGATGTTATTCGGTGGATGTTCGGAATATGTTATACTCTTCCTAAAGTATTTTAGAAATTAAGGAGGAGTTTTCCATGTCAACTAAACAATTGGATGCAGGTCTACGTAAAATTAAGGAATATGTTAGCGAAGAGGAAGCAGAACGAATGATGACTGCTGACGCTTTAAAAGAGCTGGCTCCTGATTTACGAAAGTATATTGTAGAATTCGGTTATGGAGAAATCTATTCTAGACCAGGACTGGATAGTAAACAGCGCCAATTAGTGACAATTGCTTCATTAGTCACGCAAGGTACCATTCCACAGATCGAAACCCATGTGAAGCGTGGACTGACAGTTGGTTTAACCAAAACGGAAATCGTTGAGAGTATGATGCAATTGATTCCTTACATCGGTTTTCCTCGTGTACAAAACGCATTGATGGCCGCCAAAGAGATTTTGGAAAATTAGTAACAAAAACAGCTAGCAAGAGGTGGGTTTCTCTTGCTAGCTGTTTTTTACCATTTATAGACTGCTGCTACACTTGTATCGACAGGCATACGCTCTTCAGGAAGAATTACTACTTCTCCTCCGCTTTAAAGGACAAAATCCGCCAAATCTTCCATTACATCATCCACTACTGCTTTTTCCATATCTACTGTCTGAATTCCTCCAGTCTTCAACTTGATTTTACTAAAATAAAGTCGGCCATCCTCTAACATCAGACGGCTTATTCGATTTTCGCTAGCAGCTTTTACTATTTTTTGTATCTCATCAGAACCCTGACCATTCGATCTTGAGTTTTCGAAACACTCTACTATTTTACTTGTTTACTCCAGATAATTAGGTACGATATATACCCACGCGAGTTCTCTAAGTTGTCCTAAACTTAACGCTTCGAAATCCAATTTAATACCCATTTCTGCCAGTTGGGAGTGTGGCTTATTTCCTTGAATGGTGTATGATATTCCTTAAAGGTCATTAAAGACAAACAATGATTTCAACTTCGATTTATTTGTATGTTGACTTACGAACAAAAGTAGTATATAATAGCTATTTGGGATTGATAACTGATCTGACACAATAAATGGCGTTCTGCAAATGTTTTTCGGAACACTTATTCATACTGGCGCGACTATAGGGTCGCAAGGACGCAAAAGTAGGTAGGGTTTGCGTTGCTTAAGTAAAACAACCAGTAGAACAACGACCGCGGCAAATACGGTACTTTCAGATTCTACATGAATATAAAACCAACACGATATAGAAGTTATCAACATGTAGGGCTGCCTCTCAATTTAGGCAGCCCTTCCTCAACAGTATGACGGCTTTATTGCCTTCGTCGTATAAAACGGGCTAACCCTCTCAGGGTCAGCCCGTTTTACTATTTTAGTATTAGATTAATTGGAACGCTTGCTCTAGATCACCAATGATATCATCCATATGTTCTAACCCTACTGATAAACGCAACAAGCCATCCGAAACACCCATTTTTTCACGTTCCGCCTTCGGTACAGCGGAATGTGTCATGGTGGCCGGGTGTTGCATCAGTGTTTCCGCATCACCCAGACTGACCGCCAACTTGACGAGCGATAAATGATTGAGCAATTTCTGCGCTTCTTCTTTTCCGCCTTTAATTGTAAATGAAATCAATCCACCACCTGTTTTCATTTGCTTCTTTGCAATCTCATACTGTGGATGATGTTCGTCAAATGGATAATATACTTCATCTACTTTCGAATGTTTTCGCAAATAATCAAAGAGAATTTTCGCATTGGCAGCATGTCGATCCATTCGTACAGGTAAAGTTTTAATACCACGTAGCAGTAACCAAGCATCAAATGGCGATATAACACCACCATAGTCTTTTTGAACAGTACTGCGAATGACCGCCATTTCTTCTTTATCATTTCCTACCAATAAACCAGCAATGACATCGCCATGGCCATTTAAATACTTTGTCGCACTATGCAACACGAAATCGACTCCGAACGTCAATGGAGTTTGGATATATGGCGAACAAAACGTATTATCCACGATCACTCGTAAGCCGTGACGTTTCGCTACCTTAACGACTGCTTGTAAATCCACCAATTCCATCGTGGGATTGATTGGTGTTTCTACATATATACATACCGTTTCAGGTGTCACTGCTTTTTCGATTTCTTCCTCTGTCCTCATGGAGATCAAATCATGTGTAATATTATACTTTTCTTCCATAATTTTTAATAGACCGAACGTACAACCATAAATGCCTCGAGAACAAAGAACATGATCGTTGGCTTTCGTAACATGAACAAGCACCGCGCTCACAGCCGCCATTCCCGAAGCAAAAGCTAAACCTGCTGCACCTTCTTCCATTCTAGCAATCCGTTCTTCCAATACACCGACAGTCGGATTGCCTAAACGCGAATAAATATTACCGTTCTCTTCACCCGCAAATCGTCGTTCGCCTTGCTCAGCTGAATCAAATACATAGGTTGCCGTTTGATATAAAGGGACAGAAAGACTTCCTTGATGTTCTTTGCTGTTGTACCCTTCATGAATCATCGCTGTTTCTTTATGCCAGTTGTTATTCTTTTGCATGTTGATTCCTCCTTGTACTATCCTATTCAGAAATGGTTTGAAAGCGCTTAATCCCCACTCACTTTTAGTGTACCGCGATTTCTAAAAAAACAAAAGACTTGCCGCTCTACTCTTGCATTGTTTTACTTATTACTTGACCTCAAACCAATAAATTGGTATGCTATTCTTTGTGTAAAATAGTTGCAGCAGTTATGTGTTCCGTTTTGTCCAGTCTATTCCTTTTTTGAAGGTGCATCGTGTAACCTCGGGGCTGCAGAGGCGAAGTTGCAAGATAATAGAATGGCAAATGGTTTGAACATATCTGGTCTTATTTTACAACAAAATAAAACCAACAGAGGAGGAGTCTCTCATGGCTCGATATACAGGTCCATCTTGGAAACTATCACGTCGTCTTGGTATTTCACTAAGCGGCACAGGTAAAGAAATTGAAAAACGTCCGTACGCACCAGGACAACACGGTCCTAACCAACGTAAAAAACTTTCCGAATACGGAATGCAATTACAAGAAAAACAAAAACTACGTTTCATGTATGGCGTAAACGAACGTCAATTCCGTACGCTTTTCAACAAAGCAGGTAAAATGCAAGGGATCCACGGTGAAAACTTCATGATCCTTCTTGAAGCTCGTTTGGATAACGTTGTATACCGTATGGGTCTTGCTCGCACTCGTCGTGCAGCTCGCCAGTTAGTCAACCACGGTCACGTACTAGTTGACGGCAAACGTGTAGATATTCCATCTTACGCTGTGAAGCCAGGTCAAGAAATCTCTCTTCGTGAGAAATCTCAAAACCTAACTGCAGTTGAAGAAGCACTAGAAGTGAACAGCTATGTTCCTGACTACGTAACATTCGACAAAGATTCTAAAAAAGGTACATTCGTCCGCCTTCCAGAGCGTAGCGAATTATCTGCTGAAATCAACGAAGCATTGATCGTTGAATTCTACTCTCGTTAATAAGTTTGCATTGCAAACCATGGTATTAAAAGCCTTAGAAACCTTGTTATTTCAAGGTTTCTGGGCTTTTTTTGTTTATTTCAATTATGTATGTCGCTCCGTTAAAAAGCATGTATTTGGGGCTGAATTGGGGCTAGTTTGAGGCTAACACGAAATAACCTTGGCGGGCTATGGACAGAAGGGGGTAAGTAAAGCCGGATCTCACTCCCGAATTTTGAGTATGCTCAAAATTCCGCATACTATAAAAGAACTATCTCATTACCGAATATGTTACGGTCCAGATTTGGACAGTGCAAATATGCGTTTGCCTATTTCATGTCCTGGATATTGAAGAGAAACCAAATTTGGATTCACCTATTTCACTCCTGAATTATCAGGCGTGACGACTCCTCATAATTGAGGACATCTTTTTCTCACTCTCCAAATCTAGGGAGTCAACCATACCCAAATTGACGACTGTCCAAAAATGGGCAGTAAATATGACGGCTCAAATTTGAGCGCTCCTCTCTCGCGGCTGAATATCCAGCTGCCAACATCTCCTCAAAATTGAGGAAGCCCCTAAATGAATGGTTATCCAGAAATGACTGTTCATTATTGGACACTCAAAAATGAGTAACAGTTCTTACGCTACTGATTCACCTTGTAACTAAAAGTACACGCCCACAATGCCCCTGATGGCTTCCTATAACATTCATGAACATATTTCCCCTACCTAATCACCTATCGCCCTCTGTGTGCTATCCTCTGTAGTCGTTTCATTAATCCGTGAAAAGAAAAAGGACAGGCTCTAGGCCCATCCTTTTATTTATTGTTTAACATAAAGTTTCTAGCTTCCGTGTCTAATTCGTCAAAAATAGCCGCTGTTTCTTCTGGTCGAAGAGAGAACTTTTCACCAGCAAGTACTTCTACCTGTTCGTGATATTTTCTTCCTTCTTCGCCCAAATCGGCGTCTCCTTGATTGGTTAATTCATGATATTTTTCTTTCATAAAGAAATAGACTTGATTATTAGGGAATTGTTCAATATGAAATCTTATATCTGGCCTGTTGTGGTATAATTCTGCCACATTCTCACCTCCTTTACTAAACTTAGTTCGACACAACACCTGGTGCCCCTTTTTTAATCGTTCGATAATTATCGACTAGCAAGCTAAAAAAGGACCTTCGCGTCATCCATGAACATTCACTACTTTTACGATTGTCGCCCACTGAATGCAGTCACAGCATTTTTACAAGTAGTTTCCTTTCGGCAATGCGCTGTTCTAGCCTTAATGAATATTATTTCCTATGTAATTTTCATAACACACCACTCATTCTTTTATTTTTAGGCATAGAAAAAGCAGCCCGAAGGATGCTAAGGATTTTATTTGTATAATTTGGTGTTATCTATAGGCAATACTTGTATATAACCATCGAAGGTTTCTACAATACGATAATTATCCCTCATATCAATCGCTTTAGCCTTTATTAAACGTTCATGTAACGTGTCAATAGGAAATGGAGTCTTGTGATTAGTTAGTGCTATTTTTTTAGCCTTAAACTTTTTCACGATATTACCCCCTTTTCACAATAAATCTTTATTTATACTTTAACATTTTCTTTATTTCCATAAAAGCTTCTTCTTTATTATTATATCCAGATGTACACCATTTGGTAACACGGGTAGTTTTATTATCACTACTCCTTATTCTTACTCCAATTGTTTCCCATTTATCATCGACTTGAATTAGACTCAATTCAAGTTTATGATTCTCATTTTCTTCTGTGAATTTAAAATGGTCATTCTCCCCTTCAGTATACTCCCAATTATAAACATCTTCAATACTGCTGATTTCATTAATCATATCCAATATTGTCTCATACCTCTTAGTCACGTCATTCATCAGCGATTTTTTAATGATTTGTTGAAACTTATCTGGTATGTGAGGTAAAAAATTACTTTTTTGCGGAAATTTATTCTTCCTTATTGCTTCAGCTAGTTGTTCTTGATTTTGTATATTCAAATCTCGAAGCTGTTGTTTAAAATTTGTATTACCATTACACATCCTATATATAGTTAAACCTGCCTGATATATATCTGTATAAAATGAAAATTTTCCTGTTTCAAAAGTTTCAGGTGGCACATGAAGTGGATAAAACTTATCTGGTTGAGCAAATCCACTTTCATTCAAATATTTAGCCAGACCAAAGTCAGTAACAACAGCCTTATTAGAGTTACTTATTAAAATATTGGTTGGTTTAATATCAAAATGAACCAAATTTTTCGTGTGCATAAAATGTATACCTGAAAGAAATTCTAATGAGTATTTAATTATCTCCTTTACTGTCAGGAATCTTTTCTCTAATAAAGAATTTATGGATCCATTTTTATAATAATCCATTGTCAGATAAATATAATCTGTATCTTGGGTGGCATATTTAATCCCCATTATATTCGGATGCTCTGATGCGTAAAGCATTTGTGCTTCTTTAAAATAATCTTCTGTTTTGGTAAACTCCGATTTATTAATTCGCTTAACTACTAATTCAGCGTTTAATTGAGGATCAAAAGCCTTGTTGACTGTTGAATTTCTCCCCTCTAGTCCTATCTCTTCCCTATATTCTAAACTCAATGATGTATCTACAATTAGCATATTTCTCAAACACTCCTCATAGAACTGTAGCTGCACAAGCTACAACTAAACATTCACGCTCTTCTAGTTTATATTCTTCCCATTTTTCGATCCCAGCAAAACTTTCAGCAGCTTCAAGATATTTTTTTATATCCCCAGTCTCTAAAAGTCTAGACATCTGAACAATTTTCATTACCGAATATTTTTCAATAGTACTATTAGCAAATAATTCCTGTACAACTCCCTCAATATTCATTCTATAAACAGAGGGTGTTCGTGCCACTGTTTCTGTGATTCTAAGTCCAGCATGAGTAATATTATACTGTAAAATAATAGCAAGTAAGTTTGTTCTAATAAAAGCGAGTTGCTCTGGAATTTCTAATGATAAGGGGATGTTCAAAAACGAACATCTAATAATTTCAAATTCGTCTTCTTGGTCATTAATCACGGCATAATATACTTTAGGTGACCTTGTGCTTGGGGATATCCTTATCCCAATCGAATACATATTTCAACCCCCCTACTTTACGAATGCTTCAATTGTACTATATAGGAGTCATAAACGTCTAATAAACTAATAGCAAACTCAAAACCATTGCTAATCTATAATTTGATTGAAGGGACCAACTAAGAACTAAATACTTAAAATACCTTTTGACAAATCTCTCCCCTTTATATTGACACCAATCGCTAAATAAGGAGAAAATCCTTTAATTCAAGAACTTAATCTCAAAGGACAAATAACTCACGCTCAAAAACGGGAAATCAGACCAATGCATCGCCTGTGCTGATCCGACTCCCCGACCTGCTTTCCAGTATATCATTCTTTTTATTCTTTTGTTTTCATCGTCCTTACCACACAATTCAACCACATCGTCCGTTTCTAACATTCCTAACTATTTGACTAGCGATGGATGAACAAATGGGTTTCGTATGGGTCTGCGATAATCCCATATGTCTTGATATCCAGGCGTAGCTTTCCCCCTCAAGTAACCAGTGAAGAATCTCCACTTCCCTCTCTTCTGTAATCACATAGATATTTTGCTGAATGAACTGGATCTTCTTTTCGTAGTCAGCAATGCGGTCCCAATGCTTCCCATGCCTGATAACCTCACTTAACACAACATCTCCTGTTAACCCCTTAGCTTTCGGCATGCCTGCTTCATCTCCATATTGAGCGACTAAACCCTCTCCAGCATTTTTCACGTCGTCGAATAACATCTTTACCGTGTTCATCATCCAATGATAATCACGAATCCACTTTTTCGCCTGTTTCTCGTTCAAATCAATCTACTTTCTTCTAAATGCGCCACCTAGTCCGCGTCGGTATGTATCACGGTCAACGCCCATAAAATCAAGCAAATCCCGCTCACTCAACCGCTCGTTTCGTTTCTTGTTTTTCCTAGTATCCTTCTTCGCTTCCGCTTGTTTAACAGGCTGTACTAGCCCCACACGATGAAGTTCACTTTTCATCGATCGCATATCAATCCTTTTTGTGAAATAAAAAAGAGGACAACAAATGACGCAGCGCAATGCTGCAATCAAATGTTATCCTCTGGTTGGCCATATGATCTATAAATCTATTAGTTCAAATGGATCTCCGCTTACTTTTACACCACATATTTTGCTACTCTCATCAATTAAATTTCTAACTTCATTACGTAGATCATCTGCCAAATGAATATATGTTCCATTTTTAGCTACAATCCACATACTCTTTTTTTCGTCTTTGTAATAATGATATTCGACTAGAATCTTCATTTTTTTAAAATTTAATTGTTTAAGTCGAATCTTTTCTTCCTCAGTAATAAATCCTTTATCTTTCTTTGAAATTAGATCTGCTATTTTCAATTTAAGTAAATCTATATCATCTTCATATGCCGCTGTTTCTATTGCCAAAATTTCAGTGAATTCATTGTATTGATCCTTCAGTAACTGAAGATGAAATTTTAAGTTTAAATCCATAATAAAATCAAGGTCATCCCAGTAGTAGTTATTTGTCTTTTTTATTTTCGTAACTGTTTGTAAAAACGAATTTCCCGAATTAAACACCACAGTTTGAGCTTGCCTTTGAACCTGAGAAGTTTGCTGAATAATTTTAATAAGTTCAATTTCAATTTTTTGTAACACTAATAATTGTTTTTTATGTAACTTAACCAAGTTTTGTTTTTCTTTGTTTTTCTCTTTTTCATCTCTATATTCTATCTCCTTTAAGAAGATATCCTGCTGTTTATTAACTTGTACCTTTGCTGCGTATATTGCAATTCCTCCTGATAAACCAGCACCTAATAATGCCCCTAAAAATGTAGAAATCGGGTTTACAAGATCTTTATTTGGCTTAAAGCCATTTTCATTCATTAAGATTCCAAAACATAGAGTTAGCATTGAAATTAATAAGACTGTTACCAAAATATAAAGTATACGACTCTCCAGCTTTCTCTCACTCAAAACTTCTCCCCCTCTCCCCTCCGCATCCGCAAAACTTTCCTCTTATGCGTCACAATTTTGTATTCACCATGCTCTAGTAATTCCCTCGCCTTTGCTACTTCACACAAAAATTACATAAAACAGTTGAACGGCGTTCCCACTATAACAAGATTTAGCATCCCTTCGTATTCAATATATTTCCATCTAAAGAAAATAAAAAGAGTGGCTATGTAGACGCTCTTTTTTATTCTATTGATTTTAACTTTTGTAACAATATAGGTCCATTCTTTAATACGAATTTTTTGTCGTTATCTCGTATTTCTTCACCATGAATTGCTTTAGACGTAATTGAATTAATCTCAAATAATGCATTTGCGATATACGGTTCAAAAATGCCATAGTTATCTAACATTTTCACTAAATGAATAACCGGCTTTTTATTAGGTTCTTTTGAATAAGTGACGGACATTCTCCTAATCTCCCTTTCTATTAGATATCGGATAGTAAAAAACTTAAGAATTTCATCATTGTTTGACATAAATTTTTCTATCAAATCGGTTTCATTCTTTTTATTTTTTGATAGGTCCTTCTCAATTTGCTTTTGTTGTTCTTCATTTAAATTACCACTCTGTGAGAAATACACGTGATTGCTATTAGAGTTGCTAATTACCATTGTTTTTAACTCTTTAATTTCTCCTCCAACTGATTCAATCTCTCTTTTTAAAGAAAAACCAAACATACTCATTTCTGTATACAGAGGTAAAAAAACTAAAAAGAAAAACATTATTAGTAGTAAGTAATCCAAACCGACTATATTTCCCGAAAGATAATATTTGTATCGACTAATGATTATCCCACCAAATACCAGTATCAACCCTACCCACCATACTATTATAAACTTGTTATTTAGTTTCATAATCTCCCTCACTTCCTTGTTGTCTACCAATATACTACAAAAATACTATAATTAATTAGTTGTATTTATAATTATCCTAAAACTTTCAGCCCTTACATTCTCTCATTGGCCAGTTTTTGCGATTGTAAGAAGAATTTTTCTTTCTTGAGACTAAGTTTTTATAATAAAAAAATAGCCCTCGTCAAGCAGGCTGCCTTCCAGTTAATTATAAGCACACTCTTCACAATGAACGAACAGGCCCGATACGATCCAAGCCCTCTTGCATCCACATACATTGCAGCGATAATTCAAAGGATCACCGCCCATCCTTTCAAAAAAATGCTTTCGTAATCCTCAAATGATTTCAAGTGATATGCTCCCCTCAAAGTAGACAATGGAAAAAACAAATGTCTACTTTGGGGGGAGTTTTTTATGCCAGTTCCAAGTGTTCCTACTAAGAAAAAGCTGGAGATTCTACATTTTTATGAGGAACAAGGGTATTCCATTGCTTATACTTGTCGTCATTTTAATGTTAGCCCAAGTGCCTTCAAACTGTGGAGAAAGCAGTATGAGCGATATGGTGTCAAAGGTCTCCAGACTCATGGTGTCCAAAGAAAATATACGCAAGAACAGAAGAAAGTAGCCGTTCAGGACTATCTCTCCGGCAAATATTCTCAACTGGAGACCATTCTTCAGTATGATATCTCAAGCACAGCTGTTTTGCGTAGATGGGTGAACAAGTATACTAGTCATGGAAAGGTCACACGAGACCAGAAAGGGCAAGGTGTTTCCATGACGCAGGGAAGAAAGACGACGTTAAGCGAACGGTTGGAGATTACACTTCAGTGCATCGCTTTGAATAAGAACTATCAAAAAATAGCTAATGAGTTTAATGTCTCATACAATCAAGTTTATCAATGGGTGAAAAAGTATGAAGTCGGGGGTGAAGCGGCCTTAAAGGACAGAAGAGGTCTAGGAAAGCTGGAGGAGGATTTATCTCCTGAAGAGCGGATGAAGATCGAACTGAAGGCGAAAGAGAAAGAAAATCAGCGACTGAAAGCCGAGCTAGCACTTTTAAAAAAGCTAGAGGAATTCGAAAGGAGGCGATTCTAAGCAGGCTACGGCTTGAAGATCAATATCTAGCTATCAGGGAAGTCCATGGGGATGATGGATTCCCCATCCAGCTTCTATGCGAAGAAGCTGGTGTTGTACGCTCATCTTATTACAAATGGCTGGATCGTGAAGTGACGAAGGAAGAGAAGCTTAATCAGGAACTCCTGTCAGAGATTCGGAAGCTCCACAAGAAGCATAAAGGGATTTATGGATATCGTCGAATGAAAATGGTACTGGAACGGAAATTCAACAGAACATTTAACCATAAGCGTATTTATCGTCTGATGAAGCTAGCCGGAATCCAGTCTGTCATCCGTAGAAAACGTAAACGATATCAGAAAACCACCCCTACACATGTGGCAGAGAATATATTGAATCGTCAATTTGTAGCCGAGGAGCCGAATGAGAAGTGGGTTACGGATGTAACAGAATTCAAATACGGTTCATCTTCCAAGGCCTATCTCAGTGCCATCCGAGATCTTTTTGACGGCTCTATTATCGCTTATGTACTTGGACGTTCAAACAATAATGCATTGGTTTTTGAAACGCTGGAGAAAGCCTTGCAAGAAGAGCCTAATGTTACTCCGATCCTTCATAGTGATCGCGGTTTCCAATACACTAGTCCCCGTTTTAAGGAAATGACAGAAAAGGCGGGAATAACGCCGAGTATGTCCCGTGTCGGTCGTTGCATCGATAACTCACCGATCGAGTCTTTTTGGGGTGCGCTGAAATGCGAGAAATATTATCTGAATACATACGAGACGTTTACGGAATTAGAACAAGCGATTGATGAATACATTAATTTCTATAACAATGAACGCCTGCAAGAACGGCTAAACGGCCTTAGCCCAATTGAATTCAGAGCTAAAGCCGTCTAATTACATTTTATTTATTATTACTGTCTACTTGACGGGGAGCAGTTCACTTTCTGGACAACCCCTGAACTGTATTTATTGAATTGTATTATTATTTGCCTACATCATTCTCCCCGCTGTCCTCCATCAACGGATCCTTCACATCAAAATTATCCGCTTCATTGTCGTCCCCACAAGCGCTTAATAGCAATACTACCGCCAATGGCAATGCTAAAAATTTTCCTTTCATTATGGCACCTCCAATGATTTATATGACTAACCGTTATTAGCATCTCTCGGGAATAGTAATTTATTCATTGTTTTTATTGCCATAAAATTGAGTTATACTTTATACATAAAAAAATCGCTAGCTTATGCTATGTCTAGTTATACATTATGTACAATAAAAAAGAGCCAATTAGGCGATGATATTTAGCATCGCTTGTTAAAAATAGGTCGTTCAAGCTTCTCGATGAGGTAGTGTTCCAATGCAGAAATAAAATACCATTGTTCTACGTTATTGAATATAATTACTGCAATTTCAGTTCCATCATCAGTAATAACTTTATCCCAATTTTCATCACCAAAAGCATTCATTTGATTTAGAATTCTTGATCTTAATCCTACTGCCGGTAGCGCTCTTCCTACATATTTAACAATATCTCATTGGATAAAGTAGTAAATCCCACACTCGGTTTTTAAGGCATCCGTAAATTCCCTATCTTCCTTAATATGTTTTAACGACTCTTTTCTATAGGTGACATCCAGGCCATTTCTTACTTCTAAAGAAAACATGTCAATAAAATTTCTAACATCGATATCAGAGTATGTTCTTTTGAGAATCATGAATTTCCACTCCCTTTTTTCCTACATTCGATAAAGAAAGAGGTATTTCCTTAAAATTCCATTCATAATAGCAACTCCTATAACGAATGGACGTTTCGTAAAAGCGATTCGAAAGATGTTACGATGATATTTAGTAATCAGATCCTTTGATTAAAAGATGCTAGTTCATTAAAACAAATAAGCCCCTGAATAAATAACTCAATTCAGGGGCTTTCAATCACATTCTATACCTTCCAAGTTTTCCTACAATCTCAAACAAACTTCACCATACTATATTTCTTTTTCCCACGTCGTACAATTGTAAAGGCATCTTCCAGTCGCTGGTCTGCCCCTACAGTAAAGTCTGTGTCCGTAATGCGTTCCCCATTAAATGAAATGGCACCATTTGTAACATCTTCTCTAGCTTGTCTCTTCGATGGAGATACGCCTGCCTGGACGATAAAGTCAATGATGTTTTGGTCTGCTTTCTCCATTTCGACAGTTGGTACATCTTTAAATGCATCTTTCATTTCGGAAGCTGTCAAAGCTTTTAAATCTCCACTGAACAACGCGGCTGAAATACGGATCGCTTGCTCAAGTGCTGCTTCGCCATGGATCAGACGTGTCATTTCTTCTGCTAATGTTTTTTGAGCTTTACGTAAATGCGGTTCTTCTTGCACTGATATTTCGAGCGCTTCGATTTCTTCACGGCTCAGGAAAGTGAAAATTTTCAAATATTTTACAACATCTGCATCCGCTGCGTTGATCCAGAATTGGTAGAACTCATAAGGAGAGGTCTTTTTCGCATCCAACCAAACCGCACCGCCAGCAGATTTTCCGAATTTCGTTCCGTCCGCTTTTGTCACGAGTGGAATCGTGAAGCCGTATGCTTTTACTTCTTCTTCATGCAATTTACGGATCACTTCAAGTCCCGTTGTAATATTCCCCCACTGATCCGATCCACCAATTTGCACGCGGCAATTATGATGGTCGTATAAATGATTGAAGTCTGCTCCTTGCATGAGCATGTAAGAGAATTCTGTGTAAGAAATCCCTTGATCCAAACGAGATGCGACATTATCTTTCGCCAACATATAATTGACGCTCAATAATTTACCGTAGTCACGCAGAAATTCGATCAATGACATCGACCCAATCCAGTCGTTGTTGTTAACTAACTTCGCGCCATTGTCTGATTGGAAATCAAAAATCATCTCTAGTTGTTTTTTGATGCCGCGTACATTATCCGCCACTTGCTCCGTTGTTTGCAATTGACGTTCCTCAGAGCGTCCAGATGGATCCCCTATCATACCGGTTGCTCCACCGATCAATAAAATCGGCTGATGTCCATGTAATTGAAAACGTCTCAAAGTCAATAATGGTACAATATGACCAATATGCATACTATCCGCTGTCGGATCTACGCCACAGTATAAAGAAATCTTTTCATCTGTTAATAATTTCTCCAGACCTTCTTCATTCGTCTGCTGGTATAGCAGGCCTCTCCATCTTAAATCATCCATTAATTCATTCGACATTTTCCTATTCCTCCTACTTCAACAAAAAAATCCCCACACGATCAAAAATGATCATGCAGGGACGTTAGTTGAGTTATTAAACATAACGCGGTACCACCCGGCTTGAGAGAAACTCTCCGGCTTTTAGGCGCTGATAACGTTGCGCACAACGTACACTCCAAAACTGTAATTCATGCATAGCGCACCGAGCAACTTTCACCAACCGTTGCCTCTCTACTACGGAATCTCGCTATCATTACTTCGGTTTTTTCAACATGTAAATTCGTATGTCTTTCATTTTAACCAAGTTCCAACGAAAGTCAACATTAATTGCTTAATTAATCGTAGAACTATGATATAATAAGTAAGATTTTTAGGGGGAGAATGATGTGAGTAAAGAGAAAAATAATCGAATCCAACAACTAGAAAGTAAATTCGAACAGATGAAAAAAGAGCCTTGGGCCAAAAAAGTTCGAATTGGCTCCGGTGTTGCCTGGAATTTATTCATACTACTACTAGTATTCGGAGTAATCGGAGCAGTCTTTGCCACTTCTGTCGGCGCTGGATACTTCGCTTCTCTTGTTGCGAAAGAGCCTTTGCGTACGAAAGAAGAATTGCGAAATGCTGTTTTTACTTACGAAGAGACGTCGGAAATGTTCTTTGCTAACAACGTCTATCTAGGCAAAATCAACTCAGATATTGAGCGTAGACAAATCACTTTGGACAAGGTATCTCAATATGCAATAGATGCCGTACTCGCTACAGAGGATGAATATTTCAAAGAACACACTGGAATCGTGCCAAAAGCGATCTTCCGCGGAGTGTTTCAAGATATCACCAACTCAGATAGTCAAACAGGTGGATCAACCTTAACACAACAGCTTGTAAAAAATCAGATCTTAACGAATGAAGTTTCCTATGAACGTAAAGCGAAAGAAATCTTACTGGCAATGCGCTTAGAACATTTCATGACAAAAGACGAAATTTTAGAAGCTTACTTGAATATCATTCCTTACGGCCGGGATGTCGTAGGACAAAACATTGCAGGTATCGAGACGGCAGCCAGAGGTATTTTTGGTATTAAAGCGAGTGAGTTGAGCTTACCTCAAGCCGCGTATATCGCAGGGATTCCACAAGCGCCTTTCTCCTATACCCCTTTCTATAGTAAGAATCAGGGACTGAAAGAGCCTGAAAAACTGCAGCCAGGTATTAATCGGATGAAGACGGTTTTATTCCGAATGAGAGATACTGGGTATATTACAGAGGCGGAATATCAGGAGGCTATCGCATATGACATTGTGAAAGACTTTAGACAGCCAACGAAGCGGGCGACGGAACGCTATCCATATGTTACCCAGGAAATTCAAAATCGAACAATTGAGATATTGGCAAAAGTTTTGGCCGAAAAAGATGGCATTGAGACCAGTCGATTTGATGATGATTCCAAGATAAAAGAAAAGTATGAAATGCTTGCTGATCGCTCTATGCGGACGGACGGCTATCGCATCTATTCTACAATTGATAAAGATCTCTATGATAAGATGAATGAAGTTGCAAAGAATTTCCAATATTACGGATTCACTTACACATCCGAAAAAACAAATGCAGAATCGGGTAAAAGTGAAATTGTAGAAAATCCCGTGCAAGTCGGAGCTTCTATGATCGAAAATCACACGGGAAAAATTCTTTCGTTCATTGGTGGACGAGATCATGAAATTGAAGCATTGAATCACTCCACACAAGCTTTCAGACAAAATGGTTCTTCTATGAAGCCTTTACTTGTCTATGCTCCTGCAATCGAGTATGGTGTAATCGGCGCCGGAAGTCCCGTTGTTGATGTGAAATTCAACATAGGCACATGGAAACCAGCCAACTATTATGATCGTGAATTAGGTATTATCTCAGCTCGTGAATCATTGGCTCGTTCTCAAAACCTATCAACCGTCCGCCTATATGATCAAATTATCGATAGACAACCAATTGATTTTCTTCGTAAAATGAATTTTTCTAAATTAATTGATGAGGACGGTCAAAACCATTCCGCTGCTCTAGGTGGTTTGAAACACGGTGTATCTGTAGAAGAGAATACAAATGCTTTTGCTACTTTTGCTAATAACGGCCAATTTATTGAGTCATACATGATCGATCGGATTGAAGACATGCAAGGCAATATCGTTTATGAACATAAAGTTGAACCGGTGGATGTATTTAGTCCCGAAACTGCTTATATTATTACCGATATGATGCGAGACGTATTGAAAAATCCAGGAACTGGTGCGCGTGTACCGGGATTCATGAATTTCCGTCCTGACTTGGCTGCGAAAACGGGTACTACACAGCATTACGCAGATGCTTGGCTCGTTGGTTACAATCCCAACGTATCACTTGGCGTTTGGCTCGGTTATAAAGATCAGCGGAAGACCTTATATAATGGGAGTCGAGGTCAAATGCACCCCTCCGAACGAACCGCAAGATTATTTGGCCAGCTGATGAATACAGCAAATTCCATTCGACCAGAGATAGTGAAGGCTTCTGAAACATTTAAACGTCCAAATGGCGTTGTGTCGCGTTCATTTTGTTCAATCTCAGGAATGGCTCCTTCGGCCGCCTGCTCGGCTGCCGGCTTAGTTCGTTCAGATTTATTTAACTCAAAAGTTATGGTTCCTTCAAAAACAGACGACAGCATTGTGTCTTCTGCTTCCGTCCGTGTAAAAGGAAGGCTCTACCAAGCATTGCCATCCACACCTCGTGAGTTTGTGGGAGATGGCGGTGTAGGCGTAAATTCTGAATTTGTTAAACGAATGCTCGGAAGACTTGGAGGAGACGGATCAAAATTATTTGCTACACAAAGCGGATACTCAAGCAACGTCGTCTCTGGTGCTGTATTCCCAGCGGATAATGTTCCACCGGCACCAGTACAGGCAAGCCAAAATGGTTCTGTCCTAACTTGGTCAGCTTCCCCATCTAATGATGTCATTGGCTATTACATTTATCAAAATGGTGTCCGGGTAGGCACAGTCAGAGATGGAGCATCGCTATCTTATCAAGTTGGGAGTGGCTCATATTACGTAAGAGCCGTTGATATTACAGGATTATTATCAGGAGCTTCGAATACGGTAACCAACACACCTGAGCCTGAACCTGAAACTCAAAAGCAGCCAGAGATTACACCGCCTACAACCCAACCTGACTCTGGTGAAGGGGATCCGAGTGGTCCACCAACTGATGATGGGAATAATAACTCAGGAAATAGTAATGGCAACGGCAATCCAAACAATAACGATAATAAAAACGACCATACAAAGCCAAAACCTGAGAAACCTGAACCACAAAAAAAAGATTAAATTTGAAGCCGAATTACAATACAACCATTGTAATTCGGTTTTTCTTGTGAACAACGTCACTGACAATTCCATGATTTTCAGAAAACTACACACATTTTCACTGTAGAAATTGTATACTTAATTGAGAGAAGAGCGATCAGGACCTACAGCGATTAATTATCCGTAATAAGGGTAAAAATATAGGAAGGAGTGAACTGCGTGGAACACAGAAAAACCTATTTTTCAAGAACGTACCCACATGAAGAAGGCGATCTGATCATCGAGGGACCTGTTTCATCCGAACAATTGGCTAAGCTCGCATTCCATGAAGGACTGAAAGCATTTCGTCCGCCCAAACAACAACAAGAAGCGTTAGTGAAAATCGCTTCTTTTCCCGAAGGACGAATCAATATAGCTAGAATTGGAGACACCATTATCGGATACGTTACATTCCTTTATCCTGATCCACTTGAACGGTGGTATGAAGCAGAACTACCCAATTTGATTGAACTGGGTGCTGTAGAAGTGGCTGCTGCCTATCGAGGGGCTCAAGTTGGCAAATCATTACTAGAATTATCTATGCTTGATGACGCAATGGAAGACTATATCGTTATTACAACTGAATATTATTGGCATTGGGATTTAAAAGGTACCGGATTGACTGTTTGGGACTACCGAAAAGTGATGGAAAAAATGATGCGTGCTGGTGGAATGGAGTTTTTTTCAACTGATGATCCAGAGGTTTGTTCTCACCCTGCCAATTGTTTAATGGCCAGAATCGGCAAACGAGTCGATCAGGAATCTATCCAGCAGTTTGATCGTGTCCGTTTTAAGAACCGGGTAAACCACTGAAAGTGAGGAATGATCATGCTCGTACAAGATCTTATGAAAACAGAAGTGATTACATTGAATTCTACGCATACGATTGCAGACGCTGTTCAAATTATGCAAAAGAAAAGAATTAGACATATACCGATAGTTAAGGATGGGCGTTTAATTGGGTTAGTAACGGATCGGGATGTGAAAGAAGCATCCCCATCAAGCATTTCTGAACGATTGGAACCTTCACTCTATGAAACACCCCTTGATAAAATCATGAAAACAGATTTACTAATCGGTCATCCACGAGACTTTGTAGAAGAAGCAGCGCTATTATTTTACACGTATGAAATTGGCTGTTTGCCGATCGTCTCAAATTATCAACTTGTCGGCATTCTGACGAAAACTGACTTGCTCCATAATTACATTGAGCTAACTGGAGCGAATCAGCCCAGTTCCCATTTACAGATCAGAGTTCCTAATCGACCTGGTATTCTATTTGAAGTTTCCCAAGTGTTTCATCAACATAATACCAATGTGCTGAGCGTTCTTGTATACCCCTATCAAGATGACGAAGATTGTAAAATCCTGGCTGTCCGAATTAAACGAATGAATCCACTTTCCATCATTGCAGATTTAAAAGCGGAAGGGTTTCAGGTTCTTTGGCCAAGCGAACCGGAGATGGGCTTATGAAAAAACAAGCGAGTTTCATATTTTCACCAGACCAACTAAACTATGAATTTTCTGAGACGCATCCATTCAATCAAAAACGTATTATTTTGACGATGGATTTATTGAAAGAAATCGGTGCCATACAACCTGATGAAATCGTCGTACCAAGAACGGCAACTGATGAAGAGTTATTACTAGCACACGATGCGAAATATATTGAAATTGTAAAAAAAGCTAGCAAAGGAGAAGTAAATGAAAATATCGGAAGTATTTACGGAATAGGGACAGAAGATACACCTTTCTTCCCCGACATGCACGAAGCAAGCGCTTTCTTGGTAGGCGGAACTCTCTCCGCTATTGAGGAAGTTATGGAGGGACGTTCGAGATACGCGTTGAATCTCGGGGGCGGGTTACATCACGGCTTTCAAGGTAAAGCATCTGGCTTTTGTATCTATAATGATAGCTCTGTCGCTATAAAATATCTTCAGAAAAAGTATGGCGCACGTGTCTTATACGTGGATACAGATGCACATCATGGAGACGGAGTGCAATGGACGTTTTACGATGATCCTAGCGTTTGTACATTTTCCATTCATGAAACAGGACGTTATCTATTCCCAGGTACAGGAAATGTAACGGAGCGTGGAAATGGCAAAGGTTATGGTACTTCTTTCAACTTCCCAATCGATGCCTTCACGGAAGATGAATCTTTTTTGCACATCTATCACACCGCATTGCGAGAAGTAGCGGCGTACTTTAAACCGGATGTGATCTTGACTCAAAATGGAGCTGATGCTCATTATTTCGATCCGTTAACGCATTTATATAGCACGTTAAAGATTTATGAGGAGATCCCCAAAGTTGCAAAAGAAATTGCGGAAGAATACTGTGATGGACGTTGGATTGCAATAGGTGGCGGAGGATACGATATTTGGCGCGTTGTCCCGCGTGCGTGGTCTCATTTATGGCTGACTATGAAATCAATCCCCACTCCGACTGGTCCTCTTCCTGATGGCTGGCTAAAAAAGTGGCAGCCTGAAGCTCCTGTTTCTCTCATTGAGACATGGGAAGACCCGCCCAACTTATACGAGCCAGTCCCCCGCAAAAGTGATATTAATGAAAAAAATGAACAAATGCTAACGAGAGCGCTTTACACAATTCGTAAAAACTAAAATTCCATTACCAATACTTGCTAGAAACGAAAACAAGCAACTTATCATTACGATAAGTTGCTTGTTTTCACTTTACAGATTGTCGTTCTTCTAAATGGTATGGCAAAATGACCTCTGTTTCATCAACTTCTTCTTCATTAATCAATTTTGTCAATAACCGCATGGAGACAGCTCCCAAGTCATAGAGGGGTACAACCACTGCGGAAAGTTGCGGACGTACAATCCTAGCCAAAATGGAATGCTGAAAACAAATGATCTCCACATCTTCCGGAATTTGAAGACCTTCATCGCGTACACCATTCATAATTCCAACAGCTACTTCATCACTGCTTGCCATAATAGCCGTTGGACGATCAGCCAACTTCCCTAATATATTCCAACTTTCGTAGGCTTCATCATACGTATTGTCGGTCTCTACGATTAACGACTCATCGATCGACATCCCTGCTTCTTCCAAAGCACGAACATACCCAACTCGTTTACACTCCCGATTGATGTCACGCGTAAAAGGTCCCGACACAAAAGCGATCCGCTGATGACCATTATCGATCAATCTTTTAACGACCTCGTAAGCCGCTTGTTCATGATCAATATTGACAGACGGTAAATTCGTTTCAAAATCTAGCGTACCCGCCAATACAATCGGCACATTCGCCGTCTTCATTTCTGACCGAACTTCTGGTGAAATAGAATCACTCATAAAAATCAAGCCATCTACTTGTTTCCCTAAATGATCTTCAAATAGCTCGACTTCCCGAGATGCACTTTTGTCCGAATTGGAAATGATAATATTGTATTCATACATTGTTGCCACGTCTGCAATCCCTCTAGATAGCTCTGCATAATAACTTTTGGACATATCAGGGACAATGACACCGATTGTGGTTGTCCGTTTGCTAGCCAATCCCCGTGCGACTGCGTTCGGTCTGTACCCTAATCTTTCTATACAATCTAATACTTTCTTGCGAGTGGCAGGCTTTACATTCTGATTCCCATTCACTACTCGTGAAACCGTTGCCATAGAAACGTTCGCTTCTCTTGCTACATCGTAAATGGTGATAGCCATTTCTGATCCTCCTAACTATCCTTGTTCCTTAGTATTATACAGTGTTCCCAGTGTATATAGTGTTTTTTCTTTATTTCAAAATTTCTTTTAATGTCTTACTATGTATAAGGCACCGACCCTCATAACTAGGATCGGTGCCCGATTGTTAGATCGTTTGATGCGTATTCATGAAGCGAGTCATCTCTTCGTAAAACTTGTCAAACTGCTCTATGTCCATTTGTTGTGCAGAATCCGATAATGCAACTGCTGGATCTGGATGAACTTCCGCCATGACACCGTCTGCTCCTACTGCAATCGCTGCCTTCGCTGTCGGAAGCAACAAATCTTTACGGCCCGTAGAATGAGTCACATCCACAAATACCGGCAAGTGTGTTTCTTGCTTCAAGATCGGAACAGCAGAAATATCAAGCGTATTTCGCGTAGCAGTTTCGTATGTACGAATACCTCGCTCACATAGCATAATTTCCGTATTTCCTTTAGAAATAATATATTCAGCTGCGTTAACAAACTCAGAAATCGTAGCAGACATTCCACGTTTTAGAAGTACTGGCTTATTGACCATTCCCGCTTCTTTCAACAATTCGAAGTTCTGCATATTCCGTGCACCAATTTGGATGACATCGATGTATTCGAGTGCTTCCTCCAAATGTGTCGGTGTAATAATTTCTGTGACAATAGAAAGTCCCGTTTCATCCGCAACTCGCTTTAGAATTTTCAATCCTTCCAGCCCTAGCCCTTGGAAGTCATATGGAGATGTACGCGGCTTGTAAGCTCCTCCACGAATCATCGTTAAGCCTTTTGCTTTAATCGATTGTGCAACTGCTAATACTTGCTCGTAAGATTCTACTGCGCAAGGTCCGAAAACAAAAGTTGGTTCCCCGCCTCCAATTTTCTGGCCGTTCACGTTTACGATTGTATCTTCTGCTTTTTTCGTACGGGATACAAGCAACGCATTCTTCTGCTTGTCTTGTTGTACTTCAAGCGCTGACATAAAAATAGATTTAAATACTTGTTCTAAGATACCGTCTGGCAAAGGACCGTTATTTGCGTTCTTTAAGACGTTCAGCATCTCCCGTTCGCGGATCGGATCATATCTATTTACACCTTGCTTTTCTTTTACGTTTCCAATTTCTTGAACAATACTTGTCCGTTCATTGATCAATTCTAGAATATCCATATTCAATTGATCGATACGACCTCTTAGCTCACCTAAATCTTGCTGTCTCATCATTCTATCTCCTCCCCGCACATATCATCCTTTTCTAACTACGGAATCTATGTTACATTTTTATATAATAGACCAAGTATAAGGAATCCTCTTAGAAAAGTCACGCAATTTCATCGAATTAATACATTTTCACTATTTTCACATAGAAATGAGGTTGAAAATCCTGGTTAACACTTTGTTTGCACTCGATATCGGAACACGCTCCGTTGTTGGTATTGTGCTTGAAGAACGAGACGATTCTTTTCATATTGTCGATTTGATTTCAAAAGAACACAAAGAACGCTCCATGATCGACGGTCAAATACATAATATTTTAAGTGTGGCATCCATTATACAAGAAATTAAGCAAGAACTTGAAAAACAACATGGTAAATTACATCGTGTCAGTGTCGCCGCGGCAGGTCGTTCACTAAAAACAGCTGAAGGTTCTGTGACGATTGATATTTCGGAGCGTTCATTGATTTCTACAGAAGATATTAACCGCTTAGAATTGTCTGCTGTTCAGAATGCTCAACAAACTTTACTTACATCTGATGAATTAAAAGAAGACGACCATTATTATTGCGTTGGATATTCTGTGCTGCATTATAGATTGAATGGTGAAGAGATCGGGAGTTTGATTGATCAAACAGGCAAAGAAGCGACCGTTGAAGTGATTGCTACTTTCTTGCCTCGTGTGGTGGTTGAATCATTACTTGCTGCGTTAAAACGAGCAGACTTAGAAATGGAGGCATTGACACTCGAACCGATTGCGGCGATCAATGTGCTCATCCCGCCTTCCATGAGGAGATTAAATATCGCTTTAGTAGATATCGGTGCAGGTACGTCAGATATAGCGATCTCCAATGAAAATACTGTCACTGCGTATGGCATGGTCCCCGTTGCAGGTGATGAAGTAACAGAAGCTCTAAGTAGTCATTATTTGCTTGATTTTCCACTTGCTGAACAAATGAAACGCCAAATATCAACAGAGGAACTACTAACTGTTCAAGATATTTTAGGATTTGAACAGGAAATTCCTGCAACAGAAGTTGTGGAAGTCATCAGTCCAGCAGTCAAGCGCTTAGCCGGATCAATTGCTACCGAAATTAAAAGATTGAACAATGACTCTTCTCCACAAGCCGTTATGATTGTAGGCGGAGGTAGCATGACACCAACGCTTCCTAGAGAGCTGAGCATCCAACTTGAGTTACCTGAAAATCGAGTAGCAATCCGCAGTTTGGACGCCTTGTCGGGTGTCACACTTGCTGACAGCATCGAGGCCTCCCCTGCATTAGTCACACCAATAGGGATTGCTATCGCCGCAAAGAGAGCGCCGATTCATTATATGTCAATCACAGTCAACGATCATCTGATTCGACTCTTTGAATTGAAAGAAATGACGGTAGGAGATGCATTGCTTGCCGCCCATGTTTCCGCCCGTCAATTGTATGGAAAACCAGGACTCGCATTGACAGTAAAAGTAAACGGACAATGGATCACTATTCCAGGAGAGCATGGTTCTTCTACAACGATCATATTAAATGGACAAGAAGCCAGTACAAAAGACCGCATTCGTAATCGAGACGTTATTCAGTTGCGCTTTGGAAAAGATGGGAAAGATGCTAAAGCAACCGTTATGGATTTAGTGGATGGTCCTTCGTCGATTCATTTTTATTTGGATGGGCTGCCAATAACGATCGAAAGTGAAGTATTGCTGAACGGACAAGTTGCCACCATGGATACTGCTATTTCCGACCGGGATGAATTGACTGTACGGCAAGCAAATACGTTAGCTGCTGCTATTGAGTATGCACAAGGCATTCAAAATACACTCTCAAGTACAGAAGCACTTTCTGTCAAATGGAACGGGATCAAGCATTTCCTAAAACCACGTCCATCTGTGTATTTGATAGATGGTAGAGAGATTACAGGGCAGTATATTCTTCAAGACGGCGATATTATTGAAACAAGACAACCTACCCCACTTACAGTGAAAGAAATTGCGGATGAATTAGATATCCTTTTGGAAGCACGTGCAGAAGTCACGTTCAATAACGAGCCTGTAATCATCAAGAAACAGCGGGCCACTGTTTTTGTCAACGGCCAGCTGGTTGATTTGGCATATGAGGTCCGATCAGAGGATCAAGTGGAATTCAAGTCCGTATCAGATGCACCCATTATCTTTAGTGATATCTTTTCATTTACGGATTTCTCCCTTCCTGCCCACTCTGCTTCTGCTTATCGATTATTGCGGAATGGGGAGTCAATTCGTTTTAACGAATCCATTTTCGGAGGCGACCGTCTTGAAATTCGTTTTGAATAAATGAATAAACATAAAAACCTTCCAACTTTGAGGTTGGAAGGTTTTTCATATTATTTACTGGATACTTTTTCGTTCTTTTTGCTTGTTGCATCGTTTGCTTTAGATAAATTCCCTGACTCTTCCTTACTTTGTTTCATGCTTTTATAGTCAGTAGCTTCTTCACCTTCTGAAGAAACCGTACCATCATCCATTGGTACTGTAGTCTTGGATGTAGCTGATTTCACTTTTTCCACTAACTGGCCAGATTGCTCTTGGATTGTTTGGGAAAGCTCAGAAGTTTTATCTTTCGCAGCTGATGTGATAGCTGCTGTTTTCTCTTTAGCTGCACCTGTTAAATCTACAGTTTTGTCTTTTGCAGCAGTTGATAATTCCACTGCTTTTTCTTTTGCAGTTGAGCTAAGTTCAATACTTTTATCTTTTAACTGTGATGCTTGAGTTGTAAAGTCTTCTCTCATTTCACGTCCTGTTTTGGGAGCAAGGAATAACGCTGTTGCCGCACCAATCACACCACCTACAATCGCACCTGCAAGGAAGCTGCCAGTGCCACTACTTTCATCTTCATATAGATCATTTGTAGAACGGTACGTGTAATTAGCTGGATATTCAGGCTGGCCATACGTATTTGCATAGGTCCCTTGTTCAAATGTGCTTTCATTTTCGTTAAAGTTATATTTCGGTTTGTTTTCTGTCATTTTTCTTCCTCCTGTAAATTCAATGTTTGATAAGCTGATAAGGAACATGCTTGTACTAGGAACGCGCTTTATAAACAGTCCAGCCAGTGGATTTTTCCGGCTTCCGCTCTTTCACTTGATCATAAAGACCAACCGCTACGGTACCCCACTGTAAAACTTGCGCGATTTTGTCGCTGTTTTGCTCAGCTTGCGTAGTCACAGAGTTAGAAATTCGGTGAACTGACTGATTCAAATTATTTACCGAATCACCGACTCCTTTTACTGCATCGACTACAGTGTTTAGCTTTTCCGCTTTACCTTGTAAGTCTATGGCAAGCTCATTCGTTTTATGAAGAAGTTGTGTACTTTCTGTTGTAATTCCTTCTAATTGTTTTGTCAAGTCGTCCATTGTATGCGAGACACTTTGTAAAGTAGTCTTTAAAGACCCAAGCGTCATCGCAAGACTCACACAAAGAATTAGAAAGGCAATCGCAGCCACAACTGCTGCGATGTAAAGTAAATTAACCACCGACATGTTCCCCCTAGAGCATATTCTTACGAAAACTTTACCCTACTTAAAGAGTTTTTAAACTTTCCGTCCTATATACTCCTGTTCGACATAACTAAGCGAATTCCTTTTACAAATTTTAATTGTTTCATTTTAATGCGATTTTTTTATACATAATAGTCCTTTCGAACAATCTATTCATCGCAGAATATTTATGTAAATTTATTGTTCTTCTTCCAACTGAAAAACAGCCTTCCCTCGAGGGGTTAGGCTGTTTCTTCTTTTGAAATGTCGGATTTGAATCGCTGTAAATATAACTGTATATCGCCTGCACCCATAAATAAGATGACTGCATTCTGATGACGTGCTATGTCAGACATATCATCCAATTTGAGGTAGTGGGAATTCGGAATTTTATTGACTAAATCAAGAATTGTCAAATTACCGGCTTGTTCCCTAGCTGAACCGAAAATATCACAAAGATACACTTGATCGGCATCAGATAAACTGTCTGCAAATTGATCTAGAAGAGCTGCAGTACGTGTAAAAGTATGTGGTTGGAATACAGCTACTACTTCTCGATCAGGGTATTTTTGCCGTGCTGAATCCAATGTTGCACGAATTTCAGTCGGGTGATGCGCGTAATCGTCTACAATCACTCTACCCTCGAATTCTAGAACAGAAAACCGTCTTTTTACACCTGGAAATGTAGCAAATCGTTCATTAATCACTTCAGCTGGGATATTTTCATAATGGCACAGCGTAATAACGCCTAGTGCATTTTTAATCGCATGATCACCAGTCAAAGGAATCGTGAATCTGTAATAAAATTCATTTCGAATAAACACGTCGAATGAACAACCCACTCGGTCTTTTTCAATATTAATCGCATAAAAGTCATTGGAAGAATCCAAACCGTAATAAACGATAGGTACTTGAGTCTGTAAACGCTGAAGATTTTCATCATCACCGCAAGCAATTAATGCTTTCTTCACTTGATTGGCCATTTGTCCAAAAGCATCCAAAATATCGTCCAGACTTTTAAAATAATCTGGATGATCAAAATCAATATTGGTCATAATCGCATAGTCTGGATGATATGCAAGAAAATGACGTTTATATTCGCAAGCTTCAAAGACAAAATACTCGGTATTCTCCACACCTTTTCCAGTTCCATCTCCAATTAAGTAAGAAGTCGGTGCAAAGCCGCCCAATACATGGGATAACAAGCCCGTAGTAGATGTCTTTCCATGGGTCCCTGTCACACCAATAGAAGTGAATTGCTCCATATAAGAACCTAGAAAATCGTGGTAACGAATGACTTCCACCCCTAGTTCTTGCGCTTTTTTCAATTCAGGATGGTCGTCTTTAAAAGCATTTCCTGCTATAACTTTCATATCGAGTTGTATATTGTCCTCATCAAATGGCAGAACTTTTATATTTCGTTCATGTAAGGGATCTTCCGTAAAAAAATATTTCTCCACGTCTGAACCTTGAATGTGATAAGAAGAATCGTGTAGCAACTGGGCAAGTGAACTCATTCCCGATCCTTTGATGCCTGTAAAGTGAAACAATGTCATATTGAAACCTCCCGGGAATTCTTTCATCCCACTTTTTATCTTCAACCCATGCGTAACGCATTCGCTTGAAGATTATATCATGTCCTAGTATATCATGTGTATTTTAAAAAATAACGACTAACTATTGATCCTTTATTTCATAAAGCTTTCGAAAGCTTGCTCCGTCAAAAACACATCTCTTGGCTTACTTCCTCTTTGCTCTGAAATAAACTGATTGGCTTCCATACGGTCAATCAGTTTGGCCGCACGATTGTAGCCTATACTGAAATGTCGCTGAAGCAACGATGTAGACACACTTCCCTGCTCAATGATGAAAGCACATGCTTGTTGGAATAACGGATCCGTTTCCTCTTCTTGAATCGCGGTTGCCAGCAAATCCTCTTGACCGAACAGATAAGTAGGTTCTGCTTCATTACGAACGTGTTCTATTATACGCTCGATTTCGTCATCCGTGACAAATGTCCCTTGCAACCGTACAGGCGCGGATTGTCCATTGCCTAAATACAACATATCACCTTTGCCCAACAATCGTTCTGCACCGACCGAATCTAAGATGGTTCTCGAATCGACTTGAGAAGAGACAGCGAACGCAATTCGTGTAGGAATATTCGCTTTGATCGTACCTGTAATGACATCAACTGAAGGCCTCTGAGTAGCGATAATCAAATGAATGCCACAAGCCCTTGCTTTTTGAGTAATACGGCTAATAGAAATTTCTACATCTGCCGGTGCCATCATCATCAAGTCCGCTAATTCATCAATGACAATCAACATATAAGGCATTTTCAAAGAAAAACGGCGTGACTCCATAACCATCTCATTGTAGCGCTCAATATTTCGGACGCCTGAATGGGCAAACAGCTCATAGCGTCTTTCCATTTCCTCCACTGCCCATTTCAAAGCAGCGGTGGCTGCCTTCACATCAGTAATCACAGGACTCAATAAATGTGGAATCCCATTATAAGGAGCCAACTCGACCATTTTAGGATCGATTAATAACAGTTTTAGGTCGTGATAGGATGCTTTATACAATAAACTGATTAACAGTGAATTAATACAGACTGATTTACCCGAACCCGTTGCACCCGCAATCATTCCATGCGGCATTTTACGTAAGTCAATTGTTTGCGGTTCACCTGTCAAGCTAAGACCTAGCACTGCTTCAAGAGGTGAATCTGAGTTTTTAAATGACGTACTTTCAATAACTTCTGAAATACGGACAGCTCGCGTTTGACGATTCGGAATTTCTACACCAATCAAACTTGTGCCAGGAATAGGTGCTTGAATACGAATGTCACGTGCAGCTAACGCAAGTTTCAAGTCATCTGTCAAATTCCGTATTTTGCTAACTTTAATCCCTTGTTCTACCGTCAATTCAAACATGGTAACAGCTGGGCCTTGCACAGCTTGCATTACAGTCGCTTGAATGGAAAAATAGGATAAGGTTTCTTCTAATTTGGCTGACTGATACTCAAGCCATTCTTCATCCTTTATTTCTTCTTCAGGTGGCTCCAAATAGCGTAGCGAAGGGAACCCATAAGAAGGAAGTGGTTCTTCTTCCACTTCTGATGTTTCAATGACAGTTTCTTCTAATACCGAAGAGTTCGTACTTATAACTTCTGTATGGAGTGTTTCGTTAACTGAAGATTGTTCTTTCTTCGCAGCTAATTTTTCTTTGTCCGATTGTAGCATCAAGACATTAAACGGGACGATCTTTTCTTTTCTTTGTGGTTCAGCGTGCTCTTCAATTTCTTCTTCGTCTTCATTGACGCTCATTACTTCTTCTGAGACAGCTTCTATTTCTTCCACTTCTGTTTGAACCGATTCAGCAATTTCTACTGGCTCATCAATGACTAGTAGCTTCACAGATGACCCTTCCACTTGTGATTGCTGATCCCGAACATCTTTTGTCTGATCAGTTTTTTCCACAAGAGTTTCCTCCACGACATGCGCTTCCGTTGTCATAGATTGCGATTCTGCATCACTATCTGCTGGAATGGAAAGTGAATCTATTATCGGCTCTATATCTTGCATAGAAAGCTGCTCATCTGCATTTGTTTCTACTTCTTCTTGTAAGGAATGTGGTGCATCGACGATCTCACTTACAGGTTCTACTACTTCGTCAGTGAACTGTTCAGGCTCTTCTAATAGACTATCAACTGGTACATCTGTTTCAGTCGACCATTCAAAAGGCGTCTCTTGAATCTCTGTCAATTCTTCAGCACCTTGATTCTCTGAAATTCCCAGCTCTTGCACAATCGCATCGTCTACTTCATGAGAATGCTCTCCATCATCTGCATGGTGTGAACTTCTTTTTAATTTTGCTGCCTCCATAGCCGATAGAATTGGTGAGCTTTTAACATAGCCATAAATTGGAGAAGGTACTTGAGTAGGTGAAAATGGTCTTTTGGGTGTTTTCAGTTTTTCTTCCTTCACTGAGAAACTAAGAGATTTTTCTTCTACTTGCGGTTTTGCAGGTTGGCTATTCACTACACGTGCAGATTGTATGAATTCAGGCTTGGATTCAGCTCTATAAATCTTACCTTCTTGTTCAAATTTACCTGGCCACCGAGTATTTTGATAGAGTGGAACCCTTTCATAATCATCTTCCGGTTCTTGCTGTAAATAATCTTTTGTATATTCATCATGATTCAGTTCTTTTTCCCATCCATAAATTTCATGATCAGAAACGATCGGAAATCTAAAATTGGGTTTGCTAGCACCTTCTGTATTGTTTGTTATTAAATTTTCATACACATCGTTTGTTTTTTCATTGTCGTCTTCTAGTTGCTGAAGACGTCTTTTCATATTCCGTAACCAACTCAAATGTATCACTCTTTTCTCGTCAATCAATCTATTTTAACAGGTTCTCCATACGGAAATCAAACAGATCTATGTCATCCGGAAATAAAAGGAAAAATCACATTAACATATGAGAAGCTAAATGTAAAAAAGCTTTTGCAGCGAGCTAGACGAAGCCTCGTACAAAAGCTGATTGAGATGATTGTTGCTGATTACCCTACAAAAGGTTCTCCAGCTTTGTGTTGATCTTCTAACACAAGGATTCCTTTTACATTAGGTGCATCCTTCAGCGCGAGTTCTTTAGCAGAGCAGATCATTCCAGATGACGGAACGCCACGCAACTCCGCATCACGAATTATCATTCCTGAAGGCATCACTGCACCCACTTTAGCAACCACTACTTTTTGCCCTGCTTCTACATTCGGAGCGCCACAGACAATCTGCAACGTTTCTTCACCCACATCTACTTGGCAGATGTTCAATTTATCTGCATTTGGATGTTTTTCTTTTTGTGCTACATAGCCTACAACAAATTTAGGACTAAAATCTACGTCCAGCTTTAGCTCTACTTCATTTTGTTGGAGAGCCTGTTGTAGCTGTTCAGCTAGTTCTTCCGTTAATTCTACTTGCCCCTCAGCCTGAACAGGGAAATAGCGAGACACATCAAATAAATTGAAACCGACTACCTCTCCAGTTTGCTCATCCGTTAGAATCGCTACATCATTTTTACGTTCGCAATGAACATGTGCAGCCCTTTCGGTAGTTAATTGAACGAATAAAACATCGCCTACACCTGCTGCGTTATAAAATACATTCATTTTTTCTTGTCCCTTCTAGCTACTCGATTTTTTGCCATAATAAAAATAGGTTCCAGCTTACCGTTTTCATAGATAAATGAAAGTGAAGTCACCGGTACGGCACCTGTCGTAAAAAATTGCATCGCCATTTGCGCAATGACATCATACCCCGTATCATTGCGAATGTCGCCTATGATCAATACATCTTGATGTGGTACAGAAACCACCATATGGCCTTCTATCATTTTTTCCATTTCTTTCAAAAAAGGTTGGTTTAATATACGACTTGCATCATAGCCATCGTTATTATTAATAAAATAAAAAATATTATCGGATACTTTGTCTTTTTTCCAAGCAGTCGGTAGCGTTTTCACAGAGAACATTGCCACTTCCTGCACTTCTTGAGCAGTCATTCCCATCTCAGACAGCATACTTTCATCTATCAGACGATAGGTAGTGCCTAAATCTAGCGCATAAAAAATACGTGTTTCTGCTGTATGATCTTTCGTCAGAAAAGGCTGTCCTGCTGCACTTTCAGTAGGAAATGATGTAGAACGAATAACTGGATAAATGTTTCTTTCACCAACAAACCCTATTGCCTGTTCTTGTTCCATCGCACGAAATGTTTCCTGAATCGTATAAACCACTTCATCTATTGCTCGCTCTTTTTTCTGTTCATACTTCGCCAAAATCTCGGGCAATGAAATATCCATTCCTTTATGAAGGGTATGATGTACAATCCGAAGTTTATCTGCTCTACGATCGAATTGCCATTCGAAATTCTCTTGTGGCAAACGAGCTTTGAGTTCTTCCACTAAATCATTTGCTTCCATTCGTGTCTAGCTCCTTCCGTACGCTTTTCATTTTACCCTTATCATTTTATATCTTGCTGTACAGAACGAGCAATTTCCATCATTTTTTCTAAATGTGGTCCTACATTCTCTTCATTCGTCACAGTTTCCACTTTCGCACCGCCTACATCAGCAATCAGTTCCACCAACTTCTCGCTTTTCTGTATGACCGCTACAAAACCAAACGCATCATCTTTCGTGAAAGTTTGTGCTCCCACCAGGTTTTCTGGCTCTTCTGTCAGTAATAAATCATAAGTAACACGGCTATTTTTCTTTTCATTTGGATTGACAGTCAAATAAAATGAATCATTTCGTTTTGTCATGATAATTGTCTGTGAAGTGGATTGCTTGTCCACTTTCATCGTTGCCGGCTTATAGAAATGTATATCACCGACAGATTCATTTGCCTTTTTAGCATTCGCCTCAAATGCTTCTTTCGCTGCAAGAAAACCATCGTCTGTTCGAACTTCGACTTTCTGGTTGCATCCTACAAGGAGTACAGCTAGCAGCAATAGCACAACACCCTTTCCTTTTCGGAACATCTAGGTTCCTCCCTTCTTTACTCCGTACAAATTTCTATCAGTCCTATTCTAATCGCACGCTGCCTTTATTGCAATATTCCTCTACAAGATGGATTACTGTAGAGATATTGTCCGATCAATAACTGCATGATATGTTCAAACAATACATCTCTTGGAACCACTTGTGCAGTTAGCATTCCCATCGCACCTTCTGAAAGGCGAATTTGCTGTTTCTTGAAATAATGATCGACTGCATCTCCCAATTCCGTACCGTTTTTTATTTCGGCAGCTAAGTCTTCTGGAAGTGGAATTTGCGCCCCAGCAGCTGTGTAAATGTGACCATTCGGCGCAACGAGTGCCCCCCAATTACAAAGATACATCGTCTGGTCAATCATTCGGACGCCACCTTCCAATCCAATTCCATATGTATCATCTTGCAGTTCACTGGCAGCGACAGCACGATTGATAGCGCCTTGTCGCGTTTCTTCATCGCTCATCGGCTGGGCACTAACGCCTGATGCAACGGGTGCAGACGAAACGTTGCTATTGTCAATATAGCGTTCTATCGTCCTCACTGCAGCGCGCATTTTTGCTTGATTTTTCGAGCCAAGTACAAATTTCATCTAGCACCCTCCTTTCTTTCATCTGAACGGATCAGCTGTTTTGTCTAATTGTATCAACTGTCGTTTTATCGCAAGCTTTTACTAAATGAACAAGTAGTTCTTTTGCTGCTGCATAATCGTCTGTATGAATAATGGAAGCCGCTGTGTGGATGTATCGTGAACAAATTCCGATCACCGCGCTCGGCACGCCTTCATTCGAAATATGCACTTGACCTGCGTCTGTGCCTCCTTGTGAGACAAAGTATTGGTACGGCACATTATGAGTTTCTGCCATGTCTAACACAAACTCACGCATACCGCGATGTGTCACCATGGAACGATCGAAAATACGTAGCAACGTACCTTTACCCAATTGACCAAACTCTTGTTTATTGCCGCTTGCATCATTTGCCGGACTCGCATCCAGTGCAAAGAACAAGTCTGGATTGATCATCCGAGCAGCTGTCTGCGCACCGCGTAAGCCGACCTCTTCCATGACTGTTGCCCCAGAGTAAAGCGTATTCGGTAGTGTATCATTCTTCACTTCTTGCAATAATTCTATCGCAAGTCCACATCCGTATCGATTGTCCCATGCTTTTGCCATGATCTTTTTCGGATTCGCCATTGGTGTGAACGGACAAATCGGCAATATCTGCTGACCTGGACGAATACCAAAGCTCTCCGCATCTGCCCTATCATCAGCACCGACATCAATCAACATATTTTTGACATCCATTGGTCTATTCCGTGCTTCCTCACTCAATAAGTGAGGCGGGATTGATCCAATCACTCCTTGTACAACGTCTTTGTCCGTTATGATGTCAACTCGCTGCGCTAACAACACCTGACTCCACCAACCACCTAATGGCTGAAAACGTAGCATGCCGTTGTCCGTAATGCCTGTCACCATGAATCCAACTTCATCCATATGGCCTGCCACCATAATCTTCGGTTGATCTTCTTTACCATGCCGAACACCAAAGATCCCACCAAGTCCGTCTTGTATCATTTCATCCGCGTTCTTTGATAGCTGCTCACGCATAAAAGACCGAACGCGATATTCATTTCCTGGTGCGCCTGGAAGTTCAGTTAATGTGCGAAATAGTTCCAAGGTTTCATTTTCCATATAAATACCTCCCTTTTTTAATGTCTACTTGCATTATATCTAGATGGTAAACAGATGAAAACTAATTAGGTTCTTCCCCTTGTTTCTGCGACTGTGGATCGTAACTCTTTAGAAAATACTGCTTTATCATTACGAATAGCGTTCTGCCAATTGAAGAGTAAAGGGAAGACGTTAGAATCGCCATGCTCTTTTAATCTATGGTACACTATAAGAAAAGATTTGCGAAGGAGGCTGTAATTGGCCATGAGAGTAAAAGAATTTTTAGCTGGCATTTTAACCGGAGTTGCTGCAGGTGTGGTGGTAAATGAAGCATTCAATAAACTAAATGAACAAGTACCTGCCGATAACGTATTGAAAAAAGTAAAAGAAGCATTTAAAGAAGAAGGTCCAATTGATGGTTCTTGGATCGTCATGAAACCGGAACCTTATACGAATCACGTAATCTCTATGGAAGTTTATCGTGGCGGGGTTTCTCGTATGAAAGACGGCAGACTTGAACAATACGAATTTGCAGCAGATGCAAAAACAGGCACTGTTGTAGAACTAGTTCGCCAATAAAAACTACTACTAATAGGACACGGTCGATGAGTTACATCGTCAGCCGTGTCCTTTTCATTTTCCACAAAAAAACACTGCCAAGACCAATCATCTGGCAGTGTATCACATTATCTAGTACGCAGAACGCTTTCGACAATTCGTTTTCCATCTTCACTAAATTTCGCCATGCGATATATGGCATCATGATAGAAAATAAACCCAAAGTTATTTGGAAGCGCTTCCTTCATCAAGCGCTCTTTTGCAAAGATTGAATCCATAGGGTAATCATCATAAGCCAGCACCCAAAGTGGGTTCGTATGTGCATGTGTCGGCATAATGTCCGCCATATGGATTAGCGTGTCTCCACCTTGCTCCAACTTGATCACACTATGACCATCACTATGACCTCCTGTATGAATCATAAGAATTCCAGGTAACACTTCTAATTCATTTTCAAATGTCTGCACTTGATCCTGAATCGGCTCCCAATTTTCTGGCCAATAGGTGTTGCGTGAACGAATATTCGGTTCTCTCATCTCATCCCATTCCACTTTAGACGTATAGATCGTTGCGTTTGGGAATACGGAAACAAGTCGGTCTCCTTCCCACTGTGTCAAACCAGCCGCGTGATCATTGTGCAAGTGTGACATCATCACGATATCGATATCTTCTGGTGTCAGCCCTAGCTCTTCCAGGCTTTCTTCCACGCGTGTTTCTGCACGGACACCTAAGTTTCTTTTTTTCTTCTCATTTAATTTCCCTTTGCCAATTCCTGAATCTATCAATAAATTCTTGCCTTGGTATTGAATTAAAATGGGGTCTGTCCGCAGTTCAATCAAATTATTTTCATCTGGTTCATATCGTCTTGCCCACAAAGCTTTAGGTACAACGCCGAACATAGTACCTCCATCTAAGTAATTCACGCCACCATCTAGCCATGTTAGTTTCATATCATGAAAAGTGTATTGATCCAAAATAATTCCTCCCTACATTTCTAATTTGACCACATTCTAGCAATCGTTAATTCACACTTCAGGCGGACGATTTCTTTCGGAGTCGCCCTGCCTTCCGCGAAAATTAACTAGCATATCGTGCTAACTCTTATGAAGAAAATTACTTAAACTTGATACTGAGCTTCCAAACGATAGATTGGTTGTCCTTTGCTTGAAAACTTTTCTTCGTATTCTGTCAAAATATTGTCTTCCGGCATGTTTGCGTGCAGATCCAATGAAACGGACAGTAGTTTCATGCCGTAGTCCGTCATGGACACGAGAGAGTATTCAAAGAGGGAGCGATTATCCGTCTTAAAATGAATTTCTCCACCCGGTGTAAGAATACCTTCATATTTCTGTAAAAAGTTTGCATGGGTCAGACGACGCTTTTCGTGGCGTGTTTTTGGCCACGGATCAGAAAAATTCAAATACACTCGATTTATCTCAGCTTTTTCGAAAATAGATTCCAAGTTCTCACCATTCGCACGTAATAAGCGAAGGTTTGAAGGCTTACCGGCTTCAATTGCCTTTTCCAGTGCCGAAACGACAACATTGTCGAAATGTTCAATCCCAATGTAATTGATGGAGGGATTGGCAAGCGCCATACCAATCACAAATTGACCTTTTCCTGTTCCCACTTCAATATGGATTGGAGAACTATTGCCAAATTCTTCTGCCCAATCCCCTTTTATATCTTCAGGATTTATAATCAGCATATCCGGGTGTTCCGACATAAAATCCTTCGCCCATGGTTTGTTTCGTAAACGCATAATTACTACACTCTCTCTTTGTCATTTATTCTTCTATTGGTTCTTCCGCTGATTCTTCCGCATCAAATAAGCGGCTCATAGCAGTTGTTTCTGCATAGTCTAAAATCGATTGAGCTGCTTTGAACTGGGTGTGCTTCATTGGACTTGGATTTTTACTGAGCTGTGTCAGCCATTGATCATAAGTCTTACGATCAATACAAGTAATTTCATAAGGTGTGCCAGGATAATCGATATAACCATTCCTCGAAATAATCAATTTCTTAATAGGCAGTTCCACTTTTGCTCCATTGAAAAATGACGAAATTACTTTTTCCATCCGATTTAGCGCAATACTTGGATTCAATACTTTCAATTCTTGCTCACCAAATTTTTTCAGCCAAAATCGATCACTGCTTCCTATATAAGCGGCCATTCGCTCATCTTCAAGAACCGTAATACAATAACAAGCCGTCGGTGACAACAAGACAATATCCAATTCAATAGGCGCCTTATTCACTTTTACGATTGGATAATAAAACAATAAGAAACTATCCGGTAAGCGTTGCGTTAATTGTTTTAATAATGAATCTGAGAAAAATTTAGGATCTACACGCGAGCGATCATACAAAGTAGAACTCGCCCATTTTAATTGGAACTGAAATAATTGTTCACTGTAAGACTTTTTCAGTTGCTCCATACTTGAAGGTCGCTCTGAAATCGCCGCCTGGAACGTAAGATCTGTTTCTACTTCTTCATCAGGCCCTTCATCAGCTTCTTCATCAACAAAATCGTCATCTCGCCGTTTCCGCCATTTTTTAAAGAGAAGAGAATACCATTTGGCATCCTCTTGTGTGTCTTCTAGCATTGTCGCCGCCTGCTCTTCGAATTGATCGAAGCCATGCTCCCATTGGTTTTTGATTCGTTTCCATTGATAGCGCTTGAGACGAATAAATTGTGTCGGATAGCGCGTCAAATCGTTCTCGTAACGGGAGACATAGTCGACTAGCTTAACTAGCTGAGCCATTTGCATTCCTTTCATCAGCATGGCCAGCCGCTAGCAACATCGGTAGCTGTGCATCGAAAGCTTTTTGCAGTTTTCTAGTGAGTGGTCCTGGAACACCCTCACCGATTAGCTGGCGATCAATGGTCACAACAGGCGTAATTTCTGCATTTGTAGAGGTGAAGAAAAACTCATCCATTTCTAGAGCTTCCGTCAATGTAAATTCTTTCTCTTTGACAGGAATAGAAAGTTCGGACGCTAACTGCAGGACGACTCGACGGGTAATTCCATTTAGTATGAAGTGGTTGGCTGGATGTGTATGAAGCACGCCATCTTTAATACCAAATACATTGGAAGCCGATCCTTCTCGTACAAGACCATCGCGCACAAACAACGCTTCCTGACAGTTTGACTCCACTGCCTCTTGCTTAGCAAGTACATTCCCCAACAAGTTCAAACTTTTAATATCGCAACGGAGCCAGCGCATATCTTCCACAGATTTCATGGCAGCACCCATTTCTAGCTGTGCAAACGGCCTTGGATTCTCTACTGTATACCCAATGACGACGGGAGACACAAATTCATTCGGGAATTGATGCGCACGAGGAGCTACTCCCCTAGTCACTTGCAAATAAATATGGCCAACTGTCAAATTGTTTTGTTGTACCAACTGCTCTGCAATCTCTATCAGTTGTTCGACAGTATATGGCAATACCATGCGTATCTTTGCTGCACTTTCTATTAAACGCTCTAGATGTTCTTGCGCTGTAAACAGCACGCCATCGTATACTTTTATCACTTCATAGACACCGTCACCGAACACATATCCACGATCGTCCACAGATAGTTTCACTTCTTCTATCGCTAGGAATTCCCCATCTTTAAAACACTTCATACGTCCATCACCTCTTCTGAAATGAAAGCTGTTCCAGCCAAATTATGCTGTCAGTTTCCTATGTTCCTATTTTCACATGTTTATCTAATAAAATAAAGGAAAACTATCTTTTTCTCTCCTGTCCACAAGCAAAGTAAATATATGTGCGATTTATCCGAAAATACGTTATAATTATATTGTCAGAACATTTCACTCACTATTCTGACATAGCTTATCATAAAGGAGCGGATCAGGAAAGGTAATCTCAGAGAATAACCCAACAGTCTTCTATTGCAATGTTGGTGTGAAACTATGAAGATGAAGGAGTGGTTTCTTCGATGAACCCAGCTACCGATCGCATGTTAATTCGTATCAAAGATGTCTATCTGTTCATTCGGGATAACGGAACAGTTACGACTGAGAATGTGGCAGAGGAATTCAATATTTCTCCTCGTACCGCTCAGCGTGACTTAAACGTTTTAGAGTACAACGAATTGATCAAGAGCTCAGTCCGTGGCGAATGGACAACGACTTCCAAGAAAGTGAAATTGCCTTCCTGATTTAATATCCTATACAGTTATGATAGTGTACACAATGAAAAGGCTGACGCTTTCGCATCAGCCTTTTTGCTTGGTGCTATCCAATTTTTGCAATTCCGATAGTTCTTCATCTGTCAACTCTCGATACTCCCCCAACTTCAATTGCTTATCCAGAATAAGGGGGCCCATCGTCAGTCTTTTCAAATAGACTACTTTTTTCCCTACAGACTCAAACATTCGTTTTACTTGATGGAACTTTCCTTCGGTAATCGTCAGTTCAATTTCTGAAACATCCCCAGATTGGAGGATTTTCAAGTCACCTGGTTTCGTTTCATATCCATCGTCAAGGATGACACCCTTTGCGAATTCATTCACATCTTCTTCCGTAACTTGCCCGGATACCTTGGCAAAATAGATTTTAGGTACTTCTTTTTTTGGTGACAATAAATGATGTGCCAGTTGTCCATCGTTGGTCAACAATAACAAGCCTTCCGTATCTTTATCTAATCGACCAACAGGAAATGGTTGAAAATGTCGTTCTTCACTTCCAAGTAAATCAATTACGGTCCGATCGTACTTATCTTCCGTTGCCGATATGACACCCGGCGGCTTATGCATCATCAAGTAAACAAATTCTTTATACACCACATCTTCGCCCAATAAAGTGATGGTATCTTTTGCGGGATCCACATGGAGAGCAGGATCCTTGATCACCGCTCCATTGACACGAATCATTCCTTTTTTCAATAACTGACGTACCTCTTTACGAGTACCATATCCCGTATTAGACAATAATTTATCCAGCCTCATTCGTCACCCTCCCAAACCGAAACGCTGTGCAATTCGAGCCAGACGATCTCCGAATAACCGTTGTGCAAGTCCTGACTTGAATGCCAAAAATCCATAAATCGCCATGCCGACTCCCGTACCGATAAGTACATACAATAATGCCTGCCAACGACCAACCGGCACATGTAAAGCGTTCAATCCTTTACTAGTTAGCCAAACACCTAAGAACATGATTGCATTGAAGATCAGGATTAGGATCAAACGTCTGATCACCATTTGGGATTTATAGTTCAATACCCTTTTAATGACCAATAAATTGATACAGACAGCTGTTGCATAGCCAATCGCTGTAGCTGCTATCGCTCCATTTGTCTCGAACAACTTAATCAGCGGAATATTAATGACCATCTTAACCAATAATCCTAGTAACGAAGTGAAGACGATCCATTTATGATGATCAATACCTTGCAAAATTGCTGCTGTCACCGTGAACATGGCAAACAGGATGGCGACGGGTGCATAGGAAGCAAGCACTCCTGCTCCCGCAACGTCGTATTCATATAGAAACTGATACACTTCATCGTTCAACACGATGAGTCCGATGACCATCGGGATCGTCAAGAACAACATGATCTGGTAGGTTTGATCTAACGACCGAGTAATTCCCTTCTGATCGTTTTTCGTGTAATAGCTCGTAATGATGGAAATGAGTGCCATTGAAAATCCTGTGGCAACCATGACGGGAATCATCACCACTTTATGCGTTAGAAAGTTCAACTTTGTTAAATACAAATCCGATACACTTGCCAAACCAATTGATTTCATCGCACCATTAAAAGTGACCATATCGACAAATTGATAGAGTGGATTGATGGTACCTACTAGAACGAACGGCAAAACGTAAGCGAGCACTTCCGTATAAATTTGACGAAGCGAAACGGAACTCGCCGGTGGACTATTTGACAATAAATAATTAAATTCATCGCGATACTTTTTCCAGTAATAATACAGACTCCATAGTCCTGCTAGCGCACCGATAAATGCAGCGAACACTGCAAATTGGACCGCTATTTTTGGAGATAACCCTAGCACATTGACAACAATAAACGCACCTACAAGTACTACGGCAATCCGCACAATCTGTTCTAATAATTGAGAAACAGAAGTGGGTTCAAATTTTTGATAACCTTGCAGAAATCCACGACCGATACTAAGTAAAGGAACAGCAAGCAAGGCAAAACTCACCCAACGAATGACGGTTGAAATATCTTGCACAGTGAAAATTTGTTCCTCATCTTTTATAACCAGCCCTGCGATTGGAGTTGCCAAGAGATAGAGAGCAAGAAACGACAGCACGCCCGTTAAAGACATGACAACCATTCCCGATTTCATCAACTTTCGTCCTGTCGCATAATCCCCTAAAGCATTATATTTCGAAACGAACTTCGAGATGGCCAAAGGAGCTCCAGAAACTGCCACTGCAAGAGCCAAGTTATAAGGTATGTAAGCATATTGATAGAGACCGACACTTTTTTCTCCAACAATCGCATAAAACGGAATTACATAAAGCAAACCGAGTGCCTTTGACAAAAATAAACCAATAGTTAGAATTGCCGTACCTTTAATTAAATTCGATGCCATAATTTAAATCCTTCCATTTCTAAATAGCTATCTTACAGTTTACCCCTCGGCTCGCGATTGTACAATCTTTAACTTAATTCAGCAGGAAACCAACTTGGTGGTATAATAAAAATCAAAACGAATGAAAGCGTGGTTCTAGTATGTATGATGTAATTGTGATCGGCGGCGGCCCTTCCGGATTAATGGCTTCTATTGCGGCAGCCGAACAAAACAAGCGGGTGTTATTGCTTGAAAAGGGACGCAAACTCGGCAATAAACTAGCCATTTCAGGCGGTGGCCGATGCAACGTCACAAATCGCCTGTCTCAAGAAGAAATCATTAAGCATATTCCCGGAAATGGGAGATTCCTTTATGGACCATTTTCCGTCTTCAACAATCAAGACATTATTCAATTTTTCGAAGGCTTAGGCGTTCCGTTAAAAGAAGAAGATCATGGACGAATGTTCCCTGTCTCCAATAAAGCAAAAGATGTCGTCAACGCCTTATTGAATCAAATGGACGCACTTGGCGTAGAAGTTCGTTTGGATAGCCGAGTACAAAAATTGCTTATGAATGATGAAAAGATCCTCGGCGTTCGTTTAGATGATGGCGAAGAGTTGAGAGCCAACGCTGTCATCGTAGCGGTTGGAGGCAAAGCAGTTCCTCAAACAGGTAGTACAGGAGACGGCTATCCTTGGGCTGAGCGTGCGGGTCATACCATAACGGAACTCTACCCAACGGAAGTTCCCTTGTTATCACGCGAACCTTTTATCCTCTCAAAAGAACTACAGGGTCTCGCGTTGCGCGATGTCAAAGTGTCCGTTTTGAATAAAAAAGGGAAGACACTCGTCACCCATCAAATGGACATGCTATTTACCCATTTCGGACTGAGCGGCCCAGCGATCTTACGCTGTAGTCAATATGTAGTCAAGGAACAAA
Source organism: Sporosarcina obsidiansis (assembly GCF_009651005.1). Taxonomy (GTDB): domain Bacteria; phylum Bacillota; class Bacilli; order Bacillales_A; family Planococcaceae; genus Sporosarcina; species Sporosarcina obsidiansis. The sequence continues at coordinate 135,938 of NZ_WHVW01000002.1, forward strand.
TGAAAAATGGAAAACAACCTGTACTTTTGCAAATCGACTCTGTTCCGGATCAGCACGAAGAGCAACTTACACAATCTATAGCAAAGCTTTTAAAAGAAGAGTCGAAGAAACAAGTGAAGACTTCGTTAAAAGGAATAGTACCAGAGCGATGGCTTTTATTTTTATTACATCAAGCAGAGGTTTCCGAAACTGAAGTTGGTGCAGAAATCAAAATGGAATCCATACGCAAACTGGCTAAACTACTCAAGACTTTCCCTGTACACATTACGGGAACACAACCAATCGAAAAAGCGTTCGTTACAGGAGGCGGCGTGTCTGTAAAAGAAATCGAACCGAAGACCATGGCATCGCGAAAAAAATCAGGTCTCTACTTCTGCGGGGAAATTCTTGATATTCACGGTTACACGGGTGGATATAATATTACAGCTGCGCTAGTCACGGGTAGATTAGCCGGGATGAACGCTGGGTTACTTTAATTTAAAGTTTTAAGAGCATATTACTAACATACAAAACTAAAATAAGCCGGTCAGAGAGCTGCTCTCTGACCGACTTTTATTCGATTTACCCGATAGCTACAATATTCACCAAACGACCAGGTATCGCTATGATTTTCTTTAATTCCTTACCATCCATCCACTGCTTTACATCATCATTCTCTAAAGCTGCCTGTTCCAACTCTTCTTTTGTACTATCCTTTGAAACAGTGATTTTCGCACGGATCTTCCCATTGATCTGTACCGCAACTTCTACCGTGTCATCGGATAATTTCGTCTCATCATACGTTGGCCACTGTGCATAGGCAACCGTGTCTGTGTGACCGAGTTTCGACCAAAGCTCTTCTGCCAAGTGAGGCGTAATCGGGGAAATCAATAAAATGAATCCTTCAATATACGCTTTCGGCAATTTATCCGCTTTATAGCAATCATTGATGAACACCATCATTTGTGAGATCGCTGTATTGTTACGCATCGCTTCAAAATCCTCAGTGACTTTCTTAACAGTCTGGTTATACACCTTCTCCAACGGTCCGCCAGTTTCATCTGTCAATTTATCCGTCAATGAATCATCTTCATTGACTAATAAACGCCATATCCGATCTAAGAAACGACGTGACCCATCCAAGCCGTTTGTCGACCATTCTTTTGAAGCATCTAACGGTCCCATAAACATTTCATACAGGCGTAATGTATCGGCTCCGTGTGAATGAACGATATCGTCAGGATTAATGACGTTCCCTAGAGATTTAGACATTTTCACATGCCCTTCTCCTAAAATCATGCCTTGGTTAAAGAGCTTTTGGAATGGCTCTTTCGTCTGCACGACACCGATATCGTATAATACTTTGTGCCAGAAACGAGCGTACAATAAGTGTAGAACTGCATGCTCTGCTCCCCCTACGTAAATATCGACCGGCAGCCAGCGTTCAGCCAATTCAGGATCAATAATCATTTCGTCGTTATTTGGATCAATATAACGCAAGTAATACCAACAGCTTCCTGCCCATTGCGGCATGGTATTCGTTTCACGACGACCTTTCATTCCTGTTTCCGGATCGACGACATTCACCCATTCTTCAATATTCGCAAGTGGTGATTCACCTGTTCCGCTTGGTTTAATATTGTCCGTCACCGGCAACATCAAAGGTAACTCAGATTCATCAACTGTCGTCATCGTGCCATCTTCCCAATGAATAACAGGAATCGGCTCGCCCCAATAACGTTGACGTGAGAACAACCAGTCACGTAAACGATACGTGATCTTCCGTTCGCCCGTCCCTTGCTTCTCAAACCATTCAATCGACTTCGTAATCGCTTCATCTTTCCCTAATCCATTCAAGAAATCAGAATTGACATGATCACCGTCACCTGTATAGGCTTCTTCCGATACATCTCCACCTGCCACGACTTCCACAATCGGCAAATCAAACGTCTTAGCAAATTCATAATCCCGTTCGTCATGTGCCGGAACCGCCATAATCGCACCCGTTCCATAGGAGGCCAAGACATAGTCCGCAATCCAGATCGGCATTTTCTCGCCACTTGCAGGATTGATCGCATAAGCACCTGTAAATACGCCCGTTTTATCTTTAGCTAAGTCCGTGCGTTCCAGATCACTCTTTGATTTCACGGTATCAATATACTGTTCCACTGCTTGTCGTTGCGCATCTGTCGTAATCTTATCTACCAATTTATGCTCAGGAGCAAGAACCGCATACGTCGCACCGAAGATTGTATCAGGTCGTGTCGTGAACGCTTCAAAAGAAAGATCAGTGTCTGCGATTTCGAATGTCAACTGTGCACCTTCTGACCGACCAATCCAGTTACGTTGCATATCTTTTAAACTTTCTGGCCAATCAAGATCATCCAAATCTTCCAATAAACGATCTGCATATTCCGTAATGCGTAGAACCCATTGGCGCATCGGTCGGCGCTCTACCGGGTGATTGCCTCGTTCAGATAATCCGTCAATTACTTCTTCATTCGCCAAAACTGTCCCGAGTGCCGGGCACCAGTTGACCGGTACTTCATCAATATAGGCAAGTCCTCGTTTATAAAGCTGAATAAAAATCCATTGTGTCCATTTATAATAGCTTGGATCTGTTGTGTTAATTTCACGATCCCAGTCATAAGAGAAACCAAGTTCTTGCATTTGACGCTTGAACGTCGCAATGTTCTTCGCAGTGAATTCTGCTGGGTCATTTCCTGTATCGATCGCATACTGTTCAGCAGGCAATCCGAACGCATCCCATCCCATTGGGTGCAGGACATTATAACCTTGCTTACGTTTAAACGCACTCAAAATATCTGTCGCAATATAGCCAAGAGGATGTCCGACATGGAGACCTGCGCCGGACGGGTACGGAAACATATCTAAAGCGTAAAACTTTGGCTTGGCCGGGTCATTAATCATTTTATATGTCTTGTTGTCGTCCCAATACTTCTGCCATTTTTCTTCAATTTGCACGTGTTTGTAACTCATCTGAAAATTCCTCCAATTCAAATAAAAAGACTCTCGTCCCTTTATAAAGGGACGAGAGCCAATATAGCTTCCCGCGGTACCACCCAAATTGACGGATTTACCCGTCCAACTTGATTCCTTAACGCGGATCACGGTATTAGTTACGTTAGTTCACCAATACAGGCTCACAGGCGAGTTCCTTCTTCGTTTATACAGACTTGCACCAATCGTCTGCTCTCTAGAAATAAGCGGTAGAAGTACTAATCCTATTCAAAGCCTTCATTATTTTCTTCAGTTTACCCGAATCCCGTATTGAATACAAGTCTTCCCTGTAGCTTTTTGTCGTATACATGCAAGTTAGATTGGTTTTTGTATGATTTATAATCGTTACACGTGGTACAATGTCTGTTGTAAAGGAGCTGGCTACGATGATTCAATCAAACTTTCCGTTCCCTAGCGAAGGGAAACGGTATCATACATGGTCTCGACATTTAAAGGATACATTCGGATGCAAAATTGCGAAAGTAGCACTAGATGCAGGATTTGATTGTCCCAATCGTGACGGTACAGTCGCGCATGGTGGCTGTACATTTTGCAGTGTTGCGGGTTCCGGAGATTTCGCCGGAGACCGGGTTGACGCAATAGATGTGCAATTCACGGAAATTAAGGAACGATCACAAAGGAAATGGAAAGACGCGAAATATATGGCCTATTTCCAAGCCTACACAAATACCCACGCTCCCCTCCCTGTACTTAAAGAAAAATTTGAAGCTGCTTTAGCACAAGAAGGGGTTGTCGCCCTCTCGATCGCTACCCGTCCAGATTGTCTCCCGGATGACGTTGTAGAATATTTGGCAGAATTAAATGAGCGAACGTACCTGTGGGTTGAGCTTGGTTTACAAACCGTTCATGAATCCACTGCTAAATTGGTGAACCGTGCGCATGATTTTGAGTGTTACAAAGAAGGCGTGGATAAACTGCGGAAACATGGGATTCGTATTTGCAGTCATATTATTAATGGCTTGCCTGGCGAAACAGAAGAAATGATGATGGAAACAGCACAAGCTGTGGCGAAGCTTGATGTACAAGGAATTAAAATTCATTTGCTTCATTTGTTAAAAGGAACACCAATGGTCAAGCAGTATGAAAAAGGAAAGCTGGAATTTCTGACGAAAGAAGCCTATATCAATCTGGTGGTGGATCAGCTAGAGATTATGCCACCTGAGATGATTGTTCACCGCATTACTGGAGACGGACCCATCGATCTATTGATAGGACCTATGTGGAGTGTTACGAAATGGGAAGTGCTGAATGGCATTGATGCGGAACTCGAAAGAAGAGACAGTTGGCAAGGGAAAAAGTATTTGCATGAGGTGAATATCGATTGACAGAGATTTTATTGCACCGCGTACTGCCAATCGCAAAACGACTCATTTCAGAACGAGTACAACTAGGAGAGACAGTGGTCGACGCAACGGCAGGCAATGGGAATGATACGTTGTTCTTAGCTGAATTAGTTGGCGATAATGGAACAGTCTTTGCATTTGACATCCAACAACAAGCACTCGATACGACCAAGCAACATGTGGGATCTTTAGCTGATCGCGTTTCCTTAATTCTCGATAGCCATGCAAATGTGCAACAGTATGTAAGTGATGAGATTGGTGGCGCCATGTTTAACTTAGGATACTTGCCATACAGTGACGATCAAAGTATTATCACTAGGCCTTCATCCACGATTGCCGCACTCGATGCACTTCTCGGCTTACTGAAGAAGTCTGGAATTATTACCATTACAGTTTATGATGGGCATGAAGGCGGAAGTGAAGAACGCGATGCTTTACTTGACTATGTGAAAACTTTACATCAAGGCGATGTGCATGCTGTTCGTTATGAATTATTGAACCAGAGAAGAAATCCTCCATTTTTAATTGCACTGGAGAAAATGAAAGATTTTACTCAAGTTCGGAAAGTGGATACATAATAAAAGTAGACATTCTATAATCCACTGTGACTTGATAACTCAAGTTACAGTGGATTTTCTACAATTACCAGCCAGTCTGACGAATATCCATAATAGGATCTTCCACGGCAATAAAATCCGTTTCTTTTATAACACGTAGTAGTTTACTAGCAGTATCTGCGGCTGAGCTCAGCTGTCCTTGTTCTTTGAAGGCAATAAATTTCTCTAGATGAGGAAACTGTTCATTCGAAGAAGAACGAATCGTCTCTTGCATGCCTGTATCGATAATTCCTGGTGCAATAGATACGATTCCTACCGGATATTTCGCTTGTTGCTGTTCTACTGCAATCACTCTTGAAAAATGATCCAATCCAGCCTTTGTTGTGCAATACATAGCCCATCCTTCATATGCACTACGTCCCGCTCCAGACGAGATATTCAATATCTTTTTCGCCCCTCGAAATTCTACTAATTCTGCGATAAACGTATTCGATAATTGAATAGGAGCTGTCAAATTCACATGTATTGCATTCTCAATTTCTCGCGCATTTAGCGAACCTACTAAACCTATTGGATCAATAACACCGGCGTTGTTGATTAAGGTGAACGATTCAGCTTCATTTTGATGACGGTTCACAATATCCGTTACCACATTTGAAGCTTTTTCGAAGTTTGTAATATCTACTTCCTGTATTCCTTGCAATCGATCTGGATTTGTTCTGGCCATACCGTAAACAGTCGCTCCAGATTCGATAAATTGCTTGTAAAGTTCTTGTCCAATACCTTTAGACGCCCCAGTTATAATGACAATCTTCATTTACGCACACCTCTTCCTACAGTAATTGACTGCTGACCATTTCTATATTTTCTTGCGTCATACCAATTGACATTTTGTCCGGTAGTTCGAAAAATAGAATCCAGCAGTATAGTAAAATAGCAACAATGATTATGGTCAACAGAATCGTCTGACGCCTATTCATTTGGTCACGCTCCTTAAAAATGTTCAGCAATACGTTGTATATTTACTATAGCATATGCATGAATACATGAACTGAAGAAATCATTTTATAAACACAAACAGTCCGTCATTCGAATCTTCATGAATGATGGACTGTTCAGTATGAATCACGATTGGGAAACAAATGTATGCGTGCCGCCATTTTTAATACGCAATAAATCAGCAAGTGTCTTGATACCTTGACGATCTAGCTTTTTCAACAATTCCGTGAATACATATGCGGTGGTGAGAGCGTCACCTAACGCACGATGTCGATCAAAAACTTCTGTTCCAAATATCCGTGCATAGTCTTCTAAATCTTGCTGTTCACTTGCTGGATCCAAATAGCGAATTAAATGCATCGTATCAAAAGAGGTCGGAGTTTCAAATGTATAGTTCTGTCGTCCCAGTTCTTTTTTTATCACCATTTCATCAAAGTTCACATGGTGCCCTACCCAGCCACCGCTTTTATTTTCTTCTATAAATGCAAAGTATTGTTCAATAGCAGGCAAAGATAAAGGTGCTTGATCGACTTGTGATTGCTGTATGTTTGTCAGCTTGCTGATTACGGGGGGAATCGCACGTAAAGGATTCACAAATGATTGAAATACCCGATCTGTTACATGGAATCCTTCCACTTGCACCGCACCAATTTCGATTAGTCTATCATCTGCCCCGATCGCAAAGCCTGTTGTTTCTGTATCGAATACAGTGAAGCTCATTTCTTGTAGTGGCGTATTAAGCTGCAGAGATTGCTGTAGCTCATAGGTTAACTTTTTCTTCTTCCAAAACATGATATCTTGCCCCCTCTCTATATACAGTACATTGTGCATAATAAATACATAGAGACCTTCGTCTATAATAATTTATAATTTCGATAATAAATGTGCTTGAAGCGCTCTGACCGTATCTAAAGTGGTTCGTAATTCATTTAGTTCCCAACGACGGAGTTTTCTCAAATCTATTTCTGTAGAAATCGCTTCATTTCGCAAATGTTTTTCCCATGACATGGAAATTCGAATACTTAATGATATTTCATACGCATGACGTACTTCATCCGCAAAATCCTTAGTCAATTTTTTCTTTTTCTGTAACGTAGCAATGATCTCCAATGGAGTCGCATTGATAATCCCATTATTGACGCCTAATATTTGCAGGCAATGATGCAACGGAAACAATGCATGTTTCTTAATATCAATGATATCTGCTTTGCTACGTCCTCTAAATAATGTTAGGAAATTCTGTTGCAATTGAGGTATCGGTTTCTCCCTCTCCTGTTGCGCCATGTAATAAATGAACGTAGAAGATTTCCGTAGTTGTCCATTCACCAAAGTAATGAAGCGATCATTCACGGAGGAGTTGCCATAAAGGAATCTAAAAGATAAAAAGTTATAGCCTAGTAAGATCTGCTCAGGCGTCGACTGAAGCGCCCATTGACGAAGACGCTCTCTCCAGTCGTTCAACGTTCCTCGCCATTGCGTCTCACTTGCCATCATAAATCCTTTACATCTAGTATACCCCGCCTGTTCTAAATGAACGACAATTTCATTCCCTAGATGTTGAAAATATGTTGCAACTTGTTGTGCTTCGTTTGACGAAACGTCTTCGTACACAAGGAAATGATCCTGATCGGTGAGCATGAATTGTTCTCCTCGCGCACCGCTTCCCATCTGATACCAGGCGAAAGGCACGGGCGGCGAGCCTTTCCCTTTATCTTCAAGAGATTGAACAGCGAGCATGACACAATGCTTGGCTAGACGATCATAGAATTTCGTGATGATTTCCAACGTATGGATTGTGGAGATTTCATCATGAATCAAATTAGATAGCACATCGTAAATTGCAGCTTTCACAATCGGTAAATTCTCAAATGAAGATTCTTCAATCGTCCGCAAAATATTCATGGAGTTTCGATCACGTTTTGTAATCAGCGTAGCAAACGTCACAATACCTACTGGTTTGCCGGCTTTCACGACTGGCAAATGTTTTATACCATGTTTATAGAATTTCGTTAGCGCTTCATAATAATAGTCCGTCAATCTTACAGTATGAGGTTTCTTGGTCATAATATCCTTAGCCAATAATTCTGATGAGGAACCTCCACCAGCTATCACTCGTTCCACTAAATCTTTTTCAGTGACGATTCCGAGCAATTTACCCATTTGATCCGTTACAATGACGGAGCTGACAGATTTACCGATCATCAACTCTGCAATTTCCTTCGTTTCTGCCTCCGCATGAATCGTAACGACCGGACTATTCATGAAATCCTGCACTCGACGCACATATGGTTCACTTTCCCCATACTCATCCGCTAAACGGACTTGCTCGCCTAGCGAAGTATAAACGTTTGCAAGACGCAATGACATCTTACGTAAGACATAATCTCTTACCTGCTGATCATCCATTCGCTGTTTGATCACTTCATATGGAACCTGAAGACAGATGGAGTTCTCTGCAATTTCCATATCGATATGGTGTTTATCAAGCGGACGAGCCATTTCACCTAAGTAGTAAGCAAAATTGGAAAAACCGATGATTTCATCTTCCTGAAGAACTTCCAACATGACGGAACTTCCATCCTGACCTTCTATGTGGACTTCAGCAGACCCTTGCAAAATGATCAACAATCCTTCTTGCGGAGTTTTAAAGTAGTTTGATTTCTCGGCTTTCTCGTAAATCTTTAATTTGCAGTCCATCAATAAGTTGTCAAACTCCTCTTCTGTCGTATCGACAAACAAAGGATTTTTATGGATTCTTTCATACAATGCACGATCTTTTATCGTCTGCAGCACTCCAAAACCTCCTCTTATGTTTGACTCGAATGGATTAAACAACTTAGTAACTGTTTGACATCCATAGACTCTTTCTACTCTATTAACATGTGAAACAGTTCAGTACATAAAAATAGCTTCCTCTTCTGACAAACTAGTAGAAGAGGAAGCGCAACTCTAAAATTTCTTACAATTAATTAGTTATCAAGCTCTTTGTAACCAGTTTCCGCCTTGAAACGGACTTCTGCATACGAAACTTCAAGCTCTTCATGACGCTTCGCACTTAAAACCGTACCAAGCCATGCACCGATGAAACCAGCTGGAACAGAGAAGATCGTAGGAAGCGCATACGGGAAGATTGGTTCTCCTGTAAATAATGCAGCTCCTTCAACTGGGTTCCATACACTTGGACTCATTGCCACAAGTACCAGCGCGACGATTAACCCCGATAACATAGATGTAACAGCGCCTGTCGTATTAAAACGCTTCCAATAAATTGTCATAAGAATTGTCGGAACGTTAGCAGAGGCTGCTATACAGAAAGCTAACGATACTAGGAATGCAACGTTTAATTTTTCAGCGCCTAGTGCTAGAATGATAGAGAATACACCGATTCCAATGGAAGCCCAACGCGCAGCATTCACTTGCTGTTTCTCTGTCACATTTCCATTTTTAATAACTTGACCATAAAGATCGTGAGCGATTGCAGATGCACCAGAAAGTACTAGACCTGCAACAACTGCTAGAATTGTTGCAAATGCAACTGCTGCTACGAAAGATTCAAGCGCATTACCACCGAGAACACCGGCTAACATTGGTGCAGCCATGTTTCCGGCAGCATTTTCCGCAATAATTGCATCTGCCCCAACAAATTTAGCAGCTCCAAAACCAAGGAAAATTGTTAGTACATAGAAAAGACCAATAATCCAAACAGAATAAATTACAGAAGAACGTGCAGTCTTCGCATCTTTAACGGTGAAGAAGCGCATCAAGATATGCGGAAGACCAGCTGTACCTAAAACAAGTGCTAGCAATACTGAAATGAGACCAATCGTATCTTTATAGACGACCCCCGAATGAAGATATGCTTCTCCATGTGGAGTAGCTGTTCTCATCGCATCGAACATACCAATAAAATTAAAGTTGAACTTCATGAGTACTAGGAACGAGATAATGATCGTACCTGCCATCAAAAGCAATGCTTTAATAATTTGTACCCAGCTCGTCGCAGTCATACCTCCGAATAAAACATAAATTAACATCATTGTTCCTACGATTAAAACGGAAGCATTATACGGAATACCGAAAAGTAGTTTAATTAACGCACCCGCACCAACTAATTGTGCAAGCATGTAAAACATAACAATTGTAATTGTGTTTAATGCAGCAGCTCCACGAACTTTTTTAGCACCGAAGCGAGCACCGATCATATCGGCCATTGTAAATTTACCTAGATTTCGAAGTGGCTCAGCGATTAGGAATAATACGACTAGATAAGCTGTCAGCCAACCTATACTATAGTAGAAACCATCGAAACCGTTAAGTGAAATCGCACCTGCGATACCAAGGAAAGAAGCAGCTGATAAGTAGTCACCAGCGATTGCCAAACCATTTTGCCAACCAGTCAATGATCCACCAGCCGTATAAAAGTCACTTGCTGTAGTTGTTTGCTTTGCAGCCCACCATGTAATATAAAGCGTCAATGCAATAACCGCAAAGAATATTAGATACGAAATAAAATCCATCTGCAGAACCCCCTTGTTTTAAGACGTTTATTTTAAAACGTTTTTTTCTATAATATTATCTACATCTGTATCAAAATGTTTAGCTTTATTCATATAAATGGAAGTGAACACCCATACCATGATAAACATTGAAAACGCATAAACCCATGTCCATGTCATATAACCAATTGCTCTTGTTTCTAAAATTTTTGTATAACCCGTTAAAAGCGGAAGTATGAAATACGCTGCAAAGAAGAATATGACATATGGTCTAGAAAAATTCTTTTTCCGTTTAATTAAAGCTTTAAAATCTTCTGTTTCGACAATTTTCTCATAGTCTATCGTGGATTTCCCACGTGTTGCTTGTTTGCTCATTTGTTAATCCCCCTTCTATTTTATCTAACTAAGTAAAACGAATTAACTGATCTCCCCCATCCCATCTGAAACCGCTTTCAATGAAATGATAAATAAAAATTATGCCACAGCGGAAAAAGAACTTTTTTTGTTATAGTACACATGTAAACAATACCAAAGACTTACTTAATTTGCAATACCTTTTTTAGAAGATTTGTAAAATTATATTTACTAAGATACAGCGACTTGGTATAAACATTAATCTATCAAAAGCGTATTAAAGTTACAAGAACAATTTTCAATAACTTTAAAATTTTATTATGTTCTTCCAAATATTCCTATTGATTTTTCACTTTTTTAGCCGATCCTATTTCCTACTGTTAAACAACACCAAAAAGATGTAGTATATTGTATATCAGTTAAAAGTAAAATAGTTCTTGTTATAATAGACATATAAAAGAGAAAGCTGGTGTAAAATCTTGCCTATACCAACGAATCACGCACAACCTGTCCGAAAAACGGCAAAGGAAAACGCGTTTAGTCAATTACAAAAGTGGATTATCGATGGTACGTTACAACCTGGTGAAAAGTTGAATGACGTAGAACTTGCGGAGGCGCTAGGCGTCAGTCGTACTCCAATACGTGAATCTCTTCAGCTTTTAGAGGTTCAAGGATTTGTTCAGATGTTCCCTGGAAAAGCAACGCAAGTAACCGCCGTTGATCGGGAAACCATCTCTGATCTATTGCCACCATTGGCCGCGTTACAAGCTCTATCAGCTGAGCTTTCTATTCCAAACTTGACAGAGAATATACTAAAGAAATTACGAGAAACGAATAGACGCTTTGCACAAGCAGTTGAAAAAGAGGACTATTTCCAAGCATTAAAGATCGATGAGAAATTTCATCAAATTATCGTAGATACTGCGGACAATCCTTATATTTCTTCTATGCTCGTATCATTGCAGGCGCATGTACGCAGATTGTTCTTCCACAATTCCATTATATTAACAACAAAATCGATTGTAGAACACGAACAAATAATTGATTTAATGAGTAAACGTGATGGTGAGCAAGTAACGAACGTCATGCGTGAAAATTGGTTACGAGCAATTGAGGAGTTTTATTCTTCAGAGGATGAGGATTCATAATTAATAATAGCTCATCTAGCACGACTAGATTAAAAAAAATAGAAACAGGACCCGAAAGAAAACGATTCGGATCCTGTTTTTGCTTTAGGTACTTTTATTAGACAAAACTGAAATACTGCCTGTAATAACTATTACAATCAAAACAGGGACTAACCAGCCGATGCCTTGTTCATAATATGGGATATATGTTTTATACGCCTCATTTACTGCAGTAAGCCAACTAGGCACTTGTTTTTCCACTAGTGAATAAAACTTTACTAAGGCTTCTATAAAACTGACGAGAAAGGCCGTAACCGTTGCTGTACTATAAACAATTCTTGATTGCCGAAATAGAGGGCCGAGAAATGTCAATAAAATTAAAACCATGGCTAATGGATAGAGCAACACAAGAACCGGTAAAGAATAGTTAATAATATTCGCCAACCCAAAATTAGCCACTATCAAACAAAACGTTGAAAAGATGATGACGAACAGCTTATAGCTGATAGCTGGAATAATGGAATGAAAATATTCCCCACAAGCTGTTAGTAAGCCGATCGCCGTTGTTAAACACGCCAACATGATGACTACGCCAAGCAATATCAAGCCAATCGATCCGAAATAATGAGATGCCGTCTGGCTCAAGACTGCTCCCCCAGATTTCAAATTGCCGAATAATTCAACCGATGTAGCACCAAGATACGCGATTCCCAGATAGATGATAGCTAGAAAACCAGCAGCCACAAACCCCGTTTTCGCAGTGGACGTCAAAATTTGCTTCTTATTCGTTATGCCCATTGCATGCAACGCTTTAATCACGATGATTCCAAAAACAAGCGAAGCGAGTGCATCCATTGTATTATATCCTTCTAGGAAACCTGTGAAGAACGGTGCTTCGATGTATGGTTTTTGCGGTGCTTGTATCGTACCCATCGGATTGATGAGAGTTAATGCAATTAAACCGATTAACAATATAATAATCAAAGGTGATAAATATTTTCCGATTCGGTCTACGATTTTCGCTGGATTCAATGACAGCCACATACTAATGCCGAAAAACAAAGCAGTGAAAAGAAAACGTGCCAAATCAACAGAAAATCCATTTAAAAAAGGAGCAACTCCAATATCAAATGCCACAGCTCCTGTCCGAGGTGCTGCAAAAAACGGACCAATTGTTAAGTACAATATCGATGTGAATAGTACCGCATAGATTGGATGAATACGGCTCGCTAAATCCTGTAAATCTTTACTTCCTGAAAAACCAATAGCTAAAATCCCTAAAAAAGGTAAGCCGACACCTGTAAATAAAAAGCCTAGCATTGCTTTCCAAATATGATCTCCTGCGAGCTGACCGAGCTCTGCTGGAAAGATTAAATTCCCCGCGCCAAAAAACAAGGCGAACAACATAACGCCTATGACGAGACTTGATGAAAACGATAATTTTTTCTCCATATGACTAAAAATCCTCCTACAATCGATCATACTTTTGTGTATGCAATATATTACGAATTCTAATATTACGCCTGATCATTTGGAAAATCAACAGGCTGCGTAATCATTTAATTTTTGGCTCTATTGCTAACATACTGACTACTTATTTTCTTTAAAAATGTAATCGCTATCATTATTTTTTTAGAAATACTACACTTATAAAACATGAAAAAACTGACCGAACTAGTGGCCAGTCAAATCATTTTTTATGATTGTCTCTTACTTGATTAGTTTAGTACAAATTTGGTCTTACTATACCCTTCTTTTAATTTAGTTACTTGCAATGTGGCAGGAATCGCTTCTTTCATCTCATCTATATGTGAAATGATTCCGATCATTCTTCCTGATTGCTGAAGAGCAATCAGTGTATCAATCGCTTTTTGAATGGCTTCTTCATCCAAAGCACCAAAACCTTCATCGATGAACATTGTCTCCATTCGGACAGCACCTTGGAAACTTTGGATCACATCAGCCATTCCAAGCGCCAAGCAAAGCGAAGCATTAAATTTCTCTCCGCCAGATAATGTTTTGACATCTCGTGTCTGACCAGTATAAGCATCATAGACATCGATCCCTAGGCCACTTTGCTTCCCTCTAGTTTCCTGGCGATCACTGCGAATTAATTCATACTGTCCATTTGACAATTCGCGTAATCGAATGTTGGCCGCTTGGATAATACGTTCCAAATATTCAATTTGAATAAATCGCTCAAAGGAAATTTTCAACTTGTTTTGCCCTCGGACAATATCGTATAGATTTGTGATTTTCCCGTGAGTTTTTTCTAGTACTAATTCACGTGCTTTGCTTGTTTTCAATTGACTATACAATTCTTCCGCTGACTGTTCCCTTGCCTGCGATTGGTTGTAAAGTCCAAAAGCCTGTTCATATTGTACTTTAAGAGTTACCACTTGCTGCTCCATTGCCTGGATATCGATTGGCTGTTTGCCTTCAATGGACTGCTTTATTTCTTCCACAGACGATTGTAAGGTATGAAGGGTTTGGACATACGTTTGCAAACTTTGTTGAATCTCTTGTCGGTTACTTAGAGATAGTTTCACTCGCAAATAACTTTCCTCGGTTGCAAATCCTTCTTCCTCCATTCGCTTTGTAAATATAGCCCGACTTTGATTTAATTTTTCTTTTATTTCTGCTACCGCTTGCTTTTCCATCTGCTCACGTGAATCCATCTGAGTTCGCAGCGTATTCGCTTCCTGTAATTGTTGCTGAACTTGTTTCCACGCCTCTTCCAACTGCCAGCTTACAGTTTCTTTCGCTCGTATTTGCTCCTGCAATATTGAAAGCACTCTTAGTCCTTCAGGTACAGATGAAATCGTATGATCATAAATCGCTTGCTTTGTTTCCAATTCACGTTTAGCAGTATTTAGTTGCTGTTCCAAGTCCTTTATTGCGATTAATCGTTCGGACATAGCAATTTCTGCTTGGGTATACATATCTCTTTTTTTCTTTAGTACATCACGATTCTTTCGTAACATGGCGACTTTTTTTTCAAGCTCGACCTGTTCCGTTCTATAATCACGTTCCAATTCGACTTGTTGTTCTTGTAGATCAAGTTTGATAGTTTCTAAATTTTGTTTAACTTGCTGTCTTTCGGCTTGCTTCGCATGGAAATCTTGCTCAATAGTTATCCATTCTTGCTTCGCTTTGTCCAACTGTTGCTTTGTAATCTGTTGTTCTTCCTTAGCAACTGCTTTCGCTGGATGGTGGGTACTGCCGCAAACTGGACAAGCGTCTTCATCTTGTAATGAAGCTGCAAGCATCACAGCTTGGCTTCCGATCCAACGATTTTCGAGTTCGTGATAAGCTACTGCCAACTGGTCTACTTTTTCTTTAGAGCCCTCGTATTCAATATTGACTCGTTGGAATTTGCGAACCATTTCATGATAGGTCTTCATTTGTCTTGATATCGCTGTAATGGTCGATAACTCATCCAGATGAAGCTCATAATCCTCCAGCGCGCTTTCCAGTTCTGTTATTTCTTTTTTCTGTGTACTAATGATAGCTTGCTGTTGTTCAAGTTCTTGGTTATTTTGTCTCAATTGCAAATCAAATTGTGCAACTTTTTTCTGCAGAATAGCTAATTTGCTTTGCTGTTCGTTGAGCCCCGAAACGATTGGGAGAAGTGTATTCAAATGAAGCAACTCTTCCTTTACTGCAGTTCTCTCCTGTTCACGAGCTTGATCCTGTTCGTAAGATACTGTCACGGCGGCAAGTTGTTTATTGGCATCTGAAAGCAAGCCGGCTGCCTCATGATACCTCTGTTCTTTCCTTTTCCATTCAACTTCATTCGATTTCACTTGTTGCTCCAAATCTTCCAAACGAGCTGCGCGTTCAGCTGCTCGAAGACGCTGTTCTAACAAGGTCATTTCGTTACGTTGAGCATGTACCTGTTGCAGCTCATTTTGCCGTAGCCGTAATTTTTCAAATTGCTCATTGATCATACGGGCTGAATGCAGTTCTTTTTGTTTGTCATTATGGATACTGTAAAGCCGCGTATACTCTTCATGTTTTTCAACCGATTGCGCTTGATAATATCTATGTTCTTCTTGCAATCCTGCAATCAACCGGTGGAAATTCGGGTACTCTGATGCTAGTTCAGTAAACAGCAAAGCGTCACGGGTTGGTAACTTCGCCGGAATCTGATGGAGGATCGCATCACTCACTTGTTTCTCACGTAGATAATCCGCGTTTGCTTCATCCTTTTTCATTTTTAATCGATCAACGATTTTCTGATAAGGTTCCGTTTTAAAGATTTTACGCATGATCGCTTCTTTATTGCCGGTATCAGATGTTAGGAATTTACGGAATTCCCCTTGTGGCAACATCATAATCTGGCTGAATTGTGCATGGCTAAATCCAAGTAGTTGCTCGATTTTTTCATTTACTTCCGTTACGATTTGCCGATCGACCACAGGGATCAATTGCTCGTCTTTTACTTCATGCAACTCACAGCGCCCTAAGGTATCCGATTTATTGCCTTGTTTTCTATAAGGTATCTGTCGTAGCACTCGGAATCTTCGATGATGAATATCAAATGTTAGTTCTACAGTCGTCTGAACAGAGTCATCCGCAAATTGGCTACGTAATGCTTTCGTATCGGTACGATCTTCTCCGCTCGCTTGTCCGTACAAAGCAAAGCATATCCCATCAAATATCGTTGTTTTCCCCGCTCCTGTCTTGCCAGAAATGACGAATAAGCGGTGATCTTTTAAATCTCGAAAATCCACGGTTTCTGTATCTTTATACGGTCCAAACGCTGTCATAGTCAATGTAATAGGCTTCATTCTCTGTCCTCCTCATTCAAGACGTCCCATAAAACTTCCGCAAACAATTTTTCTGTTTCAGCATCTGCTTCTTCACCTTGCAGCTCCTTGTAGAACGATGCAAACAACTCGCGGTCATCTTCTCGCTTTTGGACATTAACTACAGCCCCAATTCCCTCTGCAGACGATGTAAGGAGTTTCCGTTCAATATGCATGGCATTTGGGAAGACCGAGCGAATTTTTTCCATCGGCTGGATGGTCGGTACGCTATCCAATAATTTCACAAATACATAATCTTCGTTTGGCTCCTGAACAAGCAAATCTTCCATCGTGCCTTCAATTGTGCGCACGTCGTGTCTTGGAATTAGGCATCTTTTCTCTACCTCCACTTGACCATCCCCATGCAAATTGACGATGAGGTAGCCTTTCTCATGATGTTCTTCAGCAATGGAGTATTTCAAAGGAGAACCTGAATACCTAATCGTCTCTGTGCCAACAAAATGTGCACGATGCAAGTGGCCGAGCGCAGTATAATGGAATGGGTCGAATAAGTCAGAGGACACGTATTCTGCACCACCGATCGAAAGTGGTCTCTCTGCATCGCTCGTGTTCTCCTCCTTTTCACCATGTGGGGTAATAAAAGCGTGTCCAACGAATATATGTCTTGCCCGCGGATCCATCGTTTTTTTTATCCGATTTATAATTTCACGCATTGCTTGCTGATGGTTGGTTATCGAATTATCTTCCAATTTGTTGCATACTATAGATGGATCTGCATAGGGAATTAGATGAAAATGCACCTCTCCAAACGCATCTCGCAACACAACTGGCTGTAAGTCTGCAGACAATTCCCCTGTTATGTATAAACCTTGCTCTCTCATGAATGGACTGCCAAAATGAAGCCGGCTTGGACTGTCATGGTTACCAGCGATTGCTATAACAGGTGTATGTAGCTCCATCACGATCTCCTGCAATACTTCATTCAGTAATCCAACTGCTTCGGTGGGCGGTATGGCCCGATCATATAGATCCCCTGCAATGACGACAGCATCAGGCTTCTCCCGTTTGATATCTTCAATGAATGCTTGTAAAACAAAACGTTGATCTTCTGTCATATAGACACCTTGCACCAGCTTACCTAAATGCCAATCAGCTGTATGGAAGATTTTCAAATTCATCAACCTCTCTGAAATATGTGAGTTTTTTGACTTTTATTAGATAACCATCTATATTTAGTTAACTCGTAAAAAGTTTGTAAGACAAAGGAGCGAACAATATGGAAACTGGTTTACTCGTTTTTCAATCCGACTTCGGTCGTTTTGATGGGGCTGTCAGTGCCATGCATGGCGTGGCAGCAACGGTGGATCCTTCACTTAGACTCTATGAAATCACCCATCAAATCCCTCAATATCATATTTGGGAAGCCTCTTATCGTTTACTGCAAACTATCCAATATTGGCCGCCACGAACGGTATTTGTATCTGTCGTCGATCCAGGTGTAGGTTCCGAACGGCGCAGCGTGGTTGTCGAAACAGTTCAAGGACATTTGATCGTTACGCCTGACAACGGAACACTCACACACTTGAAGAAAAAAGGATTATTGAAAACTGCAAGACTATTGAACGCCGAAGAAAACAGACTGCCAAATTCATCTGAATCCCATACATTTCACGGCCGAGATATCTATGCCTATACAGGAGCTAGATTAGCTGCAAATGCTATAACATTTGAACAAGTGGGAACTCCTGTCGAATTAAATTCCATTATGGAATTGCCTACAAAGGATCCAACTATAGCAAATGGACAATTAATTGGAATGATTGATAGTATCGATCGACCTTTCGGTAACTTGTGGACCAATATTGATTCATCACTATTCAAACAGCTCGTCGAACAATATGGAGAAACTGTACATGTCACAATTTCCTCCAATGGACGCACTATTTATGAAAACCCACTCGTCTTCGGTAGATCATTTGCAGACCTCCGCATTGGCGAGGCACTTGTGTATATTAACTCCCTACACAATGTCGGCATAGCAATCAATCAAGGCTCTTTTGCTAGCGCCTACCAGATCGGCATCGGCACAGACTGGACAGTTACAATGAGTGGTATTCAATCGCCAGTCTGAATGCGAATCTTAAAGTTCTTTAGAATTTTCTTGATAGCATATCATTTGCCTCACGAAGCACTTCGCCTATCTTCCTGCTGTTGACGACCAAATCAGCCATATCATCTAGCATAGTTTCTTCCATATTAATAATTACTAACTTCGCACCGTGTTCCTTAGCCAGCATAGGAAATTGATTGGCTGGGGAAACGGTTAAAGATGATCCAAGAACAATGAACAAGTCTCCTTTTTCACTTTCGAATATCGCTTGTAGAAACGCCTCTTCGGGCAACATTTCTCCGAACAAAACAACAGATGGACGAAGCTTGCCACCACACTCACAATAAAATTCATCACGCTCATAACGATCGTTACTGTAGACCTTCCCGCAACTTTCACAGTGTACGTTCCGCAATGTTCCATGCAGTTCCATGACATTCTCCGATCCTGCTATCGTATGAAAGCCATCGACATTTTGCGTAATGATACCGCTAATCAATCCTTGCTCTTCCCAGTTCGCCAAAATGCGGTGACCCTCATGGGGACCAGCTTCCTTGGCGGCCAACACTCGCTTCTTATAAAACTGAAAAAACCGCTCCACATGTTGATTGAGTGCCGTTACACTCGCTACTTTCGATGGATCTTCCATTTCCCACATACCCGTACGAGCCGAACGAAAATCCGGCAATCCACTTTCCGTTGACATTCCCGCACCTGTATAGACAATCGCCCGCTTGGATTCCTTCAATAAATCAGCCAGCACATGATCTCATCCTTTCATTAAGCGAAATTATGTTCTACCTGTATAGTAACATGAATTGTTTTCACAAAGTTTGACAAAACTCTATCGAAATGAAAAAAGTGAGCATCCCTTATGGACACTCACTTTCTTGTTATTTCGTTGTAATCTGTTTAATCGTCTCTAAATTAATCAACCCATCAATTTCATTCGTTTTAATATAATCTGCTTCCTTACTGATATCAGCCATTTCCTGCAAGACATCTTCATTAACTTCTGTTGTTACTTCAATTCGACTGAATGCTGCCTCTACTTCTTCTTTACCTAATTCTTTACCGGTTAGTTCCTTAATATGTTTAACGACAAGTGCCTGCGCTTCTTCTGGTTGATCTCGTACGAATTGTACCGCTTTCGCATGCGCCGTTAAATATGCGGTAACCAAATCTTCGTGCTGTAAGAAACTATCACTTGTCGCAACGACCGTATTGGTGGACTCTCTCCCCCAAGCAAAATCTTCCCAATCTAACAATAGCTTACCACCTGCTTGGTTTTGTAAAATATAGCCCCATGGTTCCTGAGTAGCCGCACCGTCTACTGATTTCTGAATAAACAAAGTCGCTGTATCAGCTGGCGCTGCCGCGAAGAAATCTACTGTTCCACCATTTGCTTTTGCTTTCAAATTCACGTCTTTTAACGCTTTGCGCAACATCACATCTTGCGTACTTCCGATAACAGGAATAGCAATTTTCTTGCCGTCCAAGTCCGCTAATTCTTTAATACCACTATGGCCACTTGCCACCAACACCGCACCGCCATTCACTGCGCCTGACACGATATGATATTTTGGATCCTTAACAAAATAGTTGATAACTGGTCCAGGTCCAACAGTTCCAATGTCAATAGAATTAGTAGCCATTGCCTCCATAAAGAGTCCACCATTACTTACCGTCTTCGTAGAGATTTTGATATCCTCTCCAAATTCCTCTGCAAAATAATTGTTCTCCAAGCCAATAATTGTTGCAATATGAGTTAAGTTCGGGAAGTAACCGATCTTCACTTCATTTTTATCAGCTTCTGCTTCATCCTTTTTCCCACAACCTGACAAAATCCCAACTAGCGCCAAAACAGTAAGCAATATACCCAATAATTTTCTATTCATCTCTCTATCCCCTTTTTAAATGAACTAATTAAGCTCGAATACCCCATTTTCGTTCCACATTCCGTTCTAATCGCAAGAATAATACATTATCCATAATCGTTCCGATCACACCAATGATAATCATGACAGAAATAACAAGATCCATTTGACCGAGTGCTCGACCTGCTTCCAGTAGTTGACCAAGCCCTACCCCAGCACCAAGCAATTCCCCTGCCATCAGTGCGCGCCAGGAGAAAGCCCAAGCAATGCGTAAACCCGAAATGAGCTGGGGAACAGAAGCAGGTAAAATGACAGTCCGTAAAAAGTGAAACCCACCCGATCCAAGTGATTTCGCAACTCGTTGATACAATACCGGCACATTTTTAAATCCACTCGTCGCATTCACGATCATCGTCCAAGTGGCTCCTAACGTGACGATAAATAAAATAGCAAAATCATTCAGTCCAAACCAGATGATGGCTAGCGGAAACCAGACAATACTTGGAATCGACTGCAATGCCGTTACGAGAAAGCCTAGTGTATCTTCCACTAGTTTGTAACGCCAAATCAAATAGCCAAGTACTAGACCGAGAATGGATGCAATCGTAAAACCGATGAGTAAGCGACTGAGACTTGCGCCAATCGCTACAAGAATCTGACCAGAGATGAGTCCTGAAAATAATGTGATCATCACTTGTGTGAAGCTCGGAAACATGAAATCCGGCAAATCCGATAGTCTAGATGTGACTTCCCATATCGCCACTAGTATCCCGAGAAACACTATTCGTCTTAAAGCTGTAGTCATCGCCCATCTCCTCCTTCAACACTTTCTCTATCTCGTCTTGTAGTTCAGCTAAGATTTGTTTTTCTAGCTGCAGTGTCACATCACTCGGCACAACGCCATCTTTTGAATCTTTTGATGTGAATATCGCTTTAATTTTTCCAGGTCGTGTGGCAAATACTACGATCTTTTGCGACAGTAACACAGCTTCTCGAATATTATGTGTAATGAAGAAAATCGTAACTTTCGTTTTTCTCCAGATGTCTAGCAACTCTTTATGCAAGACCATGCGTGTCTGTTCATCTAATGCCGCGAAAGGTTCATCCATTAGCAAAATGTCTGGTTCCATCACAAGCGCTCTAGCAATGGATACCCGCTGTTTCATGCCTCCTGATAACTGGTGTGGATATGCATGAATATAGTTTCCTAAATGGACCATTTTGAGCATCTCAATTGCCTTTTGTTCTGCTTCCTTCTTCGGCATCTTCTTGAGTAGCAACCCATACGTCACATTATCGAGCACTGTTAGCCAAGGAAAGAGTCCTGCTTCCTGAAAGACCACGACACGGTCTAAACCTGAACCGGTCACTTGATTTCCATTGATGCGAATTTCCCCTTCATCTGCTTTTTCAAGACCAGCAATCAAATAGAGCATCGTGGATTTCCCACAACCTGATGGTCCAACAATGGAGACGAACTGCCCTTTCTCTACTTCCAGGTCAATGCCATCTAGCACTTTTACAGTTCCTTTTTCTTTATGGGGAAAGCTTTTTTCGATCCCTTTGATTGATAAGTACATATCGATTCCCCCTAGTAGTCAATTTCTCTTTTATAGTCCTCATCTTCTAATCCCTAGTATATTTATATGCTTTGCTATGTATATAATCTACCATTCCGATATGATTTGTCAACACAATTTTAATTTTCTTTTTTAAAATTGTGAATTAGTTTATTAATCACGTACAACCAAGGAATTGCTAGACGAGTAAAAACCCCTTCTACTTAGCAGAGAAGGGGTTCGAGAACAGAAGATAATTATTGAAATAAATCACTTGATAAATAACGTTCTCCTGAATCGGGTGCAATACACACAACGGTGTCTTCAGGTGTTAGACGTTTAGCCACTTGTAATGCCGCATACAATGATGCGCCACCAGAAGGACCTAGCAAGACCCCTTCGTGTTTCGCAAATTGCCGAACGGTTGTGTATGCCTCATCATCTTGAATACGGAAAATCTCATCATATACTTCCGTATTCAAGACCGGTGGAATAAATCCTGGACTTGTTCCGACCAACTTGTGTTTTCCAGGCTGGCCACCTGATAATACCGGTGATCCGGCAGGCTCCACAACATGAACGGTAATAGATGGATCATGCTGCTTTAACGATTCTCCCGTGCCTGTTACTGTTCCACCCGTGCCGGAAGTACAGACGAAAGCAGTCAACTTGCGGTCAATCGAAGAGATCGATTGGATAATTTCAACGGCTGTCGTATGCCGATGACTATCTGGGTTCGCTTCATTTTCAAATTGCATCGGGATAAAACTGTTGTCGATCGATTCTGCGATTTCATTGGCCTTAGCAATCGCACCTGGCATCCGGTCGGCACTTGGTGTTAGCACGACTTCCGCACCATATGCTTTCATCAAATTAATGCGCTCCATCGTCGAGTTGTCAGGCATGACAAAAATTGCACGGTAGCCTTTCGCTGCTGCATTCATTGCAAGACCAATCCCCGTATTGCCAGACGTCGGTTCAATAATTGTGGCACCAGGAGTTAGCACACCACTTTTTTCAGCCTCTACCAGCATTTGATAAGCCGCTCTATCTTTGACACTTCTGCTCGGGTTAAAATATTCGAGTTTGACATAAACCGCTGCACCATTTGGATCGCCTAGCGTACGCACTTTCACTAATGGCGTATCACCAATTAGCTCTGCCATATTATTTACCACTTTCATTGCGCTCACCTTCTTTTTCATTTGTGAAACTAGTATAACAAATAGAAGGTTAGTATTCCTAGTAACAAAATCGGTATTATACTATTAATTTCATTAAAACTTGATGGCTGTCCTTTTTCTCCAGAACATCGTGCCTATCCAAGTCAATGCAAGCACTGCCAATCCCAACAAAAATGGAAAATCATGATTCACATCGTAAAGAACTCCAGCAAGCAACGGTCCTGCCACATTTCCGATACTCATATAAGAATTATTCATTCCCATCGCAAAGCCTTGTTCATCTCCCGCTAACTTGGAAATTAACGTGGTTAAGACAGGACGCAAAATGGAGGAGGCAAGAAAAATAATCATCGTCACGACAAAGAACATTTCATAACTTTTCGCTAATACAGACAGTAAAAAACCACCAGCCGCGACTGCTAAAAATCCAGTTAATACATTTAATTCTCCGATTTTGCGCACAATCCAATCAACCGCGAACAACTGGATTATGACACTAACAATCCCCGTAGCCGTTACCATAATCGCGATATCTTTAGGCGTAGCACCGAATGAATTATCAATATATAAACCAAGAACAGACTCATATGCCATTAAACCGAAACTCATCACCAATGTAATGACAAGTGGAATAATATATGGTTTCCCAAATGAATTGCGTACTTCCATGATCATTGACTCTTTTTTCATCATCACTTCCGGTTTCGTGTCCATGCTTTCCTTCAAATAGACAGCAGAGAAAACAACAGCCAGTACACCGACAAGTGCAGAGACGAGTAAAGGTACTTTCAAGCCATAATCTGCAAGAAATCCTCCAATTCCTGGGCCGATCACAATGCCGAGTGACATCGCTGCGGAAATCATACTATTCCCTTTGGCCCGTTGATCCATCGTCGTAATATCGGAAACATAGGCGAAAATAGCTGGGATTAGCAATGCCGCCCCGACTCCCCCAATTACACGAGATAAATACAGCACCGCGATGGAATCGGAAAAATAAAATACAAACATCGAAATTGCCAACCCACTCAACCCGCTAATGATCATTACTCGTCTTCCATAACGGTCAGCCCATCTTCCTGCAATTGGCGACATGACGAACTGTGCCGCCGCAAATAATGCAATGATCAGCCCTGCCGCTGTACCTGCCTGACCGATCGATACTAAATAAGCAGGTAAAATCGGAATAATAATCCCAAAACTCCCCACTGCAATAAACATATTCACCATCAAAATATATAGTTTCTTTCGTTGTGCTATTTGCACGTTGTTCCCCCATTTACATGTTCAGATTTATTGATTCTACTTGCTTGGTGTGCGCTTGTCAATCTGACCACTATCAAAAAAGCCTGTGGATGAACCACAGACCTTCAAGTAAGACTAATTGGATGCTTGGATTTTCTGATCACGAGGCAATCCTAAACCGACTAATCCGATGAATGGCAAGAATGAAGTAATAATCATGGTTTGGTAAATCCCAATTGAGTCCATTAAGAACCCAATGGCGACTGCACCAACTGCTCCCATACCGAAGGCCAATCCTACTGTCAGTCCAGCCATCGTGCCAATTTTAGAAGGCACCAACTCCTGAGCGTAGATCACCGTCACCGAAAAGCTGAGCATAATGAAAAATCCAATGACTAGTAGAAGAAGTATGACAGCCCAAAGTGGAGCATATGGCAGCATAAGGCAAAGAGGTAACGGCACAACAAGCGATAGTATAATTACCTTTTTCCGGCCCATCCGATCCGCCATCGGGCCACCAAAAAACGTCCCTACTGCTCCTAACGCAAGGAATAAGAAGATATAAAGCTGACCATGTTTGATTGTCAACCCATAGCTTTCCATCAAATGAAATATATAAAAACTCGTAATGTTCGTCACGTAAAATGAACGTGCAAAAATAATAATCATTAATAAAAGGAGTGCAATTGTAACTTGTTTTTTAGTTAAATTCTCCATCGTGGACAGTAATACTTTCTTTCGTTTACCTAAACGTTCCTCATCCAATTGCTTCTTATACCAAACTGAAATTCGGTAAAGCAAAGCAATTCCTCCTGCTGCAACCAAGACGAAAACAGCTGCTCCAATTTGACCTAGAGGAACAAGAACAAAGGCACTAATTAAAGGAGCGAGCGCTTGCCCAGAATTTCCGCCGACTTGATAAATAGACTGTGATAACCCTCGTTTATCACCGGCTGCCAAAAATGAAACACGGGAGCCTTCAGGATGGAATACGGCAGAACCGAACCCCAGAAAGAGAACCGATATGATGATCAGCCAATAACTTGGTGCTAACGCGAGGCCTGCCATCCCCACCAACGAGAACGTCATACCAAACGGCAAAGCAAAAGGTTTCGGTTTGCGATCACTAAAATATCCAACAACTGGTTGTAACAATGAGGCCACGATGTTCAGAGAAAACGCAATAAAACCTAATTGCTTGAAAGACAATTCATGTTCTATTTTAAGTATTGGCAACATTGCAGGAATAACTGCCTGTAGCGTGTCATTGAATAAATGGCAAATCCCGATCGCAATCATAATTGGATATACAGGATTTGTAGCGGCTACAGCTTTTGAAGAATTCTTCATACCATCTGTTCACACCTTATCTAGTTGTCAATTTTATTTCGCAAATGTAGGAGGCATGACGACACCGACTACCTCTCCTGCCGCACAACATTCGTCACCTGCAAAAATTTCTACGTTCACTTTCCACTTTTTCGGGTGGATCTCCGTGACCTGCCCCACCGCTTTCAATACCTGTCCTTGTGGCGTCGGCTTGCTGTATGTAATTTGCAATGAAGCCGTAACGAATCGTGGAGGAATATTTCCATCTCCAGGTTCATAACCATTTTTACGATGCAACGCGAGTGAACAGGAACCTGTTCCATGACAATCCATGAACGACGCCAAAAAGCCACCGTAGACAAATCCCGGGATCGCTGCATAAGCTTCCGAAGGCAACGTATAAGTCACCGTTTTATCCCCTTCCCATCCTGTCCGGAAATGATGCCCTTTTTCATTTAATCGACCACAGCCAAAACACCACGAAAAGTCATCCGGATACTCATCCTGAATTGCGTGCATTATATATTCTTTCATGAAAGACCCTCCCTTTGCATTCGGTCTCTCCATTATACATTCCGAAAATTGAAATATCGAGTACAACCGTAGATTCACACAGTTTAATCAACCTTTCTTTGCGTATAGTACTAGAAGGATTCATATACTATCAAGAAACGTATGTTATGTAGAAGGAGGGAATTTCAATGAAATTACGTGCCGTTTTACTTGCATTGTTAATGTCTTGTGGTTTCTATGTCATGATTCAAACGATGAAGGAATCTACTTTCCAACCCATAGAATGGTTGTACACAGAACCGGATGGAACTCCATATTCCTCTATTACCTTTCAACAACCTGGCCTCCATGACCGGCCGCCCGTCACTTGGAAAGTAGATCAAGCTGAAGAAGTCGATCGTCTACTTCAATTTCTACAAGCTTATGACTATGAACGGATTGATCCGGACACACTGCAATTATTTGATGATCAGCCCATCTTCACCATCCATCTTCATGACGAGTCCGGAAACAGTATGACCATTCTAATAGAAGAAGGCATTCTGATTCAAAATGATAGATTGTATTACGAAGTTGTCAATGGACCTCTCCAAGTAGACTGGTTAATGGAATTCATCCTTTCCAATAAACCGTAATTTTGTACTAACGCCATTATCTATACTATACTAATCCTAATTCGGTAGCCGAATAATTGAACTTAAGGAGAGATTCACATTGGTGAAAAGCTTACCACTACGTTCAGAAGTGAATGAACAAGAAACTTGGAACTTACAGACTTTATTTGAAAATGAAACAGCCTATCAGCAAGCAGTTCAAGACGTAGAAAAGCAAGCAACTGCATTTGCAGAACGCTACCGAGGGACCATACAAGATGCGAATTCTGCTATAAAAGCATTGGATGCATACCGGAGCTTGCAAGAAAAAATGGTTCCGATCGGTAATTATGCTTCATTGGCAGCTAGCGTGGACCTGACAAATGATGAAGCCCAAATGAGGGAAAGTCAATTCGGATCATTAGCTGCCAAGATCGGAAGCCAGACTTCATTCGTTATGAGTGAGCTCTCTGAACTATCGGAAGAGACACTACAGCAGGCAAGTGAGCAATCAGAAGACTATGAGGCGTTATTCGAAAAAATCTACAGGCAAAAACCACATCAGTTACACCCAGAAGTAGAGAAAACACTCGCTGCCTTCTCCTCCACTTTTGAAGCACCATACGCTTTATACAATACGACGAAACTGGCAGATATCCACTTTCCACATTTCACAGTGAATGGAACAGACTATCCACTTAGCTATGTTTCATTTGAAGGGGCTTGGGAATCAGAGCCTGATACCGCCAAAAGACGTGCTGCTTTCCAAGCATTCTCATGTAAATTGAGAGAATATCAACATACGACAGCGAAAACGTATGATATGCATATACAAGCGGAAAAAACGACAGCTGATTTGCGCGGCTACGATTCTGTGATTGACTATCTGTTAGTTGATCAGGATGTGGATCGATCAATGTACAATCGTCAAATTGATGTCATCATGGAAGAGTTAGCACCTCATATGCGAAAATACGCGAAGCTACTTCAGAAAATCTATGGCTTAGATGAAATGACTTTCGCAGATCTCAAAACGCCAGTTGACCCTTTATACGAGCCGAGTATCACGGTAAAAGAGTCCAAAACTTATATAGACGATGCACTCGCTATTATGGGAGAAGAATATTTGAGTATGGTTAACCGTGCCTATTCGGAGCGTTGGATTGATTTTGCGCAAAACAAAGGAAAATCTACAGGTGCATTTTGCGCAAGCCCATATGGCAGTAATTCTTTTATCTTGATTTCTTGGACAGGTAGCATGGAAGACGTCTTTGTGTTGGCACATGAACTGGGTCATGCAGGACACTACTACCATGCAAATCGCGAACAGAATCTATTTAATTCCAACGCATCTCTTTACTTTATCGAAGCACCCTCTACGATGAATGAAATGCTGATGGCTAACCATTTGCTTGCAAACTCGGACGACCCGAAATTCAAACGTTGGGTACTCGCTTCCATCATTTCGCGCACATACTACCACAACTTCGTCACGCATTTACTAGAAGCAGCTTTCCAGCGCAAAGTATATGAACGAGTAGATGAGGGCGGCAACGTCAATGCCACGATATTAAATGATTTAAAACGCAGTGTACTGGAAGAATTCTGGGGCGATACCGTCACACTTAATGAAGGTGCTGAACTAACGTGGATGCGCCAGCCACACTATTATATGGGCTTATATCCGTACACCTATAGTGCTGGACTGACGATTTCTACGGAGATGGCGAAACGCGTGCTAGATGAAGGCAAGCCAGCTGTTGAAGATTGGCTTGAGGTGTTACGCGCGGGTGGTTCCAAAAAACCAGCCGAACTCGCTAACATGGCAGGTATTGATATTACGACCGATAAACCATTACGTGACACCATCGCATATATTGGTGATCTGATCGATCAAATCGAGCAGTTAACTGAAGAAATTGAAGCTCAATAAAATGTAACAGGCTGTTGCAGAAAGTCACATGGACTTTCTACAACAGCCTATCTTTCTTTTTTATGCATTCATGGGAAATAACACACATGATTTTTTACAAGTGATCGTATTTTCAATCCATTATTTCACTCAATATCTCATACGAACGAAGTCGATCTTCATGATGGAAAAGGCCTGAACTAATAATGAGTTCATTCGCCTTCGTCATCTCTACGAATTCCTCCAGCTTACGGCGTACCGTTTCAGGGCCTCCGATGATGACGGATGGAGCTTCTGATTGTTGAGCGACCGCTGTTTGCTCATACTCCGACCAGACCGAATCAATATCATCAATTGGCGGTTTATACTGCGTAGTCACGCCTTGACGAATATTCAAGAACTGTTGCTGCATAGATGTTGCTAAATAGTTCGCTTTGTCATCTGTATCTGCTGCGATCAAATTGACCCCCATCATGACATACGGTTCTTGAAGATCTTTTGAGGGACGGAAGTTTTGGTGATACAGTTGCAACGCTTGCATCATATAAGCTGGCGCAAAATGGCTGGCAAAAGAAAATGGTAAACCGAGTTGTGCAGCTAACTGTGCACTGAAGCCGCTTGATCCAAGTAACCAAATGGGAATATCCTGTCCTGCTCCTGGAAACGCACGAACGCGGGCAGTAGGATCAGCAGAAAAATACGATCGTAATTCCTCTACTTGCTGTGGAAAATCTTCCCCACTGCTATGCAACGTACGTCGTAATGCATAGGCCGTTGCTTGGTCACTGCCCGGCGCACGACCTAACCCAAGATCTATTCTGCCAGGATACATCGCATCGAGCGTACCAAACTGCTCCGCAATGACGAGCGGTGCATGGTTCGGCAACATGATCCCGCCAGAACCGACACGAATCGTTTTCGTTTCCCCTGCTACATGACCAATAATGACGGATGTGGCAGAACTTGCTACTCCCGGCATATTATGATGCTCCGCCAACCAATAGCGATTAAAACCCCATTCTTCCACATGTTGCGCAAGATCAACACTATTCTTAAAAGATTGCCCCGCATTACTTCCTTCATTTATCATCGCTAAATCCAATACAGACAATGGAATCCCTTTAAATCTTTTCGCTTTTTGATTAATCAAATAACTCACTCCTCATCACAACAGCCATTTTTCTTCACCCATTCAAAAATGGCATGAATAATTTTTTCCAACTCTTTTCCTTTAGCAGTTAGCTCATACTCCACTTTTCTAACTGCTGGATCAGATTTTTTCTTCATCACGAGTCCATGAACTTCCAATTCACGAAGTCTCTCCGTCAGAAGTCGATCCGAAATCCCTATTATTTCAGAAGATAACTCATGATACCGTTTCGGTCCGTCCAATAAATGATAAATGATAATTCCCATCCATCGCTTCCCAATGAACTCGATCGTTCCATGAAAACTATCGCAACCCTTTTGTCCTTTAGGATGTACCGACTGAACGAACTCTTCATTATTCTTCATTAGCAAAACCCCAATCGTTTACTATATTCACCTTATCACACTCCAGTTTGACAAACAAGCTTACTAATAGTAACCTTAAAAAGAACTTACTTTTAGTAAGTAAAATCACTCAACAAACAAAGGAGTTTTCATCATGTCCCAAAATTATGCTGCACTTTCACAAGTCATTCATGAAAGAAAATCGGTAAGAAAGTTTGATCCAAATTATATAATGTCTGCTGAAGATATTACGTCTATATTAGAAGAAGCAACTCTTGCCCCTTCTTCAAGTAACCTACAGCCTTGGCGTTTCATCGTCATTCAAGATCAAGATACGAAAAAGAAAATTAAAGAGTTTTCCTACAATCAAGAACAAATGGAAACAGCCTCCGTCATTATTGCTGTCATTGGCGATACGGAAATGTACCATAATATTGACGAAATCTACCTTTCCAATTTAGCAGCAGGAAATATTGACCAAGAACATGTCGAGATCCAAATTCAAAATGCGAAAGCTGCTTATCCTAACGCACCATTCGAAGCCAGACGTAATATTGCTACATTCGATGCAGGACTAGTTTCCATGCAACTCATGTTGATCGCCAAAGCGAAAGGCTATGACACGGTGACGATGGGTGGGTTCGACAAACAGCAATTCGTGGATACCTTTGAGTTGGAATCTCGTTACGAGCCACTAGTATTAATTGCAATAGGTAAAGCGGCAGCACCTGCATATGGTTCTACCCGACTACCTATTGATACGATTACAAAATTCATTTAAATGAAAAAGAGACAGAGAGGTGATCTATTCTCTGTCTCTTTCTATTATTCCTTTAATCCTTCCATAATGTGCGGGAGTAAAGCAAACCAGCAACGCCTACTACTGTAAATAAGATCGATCGAATTAAAATGGAAATACTGTTTAGATCGATGATGAATAATTTCAATAGACAAACTCCAATTAACAGCACACCAATGATTCTGACTGCTTTCCACTTCATTTTTCTTCCAATAGTAAGCGATACGAATGCAAATCCAAACAGCCAAAATGTATGGACGAGCAAGATCCATTCCGTTGACCAATTACCGATCATGACAAGAGCGAAATACCATTTATTCAGAAAGATAAAATAGATGGCTTGCATTATAACAGCCAAAGCTCCTGTTTTCCATTTCAATGAAATATAAAATGTATTTGACAGTATCGCTAGAAAAATGACCGTGAGAATGACTACGTATACTAGTTGGACGACTAGATTAAATGAAAATACATTTCCGAATGAATCTCCACCCACACCTAACCCCAATACTACAAAGCTAGCAAGTAAAAATTCTACAACAACAGCGTGTGTGATGAAGCGACCGTGCTGCCATTTATTTAAAAGATAGAGTGCGCCTAACAGAGCTACCAAGATGGCCAACTGTATATGCATGCTCGTTTGGAATGACCAATTCGTATCTTGCAGGAAAAGTTGTACTAACTTAAATACATAGACTACTAAAATCAGTTGGCCAGCGATGAGTGATTGATCCAAGTGCAACGTCGTTTTCCCTATAAAAGCAGGGCGCCATCTATAGAAGGAATAATAGATCGCACAAAGTGTCGTAATCAGTACAAGCCAGACCATATGCTGTATCGTCCAGAATTCAGTGAAATCGACAGCCACTAACGTAGTGTACACAGCAAGTACATAAACCATCCCACCCGTGATGATGGTACGGATCGTTTGGTAATAGAGACCGACCCACAAACCGATGGCACCATTTATCAGTAACAACATGAGTTTGCCATACAATTCCTCGGTCTGAAAAGCTAAAATGAAAGCACTACTTGCAAAAATTGCAACAGCTGATAAGACACCACACAACATTTCTTTTTTCTTCGAGAAGGCCCATGCAGCGAGTGTGATATAGAGTGCTGCTACCAATCCGAATAAAATGATTTCTTGTTGGTAATCTAGGAATTTAATCCACCCTAGCACAAACACAAAATTTGTGTAGATTAAAGTTTCCGTAAATACTTGTCTTGCAATATACCCCTTTATATATGCCACGAGAAGAAGAAGATGTTGAATAAAAGCAGTCGCCACTATGATCTTCTCGTTTATTTCAAACCATCCAAGCACGACATACGCCAGTAACGTTAAATGAAATAGGAGAAATGAGACATAGAAAGAGTATTTATGTTGGTGTCGTAGCGAAACAAAAAATAACGAAAGAAATAATAACAAAATGTACAAACAAAATTGGATGTCAGAACCCACTTGCCCTGCCAATAAAAATGGAAGCAAAAACCCAGCAATTCCAGAGAAGATCGTCAACGTCTCGGATTTCGTTTTTAATGACAAATAAAGTCCTGCTGCAATATAGGCAATTCCAACAACTAAGGCAACGAAAAAGTTAAAATAGCCATACAGATGATGCGCTGCAAATGTAGTTAAAATTCCTAATGCAATAAATCCACCTAACAACGTTAAACCGAAACCATTTTTCCCATTTCGCAAATAGCGCATACCAAGAAAGTAAAGAACACCTGATGCGATAAAACCTAACGCAATTCGGACAAGCCCCGTAATGAGTCCGTACTCCATCCCTACCTTCAAGTCCCACAGCACTCCAAGTAACAAAATAAACATGAAAACTCGCGGTAACCAAACACTTATTTGTTTTTCAAAATCAAACTCTTTTTTCGGTGCCTTTTGAGGGACGTCTTGCTCGAATGCACTTTGTCTTTCACTCACAATAGGCTGCGGTGTTTCTTCCTTTTTATTTTTTCTTATAATATGCTGTTTTTCATGAGGCACTTCCCCACTACGTTCAGATTTCAATAAGGCTAACTCCCGTTTCAGGAGACTTACTTCACTTTCCAAGTCAGAAACGCGTTGTAGGATTTCCTTCTTTTCATCCATCAAAATCCTCCTTTCATATTCATATTGTAAATACTACTATACCATTCATTTTTCACGGGCTCGTAAACTTTAAACCTCTTAAGGATTACGTAGATGTGTTAAAATATCTGATGCCTTCGGTTCTTCGGCCAACGTCACATGATCTTGTGAGACAATCTGCTTCAATTCTTCCATTCCTACCTCATGATATTTCTTATTGAGCATGTATTTTTCATATGATTTCAATTTCATAGATAGTGCAATCGCGCTTGGATTGATGAGTGAGCGTTTACTTTTGATGTATTGTATGAAGCGCATACGCTCTTGTTCAGTTAGTAGCTGCTGATTATTTTGGCGATAGACAGCTCGCGCCATTTCCTTACGATGCATTCTAGCTTGAATCTGATCCGACTCTGTTACTAGTTCAGATTCTTTCGCGACATCCCAAATCTCAATAATTTTATTCAGGTGCTCTTTTACATGATTCTGCTCGGCTAAAATTTCATCCACTGATTGTTGAAAAACCTTAAAATCACTTTGAATAGAAGTAGGATACGAAGTCAATTGTTGTTCTGCTTGATGTAATATACGTTTAAGTTTCTTATAATTCTCTTCTAATGGTCCTTTCACCCACTTTACAGCAGCAAGATGTGCAGTCTCAATTGAATGGTTGAAATCGGTGGTAATTAAATCAATCCTCTTAGCTTCATCAAAAGGTGGTACACGTCCCGTTCGTTCAATGATCAATTGTTCTTCTGTAGGAGCAAACGTAAAAAAATAATAATCTTTTTCCCCAATTCTAAAAATAGACGGGAATACATCAGGCGTTTCTCCGTCCTTCCAATAAGGTTGCAATGCTTGTTTAATATGCGCTGGAAGATGGTGCATACGAATCATCTAGCTACCCTCCTGTATCCTTCACTTCAACCTATGTATAGCACTATCTACGCTATGTTCTCTCGAAAGGTTTCACGAATAAAAAAGTAAATCAAAAATCACCATCTCACAACGTATTGCGTCAGATGGTGATGTATCTATTTTATGAGTTGTTCCTGATCTACTATTACGTGATTGCTCTTTTCTTCATATATCCATAAGCTAAATCCTAACCGATTTCTTGATTAGCCGATAACTTTACTAGCCATAAAGTAACGCAAAGTAATATAAATGAGAAAATGCCAATAACTAAGGTGATACTTTGTTTGATGGGAGACAATTCAGCTAAGCCACAAATTTGAGGATTTAAAGCAATAACTCCTACCAAAGTGCCGATTATACCTGCCATGGCTTCATAAAAAAAACCGGAGAACAGTCCACCAACTTTTCGGCCCATACAGAACTGAGTTGTAATGACAACACCTATACCGCAATTCAAGGTGCAGATAAGCTTCTTTATCCAATTTGACTCGTTATCAAATCCTTACGGCGATATACACTCAATACAATCCCAATTAAAAATGAATTGAACAACGTCGGCATCAAACCATAGCTAATGAACGGCAAGGACATGGAAGTAAGAGGTAGTAAACCTAACATCATTCCGACATTATAAATAAAAGGGCAACCATATAAGGTGATCCCACCTATCAAGAGCAATTTACTGTATGAATCATTCAACTTAGTAGAAATCGTAATCATTCTAACCAAAAAAAACGAAAGAAGTAAAACTAGTAAAGCTGCAAGTAAATAGCCATAATAATAAGTCAAACTGGCAAATACATAATCCGTATGTGCAGCTTGAATAAATTCTTTATTTCCCGCTGTACCAAACCAACCTCCAGCTAAAATTAATTCCTTCAATCGCACATACATATAGCCCGATCCATTTGCATATTGCTCTGGGTATAAAAAACCAGAAATTCTATCCAATTGGTACGCTTTTACCGAGGACAATAAAAACAAACCCGCTATCATTGAAAAAACCAGCGGAACAATTGTAATAAAAAGGACTTTTTTCTTACTTAATTGACTCCACCAAAGCATAATAAACCCCATCATGAGATAAAGGAACGTCGTCGATAGACTTGGTATATTCAGTAACAAATACAAAGGCAATAAAAACAGCACGCTAAGTTGCCAAACTTTTAACTTTCGGTTATTGAAAAATGAAGCCCATGCCAGAAAAAAGAAAGGGATGGCTTGTAAACTTTCAATGGTTATGGGGCCGAGTTTCAATAGTAAATGTCCACCACTATGCGCAGTAGGAAAATAGCTAATCATTAGCAGAATGAGTACGCCAACTAAATAAAATAGCCAACCATACTTTTCTAATTTTCTATAATCCATTATCATCATCCCATACACCATCACTGCACCTAGCAAAACAAAAATTATTTTATTCATCATGATTTGTCCAGTATATCCAAGTGCTACGATTGGTAAAAAGCTTACTGCCATCACGATCACTACTAGTGCAATTAGTATCCAATCTACTTTTGGCTTATGAAGGTTATTAAGCTGTCGACCCAAATGAATAGGATTTCCCATTTGTTCAACTGCTTTATTCTCAGCATCTGCTTCTGTTAATCCTTTTGACATCCATTTATTCTTCGCTAACTTCAAATGAAATTCTAATTCAGCCCGTACGAATTGTTTTGCCTCTTTAGATTTAATATGATGGATGACTTCCTGCAAAAAGGAATCGCCTCTTCTATTCAATATTCTCTCACCCCTGTATCCATTCTTTTAGGATCAAATGTTTCACTGCAGAGCCATTCTCTGCTTTTCGCAACAGTCTTTCACCTTTTCGATCTAAGGAATAATATTTAGCTCCCGCTGAATCCCACTGTGACGTGATGAATTTTCCCTGTTCAAGCCGATGTAACAGAGTGTAAAGAGAGCCTTCATTTTCTTCAAATTGTAAAATACCTCTGCACCGCACTAACTGAACCAACTCATAACCAGTTTTATCATGAACAAGTAGTTGGAGAACAGCTAGAATAATATCTTCTTCATTTTCTTGGGAATCATGAATTCGTTTGTATACTTGTAACCGATGTTGTTCTGAAAACTTCAACTGATTAAAAGTCGTATTCTTCATGGCTTTACGTAAACCTTTTAATTGTTCTTCCATTTCCCTATTCCTCCAATCCTATCTTCAACAGTTCTTTAGCTCTTCTAAGTCTTGTTTTAACTGTGTTTTCTTTCACTTCAATGACGATAGCAATCTCTTTGATTGGCATTTCTTGAAAATAAAAAAGATAGATAACTTCTCGATAGTTGATCGGTAAATTCAGTACGGCTGATGATAACCGATCATCTTCTTCATTTTGAATAACGGTTTGTTCCACACTTATATGTTGAACACCCATAAATGCAGATTCCGTTTCTGAAACTATTACTTTTTTGTTATACCAACTTTTCAAATAGTCTTTGCAATGATTAATACTAATTCTCCATAGCCACGTCCGTAACGTGGATTTTCCTTTATATGTGTGCAATGATGTATAACATTTAACAAATATGTCTTGCGTTAAGTCTTCGGCGATTGCAATATTATGTACGTAAGAATAAACAAGCTGTAAGATCTCCTGTCCATATTGATCCATCAGTTCACTTAATAGTGCTTCTTTATTATCGATTTCTAACATCTCTGAAGTTAATTCATTCACATTCGTTCCCCCTTTCAAATGATTAGACGATGTGCTTCATGAGAAAGTTTGGTAAAGTTGCAAAACAAAAACGGCAGGCTAAGCCATACCGTTTCTTCTTCATACTATTGAAGTTATTTGTACCTCTTTCTGTGATTCTAACATTTCCTTTAACGGGAGTTGAGTAGCAGAAGTAATTATCTGATATCCAAGTAGTTTCTCAACATATTATTAGGAGTATACATGATCTGTCTGTTATTTCAACATATATCCAATATCCGAAGCAGCAGTCGGATAGGCAAACGGCATTTCCTTCAATTCTTGAATGGGTATCTGGAAACGGATGGCTAAAGCAAAATAGTTAATAAGTTCATCCGCTTCTCCACTAAGTATATGAGCACCTAGAATAATCCCATTATCTCGATCTATGATTATTTTACAAGCAGCCACTTTTTCATTCGTCCGTCTATACGTAAACCAGTCGGACATGTCTTGATACTTCACCTCTACATTCAGTTTAGATTCCCTCGCTTGCTTCTCGCTCATTCCAACTGATGCAAGCTTAGGAATTGTGAAAACAACAGAAGGAACAACTGGATATCTTGCCTTTAAATGATTCCCTTTTAGCAGATTTGCAGCCACCACATGTGATTCTTTAGTAGCGATCGGAGTTAAGGGAGGCCCATCCGTTGACGCTACATCTCCTGCAGCGTAGACATGGGGATTACTGACACTTTGCATGTATTCATTCACAATTACTCCCCCCTTGTCTCGTTCCACATTCCCAGTTTCCAACTCCATATCCAATGCTGGTTGCCGTCCTGCGCCATGCACGACCAAAACAGTTTCCCATTCTACTTCGTTATCGTCTTGCTTACCTTTCACAATAAATGAACTTCCTAGCTTCTCAATACCTTCAACAGCTACTTCCAAATGAATCTGAATTCCAACTTCCTTCGATCGCTTCATTAATAAATCAACCAAGTCAGGATCGAAATGTTTGAGCGCATGTTCACTTCTATGCAAAATATGAACTTCCGAACCTGCCCTTGCTGCGATGTGGGCAAATTCGAATGATATAAACCCGCCACCTATAAATACAATATGGTTCGGAAGTTCATCCAACTCAAGAAAATCATCACTCGTAACGAGGTTTTCTTCACCTTTTATCCCCATCTTCACCGGCTCAGCTCCTGTTGCGATAAGAATACACTTTCCTTCCAACATCTCTGAACCTACTTTTAATACTGTTTCACTGTGAAAAACCGCTTTCCCATGATACCGATCCACACCCAACTTTTTGAACTTCTCTTCTGTATCTTCCGGAATGGATGCAGTAAATGTCCGTTTGAATGCCATTACATCTTGCCAATCAATACGAGCGTCATCTTGTATCCCTTTACCATTCATTCGTTTGTTCCAATCAAACAATTCAGCGACTCCCGTTAACACTTTTTTCGGATCACAGCCCCGCTGTGCACAAGTCCCGCCAAATGGGCGATCATCAATAATTGCAACATTCCATCCTGCCTTCTTACATTTACTAGCTGTAATGGAGCCAGCTGTCCCTGTTCCGATCACTACCAAGTCATATTTTTTCACCATTCATTCTCCTCCTTCAATGCACACAAAGAAAACTGTACAATGTCCTT
The DNA here is from genome assembly GCF_009651005.1 of Sporosarcina obsidiansis. Lineage (GTDB taxonomy): Bacteria > Bacillota > Bacilli > Bacillales_A > Planococcaceae > Sporosarcina > Sporosarcina obsidiansis. The sequence goes on from NZ_WHVW01000002.1 coordinate 174,553, forward strand.
CACTATTTTGTTTATGAAATACCCTGAATTTACTCTGCTCACACTTCGACTTCCTTGTGCATTGTGTAAGCAAAGAATAGTTATGTTAGTTTAGGAAATACTAATTCGTAAAACAATTTACGTATTTAGAGGGAGATGAAATTAACTGAAGAAGATCATATTGATGTCTTTTTTCATATGTATAGGTTTATTGTTTCTCGTTATTTCCGCAAAGGATTCTGAAAAAGATCCTGATGTAACAAGTACTGTTTCTGCTTCAAAGAACGACAAAGACCGCCTAGCTGTGGAATTAGAATCTTTCAGTTCAGAACACTATATACCTGCAGTGGACGCAAAGGTCGATCGAGTGTGGAAGGCCATTCCCGGATATAACGGTTTGGAAGTGAATATAGACGCTAGCTATAAGAAAATGAAAGCTAGCGGCAAATTGGACGAGTCAAAAGTGATATATCAAGAGGTCTCACCAGCTATTCATTTAGAAGATTTAGGGCCGCATCCAATTTTCAGAGGGAATCCAGACAAACCAATGGTGGCTTTTTTAATTAATGTTGCATGGGGCAATGAATTTATCCCTGGAATTTTAGAAGTGCTGAAAAAATATCAGACGAAAGCATCTTTTTTCTTTGACGGCAGCTGGGTAAGCAAAAATCCTGAATTAGCTAAAAAGATTTTTGAAGAAGGCCATGAGATTGGAAATCACGCGTACAGCCATCCAGATCTCAATCTCAAATCGGAAGCGGAGACAATGGAAGAATTAAAAAAGACGAATGACGTGATTACCAAAACATTAGGAATTGATTCACCTAAGTGGTTCGGTCCGCCTAGTGGCAGTTTCAATCAAAAAACGGTGGAAATTGCCAGCCAACTTGGCATGAATACGGTATTGTGGACAGTAGACACCGTGGATTGGAAAAAACCATCTACCGCTGTCATGGTGAACAGAGTAGTATCCCAAGTCGAGAACGGCTCTATGGTGTTAATGCATCCCACACTTCCAGTTTCAGAGGGATTAGAGGACATGATCATACAAATTAAAGAGAAAGGCTATAAATTAGGAACCGTTAGTGAACTAATGAGCGAAAAACGCGTAAATGTATCTGTTTGGGAAAATAAAAATTAGGACAGTTTGATTACCTGCTCATCTCTTGACCTTACAATACTTATAATGTACAAAGTAACTTCCCACACTTATTGGCATACATTAAAAAAGATGTATTCAATAAGATAGAGGAAGGTTGAGTGAACTGATTTCAAATCATGACCAACAAGCGAAGATGCAGTTTGCAGCAGATGTAAATAAAAGTCCTTTTTTCAAGAAAGATGACCAGAACTTCATAAATATTTTAAGCAAACAGCAATTGAACACGTTGCAAGGTCTTTCGATGCTAGATATTTTCTTGAGCAAAGACAGCATCATAGAACCTCATTATCATCCGAACGCATCTGAACTAACGTATTGCGTATCGGGTTCCGCCACTGTTTCCTTAATGAATCCCTATAAGAAAAAGTTTCATCATTATCGGATTACAACCGGCCAGGTCGTTAATGTGCCTCAAGGATGGTGGCATTACGAAATTGCACACTCTGATGATACCCACTTACAAGGAATTTTCAATGCGGATACACCTGAAGTAATTTTAGGTTCAGATTTACTGACCGCTACACCGCCTGAAGTCTTTGCCTACACATATGGTCTAGATGAAGATCAATGGAAAGCTGTCATCGCCAATATCCAGCCTTCCACATTGATTGGACCACCAATTGAATAAGTGAAATTACAAAGCGACGATATGTTTAACAACCGTCGCTTTAGTACCGTTATATGTAGGATAAGAACTTTTCTTCATCCTAGAAAGCTTCTAACTTTAGTTTCTATGAGCAGCATGTTCTCTATTTAGTAATGATCAATCACATAATTAATCCTCAAAAAAGGAATCGAAAAAATCCACATCCTATGTGTTGCTTGTAAAAACCCGTTCCCCTCGTCCTCAATGAAAAAGTCTTCTTGAAGAGGCAGTTTGAACAATTCTTTACTGCCAATTGACAAATACACTCCCGCATCAGAAGCTGGTTCTGTCCGTTTACTCGTCAACTGCAAATTCTTCCCTGTCGCCCGTAACTCTAAAATACCTGTCATGGTCGTAAATGGTAAAGGCAATGCGATATTCATGTACAATCGTTCATTAGTATGGTGCTGTGAATAAAGAGCCGTAAAAATCGTCTCCTCTTTGACTTTCCGTTCCCACGCCCGAACATTCTCTCTTCCATCTAGCCCGTCATGTATTGTGTAAATACTTCCCGTCATTTCGACTTCTTCGTTGCGCATCGGCAAATTAATTTGCTGCATTCTTCTACTAATTACCGAATAAAGAAAGGCAAATGGTTTAAACCAATGATGCCAATGCACAGACGCTCTCAGTCGGTACTCTATCGTATTTTCATAGAAGTCGAGTATTTGGGGAGAAAGTGTAGACAGCTCCAGACCATACGCCATCATGTCATCAGATAGACCACGATGTTTGCCGACTTCTCCAATTTCATTTGCAACCTTTCTTCCGCGTATCCTACTAACCGGAAAATCAAGCGGACGAAAACGTGGGGTTGGCACAGCTAATGACCAACCGATAATGCCAAGTAACGCGAACACCACGCAATTCAATACACCATGAAAACGAAGCATAAAGTCGATCGTTACAGAAAACAATCCAAACCCATTACTCAATACGTATAACATTGAAAATGAAATGGTTACAGCGAGTGCAGTAAAGGAAATTCGCACAAGCCATTTTTGAACCCAACTCGTAAACCTTAGATGCCACGCAATCCAAATGATACCGCCCAACCCATAGACATATAATAGAACCGCCCCAACCTCAATCCAGCGTGAAAATGTGATACCAACCGCAACAACCATTGGTGCCGCAAGTAATGTCACTGTGGAACTTCTATACAAACGCGAAGTATGAAGACGACCTAAAAATCCAACAAAAAATGGCAGAATGAACGCTGAGTAATGAAAATGAATGGCAGTCAACCAAGTAAGTAATGGACTGAATCCAAGATCAATGCCAGAGATGAAAGCAAAATACCAACCTCCACCCATCGCCAAATATATGAGTCCCATCTCAATCGCAAACTCTTCTAGATGGGTAAATCCTCGATGCAAAAATCGTGTCACTCCGTAAATGGCTACGAAGAGGGTGAAAAAAAGGTAGATCGTTGCCAACAAACCTTCCCAGCTAGTTGAGATCAGCTGTTCCAACATTACTGCTACATATGCTGGAATCGCAAAGTACGGATAATACTTCCAAAACCAATCGCGATCTGTATAAGCAAGTCGTAATAGAATCGGTATAAAAACAAGTTGCGCAACAGACAGCAATCCATACGGCCAAGCAGTCATGCTAAAAACAGCAACAACGAGGAACAGCAGCACATGAATCAAAATAAAATTACGCATCTGTCCTAAACACTCCTTCGTATGAAAAGACATTCCCAATCAACGGGTTTTTCACGTTGACACGAATTCGGTACACCTCATTTAGATCATCATACATTTCCACAATTGTTGCTAAGCCTTGAAAAATTCGGGGAAGAGGAATTTCGATTCTGCCAAGCACGAAACGTTGGTCCAATGAATTGATTTTCAGTGCACCTTCATCTAAGACAGTGAATTGCAAATCTGAATAAAGCAGTGGAGGTTCTCCCAAATAATCTTTAACGACCATTCGTTTTTCATCCAGACTCATCAACGCATTGAAATAGCGTGTCTTCCTCGGGAAATGAAAACCGCGTTCCCAGTGTATTTGTTGTTCGCCTTTTGAATTTACATAGGTTGAATTAATGATAGTAAATGGAATATTTTGTCCACGTTCAGGAAATAGCAATTTCCACCTCACACCTAGTCTGAATAGCGGATAGAGCCATTTCGGCCCGCCTTTTATCGATTCCATTTCACCCGTTGCTTTAAAAACTGTACCTTCTTCAAAGTCGTATCGTTTTTGAAGCATAGGATGAAGGCGTAAAAATTCCTCCTGTAATACCTTTTGATAAATAGACATCACTGTTACCTCTTTCTTTTACATGATGAAGCAGTCGGTACATCTCGACTCACCAACAGTCCGATTGCAGTTAATACGATCAACGATAGATTGAAAGTGACTGGATTAAATGGATGGATTGCTGTTACGGGTGAAGCGATGAGTGCTGCAAGTGTCAAAAGAGGAAATGCGATAATTTGCACGACTAATAGATGCCATTTGTTCCGATAAATAAGCCAGATAAGACCGAATAGTACTTCAGCTACTCCTATAGCCAACACGACATTCGTCTCCTGAATATCAGATAAAGATAATCCACTTGCGATCATAGACTTTTCTTGCGGATGCATTGCAATCAGCTTCGGCACAAGGCCTTGATAGAACCATAAAAACACAAAAAAAAACGGTTAGAAGCTGTGTCATGAAATATCGCTGATACTGTGAGGCTGGCGCTTCTCCTTTCTCTAGCCATCTTTTCAATACATCAAAACTTAACGCCGTCGCAAAACCCATCATTGGTCTAAAAAACACGTCAATGAATTGACCCACTCTTCCAAAATTCGATGTATAGTCATATTGCGTTAAAAATCTAGTTCCGTCTTCGATCGGCTCGTATTTCCAATACCCTCGTCCTTCTTTGATCGGTGATATTTTCTGATCTGTCCCAAAATGAAGAGAAGAACTTCGCGTACCATTAGCTAAATGAGCAGAACCACTGCTTTTCCCCCATCCCTCCACGGTCAGAAGCGGACCTACACTTCTGGTATAAGTAAAAAGCTGTGGTTGATCTTCTTCTTTTGGAAGATAGCATATGGATGAAAAACGTACATCCCATTGTGCGTGGAGTTCAGGATCTTGGGATGCATCCCAGACTCGCTGAATGGGGACGTTAATTGGTATTTCTACGTAGATTGGTTTTGACTTCATGTAAACACCTCTACTAATTTAGAATAACTCACGTTCACACTCTCAATATACAAAAGTATTTTCTTAACAACAACTTTAATAATTATACACTGTCAATAGGGTTTACATCCAAGCGCTTTAATCCTTCGTACATATAGTATAAGTGTAAGGTCTTACAAAATTGTTTTAGGAGGAAATTAAATGACAAAAGAGAATGAAAGTAAGGGAATGGATTTACAGTCTTTATATGAACAGACAGGTGCGTTTCCACCAAAACTTCAAAATTCACTTGGTTCAATAATTGGCTTTGACCCATTCACCTTAATTTGTGCCCATCAAGATCGCTTTATTTGTGTAGACACATTTGAAAAGAGGTATCCGATTACTGATTTTGCCGGTTCCCAAAACTGTCGCGGAGTTGTTTCTCCAATCGATCCAGACAACTGTGAGGTAATTCTAACATGTGCCAATGAAGCACCAAATGAAGATTGTTCTGCAGTTGATGTTACGATTGGTTATCAAGTAATCGTTCCTAATCCCAGCGATACAACTTGTGCAATAGTAATCAATGACACACACGATTTTTCTTGCTCTCGCTTCTTTAGCGTATCAACAGATCCTGGTATTGGACGCCGTGTATATGCTAGAGACGCTCTTAAAATCGTAGATGGATCTTGTGTACAAGTTTATCTAAATTGTACTGTTTCAACTGATGGAACAGAGCTTATTGTGAGAGGTTTTATTATTGACAAGCTCTGGAAAAAGGAAAATTTATTAATTGCCGCACCTGCATTTAGATTAAACAATACGGTTACGGTTGAAGATGAGTTTGCTCAAGCACCTGGTCCATGTCCTACAAATGGAGCTGGAAGTGGTATTGAAGATCTTGATTTAAACGCTTAATATAGTGCGATGAACAAAGGCAGCCACTTCAATGAAGTGGCTGCCTTTTATTTACATATTATAATTTCCCACTCTCCAATTGTATTTTGTATCCTGGAATAAGTCACTAAAAGATGGCCAACAAATAATGAGAGGGGGTATTAATGTCTTTGTTAAATAAAGTTACAAGAAAACGTCAAGGTCTCAAAATCTAGCATCCTTTTGCGTCCAAATATCGAATAATTCTATCCATTTTCTCATCTAAAGTCGTCAGCTTATCTCTTATCAGATGTAGTGTCTCCATATTCTTTTTCGACTCATTGGATTCGACTTTTTCAAACCTCCCATCTATACTTAGCGCTGACTTTTTAATGGCTTCTAGTTCTTGTTGGTTCACTTCCTTTACTTCATAAGTCGTATTGTTAGCAACCACGTTTAGTTCTATTTGATCCAGTATTCCATCTATTTGTTCTACTTCAGGAAATAGTTTCTTCAATTCATTTTTTAATTGATCGTTGTCACCTTTCGTCACACTTACCACCCTTTCTTGCCACCTGATAATTATTTTGTTAAAAATCATCTATTCTTGGGTATTTACTAAATTTTTTGTTTACGTAATATTTTTTATTATGCTTTGTATCCCCAAATATCTTCTTCCTTCTCAGAGAAGTTTTTTGAATTCCTTCATTTCTGCGGAAATCATTTTTCTGAAAACTCGATTTTTCTGGTTCCTTTCCCTTCCTTTCCGATCTTTCAGTTTGATTAATAAGAGTACACTCTATTTGTTGATTATTATCTTCCTTCAGCGATCGTTCTTCCAATTCAATCAGTACGACTTTCTTCTTTTTTATATGTTGAAATAAATCTGGATTTTCCTTTTTCAATTTATGAATTGTAGTTTTAGATTTCTGCACTTGCACATCATCCGCGTCTATTTTATTTCCCGCTGGCAACTTTTTAATTTTTTCTGCTGTTTGCTCTTCTACAAGTGCTCTAATTTGCCTTAAAACTCTCTCTGAAATTACTTCTTTATTATCTATTCGATTTATATCATCTGTTTGCTTCTTTACTAGTTCTAAAACCTGTTCATTCTTTTGCTTTTGAGCTAGAATTTGTTCATCTACCTTCTTCTCTATTTCTTCACTTCTACGTGCAGATTGTTCTAGTTGCTCCCTCAATACATCGTTTGATTTCTGAATGGAAATCATTTGATTAATCCACTCTTGAGAGGATAACTGATTATTAATAAACTGTTGTTCTAATTTCTGGTTTTCCGTATCTAAATCCATCAGCTTTTGTTCTGTTATTTCATGCTTTCCATGTAATTCTTTAAGTTCATTTAAGTGACACTTTAATTCAATCGAGAGAAAATGATCCACTTGTTTTTGAGTTTCCCCAAAAGTTTCCTCTTGAATTTCTAGTCGTTTAATAACATCTAGTTGACTTTCTGTTTGATCCAAGAATTGTTCGTTCAATTTCTTTTGCGCTGTAATTTGTTCATATACTTTCTTTTCTATTTGTTCACTTGTTAAGGCGTATTGTGTAAGCTGAACTATGATTTCATCGTTTGACTTCTGAATGGAATTTATTTGTTCGATCCATTTTTCTTCTGATAACTGTTTATTATTAAATTGTTGTCGTAATTTTCGATTTCCAGCTTCTAAATCTAAAAGCTTTTGTACGACATACTTATTTTTTCTATCAAAAAATTCTTTAAATTCTTTAAACTGTTGGTCCATTTCATCCTGATACTCATTTTGCCTATTTTTTTGTTGTTTACCTCTCATTTTCAGATCACCAATGGATTGGTAAAATGATTTATTTATCTTTTGTTGCTCCTTCAATAGCTCGGATAAAGGATCGCTCCTAAAAAACTTCTGATTACTGTCTTTTATTTCTTCTTGATTTTTATACATATTTTTATGCTGATCGTTATTAATAAATAAACTCATCCTTCATGAGCACCTCCTTTTATTCTTCTTTACTTTAATAGCTTATGCACTAGGTAAAAGTATAGCGACAATTTTTAAGCCTGCTAAAACAGAACACAACGAAAAAGCCGTTGAAAATCTATTCCCAACGACTTTTAATGTTCTTCCTCTTAAAATCAATGTTTAGTAGATAATTAGATATGCTACCATATTAATTGTATTCTTTATTACACTAGAACCCCCCTTCTTGTTTGTAGATTGGTCACTGCTTCACAGGCTTCGATTGATCGGGATATCATGTAAAGAGCTTTTCAATAGCACGCAGAACTAATGAAAAGCCTTATGATTTCTCTATCATGTATTCCAAATCACTTTCCCTTACAAAGCGCCAACAACCCTAAAACACCACCAACCATCACAGTCAATTCGGTTAGTTTTTTCACATCCAAAGTAGACTCAAACTTCACTTGGTCAGGTGTGATAACATATACGCCAACGGGTCTAATAGTAAAAGCACCACCGCCACCTTCTCCTCCGCTCCCGTCACCACCGCCACCAACTGCGTATTTAACTTTTGCCACAGGAACTACCTTTTGCAAACCAAGTTCAATCGGTTCCCCATATATGAGGGACACGTCTTTTTGGTTGGCGAACTTATTGAAAATCGTTTTAACAGGTGTTTCGATATATTCGTTTTGCACTGCTTTCTTGTTCGGTTGATCTTGTCCATTATTCATGTTCATTCCTCCCTTAACTTTACTCAATCGCTCTTGATCTAAAATCCCCTTCTATATATATGCAGCATTGGATCTAGATACTCATGTAAACAACCATCGCGTTTGTAAAGATTCATTTTTTGAAATGAAAAAGGCACCATGCATATACGCATGATGCCTCAGCTTGTAGACAAACCCCAATAAAAGGTTCGTTCATTAACTTTAACTTTTTCATTGGTATTAGTCTCTAACAATTCTCAAAAAGGTAACAATACTCTCTTTTACGAACTAGAAATGGCCGATCCGCTTAAAAAACTAAAGAATTACGCTAGTTGATCGTAGTGGAAGGCGGCGACTCCGAGAGGATCAGCGTGAGACTTGAGACCCCGCAGGGAGCGAAGCGGACGAGGAGGCTCAAGCCACGCCCTCCGGAAAGCGTCCGTCTGGAACGTAGATCAACGGTACCTTTCCCTCTTTCTTTTCCTTTGTCTACAGTCTGAGGCACCATGCATATGCGCATGATGCCTCTCTTGTATTCAAATCATTTGATAACCCCACATCATCGCAAACAACGTACCAAAAATAGTAACCAGCCCTACAAATAATGCGTAACCAATATTGGTTAGAAGAACGGACTTGTTTTCATTTTCTCCTACATGCATAAAGAGAAATAACTGTAATGCTGCTTGGATTAAGGCAGTGATTCCTAGTATCGTCATGCCCATACCAAATGATAGGTGAAACTTAACAACTACAAGCGCAATAAGTGAAAGGAGTAAGGAAGAAACAAAACCGATCACATGTGGAACCGGGAAAAGTTGTTTCATGTTACATCATTCCTTTCAGATAGACGAAGCTGAAAATGAAGATCCAGACAACATCTAAGAAATGCCAATACAAAGAAAAGATAAATGATTTATTTGCCGTTTCGGGTGTTAAACCACGTTTTTTTACTTGCATCAAGATCGCACCGCCCCACAGTAAACCAAATGTCACGTGGGCACCATGTGTTCCGAGCAACGTAAATAACGCGGATAGGAATGCGCTTGTCTGCATGGTCGCGCCTTCATGTACATAAGTAACAAATTCTGTAATTTCCACACCTAAGAACACAAGCCCAAAAAGGAGGGTAATTCCAAAGAAAGTCATCATCGCTTTTTTATTGCCAAGTCTCATGGCGTGAATGCCAAGTCCAATGGTAAAACTACTGGAAAGCAATACAATTGTCTCGATCATTACAGGAGTGAGTTCAAAAATATGACTACCAGCCGGACCATTCCCCACGTTATTTTGCAACGTAAAGTAGACAGCGAATAGTGTAGAGAACAATACAATTTCCGCACCTAGAAAGATCCAGAACCCCAAGATTTTCATCTTATTTTCCTCTGTACTATATTCAAGTGGCAAAGAGTGATCTATCTTCATTTTTTCTCACCTCTCAATGCATTTTCTGTCTGTTCAATTTCTTCAACAGAGATGTAATGTCCGTGATCTTGTTCGAATGTTCGATATGTCATCGTTCCTAAGATGAACAAGCCTGCAATGATCGCAGGAATCCACCAACTGAAGACCATAAAGAAACCAAAGAAGAAGAATGCCACACCCATGATAAACGGTTGTCCATTATTGTTTGGCATATGAATCGGTTCATAGGAGCCTTCCTCAGTCAACGGTTTCCCCTCTTTTTTAGCGAACCAGAAGGCATCCAATTTATCGACAACTGGCGTCTTCGCAAAGTTGTACTCTGGAACAGGACTAGGCGTACTCCATTCCAATGACCGCGCATCCCAAGGATCACCTGTCACTTCGCGCGGCTGATATCTTGTACTCCAATAGATATTGTAGACAAGCAAGATGAAACCGATTGTTAAGCCGACAGCACCGACCATGGAAAGCATATTTAACGGACCGTAGCCTGTACTTTCAGAATAGGTATACATTCTGCGCGTCATCCCGTTTAATCCAAGAATGAATAACGGGAAGAAAGTTACGTTGAATGAAATGGCGATAAACCAGAACGACCATTTACCCAGTTTTTCATTCAATTTAAAGCCGAATAGTTTAGGGAACCAATAATGGAAGCCTGCAATAACGGCAAATACGGTACCCGGAATCAATACATAGTGGAAGTGAGCGACCAAGAACATCGTATTGTGATATTGATAGTCGGCACTTGCCATCGCTAGCATGACCCCCGTCACCCCACCAATCGTAAAAATCGGAATGAACGCGAGCGAATAAAGCATTGGCGTGGTAAAGCTGATTTTTCCTCGCCGCAATGTGAAGAGCCAGTTAAATATTTTGACACCCGTAGGTATCGCGATCGCCATCGTCGTAATCGAGAAGACACTATTAACCATGACGCCATGTCCCATTGTATAGAAGTGGTGAACCCATACTAAGAATGACAGTAATGAAATGGCGACCATACTATAGACCATTGATTTATAGCCATACAAGTTTTTTCGCGCAAACGTAGCGATAATCTCGCTGTAAATACCAAATGCTGGCAAAATGACAATATAGACTTCCGGATGGCCCCATACCCAGAACAAGTTTGCCCATAGCATGTCCATCCCGCCATTTTGCATCGCAAAGAACTGTGTGCCAAATTGGCGGTCGAGCATCATCAGTGCAAGAGCAACTGTTAATACAGGGAAAGCGAAAATGATGATGACACTCGTAATCAAGATGGACCACGTAAACATCGGCATTTTCATTAATTTCATACCAGGAGCACGCATTTTTAAAATTGTCACAAGGAAGTTAATCCCTGTCATGAGCGTTCCGATCCCTGCAATTTGCAAAGCCAGTGAGTAGTAGTTATTCCCGACAGTTGGACTGAATTCCAAACTAGCTAGCGGGAAATATGCAGACCAACCAGCGTCAGGTGATCCTCCAATAACGAAAGAAATATTCAACAGCATCGCTCCGAAAAAGAAGAGCCAGAAGCTGACCGCGTTTAAACGAGGAAACGCAACGTCTCGTGCTCCAATTTGAAGCGGAATGACAACGTTCATTAAACCAATAATGAATGGCATTGCCATAAAGAGAATCATGATGATCCCATGAGTAGTAAAAATTTCATTGTAATGCTGTCCGTCAAGTAACCCGTTATTCGGTACCGCTGTTTGTGCTCTCATTAAGAGGGCATCAACGCCACCACGGAACAACATGAGTAAAGCTGCAATAATGTACATGACACCGATCTTTTTATGGTCAACCGTTGTCAGCCATTCACGCCACAGATATCCCCACTTTTTAAAGTACGTAAGGCCTACTGGTATTGCGATAGATACGAGTACAATGCTGACCATCGCTGCGTATATCATCGGCTCTCCGGTGACAAAAAATTCATCCCATTTCATAGATGTTGACTCCTTTCGAGGTTAGGGTTGAAACTAGTTGTGTTGATGTTCACCGTGCATATCTGATTCAGTTTCATGCGTCATATCCATATCATCTCCGTGATGATGACCAGCATTCTCGCCTTCAGGAGCTGGACTAAACTCTAAGTGTGTGGATGTATAAGTTTTACGGCCCAATACACCTGGTTCAAGTAATTGATTGAACTCTTCTTCTGTTAACTTAGGTGCCGTGTCTTTCACATCTTGCACCCACTCATCATATTGTTTTGCAGTTAACACTTGTGCTTCAAACTCCATATGTGCGAAGTCTTTCCCGCTGAAGTTAGAGTTTTTCCCCATATAAGATCCTGGAGTATCCGCTGCAAGATGAATAGTTGTCACCATATCACTCATCGCATATTTTTGACCAGCTAGCTGAGGGATCCAGAAACTTGAGATAGGACCATACGAATAAAGCTTGAATTCTATAGGTCGATCTTCTGGGAAATTGACGTAATTCACTGTCTCTATGCCTTCTTCAGGATAACTAAAATGCCATTTCCAGTTGGAAGATGAAGCATAGATAATAAGTGGCTCTTCATTTGCATAGGCTTTCGGTGTACTTTCTACTTCTAATGTGGATCGTACCGTCACGACTGACAAGATCACTACAATAATTACCGGAATTGTAATCCACGTTATTTCAAGCCATTTGCTACCTTCTTCATGTGGCGGCTCGTAATCATCCGCTAATTTGGATGCTCGGTACTTCACTAACATAAAAGCAAAAAGGACATAAACGACGAATAGAATCGCTGCCATCATTAAGATAGAAAAGAGAATCGTATCTGAAATCGTTTTAGCCTGCGGTCCTTTAGGGTCAAAAATGAGCAACGGATTATCGCAACCGGATAAAATCATAAGTAGAAAACTCGAAATCAATAACCATTTCTTCTTCAATGGGTACTCCCCTCTTTCTCATATATTTAAAGAGTTCATACTTTATTAACTATTTTTAAATAGTAAACAAAGTTAATGTTTATTACATTTAAAGTAAATGAACACTTTCGTGAAACCTATATTATTCTCTTTTTAGATAAACGGCAACAGTTAACAACCGTTGTCACAAAAGGTTCTTATATAGATTTTATATATTAGCAGGTTATAAAAATATTAGAATCCAAACCAGATAAAAGAAAAAATGGATTGTGAATTTATTGTGAAAAACTATATTAAACAAATCTTGTCGCTTGACTTTTTTACAGAAAAAGTATTTAAATTCATAAAAAAAATCAGAAAGAACATGAAGTATGCTCTTTCTGATTTTCCTCATTATTTCGCCATTTGAATAGTATACCGACATTCTCGCAACCCACAAATGAAAAAAGAGCTAATCCATAAACTCTATTTTCGCTAGACAGTTTTACACCCAATTAAGCTAAAGATAATGGTGAGGCATATATCTATGAATACCATATTAGCGATGTGTAATTGATATTCCTAAATAACAATATTTTCTGTTTACTTTCTACTCACCTATGCTATGCTTACTTTTAGTACCTATTTATCATTTTACTAATTATACTTTGGATAGTTGTCGAAAATAGACATCAAGAATTTAAGCCTATTTCGATTAATAACAACTCGAAAAGCATGAATACAAAGTATATTCATTTGTATAATATATTGATTCCTGTTCTCTGGTGGAACCCACTTTTTATAGAAGGAGGAGTTTGAAAATGTATAGGTTAACAATTGGGTTAGACTGGTTTTTGAATCCTGCTCATATGCCACTAATAATCGGAATAAAAAAAGGTTGGTTTACAGAGGAACAATTGGAGATTGAGATGATCGAACCAATGGATCAATTCGATTCTCTTGATAAAATAAAAGCTGGAGAAATAGATCTAGCCATTACCGAGCCGGTGCAATTAGTTGAAAATCGCGCAGATGGAGTCAATATCCTAGGCTTTGCACGATTCTTACATACAAACGGTGGTGTCATGTATCTGAATGGAATAGGCATCAAACGCCCACGAGACTTGATCGGCAAACGAATTCAATATCCAGGTGCGCCCGGCCTTAATGGTTTAGCAATCGTAAAGACCATGGTAGAACAAGACGGAGCCACGTGTAGCTATGAAGATTTCTATCCCGTCAACAACAGTTTTTATCATTTAGATGCGCTTGAGAGTGGCCAAGCAGAGGCTGCAGCTTTAATTTTTCATAACATTGAGATTACGGAAGCATCATACAAAGAATTCGATGTCGATTACTTTGCTCTAAAGGACTGGGGTATTCCGGACTTCTGCCAGCTAATACTGATTACTACTCCTCAAATGCTAGATGTACATAAAGAGAGGCTGCAGAAATTCGTCAAAGTCTTAAGAAGATCCATCGATTTTATTTTTGAGCATCCAGAAGAGGCAAAAGCAATTTACCTACACTACGTAGGGGTTGATCCTGAAGATGCTTTATCCCATAAGACCATAGACGCGACTATTTCTTGCTTCACCTATGACTTCTCTATGTCCAACGAATATTACAGTCAACTCCAAACATGGGTAGCAGACGTAGGAAAAATTAAAAACACCGTAAATCCCGATGTTTTTTGGACGAATCAATTGAGCCTTTTGTAAATGCAGTACGTAACGTCCTACTTTGTAAAAAGGAAGTTTCATTAGAAAGCTTTTGATGTATCAAATATCAAAAGAGGTAACATTTACTACCAGGGGAAGAAATAATGTCACTAACTATAGTTCAAATCAACTTGATTGTTTGGTTCTTCGATCCTGACATAAAGAAAATACACAAAGAAAATCCCCTGGGTGAACCGCTAAAGTTCATCCAAGGGATTTCATGTTCCATCCGTTAATTATTCAACAATAAAAATTTTACGAATATCTTTTTTTAATTTTTTGCCACTAGCCGACATAATTTCCGAAATCGTTATATAGTATAGCTCTCCTTTTTCATAATAAGCATTCGGCTGAATACTTACTGTTTTTCCATCATCAGAAAGCTTTACTTTCATATCCACTTTTTCTCCAGCCGCGTTTTGAACTGTAATTCTTTCTAGATTTTCACGGTTGTTTAACAACGCACCTGAGAAACTAACATTCCATTCTTTATTCGGAACCGTATCACTTACGATATCAAAATATTCATATGGTTTGTCGTTATCAAGTACAACCACTTTCATAGTACCTTCTGGAAGGTTGATACCCCCCTTTATTTCTTCTCCATTGTTACCAATTTGAACAATCAGGAACCCACCGACTACTTGATTATTCTCGATTTGTGCGGGTTTGCTCGTCCCGGTCTTGTCATCCTTAACTTGGATTTCAACTTTATTATCCTTAATTACAGTTTCCACATGTTTGGGTGCTTCTGCAACTGGTGGTTTCTCTGGCTTCGGCTCTGGTTTTGGTTCTGGTTTTGGTTCTGGACTTGGACTGCCTAAATCCGCACCTAGATTTGTCGTATATCGCCAGCGAAGGACATCTCCTTCTTTAAGTTGATACAATCCAGCGCTATATTCAGGGAAGATACCATTTACGGAATACATCCAGCCACTTCCGGTACCATGATCAAATTCACCTAAATTATCGATGGCTTGTACATATAACGTACTTCCGTTACCGATGGATTGAACTGAAATGCCTTTTTCATTCGCAATTCGTTGCAATGCTGTGAATGCCGTATCTCCAGTTTGAATGGGAACGGTAGTGGACGAAATAATGTTCCCTTGTCCAATTGTTTGTTTTTCTACCGAAATCGTTACCGTCTTTTTCTTTTCTGGAACCGTAGGAGGAGTTACTTTCGTTACCATAAGAGTTGCGGTAGCTGTAAAGTTTCCTTCCGCTGTAGTAGCGGTGATGGTGGCCGTTCCGTCAGAAATCCCTGTCACTAGACCAGCAGCATTTACCTTCGCAATATCCGCATTGCTACTAGACCATATGACTGTCTTATTACTAGCCTTTACAGGAAGGACCGAGGCTGTCAATTGGACACTCTCACCTACCTGCACCTCACTGTACTTTGGAGATATTTCGATTCCAGTAACAGCTGTGTTGTCTGTATCACCTTTTAGTTCGATATCATTCATATCATAAAGACTAGTTTTGTCATTAAAGAAACGATCTAGTGCTACCAACGTATGTAGCGCTTGGTCTGTTGCGATAGGATTGCCATTACCACTAAACATATGGGAGAAAGAGCCGTCCGGATTACTGTACGTCATCTGACCATCAAACAGACTGAATCCACCTTTAATGAAGCGCTTATCAGTATGTGGGTTGATTCCCATTTCTAGAAGAGCCAACATTACCTGGCTGGTGGATTCAGAGTTTCCGTAAGAGCCGTCTATGCCTTGCATCGTCGAGAGTTTTGTAATAGCCTTTTCTACCGCACCCTTTGCTGCAGGATGATCCTGGTGCTTGGCTAATGCCTGAATGGCCATAGCGGTCATATCTACGCTAGATGATTTATTATCATACAGTCCGAAACTGCCATCTTCCAGCTGATAGTTTGCAAGCAGCTTGTTGATCATGCCATCAATTGTAATAGAAGCATCGTTAGGCTGAGTGAAGCTATTGTGAGCTTCCACTGACAGCAATGCAAAAATCAACTCGTTAGATCCTTGGTAATCACCAAGCTCACCATTGTTCATACCAGGAAAGTTAGCTTTTTTGTTCCAACTGTAGGCCAATAAATCTACACCATTTACATCTCGCGGATCTTTTCCGATTGCTGTTAGTGCCAATGCGACACGTTGAACATCCGTTACTTTGTTATCCCAGCGTTTTGTATCTTTTGCTATCTCTATGGCTACTTGTTCATAAACAGAAGCGTAATACGATTCATAGAAATTTTCGGGTCCTTCATAACCAGCCCGAGCCAAGCCGAAAACAGACCATTCATTTCCAAATTTTAGACTTCCGACTTTCTCTGTCTGGTATTCTATTGTTCGTTTCAATGCATCGCTTACCTGTTCTTGAACAGGTTTTTCTATTACCGTATCGCCTGTTGTAACTGTAATCGTCAAAGTGATCGGTTTAGCTCCGTTTTTATCATCTACCGGTGTTCCTGTGAGTGTGACGGTTCCTTCTTTAACACCACGGATTAGCCACTGATCGTTGGAAACCGTCCCTTCTTTTATAGAACCATTCTCATCGTTAACCATAATGACAGGATAATTACGGTAAGCAGAAACTTCACCTGTGCCCGTTTGTTCCCACTTCATGTTGCTTTCTGTCACATGGTAGTTATCGTTGGACTTTGGTCCCTTGAAAACTAATCCGGCGTCTATAGATTGTCCTTTTTTCACAGTTAATGTACTATTTTTTGTAGACAAGCTAGTTAGCGGATTGAAATATTTTATCTCTACTTCTGAAGTACCACTTGGTTTTGACACCAGATTAGGATCATTACTCGTTACAGTAAGGTTAACTTTACCTTCTTTAAGTGGTACCAAACTGTTTTGCATGGACCCCTTATAAGTCAGAACATCGTTATTATCACTTGTTGTTGTATAATCTTTTGCGTAAGTAGCATTGTTCGGCAGTACCTTCGCAATATGGTACTCACTACCAACGATTACATTACCGCTCTCATCCAAGTTTCGCAAAGGGTTAAAGCTGGCTACACCAGGTGTATCATTCTGGCCGATGGAGTTTGGATTGCGGCCGTGAATATAGTAAGTGCCTTCAAATGTAGGCTCAATACTTTTTACCGCTGTATAACCTGAATTGACAGTAATGGTCTTGCTGACGTTTCCTAAAGAAACTGTAATCGTAGCAGAACCAACTTTTTTCACTGTAATGTAGCCTCTCGTGTCAACATTTATGACCGACGGATTACTGCTTGTCCAATCGAATAAGCTTGCAAATGCTGGGGAGAATCTATCACCGTTCACTCGAACACTAGGTATAATACTGAAATCTTCACTGCCAGCAGTGGTATAGATATCTCCCGTTAAATCAGTACCGTTTACAATAAGTGCAAGATCAAATAATTGTGGAGCTTCAGCTATAAGAGTGAAAGACTGAATTTCCTTCCCGTTTACATCTAGCGCCTTTACCGTGACTGTACCTGCTCCACGAATAAATACCTTACCGCTAGTTGACGCAACGATGATCGGTGAATTCGTTTCATTGGACTTGACTTCCCAACGAACATGTCCTTCGTAGCCTTGTAACTTGAGCTGCGCAACATAGCCATCCTCTTGACCGAAAATACTTGTAGTCAATATGTCATTTTTACTCGTAATCTTTTTAGTAGATTGATCTACCAAATCAGTCATTACTACAGGATAGAAAGTTCCCTCAATAGTAGCTTCAGGACCAAAGTATGGAAGACCTTCCTTATTACGATTCCATTTCACTCCTGTTTTTCCGCGTTGCGCGTTTAAAGAAGCAGAGAAAGCTTCTTCCATTATTTCATCTAATGTCTTTTGTCTAACAGTAGTACTAATGTCTTCTTCAGCAACGTCTTCTTCACCAACGCCTTTTTCGCCAAATACCCAGTAACTATTCCAGATGAAGAGAGATTTACCACTTTCACCAATTAGTCCACCAGCAGGGGTACCGATTACTGTACCAGTAACATATGTGTTCACCACTTCTGCCGAATGTTTTGCAGGTACCTGCCCCGCGATGCCACCTGAAGGTTTGTCCCCTCCATCAACATTCACCCAAGAATACGAGTTAAATATGTTTCCACTCAAAATTTCAGCGAACGCACCACCACCTACTACTTGACCAGTAAGTCCAAGGTTCCGGACCTCAGCACCTTCGGCAATCGTATGAAATAGAGGTTTTGCTCTTTCTGAAAAAGCGATAGTGTGACCATTACCGTCCAGCTTACCTCTAAATGTATTTGTATTCCCTGCATACTCTAGAATATCAGCAGTTAGACGGTATCGTTGACCGTCAGCTATGCTAGAAAGCTCTTCAGCTGTCGCAATTTCGATCCAAGGTAGCTCAACTAGATTTTTAATTGCTTCCGATAGATTCGTATACGCATTCAATACATCTGCATCTGTTAGACCTTTACTTGTTGCAGACCCAGCATCCTTATACACATTATATGCAATGAGATCAGCGTTAATCATTTCCTTCCAGCTTACACTCGTGTAGTCATCAAAGTATAATGCCTTTACTTTTTCCAATTCATTCTGAAGCAATGTGTAATGCTTCATCGTGATTAGTTCATCAATAGCAGTATTTAGTGAATTGACAGCATTGTTTACGGTTGTCTGCGTTGCTTTATCATTTTCTATTAGAGATTTTCCTAGAGCAATAGCCTGTTGTAATTTATCCCAGCTAACAGGAGTGTATACTTCCTTTTGATATCCCTTTGTCTTCTCCATTACTCCATTTAATACTGATTTATCAACATATTGTGAACCACTTCCATCAGATACGGAGCCCACTGGTTTAGGGATGTCGTCAACAATTTCCCATGATCGTAGCCCGGCGGAAACGGAGACTAAGTCATTTAGTACAATTAACACTCCGTCATAGTCTGTCGCAGTTATTTTTTCAACAGGATTAGTCACATTCCCTGCAGCTTGGGCTACATATTTGGCGTTAGTGGCTGTCCAATAGGAGTTAGCAAAAGAAGCCCCACTGCCATTTGTAGCAATACCATATGAATCACCAAATGACCCCGGCGTTAGTTTACTTGTTACTAAAACCCCTTGCGCCGCCCCACCGCTCATTACCCCAATGAGACCAGCTACCTTTCCGAAACGTTCAGTAACTGTAACGGAAGCACCAGACCAACTATTTTGTATGAGACCACCTGTCATGGTGTAAGCCAGTGCACCTGTGTTTTTCGTTTCAGTTACCTGCCCATCCAATAACAAGTTCTGCACAGTACCATTCAAATTATTAAACAGCGGTTTCCCGTTTAACGTAATCGTCTTCCCATTACCATCAAGTGTTCCGGTAAAATTAATAGGCGTCCAATCAGTTAGATTAATATTATCTGCTAACTTATAGCTGGCACCTTCACTCATGTTGGCTAAACCATCTTGGTCCGTGATTTCCGTCACGTTGGCGGTTTCTGTAATGTCACCTTCCGCAAAAGCCATCTGAGGAAATGCTGAAGCAGGTAGCATACCCATCAGCAAAACTAGTATCAAAAATACATTCGTGATCTTATTAAGTCTCATCATATTCTCTCCTTATGTCATCTGTTAATAAATCTTCTGGTTGTCAACAAGTTTAGCTAACAACATCCACCTTCCTTTTCTTTTTTTTTCAATAAAAAAGCCCACACTTCCGAAAAAGGAGGTGAAGGCCATGTATTTTTCAATAAAAAATCGATTGAACGATACACAATTCAACCTTTTTCCGGAAGGTTTCATGCGAGAATAGTGTGGCAAGTCTCCTGACTTATGGGTATACTACGTGTCTTCTGCCTTCCCAGTTTTTCAACCAGTGGCTATGTAGAAGTCACTTCCCAATTACAGTGGCCGGACCGTTCAGGATTTTCACCTGATTCCTTATTAATCTTTGACCCGAAGGCAAAGAACCAAACTATTAACTATTTAACTAATAAGTACATTACACTATTCTAATAGACTCAACGACTAAAAACAACATAATTCGACATCTGTGTCTGTTCTTAATTTTATATTCTTTCAAAAAAGAGAGTAAAAAGAAATTCTTAACTGTAATACGGTTTACATTTATTACTTGAATTCGTAAAATAACTTTCTTTTCGTTTATTTCTAGCTTTTCTATGCTATTATTAATGCTAGTTATATATTTTTTTGCTAGGGGCGCTTCGTAGAGAAGCTGAGAGAAGACTCGGTCTTTAACCCTTTGTACCTGATCTGGTTAGTGCCAGCGTAGGAAAGCGAGCTTGCTTATTTCACTTCACAAATGAAATATGCGGATTCCTTTCATCGGAAGGAATCCGCTTTTTTTATTGAGTTTAACTTAAGTATAAGGATGAGGAGATGTTCGTTAATGGAGAAATTAATAATTGGATTAGAATGGTTTTTGAATCCCGACCATATGCCGCTCATTATTGGAATGAAAAAAGGCTGGTTTGCAGAAGAAGATTTAGAAATTGAAATGGTTGAACCTGAGGAACATTTCGACGCAATAGATGAAATGAAGGCTGGAAAGATGGATATCGCTATTACTGAACCATTGCACTTAGTCGAAGATCGTGCAGAAGGTGAAGATGTCGTTGGTTTTGCCCGCTTCTTGCATACGAACGGTGGAGTTATGTATATGAAAGGAAAAGGAATCGAACGTCCACGCGATTTGATTGGAAAACGCATCCAATATCCTGGTGCTCCTGGTCTTGGTGGACTTGCCATCGTCAAGACAATGGCAGAACATGACGGTGCAACGTGCAGCTATGAGGATTTTAAGTCAGTCAACAATGGTTTTTACCATACGGACGCACTAGAGACTGACAAAGCAGACGCCGCCACTCTCATTTTCAAAAACTTCGAAATTACCGAAGCACAGCACAAAGGATTAAAAGTTGATTACTTCGCGTTAAAAGATTGGGGAATTCCTGATTTTTGTCAATTAATTCTTATCACAACTTCCCAAGTACTATCCGAACGTGAAGAGAGTCTACGAAAATTTACAAAAGTCTTTCGTAAAGCGATCGATTTCATATTCGAACAACAGGTTGAGGCAAAAGCAATTTACTTGGACTATATAAAAGCTGGAGCAGAGGATACGCTTGCCATTAAAACAATGGAAGCAACCATTCCTTGTTTTACCTATGATTTCTCTATGACTGATGATTACTACAGCCAATTGCAATCATGGCTAGTAGAGACAGGGAAAATCAAAAACCCAATTCAACCCGAAGATTTTTGGACAAATCATCTAAGTCTATTAGAGAAGTGGCCAGTGACGAACTGAGTTGGTATGAATATAATCACATAACAATCCAACGCAAAATGATTATTTTGCGTTGGCTTTATTCAACTTAATAAGCAGGAAAGTTTAACTATTTAAAGTACAGTTCAGGGCACATGTTTAAATATATCCATTAATTCGAGATTTATCTTCTTCCTGTATCTCGCTTTTTAAATCTTCAATGCTGTCTGCTCTCCGCTCATTCTTCTCTTTGATCTTAGCAAGCTCCTTACCTTCTGCAAATTTCATCGCTTCCTCGGCGGCTTCCATATTGCTAATCGTTTTGTTTAGCCTTTCTTTATTATCAGCTGTATCATTCGGTTTCGGGTAATTTTTCGCCATCATATGCCCTCCTTATTTTTCGTTCTTCATAGAATAGCGTTCCCGAATTTCTGCAAATTATTTAAGCTGATTTCTTCATTTCCTCATTTTTATATCTGAAATATTTTACAGATTTTTACCATGACCTATTTTTTATAATATGCGTCACTCATACGTTGTTTAATATCCATGGAAAGCAGATTCATGTTAAACTGACGGAAGAAAGCAAATACTTGCGAGGAGTGAATAAAATGAATGAAAAACAATTCGACAAAGTGAAAAATGGCAAAGGTTTTATTGCTGCACTTGACCAAAGTGGCGGAAGTACACCAAAAGCCTTGGCAGCCTACGGTATACTAGAAGATACATACGCAAATGAGGATGAAATGTTTACGTTAGTTCACGACATGCGAACACGTATCATTACCTCCCCCGCTTTTGATGCAAAGCATATCCTGGGAGCAATTCTTTTTGAACAAACAATGGATCGAGAAATTGAAGGCTTGTACACGGCAGATTACTTAGCAGAAAAGAAAGGGATCGTCCCTTTCCTAAAGATTGATAAAGGGCTGGCTGAAGAAGCAAATGGAGTTCAATTAATGAAACCTATTACCGATTTGGATAAGCTCTTACAACGTGCTAATGAACGAAACATTTTTGGAACCAAAATGCGTTCTGTCATAAAAGAGGCGAATGAAAAAGGCATCCGAGACGTAGTTGATCAACAATTTGAAGTTGGCAAACAAATTATAGCAGCAGGCCTTATTCCGATTATTGAGCCTGAAGTCGATATTAACAGCGCTGATAAAAAAGCTTGTGAAGAGTTGTTAAAACATGAAATCCAAAAGCACCTGGATCAGTTACAAGACAATGAAAACGTCATGCTGAAGTTAACGATTCCAACAGAAGCCAACTTATACAAGGAACTTATCGATCACCCACGCGTGGTACGAGTTGTGGCATTGTCAGGAGGATATTCAAAGGATGACGCAAATGAAAAGCTCAAAGAAAACGAAGGACTGATCGCAAGTTTCTCACGTGCTCTGAGCCAGGAATTGAATGCAAACCAGACGGATGATGAATTTAACAATGCGCTTGAAAAAGCCGTGAAATCAATTTATGAGGCTTCCATATAAATAAAATAGGCCTGTACTAGAAACAAATTTGTTTCTAGCACAGGCTTTTTACATGTTCACTATTCCGTTTCTCTTCTTTAATTTACACAGTGAATTTCCCAATTTCATTTTTCAAGTCTTCCGCTATATCAGATAAGTGCTTAGCCGCTGAAGATACTTCTTCAACTGTGGCAGTCTGCTCTTCCGTAGTTGCTGCAATTTCGCCTGAGTGGTTTGTCAAGTTTTCATACAATGCAGAGATTTGCTGAATGGAGAGTAGCAAATTGTCCATGACTTTTTCCACTTCATTTGATATCGTTGTCGCTTCGGTCGTCTGTTCAGACACGGACTGAACTGCAAGTAAAATGCTCCTAAACGCTTCGCCTGCTTCATTGACTAAACCAGAACCATTTGTCACAGCTTCATACCCATCTGTCATGCTGTCTACCGTTTTTGAGATATCATGTTTGATTTCACTAATAAGTTGGCGTATATGGTTTGCCGCATTGCTCGATTCCTCGGCTAGTTTTCGAACTTCATTAGCAACTACTGCAAATCCTTTGCCTGCTTCTCCAGCACGTGCGGATTCAATCGCTGCATTCAATGCCAGCAGATTTGTCTGTTCCGCAATGGATGTGATGAAAGTCGAGAAGTTTTCAATCTTCGATGATTTTTCATGTAGCTCCATGACGGTTTCTTTTGATTGTCTCGTATAGCTGTCGATCTGTTCCATATTCTTTTCAGTATCCTTCACCCTGGCATTTCCTATTGTCGAAATGGTTACTGTATGTTGTACGTGTTCATTTACCTTACTAATGTTCTTGGATAATCCATTTACTGCTTCCATTATGGTTTGAATATCTATAACGGCTTTCTGTACAGTCTGTGTTTGGTTTTCAGTTTCATAAGCCATTTCTTGAACGGAATTGGAAATTTGGACAGAAGCGATATTCGTCTCGTCTGCACTCGCAGTGAATTCACTCGACATGGCAAGTAATTGATCAGAAGAGTCGATGACTTTTTCAAAAGCGCCTCGTACTGAAATAAGCATCCCTTCATACTGTTCAGCTAAAACACCAAAGTCATCTTTTCGGTGCAATAAGTTGGCTATTTGCTCATTTTCCATGAAGTTCAATTGTGCTGTTTGTTCTATGACTTCACTGAACTGATGAATGGGTCGAGATACTCGACGTCCAATCACAATGGATAATAAGACAGCAACGATGACAGAAACGAACACTATTATAATGGCCGTCATGTTATTTGTATTCAATCTTTCATTAAAATAATTTTCATCATAAGTTAAAACAAGCAAGCGAGATTCTCGATATTTATTTTCTTCACTGGCATCTACATCGATTTGAGGAATAAATTTATAAACTATCCCAGATTCGCTAGCTGTGTTCTTGTTAATGATTACTTTATTGTCAGCAATCGCCTTTATCCCCGCTTCCATTAATGACTCAGGTAGAAGGGAAGCATCTCCATTTTCATCATTTTTGTTCATAGCATAAGCAGGTTTTCCATCCACATTAATTGTATAAATACCGATATCTTGTATATATGTATGTTTCTCTTTCAAATCAGAAGTTACCTCTTCTAAGTTCAACGATTGAATTAAATCAGCAAACTGATCAGCTGTTGCCGCAATCTGAATCATATATTTTTTATCTCGAGTCGCTGTATAACTGAACTTATTCGTCTCTTTAGTCGCTTCGCTGATTTCAATACGGTCAGTAAAAAACGCACCTGAATCCATTCGTTGTTGCAAAATCTCTTTCAAGCCAAATTCTTTCAAATCGAGGCCTAAATCAGCTTCCCTTGTAGCATATTCGATAACGAATTGGTCGTTAATTATAAAAATATCAAAACCGTCAAAACGCTTTTTGAATTGTTGTAAATCCCACGATGCTATATCTGGATTCTTTTGATATTCTTCTTGGAGATTTTTCGTAAATGCTTCCATTTTTCCCGCAAGTGATTGCTCGATAATTGAATAAGCTACATCTGAACCTTCAATAACACTTAATAGATTATCCTCTATTAACTCTTCCGTTTGCTCTTTTTCATTTTCAAGATTCTCTTGATTTCTAAAATAGTTAATTAAAATAATCGAGAGGACCAAGATAGATATTGAAATAACTAAGGTCAAAATTAAATTTCTTTGAAATATACCCATCTTCTTCATAGTTCTTTACTCCTCTTCTTTTTTCTTTCACATTTTCACACAAAGGTATTATCGGTTTCATTATCTAAATGTTTACTCACTACTTTAGATCCGTTTCGTGGAAGATTCTTATGGTTGACGTACACTTAGATATACAACACGGAAATTAAACCTTACTTAGAAGATTATGAATGCGCTTTACACACTTGTCGCTGTGTTTCTCCTTCTCTCTAGCAACGAACTTCACGTATTTATCTTTCTTATTGCAGGTCAGACGTTCGGTCTCACCTTTGCAATAAAGTCATCTAGCACATTGGATCTGAATCAAATGATCTCACACGGAACTTCCATTAACAGATATAGCGAATGAAAAATGAAAGAAAAGGACGGGCTCATTGCTAGATTCTCTCATGCAGCAGCCAAGATTTGAGTGCAAACCAGACCGATGATCAATTTAACAATGCGCTTGGAAAAGCTATGAAATCTATTTATGAGGCGACTATTTAATTGAAGATACATCTAATCTCTTCCTAATTATTGAAGATATTCTATATCCCTTCTACCCGTTTATTATTCTTAAAAACTATCACTATCTAGTTAACAAAGCTACTAACTAGATACTTGTGCGAGTAGCTCTAGACATAACTTTTTTATATTGACCTTAGAGTAAACTCCAATGTTATAGTTTGGATATGGGAGGGATGTGTAATGAAAATTAAAGAATTTGCACAAAAATTCGGGATGACGCCAGATGGTATTCGGTATTATGAAAAAAAAGGTTTACTTTCACCCACCAAGAGTGAAAACGGTTATCGACAATACAACGAACAACATGAGCAAGTACTACAATTTATAGTTGTTCTTAAACAATTAGGGTTCAAATTGGATGAAATTTCTCTATTACTCCACATGCAAGAGCAACCCATTTCAACAGAATGCAATCAAATGACCACCTCTTTTATTGAGCAAAAGATTGATGAGGTTACGTTACAAATGGAGTTTTATAGTAAAGCACAGCAAATACTTCTTCACGTTTTACAACTCATGAACGAGAACAGATACTCTGAAAATAAAGAAGTAATTGAGCGATTGATTAGTACTATGTATAGCACATCCTGTACCGGCAGCGATTCATTATGACAATTCGACGTATGATACGTATTGAAAACGCTCTGTTCTTTGGCTTCACCTTTTTTGTCTATCACCAATTTGGCTTTTCACTTTTACAATTCTTTCTTTTATTATTAGCACCGGACCTATCTATTATCGGCTATTTAAGGAGCAAGCAATTTGGTGCGCTTATCTACAATATCGGTCACACGTTCATACTGCCTGTCTTACTTCTCTTGTTAAGCTTATATATGAAGTGGGACGTACTCTTTTCACTTTCATTAATTTGGTGTGCGCATATTTTTATGGATCGGTCAGTTGGCTATGGGTTGAAATATCCAACTAGTTTTAAATCTACGCATAGCCAAAGATATTAAACTGCACTGAATTGGAATAGAGGATTTATAGTGCTGCTACAGGTACGCTTTTACTTCAAATTAACATATTCAAATAACAAACCAAAAACCCTTTCACTCCACATTGGAATGAAAGGGCTTTAATACGAGTCATTCAATTTCCCTATCGTGTAACGAGAAAGTATCAACACTGATTATCAATTATCAGTCTTTTACTTCTTTGTGAATAAAGCTTATTGTTGCACATACCGACATCATTCCATACCTTCATATAGGTTAGAAACCTAATCCCTCATTAAGCTCTTGCACACGTTCGATCGGCAATCCCGTTATTTCAACAACTGTTTCAACATCCATATTACGCATCAACATTTTGCACGCAGTTTGTTCTATTCCTTTCTCTATTCCTTTCTCTATTCCTTTCTCTATTCCTTTCTCTATTCCTTTCTCTATTCCTTTTTCTAAACCACGCTCTTCTGCAACTTCTTCCCTCCACTTTGCTTCATTAATTGCTGCTTCCTGATCTAGAACTTGCTTCAACCGAACTTCATACGCGAGCCGTCCATTCGAATCTAAGCTGAGTTCATTCCAGCTCGTAAATGCGTCTTGCAAATGTTTGTCATTCACCGCAATCGCCTCCAGTTCTTTATAAATGTCCTCATAGATATGCTGCTTTCGCTGATCGACGATCCCAAGCAAGAGTAACCAGCGAGCCAATACATCACTCCAAGGATTTAACTTTTCTTTTTTCCAATGTTCCAGTAACTTAGGTATCTCTATGAAATGTAATTCCAATACATCATCTATACGAAACTTTTCCTTATCTTCATATAAATGAAATGTCGTGTGGTAAGCATCGGTCTCTGCTATCAAATCAAAGTTTAAAATATTTACCACAATAGTAGGGTTTAACCTATGATACGCCATTCCTTTTTGGTTTTGATCACCAAATAATCTTGCCCAATAATAAATACTGCGTTTGATCATATCAAATTGATTCGTGAATTGGATTTCAATATTGATTTGATGTTGATCTTGCGTGGTAACCAGAATATCCAGACGTGATTGCTTATCGTTCTCATGTTCCCCGCCGATTTCTACATTATTAAACATCACTTCTTTAATCGTATCTCGTCCGTTTCTTTTAAGAATCGCGTTCAGAAAAACAATAGTAATTTCTTTGTTTTTCTCGCCTCCAAATAACTGTTTAAACGCAAAATCAATTTTCAGGTCCATCAATTCCGATAAATTTATCCGTTTCATCGCTCGCTTATTCATACATTTCCCTCGCGCTTCTTATAGTATAGTATATCATTTTCCCAATGATTTTTCTAACTACTCTGTTATTGAGTGTCTTGATATTAAGCATAAATGCGGAGGAAAGAACAGTCAAAATGAGAAAATTGATTTGTGAGCGTATGGCAAATGCGTAGGTACGGATTTGTTGATTTTGTAAATCTATTTTTGATGTAGAATTGGGGGATGAAAATGAATTTTCCATGTTTTTTTGAGATGTGACATAAAATTAAGATCATTCTCTTACCTTTGGAACAGGTTAAGGATTCGTGTCTGATTGATTTATCTAATTAGTGTATAGGCTGTGTGATGAACTTGTTTGCTATCATTTTTTTAAAGTTGCTCCTGATAATTAATAATTCTTTTGACTTATTTCATCATAATTGGAGATAAACTTGATTCATTTTCTACCATCTATTCAAGGCAAGCAATGACAACAGCTGTTACTGCGATGATTGCTTTATACACTAATAGAAAAAAGTAACCTCTCTCTGCTACTCTGGCATAAGTAGATAAGGTGTTCACACTTTTGAGTTAAACATTCTTTACTTCTGACCAACCGCAATTTATGCGAATGTCACCAAATTAATCTGAAAAAAATTCATCAATTGAAATCGATCAATGTTATGGAGTGATGCTCATAGCAAAAGGTCCTCCTATAACATGAATTTATACTGTGAGTCTATTACAATGTAAATAATTTAGCAGATTGAACTTAACATGTTATTCTTAATATAAAAAATTTCAGGAGATGTAACAAATGATGAATTGGAATGCAGAGCTTTATGATAAAAAGCACAAGTTTGTTTCAAATTTTGGTGAAGATCTTGTTTCTTTGTTACATCCGCAACGGGGAGAACATATTTTAGATGTTGGTTGCGGTACAGGCGATTTAGCTTACGAAATTTCAAAAAGTGGTGCGACAGTTACAGGCATTGATGCTGCACAGTCAATGATTGAAGCCGCACAAGAAAAATATCCACATATGCACTTCAGCGTACAAGATGGCGAGAGTTTTTCTTTTGAGCCTCAGTTTCATGCCGTGTTTTCAAACGCTGCAATTCACTGGATGAAAAATCAGCAGAAGGTGGTTCAAAATTGCTTCGATGCTCTACTTCCAACTGGCCGTTTCGTCGCGGAATTAGGCGGAGCAAATAATATTCAATCTATAGTAGAAGCCATGAAGACAACATCAGATCGGCTATCCATTCTATATGATGAAACGTTATTTCCATGGGTATTTCCTACAAAAGATGAAATGTCGAAGCATCTTGAGAATGCTGGTTTTACTATGATTACAATCAAGCATTATGAACGGCCCACTCCTCTGGTTGGAGAAGAGGGTCTTCGTAATTGGCTTGAAATGTTTAGCAACCATATGTTCAACCATCTTACAAATGATGAAAAAGAAGCACTCTATAGTGAATGTGAACGCATTTTACGCCCTCAACTTTATAAAGAAAATGGTTGGGTTGCTGATTATTGGCGCATTCGTTTCATTGCACAAAAACCTTAATACAAATCCTCTAAAAAAAGTCGCCTGTGTGTATACATAGGTGACTTAGTTAGTAATTCAACCGGCGTCTCATTAATAGCATGCTGCCCCCAATACTAATTTTTATCATTCCATCAATCGCTGCGAACAATAGAAAGGGTACGCTAGTTAAAAGTATGCCAATTAGAGAGTTTCCTATTGTTAATATTCCTAACAATAGCATTAGTTTCCCTTGAGAAAAATAAAATCCAAAAAAATGTAGTCCAATTACGATAAATATACCTAACCACAGTAATCGTAAGTCATCGAAGCCGATAACCAAACCAACTAAAGTACATAAAATGATAGTAAATAGAATCGAGTAATTATCCATCCGATCTTGGAACTTAGAATTTTTCCCATACGCTAGTTTTTTATTTACATAAGGCAAACCAAATATCAGGAAGTAACCAATAAAATAACCAGCCCCCATAAGAAAGGGCTGTATGAATAAGTCGCCACTAGTAACTGCTGAGAGAATAATAATAACTCCAATATAAATCAGCCATACCCCTACCGTTCGTTGCGTATTATATTCTTTTCTACTTTTTTCTACCTCCATTCACCTTCATCTCCTCTTGTTCGATTTTTCTTATATTACGATCCCTAACAGGTAGTTGTAGGTACCAATCAAAATGGTATCTAACTAGCTAATCCGATAACGACTATACTATTGGTATTTCAAAGAAAAGGATATTAGTTCACGGAATTTAGTTCTTTCTCTCATATCCGCTGAAAGCTTATCCATTAATTTTTATCCTTAAAAAGGATATCTAAAGGAACTAATGGAAAAATCACTGTATCACCTATGTTATAATCCATAAATAATGTCTTCGCCCTTCCTAACTAGTTAAATATCTCAAAAATAGATGCGCTAAACGAAACGTATTTCTATTCTATCTATAACAAACGTGCTTTAGGAGGCTATGTGATATGGAATTTCATGAATTACTATATAAAAAATACAATGGATTAGACCTTCCAGAAGACTATGTTCACTGGGCAGAAGAAATGCTTTACTTCAATACGGATGAAATGAAAAAATTAGCGAGCATGCGACCACCTTATTATGTTTTTGAAATCGAGGAGATGTTTGAAAAGGCAGTCCGTTCATTAGGGTGGAAATTTCCTACAATAAAAGAATGTGCAATTTCCCATATAAACAGGTTGCATCAGCGACTTCTTTTTGCTGGCGATGATGTGTTTGCAATGGTAAAAGAAATTTATAATTGTACGATTCAATACCAGTTAGAAGAAAAGCAGCTGCAATGGTATGAGCCAAGTGAATGGATCGATCAGTTACACTATGATCAAGCGTTTAATTTATCAAAAGAAGCAGTACGAGAAAAAATCGTTCGTCATGCACGGAAACTTTGGCATGCAGAAAAAAGCGAGTATACTTTCTCTACATTAATTGGTCGGCGTGTACTGAATGTTGCTGTGAAAACCGATGATCGATTTATTGTACAGTTCGAAAACGGCAGTTTAATGATAGAATGTGCTTGGAGAATTCGCAATACAGAAACGATTTTGTTTGGCGATTCTGATTTACAATCGAATGCAGTGAAATGGCACGAAATTCAAGATTTATTGATCAAGAGAACGATTCAGGATGTACAACTTTGGCACAACTGCCCTTTTCTCATGGTGCAATTAGATGATGTATTTTTAGACGTATTTCATAGTAGTTCGCTTTTTGAAGGTTGGTCCATAACCGATGATGAGGATCATTATTTGTTCTCCGATCACGGTGGACATGTATTTTGAAACGAGAAAATAACACCTAAAAAGAGCACACTCGCTACTAGCGAATGTGCTCTTTTTTAAAGTGAAAGAATAAGACTGGAATAATTGCGCGGTTACACTCTTAGGGTTCATGATATTTTCCATCTATCTGTTCATCGATATTATTCTTCAACTTGGCTATTATTTCTTCTATAAAGATGAAAAATACAGTTCTAGTTTTTTCAAATGCTAATAACTCATCACTTTGAGTAAACTGAGTTAAGAAAAAAACATAGTCCGCTACAGAATCTTTTGTATTAGTATGTTCTTCTAAAATCAACATAGCTTCTGCATCCCTTTTTTTCATCTCATTAAACAAGTTTTCAAATGATGAAAATGTTCCAGTTACAGATAACACAATAAGTAATGTTTCTTTATCTGCCAGCCGTATAGCATAGTCTTCATGTTGTGTAACAAAAACGTTCTTATCCGTTACAGTAGAGAGTTTGTAAGAAAAATATTCACCACAAATATAGGATGGTCCCAAGCCGAAGATGATAATCTTATTAAACCGATCAAAAACTGACACAAATTCATCTACAATCTTAGTATCATAATTTTTTAAAAAATTTATCAAACGATCAATTTCACTAGACTTTTCTTTAATTTTAACCTCTTCTTGTTGACCACTAAAATATAACTTATATTGCTTAAAACTTTCAAATCCTAATTTACGAACAAGTTTAGAAATTTTGGAAGGTGAAGCATCACACATTTCAGCTGACTCAATTATTTTAAGTTTGTCATTTTCAGAAACTGCCTCTGATAATATACGATGTATTTTCTTTTCTAAATCAGTCAAATGATTTGTATGTAATTTTAACATTTAATATCTCCCATTCCTTTATACATATTATACCTATTTGTGAAATATTTAATCAGTTTAAATTATCCCCTTTAGTTAAGAATACCTTATTTTCGATAATCATTAAATTAAATTTCTTTTTAAAAAGTAGGATGAGAAACTTAAATCTATTCTTGATTTCATTATACTTTTTGAAAAAATACCGTATCGTTTTTCAACTCATTAATAAGAAAGACAATCAGTATTGGTTTTCGAAACCCATTCTGATTGTCTCCTATGAACTATTCTTTAAACTTCTTGAGAACTGGATTCATCAACTTTAGAAAACGCGCGATTTTTCTTGACAGTTTTACTGAACATCACTGTGAATAAAATCGCTAGAATACCTGCAATTGCACTGAATATAAAGTATGCATTATATCCACCGGAATCGCCATACGTCGTCATCAAACCACTCACTATTAAAGGCAGCATAATGTCGGGTAAATAACCAATAAATGATACTAACCCAATAGATAATCCTAGAACTTCATCTTCAATATCACAATCTCCTAAAAGTGACCAATATAGTCCACGTATGGAGTATATCGATAATCCTATTAAGATTACTAAAATATTAAAATAAATATGCGGTAATCCGGCTGGCAATAATGCTATGACAAATAATACAATAACTGCAATTAGTAACGACAGGATTAAAATTAGGCTTTTATTAAACTTGTCACCTAAATATCCCCCTAATACTCCACCGATAGGTCGCATCCACAGCATCATTACAGTGATCGTTCCCACTGTCGAAGCCGTCACTCCTATATTTGTTTGTAAAAAACCACCTACATAATAAACTGTCCATGCAACAATATAGGACATGAAAATAATCCCACCAAGTAACAATACAGATTTATTAGTAAGTACCTTTTTGAAAGAATATAAATTAACTGCCGATGCCTTTTTCAATTTATCAGCAGTGTGAACATCTTTTGTTTCTTTTAATGTTGGGTCATCAACCTGTACAAAAATCATGATTAATATGGAAACTACGATTAAGACACCTGAATACATATAAATGACAGAAACTAATGCATCAGTCTTATCCGCTAATGCACTGCTCTTACCTAGCACTAAAGAAAATATATATACGGCAACACTGGCTAAAATGGCTTCAATAACACCCTTGCCTCCATCAAGTATACCAAAAAATCGTCCTTCTTCTTCCTTCTTCGAAATTAACTTTACTAACTTTAAATGGGCAGACCAAAATGTTAGTACAGAAAAAATCCCCCATATAACAAATATCACAATGACGTAAGGATAACTTGGAACTTGGGCAAACCAAATCCCTGCTAATCCTACAGCAAGAAGTGATATGGATAGTAATTTCTTTGCAGAAAACCTATCAGCCATCCATCCGCTGGGAAAATATCCAACAACATAGGCAATTCCCAACACAGATAAGATAATATTTAAATCAGCTAAGCTAATTCCATACACTTCCAATATGGTCTCTTGGTAATTCGTTCTCAAATAGATGAGTGGAAATATAGCTCCGCCTGCTAATACGATAAGCGCAAATTGAAAATACCTCTTAAGATTATTAGAATCCACAACCATCACTCTTTTCTTATTGGAATATAGGATACGTAAGTTTTAGTATTTCGTCCGTATGCATTCTGACTTGCTTCACTACAGTATTATTAACTTTGGTATAAAATTCACAATTATTCACATCTGGTTTAAAGATGGTGTCAGTTTGAACCATGTGATTTATAGCATCTGGAAAGTCACGGTAAATTTGTAGATTAACACAAACGCTTATAGCAGCTCCTAAACTTGCGCTACTACTAGCCCTCCGTCTAATCACGCGTAAACCAAATACATCTGATATGATACTCATCAGTACATCACTTTTTGATCCCCCACCAGTTACAATAACTTCTGATATTTCGGAGTTAGTTTCATCAAGCATATTATCTGTATTGTTTTTTATATTAAATGCGATTGCCTCTAATATAGATCGGTATATATGATACTTTGTATGCCTCTGGTCAAAGCCCATCATGATACCTTTACGGTAAGGTATAGAAGGACTTGCTAACCAATCCAAAATTGTAATCAGTCCTTCGCTACCTATAGGAACTTCTTCAGCCTTCCTATTTAAAAATTCTTCCTCTGAGATTCCTAAACTTGAAGCGTTCGAAACTAATTCTTCCCCAATTAGTTTCTTATACCAACTAACTGTCCACATACCACGTCTAATGCCATTCGATTCGTACGCGTATTTAAATGGTATTGATGAAAGAGTAGGAAAAAAATTGGTGGCGTTTTCAAAATCATCTTCCTTTAATAGCATAGAAGATATAAACGTACCAAGAGATATTAAGAGGGTTTTATCATCTTTAATTCCAGCACCAAGCAATTCAACAGCTTTGTCATTTGAGGTGGCCACTACCGGTATAAATTCATTCATACCAAATTTCCGCGCAAGATCACTTCTTAGAAAACCTAATGTTTTGCCTGGTTTTACAAGATTAAAAAGCATTTCTCTTTTCAAGCCATCTGCCGCTATTACACTATCATCTGCCGACCAATCTAACGTTTCACGATCTAACGGCCAATACACTTCATAATTCCCAGCTGTATCATTAAACTCTCCCGTCAATTTAAAACCTAAATAACCAGATGTTGTTGTTACATAACTCACTCGGTCATCCTCATGCTGATATGGTTTAGATAACCTCATATCCATCCAACTTAACACTGGGTATGCTAGCGAACCATCGTCTTTCAGTAATACTCGACAACTCCGGATTGTGCATAGTCCAATTCCTTCTATTGCTCCTCGATTCCCTGTAAAATTATTCAAACAATTTTCTATAGCAGTATCGACACTTACCCATAAATCATCATCTGGATGAACAACGACGCCAGGTTCAGGAGTCAATGGTTCTCTCAATGCACATGAACCAATCGCTACCTCATTACCTTCGATATCAAATAGCACCACTTTTGTACTTTGTGAACCATTATCAATTCCCATAATATATCTTTCATTCTTCATCAAAATCATGCCTTTCTTTTCATTATAGAATTAAAAACCCCCTTGACTGAATGCGAATTTTCCACAATACTTTCCAGCCAAGGAGACTTTTTTTGTAGCAACAATATTAGAAGTAGATACTGATTATCTTCTTTAAAGAGAAGACCTGCCGCTACCTTTTAAAGACATAGCCATCCTATCTACTCTTGCTCAAGGTCTAATATATTTTTTAATTTCATTTTCTTGTGGAAAGATGGTTCCATGATTCATAATTCCGTTTGGATCAAAAGCTTCCTTTAATTTTTCTAACATGTAATACGCAGAGCCATGTTCATCTCTAGTCCATTCAGAACGATATTTTCCAATCCCATGATGATGACACATCGACCCACCCTGTTTTAAAGTTTCTTCAATGATAATTTCATGTATAGGATGATGATACGTCAACATTTCATCTTTAGGATCACAATTAATAGTATAATTATATACAAAGTACATATTCGTTCCATTCAGGTAACTATGTGATGAATGACCACCTAACATCGTTAAGTCATCTACTCTGTCAAACTCATTCTTAATTCTTTGCATGACATTATTGTAGATTTTGATGACATTTTCCCAATCTGCTGATATCTCTGTTGTAAATCCATCATGGCTGTTGTTGTCGATCATATCTTGGATTTCTTCATCGATTCTACTTTGATCCCAATTTAAACCATTGAACCATGTTTCAATATGTGAAGGATCTACTTTTTCTACAATACTCATCTTATATTTTTCAACCGCTTGTTCAATAGCTTCGTTAGTTGCATTTACGATCCCTGCAGGTCCTTCAGCCATAAAGATCAAGACACATTTATCTTTATAAAAGTGACTAAAATGTTGTCTTGCATCTTCTTCCGAGTACAACCTAGCAACAGATGGTCTAAATCCGTTTACCATAACTTCTCTCAATATTTCTATTCCCGATTCCATATTCTCCACTAAATAACCATGAAATGTATTATTCTCCGGATAGAACTTAAATATTTTGACCGTTACTTCGGTGATATAGCATAATGATCCTTCGTTTCCGATAGCAATGTGACGAATATCGGGACCACCAGAACGTCTTGGCACATTTTTAATTTTAGAAACATGACCTTCTGGGAAGACACATTCTAATCCAACAACCATATCTTCAATAGCTCCATATAAAGTAGAGAACTGTCCGATGCTTCGCGTCGCAACCAATCCACCCATTTGGGCAACAGGCTTAGATTGAGGTGAATGGCCAGTTGTATAACCCAATTTACGCAATTCATCCTCTAGCGTTTGTAACTTCACACCAGATTGTGTAGTCACTTGCATATTATAAGTGTCTATTTTAATAATTTTGTTCATTCTAGATCCATCTATTACAATAGTTTTTTCTTTCCAGTTTTCCAATCCACCTTCTGTTGCAGTTTTACCACTTCTCGGAATCACGTTAATCTGGTTTTCATTACAATACATTAGTAGCTTCCTAACTTCATCTGTCGTATAAGGATAGATAATCGCAATTGGCAATGGCACGTCTAGCACTTT
The DNA here is from genome assembly GCF_009651005.1 of Sporosarcina obsidiansis. GTDB lineage: Bacteria > Bacillota > Bacilli > Bacillales_A > Planococcaceae > Sporosarcina > Sporosarcina obsidiansis. The sequence goes on from NZ_WHVW01000002.1 coordinate 211,366, forward strand.
TTTCACTTTTGCGTACTTTTTATATCTATCTGCAGCTGCATCGTATAATTCGTCTCCATCCGTAATAACTTGCTCTGCTGAAACGATCTTATTTAATTCATCAATATATTTTTGATTGATCATAATATGATTCTCCTCTTAACTTTTATTTATCGAACAAGATAACCGCCATCTACAGTCACTAAAGTACCATTCACATAATTTGATGCATCCGATGCCAGATAAACAATTGTTCCCATTAGATCGACGATATTCCCCCATCTATTCGCTGGAATATGATCTAAAACACGTTGATTAGTTTCAGGATTAGATCTTGTAGCTTTTGTTACATCAGTTGCAAAGTATCCAGGTGCTACACCATTTACTTGAATATTGAATTGAGCTAATTCATCGCAGTAAGCTTTCGTAAATCCAGCTAAACCATGCTTTGTCGCTGCATATGCTGGAGACCATTGACCTCCTAGGAATGAGAATAGTGAACAAGTATTAATAATTTTCCCGCTTTTTCTCAGAATCATATGTTTGGCAACTTCACTTGCCAACTCAAAAGGCGCTGTCAAATTAACGGAAACCATTTTATCCCACTGAATACGCGTGAATTTTGTAACATCTGGTTCGTTAATTCCTATTCCTGCATTATTCATCAGAATATCTATTCTACCGAATGTCTCTAAGCATTCGTCTACAAGTTGTTTGCAGACACCATCTTTTGTAATATCCGCGATAGATAAATGATACCTAACACCCTCTGCTTCAATTAACTTTTTCGTTTGATCGTCATCTTCAGCCATACTTACAACAAACACGTCTGCCCCAGCCTTAGCAAGCGCTAACGCAAACCCTTGTCCTAAACCTGAATTGCCACCTGTAACCATTGCTACTTTCCCTTTCAAATTAAAAAAATTCATATTAAAGTCTGTTATTTTATCTTTCTGTAAATCCATTCAACTTCCACCTTTCTGATGTCTCAGTATTTACAATTATCTTAATCGTATATAAACTTAATTGCAAGCGTTTTCAAAGAAATTTTCCTTAATATTAATTATAATTAATTATAAAGGAAAATTTTCCTTTGTTCACACTTAGTAAATACTATAGATTTAATCGTTTTTTTGACCACTGTTCTTTAAATTCTTCCATACAAAAAGAGCACACTCGCAACTAGCGAATGTGCTCTTTTTCATTTGGATAAATCTATTTTTTTATTCAACGCATATATAATCATTCCGCCAACTGTCATGGACAACAATTCACCGATTCCAACTGTTACCCAAGTCGCCCAAAATGGAAGACCTAGCATAATCGTCAATTGGCCAGCTATCGAGAACATCGACAATGCGAAAACAATAGCTGTAATCACCATTTTTACGATGTCATTCTTTATCTTCTTCGTCAGTGCACGACAGAGTAGTAACGCAAGCAATGTAGCCATAGAGCCAATGGGAACATCTAAGAGCCAAGTTGGTGACATAAAGTTAGCGAACATAACGCCTAATGTGACCGCGACCACATAACGCTTGTTGTACAAAGCTAGATAGTTAAACATCTCTGACAAACGCAGCTGTACTGCGCCAAAACTGATGACTGAAAACATGAAAGTTACCGTCACATACAAAGCCGCAACGAGCGCTGTTTTCGTCAGCTCACTCACTGCACTCTTAGGTGAATCTTTTACATAAGACATACTCATTTTATTTTCTCCTTTGTGAAATAGCCCAATCGCTATTCCAGTAATAACTACGGCCAAAGGAAGAAAGAGCCTATCGCTCAATCAAAAGTGCCGCAGTGCAAACAAAATTTGCTTGCTTGCGTAGTATAACAGAAAACCACTCCAGACAAAAGGTTTATTTCGCTATCCATCCTCCGTCAATCGGAATCACCGCACCATGAATATAATCCGCGGCCGGACTCGCCAAATATAACGTTAAGCTCGCGACTTCACTCGGCTGCGCCCAGCGTCCTGCCGGTGTCTCATCCGCCACCCACTTCGCCATTTCTCCGTCCCCTTCAAAATCCGCTTGATTCATCGGCGTTTGAATAGCTCCCGGAGCAATCGCATTGACACGGATCCCTTCACGACAATAATCCACATCCACCTGTTTCGTATAGCCAACAATCGCATGCTTGGAAGCCGTATACGCTGCACCGCCACCGCCTGCCACAAGCCCTGCTACGGACGCCATATTGACAATAACTCCCGACTTGCGAGCTACCATTTGAGGCAAAACTGCATTCGTCATGAAATACGTACCTTTAACATTCGTATCCATAATCCGATCCCAAAGCGCTTCATCTGTTTCAAGCGTTTTAGCAAAGCCATCCAAAACACCTGCCGTATTCAATAAAATATCAATTTGACCAAATGTTGCAAGCGCCTCTTGAACAGCTCGTGTCACATCCCCTTTCGAACTTACACTGCCAAGAGAATAGGCAAATTGCGCGGGATATATCCGTTTCGTATTCAACAGCTCTCCCTCAATCATATCCAACGCAAACACATTCGCTCCATTTTCCAAAAATGCGAGTGCTTGCGCCTGACCAATACCGGAAGCTGCACCTGTCACAATAACTGTCTTCCCTGCATACACCTCAAATTTCATAGTATCTATCCCCTCCTACAATAAAAAAGCCCATGATCACTCATGAGCTTAGAATCATTCTTTTTATTCTACTATAACCCAATCTTCAGCCAGCAAATCACAAACTGTTGGCGTAAACATAGTGTAGCCTTCCCCTGTTACATCAATCACGAAATAAGGATTCAGCTTCTTCCCCTCTTGCTCGCTTTCCCCAACTAATTTCACATATAATTCCGCTCCGCCCCAACCACTACGGATCACTTTCTCGCCAGCTTTCAAACGTGGCAAGACTTCTTCAAATGTCATGTATATCCATCCTTTTATCGCTGTTTTTATTCGCGTTGTTTATCGGGAAAAGTATACTTGATTAAGAAGGGTATTACAACTGAATAGGCAGTACTTAGCATAGAAATAAATAGTCGGCACACAGATCTTCTTGCTAACGGCCTGCCGTTTCCAAAATCTCTACAATTTCATCGAACCCTTTATCTTTTGCATGTTGCAATGGCGTAATCCCATCATGATCAGCAATTGATGAATCCGCTCCATGGCTGAGTAACAAACGGATAACATCCTGTTGTTGTTTACCGCCATCGTTTAGAATGACCGCTTCCATGAGTGCTGTCCATCCGAGATTATTTACATGATTGACATCGACAGCCGTCTGGGTCAGTAATTCCTCTACGATCTCAATATATCCATGCTCTGCTGCAGGAATTAATGCTGTACCGCCATAACGATTCGTGATCGTCGGATCGGCACCCGCTTCAATCGTTAGACGCAAAATATCCAAATATCCTTCTGCTCCTGCATAAAGGAAGGGGGTATTCTGCATATCATCCTGAACATGCTGATCGGCACCTGCATCTAAAAGAGCTTTAACTGTTGGGGTGTCATGATTATAGGTAGCAATCATGATCGCTGTACGCCCTTGAGCATCTTGTACATTTAGATCTATTCCACTTTCTATAAGCTGCTCCACTTTTTTTGTATCTTTTTTCGAAGCTGCCTCAAATAATTCATTATTCACTTGATCTCCTCCTGTTTGCATGCGATTCATATGTTCTTGTTCAACTACCCCACACGCCTGCAGTATAAGTACAAGTATGAAACATAGATATATTTTTTTCAAACTCAGCCATTCCTTTCTTACATTATACTTCAGCATAATTGGCCTAGATTAGAAAAGACTATGATTTCAACTCATCGTCTAGAGAAACGAGTAGCTTCTGATGAATTCAGTTAAAAAGGCATCGGAGTATCAAGCCTATCATGTTTGTAATTCTGACAGAATATACATAATTCTAATAGTCTTCCACCGCTCTTTCAAGGTTTCAAAACTTCTTAATGTATTTTCATTTTTAAACATACTAGAGAATCTAAAATTCCCTTTGGTTGTATTCATATATTGGTCGTCTCTTTGTGAATATTTCGCATCATTATACCACTTATTGTTAACGCTCAATCACTTATTCAAAATGAGTGGTCACTATACAAAAAACTATGACAATTGTATTCGTATTCTTCGTTCCTTGCCAACCACCCCAATCCATGATAAATTGAACAATAGAAAATTTCATTACGAAATCCACATGTATAACCTCGATAATATGGTTCGAGGGTCTCTACCAGGAACCGTCAATATCCTGATTACAAAAGTTTTTTTGTAATCGGGATTTTTCTATTCATCAAAGAGTATTTGCAGCTCGGATAGGAGGAATTGTTTTGGATGTACGTGTATTTTTATTAGCGGTATCTGCCATTACAGTTGGACTAGTAGAACTAGTAGTAGGCGGGATTTTACCCGTCATCGCAGATGATTTGAATGTTTCCATTGCAACGGCCGGACAGCTGATCACGATTTTTGCACTTGTTTATGCAATTGCGGGTCCTGTATTGCTGTCGGTGACAGCGAAGGTAGAACGCAAGAAGCTGTATTTGATAACGTTAGGTGTGTTCTTTCTCGGGAATGTCTTGACATATTTGAGTCCAACATTTGGTCTGATGATGGCGGCCCGTATATTAACGGCTGCTAGCGCGGCTTTGGTCATTGTGCTGTCACTGACGATTACCGCGCGCATCGTGGAGCCAAAGGTCAGAGCGAAGGCGCTCGGGTATATTTATATGGGGATTAGTTCTTCACTTGTACTCGGTGTACCAATCGGAATTGTGGTCACGAATTCATTGGGCTGGCGTTCGGTGTTTTTAGGGATTGCGATTTTGACGATTGGTTCAATTGTATTGATTGCGAAATTCTTGGAGAAGATTCCAACGGGTGATGTGCAGCCTCTTTCTGCGCAAATCAAAGCACTTGGCAATAAAAAGATCTTGTTTGCACATTTAGCGACGATGTTTATGCTCGCGGGTCATTATACGGTGTATGCGTATTTCACACCATTTCTTGAGACGACGATGCAGTTGAGCCCGTATTGGATTAGTGTATTCTACTTTCTATTCGGACTAGCGGCAGTTGGCGGTGGCGCATTCGGTGGCGGATTAGCTTCTCGGCTTGGTTCAAAGAAAAGTATTTTGATCATTTTGGGTGCATTTGCGCTGAGTCTGTTCGCGTTACCCTACTCGACGTTTTCTATTCCGCTATTCATAGTCTTCATGATGATTTGGGGCGGACTGAGCTGGGCGCTGGCACCTGCGCAGCAAGATTATATTATTACAAGTGATCCTGTATCATCGGATATTCATCAAAGTTTTAACAACTCAGCGTTACAAGTTGGGATCGCGCTCGGTTCTGGTGTCGGTGGAATGGTGTATAGTCAGACCGGGAGCGTTACAAGCATGCCGGCAGTTGGTGGTAGCATTGTGGTCATTGCGTTCATTTGTGCGGCTATTTCACTTTCCTTCTCTGTAGAAAAAACAAGAAGGCGGCACAGACGGGAACAAGAACAAACGATTTAATAATATAGAGTCAACAATTCAAGGGCAATCCCCCCTGTCTTAGTTGGCTCTATTTTTTTGTATAGATTCACATAGACTGATTTATGATCAATTAGTGAATCTTAACATTGTGGAAGAACGTATCACTGATAAGTGGTATTCAGTTTCTTAAATACAGTGAAAATCCATAGGTAGGGAGAGGTGCTATTGTCCAGAAATAAAAGTATTTGTTTGATAGGGATTCTTGTGATGGCCCTTGTTTCCTTTTGAAATTTTTCGGATTACACATTGCTGGAACGACAGTAATTGTTGGTATTGTGTTTTTCTTCATCCATCGTGCATCAGATAAAAGTGCACCCCCCGAGGATGGTCTGAGTTTGAAAGCAATCCGTATAAATCTGAAAGACAAGTCAATTTGGTTATGGATTACCTTGCCACTGCTGATGAATTTGTTATGCATCCTATTGGCGACAACTTTCTTGCCGGAATTCATGGAACATCTGGCTGGACGAACAGAGAGGTTGATTTCATTCAATCAGCTAGCACTACTCATCCTCCAGCTTGCCATTTTGGCGCTAGGAGAAGAAATCGCGTGGCGTGGATTTTTCCAGAAACAAGTAAGCAAATGGTTACCGATCCTTCCCACGCTGATGGTAACTTCCCTCCTCTTCTCCATTGCTCATTTCACAGTTGGCGATATGGTAGTGGTCAGTTATGATCTATTTTTTATATTCATTAATAGTATGTTGTATGGTATCGTGTTCCATAAAACGAACAATGCTTGGATCAGCGCATTTTCACATTTTATCGCGAATTTGTCTGTTGCCTTTCTCTTGTTCTTTATGTAGGTTAATAGAAATGAGGTGCTACCATGGCTGGAGCAATTGTAAATATTGTAGTTTTGATTCCTTTCTTAGTTTTCGCTTACTACCTCTCCCAAGGAAAAGGTGCTTTTCTTTTGTCAGGATATAATACGATGACTGAAGAGAAAAAGGCGGAGTTTGATGAAAGGGCATTGTGCAAATTTATGTCAAAAATCATGTATGGATTGAGTTTTTGTATTGGATTATTTGCGTTAAGTGAAGTACTAAATAAGCAAATTTTATTCATCATTGGATTGATTCTATTCGTGTTGATTTTATTTTTTGGAATTGCCTATTCAAATACAGGGAATCGATTTAAAAAAATAAGGTAGGTGTTGCGCTTTGGTTAGAAGACGTGGAGTTTACAAAATAGAGATAATAGGCAAACAGTTACGATGTACGCTTTGTGAGAACACAACGTTTACTCATCGAGAAGTTTATTTAGATCTAGAAAGACCAATGAAGAGTGAGCGACCGCAACTCACCTTACAGTCACTCATTTGTGAAAGATGTAGCACAACACAACTTGTTCAAGAGCAAGTGAATGGTTCGGAAACCAATATCGTATATAACGAGGTGAATTCCTAATGGTTGAAGATCTGAGTTGTGAAGAAAGCCGGATTTGGATTCTCGGCAAGCCAGTAATTTGTAATTTTTGCGAGCATGATGTGTTTACTCCCTTTGAGACATATAAAAACGTGGAGGAGCCAGGGATCGAGGTTTACTTTGTAAATTACACGGCTGTTTGCATGCGGTGCGGCTGTGCAACACAGTTTAACGACCCAAGCCATCCTAGTGCAGACGGTACAGATTATATATGGGCTTTTGATCAAACGTTACTTCATCCGCCAGAGCCAGAACCACCTGTAGTCAGAATAGTGGATCCAGAAACTTTACAGGCGCAAAAGACATGCTTACATCTTGCTCTTCAGATACTTGTTAAAGAAGGAAAAGTTGGTGATACTGTATTATCGTTAGCAAAAGAGATGCAATATGAACAAGTGGTTTCCCTGATACGGCCTAATACGCAGCAACCAGAGGAGGAAATTACGCCTGTAATATGTTTAGCCATCGTGTTGACTGAGTTGTCTTCTTCCTATTTCATCGATGGAAACAGATTATATTCTATTATCGAGCATGAAAGCTATCCTGGCGTAGAGACTTTTTTACGCGAGCAACTTTTTGAGGCATAAAAAACGCTCGGATATCTGAGCGTTCTCAAATTCACGCAATCGATGAGTATACTTAGATAGAATTACATGCCACGATTTCGCTCCCTATCCTGAGCCCAGCGTCTTTGAACAAAATGTATGGAACCTACAAAAATTAACGTACCGCATAACGTGTAAATGAACCTAATCAGAAACGTTGCCTCCGTATTTTCAATACCCAATAAAATTGCCGCTAAGAAGATCCCTAGCAACCCTTTTTGAACATCATTTCAATGAGTACCCTTTCTTTACTTCTATAAATCCCCAATACGAGTCAACATCTCTACCACATGTTCCAAAAACTCTCCAATCTCCCCCATATGATCTTCCGTTAATTTCGGCTTAAAAACGATCGTAATAGTGTTCAAAAAGCCTGGTTCCGTTTGGTTATATTGAAAACTAAGCGTCTGACGATAATCGATATCATTTTCCCAAATTGCTTGAAGAACTTGCTCGATCTGTTCGCATTCAGTATCTAGATCTTGAACGTTTTTAAGAACTCTTAGTGAAAGCAAGCAGCCTGGTTCTGCCCCATCCACTTCCAGTATTTCATCGGCTAACTCTTGAAGTGATGAATGTAACACAATTTCACCTATCACAGCTGGTTGGCCGACGAGAGAGAAACGGATCGTGAACTTTCTAGACATCACAGCTACATCTAGCTGGTCGGTACGGTTTACGATATTGATCGTACGTTCTAAATTATCTAAATCATACACCCGATTTTCAAATGCTACTTTCAAATTTTCAAAAACAGTCGGATCATACATAGAATTGCCTCCTTTTTCACCAACATAACACGTTTTCTTTCGTTTGTATAATCTCCGCTAATACAGCCACCTTAGGTATAAACGTAGAAAGGATGTATGCATACATGACACAGAAAGAAACACCTATAGCTACATTGAGCACTGAGGAACTTCATGCATTAAACAAATTGGAGAATGAATTAGGCGTGACACTGGTAGCATATGAAAGTGCTTCTTCGAGTAATAAGTGACTTGGTTTTACTAAAGGAGCTGTCCTGAAAGTGAAATATCTTTCAGTGGCAGTTATTTTATTTACGTAAAAAGTTAGGCAACGCGCCAAAGTTGCATCGCACCGATCGGTTTCTATGAGCGGTTGACCGGGGGTTATGATCGCGTATGCGGTTTCTATGAGCGGTTGACCGGATCTTGTGATCGCGTATGTGGTTTCTATGAGCGGTTGGGGAGATTTCCGATCTTACCACACAACCAGCCAAACGAGTCGTTCACCGCATAGTTCACCTTCTTAAAAATAGCCTAGGATGAACAGAAATTTTCCTATCCATACAAAAATAAGAGCCGTCCGAAAAGTCAAGTGAAAACAACTTTTCGGACAGCCCCTTTTCCCTTTTGTTTACTATTGGCCATTACCTATTCATTTCTCCGCTAATTTCCTAGTCACATAGTATTCTACCCATGCAATTCCTGCAGAAGTGCCAAATGCAACAGAGAAAGCTGTTAATACATTTAAAGTAGGCTTAAACCAAGCATTTACGAGTAGATTCAGACTAAAAAAGAGTAGAAAATACATAAAGAATTTTAGAATCGTTCGTTTCACATGTAGGACCTCCGCTCGAATAAGTGTGGTACTAGTAGTAATTTAAGGTGTATTCAGAAAAAACTCTTGCAGGTTCCGTAACGTCACCTTATACACTGATATTAACACCGTATGAGGAGGAAATATTATGTCTACGTTCTTCAAAACGTCTCCGTGGAGCAAAAAGGAACTCATCGTACTTTTATTCCTTGTGTTAGTGCTCGTTCCCTTTTTTATAGAATACCTCTTGATGGACTACCTGACTAATCTATTTCAAAATGATTTATACTCTGGTACATTGATCGGTTTTATCATGTCTATTGTTTTCATGACAGGGCTTTATGTGGTTGCCTTAAAGCCGAAACAACTAAACTGGAAGGAAGTTGGTTTGGTTTATTTTCCTCGCTCCTATTGGGTTCGGATTGTTGGCTGGACCATCATGTTAATCTTAGTCAGTGTTATTCTAGTGATCTTAATGTCATTCGTTGGAATAGGTGTGGAAAATAGTAAAACAGAGAGTATCCAAACACATCTCTCGCCACTCTCTTTTTTCATTGCGTTTGTTTCTGCTTGTATTATTTCACCTGTGTATGAAGAAATTTTTTACAGGGGCTTTCTGTATCGGTGGCTGCGAAGTCACTATGGCTTTGGGATAGGAATGGTGGGTAGTTCTCTCATCTTTATGTTGGTTCATATTCCAAATTTCAATGTATTACCCGCCACATTCATCTCGGGTCTGCTCTTTTCGTGGACGTATGAAAAGACAGGTTCCGTCATTCCAGGCATGATAATTCACGGCACATTTAACGCAATAGCACTATTTCTTACTGCTTTTGCTTACTGAATGAAATCAGACAGATAGCGCTTCTTCAATGAACGCAATAATTTCTTCACGAATCGGATACAATCCAAGATCAGCAGACGCTTTTTCAGATTTTCTCACATCCCAAAACTTGTCCATGAGTTGCTGGTCACCTTGAAATGTCTCTTCAGAAAGAATATTCATATCATCAATAATAAGTTGTACTTCTTCTGATTTTGGAGAAGTACCTTTTTTTATACATAGTTCTATTCGCTTGATTAAATTGATCCATTTTTTCGTGGAGACTTCTTGACTTTCTAATGAAGGGAGTTGTTTCACTAAAATTTGTTGCTCTTCATTTGTAAAATAAGAAGTCCACTCCCGTTCTTGCTGATGAGTTGCCACTAGCGTAACTAAATCTTCCCATTTTATTTCGCCTTCCAAATCCAATGCATGGATCAATGATGTAGTATGACGAATGGATTCACTCATTGTTTCCACTTGTTCAGTTAAAGCAGCTCTATGTGCATGAAGGATCGATGTCATGGATTGCTCTTGTATAATTTTTTTGCTGTCTTCAAGAGATAGCGAGAGAGATTTTAAAAGTAAAATCTTTTCTAACGTAAAAATATCCGATTCAGAATAAAACCGCTTGCCGCCATTTCCTCTTTCAGAAGGTTGGACCAAGCCAATCTGATCATAGTAACGTAATGTTCGAACCGATACTTGCAGCTGCTTTGCTAGTTCGCCAGTAGATAGATAGGTCACTTTTGTCATTTATTGTAAACACCTTTCTAGCAATTCCGGCACTCTCCCCCTACCACACTTGTCGTTGTGTTCGCCCGTAAATTTGGTATAACCTCGGTCGAGATAACTCCTTTTTTCATAATCCTCATCTTTTCACTCATTCCTATAAATAATCGTCAATGTAAAACTAGCGTATCATTTCAAAGACTATTTGTATATTCAGAGTTTTTTGTTTGGCGCGGTACAACTCTATATTAGCGCGGTAGGTAAGATCTTTGGCTCGGATGGCTCATGGAATAGCGCGTTGATGGCAACCTTTCGCTCGTTTAATCGATTGTTTGGCGCGGTAGCACAAGACTTACGCTCGGTTCTTTATCTAGTCGATAATAGCATACAAACTTTTCATTCATACAAAACGAAATAGGCCATTCATTAATAATAGACGACTGGCCATACCCGATTTAGACAATAAGTAACAGACAAACTACACACAAACCATAGCTAATATTTTTGAATATCGTAAACACTTTTGTCTTTCCTAAATTGCTTTTCAATAAGTGGAGTTGGCGATCTAGAAATCCATATTTTTAACTCCGCATCCATGTCAAATGTACCCGCAGTTTCAATACTGTAATGAGAAATGCTTTTTAAAAGGAATCGAATGATATTCCACCTTCTTACCTGTGACCCCTTGCTTACCCACAAGAATTAATCGCGTTTTGGCAAATACAATTACATCTCGTACCAATCTAAATGCAACTTCAACCTCTTCTTCTTCAGCTAAAATAAGTTGTAGTTCTTTCTTCACCTCTTCATTGTTCACAACGGAAGCATTCCCTAAGAGCGCATCGAACAAACCCATATAAGCCATCTCCTTTTCATTTGCCCATCATGTATTTTATCTACTAATCATTCGCTATTAACACATTTTAACATCTTCTCCTCTTTAGTTGAATCTTCTACTTTACGAAAAGATCATGCTCGATAAAATTCTTTCATTATTCAAAACAATAATTACCATTCAAATCCGATGTCATCTCGTCTCTCGTTTGGTACACTAGACTATGTGTTAATTTTTTAAAGGAAGTGTATCTATGGTTGGAAGAAATGAGCCATGCCCATGCGGCAGTGGTAAAAAGTATAAGAAGTGTTGCGAATCAAAACAGTCTGTGTCGGTTGAAGACGTACAAACTGAAGAAATGGAGCGTTTGTTACAGACGTTCTATGACACCTATCCTGAGCGTAAGGATATTCAAGAGTTTATTTCCTTCGCCGATACATGGAAGTCCCCTTTGCGCGCATTTTTGCCTGAAGAAATGATTGAAGCGATAGCGTTGGATGAGTTCTTTTTCCATCAACGTTCTGATATATGGGAAAGTTATATTGAAAAGCAAAAAAAGAAACAAGTACGGCCTTCTATTCTAGGCTTGCTTGATCAATGGGCAGAGCCGCGAGTTTTCATTGGTGAAGTGACTGCGGTCGATGAGACGTATATGACTGCTAAGAGCATAATAGGTGATGAAGTAATCCAGTTGTGGAAAGAAAGTGAAAAACCAGTTCCTGCTGGCGTTCATTTTTATTGCTTCATCCTACCTGATGGTACAGAAGGCTCCCATTACTTAGCTGTGTCGAGCTTGATCTTCTTCCCTACGGATCATTCTGAAGCGGTCAAACGGTTTGCCAAGAAGTTCGATAATATGGCAGAAAAAAAACCGAGCGAATTATTGAAAGAACAGACGATGACCTTTTGGCAACAACTTGGTGAAGATGGCTATGCAGGCGGTGAGTTTACTGAATTCGAAGCGGGTGTCTTGCTGGAGGCTGTGGACTTTTTAGAGAAGAACGGACGTGATTCTGCGGCACTAGTAGAATTAATTGAAGATTTTTTGGTCGAACAACAGCCAAATGCAAGAAAAGAAGTGGCCATTGCAGCCGGCGCAATCCGATATGGACAGGAAAATGAATTGTTCGAACCGTTACAGATGACAATGAAAGATATTGCAGAATGGTTTGGTGTCTCCCCATCTTCCATGAACAAGTATGCAAAAGACATTGCGCAGTACGTTCTAGAGCAAAACTAAAAAGGTTAGGAGTTTGAAAGATGGTTTTATCACACCCCCGTTTGTCGGATGCTTGGGAAGCGTATAACGACGTGGATACACACGGCAAACAAGTTCTATCTAGTATTGAATTCACGACGACTTATCTATGTAATATGCGTTGTGAACACTGTGCAGTCGGTTATATGTTACAGCCAAAAGATCCTGAGGCACTGCCAATTGAACTATTACTTCAAAAGCTTGATGAAATTCCCCACTTGCGTACCATTAGCTTAACCGGTGGAGAGCCGATGTTTTCTAAAAAATCGGTGGAGCAATATGTCGTACCTTTATTGCGATATGCTAATTCTCGCCAAATAAAAACGCAAGTGAATTCAAATTTAACGATGCCATTTGATCGTTATGAAGTAATTGCGCCGTATTTAGATGTACTGCATATTTCGCATAATTGGGGTACGGTAGATGATTTCATTGATGGTGGGTTTGCCAGAATGGAACGCCAACCGCCACGCGAACGACGTGCCGCTCAGTTTACACGAATGATTGAAAATAGCAAAGCGTTGTCAGAAATGGGCGTTATGGTGTCTGCAGAGACGATGCTAAATCGACGGACACTCCCACATTTGCAGACGATCCATGAGCAAGTAGTGAATGAAATGAAGTGTGGTCGTCACGAAATACACCCTATGTACCCAAGTGATTTCGCCTCTTCGTTGGACGTGCTTACACTGGATGAAACGCGACAAGCCATTTCAGATTTGCTCTCGTATCGCGATGAAGAAACGTGGATGTTATTTGGTACGCTGCCATTTTATCAATGCAGCCAAGATCCACGCGATCAAGAGTTATTTGCCAAACTCGCAGTCAGTCAAAACGTGACCGTACGCAATGATCCAGACGGACGTTCGAGGTTAAATGTTAATATTTTCACAGGAGATGTCATCGTCACGGATTTTGGTGATGTCCCACCACTTGGAAATATTCAAACGGACAATTTGCCTGAGCTGTACGAAAAATGGCAACAACATCCTCTTGCAAAGAGCGTAAGTTGTCATTGCACTGCTGTTCGGTGTCTTGGTCCGAACTTGCTCGTCAAAGATGCTTATTATCAAGATGTTGACTTTACAAAACGTCAATTGGTTCGATAACGCAAAAAACGTACGACTTCACATGATGAAGTCGTACGTTTTACATTTCACAAATCAAAAAAATAAATATAAAAGACCACCGATCACAGACACCGACAACATCAGCTTTGCTGCTATAGATGATCTTTTCGCTATCATCCCTACAATAAAACCTACAACCCCAATCGCTAAAAGTACTAACGCGATCGCTTTCTTGATAGTATAGTTATCTGGAAAGGAAGTGAAAGATAAAAAGCCTATCAGTAAACTAAGAAGTATATTCTGAATCCATATGCCCGTTCGATCGCCAAAGCGTTTTTGATATAGTAATACTTGTCCAATAATTACTAGCATGCCTAACACTACAAACAATATAAAAAGTTCTCCCAAAGTCTTCACCTCTATTGTGATACTTCCCGCATTTCCTGAAGTTCACTCACCAAATCCTTGAAATTCGTCCTCCATCACTTTTTTGAACGTCTTTGACTGAACTGCTTTCTCTAAAGCTTCAGCAAAGTCCTTGTCCAGATCTTCCTCTCTTACGGTCAACACATATTTCAAATTTTCATTCAGCTGTTCCTCAGAAAGCGCATCATCTAACTCCATCTCATTGACAATGACATAGTTGTCTGGAATAATCGCGAGATCCCCACTTGCCAATGAAGCGACTAGTTGCGAGGTCAGGATTGGCTGGATTTTAAGTTTTTTCGGATTACTTTCGATTTGTTGTTCATTCACCGCGTAAGTAGGTGCTGTTGAATCTAATGTAAGCAGTCCTTGCTGTTCCAAAAAACGAAGTGCTCTCGCTGTACCTAACTCATCATTTGGAATGGTTATTAATCCGCCATTTGGGATGTCATCCAGCGAGGTAATGGAGTTCGAGTATAAGCCAAGACCCACACTTGGAACTTCAATAAGTGGTTCAATTGAGACTCCATATTCTTCTTTGAATTGATCTAAATAAATCTTTTGCTGAAATAAATTCGCATCAATTTCGCCATCTGCTAAATCGGTATTCGGTTCGATCAAGTCTCCGAATTTCACAACTTCAGCTTTATAGCCTTGTTCCTTTAAAGCAGGTACTAATGCTTTCTCAACGACTTGCGCATAAATTCCTTCTGTCGTACCAATTTTCAATGTCTGACCGCTTTGGTTCTGGCTACAACCTGCAAGCATGACGCCAAGCAAAGTTAGAAGTCCCAGTATTTTCATTTTCATCGGATTCCACTCGTTCCTTTCAAAAAAAGCTACTATATCCCATCTTATTCTCTCCAAATTTCACTGTCAAACAGGATGGTCTTACATGAAAAAAGATGTGCAACATATATACACATCTTTTCACCTCATTATGTAATTTTACCAGATAGACGGTTTTTGTACCATCAACCAGAGCATAATCATGAGCAATCCAATATAAATCCAGGCAGTACGATACAATTTATTGATGATCAATTGTCTGTTATTGCCTGGTTCGTGGAATTTCTTCAGGACGGATGAAAAACCACTAGCCAAGAAGACAGCGGATAGAAGCATTATGCCTAACGTGAGGATCACCCATGAACTATGCCACGGCCATGGACCGAACAAGATTAGTAAAGCACCGGTCACAACGAGCACATGGCCAGCATGCATGACAAGTCGGATCACTACGCGTATAAATGCTAAGTAAACGTCTTCCACTTCCGCTTTGGCAGTGCGTAGCCGACGGATCAGCGGTAGCAATAGAAATAAGGGTCCTACTGCGATGACAGCCGATACTACGTGCGCAAAGACAATCGCTCCGTAATAGAGACTCATAGTTTACATCATTTCTGAACAGGGCTGTATTCGTGCACCCATACTTTCATTTGAGGAAGCCAAGGCATTTTGTCGTGAATGGAGAGCATCGTCTGTTTGTATTCTTCCACCGTATCGTGACCTTCTGATTTGGCGTCTTCATCTGTCAGTTCACCGAGTGTTTGTACATAAAGTTTGTCTATGTTAAAGTCTTTTCCTTCAAGTGTCATAATTTCACCAGGGTATGCATACACACCATTTCGTCTAGTTGCCCACTTTTTTCCTTCGAGTACTTTTTGTACATCTTCTGGAATGGTTACTAGTCTTTCAATTGAACACGTTTTTTCTGGATAGTTTGTCATGCCAACACTCCTCGATTAAATAATTTACCACTAGTAGTAGTGTAACGCTTTTGTTGATTTATTTCGAGCTTTAGATTTTGTACATGAGATTTCTTTACAAGCAACTGTCTTCTTTGCTATAAAGAAAAAGGGCTATCATAAAAATCAGATATACTGACTTTCTAAGATAGTCCTTGCAATTTATTTCACTTCAATTGTGTGTTCTTCATGCTCATGAAGCGAGTCGTCTTTAATGTGAATTTTCACTTCATACGCACCAGCCTTCGGAAAATTATAGTTCGCTGTGTATTCGCCTGGTTTAGATTCTTTTGCTTCCACCCATTGAATTTCTTTAGCTTCGTCTGAGATTTCGTAACGCACGTTTGTTTTTTCTAGAGCTTTTCCTTCTAGTTGCACATGCGTCATTAATACTGTTTCAGTTGCTGCTTTTACATCTTCAGGCTGCATAAAGTGAATGGCTAGACCTTCCGTATGGCCATGATCATGTGCTTCGCTATCTTGACCTTCCGCATGCTCTTCCTTCTTCACTTCGCCAATTTGAATTTGTTTTTCAGGCATGACATGCATTGTACGTGCAGTTACGTGAACTTGTACATGAAAAACTCCATCATGCTCAAAAGTAGTTTCTGCTGAATAAATACCTTCTTTATCATTCGTAGACGCTAAAAGGATGCTTTCGTCTTTTTTTCCTTCTTCCCATATTTCATATTCTACCTCATTCGCATCTTCTACTTTTTCATCTCCTTGCGTAACGAGTGCAGATAATGTAACAGGTTCGTTCACATTCGCATGATCAGGCACAGTCAATTCCACTTCGATCGGTTCAGGCAATTCAGCTTCCGTTGATACCTCTTCCTCTTTTCCACAAGCCGCCAACACAGCCAACATCGCCAAACCCATCGTCAAAATTACGAAACGTTTCATTTTTTCATTCTCCTATTCTTTAGTTTACCTGTTATGATTATAAAATATGATTGCGAAATTTTAATGAAGTTTTATCAACTTCCTGAAACTTCATTCAGAATTCACAACTTTTATGGAAAATTGTTTGATGAGTTATATTGAAATGAGGGAATCCTTATGAGTTATCAAATTTTAGTAATCGATGATGAACCACAAATGCGCGATTTGATTCGTATGTTTCTTGAAGATGCAGGTTACGCTGTGATTGAAGCGGGCGATGGCATCCAGGCCCTATCAATAATTCGAAAACATGATATCCATTTATGTATTGTCGACGTAATGATGCCTTATATGGATGGTTTTGCTTTTGCGGAGGAAGTAAAGCATATTTCTTCTGTTCCTCTAATCTTCCTGTCCGCCAAGGGGGATGAATGGGACAAAGTTCAGGGACTAAAGCTCGGAGGGGATGATTATATTGTCAAACCTTTCTTGCCAGGCGAGCTTGTGGCCAGAATTGAAGCCGTGTTGCGGAGGACCTATAAGCAAAATCCTAATCCGGTGGTATTACAGGTAGGACCCTTAACGATCAATGAAGATTCTTATACTGCACAGTTAGATGGGAAACTGCTGAACTTAACATTAAAAGAGTTCGGACTTCTCCTGTTGCTAACCAAACACAAAGGACGAGCCTATTCGCGCGAACAGTTGCTGGAGCTAATATGGGGCGATGATCATCAAAGTAGTGAGCGCACGATCGATACGCATATCAAGACGCTACGGCTCAAACTCGGTGATGCAGGAAAAATGATCGAAACGGTGTGGGGTATTGGTTATAAGCTTGAGGATCCTCAATGAATAACCTCAATCTCAGCAAAAAGATGTTACTGGTATTTGTAGGGAGCATCGCCTGTACGATTTTATTTTCGTTCTTTTTTATTCATTACCTATATACTGATCTCTACAAAGAGCGAATTAAAGAATCAATTATTTACCAAGGAAATCGAACTGCAGCACATTATCATTATGGCGAACTTAGCGATTCAATCATTGAAAAAATACAATGGTATAATATTGTTTCGGAATACGAAATTATTGTAGTCGATCGCCTAGACGACCTGACTTCTTACTTTCCGTATCAATTGGATTATCAGTCTCTCGTCAATGAAAGCGATCAAGAAACATTAGAAACTGGACAGCCTGTCATGAAAGAAGGCTATGTCGAGGAGTTAAATCGTGAAATCTTCGGAGGTATTTTTCCCATCAAAGGGGAAAATGGGTTGATTGGATTTATCTATATATATGTACCCCTCGCCGCCATTCAGGATGTCTTCCGTGATAGTGTGCCGATCATGCTAATTGTAGGGTCTGCTTTTTTTGCTATTCTATTCTTCATCTTGCAGCGAGTATGGCGGTCGTTATTCGAACCTTTGCAAACATTGCAGACCTATTCGGAAAAAGTATCCAAAGGTGATTATTCCAATCGTTTAGATAGCGAACGTAATGATGAAATTGGCAAGCTCTCAACCGCTTTTAATTCGATGAGTCGTTCATTGGAAGAACAAGATCAGCGTAAAAAGGAATTCACTTCGAATATAGTCCATGAATTACGGACACCACTGACCTATATTAGTGGCTATGCGCAACTGTCAAGAGACAAGATTGACCATTCCTCTGAAGAAGTGAAGCAATACTTGTCCACGATCGAGAAGGAAACGGAGCGGTTGAAAAAGCTAATCCATGACTTAGTAGAACTGAATCATTTAGAGCAAGACTTGTATACATTGGAGACTGAACCGATTGCCATTGCACAGTTGCTGCTAGATACGCTTGAGCTCTTTGATATTCGCAGGACTGAGAAAGGCCTCTATTTACAGTCGTCCCTCGATGAAGATCTTATTATACAAGGCGATCCAAAGCGTCTGCAGCAAGTCTTCTACAATACAATTGACAACGCGGTGAAATATGCGCAACAGGAAATTGCGGTACAGTTGAAAGCAAATGATTACGGGATTCAGTATCAAATTTCCAATGATGGCGTGACAATTGGAGATGAAGATTTGGCTAGAATTGGCGAACGTTTTTTCCGGACAGATAAAGCGAGGACCCGGACTACAGGCGGTTCAGGACTTGGCTTATCTATTGTCAAAGAAATTGTCAGGTTGCACCAAGGGACGTTTGAAGTATCTAACCAAGCAACGGATACAATTGTGACGATTGAACTGCCTATCTCACCAGAAATTGAGCAAAGGAGTGAATGATGGAATGAAACGGCTATTCCCCTTCGTCTTGTTGATGATTTTCTTTCTTTTCGGTTGTAGCGAGCCACTTGAGCGTGGTAAGCAAGTCCGCGAATTCTCATTCACCGACCAAAATGGCAAGCCCTTCGGCACAGAGCAATTAGCCGGAACTCCGTGGATCGCTGACTTTGTATTCACTTCTTGTAATACCATCTGTCCTACTTTGACGAGCGAAATGGCAAAGCTTCAAAAACTGATGGATGACGAGGGTATAGACGTACAATTCGTCTCCTTTTCCGTGGATTCAGAAGTGGACGATCCCGTTGCGCTAAAACTGTTTATCGATAATTTCACAGACGATGAGTCCAATTGGCATCTACTGACCGGCTATTCACAGCAAGAGCTAGAAGCATTTGCCCGTGAAGAATTTCAGACGTTTGTACTAAAACATGAATCCTCCACGCAAGTTGTACATGGCACCAACTTTTATTTACTGGATTCACAAGGATATATTATGAATGAATATAATTTTTCAAATGAAACGTATCGAGAAGAGTTACTCAAAGATTTAAAACGACTCCAATGATAGAGCCGGCAACGAATCACATGACTACCGGCTCCGATTCCGCTATACTAATGAAGGAAAGCAGGTGTACGTGTTGGATTCTCGTTATTGGAAAATTGGTTTTTTCACCGCGTTAACTTCATTTGTTTTGCTCATTTTAGGTGTTCGGACAGTCCTTGGGCATGAGCTAATCGTAAATAATTATTTAACGTTTGCGGTGTTTGGGCTGATCGTAGGCATCGTCAGTTCGTTATTACTGTTTTATCAACTACATATTGCCTTTAAATTATTTATGGTGGTACTTGTGTTGGCGTTTGCGGAGATGTTCAGAAGTTTTATTATGATGGATAATGAATTTTCCGAAGCGATTGGTATTTTGTCGTTGTTTATTATTTCATCATTCGGACTAGCAATCTCCGTGATCGTTCAATTCTTAGTAAAATTACTGCGCAAAAACTAACAGCCGGCTAGAGAATTATTCTCTGACCGGCTGTTTTTTTGTACTTTTGATTTGTTTACTACGCAATTGACCACACGCTGCGTCGATATCGGTTCCATTTTCAAGACGGACACCGCAGTTGATGCCTTTACGTTTCAATGTTTCGTAAAACGACTTGATCGCTTGCGGCTCACTGCGTTGATATTGGCCATGTTCGTCGACTGGGTTATATGGAATCAAGTTAACGTAGGCAAGGTGGCGCTTATCCGCCAATAGTCTACCCAGTTCTTCAGCCTCTTTGACGTGGTCATTGACATCACGCAATAAAATGTATTCGAATGTGATCCGACGATTCGTCGTTTCCAAATAATAATTAATCGCATCCATCAACTTTTCAATCGGGAACGCTTTGTTAATCTTCATGATTTGCGTACGCAGCTCATTATTTGGTGCGTGCAACGACACCGCTAAGTTGATTTGAATATTTTCATCCGCAAATTCTTTGATCTTTTCTGTCAATCCACTTGTTGAGACCGTGATGTGACGTGCGCCAATTGACAGGCCTTTTTGATCGTTAACGATATGAAGGAAGTTCATGAGATTCGAATAGTTATCAAACGGTTCCCCGATTCCCATGACGACGATGTGGCTGACACGCTCGCCTGCTCCTTTTTCATCAAGATGCTCTTGCACTTTCATAATTTGCCCAACGATTTCCCCTGCATCCAAGTCACGATTTTTACGCAATAAACCACTTGCGCAGAAGCTACATCCGATATTACAACCAACCTGCGTCGTAACACAAACAGAATAACCATAAGGAAATTTCATTAGCACGGTTTCGATCAAGTTGCCGTCCGTCATTTTAAAGAGAAATTTCACTGTACCGTCTTGGGATACTTGTTTGACGTTTTGTTCTAATGTCTGGATCGTGAAGTGCTCGTCCAGGAGTTCGCGTGTTTCTTTGTTAATATTTTTCATTTCATCAAATGAAAGCACGCGTTTTTTATAGAGCCAGTCCCACACTTGCGCGGCACGGAATTTCTGCTGTCCTTGTTCTATGAAGAAGTTTGTCAATTGTTCAATTGTCAAACCATATATGGATTTTTTCATTTGTATTCTAGCCTCATTTCAAAAAATGCAATCCTGTTATTATACTACAGGATTGCCCAAAAAGGAACAACCGATTCGGGTTATTGTTGCTCTTGTTTTTCAGTTCTGAGTTTCACATAAAATGCAACGAGGTTTAGAAAAGCTAGCACGACGAATAAGATCCCCATTTTAGTCTGTCCAGCAGATATTCGATCATAAGCAAAATACACCATAATAAGACCAATGACAAGATCAGTCATTTTCGATTTCAACATGTTAGTTCCCCCTTGTTTACCTATCAGTATAGCAGAAAGTTATAGGACCGCGCGAAAAAGGTTTCGCACAGCGCCAATCTAGCCCACAACCGAGCGAAACTATCATTGGAACGTGCCAATAAAAATGTACCAGCCACGAATTCTCATTCGAAACTGGTACGTTATATGTCATATAAACTTACACATTTGTTTTCTTTAATTGATGTTTTTCGATGAAATCTCCCAAGACTGTCTCTAGATTCGGGCTACCAATTTCTTCTAGATCATAATAAACACGTGTGCATGGTTTATTGATAGTAATGACCCGTGACAAATCCATTGGTGTTCCAATAATCACAGCGTCACAATCTGTAGCATTGATCGTCGCTTCAAGGTCTTTCAATTGTTGCTCACCATAACCCATCGCAGGAAGGATATTCTCGATATGTTGGTATTTATTGAATGTCGTTACCAGACTACCTACCGCAAATGGACGTGGATCGATGATTTCAGATGCGCCTAAACGTTGAGCCGCAATGACGCCTGCACCTAATTTCATTTCACCATGTGTCAGTGTAGGACCATCTTCCACGATCAGTACGCGTTTTCCTTCAATAATTTTAGGATTGTCCACAGTGATTTTAGATTCTGCTTTAATAATCGTGCTGTTTGGAGCCGCAAATTTAATATTGTTTTCAACTGTTTGGATCGCTTCCTCTGACGCACTGTCGATTTTGTTAATGATCGATACATCTGTCGTGCGTAGACACACTTCTCCTGGGTAATATTTCAACTCATGCCCTGGACGGTGCGGATCAAGTACAGTGATCGCCAAATCTGGCTCATAGAATGAAAAGTCGTTATTGCCGCCATCCCAAAGAATTACATCACAGCCATCTGGATCATTTTCAGCTGCATCTAAGATATCTTGGTAGTCTACACCTGCATAAATGATATTTCCACGATCGACGTGTGGCTCATATTCTTCCATTTCTTCAATCGTACAATTATGTTTTTTAAAGTCCTCAACCGTCGCATAACGTTGAACTCGTTGTGCAGCTAAGTCACCATATGGCATCGGGTGACGAATCGCTACCACTTTCAAGTCATGCTCAAGCAACGTTTCAATAATTTTACGAGACGTCTGGCTTTTCCCAGTTCCTGTTCTGACTGCACAAACCGAAATGACCGGCTTATTGCTTTTGATCATCGTGCTTTTCGATCCGAGCAACGTAAAGTTTGCACCAGCCGAATTAACGATCGCGCCAATTCCCATGACTGCTTCATAACTAATATCACTGTATGAGAAGACACACTCATCTACTTTTAACTCTTTGATTAGCTCCGGCAATTGCTCTTGCGAATAAATCGGAATCCCTTCCGGATAAAGCTCCCCTGCTAATTCTGCTGGATATTTACGTCCATCGATATCAGGAATTTGTGTTGCGGTAAAGGCTACCACGTTGTACTCCGACTTATTACGGTAATATGTATTAAAGTTATGGAAGTCTCTTCCGGCAGCGCCAATAATGATTATATTTTTAGTTTTCATGAATTTTTCTCTCCAATCGTGCTTCTTTTTATTATTATAAGTGATAATGCATAATAATACAATAGAGAAAGTAAAAAATACATGATTACGTATATCTTATACATAGAAAAAGTGGTTTTAATCAGCCACCTTCGTTGCCTTGACAACATTCTTAGATATGAGTAGACATTTGCATAAATAAAAAACCACTCAAATATGAATGGTTTCAGACTGTAGACAAAAGATATAGAAAGTAGTCAAGCTACCGTTGATCTACGTTCCAGACGGACGCTTTCCTGGGGGCGTGGCTTGAGCCTCCTCGTCCGCTTCGCTACTTGCGGGGTCTCAAGACGCACGCTGATCCCCAAGGAGTTGCCGCCTTCCACTACGATCAACTAGCGTATTACATTGATTTTTTAGTAGTTATTGCCTCTTCATCTGAATGATTAAAAGCGATGGTTATGTTCATATTATAGAATAAACAGTAGAGTGCTAATACAATTGTAAAATTAAAGGTTAGCATAATTTTTAGTTTTTGGAGTTTGTCTACAAGCTGAAACCACTCAAATATGAATGGTTTTTTATTAAATCTATTCATTTAATTAATTCATTTAACACGGTGAATAACATTTCCATCTGTTCTTCGGTCCCAATTGTGATCCGTAAATAATCGCTAATCCCCGCTTGATCAAAGTGACGAACGAGAATTCCACGTTCCTTTAATTGTTCATACAATGTATGTGCATCTTGATTCAACGGCTTCGCAAACAAGAAATTTGCATCAGACGGTAAGACCTCAAATCCTAGTTCACGTAAAGATTGTGCCGAACGCTCTCTCGTACGAATGATTTTCTTCGTACTTTCTGAAAAATACGCATGATCCTGAAACGCTGCGGTTGCACCTGCCATTGCGAGTCGATCAATTGGATACGAGTTAAATGAATCTTTAATACGAGTAAGTCCATCAATTAATTCAGGCTGTCCCATCGCAAATCCTACACGCAATCCAGCTAAAGCACGTGATTTGGAAGTCGTCTGAATGACAAGCAAATTATCGTAACGATCGATTAATTTCACAGCGGAAGGTCCTGCAAAGTCTATGTAGGCTTCGTCAATGATCACCATTTGGTCGGAGTTTTGCTTCAGAATTTCTTCTATTACATCAAGTGTTGCATATAGACTCGTCGGTGCATTCGGATTCGGTAGAATGACCCCACCCTCTGATTGATAAAATGCCTCTGCTGGTAAAGTGAAATCTTCCTGTAGCGGCACCTTTTCAAATGAAATATCAAAGATCTTAGAATAGACCGGATAAAAGCTGTAGCTAATCTCCGGAAACCTAATCGTTTTACCTGGTTCAAAAAATGCCATGAACGCAAACGCCAGCACTTCATCTGAACCATTGCCAACAAATACTTGTTCTTTCGTGAGTCCGTATGTTTCCGCAATGGCATGACGTAGAGGGTCTGCTGTCGGTGAAGGATATAGTTGAAGTGAATTTTCCTCTACTTGAGCTTTGATCGCTTCCAACACTTTCGGACTTGGCGGATAGGGGTTTTCATTCGTATTTAATTTGATGATATCTGGCTGGTTCAATTGCTCGCCGGGAATATATGGTTCTGTCCGTTTCGCAACTGTGCTCAGAAATCTACTCATTGCGCAACACTTCCTTTTTTGGTCGTCTTTCACGCAATACTTGCTGGACATCAGAAAGATTAACGTCGAGAATATTCATCAGAACTAGTGTGTGATAGATCAAGTCCGCGATTTCATTCGATACTTCTTCCTTGTCTGCATTTTTTGCTCCAATGACGACTTCCGTTGTTTCTTCCCCAACTTTTTTCAGTACTTTGTCAATGCCTTCTTTGAATAAATATGTCGTGTAGGAGCCTTCAACCGGATTCTTTTTGCGATCCGCGATTTCGTCCATCACTTCGTAGACGACTTCACGTAAGGATACTTCAGTCTCTGTAACTGTTTTGAAGAAGCAAGTTTTCTCTCCTGTGTGACAAGCTGGACCTAGTGGAGTTACTTGGATCAGTAACGTATCTTGGTCGCAATCTAAGGAAATACGTTTCACCTGCTGACGATTGCCGGATGTGGCACCTTTATTCCATAGTTCTTGTCTTGAGCGGCTATAAAACCATGTCTCATTCGTTTCTAAAGTCTTTTCAATCGCTTCTTTATTCATATAGGCGAGCATTAGAACTTCTCCAGTGCGATCGTCTTGCACGATCGCGGGGAGAAGGCCTTTGTCGTCAAATTTCAATGAATTGAGGTCTAGTGTCATATTAGTCATTCCTAACTGCAATATTTTCTTCTGCTAAGTAATTTTTTAAGTCGCGAATATTAATTTCATTGAAGTGAAACACGGAAGCTGCAAGTGCTGCGTCTGCTTTCCCTTCCGTCAAAACGTCTTTAAAGTGTTCAGGTTTTCCAGCACCGCCACTTGCAATGATTGGAATATTGACCGCTTCAGCCATCGCGCGATTCAATGCCAGATTATAGCCGTCCTTGACACCATCTTCATCGACACTATTGACAACCAATTCTCCAGCGCCTAGAGCTTCCATCTTTTTTGCCCATTCGATTGCATCAATGCCTGTTGCTTCCATACCACCTTTTGCATACACGGACCATTTCCCTTCGCCTTCTTGACGAACGTCCATAGAGAGCATGACTCGTTCAGAGCCGTATTTATCTGCAACTTCTTTGATCAATTCTGGATTTGTCAGTGCTGCACTATTGATGGATACTTTATTACCACCAATTGCAAACACCGTATCCACGTCCTCTAATGTACGAATTCCACCGCCAACGATGAATGGAACCGGTACTTCTTTTGCGATTTCTTCAATTAAATCTAAGAACATACCACGGTTTTTCGTCGAAGCGGAAATGTCATAGAATACGAGTTCATCGGCACCGTCTGCGACATATTTTTTTGCTAATGTTAGGGGATCTGCTACTTCCTGCACGTCTAGAAATTTCTTTCCTTTTACAACTTTACGGTTGTCTACATCTAAACACGGAATGATTTTTTTAGTTTTTGACATGACTGTCGTCCCCCAATAATTTTTCTAAAGATAATTTTCCTTCGTATAACGCTTTCCCAATAATTGCACCATACATGTCTTTAGCAGCGAGTTTCTGAATATCTTCTTCTGTCGATACACCACCTGATGCAATAATGTCGATAGAAGATGCTTCATTCATGACTTGTAATTCTTCAAAATTTGGTCCTTGTAGCATGCCGTCTTTCATGATGTCTGTGTAGACGACTGTTTTGACTCCGATTTCTGCTAAGTCTTGCAGCAAGTCGACCGCTTTGACGTCACTCGTTTCCGTCCAGCCGTCTGTAGCGACTAAGCCGTTACGTGCATCAATAGAAACTGCAATTTGATCACCATACTTTTCGACTACTTGTTTTAGGAATTCCGGATCTTGAATCGCAGCAGTTCCGATGATCACACGTGCAACACCATTTTTGATATGCGAATCAACAATATCCATCGTACGGATTCCACCACCTACTTGTACGGGAACTGTGACTGCTTTTGCGATTGCCTCGATCGCTTGTTTGTTAGCAGAGTCGCCTGTTTTCGCACCATCTAAGTCCACGACGTGAATGAATTCGGCTCCTTGACGTTGCCATTCTTTAGCCATTTCAGTTGGCGAGTCGTTATAAACGATTTCTTGCGCATAGTCACCTTGAATGAGGCGTACACATTTGCCACCTCGAATATCAATTGCTGGAAATAAAATCATCAACTAGTCCTCCTAAATGGTTAATATGATCACTATTGACATCGTCGGACTGCGATCCAAATGAGACATAGATCATGGACCACACTCTCTCCGTATTCTTTACAATGTTCCTTTAGTAGAAGGCACACCTTGGATATCCGGATTAATTGTGCTAGCTATGCGCAGAGCGCGGCCAAAGCTTTTAAATACGGATTCGATAATGTGGTGCGTGTTTTTTCCGTAGTCTAGATTGATATGTAGTGTCACTTTCGCATTGTTAGTGAAGGCGATGAAGAATTCTTCGACTAGTTCGGTGTCGAAGTTGCCTACTTTGTCTTTCATTCCATCCACATTGAAGACGAGGAATGAACGACCACTGATATCGATGGAGGCTGTAGATAATGCTTCGTCCATTGGAGTCGACACCGTTGCAAAGCGTTCGATGCCTTCTTTCGTACCTATACATCTATGGAAGGCCTGTCCGAGAACGATGCCGATGTCTTCTACGGAATGGTGCTGATCAACTTCAATGTCGCCATCACACGTGACTGTTAAATCAAAACGTCCATGCTTTGCGAAAGCTGTTAGCATGTGATCGAAGAAACCTACACCTGTCTGGATCTCTGTCTTGCCTGTACCGTCCAATGAAAAGTCCATTTCAATGGACGTTTCGCCTGTTTTACGTGATATCTGTTGTCTGCGCATTAGTATCCTGCCTTTCGTACCTTGATCGAATTGGCGTGTCCTGTCAATTGCTCGGACTCAGCAAGGATGATCACATCATCTGCAACTTCCGCCAGCGCGTTCTCGGAATAATAAATTACACTCGATTTCTTCATAAAGTCATAGACACCTAGCGGAGAAGAGAATGCCGCTGTGCCGTTTGTTGGCAAGGTATGGTTGGGTCCAGCCATATAATCCCCTAATGCTTCAGGAGAGTGCTGGCCAAGGAAAATCGCCCCAGCGTTACGGATAGAAGCCAAGTGTTCCATGGGATTGTCTATCATCAGCTCCAAGTGTTCTGGCGCCAATCGATTCACGATGTCGAATGCTTCTTGTAAAGAATCAACGACAATAATTCGACCGAATTGCTCAATAGATTGCGCTGCGATTTCCTGTCGATCCAGTTCAGCCAATTGTCGATCGATTTCTTTAGACAATTTGTCTGCGAACACCTCACTTGTCGTAACACAAACTGCTGCTGCACGTTCATCATGTTCCGCTTGCGAAAGCAAATCGGCAGCCGCATAGACTGGATTCGTCTGTTCATCCGCCACGACACAAATTTCACTCGGACCTGCGATCATATCGATTGCCACGTCTCCGAACACCCATTTCTTCGCGCGTGCTACATAAGCATTTCCTGGGCCTGTAATTTTGACAACCTTTTCAATCGTTTCTGTTCCATAAGCAAGAGCCGCAATTGCTTGTGCACCGCCTACTTTATAGATCCGATCGACACCTGCTTCTTTCGCTGCCACTAAGACGTGAGGATTGATTTTCCCATCTCGTTGAGGTGGAGTAACCATAGAAATCTGCCCGACACCCGCAATTTTCGCTGGCAAAGCGTTCATTAAGACAGTAGATGGGTATGCAGCTTTTCCACCGGGGACGTAAATTCCCACACTATCAATCGGTGTCACTTTCTGTCCTAGCATGATGCCTTCCGTTGGATTAAAGAACCAAGATTGTTCTTTTTGTGCTTCGTGATAATTTGAAATTCGCTGTTTTGCTGCTCGCAGTGCACGGTAAAATTCTGCTGTAACGGCATCTTCCGCTTCTTTTATTTCTTCTTCACTGACGATCAGTTTATCTAGCTTCACACCATCAAAGCGTTCGGTGAAGTCTAAAACAGCCGAATCACCTTCAGAACGAACACTTTCAATGATAGCTAAGACGTTACGGTCAAATTCTAAATCTGGTTGGCTTGAATCATTGCGCTGCAATAACTCTTCTCTAAATTCAGTTCCACGAATCGTTTTCATGAGCGCACCTCTAGTCCTTCTTTCATATTGTTTATAAACTGCTGAATATCCGCAGTCTTGGTTGCATAGCTCGCTTTATTAACAATCAAACGAGCACTAATATCGGCTATTTCTTGCAGTACGACGAGTCCGTTCTCTTTTAATGTAGTTCCTGTTTCCACGATATCGACAATTACATCAGACATGCCGATCAATGGTGCCAGTTCAATAGAGCCATTCAGTTTGATCATTTCAGTTCGAATCCCCTTCTTATCAAAATACTCTTTTGCGACTAGGGGATATTTGGATGCTACAGTTAAAAACGGTATATTTTCTAAAGGGGTATCGGGAAATCCTGCAACCGCCAGCTTGCATTTTCCGATACCTAAATCTAGCAATTCATAGATATCCCGCGGATCCTCCATCATGACGTCCTTACCGACGATACCGACATCAGCTGCACCTTTTTCCACATAGACCGGTACATCCACCGCTTTAACAAAAATGAGCTTGATCGTTTGTTTATCATCGTAAATGACCAACTTTCGGCTTTCATCGGTAAATTCCGAGAAACGGACATCCGACTTTTCGAGAAACTTCATCGCTCGTTCTGCCGTACGCCCTTTCGCCATGGCCACTGTTAAATAGTCCATTCAGGTACCCCTTTCTTGCTTGCAATCAAATCCAGTAGTTGCTTGAAGTCAATAAATTCCTTCGTCTCTTCCTCGTCGATTAGCTGATTTTGTGTTTCTTTTAGTTGAATTGTATAAAGGCTGTCTTGTGCCGGCAATGTATTTTTCATTGGTTTCGATAGCACACGATACTCGCGCTCTCGCAGTTCATTGGCGATATCAATTGCGTATTTCAAACGATTTTCCTCATAAAAAACTGTTACATCAATATGATAACGATTGTGTAATTCTTTATGAGCAGCTGCCTTAACTAATGATTCAATCTCACATGCAAAACCGATGGCTGGCAACGTAACACCAAACTCTTCGCTCAACGCGTCATAACGACCACCCATTAACACAGGCTTGCCAAAATTTTCAACATAACCTTGAAAAATGATTCCAGAGTAATAACCCATATGATTGATTAAACCAAGATCGATGACAATGTGCTTTTTCAAGCCGTATAGTTCTACGATTTCGTATGTCTTTTGCAAATACTCAATCGCTCGCTGTACGGATTCACTTACTTGTAAATTTTGTAGTCTTTCGAACACCATTTCTGGTGTTCCATATAATAGAGGTAATTGTTCAAGTACTTCTTTGACAATTGGATCGATCTGTAATTGCTTGAGAAACGGCCCGATTTCCACCAGATTTTTTGCTTGAATTAACGTTTTTAATTCGGCTGTCTGATCAGAAGTTAGCTGTAAATCCGCAATCAATTCTGTGAAAAATCCAGCAAAGCCGATTTCTATCTTCACATCTAAGAAACCGACATCCCGTAACGCATGACAAGCTAACATAATTGTTTCTGCATCTGTTTCAGGTGAACTTGGACAATAATACTCAATACCCGCTTGCGTTTTACCGATC
This sequence comes from Sporosarcina obsidiansis, assembly GCF_009651005.1. Classification (GTDB taxonomy): domain Bacteria; phylum Bacillota; class Bacilli; order Bacillales_A; family Planococcaceae; genus Sporosarcina; species Sporosarcina obsidiansis. The sequence continues at coordinate 241,627 of NZ_WHVW01000002.1, forward strand.
TTTTCATTTTCCTGAAAGGTTTGTCTGAACACTTCCTGGACATAGTAGTAACGCATTTCTTCCTGGAGGCTACCTTGTAATTGGATAAGCTGCTGGGTTAAAGGAATTGTCACATCTGGACGTAATACTAAGACTTCCCCCGTGTAATCGATCACTTTGATCATTTCATTTTGGTTGATAGATGTGCGTACGTTCGAATATAAATCGTATTGTTCAAAAGCGGAAGTTTTAATTCGCTTATAGCCGTATGTAGTGAAACGTTTACTCAAAGTTTCAATTATTTTTTCATGCTTTTCATGTTCATTCGCTAGAATTTCAGAATACAAGACTTTTTCTACCACCTTTTGTTCAAAATACTTTACTGCTTTACTACGCTAAAGTTAAGTTTACTATAATGCTTATTTTGAAGGTTGTCAAGAGTGAAAACCTGCCTAGATGAAATATGAAATCATTGACCGCATCTGCTACAATATATATTAAAGAAAAGGAGACATGAGACTATGTTTGATTATCATATGCACAGCGAGTTTTCTGCAGACTGTGAAATTCCGATGGAAGAGATGGTCAAAACCTCCATCGCCAAAGGGTTGACCGAAATTTGTTTTACCGATCATATTGACTACGAATATCCTGATGAGACGATCAAATTTGATTTTGATAAGATAGCCTATACAGAATTGATCCAACAGCTTAATCGACAATATGATCAAAAAATCTCCATTAAAAAAGGAGTTGAGATCGGCCTCCAGCCACATTTATTGACTGAATACGAACAGTTAATGGACGAGCATCACTTCGACTTCGTTATCTGTTCCCTACATACAGTTGAAAATAAATCCCTGCACTACCGTGAACTATTCGCAGACCGTTCTGTAGAGGAAGCATTTGAAACATATTATAAAGAGTTGCTGTATTGTGTGCAGAACTTTAAACGGTACAGTGTGTTGGGTCATGCAGACTTAATCAAGCGCTACACAGAGCAGCCGCCAGCTAACGTATTCCATGATTATTTGGAACAGATTTTCACGACTATCATACCTGATGGCAAAGGGATCGAACTTAATACTTCCGGTACACGCTATGGTTTATCCCATAATATGCCAAGTAAAGATATTTTACAGCTCTACAAGCAATGTGGCGGTGAAATCATTACTCTTGGTTCCGATGCACACCGTCCGGCTGATATTGCTCATGAATTCAAAGAGTCACTCGAGCTCTTCCAGTCAGTCGGGTTTGACTATATCACAACGTTTACAAGTGGCCAGCCCGAATTCCATGCCATTTCTTCTTTATAGTATACTAGTAGTGACGAAGATCATTTCGTCACTATTTTTATTTTGTTATTTTTATGTTCGTTGTACTGTTAGTTACAAGCCTCATTTCCTAAATAACCATGTCTTAAACAAAGCCAAACGCTCCCGAATCCAGACTTTTTTCTTCACGACTTCTGGTGTCTTAGCCACCACTACATCCGTGTTCCAACCAATTTGCCTAGCCAAAAACCGAGCCCTCGCCAAATGATAATCACTACTAATAATTGTGACACCCTCTATCTCCGGTAACAGTTCTAAAGTATATTTCAAATTTTCATAGGTGGACGTTGACCGATCCTCTAGCAATAAACGATCTTTCGCAATGCCTTGTTTGATCAAATAATTATACATCGCTTGTGCTTCACTGATTCCTTCATCTTTGCCTTGCCCGCCCGATAACACAAACTGAACATGTGGATATCGGTTCGCATAATCTGTTGCCGCTTCCAATCGGTATCGCAGTGACAAAGAAGGCTCTTCCCCATTCACTTTCGCTCCGAGAATTACTGCATATTCATACGAACCATTCGCTTTCACCTGTTGCGCTTTATTCATCCTTTCCTTAGGAATCTGCCAAAACAGTACGAACCCACCTAGTAACAACCCCACAATTACTACTCCTATTATTTTTTTCATGCACTTCGCTCCTATTCTTCATCAGTAAGACGGAGCCAATGAAAGAATAGTTGCAAAAAAGCAACGAAGCACTAGACCTCGCTGCTATCTTTCACATATTCTATTCTTTATTTCTTCACAACTTGCTTGTGATTCACCATACTATGAACTTCAGTAGGGAGCCCCCATAATTTAATAAAACCAACTGCTGCTGATTGATCAAACTCATCATCTGATGTGTACGTTGCCAATTTTTCATTGTACAACGAATTAGGTGAAGTACGCCCTTCAACCAACGCATGGCCTTTAAATAATTTCACACGTACGGTTCCATTCACATATTGCTGCGTTTCCTTAATAAATGCTTCCAACGCTTCACGTAGCGGAGAGAACCAGAGACCGTTATAGATCAACTCACCTAATTTTTGTGAAATAATCGGCTTAAAATGAGCTAGCTCCTTCACCAACGTCAAATCTTCTAGCTCTTTATGTGCCTTTAAAAGCGTGATCGCACCTGGCGCCTCATATACTTCACGAGACTTAATACCAACCAAACGATTCTCGACATGATCGATCCGTCCAACACCATGCTTACCAGCTAGTAAATTTAATTCGGTAATTAATTCACTCAATATATACTTCTCTCCATTAAGACTGACAGGCACCCCTTGTTCAAATCCTATTTCAATGATATCTGCCGTATCGGGAGCGTTCTCGATGGAAACCGTCAATCCAAATGCATCTTCAGGAGGTGTCGCCCAAGGATCCTCCAGAATACCACATTCATTGGCACGACCCCATAGATTTTGGTCTACTGAGTACGGATTATCCAAGTCGATCGGAATGGGGATATTCTTTTCTTTCGCATAATGAATTTCTTCTTCACGTGACCAACTCCATTCACGAACAGGAGCCACCACTTCCAATGATGGATCGAGTGATTTAATTGCCACTTCGAAACGTACTTGATCGTTTCCTTTCCCCGTGCATCCATGCGCAACGGCTGTCGCATTCTCTTGATGTGCAATCTCGACTAACTTTTTAGAGATCAATGGACGAGACAAAGCAGAAACGAGAGGATATTTATTTTCATAATATGTTTGAGCTTGCAATGAAAGAAGGACGAAATCTTGTGCGAATTCTTCTCTTGCATCAATGACATAGCTATTGACTGCACCAACTTGGAGGGCTTTTTGCTTAATAAAATCGAGGTCTTTACCTTCTCCGACATCCAAGCAAACCGCCACCACACTATATCCTTGATCAGTCAACCACTGAATCGCAACTGATGTATCTAAACCACCTGAGTAGGCCAAAACAACTTTTTTCTTTTCCATGGGTAAATCCCCTTTCATGCAAGAAGATGTATTTTTATGCATCTTGTAGTATTTTTATAATAACATAACTTATGGAAAATGCAACTATAAAACACAAAAAAAATGCAGACACAAGAGTTCATCTCACTGTGTCTGCATCCATCACTTGATCATCGTAAACCGTGTGCTACCATTGCACCGGCAACTTTCAAGAAGCCTGCAATGTTCGCACCCATCACTAGATTACCAGGCTTGCCGAATTCATCCGCTGCCTTTTTACAGTCGTTATAGATATTCTTCATAACTTCTTTCAAGTGTTCATCCACTTGCTCCGCCGACCAAGATAAACGCATGCTATTCTGTGACATTTCCATTGCGGACACGGCCACTCCGCCTGCATTAGCCGCTTTTGCAGGAGCGAATAAAATATTATGTTCCTGGAAGATTTCAATTGCTTCAATTGTACAAGGCATATTCGCACCTTCTCCAACTGCTTTCACACCATTGGCGATTAGCATATGAGCCGCAATTTCATCAATCTCATTTTGAGTGGCACAAGGAAGCGCGATGTCACAAGGAATTGACCAAATTGCACTGCAATCGGCATGATATTCTGCTTCGGGATATTCTTTTGTATATTCCCAGATACGCTTATTACTGTATTCCTTCAACTCTTTTACCAAATCTAGGTCAATACCATTTTTATCATAGATATAGCCATCGGAATCACTACATGCTACGACTTTTGCACCTAGCTGCATTGCTTTTTCCATCGCATACGTGGAAACATTTCCTGAGCCTGAAACAACCATCGTTTGATTTTCCAATGAAAGTTTATTCTCTTTTAGCATTTCATCTACAAAATATACTGTTCCGTATCCAGTTGCTTCTTTACGCCCTAAACTGCCGCCATGATCAGGATTTTTCCCTGTCAAAACACCCGCTTCATAGCCGCCCTTCAATCGATTGTATTGGCCGAATAAATATCCGATTTCTCGTTTCCCGACACCAATATCCCCTGCTGGCACATCAATATCTGGACCAATATGTCGGCTGAGTTCTGTCATAAAACTTTGTGTAAAGCGCATGACTTCACGATCTGATTTTCCTTTCGGATCAAAATCTGATCCACCTTTGCCTGCACCTATTGGCTGACCTGTTAATGCATTTTTAAAGATTTGCTCAAAAGCCAAAAACTTCATAATACTATTATTTACAGAAGGGTGAAAGCGAAGTCCACCTTTATAAGGTCCAAGATCACTATTGAATTGAACACGGAATCCCCTGTTTACATGAACTTTTCCTTGATCATCTTCCCAAGCTACGCGGAATGAAATGATTCGTTCAGGTTCTGTAATCCGCTCAAGAATACCATTTGTAATAAATTCGGGATGCTTAGCAAAGACAGGACGAAGGGAATCAAAGATTTCTCTTGTTGCCTGCAAAAATTCTTTTTCATCCGGATTCCTTTTCTTTACTAGTTCATATACTTCATGAACATAATCATTTGCTCGTTTGCGATTGTTAAATTGAATTTCATCAATCTTTGTCATTTGCGTCCATCCCTTTCGTTGTTGTTATTCAAAATATTCCGATCGACCAGTCACTCACTTTACTCAGTAGAAGTTATCCTGCCATCGATCCTTCCAAAGTGAAATATCTATTACACAAAGGACGAATTCTACTGAATAAAGTAAAAACTAATTGTTCGAAATTTTTCTGTCTATTTCAATATTATTACTGAAATTGCTGCAAGATACAAGAATTTTTTAACGTATCTTTAGAATGCCTTACTTTTTGTGTCATTTTTATGTACTGAATCAAACTTTTTCATTTACATTAATCAGAATATAGAGTAAAATTAATCTATTCAAACGATCTATGTAAAGCTGTCTTTCCATCAGCATTTGCATGTACGGGAGAACCACTACGAAAAGAAAGAGGCGAGGCACCATGACAAAGAAAAACAATTTGATCCGCTCAATTATAGGAGCCAACTTACTACTGATCATGACTTTTGCTTTCCTACCTGCTTTACTCGTAAATCCGGATATGGATGTTTTCCAAAATGCTATAAAGATGTTGACAAACGACTAAAATACTGTTTCATACACATGAAAAAGAGCAAGAGCCTTCCTGATCAGGGAGGGCTCTATTTTTTATCTTTTTCTGATGTTGAAACGATCCTCAAGCAACAACCAATTTTGCGGAAACGCCAAACCAAGTTTCCAGTACATAATCCCTCGTAAACGGAATTCCTTCAGCAAATCGAATTTCACATTAATGCTTCTCGCATCTTCAAACCATACTTCATGCTCTATTCCCTGTTCATCATAATACGTAAAATGGGGAGCTTGAGAAAGAGCGTCATATTCGATCGAGACATTTTCATTAATTGCTAAATTGGTTGCCATTCTTGGACTTAATGCCCTTGCCGGTTTACTGTCTGCTTGACCGAATGGCGCCGTCCAATCATATCCATAAAGATTCTGTCCTAAAAATATCTTATCACGCGGAATGACGCTTACTGCATACTCCACTACTTTAGTAACTGGACCAATTGGGCTAACAGCTTGTGGTGCACTATACGTATATCCCCACTCATAGGTCATTAAAACTACGAAATCACAAATTTCACCATGCGCCTTATAATCATGCGCACCATATATACCGGTTGTCACATCTCCTGCTTTCGGTGCAAGGGCAGTTGAAATCGTCAATCCAGCATCATGGATTTTATCTCGTGCATTGCGCAAGAATTGATTGTACAACTCACGATCTTCAGGGAATAATAATTCGAAATCAAAATGGATATCTCCATAACCTACTGTCTTGGCAATATTGATGGCATCTTGAATCATCCGATCTTGTGCTGCTTGATCGGTGAATATAACATGTGCCAAATCAGCGCTAAAGCTGTAATTTTCTAAGTTGGTGATAACCATCATATTAATTACACCTGCATTTTTAGCTATGGATGGAATTTCATCGATAGAGGGTGATTTCAGTGAGCCATCACGTTGGACTTCATAGCTGAACATTGCCAAATATGTAAGCTGCCCTACCCTCTGTCTAACTTCCGCAATCATACCTTGACTTACTGGATTACGCGGTTCAACATATAATAAAGAATCGATCGGAGTTTTAGGTGGTTCAGGAATATATAAGCGTTGACCTATCCGCAACACGCCTGCAGGATTAATGGCATTGATCTGCGCAAGCTGTTCGACTGTCAATCCATACATTTGAGCTATTTTATATAAACTATCCCCTGGCTGTACCCAATAATACGATCCCACAATCGGAATAACTAATGCTTGTCCGATAGCTAAACGTGTTTCGCTTTCTAATTCATTCGCTTGTGCAATTTGTTCGTAAGGAACGCCATACATTTTTCCGATTTCATACAAGCTTTCTCCCTTTTGCACCACATGGATTTGCATGCCATTCAACTACCTTTCTTATATTCTCTTACCAAGGTATTGTCGAAAGAAGATTTTTATGCATAGCTTGCAAAGTTAAAAAACAAAATCACAGGGTTACTTAACTATTTGCCTGTCCATTTTAAGCTGTATAAAATCACATTTCCTCCGCATACTACCGTTGAGGTAAAAGACTATTAAGGAGGAAATTTATTTGACCAATCAATTTGAGACATCCCAACACATGCAGGATGGTGCAGTTACACCTGCTATGAACCACGGCGGTCACGAACTTTTTGACGTTCACGAAGTATTAAACACTACTGTAGGCGCCTTGAATCAATCCATGATACTTCGTCCCTTTGTAAAAGATCCCGAGCTCCTAGATATTTTGGACCGTCAGTATCGTTTTATGCTGGATGAATATAACATTACCGTGGAATGCTTCAAAACCGGGAAGGACCCTTCTCACCCTACACAACGATATCAAATGCAGGCAAAGAGCGACTTTGTATATGGAATGAAAGAAAAAGCTCCTTCCAAGCCTATTCAATCAACAACAGAAATATCCGATGAAATTATTTCTGGATTCTTGTTAGGAAGCTTAAAAGCAGGAGCAACTGGAAAAGCGGGCGCTGCTTTAGAAATCTGTAACCCAGTAGTTCGTCGAGTAGTTGCGGATTCCATACCAAACTGTATTGAAATGGCCTATGAATTAGCCATTTATCAAAACAAGCACCATTATTATCAAGTGCCTCAGCTACAAACACAAGACATGCAAATGCTGTTAAATTCCTTTGCCCCATCACAAGGTCAACCTGGCATGCCAAAAAACATTCAATAAATCCGCAACTTTGCAGATGGAGAACTCTCTCCCTCTGCTTTTTTGCTTTTCTCCTCATTATATTTGTATACTGTAAGAACACAGACAAATGGAGGGGTGTAGGAATGAAAGTTGCAATTTTTGATTTTGATGGAACGCTGTATACGAAAGAGACTTTTAAATTGCTAATGGAACAATTGAAGAAACACCCGATTTATCAACGCTATTACGGGAAGTTTTATCGGTCGATACTACCCTTATATATACGTTACAAGCTGAAATTACTCCCCGAAAACGAGATGAAGGAACGATCCATGCGATTATATTTGCAGGCATTGGATACGCTAACGACTTCTCAATTACAGACATACTTCGAAGATATGCACGAGGAAATGCTAGGCGATTTCAATGAACAAGTAGTCACACGACTAGCCAGCCATCGTGAAGAAGGATACTATATTTTATTAGTATCTGGTGCTTATACTCCCTTTTTGACCGCTGTGACGAGCCACTTAACATTTGATAAAATCATTGGCACCGACATTCCGTCAAGTGGCGAACGTATTGCGATGGATCAACCTTTTCTACATATTCAAGGAGAGCGAAAAAATGAACAAATTTTTCATGTTCTTCAAGGAAAAACGATTGATTGGGATAAGAGCTATGCGTATGGCGACAGTATTTCAGACTTACCTGTGCTAGAGCAAGTAGGAAATCCAGTTGCCGTGAGGCCCGATACTAAGCTCGCAGCCATTGCCAATCAACGAAACTGGGAAGTGTTATAGAAAAAAGCCCTGAATACGCTTCAGGGCTTTACTATGATACCATCTGATTTAAACAGACTTTAGAGAATTGACATACAAACTGCCATCTGTTTGGATTTCTGCATATAGTACCTGTTCAGGCCTTCCAATACCTTGCTGTTCCAATTGCTGGGTTAGCCATACATCCGTCAGATTCAATTCTCGCATATTCTTTTCCTGCACTTTTCCGTCCGTAATTATTTCAGTCGGAATATATTTGGGTAAAGGAGAGGCTGCTTTTACATCTTTCTTCGTAGCATTTTCCTCACTCGGCTTGAGCATGACACTTAAATTTCCATTCGTCTCAAAAATAGCATAGTTGACATCTTTCATAGAAAAAACCGATTGTTCACGAAGCATCATATTCAATTCATTAAAGTTTAGTCGCAACTTACTTAATGATCCTTCAACTATCTTCCCTTTGTCTATTACAATTATTGGTTTATCATCTAGCATCACACGCATTTTTTTCGATTTAAACGATAAATAATTTGCCACTATTGTTAACAATGCCCATAAGATCATCCCATATAACCCATTTAGAAAAGGAGTTTCGGATTCCCCTGCTAAATTGGCTGCAATTGAGCCGATCGTAATGCCTGTCACATAATGAAAGAAGGTCAGTTGAGACACTTGTTTTTTCCCCATGAATCGAGCTAAAATCAGAAGGACAATAAACGATATGACCGTTCGCAAAGTCATTTCCCAAAACGCCAAATGCCAAAATTCATCAATGTTCACAGCATGCACCTCCATTGGGTGGAGTATGTGTGACTTAGATGAAATTATACGTTAATTAGGCTGCAAAAGATTCTGTCCCTTTCAATTCCAGATGTATGGAGTTTCTTGATAAACATAGTAATTAAGCCAGTTAGAGAATAATAAATGCGTATGTGAACGCCATGTATTCATTGGTTCCCTCGTTGGATCATCTTTTGGAAAATAATTTTCTGGCATATCAATATCTAACCCTTTTTGGAGATCACGCTCGTATTCCTCAGCCAAGGTATGCGCATCATACTCTAAATGTCCAGTTACCATAATATGTTTTTCATCATTAGAAATTACAATAAATGCACCTGCATCTTCAGAGACCGAAAGCAGAGTCAAATCTGGATGATTTTCGATTTCTTCAATGGAAACCGCTGTGTAACGTGAATGAGGTGCGAAGAACACATCGTTGAATCCACGCGCCAGATTGACTGTCTGGTCAGAAATAGCATGTGCAAAAATCCCTGAACACTTCTTTGGTAGTTCATATTTATCAATTCCGTAATGATGATATAGCGCTGCTTGTGCTCCCCAACAAATATGGAGGACAGACGTAACATTAGTTTTTGTCCACTCCATTATCTCTTCTAATTCCTTCCAATACACGACATCTTCAAACTGCATATGTTCAATAGGCGCTCCTGTAATAATCATTCCGTCAAAACGACGCTGTTTCACATATTCGAAAGTAGTATAAAATGTTTCCAAGTGCGTCTGGCTCACATTTTTGGAAGCATAGGTAGCCGTATTCAAGAATGTAACATTGACCTGCAACGGTGTATTACCTAGTAGGCGTAGCAACTGCAGTTCCGTCTTCTCTTTTTCAGGCATTAAATTCAAAATCAGTATGTTTAATGGACGAATATCTTGCTCTGTTGCACGCTCCTCGTCCATAACGAATATTTTTTCCTCTTTTAGTAATTCACCTGCGGGTAGTTGTTTCGGTATATTAATTGGCATGTTTCTTCCTCCTTGGCTTTCCATTCTGATACCACGTTTTTAAACAATAAATTCGCAATAAAAAATCCCTCTTTTCTTGTAGATAAGAAAATGAGGGCATTCGTTCACCGTTCTTATCTCTCAAGACAACAATCTTGTTGGAGGTAGCACCTTTCTGTTTACACAGAGGTTGCTGAAGCTTCATCAGGCCAAATCCCTCAGCTTCTCTTGATAAGAAATATTTAATTGTCGCAACTACACTGTAGTGTAATTGATTTACTGACTATTATAACATTAATAAATTAATTGTATAGAGCTATTTTCAAATATTTCTGCGCATTCTAATCTTGCAAATTGTAAACAGGAATTTTTTGTGTATAATAGGAATTAACAACTACTTACTTTGAGGAGGCTGTCATGAGGTCTTTAGGCATAGTTCGCAAAGTGGATCATCTTGGTAGAATCGTGATTCCAAAAGAGCTACGAAAGTCTTTGCAAATAGATAAAGGTGACCCTATTGAAATTTTCGCTGAAGATGATCGAATTATTTTAAGAAAGTATCAAGTCAATCGGGCTTGCTTCGTCACAGGAGAAGTGACAGTTGATAATAAAGAATTATCAAACGGATTATATATAAGTCCGAATGGTGCTAAGGTTCTACTTAAAGAACTTCAGGATTTCGTATAAAAAGATAACCCATCAAATCCATTGCTTATTGAAATGGAATTGATGGGTTTCTAAAACGCTACGTACTTTTACAAACTGTTAATGAACTCTTCAATTTCCTCTTTCGTCTTCCGATTCTTGCTGACAAAACGCCCTGTTTCTTTACCTTCACTAAAAGCAACAAAGCTTGGAATTCCGAATATATCAAGTTGGCTGCATAATTCAATAAACTCGTCACGGTCCACATAAATGAATTCATGTTCTGAGAATTCTGTTTCTATAGTAGGCAAAAATGGTTCGATTACTTTGCAATCAGGACACCAATCTGCAGAAAATAAGAAAATCACTCGTTCTTCTTGCTTTAACTGCTCGAATTGTTGTAAGGATTCTAATTTTTTCATTTCCATAACACCTCATTTGTAAAATGTATGGTTCTACTATAACACTCACCTTCAAAAAACTTCACTCCAGACGACTTATCCTATTTACCAACGCTTGGTTGGAAAAACAACTTATTCTTGATTTTCATTGATTAAACACGAACGTTCACAATTATTTCAATAACTTACGTTCGGATTTAATAGTTCTACACTTTTTTGATGAAAGTAATTGACAATTACTTTTGACGTGTTATGATTAGTTCTAAATTTAATACACGCAAAACAATTTTGACGAAGACATACCTTCCTGTAAAAATTTTTTAGAGAGCTGATGACTTGGTGAGAGTCAGTAAATTTTTGGGTTGGTGGCACTTCCGAATTGATCGGCTGAACGTTTTAGTAGGCTAATCCGTCACATGCACGTTACGCATGCTGAATGAAGGCTGCTTTGGCAGCAAAACAAGGGTGGTACCGCGTTAGTTTATAGAGCTTTTCGCCCCTTACGTAAGTAAGGGGTGGAAGGCTTTTTTATTTTTCCAAAAAGGAGGTTACGAAACACTTTACATACTCAATTAACTGTAGAAAGAACAATAGCTAGAAGAAATTCCAATACAAAGAATTGAAGGAGAGAATAATTATCATGGCTTTTAAAGTACTTATTAGTGACCCACTTAGCGAGGACGGTATTTTTCCATTACGACAAGCAGAAGGTTTTGAAATTGTAATCGATACAGATTTAACACCTGATCAGTTGAAGGATCGGATCAAAGGTTTTGACGCGCTTCTTGTCCGCAGTCAAACAACTGTTACCAAAGAATTATTGGAATCAGCCGATCAATTAAAGATCATTGGACGCGCGGGAGTAGGTGTCGATAATATCGACTTGGATGCAGCAACAGAAAAAGGGATCATTGTCGTTAATGCTCCTGATGGCAACACAAACTCAGCAGCTGAGCATACGGTCGCTATGATGATGGCGATGGCACGTAAGATTCCACAAGCATTCAACTCATTAAAAAACAATAAATGGGACAGAAAATCATTTCTGGGTGTGGAATTGAAAAATAAAACACTAGGTATTATCGGTTTAGGTCGAATTGGTGCTGAAGTGGCAAGACGTGCGAAAGGTCAGCGTATGAGCGTAATCGCGTTTGATCCATACCTAACGGAAGAAGTTGCAAAAAAACTAGGGATTGAAATCGGTACAGTAGATGAAGTCCTAGCAGCCGCAGACTTCATTACAGTTCACACTCCGCTCCTAAAAGAAACACGCAGAATGATTAATAAAGAAGCATTTGAAAAAATGAAAGACGGTGTACAAATCATCAACTGTGCACGCGGTGGAATAATTGACGAAGATGCATTGTATGATGCGATCGTCTCTAAAAAAGTAGCAGGTGCAGCGCTGGATGTATTTGAAGAAGAGCCATTCTTGGATCACAAATTACTGACATTGCCTGAAGTAATTGCGACACCTCACCTAGGAGCTAGCACATTTGAAGCACAGGAATCTGTTGCAGTTGACGTTAGCCGTGATGTCGTAAACTTCTTGACAATCGGTTCTGTTCGTAACCCAGTCAACTTGCCTTCTGTTTCTCGTGATGTATTAGCAAAAATCGAACCATTCTTTGATCTTACAGAGAAACTTGGGGTGTTCCTATCTCAGATCCAAAATGCAGTTATCAAAGAGATCAATATTAATTATGCGGGCGAATTAGCTAATTATGATGTGCGCGCATTGACTCGTAATACAGTTAAAGGTTTGTTGAAGCGTAATCTTGGCGAAACAGTCAACGATGTTAACGCAAAACTCTTGGCCGACCGTTACGGTATTAAAGTAAATGAGCAAAAAACAACTACAGCTAAAGGATTCTTAAACTTAATTACTGTAGAAGTCATAACAGAAAAAGGCATCCGCAAAGTAGCAGGTACCCTTCTGAATGGTCTCGGACCTCGTATTGTAAAAGTGGATGATTATGTTGTGGATGCGATTCCTAAAGGCCATTTGTTGTTCATCCGTCACATTGACCAACCAGGTGCCATCGGTCGTGTAGGTACATTACTTGCTGAAGAAAACATCAACATTGCAGCGATGCAAGTTGGACGTTCTGCTGAAGGCGGAGATGCAATCATGATGCTGACAGTCGATCATCATGTTGAATCTAGCTCTATTAAGCGCATCAAAGAAGTTCAAAACATTCATGATGCAAAAGCAATTGATCTTTAATACCATAAGAAAACCAGCTGATTTTTAAAAATCAGCTGGTTTTTTATTATGAACGATTGACGAAGAAATCGAAACCCATGGCGGTCAGTACACCGAACAGCAAGCACCATAGAGCAATGCTAATAGCAGACCAAATGGCGGTATTCACTTTATTCGCACCGAAAACTAGACCGATAAAAGCTGCAATATGCGTTCCGATCAAAATAGGTCCAGCGAGTGCCAGAACGGGTAAACCATATGTATTCATGATCTTCTCCCCACGTTGCTGACGCTTGGATTCACCTTTCCCTTTTTTCCTGTTTCTTCGTTCGATCCAATTCTTAATTTGCTGGAAACCGAGAATGAGGAGAAGAACAGTCGCCATATTACCAACAAATGCGAGGGTCATCACCCAGAACGGAGACAGGCCACGAATAATACCGAGTGGGATGACCAATGCAATTTCAATCCACGGGATCGCAGCCCCTAAAAAAACTAAAAAATAGTCTAGCATGAAGAACCTCCTTTGCTGCAAAAATTAATACGACTGTTCAACAATCGGTGAGTGATGCTCAACGGTTTTCTAGGTCAGACAATATAGGAAATAAACTTTCTAAATGATCGATCTCATAAGTCGGCTTTACTTCATCGCTTGGCGGCTTGTTTTCACGGTTGATCCAGACATTCTTCATCCCAACTCGACTAGAGCCTAGGATATCCGTCATGAGGTTGTCTCCAATCATGAGGGCCTCGTCCGCTTGAACACCACAAGTGCTAAGGACATGCTGGAAGATGGATGCATCAGGCTTTCCTTTACCGAATGCCCCTGACACGATGATATGATCAAAATATGGTGGAAGTTCTGGAGTAATTGTTAATTTAATCTGTTGTAGGCTAGGCGAGCCATTTGTCAGTAATATTAGCTGATACTTCCCTTTCAAGCGATCTAATACATCAAATGTCTCGTCATAGATAAAGGGATGGTTCTTACGTTCTTTCGGGAATACCTCCGCTAACTCTCTACCGAACGCTTCATCCTCAAAGCCTAGTTTTTTTAAACCATTAATCCAAGCATCTCGTTGATATCCAGGGACGATTTCTTTCATTTTCTGAAATTCTTCACCTGGATCGTCAAATACGCCCCATAACCCTTCAAACGGATTGATGCCAATGTTTTGCGTGTGTGCAAACGTTTCATACGTCGCATAAAGTTCTCTTGCCTCTTCGCGTACAGCCTTTTCTAGCTCAACTGGGTTGATTCCTGTTTTTTTCGTAGCATATTCGCAAGTTTTCTGAAACGCCATGGCAATACTTTTTGCATCCCAAATTAACGTGTCATCCAAATCAAAAATCAGTGTTTTCATCATGCCACCATCCCATTCAAATTGTAAGTATCGTTGTTACATCCAATTCTAATTATACACACTTAGCTAGTAGATTGTTAGCTACGAAACATCTCTAACATTGGTCGAACAAATTTCGACAATTTGTGCATGAATAATCGGAAAGAAGGGAAACTAATGGCTAGGAGGTGAGCTGTAATTGACACAACACTATTTTATCGGCATCTCTGTTGGCGGAACTACTCCTATTCTGGAATTGTCAGAGCACTTTCGTACAAAATATCAATTAGCCGAGAGATATAAAGTAATTCCTCACGATGAAGACTTGCATATCACGATGCGTTATATAGGAAAATTAGAGGAAGACCATATGCACTTGTTGACCTCGTCATTACAAAACATTGCGGATGATCATAGTTGTTTTTCTACATCCATTACTGGCTTATCATTTTTCGGATCACCTACAGGACCACGTGTTGTCTACCTTTCCGTAGAGGCAGTCGGGATGATGAGACATATGCAAAAAAAAATCTCTAAACATACTGAAAGCTTGCTCGAACTACAAAAAGAAAATCGTTTTGTCCCCCATATTACGATTGCAAAGAAGCGAAAAACAGCCGAAAAGATGCAAATTGTAAAAGAAGCCGTCTCCCCTCTTAAACTCGAAATTACTGGGTTTAGTTTATTCAAAATTCATCCGAATGAACGCCCTTCTTATGAAGAAATAGCTTTTTTTCCATTAAAAAAGAGCTGATTGCATGTATAAGCAACCAGCTCTTTTCTTCTAATATTTAGTCACCTGCTAGTAATGAACATTTACACTTGAAAACGTCCCATATCGTTTTGAAGCTGTTCTGCCAACTCGGCCAGTGTTTGTGAGCTAGAAGTAATCTCTTCATTTGCCGCTAATTGCTGCTCGGTCGCTGCACTTGTAGATTGTGCTTCTGCTGAGGCTTGTATAGCCAGTTCCTCGACTTGTTTCGCACCATTAGCTACTTCATCCGTCATTGCGCGAATTTCCTCAATAGCTGCTGATACAGTAGATATTTTCTCACTAACATCCGTCGTGGCTTGCTCAATATTCATAAATACAGTACTCGTTTTTTCTGTAGATGATAAGCCTTCATCCACACGCTTCCGTCCTTCTCCTGTACTGTTGACCGCTTTTGTCACATTCTGAATCATCGTATCGATCATACGTCCAATATCTTCAGCCGATCGCTTGGATTGCTCGGCCAAGTTTCGCACTTCTTCGGCTACGACTGCAAAACCTTTCCCATGCTCTCCTGCACGTGCTGCTTCAATTGCAGCGTTTAAAGCCAATAAATTTGTCTGTTCCGCAATATCTGTAATCATCCGCGTAACATTTCGAATGTTTTCTGAATGTCCGGCCATATCATGAATAATAGTGGTGGATTCCCCTATCGTCTGGCTAATCGTTTTCATTTCGTTCGAAAACTCTTCCATCAATAGTGATCCTTCCCTTACTAATTTTGACACCTCTTCCGAAGATCCTAACATCTCTTCATTATCATCCGTAATTTGATCGATCGCTGTTATCATTTCTTTCATAGAAAGAGTGGACTGGCTAACAATTTGTGCTTGCGAGTCGCTCGTCTGCAAATTCTTCTCTGAAATTTCAGCAACCATTTCAGAAGCAGCCAAACTTTCTTCTGCACTGGCAGATAATTCTTCTGACTGAACAGCTAACTGAACAGCGGAATCTCTAGCACGTTGAATAATGCCTCGTAAATCATGAACCATTTTGTTTAACGCGATGGACATATCACCAATTTCATCTCGGTTTTTCACAGTTACTTCTTCCAAAGCAAAATTTCCATTTGAAACTTCGGTTAACGCTTCAGTCATTTGACGAACTGGCCTAGAAATCAATCTGCTAATGATAATGGTAATCGTGATACTTACAATAACGCCTATAAGTATTAAAATACCACTGAAAATAATAGCATTAGCTGTATAGCTATTCACTTCTTTTTGCAAATTATCACGTTCTGTCGTCTGGTGCTCAATCAATGTATGTATATTTCTAGAAATCACATCTTGATAAATCGCACCATTCGTGCCTATCTGCAAGGCTTTTTGGGAATTCCCCGCTTGTACTTCTGTCACCACATTGCGCAAGACACCTTCATAATTAACAGTTGCTGCACTAATTTCCATCAATGCTTTTTTCATATCTTTATTGCGAATGATCTCTTCTAGAATCTTCAAACGCTCTGCATTATTTTGTTTCGCATTCTCTATTTCTTCTAAATAAGCAGGGTTTTCATAGAGCATGTATCCTCGAATATTACTAGCCAAGGCGTTTTGATCTTTTAACTGTTGTTCTAATAAAACAACCTTATACATTCGGTCGTCAATTAAGAATTGGTATCGATCATTGACGTTACTTAACGCAAAGAAACCAACAATCCCTATAAGTATCATCAAAAATACGACACTTAAAAAACCACCCCATAATTTTTTCCCTACCGTGAACTTCACAAATCCCATCCCCTTCATCTATCTATGAGCATATGTATTCAGTGATTTTTACACCTTACTGATTATACCTCAATAATTTATAGACGTATAGATACAGGACATGCTTTATGAAAAATGAACCATTTCACTTACTCGATAACTATTCATCTTGATTTTGTATTTAACATAGATGCATCATGTAGATGGTTTGAATATTACTCTGTTACTTCCCGGATCGCTTGCTCAAGGATCGCCACCATCTCTGCCAATTGCTCAGTAGTGGCGGCAAGAGGTGGCATGAAGACGATCACATCACCTAATGGACGGGTCAACAAGCCAAGCTCTCTCATTTTCAACGTACACTGATAGGCGACACGTTCTTCAAAAGGAAATGGCTCTTTTGTAGATCGGTTTTTTACTATTTCTATTCCGCACATGAGTCCACATTGGCGCACATCCCCGACATGCTCTAACTGTTTGATATCCTGAAGCAACTCTGTCAGCAGGTCTCCCTTATCTGCCGCTTGTTGTATCAAACTTTCATTTTCAAAAATTTCCAGATTAGCTAGTGCAGCTGCGCAACCAAGTTGATTGCCTGTATAGGAGTGACCATGGAAAAACGTCTTCATTTCTTCGTACGTTCCATAGAAGGCTTGATAGATTTCATCTGTTGCGAGTGTTGCTGCTACAGGCAAATATCCCCCCGTTAAACCTTTAGCTACCGTCATTAAATCAGGCTGGATGCCCTCATGCTCTACCGCGAACATTTTTCCCGTACGTCCGAAACCAGTCGCCACTTCATCCACGATCAACATCACATTAAATTCCCGGCATAATGATTCTACACCCTTTAAGTATCCGGCGGGCATCGTGTTCATACCGCCTGCTCCTTGAATCATCGGCTCCAACACCATCCCAGCAATCTCTTCGTGTTGTTCCTCAAATAGTGAGCGCAATTCACGTAAACTTTCGTCGCGCACTACCTGTTCATCTCCAGAGGAATGTCTGTAGATTGCAGGAAACGGAATAACAAGCGCATCAAATAATAAAGATGTATACACTTTATGATAAAGGTCAATGGAACCGACACTCATCGTGCCAACCGTATCCCCGTGATAGCCATTGCTTAGCGTCACAAATTTCGTCTTCTGATGGTGGCCTTTATTTTGCCAATATTGATAGGCCATCTTCACAGCAATTTCCACAGAAGTCGCTCCACTATCCGAATAAAATACTCGAGTCAGTCCCTCAGGTACCAACTTGACCAATTTCTCTGCCAATAGAATCGAAGGCACATTTGCAGCCCCCAATAAAGTGGAATGAGCGATTAATTGAAGTTGATTTTGAATCGCTTCATCAATTTCTTTCTTTCGATGACCATGCACGTTTAACCACAATGAAGAATACCCATCAAGATACGTATTGCCATATATATCCGTAACAGTTACTCCTTCCCCACTTTCGATAATAAGCGGATCTTGCTCATAATCGGACATTTGTGTAAAAGGCAACCACATATATTGTTTACTCTTCTCCAACAGTTGATCTGCTTTCATTTGTCAACGCCTCCTTTAAAATAGTGATATTCCAATGTTGATAGCATGCTTTTCTTTTTACCGGATCAGTTAATGTATCGCGAATGTTGCTTTGAAACGGGATCGTTCCAATAACAGGGATATCGGTTAGCATACGAATCATCTCTATATTATTTCGAACAATTTCTGGTGGATCTTGCTGCAAATCATTGAATAATACCCCTGCAATTGGGATACCTTTCGATTCCAAAGCTTTAATGGAAAGCATCGTGTGATTAATTGTTCCCACGCCTGCACGAGCTACCAACACGACAGGTGCTTTAAGTTCTTTCATCCAATCGATCAGACAATAGCCATTTGTGGTCAATGGAACATACAGCCCTCCTGCCCCTTCCACCACTACGCCACCATGTAAGTTTTCTAACTGCTCCACTGACTCGGTGAGCCTTGACGGTTCAATCTCGACATTTTCTAAGCACGCGGCCAAATGAGGAGAACATGGCTTCTCAAATAAATACTCCGTTTTCATTTGTTTCATCTCTACATCTAACGCTAATTGATAGGTCATTACGTCAGGCGCAATCCAATCACCATTTTGTAAAATCGCGCCAGTTTGGACCGGCTTGAATGGAATGAAATGAAGCCCATGATCATGTAAAAAACTACGAATCAATGTCGTAGCGATCGTTTTGCCTACATCCGTATCCGTTCCGGTAACGAATAAAACAGACATGAAAACTCCTCCTAAAAAATATATGTTAACTAAATATAAAAATATGTTAACATATAGTCAGCAAGACAACAATAAGGAATAGGAGGATAAAAAAATGAAAACAAGAGAAATAGTTCTTTGCGCGTTATTTGCAGCGCTTATGGGGGTAGGTGCGAATATTGCACCGTTACTAACGATTGGAGGGGTGCCGGTCACACTTCAGCTACTCTTTGCGATTTTAGCAGGCGGATTATTAGGAAGCAGAATGGGTAGTTTGTCTATGTTTTCTTATTTATTTATCGGACTTGCAGGCGCACCGATTTTCGCACAATTTAAAGGTGGACTCGGTAGCATTCTTAGTCCGACATTTGGCTATATTATCTCTTTCATCATCGTAGCTTATATAGTAGGGAAATTTTTTGAACATAAACAATCCCTGTTCACCTACATCGGTGCAGGTTGTTTAGCTATTCTTGCCAATTATTTGATTGGGACAAATTATATGTATCTTGCTTATGTGTATTGGGTAGAAGCACCAGAAAGCTTCAGCTATCTGATCGCATGGTCTTGGATGGTCGCCTATCTGCCTTTGGATATCGGTGTCACTATACTTTCTCTAGTGCTTGTCCCAAGATTGCAAAAAGCAATTAAAGTTCAGCCCGTCCGCAAACAAATCATATCGTAGTCTAAATCCATCTCTCATGATGGATTTTTTTCATTTAGAAGGTGAGGAGTTCATGTATAATAAGTTCATCAGTATAGAAAGGCGGCATTCTCTTGGAACTTATTAGTATCATTACTCCTGTATTATTTATTTTTATCATCGGTTTCATTGGACAAAAGTTTCTCTCATTCGATATCAAAACCATATCCACTGCAGCTCTTTACTTAATGTCCCCATTCCTAGCTTTCCGCACTTTCTACATGAATGAATTGGATCAATCGTATTTGTATATTGCAGCGTTTGCTGTGTTACTGTTGGTTATATTATTCATAGTCGTTTGGTTGACTGCCAATATGATGAATGCTTCTCGTTCTGAACGGTCCGCGATGATTCTTGGTGGTGTATTTATGAATAGTGGAAACTATGGAGTACCTGTCGTGTTATTCGTGTTTGGATCTGACGCATTTGATTACGGTGTCATTATGATGGTATTTCAGTCTATTCTCATGAATTCTATTGGTATTTTCTTCGCTTCGATAGGTGGAGAAGCCCAAGCGACTTGGCGTGATTCGATGCAACGTGTCATTCGCATGCCGTTGATTTACGCAGCTATTCTCGGCATAATTTTCCAAATTTCTTCCGTTAAATTATCAGATCCTATGATGCAAGGAATCGGCCTGATAGCAGATGCGTCCATTCCAGTAGTCATGTTAGTTCTCGGTATGCAATTAGCAATGATTGTTAGAAAACGTGTCGCCTACCGCTATGTCACAGCGGTCACGTTAATTCGCATGATTCTATCCCCAGTAATTGCAGTTGTTATCTTATTATTTATGCCCGTAAATGATTTGCTGAAAGCGGTACTGATCATTCAAGCAGCGATGCCCGGTTCAGCCAACACCACAATGTTTGCAGTTCAATTCGGTACAGAGCCCGATTTGGTTTCATTTACGACACTTACCACTACTTTGATGAGTTTGCTAACCATACCGATCGTCCTCTATTTCGTCATGATGTGATCCAATCAATCATCTAAACTTTTTATTCGTCAGGATGGTATTTTTTTCGTTTTTCTAGTATACTAGAGGTTCATGCCCTTGACGAAAATGCTCAAGGATTTCTTGCGTTAATACATATATTACAAAAGATAGAATCTATAGATGAATGAAGACTGAAGTAGTAAGGACGTGTTTCTCGTGTCGACAGAACTTTTTATCACAACGGACTTTCAACGCCGCTGGGTCAATGAATTGACTGAGGCAGGTCCGTTTTTTAGCAGCTTTTCAGAGCAGTCTGATAAGCTCTCAAAATTTCCAAAAGAGAATATTAAAAAACTCGTGGACATGGGGTACACGACGTTAACATTGCCAAAAGAATTTGGTGGTGCAGGTATCAATGTAACGGATATGGTGTTATTTCAAGAAACGATTGCTCGTTTTGACAGTGCAACTGCTCTTGCTATCGGTTGGCATCAAGGGGTTATTGGTGAACTATATGAAACGCGCTCTTGGACAGCAGAACAATTAATGCAGTTTGGTCAATCTGTTCAACAAGGTGCTCTTGTCAACCGTTCAGTAACAGAAGCTCAAACTGGCAGTCCAACACGTGGGGGTCGCCCTCAAACAATTGCAATCCGTTCAGGTGAAGACTGGGTGATCTCAGGCGAGAAAACATTTACTACCATGGCCCCTGTGCTTTCTCATTTCTTAGCATCCGCTTGGATTGAAGAAAAGCAGCAAGTCGGGGTTTTCTTAATTCCTCGCGAATCAGAAGGTCTTTCGATTAAAGAAACATGGCATACGATTTCGATGCGAGGAACGGAGAGCCAAACACTCGTTTTGGAACAGGTAAAAGCGACAGATGACCAGCTTGTGGAGTTGAATGAATCACCTCGCAGCAATAAATTGAATGGTTGGTTGCTCCATATTCCGGCTTGTTATTTAGGAATTGCACAAGCGGCACGTGATTACGCGGTTCATTTTGCAGCAACTTACCAACCAAACAGTTTAACTGAGCCGATCGCTTCACTATTCAATATTCAAACACAGATTGGCAAGATGGATTTGGAGCTTATTAAGGCACGTCATCTTCTATACGATATTGCTGCCATATATGACAATCCGGCTCGTCGTGTTCATTTGCAAAATGAATTAGGGGTTGCAAAGTCAATTGTTACAAATAGCGCGATTGAAATTGTGAACCTTGCGATGCGAATTGTTGGCGCAAAAAGTTTGGAACTATCCAATCCTCTTCAGCGCTATTATCGAGATGTGCGGGCAGGTTTGCATAATCCACCAATGGACGATATGACCATTACGAAATTAGCTCAAGCGGCAATTAACGAGCAAAAATGACTAAACGAGTAGTCATCAGCGGTTATAAAGCACATGAATTAGGGATTTTCAACGATCAGCATCCTGGCATCGCCATTATCAAGAAGGCATTGACAGACCAACTACTGACACTTCTTGAACAAGGACTAGAATGGGTTATTGTGAGCGGGCAGCTCGGAGTAGAAACGTGGGCAATTGAATGTGTTTGGGATTTACAAGAAGAATACCCGCATTTACAATATGCCGTGATCACGCCGTTTCTTGATCAGCAAGCGAATTGGAATGAAACGAAACAAGAACTATACGAGCAAATCATCGCGATGGCCGATTACACTGTGAGCCTGACAAATAAACCTTATGAAGCACCTTGGCAATTCGTCGAGAAGAACAAGTTCTTGTTACGAAACTCCGATGCGTTATTGCTAGTTTACGATGAGGAGAATGAAGGCTCACCTAAATTCCTTAAGCAAATGGCCGCTCAATTAGCAGAGACAACAGATTATGAATTACTATCGGTTACTGCAGATGATTTACAACTTATAGCGGAGGATTTACAGCGAGAGCAATGGGAATGAAAAAGCGAAATGCCTACTATCGGCATTTCGCTTTTTGCTGGTTATATCAATCCAATCACTTAACAATCTTCAATACCTTTTTAAATTCATCGGTTCCTGCTTCTCCAATTAATTCATATAGAGCAGTTTCTACACAAGTTGCTGGGATGCCGAGACCTTTCATTTTCTCAAGACCAATTTGTTTATTTTCTTTCGTTCGAGAAGTAACTGCATCTTCAATAACTTCAACTTCATATCCTTGATTCACCAAGTCTGCAGCGGTCATGTAAACACAAATATGTGTCTCGATTCCTGCAATTAGAACTTGCTTCCGACCGGAACTTTCTAGTTGTTTCATGAATTCTTCATTGCCAACCGCACTAAATGTCATTTTAGCGATTGGTTCCTGACCTTCTAGCAAGCTAGATAACGATTCGCTAGTCTTTCCAAGCCCATCTGGATATTGTTCCAACCAAAGTATAGGAACTTCTAATACTTGCAAGCCTTTAATCAGTTTTTGTAGATTATCATGCAAGACTTCACTCTCATTAACGATCTGGGCAAGCTTTCCTTGTACATCCACTAATACGAATACCGTTTGCTCTTTTTGCAACATATTCATTTCCTCCTTTATTCAATCATTCCCACCAGTATACCATATCTACATATTTATCAGAAAAGGGTAGCAACTTAATTTATTCCGAATAAAAACAGTGAGCTGTCCTGAAAGTGAAATATCTTTCTTTGTCCGTTTTCTATAGTATTGCATAGAAAAGATAGGCAAATCGCCAAAGTTGTATCGCACCGATCGGTTTCTATGAGCGGTTGAGCAGGAGTTATGATCGCGTATGTGGTTTCTATGAGCGGTTGGGTGAGATTTCCGACCGAGCATTACGTACCACACAACCAGCCAAACGAGTTGTTCACCGCATATTTCACTTTCTTAAAAACAGCCTAGGATGAACAGAAATTTACCTATCCATACAAAAATAAGAGCCGCCCAAAAAGTCAGGTGAAAACGACTTTTCGGACAGGCTCCTGTAACTGTTATGATTGTTGTACTGTGGCTTTTTGTCTAGCCTTTGCTTTCGCTTCGATTCGGCGAGCGTGCAAGATTGGTTCTGTGTAGCCGCTTGGCTGTTCAGCACCTTTAAATACTAGATCGCAAGCTGCTTGGAAAGCTACGGAATCGGCATAATTTGGAGCCATAGGTTGATAAAGTTCATCACCAGCATTTTGCTCGTCAACGACTTTCGCCATGCGCTCCATTGTTTCTTGAACTTGCTCTTTCGAACAAATGCCATGACGCAACCAGTTTGCGATATGTTGACTGGAAATTCGAAGCGTTGCTCGGTCTTCCATCAAGCCCACATCATTGATATCTGGAACTTTAGAACAACCAACACCTTGGTCGATCCAACGTACAACATAACCAAGGATCCCTTGAGCATTGTTATCCAGTTCTGACTGAATTTCTTCAGCAGGCCAGTCTGTATTCGGAGCCAATGGAATATCGAGGATGCCATCTTGATAATCAATGGAGCTATCGACATTTGCTTGGACATCTTTTACGTTGATCTCGTGATAATGTAATGCGTGCAATGTAGCAGCCGTTGGAGATGGTACCCACGCTGTACTTGCACCCGCTTTCGGATGAGCAATTTTTTGTTCAAGCATTGCAGCCATCATATCCGGCATGGCCCACATTCCTTTACCAATTTGAGCGTGTCCTGGAAGACCTGCTTTGATACCAACAGCTACGTTGGAAGCTTCATAGGAAGCAAGCCACTTGGAAGCTTTCATATCATTTTTACGAATAACAGGTCCTGCTTCCATAGATGTATGGATTTCATCGCCTGTACGATCAAGGAAGCCAGTATTGATGAAGGCAATACGCTCTTTCACCGCATGAATAGCAGGCTTCAAGTTCAATGACATTCGCCGCTCTTCATCCATCAACCCAATTTTTATCGTATTGCGTTCCAAACGTAATAGATCCTCAATACGATCGAATAATTTATTCGCAAATGCCGCTTCTTCGGAACCATGCATCTTCGGTTTTACGATGTAGATGGAGCCATGCCTGGAGTTCTTGAACTCTGTATCGCTCTTCAGATTGTGTGTAGCAATCAATGATGTCACGACACCATCTAAAATTCCTTCAGGTACTTCATTTCCACTTTCATCTAAAATCGCATTATTTGTCATCAAGTGACCTACGTTACGAACGAACATTAATGAACGGCCGTGTAATGTTAATTCGCTACCATCTGGCGTTTTATAGGTACGGTCAGGATTCATTCTTCTCGTTACGGTTTTGCTTCCCCGTTTGAAAGAAGCTTCAAGATCACCTTTCATTAGACCTAGCCAGTTGCGATATACGCCTACTTTATCTTCTGCATCTACAGCTGCAATGGAATCTTCACAGTCCATCAAAGTAGAGAGTGCCGCTTCTAAAATCAAGTCTTTAACACCAGCTGCATCGTCTTTTCCAATCGGATGGTTACGGTCGATCGCAATTTCGATATGCAATCCGTTATTTGTCAATAATACAGCGGACGGTTCGTCTTCTGCGCCATTGTAACCTGCCAGCTGAGTAGCATCCTTTAGACCTGTCTTGTTTCCATTCTGAAGAGTGACTTCCAACTCTTCATTTACGACTGCATAGCCAATAGCTTCTGCATGAGAGCCTTCTGCCAAAGGTGCTGCTTGATCTAGCAAGTTTTTCGCAAAGTCGATAACCTTTTGTCCACGGATTGGGTTGTAACTTACTCCAGCTTCCGCTCCGTCCTCGTCACTGATGACATCTGTTCCATATAGTGCATCATAGAGGCTTCCCCATCTTGCATTGGCCGCGTTCAATGCATAACGTGCATTATCCACAGGTACTACGAGTTGGGAGCCTGCTTGAATCGCAATTTCATCATCCACATTAGAGGTCGTCACTTGGAAATCATCCACTTGCGGTTCCAAATAGCCAATTTCTTTCAAGAACTCTTTATATGAGTTGGGATCTGTATTTCCATTGTTTTTTTGATGCCATTTATTAATTGCTTTTTGCAATTCGTCTCGTTTTTCTAATAGCGCTTTGTTTTCAGGAGCAAGTTCATGAATGAGCGAATCAAAGTCTGTCCAAAATTGATCTTTTTGGATATCTAAGCCTGTTAGAACTTCCTCATTAACGAAGTTATAAAGTTCTTTTGCGACCTGCAATTTTCCTACTTTTTCATAGTTTGTCATAAAATAAAGCCACCCCTTAATAATTTTTGCGCTACTCTGTTGTATAACATGCAGCGACGAACACGGTTCTCCGTCATTTGATCATAGGTGCCCCCACAGCCAATAATCAATATTTAGGCGCATGAATGCCGATTTATGTCCTAATTTGAAGTCGTGTTAGTACATATCATACCTAAACTCTATAAAACTTTCAACTGAATTGTAAAAATTTTCACACCATCTTATTTATAGAATTAAATTCTCTTGTCTTACAGTTATATAACAGAGGGTGAATAAACAGAACTTCATTCTCATAAAGGAATTCTACCAAGTGTCATCAGATACTATAATCGTCTGGAGTGAAGACGTGCAGCTGATTCGGTTTGATGTAAACCAATTCCTTTTTCTGCAGTTGCAGTTCATTGAATTGCTCTCTTGATAATTCGGCTTCTAGATATTCGTCGCTGTCCTGCCGTTTCAGTTCGATTTTGACGGATTTCCCGAAAGCTTGGATATACGTGATCCAGGCAGGTACCGAATCCTTTACCGTCAAATCTCTTGTAATCAAGAGGTCATGAGGACGCACAAAACCTACCGCCGCTTCACTTTGCCTTTCCAGATCCCCACTGATTTCCCATTCACACAACCCTTGGTGCAACTTCCCTCTCTCCAAGCGTCCTTTAAATAAGTTGACATCACCCAAAAAATTATAGACAAATGGACTGTTCGGATGATGGTACACTTCATCCGGTGTTCCTTCCTGTACAACGACACCTTCATTCAGTACGACAATACGATCTGCTACGTCCAATGCTTCTTCCTGATCATGTGTGACAAAAATCGTCGTGACCGACACTTCATCATGCAAACGACGCAGCCACCTTCTCAGCTCTTTTCGTACTTTCGCGTCAAGAGCACCAAATGGCTCATCCAACAATAAAATTTTAGGTTCCACCGCCAGTGTTCTCGCTAACGCTACACGCTGTCGCTGACCGCCTGAAAGTTGGGATGGATAGCGATCCGCAAACTCCTCTAACCGTACCAACTGCAAAAGCTCCTGTACCTTTTCACGAATTTTTTGTTTCGGCAGACGTTCCTTTCTTTTCTTCACCTTCAAACCATACGCGACATTTTCAAATACCGTCATATGCTTGAATAGAGCATAATGCTGAAACACAAAACCCACTTGCTGGCCATAGTCGTTTGTTGCCTGCTCTTCAAAGTGGATGACTCCTTCATCTGCCGCCTCCAATCCTGCAATTATTCGCAATAGCGAGGTTTTCCCCGAACCAGAAGGACCTAGCAATGCGACAAGCTCTCCAGACGGTATATCCAAATTAATATGCTTTAATGCTTGATATCTTCCAAAATTTTTAGATATATCTGTCAACTGAATCATACACTCTCTCCTATCCCATTGTTCATCTTCCATTCAAAAAAATTCTTTAAAATGAGAGTCACAATGGCTGCTACCGACATCAAAGATGCCACCGCGAATGAAGCAGTGAATTGATATTCATTGTAAAGAATCTCAATATGTAGTGGCAGAGTATTCGTCAACCCACGAATATGACCTGACACGACAGAGACGGCTCCAAATTCCCCGATCGCACGTGCATTACATAAAATAATCCCATAAAGTAACCCCCACTTAATATTCGGCAATGTAACATGCACAAACGTTTTCCATCCACTAGCACCAAGCAGCACCGAAGCTTCCTCTTCTGATGAGCCTTGTGATTGCATGATCGGAATTAGCTCTCTCGCGACAAAAGGAAATGTAATGAACATCGTCGCCAAGATAATGCCTGGAACAGCAAAAATAATCTTCATATCGTTTTGAAATAGCCATTCTCCAAATAGTCCTTGACCGCCAAAAAGTAAAACGAACACTAATCCCGCAATCACAGGAGAGACCGCAAACGGTAAATCAATTAACGTGATCAAAATATTCTTCCCTTTAAAACGGAATTTGGTAATACTCCACGCAGCTGCCACCCCGAATATCGCATTCAGCGGCACTGTAATAGCCGCAACTAAAATGGTCAATCGAATGGCTGCTAATGCGTCAGGATCTGAGATGGAAGCTAGATAAACAGCCCACCCCTTATCGAAAGCTTGTGTAAAAATAATAAGCAAAGGAAAGAACAAAAAGAGAACTAGAAAGATAAGTGCAATACTGATTAATAAAATTCTAACCCAAAGAGGTTCCGACAATGATACTTTTCTTTGTACAGCCAGGGTCCCGATCGCCATGCAAATGCCTCCTTTAGTTCTCCAATATTTTTCTTGAGGTCCACCACTGTAACCCATTAATACACAAAAGGAGGATAAACGAAAGGATAAGCATAACAACCGCTATGGCGGTCGCTCCCGCATAGTCATATTGCTCCAATTTCGTCATAATGATCAGTGGGGTGATCTCTGTTTTCATTGGCATATTTCCTGCAATGAAAACGACAGAGCCATATTCGCCGAGCGCCCTGGCAAAGGTTAGCGCAAAGCCTGTAAGCGCTGCTGGCAAAATTTCAGGAAAGATTATTTTTCGGAATGTCTGCAAACGAGACGCGCCCATCATATATGACGCTTCCTCCAGTTCCTTTTCCAGACCTTGCAAAACAGGCTGCACCATTCTTACCACGAATGGTAAACCGATAAATACCAATGCAATCGTAATACCAATTGGCGTATAGACGATTTTCATTGGGATGAATTGACCAAGCCTTCCTTGTTCTGCATAGAGTGTGGTCAGTGCAATCCCCGCCACCGCTGTCGGGAGTGCAAACGGTAAATCAATCAGTCCGTCCAAAAGACGACGGAACGGAAAATGATAACGGACGAATACCCAAGCAATGAGAATGCCAAATACCAAATTAATGACGGATGCTGTAAAAGCTGTTCCGAAACTCAATCGATAGGAAGCCATGACTCTTTTTTCTGTCACGACTCCCAAAAATTCTCCCCACGATAGGCCCGAGCTTTTCACGAACACCATCGATAGCGGCAAAAGAACAAGAATACTTAAGTAAAACAATGTAAAGCCCAATGTCAGACCGAAGCCTGGTAAAGATCGATGTTGTCTCGCTTGCTGAACGCTAGCCAATATGTTCCCCTGCTTTCTTCAATGAGTTTATGGTGCCTGGACATAGATCTTGTCAAACGTTCCACCATCAGAAAAATGTTCTTTCTGCGCTTTCTCCCAACCACCGAAATAATCAATCGTCACTAGCTCCATTTCAGGAAATTGGTCACTATACTTTTGTAAAATCTTTTCATTTCTCGGGCGATAAAAATGTTTGGCGGCTAATTCTTGACCAATATCTGTATATAAATATTGTAAATATGCTTCCGCCACTTTTTGCGTTCCTTTTTTGGCCGCAACCTTCTCCACCACTGCAACAGGCGGCTCAGCTAAGATACTGACGGAAGGCGTAATGATTTCAAAGGTATCTTCACCAAACTCTTTCAACGATAGAAATGCTTCATTCTCCCAAGCAAGCAACACATCTCCAATCTTTCTTTCAACAAAAGTCGTGGTAGCTCCACGTGCACCCGTGTCCAATACTTCGACGTTGCGATATAAGTCGCCAACATATTGTTTAACTTGCTGTTCATCATCAGAAAACTTCTGCTCGGCATAGATCCATGCCGCCAAATAATTCCATCTTGCACCACCAGATGTTTTTGGATTGGGCGTTATGACTGATACATCTTTTTTCACCAGATCATCCCAGTCGGTAATGTTTTTCGGATTACCTTTTCTCACCAAAAATACGATGGTCGATGTATAAGGCGTTGAATTATGTGCAAGTTTCGACTGCCAATCTGAGGGTAACAGGTCACGATGCTTTGACACTTCATCAATATCTCCCGCCAATGCCAAGGTCACAACATCCGCTTCCAATCCATCAATTACCGATCTACCTTGTTTCCCCGACCCCCCATGTGATTGTTGGATAGACACATTTTGTCCTTGCTCTTCTTTCCAATAGTCAATGAACGACTCATTGAATTCTTCATAAAATTCTCTTGTCGGATCATAGGAAACATTCAATAATGTCAAATCCTTCTCTCCATCTGCATTTGCTGAATTCGTTTCTCCTCCGCAACCAGCTAACAATACCAAAGCACTAAGCCATAAAAATACAATACGCTTCTTTTTCATGTAACCTCTCTCCTTTTATGTCGAGTACACCTCGACCATTTTTCTTATAAATTGTTCAGTCAGCCGTAAATGAAAAAGAAGGCTGACATGTTTGTATACACCTGCTCTGAGGTATATCAACATGCAGCCTTCAGTGTGTCTGATCAGCTTGCGTATTTTGTTTACGTGATGTCATCTGAATTTTATTCTCTTCTTTTTGTGATTGGAAACGAATCTTTTCCAACCGTTCAATCTGTACGATCTGTCCGTTATGGATAACGAGTGTCACCGTACCATAATCCAAATCTTCACATGCTTGTATAATGTGCGGAATCCATTTTTCCTGGTTGTCCGTCATTGCTCACACTCCCTCTTTAAAAAGTTACTTTCGACTTTTATAAGGCTCATAAATCTAAAAATAAAACCTACTAAACTAATAAGTTATATAAACTTAAACCTATACTACCCATTGTTTTCACATTTGTCTAGTCCTTTTTAAAATATTTTTATACACATGCTAAATTATTGATCCTTCTTTAGGACACGGTTGACACCCCATAAACCTTATGATAGTTTTATAGTCAATCATCTGAATTGAATAGTTTGAAAATAGGTGAAATGAGCATCTTGTTCATTTCTTAAAAGGGAATCCTTTTGTTGGAGCGGTCCCGCCACTGTGAAGACGTCTATACGTCCAGCCAGATACCTGCCTATTTTTGTAACGCTTAATCCTACGGTGAATGGGGAGGTGTTAGATACACGCGGTTTATACTGCATGCTTTTTTAAGTATGCATATTTACACATACGTGCATTTCTAACATTTATGTTAGGAATGCTTTTTTTTATTGGAACAGCACAAGGAGGAAAAGACAAATGGCAAAAAGCAGTATAGTGGGTTATCCGGTGATCGGAGAAAATCGAGAGTGGAAACGGGCATTGGAATCATTTTGGGCGCAAAAAACTACAGAAGAAGAACTTCTTCAAACAACGAAAGAAATTCGTTTAGCTAATCTACAGAAGCAAAAGGAAGCTGGGCTAGATCAGATTGCAGTGGGAGACTTCACATTATATGACCGTGTGCTTGATACAGCGGTAATGTTCGGGATCATTCCTTCCCGTTACCAATGGACAGGGGGTCAAGTATCGAACACCACTTATTTTTCGATGGCACGTGGGAACGACGAGGCTGTCGCTTCCGAAATGACAAAATGGTTCAATACGAACTATCACTACATCGTTCCAGAATATGAAGGGCAACGTTTTCAACTAACAGAAAACAAACCACTCCTTGCGTACCGTGAAGCAAAGAAAGAACTTGGCATAGAAGGGAAACCTGTTCTTCTCGGTCCTTATACGTTACTAAAATTATCAAAAGGATATGAAGACAAAGATGTACCATCCATCATCCTACAACTGATTCCTTTATATCAAAAAGTATTGCAAGAACTACAGGAAGAAGGCGTACAGTGGGTACAAATCGATGAACCAATTCTCTGTACTTCCATTACATCAAATGAAATGAAAACGGTGACGGAAATTTATTCGCAGTTGACAAAAGATGTTGATGGCCTGAATATTTTATTGCAAACCTACTTTGATTCAGTTGAACACTTTGAAGAAACCATTGCCTTGCCAGTAGCAGGTATTGGACTAGATTTTGTGCATGGTGGCACCAAGAACTTGGAGAATCTCCAGACACACGGATTCCCACAAGAGAAGATATTAGCTGCAGGGATCGTAGACGGACGTAATATTTGGCGATCCGATTTACATGCTAAATTGTCCTTGTTGGAAACGATTCAACAACAGGTCAAGCTTGAAAATCTATGGATTCAGCCTTCTTGCAGTCTGCTTCATGTACCAGTTACCATTCGGTCAGAACAGAAACTAGATTCCACAATTTCAAATGCATTGGCGTTTGCTGATGAAAAGATAAAAGAAATTCATGTACTACAAACAGCATTGCAATCAGGTAAAGTAAGCGTTGTTACGGAATTTGAACAAAGCGAAGCTGCCCTAACAGCTTTCAATAAATTGCCTGCTCGTAATCGCCAAGAAATACGTGAAGCGACATCTGGCAGCATTTTGTCAGATAGTAAACGAAATCTTCCATTTGCTGACCGGAAAATAAAGCAGCAGGAAAAATTTCAGTTACCTTTGCTACCAACAACAACAATCGGTAGTTTCCCACAAACTCCTGAAGTACGAAGAACACGTACAAAATGGAGAAAAGGAGAGATTACGGATCAGCAGTATAAGGACTTTGTCAATGCAGAAATCAAAGAATGGATTGATATTCAAGAAGAGCTTGGACTCGATGTATTAGTTCATGGAGAATTCGAGCGGACGGATATGGTTGAATATTTCGGCGAGAAGCTGGATGGCTTTGTCTTCACCGAGAAGGCTTGGGTACAGTCTTACGGTTCCCGTTGCGTGAAGCCGCCAATCATTTATGGGGATGTCGCATTTACGAAGCCGATGACTGTGGAAGAATCGGTATATGCGAAATCTCTGACAAACCATGAAGTAAAAGGAATGCTCACAGGTCCGGTAACGATTTTAAATTGGTCATTTGTTCGAGATGATCTGTCTAGAGATGAAGTGACGAATCAAATTGCACTTGCATTACGTAAGGAAATTGAGTCGTTGGAAGCGGCAGGCATCCATATGATTCAAGTGGATGAGCCAGCGCTACGCGAAGGGCTTCCATTGAAGAAATCCGAATGGAAGCATTATCTTGACTGGGCAGTAAATGCATTCCGTGTGGCTACTGCTTCAGTTGAAGATACAACGCAAATCCATACACATATGTGCTATTGTGATTTCAATCACTTCATTGAAGCAATTAGTGCATTAGATGCAGATGTCATTTCTATTGAAACATCACGCAGTCATGGTGATTTGGTGGAATCGTTCAATGACTATCATTACGATAAAGGAATCGGGCTGGGTGTGTATGATATCCATAGTCCTCGCGTCCCAGCAGTGGAAGAAATGACGGAAATCATAAATAAAGGATTGGAAGTGCTAGATCCTGCTCAATTCTGGATCAATCCAGATTGCGGCTTAAAAACAAGAAAGCGCAAAGAAACAGTTGCAGCTTTAAAGCATATGGTCATCGCTACTGAACAAGCACGTGAACGTTTAGGTGCATCGGCAGTGAAATAAAAATAGAGCAGATCCAGTTTTCTTGGATCTGCTCTTTTCATTTTACAATACCATAGCTGCGATAACACCGAAGATAAGAAGAGGTATATTGTAATGTAAGAACGTTGGCACACAAGTATCCCAAATATGATGGTGCTTACCGTCTGCATTCAGACCGGAAGTCGGTCCGAGTGTACTGTCAGATGCAGGAGATCCTGCGTCACCTAATGCTCCTGCAGTACCGATCAAAGCGGCAGTTGCCATCGGTGAGAATCCTACTGCGATACAAATCGGAACGAATAAAGCTGCGATAATTGGAATCGTACCGAATGAAGAACCAATTCCCATCGTGATCAGTAGACCAACAAGAAGCATGACTATTGCGATCATCATTTTATTGTCGCCTAGTATACCAGTAGCTGAATCGACTAAGCTTTCTACCGCACCTGTTTCCTTTAATACCGTTGCATATCCTGAAGCAATCAGCATGACAAAGGCAATCATACCCATCATGGCAATTCCATCATTTACTACCTTCTCACCATCTTGGAACGGAATAACTGTCAAGACAAACATCAAGAAAATTCCAGCAAGCGCTCCCAAAATCAACGAACCTGTAGCTAGCTGCACTGCTAATGCTGCCAAAATAGAGACAATTGTGAAGCCGTGGCGGATATTAAACTGTAACTGTTGATTCTCCACTTCTTCCTCACGCGAGATATTAATTTTTTCTGCAAAATCCTCACCGTAATTACGTGGTTTTCTATAAGAGATAAATACCGCCACTAACAAGCCTACAATCATTCCGATACCCGGAATTAACATTGCAATATTAGCTTCCGAAAGAGTGATATCCATACCGCTAGCAACCATTTCATCCACAATAATACCTTTAAAGATTAAACCAAAACCAGCTGGAATCATGATATAAGGTGCTTTCAATCCAAATGTAAGCGCTGTTGCAACGCCTCGACGATCAATTTTCATCTTGTCAAAAAGATGAAGCATCGGTGGAATCAAAATAGGAATAAATGCAATATGTATCGGTACAACATTTTGCGAGAAACAAGCGACACCAGCAATAGTCAATAATAAAATAGCCCGCTTGCCTTTCAATACTTTAACCAATCTTTTTACTAAAAAGCCTGCAATACCTGACATACCAATCATGACAGCGAACAT
Organism: Sporosarcina obsidiansis; assembly: GCF_009651005.1. Taxonomy (GTDB): domain Bacteria; phylum Bacillota; class Bacilli; order Bacillales_A; family Planococcaceae; genus Sporosarcina; species Sporosarcina obsidiansis. Next base: position 276,199 of record NZ_WHVW01000002.1, read on the forward strand.
ACCGAGCAAAATATAACTTAATGCTGTATTCGCTTGTCCACCCATGCCAGAAACTAACATGTTCGTAGCCTCAGTTAAAGACAGTCCTTCCATTATTCCAGCTACACCAGCAGCCGCTAAAATAGCAAATATTACATTGACCCGAAATAAACTAAGTACCGCCATTACAATGACAGATACTACCACCGTATTGAATAACATCGACTCATCCCCTATATCTCTATTTATAGAACTGTCTATTACACATTACATAAGCAAGCGCTTACAATTCAAGGATAATATTGTGATCTAGCATCACCTGAGCAGAATGAAGTCCTGCTCAGGCTAAATCACTAGATAAAATCGCTATACTATATCCTCACTATTAATAATTAGAACTTGCTTCTTGATATTCCTCTTTCGGCAAAGACGTTTCCGCAAATGCGTTCCAATCCATTTTAAGTAACCAAGCCGCCGCTGCTTCAATATCTTTTGAGAAGATTCGGTCTTGCTTGATGCTCGGAACTACATTTCGTGCTTCTGAATAGAATTTCTTTGTAAAGTCGGCCAATTTCTCAGCTCCTCGATATTCTGCAGCTTGCAGTGAACAAATCAATTCAATCGCTAGCACTCTACGTGCATTTTGAATAATTTGATGTGCGTGTCGAGATCCAATTGTTCCCATACTGACATGGTCTTCTTGATTGGCTGAAGATGGAATGGAGTCCACACTCGCCGGATGCGCCAATGTTTTATTTTCAGAAACAAGAGAAGCGGCAGCATATTGCATAATCATTGCGCCAGACTGCAAACCAGGTTCCGGGCTTAGGAACGGTGGTAAATCGTTTAACTGCGGATTGACCAGACGTTCAATTCGACGTTCTGAAATATTGGCGAACTCTGCCATCGCTACTTTCAAGAAATCCATTGCAAACGCAATCGGTTGTCCGTGGAAGTTACCGCCAGAAATGACTTTGTCTCCATCGTCGAAAATCAACGGATTATCCGTAGCTGCATTCATTTCAATTTCCAATTTCTCTTTTACATAATCCAATACTTGCCAAGAAGCACCATGTACTTGTGGAATACAACGTAGTGAATATGCATCTTGAACGCGTAACTCACCTTGTCTTGTTGTTAATTGGCTTCCTGCGAACATACGTCGCATCCGTTCTGCCACTTCTGTCTGCTGGCGATATCCGCGTGCTTCATGTACGTCTGCATCGAACGCATCCACAATGCCACGTAAACCTTCTAGTGTTAACGTTGAAATTGCTTCAGTTTGGTATGCAAGTTGTTCCGCTTCCAAGTAATTAACCAATCCCATCGCTGTCATTGCTTGTGTTCCATTGATCAGTGCCAAACCTTCTTTCGCCTTTAGCGTGACAGGCTCAATCCCTTCTTTCGATAAAGCAACGGAAGCTTCCATACGTTCTCCCTCATAAAACACTTCGCCTTCTCCCATTAACACGAGCGCTAAATGAGAAAGTGGCGCCAAGTCACCGCTTGCTCCAAGTGAACCTTGTTGTGGAATAACCGGATGAATTCGAGCGTTAACAAGATCTAATAGACGTTCAATGACGACCGGACGAATCCCAGAAAACCCTTTTAGGAGGGCATTTGCTCTTAGTAACGTCATACCGCGAGACACCATTTCAGGGAATGGCTCGCCAATCCCGCACGCATGCGAATGAATTAAATTCAATTGAAGCTGCTCCGTATCATCTGATTCGATGAGTACATCACTGAATTTCCCGAAACCAGTTGTAATTCCGTATACCACTTTTCCTTCTTGTACGATCTTTTCGACAGCTTCCCGACTCTTTGCTACCGCTTTCATACTTTCTTCAGAAGCTTTCACCATTGCTCCGTTCACCAATACTTCTCGAGCCTGTTCAATAGTTAATGTACGTCCTGTCAATTCAATCATTTACGATTCCTCCTTGTAGTGATTTGTCTAGTTGTCTTGCAATTCACGTACTAAGAATCCTAGCCTTTACAAGCAAAAAGAGGCTATATTAACACACTGCAAACAGGAAGGGACCTGTCCCCACCGTTGCATGTGTCAATATAGCCTCCTTATTGTCTAAATAACTATAGGCTTAATTCTTATTTAAATGTGATTAATTCCTAAACCAATTGCCTCATGTTCGAATCCACGAACTGGGGCTCCGATCGTTCCGTAAACAGCAACAGCAATCCATTCGCCTTCTGCGTCCTTCTCAAAAGGAGTTCCACGCACAATCGCAAATCGAAGTCCTGCCGTTCTCAACATACCACCGAGCTCTACTTGGCCACGTGTTACACCATGCATTGCTTCAATAATGGCATGATACAGTGCATGCATTTCACGATACACATCCTGGTCTACGATTCCTTGCCGTTTCGCAAGCGTTTCAATAGCAGCCACTATTTTTTGAAACTCCATAGAACCTACTTTACCTTTGCCAAACCGCCAACCTAATTGCTGTAAGTCGTTTTCAATCTTTTGGTCTTCTGCTTCACACTCTGAAAACGAATACATAACTGCCTGGCGTCCAATTCTTGTATCAAGCTGTCTCATGCTGTACCTTCTTTTTTAAATATACTTACTTTCTACTTTTCACTAGTAACTACTTCTATTATTGCAGACGAAAATCAGTTGGTCAATACTTGCACAGAAAAAAATTTAAGCGCTTTCTTTTTTTAGATAGAGTTCTCATTGGGATTGGCACGGTCCTATCGCTTCGCTAGCACCGCGCCAATCTTAGAATAGCTATCAATTAAACTGTCTGGACAAGTTGGCCATTTCAATCGCCGAAACTGCTGCATCCCAGCCTTTGTTCCCAGCTTTCGTGCCCGCACGCTCGATGGATTGCTCGATCGTATCCGTTGTCAGCACACCGAAAATCACGGGTACGCCTGACTGCAAACTCGCTTGTGAAACGCCTTTAGCTGCTTCGTTACAAACATAATCAAAATGAGGAGTCGCTCCCCGAATCACCGTTCCAAGTGTAATGACCGCATCATACTTTTTAGAGTCTGCCATTTTCTTTGCGATGAGCGGTATTTCGAATGCGCCAGGTACCCAAGCAATATCTACATCTGCTTCGTTCACACCATGTCTTTTAAACGCATCTTGTGCTCCTGAAAGTAGCTTCCCTGTAATAAATTCATTGAATCGCCCCACGACAATACCTACTTTTAATCCCGTTCCTACTAAATGTCCTTCAAATAAATTTCCCATGTCCAACTCTCCTTATATCGTTAGTAAATGACCTAGCTTATCAGCCTTAGTTTGTAAATATCTTGCATTCTCTTCTTTCATTGGCAACTGAATAGGCACGCGTTCTATCACTTCTAATTCATAGCCTTTTAACCCAGCAATTTTCTTAGGGTTATTTGTCAACAGCCGCATGCTCGTGATGCCTAGTTCACGTAAAATTTGGGCTCCGATGCCGTAATCGCGTAAATCTGCTGCAAAACCTAGCTTTTCATTGGCTTCTACTGTATCGAAACCTTGCTCTTGCAGTTCATATGCTTTCAGTTTATTGATTAAACCGATACCTCTTCCTTCTTGGCGCAAGTACAATAACACGCCTTGTCCTTCTTGTTCAATCTGTGCCAGAGCCGCATGTAATTGAGGCCCACAATCACATCGACAGGAGCCAAATACATCACCTGTTAGACATTCTGAATGAACTCGAACTAATACGGGTTCTTCTGTCGATACATCACCTTTTACTAACGCCACATGTTCTTTGCCTGTAAGCATTTCGGTATAGCCGATCATACGAAACTCACCGAAATCTGTAGGTAACTTTATTTCAGCTTCCCTGGCAACCAGCTGTTCTCGCTGCAGGCGATAGTGAATCAAGTCTTGGATCGTGATTAATTTTAGGTCTAGCTCGTCCGCCATCTTGCGCAATTCCAGCACCCGCGCCATTGTCCCGTCATCATTCATAATTTCACAGATCACACCAGCAGATGAACTTCCCGCCAGGCGAGCTAAATCGACTGCCGCTTCCGTGTGGCCAGTACGAGCCAAAACGCCACCTTGTTTAGCAACCAATGGAAAAATATGCCCTGGACGTTTAAAATCTCCCGCAGTTGAAGATGACTCCATCATTTTAACAATCGTATCTGCACGTTCAAATGCGCTGATCCCTGTATGTGTGGAGCGATGATCGACACTGATTGTGAACGCAGTACCATGTGAATCCGTATTGTGATCTGTCATCATCTGTAAGCCAAGCTGCTCTGCTTTTTGTTCGGTAATCGGTACGCATATTAAACCGCGACCTTTCGTTGCCATAAAGTTAATGATCTCCGGTGTGACTTGGTCAGCCAACGCAACAAAATCACCTTCATTTTCACGATCTTCATCATCTACCACAATGACAACCTTGCCTCGCTTTAAATCTTCCAATGCTTCTTCGATTGTATCAAACATTTATTTTCACTCCTTTTCCACTCACTTAAACCCGTGTTGTTGCAAAAAATCTTCCGTTAGCGTCTGATCTTCAGTCTGTTTTCTCCCGAGCATGCTCTCTACATACTTCGCAAGCAAGTCACATTCGAAGTTCACGACTTCCCCTACCTGTTTTTTCGCCATGACCGTCATTTCTTGTGAATGAGGAATGAGCGAAATTGTTATATCTGTTTGATTGACTTCAAAAATAGTCAATGATGTACCGTCCAGCGCAATTGAGCCTTTTTGCAACAAATAAGGTCGATAGTTATTAGGCAGTGACAGCCGAATATATAATGCATTATCGAACGTTCGTTTTTCACGAATCGTCGCGACACCATCGACATGTCCCGTAACGAAATGACCGCCAAATCGACCATTTGCTGCAAGTGCACGCTCCAAATTCACTTGGCTTCCAGCTGTCAATTGGCGTAGAGATGTAGAAGTCACCGTTTCGGGCATAACATCTGCTGAAAATTGATTTTCCGAAAAATCTTTGACAGTCAAACAAACGCCATTGACTGCGATACTATCACCCAAGTGAACATCAGCTAGCACTTTGTTAGCAGCAATCGACAGCGTCATCGATTTGGCTCCTGTCTGCACATTTTTAACAGAACCGATCTCTTCAATGATCCCTGTAAACAATGATTACTCCCTCTCTTTCGGTATCGCTATAATTTTAATATCAGGCCCGATCATTTCTACGCTTTCAAAAACGAGCGGAAAGGCTTCGCCCATTAAAACAGGATCGGCACCCCCAACTGGTGTATGAGAACCTTTACCGCCAAGCATCTTTGGCGCAACATAACAAACTACTTGCTGAATTGCACGGGCTTTGACAAAAGATGCATTCACAGCGGCTCCACCTTCCACCAATAACGTCATGACACCTCGAATTCCCAGTTCAAGCAAGATGTCTTGTATGTCAAGTTGGGTGGTTGGCATACGTAGTATTTCTACGTGGGGCCTTGATAGAAGCAACTGTTCACGCGCCAAGTCCGCTTCATTTCCACAAACAATCCACGTTGGTGCTTGTGTATTTTGAATGACTTGACTATCAACTGGTGTTCGTAACCAGGTATCTAAAATTACTCGAATAGGATGTTGTCCACCTTGGGGCAATCTGGTGGTGAGAAGAGGATCATCATGAAGAAGAGTTTGTACGCCTACTAAAATTGCATCTTGCGTATGCCGAAGCAGATGGACATCGAGTCTCGCTTGCTCACTCGTTACCCATTTACTATCGCCTGTTACAGTTGCAATTTTACCGTCCATCGTCATCGCTGTTTTCATTGTCACATGAGGTGTTTTTGTTCGAATAAAATGAAAAAATGGTTCATACAATTTTCGTGCTTGATCTGCACACAGACCTTCCACTACTTCTACGCCTGCAGCTCGCAATCGTTCTACGCCTCTACCAGCCACTAGCGGATTGGGATCGGAGACAGCCACGTAGACACGCTGAACCCCTGCCTCTATGACCGCATCTGCACAAGGTGATGTGCGGCCTGTATGCGAACAAGGTTCCAAAGTCACATACAAATCAGCACCTCTCGCTTTCTCGCCCGCCATGTCGAGCGCAACCCGCTCAGCATGACGTTCTCCAGCTTGTAAATGCGCACCCATCCCGATTATACGGCCATCTTTTATTACTACAGCGCCAACGGGTGGGTTCGGAGAGGTTTGACCAGCGACATTTCGAGCCAACTTCAAAGCCATTTCCATATAGTCTTGTTTCACATCAACACACTCCAACTTGCTAAATTCCTCTTGTGACAAATCAATTATGCCTTGGCGTAATGTAAAATCCATGTCATCGCCAAAGGCTTTATCTAAATTCAACCGAAGTTTGAACTCCCACTGAACAGAAAAATACTTACATTCATCCCTCCACTTAAAAAGTGAGGGTCTTCTGCTGAATTCAGATAAAAAGCCCCGCATATGAAAATACGGGGCTTGTAAGTATGACAAAATAAGCGTTATAAATCGTAATTTAAAAAACGCACTGTTCCTTCTCTCATCCAGACTGTAACTGTCGGCTTTGGAGTTTCACCAAATCCACCTTCCGCTTCTACTGAATTCAGATAAAAGCATCCGGGTCACGGACTAAGAGCTATTCAGCTCATCACCGCCGGTAGGGATTTCCGCCCTGCCCCGAAGGAATCTTATTCGATTATTTAAAAGTCTAGCACAATCTATAGTGAATTGACAATCACTGTCTGACTATTCAGCTGAAAATACCCATTGATCCACTGTGAATCGATTAATCGCTTCCATGTTAGGTTTATAGCCAATCCCATCATCACTAGGCACTGTAATATAGCCTTTTTCCGCCACTACTTCTGGTATGATAATATCTTGTTCCCAGTATCGCGAAGAACTTGCCGTATCTCCAGGTAATGTGAAATTTGACAACGTCGTCAAGGCAACGTTATGAGCACGTCCAATTCCCGATTCCAGCATTCCACCACACCACACGTCAATCCCTTTAGCGGCACAATAATCATGAATTTTCTTCGCTTCTGTCAAGCCACCTAATCGACCAATTTTAATATTAATAATCCGGCAACTACCGAGTTCAACAGCTTTCCGCGCATCCTCCAACGAATGAATACTTTCATCCAAGCAAATAGGAGTCTCAATCTGTTTTTGAAGCACTGCATGATCAATAATATCATCAGACGCAAGTGGCTGCTCGATCATCATCAAATCAAAAGGATCTAGCTGTTTCAATAACTCCACATCATTGAGCGTATATGCGGAATTTGCATCCGCCATCAATGGCACATCAGGAAATTCCTCTCGAATCGCCCGAATTACATCCACATCATAACCTGGCTTAATTTTAACTTTAATTCGCTTATATCCTTCTTCGATAAACCCTCTCACATTTGCAAGCAAGTCTTCCACATTTTTTTCAATACCAATACTGATCCCTACTTCAATCTGGTCACGTGTGCCACCTAACGTTTCAGCTAGCGTCATCTTGTTGCGCTTTGCATATAAATCCCAAATCGCCCCTTCAATCGTCGCTTTAGCCATATTGTTCTTTCTGATCGGTGCAAACAGATCATTCACTTCATCGGGATGTTGAATTGTCTTGCCTAGCACAGTAGGAATCAAGAAGTCACGGATCATATGAATACACGTTTCCGTTGTTTCTTCACTATACCAAGGATAAGTAAATGCTACAGATTCTCCCCATCCTTCATGACCAAACTCATCTTTTATCGTTGCTAACAAGAAATCCTTGTCATGGATTGTTCCGAAGCTTGTTGTAAATGGATGCTTCATCGTCATGTTCATTCTGCGAAGTTGAATACTCTCAATTTTCATCTCGGATACTCCTTTCAATTTATAACGGGATGATAGAACGCTTGCAAAAACGATAGTATTGCACACTATCTTCCGTTCGGTGCACGTCAATTAATGCAAAGCCAGCATCGCATAACTGTTGAAATATGTCTCTAGTTTTCATTCGCCAATCATACGCCAACTGAGGCTCTTCTGCTTTCATTAGTTGGATATGCTTAGGCACAGGCACTTCTACTCCTTCTGAAGCTAGCCATTCCTTTTCTTCAGCACCATGTAAAATGGGATGGTTTTGTTCGGACAGACTTAGGGCGAAAGGTCGCTTATATACGAGTTCCTTAGGTTGCCATTGCTCCTTTACCCGCGGACTATCTATCCACCACGCCACTTGGAAACGATCGGTCGGTAAACCTTTATTCAGTCCATCTTCCATTTCACCGTAACAATTGACAATATAATCGTAACAAACTCCATACAGTTTCGAAGTATTCAAGTAGGCATTACGGCTTTCCAACGGATCAAATGTCCAGACTATCAATTTGTAGCCCATCTGTCGCGCTATAAGAAGTTGCTCATCTTTCAACAGCTTCCCGATGCCCATCAATTGGAATTCCGGATCAACCCCGAGCATATGGGAACACAAATACGATTGCCCTTCAGAGAACCCCGGAAAACTGTACGAAAAGCCAATCATGCGAGCATCAATAAATGCACCGACAATTAATCCACCATTTTTCATTGCAGTAATCGTTTGATGAACCGGAATCGGTTCCATCCCCCAAATTTGTCTCTCCAGCTTTTGCATTGCATACATATCTTCGATTGTTGTTACTTTTCTAATATGGATATCTTTCATCACAGGTGCACCTTCTATTTTTTAGATTGAAAAGCTAATTCAATAGCATGAGTCAGAATTTGAATTCCCGTCACCAATGACTCTTGATTAAATGTCATATGAGGGTGGTGTAGGCCTGGCGACAGACCACATCCTAGACCAAGCATCGTGCTTTTAACTGTTGGACGGTGGACAGCATAAAAATGAAAATCTTCCCCGCCAGGCGTAACGATTGTTCGGACCATACGATGTTCACCAACAGTTTTCGAGATCGCCTCAGCCATGATCTGTTCTGCTATCGGATCTACTTCTGCAGCTACCATTTCCGCCATCACTTCATATGTAATCTCTACTCCATGCTGCTGGCTGACCGCTGCGATCACGCGCTGGACATGGCAATAAAGTTCCTCCATGACCTGATTCTCTTGCGCGCGCAAATCCAAACTGAATTTAGCCGTTCCTGGAATAATATTCGCAGAGTCACCACCCGCTTGAAACATCGTCATTTTAGCTGTATGCGAAACCATTGGATTACAATGAATACCTTGCAATGCGTGCACTAATGAAGCACCGACTTCAATTGCATTTTGTCCTTGATGCGGTCGCGCGCCATGTGCTTCCGTTCCCATAATCGTCCCAGACACCATCTTTGCGGCACCATGACGTAACGAAGCAGATGAACTACCATCATCCAGCTCATCCATAGCTCGCAAATGCACGCCAAATAAATAGTCCAAGTCATCGATAATTCCTTGCTCTAATACAGCCAACGCACCCTTACCTTTTTCCTCCGCCGGCTGAAAAATCACTTTAAGTGTTCCTTTAGATGGTATTCCAAGTTCCCTAGCTAACAATAAAGTACCAACAGCCATCGTCATATGACCATCATGACCACAGGAATGATTTGCTCGGTACACACCATCGACCTCTTGCCACAACGCATCAATATCCGTCCGCAATCCTACGACTGGCGTTCCTTCTCCTATCGTCACTGACAATCCTGTCATCCCTTCAAATAATGATACTTCGAAACCTTCTCTTTCGAGTAACTCCTGCAAATAACGCGTAGTCTCTACCTCTTGCCAACTGACCTCTGGATGACTATGCAGATGCTCAAACACTTCTTTCACTTTCGGCTTCAACAAATCCAATTGTTCATTCATCTAAACGCCTCCCTTCTTCATCTCTGCAACCTATGTACCAATTCAATTAACATAAAAAAAAACAATTTTAGATAGACTAGCAATCCTACTCAATCTTACCATAAAAAAAGACCTCTCTTTCACGTAAAGTGAAGAGAAGCCTTTGCTATCAAAATGTCCATAAAATCATCATCATAAACAATAATGTCATGTAATTGACCGAATATAAAAACATCATATGCGCCCACTTGTGATTATCCTTGGCATAAAAACCATAGACACTTGCTGCGATATAGCCCACATTCATCAACGTTGCAATCACGATAAAAGCCGTACCGAACATCGGCAACAAAAACGGCATAGGCAATAAGCATAAAACATATATCAACATTTGGCGTTTTGTAAAATCAAAGCCACGCACAACGGGTAACATCGCTACATTCGCTGCTTTATACTCATCATACTTCTTCATAGCAATCGCAAATGTATGCGGCATTTGCCAAATAAACAAGATCGAAAACAACACGATCGGTACAATGTGGTTCGCCGACATCACAGCAGCCCAACCAATCAGCGGCGTCACTGCGCCAGATACGCTTCCGATCACTGTATTTAGTGTATATTTGCGTTTAGACCACATCGTATAGGGTATTACATACGTAAACCATCCGATAAATGCGTAAATCGCTGCTTCCATAGTAGTAAATAACAATAAGGACATACCGACACCAGATAATCCCAGACCAATATTCAAGACGGTTTTCAAGGCAAAGCTTCCTGTAACTGTCGGACGTTGCTTCGTTCTTTCCATAAAGGTATCAATATCCGAATCAAACCAGTTATTCATTACAAGGGCACCCGCCATTAAGAAGGTGCTTCCGATCATCGTTAACCAGAAAACAACCCAATTCCCTGCAAGTGTCATTCCTGAAAAATGTAGTGCCAGCCAGTACCCTGCAAATACGGGTAAGACATTCGCTATAAGTACAGGTCCTTTAACCAATGATTTAATATCTGAGAAGAAGGCAGACGCCGAGCGACTATGGGTAGTAGTCGGTACAATATGGACTTCTTTCGTCATTAGATCCATTCTCCTTTTCTACATACGTTCCATATCAATAAATTCTATACATCTAACTATATCATTTTCTTAAAAGCGAAATCAAAAAAACACGATAATTCCTCAAAAACTGTTACAAAACTTTGTCCATGGGTATTTTTAAAACAAAATAACTCACTTTCTTTCGTAACTTCCGATCAGACGACTCTTCGTCCAATCGCACAACAATTTCCTCACTTTTTCGACTCCCTAAAAACCTATATCCCCTATAGGATGGAGCGTACAATAATTCGTCTTACATGACCTATGAAGATATTATTTTTATATAAACATTTCAAACAATACCAACTCCAAAAAGGAGGGGTGTAAAAGAGTTTTCTAAATTATTAAATTGATATTATTTTTACTATCCTGTAAACTAACTAACTAGCAACACGAAAAATAATGATAGTTTTTCCTTGATTTCTTCAACTCTCCCGTTTTTTTTACGTGTGACTGTATATAAGAGATTCGAGTAAAAAATATCATTTCGTGATGAAAAAATAACAAACAGAAGGGGTTTGATTTTTTGAGAAAGATTATGTTGTTTTTCTCTATGTTCGCATTACTACTTTTAACTGCTTGTGGTAACAGTGCGAGTAAAGATTCAATCGATGTAATTAAATTTGCAGATGCAGGATGGGACAGTATTCGTGTCCATAACAGTATCGCACAAATTATTTTAGAAAAAGGTTACGGTTACAAAACAGAAGTAGTAAATGGTACTTCCACTGCAACATTCCAGGCGTTGCAACAAGGCGATATAAATGTTTATACAGAAGTTTGGTCGGATAACTTAGGCGAAGCGTATACAAAAGCAATCGATAGCGGAGACATTGAAACTGTTGCGACGAACTTCGACGACAACTCGCAAGGTTTGTATGTTCCAACATACGTTATAAAAGGTGACCCAGAGCGTAATATTGAAGCGGTAGCTCCCGATTTAAAAACGGTAAAAGACTTGGAGAAGTATCCTGAATTGTTTCAAGATCCTGAAAACAAGAAAATGGGTCGTATCATCGGAGCACCATCAAGCTGGTTAGTCAGTAAGTACTTAGATGAAAAAATAACTACCTATGGATTAGATAAAAAGTTTATGTATTTGGCTCCAGGTTCAGATTCAGCTATCGTAGCTGATTTAGCTAGCGCATATAAAAAAGGTGAGCCATGGGTAGGGTATTACTGGTCTCCTACTTGGGTCACCGCATCATACGACTTAACGCTTTTGGAAGACGAGCCATTTGACCAAGCGGCTTGGGATAAAGACAAAACAGGTGAATTCCCTCCAAACGATGTATTCGTAAGTGTTCATAAAGACTTGAAAACACAAGCTCCCGAAGTAGTGGAGTTCCTCAGCCATTACGAAACAAGCAGTGCATTAACGGAAGAAGCATTGGAATATATGGGTGAAAATGATGCAAAACCTGAAGATACTGCAAAATGGTTCATGAAAGAACATGAAGACCTTTGGACTCAATGGGTACCAGAAGATGTTGCCGAGAAAGTAAAGGCAGCTCTATAAATGAACATGTAGATTGCCGGGGTGGACAACATTTCCATCCCCTTCTTCATTCACTACTTCACTAGAGAAAGAGAGGGACAGGCTAGTACGAACTAGCTTAACGCCTATGACAGAATTCCCCAGTGTACGTATACCAATAGGTGATTACGTTGAAAAGTTTATTGATTTTCTCGCTATGAACTTCGGTTGGCTTTTCGATTTCATCTTCATCATCGCTTCCACAACTATCCGCACTATTGAAACGACACTATTACACACTCCTTGGTGGGTGATCATGTTTATCGTTTTCTTGTTGGGATGGTATTTCAACAATGTATATGGTGGTTTACTATTCGCATTCTTCATCTTTTTGATCGGTTCATTCGGATTATGGACGGAAACGATGACCACTGTTGCGATTATTGTAATTTCTGTTGTCCTTTCCCTCGCAATTGGAATTCCGGTTGGTATCCTGATGGCATTCAGTCGAACATTTTCCGTTATTATGCGGCCCCTATTGGACGCGATGCAGACAATGCCTACTTTCGTTTACCTGATACCTGTAATTTTCTTCTTCCCTTTAGGAAATGTACCTGCCATTATTGCAACGATTATATATGCGTTACCACCCGTCATTCGGTTAACGGAACTCGGCATTCGAAACGTCGATGATGAAGTGATCGAGTCTGCTGAATCATTTGGATCATCGCGCAATCAAATGCTCGTAAAAGTACAGCTTCCTCAAGCTTTACCTACGATGATGGCAGGTATAAACCAGACAACGATGATGGCATTATCAATGGCTGTTGTAGGTTCAATGGTCGGGGCGCATGGTTTAGGTGAACGTGTATTGTACGCCATCAACCAAATCAATATTTCATTAGGATTTGAAGCAGGAATTAGTATTGTATTTTTAGCTATCATTATTGACCGTATCACCAATGGAGTGGCGGACCGTCTACAAAGCTTTAGGAGGAGATCAGCATGACCGTCAAAATCAAAGTAGAGAATGTCACAAAGATTTTTGGTCCACGTCCTAAAAAAGTCATTCCATTAATTGAAAAAGGAGCTTCTAAACGAGAAATCCTAGACAAGACAGGGCATACGGTCGGTGTGTATAATGCCAACATGGAAATTATGGAAGGCGAAACATTCGTCATCATGGGTTTATCAGGAAGCGGAAAGTCAACGTTAATTCGTTGCTTTAACTTGTTGAACAAACCGACATCAGGTGCCATTTACGTGGATGGAGAAAATATCGTCAATTACAACAAAGAACAACTAAAATTTTTCCGACAAAAGAAAATCGCAATGGTGTTTCAGCACTTCGGGTTATTTAGCCACCGGACTGTGATGGAGAACATTGAATATGGTCTTGAAATCCGTGGTCTTTCAAAAAATGAACGCCGTGAAATCGCTCAAAAGCATATTGAGACGGTTGGGCTAAAAGGTTATGAGAATCAGTATCCTGATGAACTATCAGGGGGTATGCGCCAACGTGTTGGGATTGCACGAGCACTTACGAACGACCCCGATATCTTATTGATGGATGAGCCATTCAGTGCCCTCGATCCGCTCATTCGAAGAGAAATGCAGTTGGAACTTTTAGATATTCAGACACGCTTGCAAAAAACGATTATTTTCATTACACATGACGTCAATGAAGCGTTCCGTATAGGTGATCGTGTTGCTGTCATGAAAGACGGAAACGTAGAGCAAGTCGGAACACCAGAAGATTTATTAGAATCACCCGCAAATGATTACATTATCGAATTCACACGCGAAATTGATCGTTCGAAAGTTCTTCAAGCAGAGCATATTATGTCAAAGCCATTGAGCGTCATGAATGGGAAAGACGGATTACATGTGGCGATCAAAAATATGGAAGAACAAGGAATTTCTAGTGTGTTCGTCACGAATCGCGAGCGTCAATTACTTGGATTAGTGACCATCGATCAAGCTATCGATGGACTGAAAACAAGAAAGACCATCGATGAGGTGATGTCTACTGAGGTCGTAACGGCTCATCCCGAAGAATATGTGCAAGACATAATTCCGCGGGTGCTTGATTCTAAATATCCGTTGGTCGTGGTAGATGAGACGAACAGAATCAAAGGAATCATCTTGCGCGTCCATGTGCTAGCGAGTATTATTAGCAACTCACCAGACAACGAAGAGGTAAATCAGACAGAACCAATCGAGACGGTTTGATCAAGTGGAGTAAAAAACAGGGGAAGAATGGCTGATTGCCATTTCTACCCCTGTTTTTGTAGTCAGTCATTCTTGCCAGAGACACCAGCGCTTGCAAAAGTAGCCATTTCTTGAATCATGCAGACTGCTGATTGAATAATACTAAATGCTACTGCTGCCCCTGTTCCTTCACCTAATCGCATATCCAACGATAAAATTGGTTCCTTCCCTAAATATTCGAAGGCTTTCAGATGACCAGGTTCCATCGATTGATGGCCTAATAACATATAGTTTGCTGCTCCTTTTCCGATTCTCTCCGCAATACAAGCTGCAGCAGTCGAAATAAATCCATCCAATATGATCGGTATTCGATTGGAGGCAGCAGCCAACATCGCCCCTGCCATTGCCGCTATTTCCAGACCGCCGACTTTCATTAAAACGTCATAGCCATCTTGCGCATTGGGCTGGTGAAAAGCCAGGGCTTTGCGCACCACTTCAATTTTATGTACATGCTGTTCAGGAGAAATGCCTGTGCCATACCCAACGAGCTCAGCGGGATCTAATCCAGTCACTGATGCCACTATTGCACTGCTCGTCGTCGTATTGCCGATACCTACTTCCCCCACTACTAAACAATCTACTCCTTCGTCGAAAATAGCTAGCGCTTCTTCATAGCCTATTTGTAACGCTCTTTCTACTTCTTCTCGTGTCATCGCTGATTCCTGTAAAAAATTCTGGGTGCCTTGACGAATCTTACGGTTTTTCACAGGCTCCATAAATTGGTTCCCTATGACGCCCACATCTACCAGTGAAAATTCGGCTTGTTGCTGTCTTCCAAACACATTAATGGCTGCTCCACCTTGCGCCATATTGTCCACCATTTGACGTGTCACTTGCTGTGGGAAAGCAGAAATTCCTTCCTCGACAATTCCGTGATCAGCAGCAAAAACGATGATACCTAGCTTGTTCATCACGGGCTTTCGCTGGCCTTTCATTTCAGCTAACTGAATAACGATTTTCTCTAATTTCCCTAAACTTCCAATCGGCTTTGTCAGTGTATCCAAGTAAGTCGCAGCCTCAGCTCCAGCCTGCTCATCCAATTCAGGGATTATGTAGTTAATCAATACGATTCCTTCTTTCCACTTGTAGTATATATATGAATTCTATTCATCTATAAAGTATATCATCAGAGTTCAGTTCCCGCTTGCCCTGACTATTTTTCTAAATAAGGCTAGGCATTCGAAGCTTCATACGGGTATACTAAGATTTAGACAACGCATAATAGATTTACTATGCACTTATCAGGGTATAGGATAGTAACAGAACAAAAGGAGACGATGCAGATGATCAGCGAAAAATTAGCACAAGCACTGAATAAACAAATGAACAACGAATTTGCCGCAGCACAAACGTACTTATCTATGGCTTCTTACTGCGAATATTGCAATTATAGTGGGTTTGCCCATTACTTTCTACAACAAGTAGAAGAAGAACGGCAACATGCCATGAAAATCTATTCTTACTTAAATGACCGTGGAATCCGTGCCATCATTACTGAAATCCCTGCACCTGCCACTTCTTTCGACAGTCTCGTTCATACATTTGAAGTCGCGTTGGAACAAGAAAAAGAAGTAACAAAATCATTTTATACTATTATGGATATGGCCTGGGAAGAGAAGGAACATGCGACAATTTCATTCCTAAATTGGTTCTTGGACGAACAAGTTGAAGAAGAAGCAACCTTTGATAAACATATTGAATACTTGAAACGAATCCGTGAAGACAAAAATGCGCTATTTATCTATGAAAAAGATTTAGCGACACGTTCATTTTCTGAAGAATAAAAATAGACAAGCGTTGGTCGCTAGACCCTCGCTTGTCTATTTATTTCCGCTGATTCGTTCCAAACAATTTGGACAAATACAGTGTTTATCCAGATCTTCTTTCGGTATTTGACGGAACACTTCTTCTGGGAACTCTTTATTTGTACACCAGCAATCCCTTTTTTCTTTAGGTAGCCCATTTCCACACTGGTTGTTCCCTTTACAGATAGGACATACATCCTTTACCTCCTTCTTCATAAACGATGTTTGTCCAATTCCGCAGTATTTTTCTTCTCCAGTTTTTCTACTCGTTCTTCCAATTCCTTATTACGCTTCATGCTTTCCATCGAATATAACCCTGCCAATAAAGCCACAACGAACGTTGCGTAATTAAACCACTCCATACACCCAGCCCCTTTTTACTTATTTCGTTTCAAATACATTTTATATACCTTTTTCAATGTATCAGGAGTTAAATCCATATCATGTTCATACATATATTTTATGGCATAGCCAAGAGCGACTGTCATGGAACCCGCTACACTTGCCGCTACAACCATGCCAGCGCCCGGTATCACTTTGACAATTTGTCGGAATGCCGTTTTGCCGACATTTCCCACCACCGTTGCTATAATTAATTCCTTCGCATGATCTTTCGTGACAGGTTTCCCGTATAAAGTAGAGAGCTTCAACATGAGTCCAACCTGTAAAGTAGTCAACGGAACAAAATCTGCTCCAGGAATGGGAGCTGCTCCAATGGCTGCCGCTGACCCTCCCGCCGCCAAAATCCAACGTTTCGCGATGGATGATTTATCCGCCATATTCGCTGCAAGCAAAAGATCTTTATTCGTTTCTTTCAATTGCTGAAGAATCTCTCGTTGCAACAGTTCCATATGCTCACCTGTCTTAGAGGAGATCGGAATGACAGGATAGCCAAATTCAGTATGCTCTAGTATGTAGTTCACTAAACTCGGGATATCCTCAGCTGCATCTATTTTATTCAGCACAATGACAATTTTCTTGTTGAGGGTAGCAATTTTATTCAGTGATTTAAGTTCTGTATCTGAGAGCACCGTGCCTGCAGCATTCAGAAAAAATAAAATCACATCGGCTTCATGATAAAAATTCAATGTCTCCTGTGAATGCTCTTGGTTAATATCATCGAGACCTGGAGTATCAACAAACAGGATATTTTCCCTATAATAATACTTTTCCACCTCACGTGTCTCTCCAGGCTGCGCTCCCACTTCCGCCACATTTTTCTGCATGAGTCGGTTCAACGTAGAAGACTTGCCTGCATTAACATCCCCGATCATTGCGATCAAAATTTCTTTCTTCAGTTGTTCATTAATATCGTCTGATTCTTGTTGGAAAATCTCATCAAACGATTCATCCGACATAAAATTTGGAGAGTTCATTCGTACACATCCATTCGATTATTTATTGGAAATATTCGGTTTACTATGTTGTAAAAAAGCATCAGTCAACGTAACTCTTCTGACTGATGCTTTGCTCTGTTCAATTATTTAAAATGATATCTTCCCTTAATAATAAGGTGAAATCAGTATATATACAAGTACACCAGTTAAACTTACATATAACCAGATCGGCATCGTCCATCGCGCAATTTTTCGGTGACGTGCATTTTCCATATTCCAAGCTCGCGCGACGCTCGTTAACGCTAGCGGCACAATTACAGCAGCTAATACAATATGAGAGAACAAAATAAAATAATAAAAACCAGCCATGAAACCACTGCCACCATAAGGAGTGGACTCTGCTAGATAATGATAAGCGACATACGTGACTAGAAACAAAGCAGTCGTACAGAACGCGGCATAAATAAAGCGTCTATGCACTGTGACATTCTTTTTCAATATAGCGATGAGTGCAGCCACTAAGAATAGAAATGTGAAACTATTGAAAATGGCATTTAAAAGAGGCAAGATCGTAATATCGAAAGCAGTAAAGTTCTCGGCACCCGGCAAACCTGACAGCACACCAATCGCCCCGATTAACACGATCGAAATAGCAATGATCGCTGGTCGATAATTACGTTTTTTGAATGAACTGGGACTACCTGTTTGATTGCTGTAATTCATCTATTGACACTCCAATTCTATAGTAATAACTTACCCTCCATATTAGCATAAGTAACCTATTACGGACGTAAACTTTGTGTCGAATTTTGAAATTGATCCAATGTTTCTTGATGGAACTCTTCTATTACTTCTATAAACTTCTGGATCGTCGGTGTCAAATAAGAATCTGAACGACGCACAAAAACCGTTTTGATTCGACTATATTTCGGTGGCAAATGATAGCAATAGACGAGTTCTTGCTCGACAAGATGAGCTACCGTAGATTTCGGTACGAATGTCACGCCGAGCCCAGCAGCTACACTACCCAAGATCGTTTCCAATGTACCAAATTCCATCATTTTTGTCGGTTTTAATTTTTCATCCTCCAACCATAACTCTAGTCTTGCACGATAGCCACACCCTTTACTGAAACATAGGATGGGTTCGTCTTTAATATCTTCTATAGATTGAAATGGTTTGTCGGATAATAAGACTAACTCCTCTTCCAATACTTCGTGGATCGCTAAATCAGAATGTGTGGCACCTTCCGAAATGAATGCCCCATCTAATTGATGATGAAGGACTTTATATTGCAGTTGCTCTGTAACGCCTGTAAATAAAGATAAATCAACTTGTTTATATTTTTTATTATATCTAGACAAAATGATAGGTAGATTGATCACAGTTTCTACTGAGCCAATTTCCAGTTTCCCAGAAGGTTCTTTATCATTTTGTACTACCTTCCTCATTTCATTCGTTAAGGAAAGGATTTTCTCACTATAGACTAACAACCTCTTTCCCTCTGGCGTCAAGATCATCCCTCGATGATGACGATTAAACAAAGGCGTTTTTAACTCGTTTTCTAATTTTTGAATACGAGACGTAATATTGGATTGTACATAACGTAACTCTTTTGCTGCTTCTGTTATGGTTCCTTTTTCAGCTACCATCTGAAAAATTTCCAAATCTTTAAATTCCATTTTACTCCCTCTTTCTACTCCTCTTTTAGATATCATTAATAATGATAGTATACATCATTATTATTCGTTTTACATGATGTCTATTATTTAGTTTACTAGAGTAAGTAGTTAAGGAGGTTTAGTCAAATGAAAAACAAAATACTATGGGGTGCAGTCCTGTGCTTTATCGCCAGCGCATCGTGGGGTGCCATGTTCCCTGTTGCAAATAGCGCATTTAAAACAATAGATCCTTTTTATTTCACATTAATCCGCTATGTATCGGTAACCGTTTTACTTGTCATCTTGTTGTGGTGGAAAGAAGGGAAACAGGCATTTCAATTGGAAAAACGAGGACTTTCTCTATGGTTCTTCGGAACGATGGCATTTGTGGTGTATAACTTATTTATCTTCTGGGGGCAAGATTTAATGGGTGAGCCAGGAATTATGGTGGCATCCATCACAGAATCTATGATGCCAATGATCTCCATCGTCATTGTGTGGCTGATTAGCCGGCACAAGCCACATGGTTTTACATTAGCGTGCGTATTTACCGCGTTTATCGGTGTCATGCTAGTTATAACAAAAGGAGATATATTTTCGTTTTTGACAGCTACAGATGATATCATACCTTCATTGCTCATCTTTTTGGCAGTTGTGGGATGGGTCGTTTACACGATGGGCGGCGATCGTTTCAGTGATTGGTCATCACTTCGTTATTCCACTTTAAGCTGTCTACTCGGTACCGCAACAGCTTGTGTCGTCGTCTTTTTCGTTACGTTGACAGGATATATTTCCGTTCCTACTCTAGCAACCGTGCAGAAGGTCAGTCCACATATGCTATTTATGATCATCTTTCCTGGAATTATTGCATTGCTTGGATGGAACGTCGGAGTTCGAATTTTATCTCCATTAAATGGCTTATTATTCATTAACTTCGTGCCTGTAACAACTCTTGTCATTTCATTTGTGCAAGGTTATCAATTGACCGTATTCGATTACATTGGAACCGTATTTATTATCGCCTCACTAGTTGGTAACAACCTGTTCTTGCGGCTACAACAAAAACGTAAAAACGAGGCGAAGCAATACAAAAAGCAATCTGTGCAGCCAAGTGTTTCATCTTGAGGTAGGTAAATAAAACGGGGCTGGGACAAAAGAATTTATAGAGTAAAAAACCCGAACTATTCCAGAACAGTCACTTTATGTTTTGGAAATCGGTTCGGGTTTTCCTATTACAAAAAAGTACCGTCTTAGAGACTCTCCGGGGATTCGCGCTACAGACGGACGCGTTTCGCGGGCATGGCTTGAGCCTCCTCGTCGCTACGCTCCTGCGGGGTCTCAAGGCTCATGCTATTCCCGCGGAAGTCGCCGCCTTCCGCTCCAATCCCTACTTTTTGATATACAAAGCACACTGTGGTGTCTTTATAAATGTTCGTAATTTTAAATGAAAAAGATAGATATGTCCCAGCCTCGTTTTTTATAGGTATTCAATCAAAATGTAAAACGATGAACGATGCGATTCAGTGCGGCCGCTTGATCTGTGAGTCTAACAGCATCGCTTGCCAACTGCTGGATGCCTTCGACTTGCTCATCCATTCCTGCGACTGTTTCTGTAACATTTTCCGTGAATTGTTCAGAAATGGTCGTAATCTGTTCAATGATTTTTTCAATCTGTTCCCCATCTTTAATCATCTCTTCTGCATGGCGACTATTATTATTGACAGCCGCTTTTGTATCAATAACCGCTTCATTCATTTGATGGATGGATTGACCCGCAACTTGGACGATCTCTACGCCTTCTTGGATCGTGTCGGTATTAGACTCCACTTGCTGTACGGCACTTTTCACTTCATTATTCGTCTGCTCCAATGTCCGCACGACATCATTCGCAAAGTCGTTCGTTTCCTCAGCGAGCTTACGGACTTCATTGGCGACAACGGAAAACCCGCTACCCGCCTCTCCTGCACGAGCTGCTTCAATGGAAGCGTTCAATGCCAATAAATTTGTCTGCTCCGCAATTTTAGTGATCAGAGAGACTTTTTGGATGACTTGGTTAATATCTTCTGCCACCCGCATAATCTTTTGCGAAGACATATGAACTGCATCATTAATCTGTTGCATCTTTTGTTCGGACTCTTCAATTGCCTGACTACCCTCCGCTGCAGCTTTAGAAGCATTTTCTGACTTTGAAAGCGTTTGCTGAATGCGAGCTTCCATCTCCCGAATTCCTTGCATCATCGTCTGCACCATGGCGTTCGCAGACTGCAAAGATGACAACTGTTGCTCCGTTCCACTCTGGAAGGTTTGCATGGTGTTCCCGTATGCGGTGAAAACGCTTGATAGACGCTTTGCTTCCGCCGCTTGATCTTGGCTGATTTTGTCAACTATTCCGGATGATTGATCTAACTCTTTTACAATATTTTTTGTGCCAATCACCATTTTGTTAATTTCAAATCCAATTTGATTAAATTCTGATCTCGATCGCTCACTTACTTCCGCTGTTAAATCTCCTGCTGAGATCTTTCTTGTCACTTGGCGCCAAGAACGTATTCCTTTCATCACAATTTTATAGAGGGTGATGATCATGAGAGCAGAAATGGCGAGTGAAGTGAAGGCGAATGTTACTCCTTGATTGAGAGTTAAATTAAAAAGGTACGCGATATATGCCATGACAATGGATGGTAACAGGATGGCGGCTGTCATTCCATAGAGAATATACTTTTGATGAACAATTCGTCCTAAGCGAAGACTATACCGAGTACCATTTGTCTTCATGATCGGCATAGAGGCGTCGATTAGACGTTCACCCGATTGTCTTTCATAAACTTGTAGTAAAGGCTGATCCGTATTTGCGGCCTTCAAACCAACAGGATCAGAAAACAACGTTCCCTCCCAAAGCCTATTCGTATGAATGTAACTGCGACCTGTTTCATCCACGATGACAAAGTATTCATCATCTTGCAATTCATCGTCCAATAGTTGGTGGAGTTGTTTATAGTTTTTATTAAATGACAGCTCATTTTCCACCAGAGGTTGAATGCGTTTTGTTACTCGCTCTACTTTGCTAAGTGCTCTCCTTGCTGAAGATGTCCTCAAAAGTTTCTCCATTCAACTTCCCCCATTCATACCTATCTACTATATATTTACTATATCATATGGTGAGATAAAAGTAATAAGTATTTTGAATTTTGAAAGTAGCATATAGCTTTACTCAGCATGTTCCGGAATGAGTAGCACTGGACATTTCGCTAATAATAGTACTTGCTTGCTCACGCTTCCAATTGCTTCTTCTTTTCCTTTCCCTACGGCCATTGCAATAAATCGGGTTTCTTTATCATTTGATTCTGCAATAATTTCCATTGCGGGGATGCCTATTCGGACTTTGGCAGAATATTTGACTCCTTCTCCCTGTAGCATGTGACCTCCTTTTTTGATGGTAGGCAAACCGAGTTCTTGTAGAGACGGTTGGATATTTAAAAGTACGACCTCGTCCCCGTATAAACTAGCTAATTCAATTGCATGATGTATTACTTTAAAGCCAGCATTCGAACCATCTAGTGGTACTACGATTTTCATGTAATCCCCCCTAATTATCTGTCGTCGAAAGGTATCAGTATATTCTAACTAAAATTATTGCTAGTTTGATTGTACATCATTATTCCATATCTTCCAATCTAAGTATAAGTCATGTAAATTGATTCACGCAGATTATTCTATTACACTGTTTTAATGAAATATTTCAGTCTATCTAGGAGTGATTTGCAATGAAGAAATGGTGGATACTACCGGTGCTCGCTGTGTTTTTAGTGGCATGTGGAAATGAAACTCAAGAACAACCAAAAGAAGATGATGCGATTTCGGTGGATAGCATAGAACCAGAAAAGAACACCACTGAATCGACTGATAGTGAGATGTCGCCAGAAGGAGAGCAAGAGACTCCGCCTGTTTCATTTGATTCTGAACTATCCGCATTTGAAGAATTTGCTATCTTAGCAGAAAATATTCCTCTGGATGAATTAACTTCTCACATTGAAACAGATAATCCAGGGAAGCGGATCATTCTGTTCGAGAACGAAAGTGGAAAAAAGGTCTATAAAAGTATTTTTGTGAAGCATGATCAGTATTTGAAGGTCATTGATTTAGAAGCAGATCAATTACTATTTGAAGGTAATGTAGAGAAATAAAAGAAGAGATTGTCCGAAAGTCTTTTTCACCTGACTTTTTGGGCATCTTTTCTTTTTGCGTAGATGTTTTTTTTGTTTGATAGGAAGATTTGGATATTAAAAAAATAAGGGTAAACGGCTTGTTTGGCTCTTTCTGCGAGAGGTTTGGCTCGGTGCGTGTTACGTAATGCTCGGTACCGAGGTCCAAACGCTCGGTTCGAAGAAAGTTTGGCGCGGTACAATGCAACTTTGGCGCGTTCCCTTATTTACGTATTTATGTGAAAAAGACTGCCTCTGAAAGATTATTCACTTTCAGGACAGTCTTTTAGCTATTCAATGTAGATATCGTCGAGCACCAGCGTATTCTGATTGATACGGTTCTAGTGTCATCGGTACGATCTCCACTGTACGTTTCGGATTTGGCGCATGGATCATTTGGCCGTTGCCGATATACATGCCGACATGATGCACTGTACCTTTTCCTTTATTGTAAGCGAAGAAGACTAGGTCACCTGCCTTCAAGTCTTTCTTTTGGACCTTCATCCCGTTAACTGCCTGAACAGAAGCATCTCTTGGCAGGCTGATGCCATGTTGACGGTAAACGGAATAAGTAAATCCTGAACAATCTAGGCCAAATCCAGATGTCCCAGCCCATAAATAGGTTAATCCGTTGAAGATTTTAGCTGTTTCAACGATTTGCTGAGCAGTTGGTTTTGGCATATTTTCTTTCGCATTCACTAGTTTGACTGTATTCTTATTCACATATTTCACACCGTCCGCTGGTGTCTGTAGAGCCATGCGGTCACCGTTCTCTCCAATGACTGGGAGGATCGTGTTAAAACTAATTGTTTTAAATGGCTTCTGTCCATTTTCATCATGCGTCAAGATCGCTGTTTTTGTTTTCACCATAGCAGTTTTACATGTAGCATAATTTGGATAAACGGTCGTTAGATGATTCTTCGGTAGCCAGCCTGGATAACCTGATACGTGTTTCGGTGAGCTTTGATCTTCAATCGCTACTTGCACCCACTCCCCTTTGGTTTCCAACACCTTAACTGTTTGTCCATAAAGGGCTTGGGTCTCCAGTTTCCCGACTAACCATTGTTTTTGAGGTAAACTCATTGAAGCAACCCATTTGCTAATGTCTGGTGATTTACCATTGGCCAATGAATCGACCGTACGTTTAGTACCTGGCTGTTTCCATAATGTAGTGACAGGGACATTGACCACTTGTTGCGCTTTGTTATTTGCAACGTAGCAAGCAGGTGTATTTATAAAGCTGGGTTCCAAGATTCTGGCGAGAAATATAGAGAAATGACCGCGTGTTAAGGTTTGATTGGGCTTGAACGTATTATCTTGGAAACCCGTTGTGATAGATTGTACAGATAGCGTTTGAATAGCAGGCGATGCCCAATAGGAAGCAGGTACGTCACGGAATCGATAAGTAGACGTTCCTTTTAAGTCAAACGCTCTGACGAACACAGCCGCCATCTGCCCACGTGTTAATTGACCATCAGGACGAAATTCCTGTTTCTCATTTCCCATGAAAATACCTTCGTCAACCATTGTGGCGATCAGGTGATAGTGCGGATGCGATGGCTTAATATCGGAAAATTCTACTGATGGACGTCCATCCATAGGTAATTGTAGAGCACGTTGAATCATGGCCGATGCCTCGAGCCTCGTGATCGGGTCATTGACACGAAAGTTTTGGTTAGGTTTTTCTGTGATAATTCCCTTACTTGATAAGTATTTTATTTCTGCAGCAGCAGAATTCTGGTCTTTCACATCAGGAAATACAGCAGCGAGAGATGACACCGGGAATGCATATGCTAGAAATAAAACGGCTAATAGCAAACCGAATAGTTTTTTCAAGACTAGGACACTTCCATTCTAGTAGAGTTATTTTCACTAACTATACCTGACCATCATTTCTTTGTATAGAAAAATTCAAAAAAGAATCCTCCTGCAAGAGGAGAATTCTTCCTATTTGAATAGCAGCTCACTGACTGCCTTAATCCAAGTGATTTTTAATTTAAGATGTTCTTCAAAATGGCCACTGCTTGATCAATTTCTTTCTTTGAAACCGTCAATGGTGGCAACAGACGAATGACGTTTGTACCCGCTGGCACTAGGAGTAACCCTTGCTGTTCAGCTTTCTGAATGACTGGTGCTATTTCTTCATTTGAATGAATTCCGAGCAATAATCCGTTGCCACGTACTGAAAACTTCTCGGTTGGCAAAACAGACTGTAGTTGCGCTTTGAAATAAGCCGATTTGTCCTGAACATCTTGTAGAAACGTCGGCTCGAAAACGTGATCGACAACCGTCTGCGCAACTGCTACAGCAAGTGGATTGCCTCCAAAGGTTGTGCCGTGTGAGCCAGGGCCGAATGTATCGAAAAGGTCCTTGCCTGCTATAAGCGCACCAATCGGGAAACCACCACCGAGTCCTTTTGCCAACGTTACGATATCTGGCTTCAATGCCGTTTGCTCATATGCATAGCGCGTTCCTGTACGGCCGATTCCCGTCTGAACTTCATCAATAATCAATAAAATTCCATGCTGTTGACAAGCTTCCATAATCGCTTGTGCAAACGCGGGCTCTACTGAATTGACGCCACCTTCCCCTTGAATCACTTCCAACATAATAGCCGCCACGTTTTCATTGGCTGCTCCTTTTAATGCATCTACATCATTGAAAGGAAGTGTTTCAAAACTCTCAAGCAACGGACCAAATCCTTGACGTATTTTATCCTGTCCTGTTGCCGACATCGCACCAAAAGTCCGGCCATGAAACGATTTTTCGAAAGTCAGGATGAGATGTTTGCCTGTATGTTTTCTCGCTAGTTTAATAGCAGCTTCATTGGCCTCTGCCCCACTGTTACAGAACAACGCATAGGATAAATCCGTATCTTTCGTTAGCGATTCTGCTAATTTTTCTTGTTCCGGGCTTTCGAATAAATTCGATATATGCCACAGTTTTTCACTTTGGTTTTGTAATGCTTTGACAATTGTAGGGTGCGCATGGCCCAAGCTAACGACCGCAATGCCGCTTGTGAAATCCAAGTACTCTTTCCCTTGATCGTCTGTTACTACGGTACCCTGCCCTTTGACTAGATGCACCGCTCGTCTTGCATAGTTATTAAACAAAGAAGTCACGCGATTGCCCCCTCATTGGTAATGACCGTTCCTGTCAGTTGCTGACCAACAATTTCAACAGATGGAATGCCAGCTTCCAGACATTCGATGGCTGCCTGAACTTTCGGAATCATTCCCCCATAAATATCTTCTGTCTTGATCCAGCGCTGTATATCTGCCGGCATCACTTTTTCTTGTGTCTGGTCTTCGATACGAATTCCAGGAGTATCCGTGACTAGCAATAGACTTTCCGCCTCGACTGCCAAGGCAATTTGACTAGCTACCGTATCCGCATTGATATTTAATGGCTCCCCTTCAGCAGTAGCTCCGATGCATGAAATAATTGGAACCACTCCAGTTTCTAGTAATGAATCCAAAATATCTGTTTGCACTTGCTGAATTTCACCCACATAGCCATACGTTTCAAAATCTAATACATCACAAGTAAGTAGATTGGCATCGAATCCACTGAGTCCCGTCGCCTTGACACCTTCCCGATTGAAACGGTGGACAAGAGAAGGATTTACTTGACCGATCAAAATAGATTGCACGACGCCAATAGCTTCCTTGGAAGTCACACGAAAACCATTAATTACAGAAGACGTGATGTTCCGATCTGCCAATTCCTGATTAATATTCGGTCCGCCGCCATGAACGATTAGTAATTGTATGCCAGCTTGTTGTAATTCTTTTACTCGATCGAAGAACGCTTCACTCAGTTCATCGAGCATGCTGCCACCTAGTTTGATAACCTGCCGTTTAGGTGCGGTAGGTTGCATTGATTTGGACGTAGTCATAAGTCAGATCGCACCCCCATGCCATTCCTTGACCAGTTCCCTGGTTTAATTCCACAACAAATTTCACTTCATGTTGCTTCAAATAAATGAGCAATTCCTCTTCTGAAAACGGAATCGGTTCGCCGCCCTCTACTACTAGCGTCTCGCCAATATAGATTTTAATGTCATTCGGATCAATTGTTGCACCACTATAGCCAACTGCCGCGATAATACGTCCCCAGTTTGCATCACAACCAAATACAGCTGTTTTAACAAGTGGTGATCCAACGACGGATTTTGCAATTTTACGCGCTTCTTCATCGGAAACTGCACCTGTCACTTTAGTTTCGATTAACTTAGTTGCCCCTTCGCCGTCCTTCGCAATCATTTTCGCTAAGTCTTGCGAGACTGCATGCAGAGCGTTGACAAATGATTGCCATTCAGGATGAGACGGTGTCAATGAGTTATTTCCTGCCATTCCGTTAGCCATTACAAGTACCATGTCGTTCGTAGACGTATCACCATCCACTGTAATGGAATTAAATGTAACATCGGTAATCTCTTTTAAGGCCTGCTGTAAATGTTCGGATTCAATATTCGCATCTGTCGTAATGAAGCCAAGCATAGTCGCCATATTTGGTTCAATCATGCCAGATCCTTTTGCTACTCCAGCGACAACAATTTCATGACCATCGACGACTGTCGCATAAGCTGTATTTTTCGTCACCGTATCTGTTGTCAAAATAGCTTGAGAGAATTGAATTGAACCTTCGAGACTATCGTTCGGTTGTAATTGTTTGATTCCTGACAGCAATGGCTCCATTTTCATCAATTCTCCGATAACGCCTGTCGAAGCAATGCCGACTAAGTTTTGATCAATGCCAAGGTGTTCTGCTGTCTTTTGTTGCATGGTCAAGGCGTCTTTCATACCTTGTTTACCAGTACACGCGTTGGCATTGCCTGAGTTGATGACTACCGCTTGCATTTTTTGTGTTTCGTATACGACTTGTTTCGTTACACTAAGTGGAGCTGCCTGGATTGCATTCGTTGTGAAGACACCTGCAACGCTCGCTGGCACTTCGCTGACTAGTAAAGCCAAATCGTTTTTCTTATGTTTCAGACCACAATGAATGCCGACTGCTTTAAATCCCTTTGGTGACACGATATTCTTACGCGAGATACGCTTCATACTTTCGATAGTTTCAATGGTTTCCATATAAGTGCTCCCTTCAATTCTAAAGATGTTAGGTCAAATAAATAATGGAATATTATCAATTCCAGTTGTTTCATCTAATCCGTATAGGATGTTCATATTTTGAATAGCTTGACCGGCAGCCCCTTTAACCAGGTTGTCAATAACGGCTACAATCGTTGCTCGGTTCGTTCGCGGATCTACCTTGACATGAATATCGCAATAGTTGGAACCATAGACTTGTTTCGTTCCAATCTTCTGGATATCTGTCAGAATCCTAACGAACGGGCTATCTTTATACGTATCTTTTAAGCAGTCTGTGAGCTGCTGTTCTGTTACTGCTGCATTCACTTTTGCGTAACTCGTTGCCATGATTCCTCTCGTCATCGGTACAAGATGAGTCGTGAAGGTAATCGGTTCTGGTTGATTGGCGAAAAGATTCATCGCCTGCTCAATTTCAGGTATATGTTGATGTTGATGTAATTTATAAATAGAGAAGTTTTCATTCGTTTCACTAAAATGTGTCGCTGCGCTCGGTTTATTGCCTGCACCAGACACGCCACTTTTCGCATCGATCACTAACTGACTGCCATCGATCAATTCATTTTTTAAAAGAGGAAGTAAAGACAATAGAACTGCGGTTGGATAACAACCCGGATTGGCAATGAAATCTGCTTCTTGGATTTGTTTTTTATTCCACTCAGGCAATCCATATACGCTTCTCTCTAAGTATTCCATTTCAGCGGCATCTTTTTGATACCATTGTGTATACAACGCCGGATCTTTCAGTCTAAAATCTCCTGCTAGGTCGATTAACTTAGGTCCGACACCTACTAGTGGAGGAAGTAACGTCGTAGTCACTCCTGCCGGTGTACTGAAGAAAACGGTATCTAATTGTCGGATATGCTCTTGCTCTATAGCCTTCATCTTAGTATCGTGAATGTTCACGAGATGCGGATATTTCTCAGAAAATACAGTCCCCACTTCGGAGGATGTGAATAAATCAATCTGTTCAATTTCCGGGTGGTTTTGCAGCAACCGAATCAATTCGAGGCCACCATACCCGGACGCTCCTATGATTCCTACCTTCAACGTCATCACCTCATTATTCATTACAGCTAAGTATACGTATGTATAAATATAAAGTCAACTGTATTTTTATTTATTGACTGTCAATTTATAATGTAAGATCTTCTCCTGCAGAAAAGCTACATCTTCTTTCGAACAATATGTTACTATTATGAAGAGTATTAGAAGATACAGTTACTAATGAAAATTCAGGAGGTTATTATGGTAGATTTATTAAAGTTATCAGGGAAGAATATTGTCGTAATGGGGGTTGCGAATGAACGTAGCATTGGCTGGGGCGTCGCGAAAGCTTTGTTCTCAATCGGAGCAAACGTCATTTTCACATACCGCAAAGATCGCTCACGTGAAAAGTTAGAGAAAATCTTAGAAAAGCATGAACTGAACGCAACGCAAATTGTGCAATGTGATGTGAATAGTGATGAAAGCATCGAACAAGCATTTAAGGCAATTGGCGAACAAGTAGGCGTAATTCACGGGGTAGTGCATTCAGTAGCATTCGCTCATCAGGAAGACTTACGTAATCCATTTGTTGAGACATCACGTGATGGATATGCATTCGCACAAGATTCTAGCTCGTATTCTTTGGTGGCTGCGGCACGTGAAGCTCGCCATTATATGACAGAAGGTGGCGCCATCATCACTATGAGTTACTTAGGCGCTGAGCGTGTACTCGAAGGCTATAATGTAATGGGTGTCGCGAAAGCTGCTCTTGAAGCATCTGTTCGCTACTTGGCGTCTGAGCTTGGCGAGCAAAATATCCGTGTCAATGCAATTTCTGCAGGGGCAGTCCGTACATTATCTGCCAAAGGAGTTCCTTCCTTTAATACAATTCTAAGCAAAATTGAAGAACGTGCGCCATTAAAGCGAAATGTCAAACCGGAAGAAGTATCAGATATGACAATTGCAATGCTCAGCAATTTATCAAGCGGCGTAACGGGCGAAGTAATTTATGTAGATGCCGGTTATCATATTATGGGGTAATGACTGAAGGATTCTCTTTCCGAGAGTCCTTTTTACAGTTTTTGTATTAGAAAGGATTATCCTGGGAATTTCTTTCTGTATACTTGACAGAACATTATTACTTATCATATAGTGTTACAGCAGTTGCTCAGGCTTTTTTACGCATACACGAAGTTACCAAAATACATAGACTTCTCAGAGTATTTCAGGAGGAATTCGCAATGAATAGTTTTACCAAAATTGACACGATAAAATTAGGGCTGACGATGTTTGCCCTGTTTTTTGGCGCAGGAAACATGATTTTCCCTCCGCTTCTGGGTCAACAGGCGGGCGACCAAGCTTGGCTTACGCTTGCCGGCTTCTTGATTACGGGAGTGGGCCTTCCCTATCTTGGCGTCATTGCCGTAACCATGAGCGGCAATCAACTAAGCGACTTGGCTGGAAAAGCCTCCCCTTTATTCGCAATAGTTTTTCCATTGGTTGTGTATTTGGCACTTGGACCGTTTTTCGGTGTACCTCGGACAGCAACAGTTTCATTTGAAATTGCGGTGTCCCCTTTCGTGTCAGAATCCTACAAGACACTGGCACTCGTGTTATTTTCCATCATCTTTTTTGCTGTGACGATTTGGCTTTCCTTAAAGCCAAATAAAATGGTCGATCGCTTCGGTAGTATTTTAACGCCCGTGCTTCTAGCCATCGTGACTCTTATTGTTGTGACCGGTATCGTCAACCCTTTAGGCAAAGCCGGGATACCCCAAGAACCTTTCGACGAAAACTTCTTCATCAAGGGATTTATTGAAGGATACGGAACGATGGATGCGATGGCAGCTCTCGTTTTTGCAATTATCGTTATTAACGCGGTAAAAGCAAAAGGAATTACGGATAGAAAAGCGATTACTTCTATTACAATGAGAGCAGGCACGATTGCGGTAATTGGACTAAGTCTCGTGTATGCAGGATTGGCTTATTTAGGAACTACAAGTCGTGGTGTTGCAGATGGCGCAACGAACGGTGGAGATATATTAGCCAAACTTGCATATGCGTTGATGGGAAATAATGGACTTTATTTACTAGGCCTGGCGGTGACACTCGCTTGCTTAACGACTTCGGTTGGATTAGTTACCGCAAGTGCTACGTATCTGTCTAAAATTATTCCCTCTGTTTCTTATAAAAGACTCGTAATTATCATTTGTGCCTCCACTACCATTGTCGCAAATATTGGTCTGACAAAATTGCTTTCCGTTACGCTGCCTGTGCTGGTCGGAGTCTATCCGCTAGCCATTGTATTAATTTCATTCCGGTTAATTCATCGATTGTTCAGGGGCTATCATGAAGTATACCTTTTCGGATTAGCTGCTGCTGGCGTAATCGGTATGTTTGATATGCTACATGCGTTTGGTTTAGAATTGACGCCCGTTATGAAGGTGTTGAAGCATTTGCCATTGTATGAGCAAGGTGTCGGCTGGATTGTGCCTGCTTTGATATTAGGTTTTATTGGATTTATCATTGCTGCTGCTCAAGGGAAACCTCGAGTATTACAGGAATAAATAGAATGGTTCTAACGGAATACGTGCGAATTTATGAGCATAACTCGTAATAAGCATCACAGGAGTGAAGAGGTTGTCCGCTGTAAGTCTTTTTCTAAAGACTTTCCGGACAACCTTTTTTCCTTGACTAAAGTGAATTTTTGTAATTACTCACCTTTCATTAGATGCTTATTCCCTTTCGTAATGATGTTTTCGTAATCGATGTAGTCATAAATATCGTCTTCTATGTGAGTACTGAATTGTGCTAGCTCACCTACTGATAGGTCTTCGATAGCTTTGCTTTGTTGTTCGCAATAAATGATGATTTTGCCAACGATTTCGTGAGCGTCACGGAAAGGCGTGCCTTTTGCAACCAGATAGTCCGCCACTTCTGTTGCATTCAGGAAACCGCCTTTGATGGCTGCTTTCATTTGATCGGCATTTACTTGTAGTGTGTCGATCATTTTGGACATGATTTCGAGACAGTCAAGTACCGTGTCGAGTGCATCGAAGAACTGTTCCTTATCTTCTTGCATATCTTTATTGTACGTTAGCGGCAAGCCTTTTAACGTAGTTAGCAATGAAAATAAAGAACCATAGACACGACCTGTTTTTCCGCGGATAAGTTCTGCAGCATCTGGATTTTTCTTTTGCGGCATGATGCTGCTGCCTGTGGAGTAGGCATCTGCCATCGTGATAAAACGAAACTCTTGGCTGCTCCATAAGATTAATTCCTCACTCAATCGGCTCATATGCATCATGATCAAAGAAAAGTTTGACATCAGTTCCACTAAGTAATCACGATCGCTGACACCATCCAAGAAATTATCTACAGGCTTGGCAAAACCGAGCAAAGCTGTGGTGACTTGGCGGTCGATATCATGCGTAGTACCAGCAAGTGCCCCACATCCAAGTGGGTTTTCATTCAATATATCTGCAGCATTTTGTACACGTCGCTTATCTCGTTTGAACATTTGCGCGTAGGCACCTACATGATGTCCGAATGTTACAACTTGCGCTCGCTGTAAATGTGTATAGCCTGGCATGATCACGTTGTTGGCCTTTCCTTTTGCTTCCAATGAATCAATTAACGTCTGTAAAGCATCCATCACAACAGATGTCTGATTTCGTGCGTATTGTCTCATATCAACTGCCACTTGATCATTTCGGCTGCGAGCGGTATGTAGTTTTTTACCGGTTTCCCCTACTCGCTCTGTCAAATGCATTTCGACGAATGAGTGGATATCCTCGTAGTTCCCTTCAATTTTCAACTCACCAGACTCGATATCTGCCAAAATAGACTGCAAGCCATTGACGAGCAACTCCCCTTCTTCCGGCGTTAACAGATCGCAATGTACCTGCATTGTGACATGTGCAATGCTTCCTGCGATATCTTCTCTAAATAAACGGTAATCGACGGAAAGGGAACTGTTGAACTTTTCCATAATTTCATCTGCCTTGCTGCTAAAACGACCGCCCCAAAGTTTCATTGCTCATCAAACCTCTCGAATTGAATTTTTATACATTACTATGCATTATAATTACAAAAGAAATATTTTGCAACTTGTCGCTTCTTTTATTTTGACAGATGACAAGGCATTTTTCTACGTTAAATTCGGTATCTCTACAGTTGCAACGTACATTCATTCATGTGATAATAGATGAACTACAAATGAATGAGTGATAACCATGAGAATTTTTGTCCAAAACCTTAAATTTAAATCTTTCCAAACCTCCCCTATAATTGGTGAGGTTTTTTTGTTGCTTGTAGGAAACACTACTAGAGGAGGGAAACTTTTATGATCAATCTAAATCAAGGACACTCTGTTGCTTCCATTATGGCGATTTGGATCAGTTTATTTAGCAATATCGTGTTAACTGTTTTAAAGCTTATCGTGGGTTTTGTTTTTAAAAGTCCTGTATTACTGGCTGACGGCTTTCATAACGCAGGAGATGTGGTTGCTTCTGCCGCAGCTTTGACTTCTATGCGAATTTCCAAACTTCCAGCAGATGAAGACCATCCTTACGGTCACGGCAAAGCAGAAGTTATTGGATCGAGTATAGTAGCTATTATTTTAGGATTGGCCGCCATTTATATCGCATTTGAAGCAGTGATGGCCTTGTTTGAAGAGCCAGCGACGGCAAGTAAAATTGCTTTGCTGACAGCGGTGATCTCTTTCGTTTGGAAGTATGTACTGTATATCTATACGATGCGAGTTGGGAAAAAGGAAAATAGTAAAGGATTAATTGCAACTGCGTATGATCATTTGGCTGATGTCTATGCATCACTGGCGGCAGTCGTAGGGATCGGGTTAGCGTTACTTGGAGATTCATACGGTATTCCCCTTCTTGCATATGGCGATCCAATTGCGGGTATTGTCGTATCCGTCCTTGTTTTTCGCTTAGCTATTGAAATCGGTAAAGAGAGCATGGATATTCTAATGGAAAAAAGTGTTAGTGATGACCGCCTTGCTGCATTTGAGATGATTATTCGTTCGGTGCCTGAAGTGAAACGAATTGATCGACTGCGCGCGAGAGAACATGGACATTACGTCCTTGTCGATATTCGGATTGGCGTAACTGGCGATATGACAGTCCAAGAAGGTCATACGATTTCGAGCAGGATCCGCAATTTGATCAAAGAGCAAAATGAAGATGTCGACGAGGTGCTAATTCATTTAAATCCGTGGTATCCCGAAAATGATTCCGGTATACTTACTAACGAGGAGTGAATGATATGAATCCATTAACAATCGAAACAATAGAATTATGTGCGAAGGAAACTGAAGAAACCCTTCGTTCCACAAATGAAAGCTTTTTGAAAGAACCCATTTCTTATTTAAAATCTCATGTACCAGAATTTCTTTACGTAGCATCTCCTGACTTTGACGAATTCAAAGTGGACTCGCTCGTATTCGAAGTAGATGATATTTTCGGAACGTATATGGTGCTGTTCGGTTTACAAGGAAAGAAAAAAGAAGGCGAAGTTATTCGATCATATATCGAATCTACACTTCAGCAACAGCTAGTCGGATTCAGTATTTCCTTTTCAGATAATGAAGGATTATGGGAAGTGAATCTGCCGCTTGATCCGATTGAAGGTTTCAAGGAGACGATGACAATCGAGCAAGTGCTTCAACTATTTCATGAGGTTCTGGGCGGCCTTCGTAATGAAATGAAAGCAGGTAAGTAATTGAACTCGACAAAATTTATTTACACATATATACGGCATCGTGATGAGCAGGAACTATGCCGTATGGAAATGCGAGCTTTTTTCGGGAAAGACGTGCCAGACAATGTCATCCAGAGCGAAGTGAAAGTCGATCCGTCACGCAGTCCGTTTATGCAGGCACGTCTTGAAGTATGGATACAAGCAGACAGCGTGGATTTATTGGCACAGCAAGCTACTGAACTACAAGTGGACTCATCATTCAAAACCGTCTGCCTGAACGATATGGAGCTTGCTGGCACTAAGAAAATCAGTCATGCTAAACGTCGAGAAATCGAGCGACAAGTCGGTCTTCAAATTAAAGGTGAACCCGAACTGGATCATCCAGAAGTATTGATCGGGATTGTGAAGTTAGAAGACCATTGGTATGCAGGTAAACTGATTGAGAGTTCGTCTGATTGGCATGCCCACCAACAAAAGCCACATATGTACTCAACTGCGCTTGGTACTCGGCTTGCACGAGCTGCTGTCAATATTGCGGTACCACATCCTGAAGGTGTTCGAGTCATTGATCCTTGTTGCGGAATTGGAACCGTGCTAGTGGAAGCTTTATCAATGGGTATTCCGATTGTAGGTCGGGATATTAATCCCCTGGTGGTCTATGGTTCACGGAAAAACATTGCGTATTTTGAGTTGGAAGGCGACGTAACGATTGGTCCGATTTCTGAAGTAAACGAACTGTATGATGTGGCAATTATTGATATGCCGTATAACTTATTTACGCATATTACGGCTGAAGGACAGCTGGATATTTTGAAAGAAGCTCGACGTTTTGCCAAGAGCTGTTTGATCATTACGATCGAGAATATGGATGACATGCTTAGAGAAGCTGGATTTGCAGTGGCAGATCGGTGTCTTGCGAGGAAAGGAACGTTCTCTCGGGAAGTAGTTTTGTGTACATAATAAAAGACGAGACGGGAGATTCATTACTTCCTCTCGTCTTTTTTATGTGCTGTTTTTTTAAGGCCCTAAAAATATTTTAGCCATCTGTGTAACGAATCGTATGTTCATTCTATATATACATATCCCGGCTCACATCGAAGAAAGGAGTAAGATGTTGGAGGATTTAAGTGAAGTATATACATAGCATTTTATGATTAATGAGATATAAGAATTATCATGTAGGTTAATGGAAGAAGGATATATTTTTAGCAACAGGAGATACTACCTGTAAAACTGGGTAGGTGAGTAGATGAAAAAAATATCTATACTGTTTTTTCTGTTGCTATTGGGTTTCATGTCGATGCTAGTTGCAGCCGAGGAAAAATCATCGAAAGCAAAGACAATATATAAAGAAAATGAAGAACAATCGAATTCAAGTACAGAGCCCTGTAGCCTTATACTACATGCTGTAGATCCACGCATGACCAACTCAAAAGGGGTGGCATTAATCTATAAGGTACAATTACACCCACCAAGTTTTGCTAGAACGAATATAAGCATTCTTGCTGTTCATCTCCCCGCCCCTTCTTCTTATGGAGACTACGATAGGTATGAAGGCTTTGCGTTTATTCCAGATGAGATAAGTTGGCGTTTTAAACTTTATCCTACTCCAGAAGAGGAGAGTCCTAGTTGGGCTGGACGATTTGATTTAATTACAGCGAAAATGAAGGATGTTACAATTCAGGTACGTCCATCAAATTCTAAAACAAATAAATTAGGCCCTAGTATTCTAACAAACAGTATGGATAGTTGCACGAAATATAAATAAATGTGTAGACAAAATAGTTTCTTACACTATTTCCTCATCAGACTCATTCTTTTTTCAAGAATACTCTTATCGTCAGGACGAACGCCAACAGGAGATATACTATTGTCCATATCGCATCCAACCAAAAATCCGTTCCCACACGATACAATGCATCGTCTGTAAAATGCGTAATAATTTGAATCACGGGCGGGAACGGTAAAATGATCCATTGCAATATAGCCCCTTTCTCTACAATCCCCTCCGCGGCTAATGAAACGGCAATGACAAACATAGCAGAAAGCCATGTGAATCGTTTTGACTTCAACTTTATAATCGAGAAAAAAGATCCGACTAGAATACCGAATAATGCTGAAACAACATGCCCATAAATGACAACACTCATCTGAGTCATTTGAATTTGCTCATTAAAAATAGAGAACAGCAACGGATACAAAATAGCTACCATTCCCATCATGAATGCAAAAAGGAAGCAGACAACCCACTTTCCGTATAAGTACACAAATTTGCTACTTAGCTGAACGATCAACAAGTTTTTTTCCGTTTCATCATCTAATGAAAATACCGTCATAGCCACCCACGTCATCACTAAATATAATGAAATACAAGTAACCGCGTAACTGCTCATAATTGGAACTCCGCTATATGTATAAAAGATGATGATCCACGCTCCAAATAAGGTAACTGGAGGAATGAATGTCCATGAGCGGATATAACTTTTCAATTGATATTGAATATAACCTAGTCTAATCATTTGATCTCCTTCACTTCCAATATAGAGCAGTTTCTATCGAGCAGCTGCAGTAACAGCGCATCACTTTTTTCTTGATCCACTATGATAAACGCCTGATTTCCATCAAATTGTATTTGCTTAGATTGAATAAAGTCCAAGTCTTTTTTAGCATTAAACTGCACACGAATCCATCTTTCCCTATTTAACTTAGTTTGAGAAGAAATCATGTTACCTGTTTCGATATGTAATACATCTGATGCCATTTGCGAAATAGGTCCCTCGTCATGTGCGGTAAAAATGATCGGTATATTGCCTCGGAACTCTTGCAAAACAGTAACCAACGCTTGCTGGGACTCTAGATCCAATCCAGTAAATGGCTCATCTAAAATAAGTAGTTCTGGGTGCATGAGCAACGCCTGAATAATCCCCACCTTTTGTTTCGTCCCTTTTGAACAAGCTGCAAGAGACGTAGTTAGAAAAGGATACAAACCAAATATTTGAACATATTTTGCAAGTAACGGTTCTTTTCCTTTATCTATTGGATGAAAAGAGGCGAGTAGTGACAAATATTCTTTCACTTGAAAACGAATGCCTTTCGGAAAATGTTCAGGTACGTAACCAACCTTCTTCGTGTTCCGTATCACGTTTCCCTCGCTCGGTTCGTAAATGCCCGCTAGAATTTTCAACAATGTACTCTTACCTGAACCATTGCTGCCCTGAACGAACAGAACTGTTTCCGAGGTGCACGAGAACGAAATATTGTCGAATAGCTGCTTCCCACCTATATTCTTGCTTACATTACACGCTTCCAAGACAACTGACATTCTGGCACACTCCCTATTCGCATGTCGCAAAATAATATTTAACTATCCAAACATATGTCTTATGGTTTCAACGATTCTTGTCTAGGAACTTCCAAACTGCTAAAACACTACAATGATTTTTAGTTCAATCATATAATTACGTAAAAAGTAAGCATAATACACAAAAAAGCAATGCTAAGTGCAGTGCTTTTTTGTATTCGTTGCAGATTCATAACACGAATATAACTCTAATTATTTCGTTAATGAGGTAGTGAAATCAGCCAACAATCGAGCACCATAACCTGTTGCAGACTTCGTATAATACCCTTTCGCCTTCTGCTTATCCATCACACCCGCCATATCGACATGCAACCAGTTTTTCTTTGGTGCAAATTTCCGTAAGAATAATCCGGCTGTAATGGAACCGGCTTCCGACATCGAGCTGATATTGTTACAGTCTGCATACGCACTGTCTAACGCCTCTTCATACACGTCTACTAAAGGCAGTGGCCAGACAAAATCGCCATTTTGATCACCGATTTTTTTCATCTTAAAAGCTAAATCCTCATCACCAAAAACACCGCCGATTTCCGTACCGAGCGCGTTAACAACAGCACCTGTCAATGTCGCAATATCAACCGTATACTCTGCGCCTAACTCTTGTGCACGAATCAAACCATCCGCCAAAATTAAACGACCTTCCGCATCGGTGTTGCCGACTTGGACGCTAATTCCATTTTTATATCGAATAATTTCTCCAGGCATGACAGCATGTGGACCGGGTACATTCTCTACCATCGGAATCAATGCGACAACATTCACTTTCGCATCGGAATGTGCAAGAAGTGACATCGCTCCGCTCACTGCTGCTGATCCACCCATGTCCATCCGCATATCACTATCGTCACGGCCACCTTTCAAGCTAATACCACCTGAATCATACGTTACTCCTTTACCAACAAGTGCTACTAGCGGTTTTGACGCATCTGTCTGTAACGTCAATTCAACAAATGAAGGGTCATATTGGCTCCCACGACACACCGTTAAGACGCCATTCATCTCGCGCTCCTCAATTTCTTTCTTGCCAAGCACTTCCACTTTCACTTTCGTACCCTTGAAATAATCTTTCAGTACTTGCGGATATGTCTGCGGATTGAGGACATCCGATAATTCATTCATTAGATCACGGGAAAACGTCATCGCTTCCGCACGAACTCGTCCAGCTTTAACAGCTGACGGGTCTGCACCTATTACTTCAAGTTTCGTTACTGAATTCGATTTTTTGGATTGATAACGATCAAAATGATACGCACCAAGATACCAGCCTTCCACGAATGCGGTCACTGCTTCGTCAGCAGAACGCCAATTTTGTGCCAATTGTTCCACTTGGATTGTCGCTGACTGTACACTTTGTGCAGTCAAGTCACGGGATACTTCGCCAGCGATGCTACGAACCTCTTCTAAAGAAGTCCATTTTTTATCTTTTATGACAACGACTTGTTTTCCTTCTAAGATGAATGAAGAATGCCCTCCTGTTTGGTTAACGATAAATTGTTTCACCAATTGATTTTTCGTCAATTGACCATCAGTTGCGAATAAAATTTCTGCATGGATTTGCATATGTTAGTAACTCCTCTCAATATTTCGATTTCCTAAGTAGTTTATCATTTTTTATCGAAGAGCGCTAAGCTAAGTGTTGCGACTGGACCAATCACTAAAGAAATCACAAACCAATTGAGACCACCACGATTTTTCCCCTGTGCAAGCACTGCATTAATTAGAGCAAGTGTCCCCCATCCGACAAAATAACCTTCATTCATTATCAATCACTCCATAGTTACGTTATGATACTTACTATACGGTGTTTTATAGGTGTTAGTTTCATTTTATACACAAAAAAGGAACATCCTAGATGCCCCTTCTGTTTCACACTATAGATCACATTAGCTATTAATAGAGGTCGGTGCATTGTCATCGTTCGCATTTCGGAAATTTTGGTCCCCGACTTTTGCTCTGACTTCTTCTTCCGTTAATGGTGGTGGAATCTCATGATCCGCCAACGCTTTCATTTCAGGCGGCACTTCCACATTTTCCAGTGCCGCATTACGCGCATCAATTTCACGACCGTACTGTTCCCTTTGTTCTACAGTTGATCTCTCATTTTCCGGTAAATCGGCCATTATGTCACCTCAATCTCCTGTTTTCACATACCCTACCCGATATTTGCTATACTAAACCTACTAAATGAAACGAAAGGAGGCAGGAATCGTGACGACAATCTTAGTGGACGCAGATGGCTGCCCAGTGATTAACGAAACCATTTCGATTGCGAAAGAATTTCATCTACCTTGCGTATTGATTTGCGATACGGCTCACGAAATGCATCGAGAAGGCGCGGAGACAATCACGGTTTCAAAAGGCGCAGATGCTGTGGACTTCGTACTCGTTAACCGAATTAAAAAAGGAGACATTGTCGTAACACAGGATTATGGTTTGGCCGCAATGGTATTAGCGAAGCAAGGACTGCCAATCGATCAAAACGGCAGATGGTATACGAATGAAAATATTGATCAACTGCTATCCGCCAGACATCAGGCACAGAAAATACGCCGTGCGGGTGGTCGATTGCGCGGACCGAAAAAACGGACGGCTGACCAAACAGAAGGTTTCATCTCTAACCTACGAAAGCTTTGTGGTACACTACAGTCGTAAATAGCATAGTAGTTAGTGAGGTGTATCAAATTGTTTAAACTTCTAATCATGGTATTTTGTATAATTATAGCCATACGACTTCTTTATAATAAAAGAAAGTTGATCAAAGAGTTATCAACTAAAGAATTAGTACTTTCTATTGTCGCTTACCTTGCTGCTGTATTAATAGCATTCGTATGTATTTATTATGTTGGGAATGGGATTGCAAAAAGCTTTGCTAATACTTTCCTCCAATATACGATCTTTATTATCATAGTGCTTATTACAATGGCCTTTGTGCAGACGCTTCTTCATAAGACAGTAAATAAAGTCACAGGCGGAAAATTATTTAATGAATAAAAAAATAGTAAAAAGAGCTAGTACTGCATTAAACAGTAAATAGCTCTCTTTATATCAAATACAAAAGATTCTTCAATGTTATTTCCGCAAAATCTTCTCCATCGCTTTTCCCTTTGCTAACTCATCGATCAGCTTATCCAAATAGCGAATTTCCCGCATTGTTGGTTCTTCAATATCTTCCACACGGATACCACAAATTACTCCTTTGATTAAAGATCGGGAAGGATTCATTTGTGGAGCTTCCGCAAAAAAAGTTTCAAAGTCTGTTTTATTTACAAGTACTGCTTCGAACTTTTCCTCGCTATACCCCGTCAACCAACGAATAATTTCATCGACTTCTCCTTTCGTACGTCCTTTCTTCTCTGCCTTCTTAACATAATGGGGATAGACACTGGCGAAACTCATTGTGTAGATTTTATGTTTGGTCACGTTATAGTCTCCTTTTCTTTCTTGATAACTATGAATAAACCAAAGATTCGTCATGAAAGTCGAAAAATCTTTGGTTAGATGTGGATTTGAAACATTCCACCTTCTAGAATATCTCCAGCAAAAAATTTTCTCTAAACTAGGTGTCGCTGATTTCCTACCGTCAATTACAGCCATTCAACCAGTGAATTGTATTTGTTTTTGGTGTTCAAGTTGTAAATTATCTTTCATAAATAAAACTGCCCTTTTGTTAATATATTTATTATATCAATTTTCATGTATTGTAGGAAAGTTCAGTCATCTCCCAAACTCCATCACATCTAAAGCTATTTAAGCATCAAATGACGACAAATGAAACACTCGCACAATTATCATTTGCTTCATTCAATAGAGAACCTTTTACTGCGAAAGATAAAAAGCGCACATTATTTAATAATGATTATTCCAAAGAGGATTTCACCATTAATTCAGACTACCATAAAATATTTCACTATGATGATAATGAAAAATATGTAATATTATTCAAAAAATAAAAAATAAATCGACGAATTATTATTTATTGCGTACCTGTACAAGGAAAGTAAGAAGTACTTAAAGAAAGTATATGATCAGCGACTTGAAAAGCAATATGAAATATTAAAGAGTGCAGATGAAGATACTGAGCATAATATAAATGACTTTATGAATAAATATAAAGTTCAATTATCTATTAACAATATTTGTTTTTTTATTGTATTGCTCTTTATTATGAATGCAAAGCTCAATTTGAAGAAAATACAAATCAGGATTTTGATTATAACTCCTTTTATGTAAAAAAATCCGAGTACAGAAAGGATATAACCTCAAGTTTTGCTAATCTATTTTTAACAATGACTATTGAAATTATCAAGAACGAAACCGCAGGAAATGCGAACGTTGGTAACTGGATAAGAAATAAAAAAAGTCAAGAACTATTTATGCGAAGATTAAGAAATGAATTATCTGTAAATTTTTCATATGCAAATAGATATAAAGAATTTGAAGATAAATTTAAGATTATATCCACCAGTCCTTCTTTAATATTTTAAAAAAACTACTCAACATTAAAAATATATTTCCATATATAATCGTTCAATGGACAAAGACGTAAACCAGAGAAAATCTATAACCGAATGAAATCTAAGTTAAAAATTATGATTTCATTCGGTTATACTTTTAGGGCTTATACCAAAACTCAATTGGCTTTTTACTTATTTCCTAGCTTTTTTATAGTGAGTTATCCTATACACCTAACTTACAGAATATAAAATAAAGAGCATTAATATCTTTCCAGTAATTATAAAAACAACCTTCACTTATGATACGGTTCACCGCGACTAGTCTAAGTGCGATTTTTAAGATTTAACTCCTGGTAATAAAACTCTTCATAGACTTATTCCCAATCTCAAACAAAAAAAGTAGCATATACATATATAAAACCGATTGGAGTTAATGGCGTGAGTAAGTTCAATTCAGAAAGACTATCTGTTGAATACAGGAATGGTGTAACGACAACGGAACCAATTATTCCAAGAAATCACACTCTAACTCACTCTGATTTCACTGCAGAACTATTCTTAACAATTGGAACTCAATTTGCGTGGGATAAAGTCAATCCTGACATGAGAGATGAAGTATTAGGTGAATGGAAAACAAATAGAAATTGCTTGTATTACAATGTATATCTATTTATAGATCAAGGAGAATATGACTTAACCGCAGCAACAAGAAGGAATGAAGTTTTCCGACGCGAATTATCACTTGCATT
This sequence comes from Sporosarcina obsidiansis, assembly GCF_009651005.1. Taxonomy (GTDB): domain Bacteria; phylum Bacillota; class Bacilli; order Bacillales_A; family Planococcaceae; genus Sporosarcina; species Sporosarcina obsidiansis. The sequence goes on from NZ_WHVW01000002.1 coordinate 320,155, forward strand.
AACAGCTATTCGATACGGTGATCGGTTTTTATTCGACCTATACCCAAATCTAGATTATGCTTTAATAATCGTAAATTTTATGTCCACTCATCCTCAGTTTGCTAGACAAGAGAGTTGGGGGACTTTCAACAGTTATTCCATATAATTTTCATCTAAAAATTTATAAAGGTTGAAATATACAATGATCCGCTGTATATTTCAGCCTTTTTAGTTTACAGTACTTGCACTAAATCATTTTTTATTAGATGGTTCACCATCAGAATAACCTAAGCCTGTCTGTCCTTCCTGCCTCTTTATTATTAGACTGTTTACATAAATAAATCGAACTTACTTATGATACGGTCCACCTTGCATAATCCTATGCCAATTAATATTCACTCCAAAATCGGGACCAATTACTGAAGAATCCAATCAAAAAAAAAGGCTCTGTTATTGAAATATTTAAATTCCCTTGATATTTCGATAACTAATCTGCAGATCTTCATTCTATCAGATGAACATATCATATGACAGTGTACTTTCCTCACCATTATGATATTATCAGACTATTACAAACAAAAATAAATGTAAAGGCCTAGAACTACTACATATAAAAACTATTCATGAAAGTAAAGGTGATGAATCAATTGAAAGTATCATACAAACTATTCATTTTCTTGATTATGATTCTTCTAGTCACAGCTTGCTCTCCAAAAGCAGATAGTGAAATAAAGTTACCCGAAGACATACCGGACTTTGTGAAAGAAAGTGATTTCAAAGCCATTGATTGGGATAAAAAAGCTGTCCCTCTAGGTGACAACATCATAGGTAATGAAAATAAATCAGGCGTAATTGGTGCAGATATGCCTAGCTTAAATGACTAAAAATGGATGTGGCATCTGTGGGGAATCGAAAATCCGATGAGTAAAGAATTAACAGTAGTCGGTTATCACAAAGAAACAGGAACCGTCCATCCAATTTTTCCAACTGGCTGGACCATTGGACTTGGAGGAGAAAACAATGGAGCAGATGCTCACACTCCGTCTACTGTCAAAATACCAGAGGCAGGAGAATGGGCCATTTTGCTGTATGTTGATGGTAAATTATTCGATACATTAGTTTATGAGATTACTGAATAATAAACAGCTGTCCAGAGATTTTTTTGGACAGCTGTTTAACGTTAGGGATTTTCCTGAACAAACAAACACAGCTACTTACAGCACAAATTCCAATCCGTCATCTGCTAAGAAAAATCCGTTTGATTCAATTAGTTTCCGTGTCACACCATCTTGATGAAGAGCAGGATTACTATGGTTAAAATGAGTGAAATAGATAGCACATGTATCGGTCAAATGCTGAAGCCGATCCATCGTGTTTGTAATCATAGGATGTGGTATTTCACTCAAATCTCGATCACCGAGATGTGCTAAATCTGATGAAGAGAAAAAAGTTGCATCCAACAAACAGATATCCACTTTTTCGCAAACTTCTTCTATACGTTGCTCCCATTTGTCCCAACTATCGATATCCGGTATGTATAATACTTTCTTCGTTGGTCCTTCAATACAAAAACCAAACGTTTCGGAAAATTCGTTACGGTGTGGGACCTCCACAGGAGTAATGTCAACGCCCTCTTCCAGGTGAACGGGAATATCATGCGCTATTTCTTTAAGCAGAATATTTTCTAGTCCTGTCAACTGACTCCAAGGTGCATGAGTTTCCAGCATAGTTTGCATAAGCGATCCCGTATATACTGGCACTTGTTTCGTATTCATTGATTCCTTGCCCAAAAACATAAGTCCTGGATAATGACCGATATGAGCATGTGTTAAGAAAACAGAGTTCATCACTTGTCCTTCTAAATTGTGCGCTCGTTGCAAGGCAATCATTTGTTCCTTCATATCTGGTGTTGCATCGATCAAATGCCATCGTTTTTCTTCCGGCAGAATGATGGCAAGTGAGGCAGCTGTCCGCTTGAACTTCGGATCGTCCATCGCCCTTTTACAATTATCACAATAACAATTCGGGTGCGGTAGTCCCGCGTCTTGCGCACTTCCAAGCACTCGTAACAATACTTTATTCAATTGATTGCATCCCCTTACTCATTTCTATTTTAACAGGTACTTGATAGTTCTTTTTTGTAATGGTCCAACCTGTATATCCAAAGATGATATTAATAATGGGTACTAAAAAGACAAAAAATGCATACGGAATAAATTGACCTGGACTGATCCCAAACATACTAGCAGCAAATACTGCAGGCACACCCCATGGTACAAGATTAATGCCAACTGTTCCCGCTGCTTCCACACAACGTGATAAATTTTTCGTGTCAATATTCATCTCTTTATATTTTGAGACAAATGTTCTTGTCGGCAAAATAATGGCCAAGAACTGAGCTCCACTTGCAAATGCCACCACAAATGTCGAGAGAATCGTAGAAGTGATTAGACTACCTGTAGAAGTCACACGTGCCATTATTTTTCTTGTCAAGATCTCAAACGAACCCGATTCTTCTAAAATACCACCCAGCGCTGTAGCCAATAGTAGTAATGCCACCGTGCCAAGCATAGAAGTCAGTCCGCCTCGATTCAGTAAAGAGTCAATAGCAGCGATTTCAGATTCCAATGAAAACCCACTCGTCATCACTTGCATAATTTGTGAAATGGGCATTCCCTGCACAAGCACTGCCAGTACCGCTCCTAGCATTCCCACCCCAGCGAGCGCAGGAATGGCTGGTACCCGAAACATCATTAATACAATTGTAAACACTGGCATAAGAAGCAATAATGGGTGGATGACGAAAATTTCAGATAACCCTCTTTTAATATCTACAATCATTCCTGAATCGACTGTTCCTCCTACAGCTTGTGTATTGCTTACAAACCAATACAGGCATAGAGAGATCAAAAATGCAGGAATTGTATCCCACAGCATATGCTTTATATGGCTGAATAAATCCGTCTCTGCCATTGCTGGGGCAATATTCGTTGTATCTGAAAGCGGTGAAAGCTTGTCTCCAAAATAGGCTCCTGAAATGACCGCACCACCAACAAGTCCAGCAGGAAATCCTAATCCTTCTCCAATTGCCATAAACGCCAGTCCTACAGTAGCGATAGAAGTAAATGAACTACCGAGCGTTACGGAAACAATGCCTGTAACCAGTGCAACAATTGGGATGAAAATTGAAGGATGAATAATGGATAATCCATAATAGATAATGGAAGGAATGACTCCACTTGCCATCCATGACCCTACAATAATTCCAATTAATATCAAAATGAATACTGCTGGCAATGCACGAGACACTCCATTTATCATCATATCCTGAATGTCTCTCCACGAAAAACCAGACAAACTAGCCACGATAGCCGCCGCAAATATTCCTATTAGAAGTGGCATATGCATACCGGCTTTCCATACAAATACAGACATTGACGCTGCTCCGATCAACACCAAAATAGGGATGACCGCAAGCCATACAGACATTTCTTTTTTCATACTCTCATCTCCTCAAGCCTATACGCTTACTTCTCTTCATTTTTTTGTAAAATATAAAAAGCTCCCACCCCTCGAAAGGGACGGAAGCTCCGTGGTACCACCCAAATTAACAGAAATCTCTGCTCACTCTTTACAGATAACGGCCATAGACCGGACTTTTTATCGTCAGCTCACTGCTTGTAATTCATGTATGTATCCTGCTTGGTTTCCACCAACCACCAAGTCTCTTTGATTCAGAAATACTACACTACTAGAACAGTTCTTCGCATTTTTCTAAAATATCATAATATTATTTTTACCGAATGTCAATGTCAAACAATTACAACTGTTTGTCATGATTTGTAATAATCTATCTGTAACATAAAAGAGAACCTATTAGTTAGGTCCTCTCAACTTGTAGACAAAAGAAATAGAGTAATTATGACACCGTTGATCTACGTTCCAGGCGGACGCGTTCTTACCTGTAGTCAAGTGTTTTATCAAAAAAAGATAGTAAATAGGATGAGCTTTCCAAATAGGTGCTGAAAAAAACATAGTATCTGCTTTGGGATTTGCGCTCCAGACGGCACGCTTTCCGGGGGGCGTGGCTTGAGCCGCTTCCTTCACTGCGCTCCGTCCAGGGTCTCAAGGCGCACGCTAATCCCCCAGGAGTCGGCCGTCTTCCGCTCCAATCCTACTAGAGAGCGGAAAAAGTGAGTCGGTTTCCTTATACGAATTCAATGATTCCCGCGTCCGTACGACTTCGCTTCACTTCTACTATAAAAAAATAGTAGCACATACCATGGCCTTGGTCTTTACTACTAATGTTAGTATTTTTCCGCGGGGCTCGCGGTGAGCCTCCTCGTCGCAGGAGTCGCCGCCTTGCACTACGATCAACTAACGTATTTCCTTGTTTTAAATAAGCAAATCATTCATCTAAACAGAAAACAGCTAAGACGACACTCTTTTTAGTAAAAGTAATTTATTAAATTTATAATCTTACATAGACTAATGAAAAATAATGAACATGGAATGACCTTTAACGGGTTCGGTTGATGGGGAGAAAAACGACAATAACAAGTCAAATAACAACCGATTTAACACATATTTATATATATTAGTTAACAATAGGAAAAACAAGAAAAACCACACAGATTTTTACGGCTGTGCGTTTTTTCAATTACCGTATTTCCTAACATGGAATTTCATATTGCTTGTTTCACAATCGCGCCCGTTAGTTGAAGTTTGGTTTCTTGATCCACCATGCAGCTTTATCTACCAAGAACTTGTGGTGCCACCTTCTTGATTATGTTAATTAAGCTTTAATGAAATAGAATTTGATTCTTGAATTACCAAGATATCTTGTTGTTCAGAACTTCCATCTGTATATTTTACATTTACTTTAATGATAATGTCATCGCCAATTACTTCATTGCCGTCATGAGGAATTGCAAGCGTATATTTATGTTTTTCTTGTTCATTATAGTTAACTGTGTAGGTACTTCCTACTTCCTTTATACCCTGATATTTACCCGAACCAGGCTCAGAAGTAATGAAATTTATCTTTTCCGATCTTAACCATTCTTTGTCTAAATACTCTTTAGATGTAAATGTAACGTCTTCAATAAACTTGCCCTCGCTTAAGGTATAAGTAATGGAGTCAATCTGTTTTCCAGTTATATTGAGTCTAACGTCTGTAAAAATTAAATTAGCTCCACCACCACTTATACTCACAAGACGACCAAATCTATCTTCAGTTGCTAATTCAATAGTAGCTTTTTCTGATGTAATAGCTGTATTAAATTGTTTCCCATCATCACTCAATGCATAAGCTGTGATCGCAAAGTTTGCAACTTCTCCACTCTTATTAAAATATGGCATGCCTATCATAATAGATAAAAGGATTCCAAATGCACATGTTGCCGAAATCCATCTTTTATAATTCACTTGAACCGATTTTTTCTTTGCTATATTGTCTTTCAAACGCTCTTCCATAGCTTTTGACATTTCAATAGAAGTAACGGCATCTTTGATCTTTTCAAAATCCATATTCATTCTCCTTTCGATATCTGTCTCGAAGAAGCTCTCTTCCTCGTTGTAAGCGCTTTTTCACTGCTGACGTAGTAATGGTAAGGATTTTCGCTATTTCATCGACTTTATAGCCCTCCACATAATGAAGTAACATCACTGCTTTATGTTTAGTTGGCAATCTCATTAGTTGGTCGAGTAAGTCGTGGTGTGTATTATTCTTAGAATATAGCTGTAAATTATTGATATCTATATGTTTACGAATAATATTGTACCTTCTTAAATTTTTGCAACGATTCGTGGCAATCGTTATTAACCACGCTTTCTCATGTTCTGAATCGTTAAAAGTTGGAGATTTCGTCAGATATGTAATAAAAGTGTCTTGTACGACATCCTCTGCATCTTTCTCATTACATAAAATAACAAGACAAATTCTAAACAGCATATTGCCATATGTATCTACTATTCGCTTTACATCTAGTTCAGCCGACCAAACTTGTTGCAACATTCCTCAACTCCTTTCACTACTAACACACTTGAAGATACCAAATGGTGACTTTTTGTTTTTTTAAAAAATATTCTAATCAATATGTGCCCCTTTTAGAGCAGTGATGGAACAACAAATATTCGAAATCGAACTCAAGTCAAAAAATAATAGCACAACGACTGACATAAGTAATTTTCACATAAAGAAGTGCTTAGTTCATTGAAAAACTAAGCACTTCTTTATTAATTCAGTATACAAATATTCAACAAATGCGCCTAGATTTTTGGGAGAGGATTGTACTAAACAATCCATTCCTAGTCAATGCTGAATGTTTTCTAAAACACGAGGATTATCTCCATTGTTTGAATACATCGCGTAATACTCTTTATCTTCCTCGATAAGGTTCCAAACCATCTTTTCTTTTATTATGATCTTAAACGTTTCTTCTTTTTTCTGATTGTTCGGGTCATATACTTTAATCCAATATTCTTTGTTGTTGTTTGACTGACCTTTTTCAATCACAACTAACGAAGAGGAGGTTGATACCCCCCCACAAGAGGCAAGTAATGATGTGGAAAGGATCATGAATAGCGCAAAAGTTTTTTTCATAAATATCCCTCCTGTGAATACATAATGTTTTCAACAATCTGGCTAGTTTGTGGAACAAGACGTCCCCTTATAATCCATTTTAACATAGAATACTATTTGCCTTTCAACATTTAAAATACTTCAATATTGATTTCAAATATCCCATCCTCCCACCAATTAACAAGCATATTACCAACGCAATTAGCAGCACATAAATTTATGTGCCATTGTTAATTTCTCTACCAATCGTATTGTGATCTACTATCGATAATTGCATTGAACGTTGATAAAACAACGAAAATGGGGACACCTATTCATGTGCGAATAGGTGTCCCCGTATGCCATGCTTTTTAACGTTTTCTCCCCATATACCGAACCCGTTAAATGACCTGTTTAGTTGAGTTTGTCTACAAGCTGAGAGAATCTATATGTTAGATCCTCTCAACTACATATTCATCCTTGGTATAGAAGCAAATGTTATGTTCTTTTAAAAACATAACATTGATAAGACAATAGTAAAATTAAAGATCCATATCTTCAATAACACCTTGAGAAATGTTGTGTTAGAAGGTCCGATATCTTTCTATAACCTTGTTTTCATCCTCAAAACTTATTTTCATGACCCTTGAAGAATTCATAGTATGTACGGACGTTTTCTAATTCTGTCCAGCGTTGCACACGAACAGGTTTTTCATCCAAATTATAAATTTTCGCATCCCTCATGGATAACAGAAATGGAGAATGGGTGGATATGATGAACTGACAGCCAAAAAAGCGTGCGGAGTCTTCAATAAACTTCACCAATTCTATTTGACGTTTAGGAGAAAGGCTATTTTCCGGCTCATCCAAAATATAAAGTCCATGATCTCCAATTTTTTCAGTGAAATACAGAAACGCACTTTCCCCATTCGAATATTCCCTCACATTATCTATCAATTCACTTCTCACAAATCGAGACTGTGTTTTACTTCTGGCTGTGTTAACTCTTTTTAATCGCTCGTAATCTGCCATAGATTTCATTTGAAATTGAGAATATTTCGCGTCCAAATATTCTTCAAAAAGTTCTTCCCTTTTTTGATCAATTCCCTCATTGAGATTCCGGATATTCAACATATAGTCAAATACATCATCACTCGTAATGATCCTGCTATTTTCAGGTATGCCCGCTTTAAGCTGCATTCCACACATATTTACATAATCAGGATAGAAATTTGATTTATTATAAATCGAATCGCGTTGAACCCCTGTTTTTTCAGCTATCACATGTAGTGCAGTACTTTTTCCTGAACCATTTCCTCCATATAATATCGTCACTGGTTCAAAAATAATCTTTTCAAAACTATTTCTTGATAATACTTTAAATGGATAAAACGAATCATAGCATGTTCTTTTTATGTTCATGAAAAAGTCAACTTCTATATCTTCATTCGGAAATGAAAACTCACCTACAAATACCACCATTTCCCCCTCCTTTCGTACAGTTTATCATTTTCTAGTGATCTGCAATATAAAAGAGAACCAATAAGTTTAGGTCCTCTTAGTTTGATTTTAAGCATTTTAAAATGCAATAAATCCTATTTTTATTTACTGATCTTCATAACCACGACATCAGAATCTTCCAACGCAAGCAAGCTGTGCTTTTCAAGGGGTGCTATATGCAAAATATTTTGAGGTGTTACTTCCACTGTCTCGCCTTCTACAGTAAAACGTACTTTCCCTTTTCTTACGATGATAAACACTTCTTGAGCAGCATCATGCTCCGCAATCTCTTCATTTTTTCGAAGTTGGATATTGAGCACATTAGCATGGTCTACGCTTGCTACTTTCCCCACATGCTTTTCTTTTTCATTCAGCTGATGCTTAGTTTCGATCAAATTCATTTCCGCTCTCTCCTTTCAAAAATGTGCAATCTAGTCATACAAATTCAGTCTATCATGAAATTCATAACTTTTCGTGACGTGCAAATTTTCTAGTACCCTACTAATCTTTCCTGTTTTTTATTCGATGAACGCTAACCAAACGTTAACGAGAGCTTGCATCACTCTTCTTAAAAGTTTTCTACCACGTTATAAGGGGAATAATGAGATAGCGTGAGACTCACCGACTCAGTAACCCAATATATGAAGAGTTTAATCTACATCACTTAATTTCATCTTCTAGACAAGTCCCGCTCTTCTACTGCATATAGTTTAAAAGAAGTCGATGCAGAACTCACTGCTCTAGCTCACCATTATTCATAACGGAGGTCGCCTATGCCAACCATTCATTCTGTCAGTACAGTTAGTCCACCTGTGGAAATCAAACAGGAAGATGCTATGTCCTTTGCACGTTCCCTATTTTCCGATTCCTTCAAAGATATTGACCGTTTACTTAAAGTCTTTCAAAATGGAGAAATTGATACACGACAAGTGTGCATGCCGCTTGAATGGTATGCAGAACCGCATGATTTTGAAACACGGAATGATTTGTATATTAAACATGCCGTTGCACTTGGGAAGACGGCAATTGAAAGATGCCTAACGAATACGTCTACATTAGAGCGTCCAATTGATCCTGCTGAAATTGACGCAATTTTTTTCGTATCGAGTAGTGGACTAGCCACTCCTAGTATCGATGCGCGTCTTATTAATCAATTACCGTTTCGTCACGACATCAAACGTATTCCCATTTGGGGACTCGGCTGTGCAGGCGGGGCTTCTGGTATGAGCCGTGCATTTGATTATTGCAAAGCGTATCCTGAAGCCAATGTGCTTGTTCTAGCTGTTGAACTATGTAGTCTGACCTTTCAACGTGATGATATGACGAAAAGTAATTTGGTCGGGATTTCCTTATTTTCTGATGGCGTTGCTTGTGCACTTGTTTCAGGAGAGCAGTCCACGGTAAAAAGCACACGTCCGATGCCAGCCATTCGTGCCACTTCTTCCCGTTTCATGCCAGACTCTGAAGAGGTCATGGGATGGGATGTGAAGAATGATGGGTTACATGTCGTGTTTTCTAAAAGTATTCCAACAGTGATTACGAGTTGGCTCGGCCCGTTTGTTCATCAATTCGTAAAAGATCAAGATCTATCGATGACAGACATCCATCATTTCGTTGCGCATCCAGGAGGCAAGAAAGTACTCGATGCCTATCAAAAAGCCCTTCACATGGATGCTGATCAAACCGCCACTTCGAAAAACGTGCTGCAGCATCACGGCAATATGTCTTCTCCGACAGTGCTGTATGTACTGGAAGAATTTATTGAAAAGCAACCTGCATCAGGAGATTTTGGTTTGATGGCAGCACTCGGTCCAGGCTTCTGTGGGGAACTTCTGCTCCTGGAGTGGCAGTGAGATGAACAGTTTGTTTTTGATTGTCTTCATCGTTGTGGTGATTCAGCGATTTGTGGAACTAGTCATAGCAAAGCGCAATGAAAACTGGATGCGCAGTCAAGGTGCCATCGAAGTTGGTGCGTCACACTATAAGTGGATGGTGCTGATGCATACAGCATTTTTCGTTTCATTACTTGTGGAAGTCTTCACTTTTGGTAGACCTCTATTGCCTTTCTGGAGTGTACTTCTAGCTATTTTCTTGCTGATGCAAATACTGCGAGTTTGGTGTCTTTCATCGCTCGGCAAGTTTTGGAATACGAAGATCATGGTCTTACCTGGCGCTGTGGTTCAGACTAAGGGACCTTATCGCTGGATTCGCCATCCGAATTATGTGATCGTAACAACCGAGTTGCTCGTGCTACCTTTACTGTTTAGCGCCTATTTCACTGTTTGTTTATTTTTTGTTTTGAATGTATGGATGTTGTCCGTGCGAATTCCTGCCGAGGAGCGTGCGTTGCGAGAACTTACGAATTATAATGAAGTGTTTTAATAAATGAGCGGTGAGCGGCTCGATTGGTTCGTTCCGTGATTGGTTTGGATCGGTGTGGCTTAGCTAACGCGCAGTCCAGAGATCTTTGGTTCGGTTCGATGAGGCTTTGGCGCGGTTCGACGAGACTTTGGTTCGGTTCGATGAGACTTTGGCGCGTTACCCTACTCATCTGCTCGATAATGTGAGAAGAGGCAGTCACTGAAAGATGTTTCTGACTTTCAGGACAGCCTCCTCAGTTGAATTTTTATTGATCTTTTATAATACTAAATGCTTCCACTGTATGAATCGTTTCTTCCCCAGGAATTGTCGTACTAATATAAGCAGTATTCGAATCGTCGCTCCAATATCCGGTCATCGAGATCACTGCATACAGCTCTGCATTTTGCATAAGCAGTGTCGGTTTGGTTAGTTTCCCTTCCACGAACTCTGCAACGTAGACATTGGTTTTATATTCTTTTCCTACTTGGACAGGAGTATCAAATAAAATTTTACTTTGATCTGGTGACAGTTTATAAAACGGCACCCATATGCCCTCTTTATCCTCACCACCTGCGACTAACTGTGTCACATTCCCCGTTGTTAGATCGAGCGTAAAAATACCAGATTTCCCTTTATAATTATCATTATAAATAATCGTATTCTCATCTAAGAACTCAAAATGATCCATCGAGTTTATTCCATCTAATGAAGATAATTGCTTCATATCGCCATTTTCCAATAAATGATATAAACCGTACCCGTCTTGAAATGATTCCCCTACAATATATATCCCTTCATTGCTTGCTAGAGCTGTATTGATAGCAAACCCGTTCAAGTCAATTAATTCCCCCAGATTCCAACTGAACTTTTGCTTTGTTTCCAATACAGTTTTTTCTACTCTGAATCCATTATTATCGTCTAGTACTTGTATGACTGTCGAACCTTCTGGATCACCAAAATACATTCTGTACTCCGCTGATTCTGATCCTTTCCCGATAAATTGTTGAGTATCGTTTTTGAAATCATATACATAGAACTTATCTTTATCACGAGATAACGCACGCTGCCCGTCTTCGGACAATAAATAAAAGGGTGCATCTACCAGTTTATCTGTTTTTTCACTCTCTATATCATAAAGATACGTCGCGTTCTTTTTATTGAAATACAGTTGATTTCCTTTGAATCCTGTGTAATCCGTTTTGAATTCAATTGGGTACGATGCTTTATGCGTAATGATAAGATTGTTCTCTTCAAAAGCACTTTCAAATTTAACATTGTCACTTAGGGTTACCGTTTTAGGCGTCGCCTCCCCTGTAAGTGTGCAGCCTGTCGCTAACATACTGCTTAATGTGAGTACTGCAATACCATGCCATTTTCTTTTCATCTGTATAACCTCCCGTTAATAGCTTACAGATTGATCATAAGCAATTGATGTTGCCAACCCAGTGTCAGATGTTGCCGTCTTGTTTCTGTAGTGGAATGTATAGTTTGATATAAGCTTTTCCTTCCTTCTCTTCAAACTGAATCGTACCGTGATGGCGTGCTATAATATCCGCGCATATAAATAGCCCTAAGCCTGAACTACCTTCCAATTTACTGTGTACAAATGGTTCAAAGATATTGTCAATAATAGCAGAAGGAATAGGCGTACATGGATTAGCTACTACAATCTCTTCATCTACTGTTATTTCCACATCTTGCCCTACTTCACCATGTCGAATCGAATTATCGATCAAGTTAATAAACAGTTGTTGGATCTCATTAGGGTTACCGTGCATCATAAACGAGTGGCCATTTAGTTGAATCTTCATATCGAATAGATCTGCTTTCATTTGCATATCTTCACAGACGGATTGAAGAAGTGGAAACAAATCGAATGTTTCATGAGGCCTATCCGATATAGTTGATTTATATTTTGATAAGGCGAGTAATTGAGTGACCATTTCATTCAGACGCTCGCTCTCATTTCGTATTTTTCGAGAAGCTTTTCGTAAAAATTCTACGTCATCAAACTCTCTTTCCCCGATGATTTGCGCATACCCTGAAATCGTCGTGAGAGGTGTTTTCAACTCATGAGTCACATTATGAAAAAAGTTTGTTCGCTTTTCTTCTAGCAATAACACTTTCTCTTTTTCCTGCTCTATCGTTTGAATATGCTGCTGAATTTGTCGTTGCATGAGCTGGAAATTTTGAGCCAGCTCGCCTATTTCATCTGATACTCCATTTGCTGAAATCGGCTGATAATCTCCTGCTGTCATGCGTTTAGTCGCTTCGGTTACATCTTGCAGTCGACGGATAAATCGATTCAATATCCATAATGAAATAAAGTAGACACCACAAAACAAGAGTACCGTTAGGAAGGTAAAACTTCTTAGCAATTTTTCATTATGTAGAAAAACATCAGAGTAATCAGCTGTAAATCTTATGACTCCGTAAAAAGTATCACTCATATATAGTGGGTAGGCAAAATAGAGGATTGTTCCGTCTTCTACCGGCTGAATGGTATAGGAGGCTTTATTTTGGAACGCCTGTTTCAGCTCCTCACTACTATTTTCTCCAACATTTGCTTGATACCGTTGCTGTTCCATCAAAAGAGGTCGATCAACTGGTGCAGCTTCGTATAAAAACTGTCCCTTGCTATCATAAAGAGCCACACTTTGTGCATTCAATTTACTCAATTCATTGGCAATTGTATTGCTCTGTTCCACGAAAAAATTTTGATCTTGAGGATGGAGCTGTTCAAATTGTTTCATATATTGTGTAGTTGCATATTGTAGAGATGTCATGTTTTCTTCTAAGTTGGTCATCGTGTATTTTTCCAACATTGCAGCCATTACTTGATGACAAAGAATCGCAGCAATAAAAAACAAGATGAAGAATCCTATAAAAAACTTTTTCCGGATGGTCACGTTCATGGTTTAATTCCCCTTCATTTTATAACCTATACCGAACACAGTCTCAATGATGGAGGGTTCAAGCTTTTTGCGAATTCGCTGAACATGTACATCCACTGTCCGCAGCCCCCCTTCATAATCCATTTCCCATACAGTATCTAAAATTTCTTCCCTAGAAAATACTTGATTTTTATGCTGAGCAAATAATAATAAAAGTTCGTATTCTTTAGGTTTTAATAAGATTACTTCATCGTTCTTAAAGACAGAGTGAGCCCGTGGGTTGATAGAAATATTGTCATTGACTTGTATGAAACGATAAGTGGACTGTGTGGAATTTCGTCGGAGTAGTACGTTTATACGTGCAATGACTTCTCGTATATCAAACGGCTTCGTCACATAATCTTCAGCGCCAAGTTCCAGACCGACTATTTTATCTACAATGTCATCCCGGGCAGTGAGCATAAGGATCGGTGTATTGGTTATCGCGGTGATCTTTTTACATAATTCAAAACCGGTCATATCGGGCAGCATTAAATCTAAAATGATTAAATCCACCTCTATTCCCTGAAAAGTCTCCATCGCCTTGGCACCAGTGGAAGCCCCAACCACTCGGAAGCCTTCTTTTCGTAAGGCATACGACAAAATATCATAAATGGATTCCTCGTCTTCTATTATTAAAATTGTTTTCTGTAATAGATTCATCTATATCTTCTCCTACAACTCATCTTCTCTTAGTATAACGTGAACTTGTTGCTAAATTGTTGCCTGCCTAGTGAAAACATTGACCTGTTTGGATAATTTGCTTTTATTCATACTAAAAAAGCGAGAAAACCTTATGTCACTAAGGTATTTTCGCTATTTTATGTACCTATTCAGTAATAAACTCAACAAAACTCGAAATACTCGTCCTCATAAAGCGCTGCTTCTTTTTCACAAGACATAAATCCCTCATCATCATAATCCCTTGCAGTTTCACTTCATGTAGAAATCCTTGCTCTATTTCTCTTGCTACGGTCAATCTCGGTAGAATGCTTATACCTAGCCCTGCTTCTACCGCACTTTTGATCGCTTGTGTACTGCATTGTATTAGTGAACGAACAATCTCCCCTCGCACCTTTTTGAAAAATATTCAAGACTATTACAATATGGATTTCCTAGCTATCCGCCACACAGCGAAAACCGATATGCCCCGTTGAACTATCAGCTGTATTAAACGTTCGCGCAGCTACACGATAACGATTGCAGTATGACTGATGGCACAGATAGGAGCCTCCCCTAATAACCTTTGCGGATCCTTTTGACAGATTATTTACACCCGGATGCTGTGATCCCACACTAAACCAATCAGCGCACCACTCCCATACATTTCCCGCCATATTATATAAACCAAATTGATTCGCAGGGAAACTGTTCGCGGGAGCAGTTCCTAAATAGCCATCTAACGCGTCATTTTTCTCCGGGAATTCTCCCTGCCAAATATTGCATTGATGCACGCCATTAGGGGTTAACTCATCTCCCCATGGATAGATTTTTTGAATAAGACCTCCTCGTGCAGCATATTCCCATTCCACTTCAGTCGGCAACCGTTTCCCTGCCCACTTACAAAATGCCATGGCGTCATTCCATGAAATGTGAACAACTGGATGGTCCATTCGGTCATCTATCGTTGAATCGACTCCCTCCGGATTCCTCCAATTCGCCCCTTCAACGACCCACCACCAAGGAGCGCCTTGAACAACTTGCTTCACTCGGGGTTTCGTCTCTGCTGAAACAAAATGATGAAAAACGAAGGAGTCCCCATAGGATTCAGCCTCTGTTTTGTAGCCTGTGTCACTAACAAACTTTCTGAACTGCTCATTGGTCACCGTACATGGATCGATATAAAAAGGCTGCACCTGCACTTTTCGCACAGGCCCCTCTCCATCGGCTTGTATCGCTTCATCACTATCAGTTCCCATCAAAAATTCGCCACCTTCAAGATAGATCATTCCCTCTAGGTGTACTCGGTTTACTGCGCTTACCTCTTTCGTTTCGATTGGCTGTAGGTTTTCCCTTTGTCTCGTTACAGCACAACAAGATTTTACTTTTTCCGCCACTGTTCATACCCCTTTCATATGTAAAGACTTTTGTTTCGCTAGTATTCCGGTATCGCTCATTATGTAGTAATCTTTGCTAGATATTATTCAAATTTCATAAGAGCATTCCAAGAAAAGCAACGTTTCCTCGGAATGCCCATAATTAGTTATTTTGCAGCTCGAATACAACCTTTTCGATTTCACCCGTAAACTGAAATTCTCCATCATAGTTTGTGCTTACAGGTGACAGGGTGTCTCGACCAACATCGAGCCCTTCATGTGAGAGCCTAAATGGCAGCGTTTTAGGCATGTCCACCTCACCAATTATCTCATCATTAATGCTGATTAGACCTATTCCGGCATGTGGCTTACTCTTCTTAAATTCAAAACAAAGCGTAGATGGCCCAATTGGAACTTCAATCGTAGATACTGCTCTATACACTTGGCCGACATAATTGTATTCATAAACCAACAAGTTATCCTTAATATAAAACGTATAGCCGCTGTTGTGATTTCCATGAGCTACTAGAACTCCATCACAAGATGAATCGGGCCTATCCACTGATACAGTAATTGTGTAGGACTTGTTATTTATGGCAGGCGCCGCTGCATCCCCCAAGTGAGACATGCCTGGATAATAGGTAAAATGATTACGAGAAGCTACCGATTCTGGATTGACGATTGTAAATAACTCAAACGTTCGATCATCAATAGGAAGTACATCGTATTTTTTCGCTTCCGTCCACCATAAGTCTTGAAGCTCACGAAGTTTCTCCTCGCATTGTTCAGCTAAGTCATTTACCTGTGCAAAATCCTCATTCAAGTTATATAATTCCCACTTATCCTCTTCAAATGGCACGCCTTTTGTATGATAGGTCACAGCCATCCATCCGTCACGCCAAATGGCTCGATGCCCAAAAGTTTCGAAATACTGAACGCTTCTTTGTGAACGCACTGGAAAATCCTTAAAGGTCTCCGCCATACTCATTCCATGCAAAGGCATTTGAGCAACTCCTTTATAAGTGTCAGGAGCCTCAATGTCCAATATATCAAAAATCGTAGGCGTAACATCAATGACATGATAAAATTCTGAGCATACGGATCCCTTATTCTGGATTCCTTTAGGCCAGTGCATAACAAGTGGAACTCGGATTCCCCCAGAAAATGTATTTTGCTTATAATACTTAAACGGCGTATTGCTTACTTGCGCCCAGCCTCTAGGATAATTGCAATCTGCATTCGGTCCTCCCATTTCATCTAGACGAGCTAAAAGGTCCTGCGTAGTTTCTTCAATCCCATTAAAATAAGCTGTATGGTTGATAGAACCCTTGAATCCACCTTCTTGACTGGCACCATTATCAGAAAGTAACACAACTAGTGTATTTTCCATCTTTCCGATCGTATCCAAAAATTCTACAAAACGTCCAATCTGTTCATCCGTATGTGTAAGAAAACCGGAATAGACTTCCTGTAAACGAGCAAATACGGTTTTCTCATCTTCTGTAAGACTATCCCAAGGCTCTACTCCCGGATTATGCGGGGACAATTCTGTGTCTTCAGGAATAATTCCCAACTGCCTCTGCCGGACTAAGCGCTCCTCTCTAACCTTGTCCCACCCTTTTGCATAGGACCCTTTGTACATATCGATATACGTTTTAGGTGCCTGGTGCGGGGCATGCATTGCGCCAAATGCTAAGTATAGAAAGAACGGCTTTTCTGGCGCCACGGAAACTTGATCTGTAATAAACTGCTTCGCATGATCCACCAAATCTTCAGACAGGTGATAACCGGGGCCCTTTGGCATATTGATACGATGGTTATCATACATCAAGTCGGGCGCAAACTGATCCGTAGATCCATCCAAAAATCCATAATACCGCTCAAACCCTTTATTTAAAGGCCAGTAATCAAAAGGTCCGGCAGGGTTCAAATGATGCAACGGAGCAAGATGCCATTTTCCAACTGCAAAAGTGCTATATCCATTCTCCTTTAGAACTTCCGCTGTTGTTGCTGCGTTAGAATTAATTCTTCCACGTTTATTCGGATATTCTTCCCCAAGATCTGCGTTCGAAATTAACCCCATACCTATCGAATGGTGATTACGCCCAGTGAGAAGCGATGCCCGAGTAGGAGAACATAGCGGTGTCACATTAAATTTGTTATAGCGGACCCCATCTTCAGCTAGACGGTCTATGTTAGGTGTATCAATCTCAGACCCATAGCATCCAAAATCAGAAAACCCTACATCATCTAAAACGATATATACAATGTTAGGTCTGGTAGCTTTTCTACTAATTGGTTGATTTACATCCACTTGCTTCAGCTCCTACAGTAATTTTGATTAGTTATTAATCATTCCTGATAATTGTTTAGCTACTTAGTCATTCTGAAGGTCAAACACTACCTTTTCAATCTTCCCCGTAAAGGAGAAATCACCCTTTTTGTGATAGCTTGGACTGATTGGTGACAATCCATCACGCCCTACATCAAGTCCTTCAAATGAAATTCGGTAAGGTATTGTTTTAGGCATTTCAATTTCACCCGCTTTTACATCATTGATATAGAGCATGCCAATACCTGCATTAACTCCTGTTTTTTTGAATCGAAAGCTTAATACTGACTTCCCAAGAGGCACTTCAATTTCAGATTTTAACCTGAAGTATGTACCGAAATAATTATATTCGTATACAAGGAGTTTATTCTTCACATAGAAGACGTACCCACTACTGTGATTTCCATGGGCTACAAGGACACCCTCATCTCCACTATTTTTCATATCTACTGGAACCGTGATTTCGTAAGATCGATTCATAACTGGAGGTGCCGCGAAAGAACCTATATGTGCCATTCCTGGATAATAGACAAACATATTGCGATTATTGACTGCTCTTGTGTTTGCTACAGAAGCTAATTCTAAAGTTCTATCGTCAAGGGGTAGCACATCATGTTTTCGAGCTTCATCCCACCACATTTGTTCCATTTCATGTAATTTTTCTGGATATTGTTGCGCTAAGTCATTGGTTTGTGAAAAATCTTTATCCACATGATAAAGTTCCCATTTATCCTGATCAAATGGTTCCCCTTTATTATGATAGGTCACACCCATCCAACCATTATGCCAAATCGCTCGATGACCAAATATCTCAAAATACTGTGTGTCCCGCTTAGTAGGCGCGTTAGGGTTATCAAAAGTCTCTATTAGACTAGCACCATGGATCGGTATCTGAACAACTCCATTATGTGTCTCAGGTACATGGATATCCAACACATCAAACACAGTAGGTGTTAAATCAATAGCATGACAAAACTGCTTACAGATCGCTCCCTTATTTTGGATTCTTTTCGGCCATTGGATAATGAGAGGAACATGAATTCCCCCAAAATAAGTATTTTGCTTATAATGCTTGAATGGCGTGTTACTGACCTGTGCCCATCCTTTTGGATAATTGCAGTCTGCCTTAGGTCCACCCATTTCTTCGATGGAATCTAACATATCATCGATACTCTCTTCTATTCTATTGTAATATGTTGACAAGTTCATAGATCCATTGTATCCACCTTCTTGACTAGCACCGTTATCAGAGAGTAAAACAATCATGGTATCTTCTCTCTTTCCTAAAAAATCCAAAAAATTAAGAAAACGTCCTATCTGTTCATCAGTGTGTGTGAGAAAGCCTGAATAGGTCTCTTGAAAACGAGTAAATACCTCTTTCTCATTACCTGTGAGGGAATTCCAGGGTTGAACTCCAGGATTACGCGGAGCAAGTTCAGTCGAATTCGGGATGATGCCTAAATCTTTTTGACGAATAAACCGCTCCTCTCTAATTATGTCCCAGCCTTTGTCATAATTACCTTTATACTTTTCTATATACGACTTGGGAACTTGATGGGGGGCGTGTTGAGCTCCGAATGCCAAATACAGAAAGAACGGCTTTTCAGGCGTGACAGATTCATGATCCGTCATGAATTGAATTGCATGGTCTACCAAATCCTCGGAAAGATGGTAGTCCTCCCTCCTTGGTGAATCGATACGGTGATTATCGTATACCAAATCTGGAGAATACTGATCCGTAGCACCTCCTAAAAAACCATAAAACCGTTCAAATCCTTTTCCTAAAGGCCAATTTTTAAAAGGACCAGCAGAAGAATTCTCATGTAAAGGTGCAAGATGCCACTTTCCAACTGCAAAAGTACTATATCCATTATCCTTTAGAACTTCGGCTGTAGTTGCTGCAGCTGGTGTAATGCGTCCTCGCTTATTAGGATGATCCGGCCCTAAATCGATCGCCGAAAGATGGCCCATACCGATTGAATGATGGTTTCGTCCAGTTAAAAGTGAAGCCCTCGTCGGTGAACAAAGAGGTGTCACGTTAAAATTGTTATAACGTAACCCTTGAGTAGACAAGCTGTCAATATATGGTGTCTCTATCTCAGAACCAAAACATCCAAAATCAGAAAAACCTACATCATCTAAAACGATATATACAATGTTAGACTTATTCTCTTTATCACTAAAAGTTTGACTTGCTCCTTTTGATTGATTTATACTCACTTTCCTCAACTCCTACATATTTAATAATTTAACGGTTGAACTTTGCTACTGTCTCGTCACTTATATCATCCCGCAACTCAAATACCACTTTTTCAATTTCTCCTGTAAATGGAAATTCATCCTGCTGAGAGTACTTTTCGCTTACCTGTGGCAGAGAATCATGCCCTATATCAAGCCCAACAAGAGAGACTATAGGCAACGTCTTCGGCATGAAAACTTCACCGACTTTCTTATTATCTATATAAAGATGACCGTTTCCTGAATTCGATCCTATCTTAGTGAACTCAAAAGAAAGAATGGAGTGCCCTTCAGGAACATCTATACTGGACTCCATTTTATAAACTGTGCCGAGATAGTTATACTCATATATTAAAAGATTATTCTTAATATACAAACAATAACCACTCATCTGGTTTCCATGAGCTATGAGAACCCCTTCACATGACGTAGATGACCTATTCAAAGGGATTGTAATCGTGTACGACCTACCAAATGTGGGAGGCGTCAATAATGTATGCAAGCGAGTCATACCTGGATAATATATAAAAATATTGCGGGATTTTATTCCTTCTGGATCATGAAGTTTCGACTTTCCTAATCCCCCTATAATGATAGGTAAGGCTCCATATTTTTTCGCCTCGCTCCACCATAAGGCTTTAAGCTCGTTTAACTTTTCGGGATACTGATCAGCTAAGTCATGTTTTTCCGAATAATCTTCATCAACGTGATAGAGCTCCCATTTATCTTGTTCGAATTCATCTTCGTGTTTATGATAAGTAACAGCCTTCCAACCATCATCCCAAATCGCCCGATTTCCCCAAATGAGGTAATATTGAGCCTCCCTCTTTAGCGGAGCCGCACTCCCTTCAAACGTGCTTGCTATGCTGATTCCATGCAAGGGAAGCTGCTCAATCCCTCTGTAAGATTCGGGCATTTTCATCTGTAAAATGTCGAGTATCGTAGGTGTGACATCGATTGCATGACAATAATCAGTCCGTATAGCTCCCTTATCCTGAATACCTGCTGGCCAATTAATGATCATCGGTACTCGTGTCCCACCATGATGTGTGTTTTTCTTATAGAGCTTAAATGGTGTATTTCCCGCCTGTGCCCAACCTGACGGATAATTACAGTCCGAGCCAATTCCACCTATGTCATCAAGACGTTCCAAAATATCGTTAAAACCCTCCTCGATGCCATTGAAGAACGTGGAAGAACTATTAATTCTGCCTATTTCTCCACCTTCCGCGCTGGAGCCGTTATCAGATATTAAAACAACTAATGTATTTTCTTTCTCTCCTATTTTCTGCAAATAATCTAACAAACGCCCAATTTGCTCATCTGTATGAGTTAAGAATCCTGCAAAAGTTTCCTGAAAACGCTCAAATGCTAGTTTCTCGTTTTTGGTTAATTCATCCCAAGGCTTCACGTCTGGATTTCTAAAAGGTAATTCCGTTTGATTCGGAATAATTCCTAGTTGCTTCTGACGTAAAAAACGTTCTTTACGTATCTGATCCCACCCCTTACCATATAAACCTTTATATCGATCGATATACTTTTTGTGAACTTGATGTGGAGAGTGTGTTGCCCCAAAAGCTAAGTAAAGGAAAAATGGCTTGTCTGGCACAACAGATTTTTGATCAGTTACGAACTGTATTGCATGGTCCACCAAATCCTCGGAAAGATGATAGTCAACCTTTTTCGGTGGTTCAATATGGTGATTGTCATAGACCAAATCAGGTGTAAACTGATCTGTCTGACCTCCTAGAAAGCCATAAAAACGTTGGAATCCCTTCCCAAGAGGCCAGTTATCAAACGGCCCCGAAGCTTTCATCTCATGACTAGGGGTTAGATGCCATTTTCCAACAGCATATGTTCCATATCCATTCTCCTTTAGAACTTCTGCTAACGTTGCTGCACTTGGTGTAATTTGTCCCCTTATAGCCGGATGATTAGGCCCAAGGTCAATCTCAGAAATATGTCCCATGCCTACTGATTGAGGGTTTCTCCCAGTTAATAGTGAAGCACGTGTGGGTGAACATAAAGGTGAGACGTTAAAATTATTATAACGCAACCCATGATTTGCAAGTTTATCTATATTGGGTGTGGCAATTTCCGATCCGTAACATCCGAAATTAGAAAATCCCGTATCATCAAAAACGATATATACGATATTCGGTTTAGTACCTCCCCCTTCTGAGGAAGACGCATGTATGCCTTCTGTCTTATTGGTATTATTCATATCTTAATTAAACCTCCTTTTTAATCAATAGTGCTTCATCGCTTGTGTCTAGCAGATCGGCAGACACATGTAATGGACTTAATTCTTTCTTAGGTTGTCGTATTTTCTTCAATAAATCATCAGGTTTTGTAAATATAATGTATAGCACTCCTGCAATACATGCCAAGATAGCAGATAATAGCATAGCCTGACTAAATCCGCTCGCTAGATCTCTGACATTAGAATCTACTATTTTCCCTATAATTGTTGGTCCAATCATTCCAGCCGTTGTCGCAAATGCAAGAGCGATCCCTACTAATAATCCTGCCTTTTCAGGAATAATCGTGTTAATCGTATGAGGAGCTAGTGCAACAGGAAGTGTGAAACCAGCACCCATTAAACCAATCGTTAGAACTATCCATTTAGAAGAGTTAAGTGCAGGTATAGTAGAAATCATTATACCTGCAATAATAATGGAAATACCCGCAATAAATACCCGTGACAAACGTAAATCACGATATTTCGCAAACAAGCGATCCGAAAAAAACGATATAGTAATGATTAGAACCGCTGTGACCAGCCCTGCGCTTGCGATTATGCCTGCCATTTCAGTTTCTGAAAAACCTTTTACCTTTACAAGATAAATTGGCATAAAAGTTACACTAAAAACTACAAACCAATGATTCATAAAACAAAGTAGACAGGTGAAGATATACGTTGGGGATAGGATAACAGGTTTAAGTTCTTTCCATTTCACTTTTCGACGTTCTACTATCGGTTCAGTAGATTTAGCTTTTTCACCCTTTGGACTATCCTTGGTCAATAAAACCCACAATACAAACCAAATTAGACTCGTAATACCTAAAAAAGCAAAAGCTATCCTCCATCCGAAACTTGCAATGATGATCACTAAAACAGGAGCCGACAGTGTTGTTCCAAATTTGTTACCTACTGTAAAAATAGAAGTAGCTAAACCGCGCGATTCTTGAGGAAACCATTTACTAATATGGTTTATTGCAACTGCGAAAAACGGACCTTCTCCCAATCCTAATATGACTCGTATTAGGACCAAACCGGCCAATCCCGATACAGCAAGTCCTCCGATTTGTGCAATACTCCACATTATCGCCATAATCGCTAAAACTTTCTTCGTACCTATTCGGTCTGACCAAGCACTTCCAGCAATAGCTCCGACTGCATACAACCAATAGAAACTAGCTCCAACGATTCCCCAAGCTGCGAAAGAGATATCAAACTCTTCCATAATAGGTATTGCCGATAGCCCGGCTATAGCTTTATCCGAAAAATTAATGATGCCCGCCACACATACAAATGCAAGAACTACCCAACGTTTCATAGATTCCCTCCTATTTTTCAAAACTGAGATGGAAATGTCATTGATCAAGGAAAACACACTGAAAACGCTTTCATTTATTGATTAATAAAAACATTTTTTCACAATGTTTACAACGGCATATTATTTTAATTAAACTCAGATCCGCCACACACATTGAGCGCTTGTCCAGTAATATTTTTGGCCTCTTCAGAAGATAAAAATAAAACTGCGTTTGCTATGTCTTCCGGCGTCTGTTCTCTTTTCATAGCTACTCTTTGCTCTACTCGAGCCATAAAAAGCTTCCTGCTTGATATATTCAAATCGACATGAGAAGGATTACGTTCTTTATAAGCTTGGACAATCTCTTCATTAGCGTAGATTGGTGTATAGATAACTCCTGGACATACAGCATTTACATTAATATTGAATGGTGCCACCTCTTTTGCCAATGCTTGTGTAAAATTGATCACTGCAGCTTTCGAAGCAGAGTAATGGGGTAATGTCTCCTGTCCCATTCTACCAGCAATAGAGGCTATATTGATTATTTTACCATATCCTTGATTTTTAAAGAGGTTATAGACCGCATTGCATCCAAAGAATACACCTCTAACATTCACCTGATACGTCATATCCCAATCAGATGATTGTACATTCGTGAGTGGACTACCCATACTTTTTCCTGAAGTTCCTGCATTGTTCACCAAAATATCCACATGGCCAAAAGTTTCCACAGTACTTTTCACCATGGAGGTAACCGATTTTTCATCAGTCATATCAGTATATACAAAGATCGCTTCTGCACCCATGTCTGTAATAAGTCGAACTACTTCTCCTCCCTTTTTTTCATCAATATCAGATACTGTAACTTTGGCACCTGCCTTGGCAAATTTCAAAGCCATTTCTTTCCCCAATCCACTCGCGCTTCCGGTAATAATTGCTACTTTGTCAAAGAAATCATATTGAATATTCACTAATAATACCTCCTGCATTTTTTCAGATATTGTATTTCTCGTATTTTTTTCAAAGCTTGTATTGCTGATAACGAAACAATCACAGTCGATGCATACAAATTTTTCAACAGCTTCAACCGTGACCATTTTTATTAAAGTTTTTAATATTAATATATTTTATCTAAAGATTAGGAACCATAAGTAACAAGTAACGCTTTAACACAACAAAGTATTTTAAACTACAAGTCTTCTATAGTTAAAATACTCAGATAATTATCTAGCGATTCTTTTTTAATCTCTGGTGATTGCACCTATTGGGATTAATCCCTTTTTATCGTTACTTTTCTTGTGTTTGTATTAAAGATTCTTCTTTTTGGGAGCAGGTTGCAACAACTCAATTATAAAGTCGTCTGGATCTATCAAGAATGCAATTTTAGCACCCTTATTATGGCCTGCTGGCAGCGTTGTAGGACTTTTAGACAGGAAGCGAACTCCTTCAGCTACCATGCGCTGATACATATCATCTAGGTTAGAAACCGCAAAACAAACATGAGATGCGCCGATATCCGATACTTGGTATTTCACTTGATCTTTTTCAATTCCCCGATATTCTAATAACTCAATGGCAAAATTGGATTCCGGAGATTTTAAATATGCAATTTTCACTTCTGTTATACCATCTACAGAAAATATCTTTGCAGTAATGTTTTCCTCTGCCTGTTCTCGAGTTATTTCGACAGTTCCTAAGTACTCTAGTCCAAACCACTTACTATAAAATTCGATGGATTTTTCTATATTTGTTACACTGATTCCCACATGATGAGAACCCGTTATTTTTCCCACTGTCATTATGAACCCCCCTTTTCCGCTTCTATTTACTAGGAAATCGTACTGAATTTGCTTTCTGCATTTTTCATCAATTGCGCAATCGCCCCGGTCCCAACACCAGAGGATAGACCTCCATCAATCGAGATTGCTTGCCCTGTAATATAGGATGCTTCGTCTGAACAGAGATAATGGACAAGTGAGGCAACTTCTTCAGGCTTAGCATAACGCCCTAGTGGAATTAGTTGATTAGTTGCCTGTTTCAAGGAATCACTCTCCCAATCGACCATAGGCGTAGCTACCTTCCCTGGACATATACAGTTTACTCTAATTTTTTGTGAAGCCAGCTCCAACGCTGCGGTCATCGTCAACCCCACCACAGAAAATTTGGAAGAAACATAAGGACCTGAAGCAGCATATCCTCTAATGCCCGCCATGGAAGCCGCATTTACAATCGCTCCACCATGCTCCATATACTTTACAGCATGCTTTATCCCATAAAGAACGCCAAAGGTATTTATCTGAAAAGCCTTTTCGAAGTTTTCGATTCCGTTCTCTGTCAGTAAACCCTTCATTCCACCAATACCTGCATTATTAAAAACAAGATCAATTTTCCCGTATTTCTCTGCAGCTTGGTCCATCAAAGACTGGACTTCATGTTCCTTGGAAACGTCAGCTTGAACATATAAACCTCCAACTTCCCTAGCTAACTCTGTTTGATCATTCAGATCTGCAATCACAACTTTTGCCCCTGCCTGGCTGAAACGTTGAACTGCAGCAAGACCAATACCGGAACCTCCTCCAGTAATGACAGCAACCTTTCCTTCGAGAGAAAACATACATTCACACTCCATTTCTTTCTATTTTTATATTGAATCCTCTGTCCAAAGCGATATATTCATACTTTCTTTTTTACTCCTTATCGGCACATCAGGCTTTACGAAAGCTACAAAAAGACAACCAAATACGACTAACAAGACAACCGAAAACTGT
The DNA here is from genome assembly GCF_009651005.1 of Sporosarcina obsidiansis. Taxonomy (GTDB): domain Bacteria; phylum Bacillota; class Bacilli; order Bacillales_A; family Planococcaceae; genus Sporosarcina; species Sporosarcina obsidiansis. The sequence continues at coordinate 346,403 of NZ_WHVW01000002.1, forward strand.
AAGGAGTAACTAAACCCTAATGATTCGTTAGATCCTGCCATTTGAATCAGATAGCCTGTTACAAGTGGTCCTATAACTCCAGCCAAATTTTGAAATGAAGTACCTAAACTTGCCATAAAACCTCTTCGTTCCGGTAGTAAATGCATCATAATTTGTGGTTGAATCGTTAGAAAAGAAACGATGAAACTCCCTACCAAAGCTAATGCAATAATGTTCCAAACAATAGAATGAACAAGGGTAATAGATAACAGCAACAGGGCCGATAATAGCATCGCAGTTCCACCAACATACACACGGGCTTTTCGATAGCTTCTATATTTCCCATATAATTTATCTGATGCAAAGGAAATCCCGATTCCCCCCAGACCAGAAAATATACCAATTCCAGCTAACACATAACTCATTTGCATTTCTGTAAAATGCCATGTTTTAATGATGTAGCTTGGTAGAAAAACAGCATTCCAAACGACTATCCAAAAACAAGCGAATGAAGCGAGCATTGTAAAAATACTACTTGGTGACAGTACATAAGGAGATACTTCGGACCATTTCATTTTTCCGACCACAGCTACCTGTTCATTTGGGCTCATATTATGCTGGGGTTTTTCCCGACCTAGCCATATCCATAAAAGGAACCAAATCAAACTTAGAACGCCCATAAAAGCGAATGCCGTCCGCCATCCACCGTTCACCATTATAAATACAATAACCGGAGCCATCATCAACGCCCCAAAAGTAGAACCCAGGTTCACGATAGCGATCGCTGTACCACGTGATTCCGGTGGGAACCATTTACTCAAATGACTAAAGGCTATTGGTGCAAATGGTCCTTCGAATATCCCTAATGCAATTCGATACAAAACGAGGAGAGGTAGTCCCGCAATAGCAAATGCACCCAATTGCAAAATTGTCCAAGCCATTAAGAGAATAGCTAGCATTACCTTTGTTCCTACCCGATCGGAAATGGCCGCCCCAATCACTCCAGCAATAGAGAAAAACCAAAAAAAGCTACTGCCGACTAATCCCCATTCTGAATAGTCCAGACTAAATTCCTCCATGATGGACACCGCAGCAAAACCAGTCACAGATTTATCCGTGTAGTTAATCAAAAAACCAAAAAATAAAAAAGCAAGTATCCCCCAACGCAAGTCAATCACCTCTCCTCGCAATTTATAAATCTCAGTATGTTTATTACTCCCACTCCTCTGTTTAAACTGTATAAACAGAGGTGGGAATAAGTAAATACACAGTTCAAAATAATCAGTTATTAGAGTTCCTAGCTAAGTGTAAGATTGATTTGGAAAACCCTATACCAAACTTTCTGGTTTGCCTAGACGTTCAACTACCGTTTTTAGAAAACGAGCTGCCAAAGCGCCGTCAATTAGTTGATGGTCAAAGGTCAAACTAAGCGGCAATCGCTGTTTTTGAACAATTCCTTGATCCTCCAAGACCAGATGGGGTTCAATTTGTCCGACTCCTAAAATTGCAACTTCCGGTGGATTTAATATAGGCGTGAAAAATTGAATGCCCATTGACCCAAGATTCGTTATTGTAAAGGTGCTTCCCATTAATTCATTGCTTTTTGACGTTTGAGCTTGGGCTTTGGACGTGACTTGATTAAATGCATCATTCAATTCACTTAAGGTCATTCCCTCCGCATGTTTAATGGATGGAACCAACAGCCCTCTCTCAGTTTCTACGGCCACTCCAATATGCACATACTTAAACAGAGTAATTTTATCTTCTTCAAAACGAGCATTCAGATGTGGATGTTCTTGCAAAGCCAGAGTTGCAGCGCGAAGGATCCACGAATTCCAGTTAACTTCAGGAGCCAATTGCTTTCTGCGGGCAGATAGTTCCGTGACATCCGCCCACGTCGTTTCTGTCAATTGCGCAGTTTGCTGCAAGCTTTGTTTCATTCGCTTGGCAATTGTACGCCGCATTGGACTGACTTCTATGACCTCAAAGTCTTCACTCTTATCTTGAGATACAATAGCCACAGACCGTTCAGCTTCATCCCTTAAATCTTGCTCCGTGATTCGCCCCCCAGGTCCAGTCCCTTCTGTAGAAGATAAATCTACATTTAACTGCTGAGCTAACCGTCGTACATAAGGAGAGGCTGGAATAAATGCCCCTCCCTTATCGACAGATTGAGCAGGTTGCGAACTGGTCTCTCCAGTGGATGCCGTTGTGTCCGTAGAAAGATCGATAACCTTCTTTTCAATTGCTTGGCCACCTTGTTCAGTACTACTAATCTTGGCTAACAAATCACCCACAGAAACGACTGCCCCTCGTTCTTGATACACCTTCTCGAGCTGCCCGCTAGCAGGCGCTTCAATTTCAAATACGACTTTTTCCGTTTGAATTTCTACTAAAACTTCTCCTTTTTCCACAGAGGAACCTTCCTGTTTATGCCAAAACATAACCACACTCTCAGGTTGATTCTCCATCGTCTCAGGCAGCAGCAACTCGACCATCACCCATTCCCCCTTACACGTAAAATTGATTTTATCGATTGAACTTGTCTATCACTTCAGCACTTTAGCATTCATCATATCCATCACTTCAGTATAGATATCTTCCGGACCTGGTAAGATAAAGTCCTCTAAAGAACGACTAAATGGAATTGGAACATCTCGAATTGCAATCCTGCGAACAGGGTCAGCTAAATCGTAAAATGCTTCTTCTACCACCAATGCTGCAATTTCAGCTGTTAACCCGCAAGTAAGATAATCTTCATCTACAACGACAAGGCGGTGTGTTTTTCTTACCGACTCAATAATCGTATCCTTATCTATAGGTGCAATGGATCGTAAATCAATAACTTCCGCATCAATTCCTTGCGCTGCCAACTTTTCAGCGGCTTCCAAGGCATAATGCATCGTCATTTGAATGCCGACAATCGTTACATCCTTTCCTTCTCGAACAACCTTAGCTTTGTCCAAGGGAACCGTATAGGATTCTTCAGGTACATGTCCAATATTGGCGGGAATTTGCTTAAATCCAGCTACTCCTTGCAACAGCTTGTGATACAAAAACACAACAGGATTATCCTCACGAATAGCCGATATCATCATGCCTTTTAAATCATGCGGTGTAGAAGGAGCAACGACCTTTAATCCCGGGATGTGGGCAAATGTTCCATAGTGTGTTTGAGAGTGTTGGGCTGCATCAGAAATCCCACCGCCCACCGATGCTTTTAGAACCATAGGGAGCTTCACGTTACCACCCGACATGTATTGAATTTTAGCCATTTGATTGGAAATTTGGTCCATACAAACGCCAATAAAATCGACAAACATCAATTCTGCGATAGGACGCATGCCCTCAGCTGCTGCTCCAACTGCCGCTCCTACGATAGCCGTTTCAGAAATCGGCGTATCGATGACGCGCTCTGGTCCAAATTCCTGGAACAATCCCGGCGTCGCACCAAATATCCCTCCAAACATCCCGATATCTTCTCCTAGTAAAAAAACATTTTCATCTCGCTTCATTTCTAAGCTAACCGCTTCTGCCATCGCTTTACTGCCCGTTAATAATCGTCGTTCTCCCATTTTCATCAAAACCCCTTTCATGATTAATTAGTTAAATACGTCTTCAAGCGCGGTTTCAAGTGCAGGATCTGCACTATTTCTTGCAAAATCAAAAGCTTGATGTACCAGTTGTCGTGCTTCGCCTTCCATTTCAGCAATTTCTACCTCACTCGCTACTCCTTCTTGTAGTAAATGAGCCTTCATAAGAGGAATTGGATCTTTTTCTCTATTTTTCTGAAGTTCATTAGGATCACGGTATTCATCTGTATCTCCAACAAAATGGCCTAAATAGCGATACGTTTCAATTTCAATAATCGTGGGGCCTTCACCTCGTTTTGCCCGTTCAATGGCTTCTTGGGAAGCATGGTACATTTCAATAGGGTCATTATCTTTGACCAATACACCTGGAATCCCGTAAGCAACTGCGCGCTCGGCATTGGAAGCAACAGATGTCGATGCTGCTTTTGATACGGATATCCCATAGTTGTTGTCTTCGATCACAACGACCAATGGTAGTTTCCATAATGCCGCCATGTTCAATGACTCATGAAAAGCGCCGGAATTGACAGCTCCTTCTCCAATGAATACGACTGTTACCCAATCTTTTTTCTTCATTTTACTGGACAATGCTGCACCGACAGCTTGAGGTAAGCCCGCTCCAACAATTCCTCCGCAAGAAAATTTAACAGCCGGATCAAATAAATGCATGTGACCGCCTTTACCCTTTCCTAACCCTGTGATTTTCCCATAAATCTCGGCTGTCATTCTATTGAGATCTACTCCCTTAGCGATTGCATGGTGATGCGGTCGATGTGGAGAATTCACGATATCCTCCTCACGTAAATGGGCGCAGATGCCTACAGCGGCGGGCTCTTGACCTGCAGATAAATGCATTTCTCCAGGTATAGGACCCGCAGCCAAATCAAATCCAGGTAGTTTCCCTTCAAAATAAGCTTGATACAACGTTTCTTCATAATGCCTACTCTTATACATCGTTTTATACATCCACTTTAATTGCTCTACAGGTACTGTCAAAATTGCTCTCCTCTTTTCTGATTGTTTTTTTGTTACCTGACACCTATACGGGGCGGCCAGTGAATCTCCTGACCATCAACAGCTAGGGCAGCTTCACCCATCGCTTCACTTACAGTCGGATGTGGATGAATCGTCGTTATGAACTCATTCACAGTTATTTGGCTATTAATCGCTAGAGAGGCTTCGGCAATCAAATCCGTAGCACGCGGTCCTACGATATGAACACCGAGAATTTCTCCCCATTCAGCCCCAACGATCATCTTGACGAAGCCATTTTCATCACTTTCAATGATGGATTTCCCATTCGCAGCTAAAGAAAATACTCCGGTCTTATAAGCAATTTTTCTTTCCTGAGCTTGCTCTTCAGTCAGTCCCACCGTTGCGATTTCTGGCTTCGTATAAACACAAGATGGAATCACATCTCGATTATAAGTAGGCGTATGCCCTAAAACATGTTCCACTGCTGCAATCCCTTGGGCTGAAGCAGCATGGGCAAGCATAATTTGCCCATTACAATCACCAACCGCATAGACTCCCGGAATGTTTGTTTCAAAATGTTCATTTACTAATACTGCACTACGCTCCATATTAACTCCAAGTTTTTCTAAACCTAGATTACTAGTCTTTGGAGAACGGCCTACAGCCACCAATACGTAATCACTTTTCAATATGGATACAGATCCATCCACAATAATACTTGTAAGTAATACATCTCCGTCTTGCTGTACCCCAGTCAACTGCGCCCCGGTCAACCAAGTAACCCCTTGGCTACTGAGTTCTTTTCGAAGAGTTGACGTAACCTCTTTATCCATCAGCGGCAAAATTGTTGGCATTTTTTCTACGACTGTCACTTTCGTACCCAAAGCCTGATATAAAGCTGCAAACTCCACTCCAATCACGCCACCTCCGATAATGACCATAGAAGAAGGGACTTGCGGAAGATCTAGCGCCTCTGTGCTATCAATCACACCTGGCAGGTCACTACCTTGAAATACATGTTTTGCCGGTTCTGATCCTACGGCAACTATTACAGCATCAGCAGAAAGCGCTTTCAATTCATTGCCTTGAATCCGGACGGTTTTCGCATCAAGCAATTCTGCTCTGCCTCGATGAACCGTGACCTGATTCGCTTTAAGCAACCCAGTCGTTCCTTGTACCAACCGTTGAACAACGGACGCCTTCCTATCCATCAGTGCAGACCAATCCACACGAATATGTTCTGCTACCAAACCAAGACTCCCTCCCCTCTTAACCGCTTGAAATAATTCAGCAGTATGTAGAAGGGTCTTCGTCGGAATACACCCCGTATTTAGACAGGTTCCTCCCAATTGGTCCATTTCAATTAAATGAACCTCTGCTCCAAGTTGAGCCGCCCGAATGGCAGCAACATAACCACCAGGTCCTCCACCTATGATTACAATTTTTTTGCTCACTTACTAATCTCCTTTACATTTCAATTTTTTCTTTTTCACCATCCGTAGTTCTCAAAGCTCTCCGTAGGATTTTCCCTGTACTGTTTCTAGGCATTTCCGCCACGAATTCTACTTCCTTAGGTAGCTTATACTTTGCTAGATGATCACTACAGAACCTGATCATTTCTTTTTCTGTAAGCGCTTCTTCTTTTTTCACAACATACGCCTTTACTCTCTCCCCATATGCTGGATCTGCAACACCAATAACTGCCGCCTCCCTCACAAGTGGATGCTGATAGAGTACTTCTTCAACTTCCCTTGGATAGACATTGTATCCGCCAACTAGAATTATGTCCTTTTTCCGATCAACGATATAGATATAGCCTTCTTCGTCTTTCTTAGCCAAATCTCCAGTGAAAAGCCATCCCTCTTTCAGTGTCATCCTTGTCTCTTCTGGCATTCCCAAATAGCCCATCATTACATTAGGACCTTGTACAATGAGTTCCCCCACCTCACCAGCTGGTACTTCCCTTCCATCTGGATCAACCACTTTGTTTTTTACATTAGGAATATCCACTCCAACCGAACCAGGCTTTTGAGTTCCCCTTAAAGGATTAAAACTGGTAACAGGAGCCGCTTCGGAGAGGCCATATCCCTCTAGAATCGAAACTTGATACTTACTTTCAAACTGTTGGAGAAGTGCCAGTGGTATGGAGTCTCCGCCAGAAGCACATACGCGGATAGATGCAAACTCATTCGCTGTTGCCTCTAGTTGAAGCATGAAATTATACATTGTTGGCACTCCAACAAATATGGTTGCTTTTTCTTCTTGAATAATGTTAACTACGTGAGTAGGACTGAAGTGTGGAACAAGCAATATGGTTGAACCACTTGCAATAGGTGCATTGAGACAAACTGTCAAACTTAATACATGAAACATAGGCAAAACGGTAAGCATCCGATCCTTGTTTGTTAATTCTAGAAGCTCACTAACCGCTTCAGCATTTGACGCTAGATTGCGATGTGATAGCATAGCACCTTTTGGCTTACCAGTTGTCCCAGATGTATATAAAATAACGGCTAGGTCATCTTGTACAATAGAAGTTTTATCGCCTGAGTTATCACTTTGTTGCATGAATTGCTCCCAACTTGTTTCTGTTTCTGCTGGTTGCGTGTACACAACTAAGTTTAAGCTTCCTACTCTTTTTTTCACCGCTGTCAAAATAGGCTCCATAGCAGAATGGGCAATGATAGCCTTCGTTTCGCTATCAGATAGAATATATTCGAGTTCTCCCAATGTATAGGTAGGATTAATAGGTACCGCTACAGCACCCCGCCGCAGAATTCCATAGAAGGCTATCACAAACTCAGGTCTGTTCCCTACTAATACAGCAACCGTATCTCCTTTGTTAATCCCTTGAGAAGCTAATCCAGCTGCAAAACACTCTACTTTTTGATCAAGTTCCTTATAGGTTATAGCCATTCCCTCACATATCAGTGCAGTTTGCTCGGGAACTCTTAAAGTACTGTTTCTTAAATTTTCATCCAAATTCCAATTCATCAATAAGATCTACTCCTTTTCATAAGTAATATTTTGAAGATAAAGAATTAATTGAATTAACTATATATCTAATCTATACTTAAGTAAATTTAGAGTTGTTTAAGTTTTTCTTAATTTTTATTAAAGTAAAAAGGAGTGATATAGATGAACATAGAACAATTAACCTATATAGTTGAGGTGGCAAGGACTAGATCTATAACTTTAGCCTCGGAAAATTTACATGTATCTATCTCCGCAATCAGCCAGTCTATCTCAAATTTAGAAAGCGAGTTTGGAACAAAACTATTTACTCGTTCTCGCCAGGGTTCATTACTTACATACAAAGGTAAAAAAATCGTTGAAATGGCTCACGATATATTGATTAGACTTGAAAAACTAAGAGAAGAAGCGCAAGCCGATACCACATTAATTCAAACAAAATTAAAAATAGCTACAGTTCCAGGTTTTATATCACATTTGATCACACCACTGTATGCTTTAAACATTCCATATCCAAACGTGAAATTCGAGTTCATTGAACAAGGAACAGGTGGTGTTATTACCAATGTCCAACAGCACAAAGTAGACTTAGGCTTAATCTGCCTTTATGGAAGTTTGCTTCAAGAAAGTAACGATTTTATCTTCCACCCAATTATAGAAGGACAAGTTAAAGTGTATGTCAATAAAAACTCTTTATTAGCATACAAAAAAACGGTAACTCCCCAAGACTTACTTGATCAAAATCTGGTCTGTTATGATGGTGAGCATATCAATTGGTTTGTTGATGATTTTTTTTCTAAATATGGACCGATGAATATTCTATTTAGTTCTAACCAAACTGAAGGAATCATAAAAGCTGTTTTGGAAGGGGTAGCCATTTCTTTTGCTTCTGACTTTTCTTATGAAAATCATCCGCAAGTACTTAATGGAAATATCATCTCTCTAGAGATAATCGAGAATGATGCAGTAAAAGTAACCGCAGGGTGGATCATCTCTAAGACGAAACATTTTTCAGAAAGTGCTAACATTTTTGTGGAATATCTAAAATCTGAATTTAGAATAGAATAATTCCCTACTCTAAAATACCTATTGATAGTAAACCCACCTGGATGAATTCCCCTTCAGTTTTTAATTTGAGCTTGTACCTACAAGTAGTAGACAACGAAAAACAGCCGTTTTTAGCGGCTGTTCAGTTTTTTAATTGCTTCAATCTCTACGTATTATTGCTTAACAGTTAATTGAGTCAACAACATGATTTTTCCCCTTATACTTTCCTACTACTTTTTACTGTTAAAAGTAGAGCAGAAATGTATCATCTATTCATTAATAAACTCAACAAAACTCGAAATACTCGTCCTCATAAAGCGCTGTTTCTTTTTCACAAGCCATAAATCCCTCATCATCATAATCCCTTGCAGTTTCACTTCATGTAGAAATCCTTGCTCTATTTCTCTTGCTACGGTTAATCTAGGTAGAATACTTATACCTAGCCCCGCTTCTACCGCACTTTTGATCGCTTGTGTACTACTAATTTCCATATAGTTTTCGATTGTATCTAACACCCCATATTCCCGTAGTGTTTTCTCTACAATGAGCCGTGTACCTGAAATGGATTCACGCCAAATCATTCGTTCGTTTGCCAATTCTTCAATTTGGATTTCCTCTCGATTCTTCCATGGGTGATCTGGTGAACATACAAGGACTAATTCATCTTCAGCAAATTTCTCCACAATAAATGGCTTTGACTCTACAATTCCTTCTACTAAAGCTACATCTATCACATCATTCGTTAAATCCTCTAAAATACTTGGTGTATTTTTAATGGTTAACATTACTTTTATTTCTGGTTTTTGTTTTTTGAATCGTCCCAATAAACTTGGTAGTAAATACTCACCGATCGTTACAGAAGCACCCACTCTAAGGCTCGCATTCCCCTCACCTATTGCCTGCTGAATGACTTCTTTAGAACGGTTAAAGTCGTTGATAATTGCCTTTGCATAGGGATATAGCATTCTTCCTGTTTCAGTTACCGTCATTTTCCCTTCCGTTCTGTCAAATAACAATGCTCCATAAAAGTTTTCGATTTGGCGAATCTGTCTCGTGACAGCAGGTTGCGATACGAAACTTAGTCTCGCTGCCTGGCTTATACTCCCTTCATCCACTACTAAACAAAATAATTTCAGGCTTGTTATATTCATGATTATGACCTCCAACATTCTTTATATAAATAGTAGGGAATGACAATCGTTTATACCTTATGCATTCATTGCATTTTACCTTTTCCTTTTCTACTGCTAAGTTTAATAGATAGACATCATGATTACTAGCCGAGAAAAGCAAACTGACTAGGCAGTGGTAAGCAGAAGGAGAGAATACAACATGAACAAACATTGGAAAACACTTCTTCAAGTGTTTTGGACTTTTTTTAAAATTGGACCGGTAACATTTGGGGGAGGCTTTGCGATGATTCCTTTGATTGAAAAAGAAATAGTAGATAAGAGAAAGTGGTTACAAAAGGATGATGTTTCCGATGTCTTTGCATTAGCTCAATCTGTACCAGGGGCCATCGCCATTAATTCCGCAACATTTATCGGACATCGAATAGCTGGCGTAAAGGGCGCCATCGCGGCGATGCTTGGCATATCCTTACCAACGTTTTTAATTGTTTTATCATTAGGGATCACCTACTTATTCATCCAAGATAGTCCTAAAATCGAGGCAGCATTCGTATCCATTCGGGCATCTATCGTCGCTATAATCATTTATGCGGCAATCAAAGTAGGAAAATCCGCGATTATTGATAAATCGACATTGGGCATATTGGTTATTGGAACCGCTGCGCTGTTCTTTATTCATCCGCTATTTATGATCCTATTCGGTGGTGTACACGGGAGTATTTTGATTGTTATTAAAAAGAAACTAGGTTATAAAATTGCGTATGAGAAAAGTAATAAAAAAGATTCCAACGAAGACGGAAACGATTTTTTCATGGGTGCTGGAATCTAAGAAGTAGAGGTGAACATCATGCTATTATGGGAACTATTTAAGTCTTTCTTTTTCATTGGTGCTGTATCGTTTGGAGGGGGATATGCGATGATTCCGGTAATAGAAGCCGAGGTATCCAAAAATGAATGGATGACGATACAACAATTTACAGATATCATCGCCATTGCAGGTATGGCCCCTGGTCCAATTGCCGCTAATAGTGCGATTCTTGTTGGCTATTCAACAGCGGGGATAACGGGAGCTGTCGTGGCTGCTCTCGGTATTTTGCTCCCCTCCGTCCTAATCGTTCTACTTGTAGCAACCTTTTTCAGGAAATTAAATCATTATCCAGTTGTTAAATCCATTTTTTACGGGCTTAGGCCGATTGTCATGAGCTTGATCATCTATGCTGCATTAAAGTTTGCGTTGTCAAACAACCTCATTTCTCTGCATATTTCCTGGTATACCAGTAGCTTACTCGTAATCTTTGGCCTGTCATTACTTGCCTTACTAAAATTTAATTGGCATCCTATTTATGTCATCATACTGTCTGGATTAGTGGGTGTTACGCTTTATTCATAAGAGGACCCTCTAATCCATTTGTTTTTCTCCATGCCAGTACTCATCACGTAACACATCCGCTAAGATTTCAGTTGTGCGATGTAGTTCCTCGACTGTATTGTCGACATCACCAAATGCCTTGGTGAAAATAGAACATTAGTAAAGTTTCTATGACGAGTACAGTCATGAAAAATTATGTGAGTAGTGCTAAAAATGCACCATATGATCGATAGAATAAGTTTATAAGGGGTTTCAGATTAGTTATGATCACTTATGGAGTTTTATGAACGATAGCGATCGAATCTAACACGTAATTAAAGAGGTTGCCTGAGAAAAGTCATGATTTATGACTTTCAGGTCAACCTCTGCCTACATGTGGTGAATACTATTCGCTATCTCTTCGCTCTATATACCTGTTGTATGCGTCTTGCACTTTATCCGTTTTCGGCGAAACTTTTGACAGTCTTTTACTAATGTCATTGAGCAAATATAATCCTCTAAATAAACAGCCTGTCACTATGCCGAAAGCAATGAGGCCGCCAAGTATCGGGTCCATCATCAGCAATAGAAACCCTAATAATGTGGCTAGAAAAATGGACAAAGCTAAATACATGCTCTTTCCCCTTTCGCATTTAAGAATATTTCCGTTGTTTTATTCTCGTTCATTATGTACATACCATATATTGCAAATCAATAGTTTACATACTACAGTAATAATTGATGAGGTTCATTATGTACATTTTTAAAATTTGTATATGATTATTCATACGCTCTGCAGCAAATATACCAAATTCACACTTCACATTATATCATCTCAAACATCTGTTTCCGAAATAAGGGGTAGGGCTCTGTAATTTGCAGAGCGCCCTACCCCTTATTATATTTAGTAACGTTAGTTCCTAGTTGAACACGGTTTCTCTTTAACAGCAACCACCTGCGCCACTATGGCAAACACCCGTCTCAGGTAACTGTAGTTGCACATTTTCTGCAGCCTCTCGATCTCCTGCTAAAAAAGCTACTACTGAACGGACTTGCTCGTAGCCAGTTGCCATTAAAAATGTAGGTGCGCGACCATAAGATTTCGAACCGACAATATAAAAGTTCTCCTCAGGCTGTCTCAACTCTTTCTCACCATGTGCTGGCACGCTGCCACAGCTATGTTCATTGGGGTCAATTAAAGACGCAATTGCAGGCACAGCTTCTGTTACAGCCTCTCTTTCGTAACGTATTTCTCGTTGAATATCAAATTCTGGACGATTGCCTGTATTGACGATTATGCGATCAAACGGCTTCAACATTTTCTCTTCAGATTTTAAGACAACGCCTTTTTGTTCATGAATGCCTGTGATTATAAAAGGTGTTTCAACTTGTATTTGGCCATTTCGAACATATTCTGATATACGAAGGCCCAACTCACCACGTGCAGCGAGCTCATCATTTGATCCCCCACCGAATGCATCTTCTACTCGTTTTTTACGCAATATCCATGTAATTGATGTTTCAGGATACTTCTGTTTTAACGTTACTAAATTGAGCAGTGAGTTAATTGCTGAGTGTCCACCACCTACAACAGCTATTTTTTTATTTGCATATAGTTCCTCATTCTCTCCAATGTTGGGAATATGGTAATCGATGATTGACGCTAACTCTTTTTCAGTTTGCAACCAAACACCATTACTCATTGCTGGGTTTGGGTTCCCCCAAGTTCCCGTAGCGTCAATTACAGCTTTGGCTTTCATCTCTTTTAGACCATTTGGCGTTTCTACATATAACAGAAACGGTTGCAATGAACGACTTGATGATTTCATACGATCTAACCCGCCACGTGTAATTGAAATGACTTCATGTTTTGTATGGATATTTGGTGCCAACACTTCAGATAAAGGAAGCAAATAATCTTCCACTAATTCTTTTCCGGTTGGTATTTTTTCTCCTTGAGGAGCTTGCCAATCTGTATTTACTAATAGTCTTTTACCTGCTTCATCCATGTTATATTGCCAAGGTGAAAAAAGTGTCACATGCTCCCATGTCCGTACATTCGCTGAGATTTCCCCTTTTTCTAATACAAAGAATGATATCCCTCGTTCTTTTAAATGTGCTGCAGCCGCCAAACCGATTGGACCAGCACCAATGACAGCAACCGGTAAATCCTGCTCACAACAACCTGTGCTTGGGTTACAGCAAGTTGATTGTTGAATAATTTTCAGTTCCATCAAAAAACTCCTCTATTTTTGTTTTCCGTTATGGTAATTACTCATAAGGAGAATTAGCACTTCATTGGTGTGTAGCCAAGTAACACTAGACCCAGTTCTCCATTCTCTTTTTCAGCATGGAACGTCACTTTCTCAAGCGTTGAACTTATTTGTTTATCAATCACAAAAGAAAGGCCGTCTATTTCTATGATTTCATCTTCTTGTGTAGGTTCTACAATCTCTACACCAATAGAAGTTCCACAACAACTTTGCATACCATAAAAACGGATGATGTTATTTTTTCGCCCTACTAATACTTGCGTTAAATATTCTTTACCTTCAGGTGATATATTCATTTTATTTTCCTTCCTTGGCAAACTGTTGTATGCGTTCACCAATTTCATCTCGCACACGCTGGAACTCTACCCAAACTTCTTCTCCAGTCCCAGTTGCTTTTGCCGGGTCATCAAAGCCCCAATGTTCACGAGGAATTGATGGAGGTGTCATAGGACATTTATCGGCAGCATCTCCACAAAGTGTCACGACAAGATCGGCATTGTTCAGAATCGTTGGATCGATCGTATCTGATGTCTGATTAGTAATATCAATACCTACCTCTTCCATCGCCTTAATTGCCCTTGGATTTACCCCGTGTGCTTCAATTCCTGCACTACATACATCCCATTCCTCACTTAGAATTTTTCTACCCCAACCTTCCGCCATCTGGCTCCTACATGAGTTTCCTGTACACAGAAAGTACAATTTTTTTTTTCGTCATCACTATATTCCTCATTCCTAATTAATTTAGATAATCAATAACCATACATACAATCCAACCAATGTTATAAATAGTGTAGGGATCGTCAAGATAATTCCAACCTTAAAGTATGATCCCCAACCGATTTTCACACCTTTTTGAGAAAGAACATGTAACCACAACAAAGTAGCTAATGATCCAATGGGTGTGATTTTCGGTCCAAGATCAGAACCGATGACATTTGCATAAATAAGAGCCTCACGAATTGTGCCTGTCGTATTGGTCTCTGCAATGGCCAACGCATCTATCATAACTGTTGGCATATTATTCATAATCGATGACAAAAAGGCAGCTATAAAGCCCATTGAGATGGTCGCAACAAAAAGACCTTGATCGGCTGCAACTTGAATAACATCTGCCAATACACTTGTTAAACCGACATTTTTCAATCCATAAACGACTACGTACATACCAATTGAAAAGAATACAATTGCCCAAGGCGCACCTTTCAACACTTGCTTAGTTTGCACAGCAGCACTTCTATTCGCCATAAACAAGAAAAATATGGCTACGATTCCTGCAATAATGGAGACAGGTATCTCCAAGAATTCGCTCGAAAAATAACCGACAAGTAGTATGCCTAAGACAACCCAAGTTAACCTAAACATCTTCAAGTCTTTTATCGCGTCTTTTGGTTGTTTTAAATCAGATACATGATAGTGGCCCGGAATACTTTTACGAAAGAATAAGTACAGAACACTAATACTTGCAACTAAAGCAAACAAATTCGGAACGATCATCCTAGATGCATATTCAACAAAACCAATTCCAAAAAAGTCTGCAGAAACGATGTTAACTAGATTGCTAACAACCAAAGGCAATGAAGTCGTGTCTGCAATGAACCCACTCGCAATAATAAAAGGGAAAATCATTTTTTCACTGAAATTCAAATTCCTGACCATCGCAAGAACAATCGGAGTCAGGATCAACGCAGCTCCATCATTTGCAAATAAAGCAGCAACAATAGCACCGAGAATGCTAACGTAAATGAACATTCGGATACCACTGCCTTTGGCTAAACGTGCCATATGTAAAGCAGCCCACTCAAAGAATCCTATCTCATCCAGAATTAATGAAATGATAATGATGGCGATGAATGCCAGTGTTGCATTCCATACAATTCCTGTCACGTCTATAACGTCACCAAAATCAACTACACCAAATAATAATGCAATTATGGCGCCGATACATGCAGTCCAACCTATTGATAGATTTTTCGGCTGCCAAATAACGAAAACTAACGTAATAACAAAAATCACAAACGCAGTAATAGTTGTAACCACTCAACTTTTCCTCCCTAACTACATGAGATACGCAAACCTTGTTTCTCTAACTCGTTAATCAATTTATCCTGTTCAGGCAAGTGGTCCAGAACACTTTTAATGAGTTTATAATCTTCATGCTCCGTATTGATCGAATAAAAAATCCATTGTCCCCTCCGTTCTTCTTTTACTAACTCAATATCTCTTAACTTTCGTAGATGCTGACTAATCGCTGGTTGACTCATTTTAAATATCTCTACAAATTCACATACACAACACTCATGTGACGCGAGCAATTTCATCATAGTTAAACGAGTCTTATCGCCTAGCAATTTTAGAAGTTGTGTAGCTCGCTGCAAATCAACAGTTTCATTTGTATTCATATCGCACATCGCACTCTCCTTTTTTACATCATATAATTATATGCTTATATAAGCAACTACTGTATTCGTTATTTCTTATTTACTTTTCCTTTGTCTCCTTACTAACTCTCCATAACGAAATAGAGGGACTTCTCTTAGAAAGAAGTCCCTCTACCTATTTGCTCGTAAGCTCTCTCATTTAAAGAAACACTACATTTTATTATTCACAAGCTCTTCCATCCTGATTCCGATCTAGATGTTTAGCGTAAGCGGAATGACCTTTCGTAACACCCTCGGGATATACTTCGCGAAGTTCAGTACAGTTTTTAAAACTTTCCACTTTGCCTGACACAGGATTCACCTCATCGACTGAATGCTTATCGCTATCGAAACCACGGTCTGTTGCATAGTCCTCTAGTGTCCATATTCCGATTCCTGCTTTTTTTGCTTGCTGTTGCGCTTGTTCAAATTCATCCAAATAGCGAGTATT
The DNA here is from genome assembly GCF_009651005.1 of Sporosarcina obsidiansis. Taxonomy (GTDB): domain Bacteria; phylum Bacillota; class Bacilli; order Bacillales_A; family Planococcaceae; genus Sporosarcina; species Sporosarcina obsidiansis. The sequence goes on from NZ_WHVW01000002.1 coordinate 362,592, forward strand.
TGGCGGATAAACGTAAGCCACTCTCGCCAAGCCTTCTTTCAACAATTGCTCTTGCACACTCTTTCCATCTATGTATATATACGCTAGCAATCTGCCGTATTTATCGTATTTTTCACCGATATCAAATTCGATTTCTAGCTGACCTTTTTGCAATAGCTCTTGATTACGCACTTTTGCTTCCTGCCCAAAAGGCTGCTTTCCAAGTCGCGGATGATTCGTTTCAGGCGTATCGATTAATAAATATCGTACATTCTGTTCTTTACCTTCATACAGTATTTTAATCGTATCTCCATCAATCGTCTTAACTAATTCGACCGGGATCAATCCATCCCGACTCGGTTCTTTTTTCTGTTCTCCCATTAATTCAGGAAAGTAGACCGCTGCAATCGCGACCACAACTGCGATCAGAAAGGAACTGATCCACTTTTTCCCTGCGTTCTTTTTCTTTGTACTCATTTAGTCGAAATCCTCTTTTCTACAGACTGTACCCAAAATACGCCAAGCCTATACCCAAGCCAAACGTCAGCATAGTATAGACCGCTGCACGGCCTTTATGACCTTCTATCCAATACGTCCAAATTTCTTTCATTAAAGTAGAATATGTCGTCAATGCACCCGCCACGCCAGTTGCCCAAAATAATGTCCACGGTATTGCCAATTCCATCCCAACGATCCATCCAATGAAAAAGCTTCCGACACTATTGACAAGCAGCGTTCCAAACGGTAGGATACTGCGATTCAGGCGACGGGATAATTCAAAGCGTAACATTGTCCCGAGAAACCCGCCACAGCCGACCGCGACCATATGCCACATCATTCAGCAACTCACCTTCCTTGCCAATAAAAACCCGAACGCTGCCATAATGAGACCTCCGAGTAAACTACCGAAAACATAGCTACCTGCCAACCCTATCAAGCCTTCATCGAGCAACTGGATCGTTTCTATACTTACGGCTGAAAACGTAGTAAATGCACCGAGAAATCCCACCGTAACAACATTTACCACAAAAGGTTGTAGCTTTCCACCAAGCCTTGCCCATTCTACAAGAAAACAAAGTAACAGTGTTCCGACTATATTCACCGCAAACGTAGCGAAAGGAAAGGTACCGCTGACTATAAATAACTGACCAACCAGTAGACGGACCATTGCACCGCATGCACCTGCAATGCCTATGTATAACCTTTCTCTCATGTTCTCACGCTCCAAACATCGCCTAGCTCAGTTTCTCAGTTCTTCACGATCATTCAATAATATACCCTAATGATCGGAGCACATTATTCATGAAAGAGTGCGTATATAAATAAACCTCTTCGCGTTCAGACTCTTGCACAATATCATGCTGAAGATCTTTCCAACGTTTATATTGAAGCTCTGATAAATTTTGCGCCTGCACCCACTTACGAGAATAAGTAGGATCTGTAATTTGATCCGCTTCTCCCGTATGCAGTAATAGCGGAACATCCTGTATGGCTCCATCCATTTGCATAACCGACTTTAAGAGTATTTGCAGTTCACGGTACCACCCAGCTGTAATGAGTGGAACGTATAAAGGGTCTTCTTCATACTGCTCCAAAAATTCTGGATTACGAGACAACAAAGAAGGCTTAATCTCGTGGTTTAACTTCATCGAATGTGCTAACTTCGTCAATACTTTCGCAAGCAGTGGCGGATGATATTCCAAATGAAGCCAAGGAGACGTACAAATCACTCCCGCACACTCTACTTGCTCCGTCTGCAATAATCGCAAAAGGAACGTTGCACCTAACCCATGTCCATACAAAAACAATGGTAAGTGGTCGTCCAAACCTGTTTGTATCAATTGTTTAATAAAACGACGATATACTTTAAATGTTTCCGAATGAACGGCTACTCCCTCTTTTCCATGTCCCGGTAAATCGCCCGTTACTACATGGAAGCCATCATTCCTCAACCTCTGAATGAGCCAAGCATACCGACGATGATGCTCATATGCACTATGGACAATCACAACCACAGCTTTCGGTTGACCATCCGCTTCCCATTTCCACATGGACATCACTCCTCATCTAGCTGTCTTTCTATATGGAATGCCCTAATTTTGTTTCGGAAAAACCAAATGTTTGTTACGATAAATTATACATGATTTTTTGGAAAAGAGGAGATTTGATTGATTTATCCATACGAAGGAAAAATTCCAGTTATCGATCCATCTGTCTATATCGCAGATTTTGTAACCATTTCGGGAGATGTCACGATCGGACCGGAATCATCTATCTGGTTCAATACAGTCATTCGAGGTGATGTATCCCCGACTATCATCGGCCGTAAAGTAAACATTCAGGATTTCTGTTGTCTGCATCAAAGTCCGAAATTCCCACTCATTTTAGAAGACAATGTGACAATCGGACATAAAGTGATGCTACATAGTTGTACGATCAAAAAAGGTGCGCTTGTCGGAATGGGTGCTACCGTTCTAGATGGAGCCGAAGTTGGGGAGGGAGCATTTATCGGTGCAGGAAGCTTAGTAACACCAGGCAAAAAGATTCCGCCAAACACATTGGCACTGGGTTCCCCTGCACGGGTAGTTCGTGAATTGACTGATGAAGACCGTGCCGATATGACACGGATTGTGAATGAATATGCACGAAAAGGACAACTATATAAAGCTTTACAAGATGATTAACGACAAGAGCACCTGATCCTTTATGGAGCGGGTGCTTATTTTAAGATTACATTCAGTTTCTTCGACATCCTAGGCGTAGCAACATCTGCGATTTACATAGACTTCACTTGCTCCCCTATCCACAAATGGATCCCATGAGTCGGTAGCTCACCTTTATTAGACACATACCTCACTGCGAGATCATAATCTGAATCCGGCATATTATCTGCTGATGGCTGTTTGACCGCAGTCGTAATCGCTTGTTTACACACTGCGAGAACCTGCTCTTTATTAAAAGTTTGGAAATAGTTTTCATTGATTCCACCCATGTTTTGAAAATGTGACATCTTTATTTCCTGTATAGGTTCATCTAACAATGTCATTCTTTCACCGGCAAGGGTGCAGCCTGCAATACTACTAAGTAGATAGCAGAATAAACAAGCTTTTTGTCAGCTTCAATTTGGGAAACTCCTATCTGTTCTTATGAATATACCGTACTACTATGAATGCCTATCATGCGAGAATGTTTCTTTACGATTGCTTTTCTTACTTTTAGAACGATCATTACTTACTATCCGATTCAAAACTTTAAATAATTGATTCTATATATTTTCTGCATTACCTTACCCACTTCATTTTCTTGAAGTATTACAAAAAAATTCGACCACTTCTCCAAAAGGAAATGGTCGATTTACTTTATTCTTTTGGATAGGCAGTTGGCGCAATATCAGCCCCACGCCGTAATTCGATTTGGTTTACAATTAAGAAAGTGATCAAACTGGCTGTACTCCCCATGATTACTGCCATAATATTAAACGGGTTCTCTAGTATCTCCCAAGTGACACCTACAATTGTACCAACAATTATAGAAGCAAGCCCAGCATTTTTTGTAACTCTTTCGACTAGTAATCCGAGTAAGTACGCTGCGAAAGGCCCTGTAGAACGAATGGTAAATGCGAAAACAAGTAGTGGAATTATTTGTTGACTGAAAAGAGAAATTCCAATTGCTCCCACACCAGTAATTATAACAATCAAGCGAGATGCTTTTAATTCCGCTGCATCTTGTAGCTCTTTTTTAAATAAATTTCCGTGAACATCTTTAATATAGACAGATGCAACCGCAAGTAAATTTCCAGAAGCACTAGACAATGTAGCTGATATGACGCCTGAAAGAAGTATTCCGGCTATGACAGGAGGTAATAACTCTACTGAAACTGTGGCAAGGGCGCTATTCTCTTCGATATTAGGGAATGCTGCTAATGCGATTAATCCGAGTACTGCTGGAATAAAGGCATATAATGTCATAAGCACACCACACATTACGGAACCCCAAATCGCAGTTTTTTCGTCTTTTGCAGCGTAGTATCGCTGAACTGCTTCTTGACCAGTGGAAAAAGTCATAAAATATAAAACGATAAACCCTAGAATAGTTCCCCAACCAATCTTAGTAAACCCTAACTGCTCTTTTGGAAGTTGGCTAATAACATGCTCCATCCCCCCAGCGTTCGATAAAGCAAAAGGCACTGCAATGGCAAATCCGATGACAATAATAAAGAACTGAACAAAATCAGTTAATGTAACACTCCACATTCCACCTAGAAATGTATAGAAGACAACTACAGTACCAGAGATTAGGATAGCTAGCTTCAAATCAAAACCAGTCAATACATGCACTATGGAAGCGGTTGCAGTAATTTGTACAGCAGTTAATGCAGATGATGCAACCAGTGAAAGTATACTCGCTATCAGTTGACTTGTTTTCCCGTATCGTCTACCAATTACTTCAGGTACCGTAGTGGCCAAAGCTCTTCTCATATATGGAGCAACAAAGGATACTAGAACGATGGCTATACCAGCAGAAACCACATACCATCCCGCTGAGAGTCCCCATTCACCATATGCTTTTGATGCGACCCCAACAGAACTTCCACCACCAATTTCTGTTGCTGCCAAAGTTCCGGCAAGCATGATAGGACCCAATCTTCTTCCTGCCAAATGATAGTCTGCACTATCTTTAATTTTTGTTTTCGCATAAAAGCCAATTCCAATCATTGCCAACATATAGACGATTATAATACTCCAAATAATTGTCATATCTATCCCCCTGTCATATGCTTACGATATAGAGAAGTTTCTCAGCATGACTTTAACATGCTGAGAGACTTCTGCTTGATCAGTTCTTATTTAAATATTCACGAGTAAAGACCTTACCAGAAGGCGTACGATAAGCATGTTCCCCTTCAATGACCACGTCACCGTTTACAATTACATAATCGATTCCAATATTAAATTGACGTGGATTTTCAAATGTGGCTTGATCTATGATCGTATCTGGATCAAAAATGACGATATCTGCAGCCATGCCTTCTCTCAAAATTCCTCGATCTTGTAATCCAATAATCCTGGCAGGCTGAGAAGTCATGCGACGAATCATTTCTTCTAGTGTGGTAACTTTTTCTTCACGGACATATTTTCCAAGAATACGTGGGAACGATCCATATGCTCGAGGATGCGGCTCTCCACCGAGTAATCCATCTGATCCTACTGTTCCTGCAGGATGAGCTACTATACGCTTGACAGATTCTTCATTCATTACAAAGTCGATCATTCCTACACCATTTTTTTCGTGTAGAATTAAATCTAGGGCAGTATCCGCTTCATTTTTCCCATCAATCGCTGCAATCTCCGTAACTGTTTTTCCAACACAGTACCTTTTTTCATCAGAGTCTACGGATGTAATGATAATTCCGTCCCATCCAGCCCACTTGGACATACTATCCCATCCTTTAAGAGCGGATTTCATTTCCGATTTCATTTTTTCACGTAAGGATTCATCTTCTAGTCGTTTTAGCATTTCTTCCGTTCCACCGTCGTGTGCCCAAGGTGGCAAAATCGCACTGAACATCGTACTTCCCGCAATATACGGGTATTGATCAAAAGTTACTTCTAGGCCATCTTCACGTGCTTTATCTATTTTTTCAAGAACTTGTTCTGTTTTATGCCAATTATCTTTCCCACAGTTTTTCAAGTGAGAGAAGTGTAAATGCGCTCCACATCTTTTCATCATGGCAATAAGTTCGTCCATTGACTCCAAGATTTCATCACCTTCGCTCCGTTGATGAATGACTAATGGAGCACCGTATTCTGCCAACACCTCACAAAGTGCTTCTAGCTCTTTCATTTCTGCAAAGCAACAAGGTAAATAAATTAAGCCTGTGGAGAGTCCTACCGCCCCTTCGTCTAAACATCTACGCAATACGACGACCATTTGCTTAATTTCATCATCTGTAGCTGGACGATTAGCCAGTCCCATTACTTCCATTCGAATATTCCCATGTGGTGCTAAAACAGCTAAGTTATAGCTTGGATTATTTCTTTTGATCTTTTGGATATAATCTCCAACCGTTTCCCAATCCCATTCAATAGGAGGCGTACCGTTAAGACCCGCTAAGTTTTTCTGCCAAGTGGATACATATTCTGGGGGAAGGGGAGCTGCCGCAATACCATCCTGACCCAATAAATCTGTCGTAATCCCTTGTCGTACTTTCGCTTCAATCAATGGCTCGTCTAGGATCACGAGGTCTGAGTGTGTATGCATATCAATAAATCCTGGAGACACGACGTGATGGTTCGCGTCAATTACTTTTTTAGCTTCTTGAGAAGTTAGTAATCCAATCGCTTCGATCTTCCCGTCTGTTACTGCGATATCTGCGTAGTACCAAGGTGAACCCGTTCCATCAACAATTCGGCCATTTTTAATTAGTAGATCGTACATGTACATTCCCCTTCTCTTATAAGTTTGCTAGTGTATCAATGATTGATATATATCCAATAACGGCTTTTTCAAGTTGTTCGATTTCAATGTATTCATTATCGATATGAGCTAATTTTTCTAAAGATGGACCAAAACCGACCGTAGGAATATTTGCTTCACCGGCAAAATGACTACCGTTTGTACAAAATGAATAATGCGAGATTGCCGTTTCAGGTAAGACATTTTTTAGGTTTTGAAACGTTTTTTGAATAAATGGCTCATTTTCATCGTATAACCAGGCAGGAAAAAAACGTTCTGCTTCAATAATAGTCCCTGTATAACAGCTCTCGTTACCACTTGAAAAAGATACTTCAGCTTGCAGTTCTGGATCCTCTTTCATAGACTCATTGATTATTTCCTGAATGGGTTCCAGTACACTTTCACGAGTTTCATTAACCAATAGTCTACGATCGAATGTCACACTTGCACGTGAAGGGATGACAGATGCACCGGGATAAGGAGAAGAAATAATGTCTGTTAATTCTAAAATTCCTTTACCTAAAATTGGATGTTTCGTAATCTCTACGTTTTGTATTTTTGAAAGTAAAGTAACCATTTTAGTAACCGCGTTTATTCCAGCTTCCGGATTAGATGAGTGAGCTGGTTTTCCGAAAGTTTCAAGTAAGATTTCTGCTCTACCACGCTGACCGTTATTCAGTTGTAAATTTGTAGCTTCCCCAATTACGACATAATCGGGATTAAATTGAGCAGTTACGTTTCGAGTAGCTACTCCTTCGAAACATTCTTCGTGTACACTACAAGAGACGACAATCTTACCCGGAAAATTCTTGTTGCGATCTGATGCATAATACGAAGCAGCTAGCAGCATTGCGCTGACTGCACCTTTCATATCTGATGTGCCGCGACCAAACACTTTTCCATCACGAACACTTCCACTAAAAGGATGCTCATTCCAATTACTCTCTTGAACTGGTACTGTGTCGATATGACCATCTAACAAAACTGTCGGCCCCTCTTCACTACCGTTGATAATAGCTGCTACGTTTCCTAATTCGTCTATTTTTACTTCATCAAATCCAATTTTTTCTGCATAATGTTTAATAAAATTTGCTACTTTTTGCTCCTCGCCTGATAGACTCGGAATTTTAACGAGTGAACTACATAGTTGTACCACTTCTTCAGCACGTTCTTTTGCTAACATTTTCTTATCTCCCTTCATGATGCGTACTATTTATTGAACGGGTAAAAACCCATCCCAAACAATTTTCCGGTAGTTTTCTTCGTCTGTATCGCCTTCAGTATTAATTACTAAAATACGAGCATCCTCGTGTAACTCAAGATCGACAGTTATCGAATGTTCTCTCATAAACTTTCTTAAATAATAGACAGCTCCCAAAGTAACGGAACCAGATTCCCCTGACACGATCGATGGATCTCCTTTTAAAGGATTTCCGTAGACACGCATTCCAACTGTTGAAATCGCGTCATCGCAAGATAACACTCCACTGGCGTAACTTCTCAATAACTTAAATGCCTCCGTATTGGGTTCTCCGCAAGCCAAGCCCGCCATTTCTGTGGCCATGGCTCCTCCCACAAATTGTCGTTCCCCCTTTTCAGTAATGAAAGATTGATAGAAGCAATCCGCTTGATCTGGTTCTACAATGACAATTTTCGGTGCTTGTTCTCCGTAAACTCGTAAGAAATAACCGGCTATTCCTGCTGCGAATGAACCAACGCCAGCTTGTAAAAAAAGATGAGTGGGTGGTTGCTCAGATGTTTGATTCCATTGTTCAACAATTTCTAAAGCCATAGCAGAATAGCCTTGCATGATCCAGAGCGGTATTTCATCATAGCCTTCCCATGCGGTGTCTTGTACCATGACCCAACCGTTTTTTTCAGCAAGTCTGGCACAAATTCTAACCGTATCATCGTAATTCACATCTTGTATTTCGGCCAAAGCACCTTCATTCCGAATGGCCTGTAAGCGTTGAGAAGAAGAACCTTTGGGCATATAGATGACTGATTTAAAACCTAATTCTCTTGCTGCCCATGCAACACCCCTCCCATGATTTCCATCAGTTGCTGAAATAAAAGTTACATCACCTAACCTTTGCTTTACGGAAGGATCTCGCAACTTATCAAACGATAAATCCTCAATCTCTTCACCTAATTGATTTGCAATATACTTCGCGATTGCATAAATACCACCTAATACTTTGAACGCATTTAGTCCGAAACGTTGAGACTCATCCTTCGCTTGAATCATAGAAACACCTAGATGATTGGCTAAGTTGGATAGACTGTAGAGTGGTGTATGTGTATATGAGGGATGCGTTTGTTGAAACTTTAAAATGTTTTGGACCTGCTCAATATTGAAATTTTGTAAATCTTCCTCGAACACTTCACTGTTTTTGAATTTATTTTTCACCCATTTAATGAATTGTTTATCTTTTAATGTCACGTTAATGCCCCCTATTCTTTAGCAACAATGGCTTCAATTTCAATTAATGCTCCTTTTGGAAGAGCGCTTACTTCTACACAACTTCTTGCAGGACGATGAATTGAAAAGTATGAAGAATAAATAGAATTTACTATTTCAAAATCATTCATCGAAGTCAAATAGATCGTTGTTTTGACTACATTGTGTAGTGAGACACCTTGATCTTCTAAAAACAACTTGATATTTGTTAACACTTGTTCCGTTTGTCCCGCTATGTTTGAATTAACTAATTGGTTTGTTTCCGGTTTAATTGGCAGCATTCCGGATAAGTAGATGAGACCTGAATGTTCGATGGCTTGTGAATACGGACCAACTGCTGCTGGCGTAAACTTACTTGATAATGCAATCATTTGTGAGTTCCCTCCTTTGCTTATTACTAATGCAAGTTCTATGCCAACTTTAAAAACATTGAATTATAAGTAAATAGCAAGTATTGCACTTATTATTTTAGTAGATAAAAGTATCATAATGAGATTTGAACGAGCAGTTATATAGTAAAATTCATTACTAGGTCTGAAAAACACAAAAAAGTATCACAATGATACTAGATCTCATTGTGATACTTTTTTAATTTTCTAAACAATGTAGCCCGACTTATCCCGAGTAAAGACGCTGCATCTTCAATATTTTGTTTGTTCTTTTTCACGTATTCAATGGCTTTTTCAATATGTTCTTTTTCCATCTTTTCTAAAGAATAGATAGTCGGGCGCACTTCCGTAAGCGTTGCTATATCTAATTTACGTTCAATTAGCGTTCCGGCATTTTCCATAGTAATATACCCATTTTGAATAAAGTTAAATAAATACTCGATAAAGTTCTTTAATTCTCGAACATTTCCTTTCCAACGATATTGAAGCATTACGTCCATTACCTCTTTATTGAATCCTTGAACATTCGCGTTAAATAACTCATTGTATTCCCGTATAAAATAATCGCATAAAGATCGTACATCCTCGGGTCGACTACGCAAGGGAGGAATCATCATGGGTATGACATTAAGTCGAAAATATAAATCCTCGCGGAAAAGACCTTCTCCTATTAATTCACTGAGTTCTCGATTTGTTGCAGCGATGATCCGAACATCTATAGGAATTACTTTATTGCCACCTACCCGTTCAATTTCATTTTCCTGCAAAACCCGTAGAAGCTTAACTTGTAAGTGTAAAGGCATTTCACCAATTTCGTCTAAAAAAATTGTACCTCCGTTTGCTAATTCAAATTTACCTACTTTGCCAATAGCACTAGCGCCTGTAAACGCACCTTTTTCATATCCAAATAATTCACTTTCAAGCAAATTTTCTGGGATAGCCCCGCAATTTACTGCGATGAACATGTTATCTTTACGTTTACTTACTTGATGAATAGCCTGTGCAAATACCTCTTTTCCCGTTCCGCTCTCCCCTTGAATGAGTATAGTAGATTTAGATTGTGATGCTTTAAATGCATATGCTTTCACTTCATTAATTTGTTTACTAGAGCCCACAATATGTTGAAGCGATTTCATTTGTTCTTCGCTAGCTCTCTCAGCAATACCTTGAATGGTTTCTACATCTTGTAAAGTTAGTAATATTTCTTTTGACTGATTTTTGCTAAATATGACCTTTTTAGTTACAATAAGTGCTTTTTGAAATAACTGGTGATGGAGTTCAAATGTCTGATTTTCCACACTCTCTTCATCTAAAACTCTTTCAATAAATTTTTTCACATGAAGGGGCAGTAGCTTTTGATCAGTAATACCTAATATATTTTTGGCTTGTTCATTCATTTCAATTATACGTGCATTTTGATCTGTGATTAACACTCCTTCTTGCACAAGATCTAACATCTTCATCATTTTTTTATTATGCATTTCTAACTCTTCCACCATATAATATTGATCTAATTTACTAGCCAGAAGATCAGCCATGCGATCTAAAAATGTGAGTATCCCTTCAATATTTTCAAATAAACGAGCTTGCTGGGCTTGATTAAAAGCTAATAAGCCGATCACACCCACTACTTCTCCATGAATTATGATGGGAACTCCAATCTCCCCCATCTCTATACAGTCTTGAAAAAACTTGCAACTCTCACATATCTCTTCATATCCTGGGTTTTTTATAATGATGGGCTGTTGTTTTTGAAACACTTCTTTGTAGACAAGATCCCCTTCTAACCGTTTCAATATGTCTACCTGCATTTCTCCCGTACAGGCAATACGAATAAATTCATGGTTAACTATTTCAACTTCAATTTTCAAGACGGCCGCTGTCGCTTCTGCGATACTTTGTACGATTGATTGAATATCCATCAAATTCATTTCTCATCTACCACCCTGTTTAGACTCTCTTCTGTATTTGGCATGTTTTATTCCCTCTCGAATCACTCAATCCCAATCATTAAAAATCAAATCACTCAGACAGTTAGGTTGCCAATAGCGAATTTGCTCTATTTCATCTGGCAGTAAACTAGCTTGCTGGGCTTCTTTCAGAGAAACTGATTGACCCGCTTCGTCTTTCGACAGCACAGAATACCCAGCTGCCTGAAACACTGCTTTCATTACAGGCAGGTCAATAACAGTGTACTGAAGCTCCTGTTTTGTCGCAAACGCAACAATAGGATAATGCGCGTTCAACAAAATGTACACACCGTTGTCTAGAATTGCCGAATGAAAATTCATTGGGTACTCAGCCTTGACTACGTTTGTGACCTGTTCGCCTATTTCCCGGGCGGCATGATAAACTACTCGGATAAAGTCAGTTGCATCCGTTAAAGGTAACTGATATCCAAATCCAGTAATCCCTGCTTTCAACATCACTGTCTCACCTTTCTTGCCTGTAGGTTTATCCTAGCTATGTACTTGAAGGTTCGGCGCGGTCCCTCCTTGCTTCAGAACACCCGATTCCACAGTGGAGCGAACGGCTTCACGCCTCTACGATTCATTGGAAGAATCTTCATGTCGGCAACTATATGACTGGCATAACCAGCCAGCCCTGCCACAAAAACTCCGGTCATTGGCCACTGTAGCAGCAAATAATGTAAAATGAAGGCGTAAAAAACGATGCCGACTATAGAATGCGTATAAGATCGGTGTGGAAGAAATGATGCAATGACGATATAACTTCCCGCAAGTATAATGCCAGTCGAATTATGTAAATATAAACCAAACACCACAACGAAAATTCCGGTCAGTGTTAATAGCCGTCTTTGTGTAATGACTTGTGATAAAACTACTAGCACTGCCCCCGCAATTCCATATGTCAAATCGGATGTCTGGTATCCTCTTTGTAAGGATAAATACACCATAACTATGAGCATGGCCAATCCCAAAAAACGTAAGACCATCTGACTTACCTTTTTCGATAGCGTGACTCGATTTGTTGCCAGACCATTTGTATCAAGATCTGGCACAAGTGCTGACGCTCCCCCTACTGCTGTACATATTAGCACTGTCGTCAGCTCAGGCTGTGTTTGATAGCCAACAGCCGCTCCAATTGCAGCGCCTATAACTAAATGTGAAGTCCCTCTCATTTGGATAAATCCTCTCTGTCTCTAAATTCTAAGTTGTCGTAGACTTGCACTCTTCTTCCCTAGGTGATTTCTTCCTTCACTTCTTATATACTGATACGAGATCGAAAGAAAGGAATTATCCTATGATTACACAATTTTTCTCTTACTACAAGCCACACCGGCGCTTGTTCCTCATTGATTTTTTTAGCGCAATTGTAGTAGCGCTGCTAGAGCTTGCTTTTCCATTAGCAGTCCAATGGTTCATTGACGTGTTGCTTCCTTCACACGACTGGGGACAAATCGTTACAGTCAGCTTTTTATTACTATTCATTTATTTACTAAGCACGTTTTTACACTACATTGTCAGTTATTTAGGACATAAACTAGGGATCAATATCGAAACCGACATGCGGCGGGAACTTTTCGAACATGTCCAACGACAGTCATTCCGATTTTTTGACAATACAAAAACAGGACATGTCATGACTCGGATCACGACCGATTTATTTGATATCGGAGAACTGGCTCACCATGGTCCAGAAGATGCGTTTATTGCGATCATGACCATTTTGGGCGCATTCGGCTTAATGTATACGATTAATCCTGAACTGGCACTCATCGCAATCGTTATGGTGCCTCTGCTCGCTGTGGTGGTCACGTATTGTAATAAAAAAATGAACGCTGCTTGGCATAAGATGTATCAGAATATCGCGGACGTCAACGGCAGAGTGGAAGATTCCGTTTCAGGTTCTCGCGTCGTCAAATCTTTCACTAATGAAGAGTTTGAACTGCGTCGCTTCCAAAAGGATAATTATCATTTCCGAACTGCCAAACTAGTCGCTTACAAAGTGATGGCGTGGGCTACTTCTTCTATGTATATGCTCACTCGTCTCGTCACACTCGTTATCCTAGTCGTCGGCGCCTGGTTCACTATGAACAATAAATTGAGCGCTGGTGAACTGGTCAGCTTCATTTTATTCAGTAATATTTTGATCAAACCGATCGATAAAATAAGCGCCCTGTTGGAATTGTATCCAAAAGGGATGGCAGGATTTGGACGATTTCGTGAGTTGATCAATCAAGCACCTGAGATTAACGACGCGGCCGATGCAATTGAAGTAGAGCATTTACAAGGAAATATCCGACTGTCAAACGTTACCTTTGGCTATGAAGCGGAAAAGCCCGTCTTGCGAAATATCGACTTAACAATTCAAGCTGGACAAACGGTTGCATTCGTTGGTCCATCGGGTGCAGGGAAAACCACTATTTGTTCACTTATTCCGAGGTTTTACGAGGTCAATGAAGGGATGATTACCATTGATGGTCTCGATATTCGGCAGATGACGCAGAAATCATTGCGCAGCCAAATCGGTATCGTTCAGCAAGATGTATTTTTATTTACAGGAACGATTCGAGAAAATATTGCATATGGAAAATTAGATGCGACGGATGAGGAAATCTTTGAAGCTGCTCATAAGGCGCACCTTGCCGATTTGATTGACAGCATGCCAAATGGCTATGAGACGCAAATTGGAGAAAGAGGATTAAAACTTTCAGGTGGTCAGAAACAACGGTTGGCTATTGCCAGGATGTTCTTGAAGAACCCGCCTATTCTTATTCTTGATGAAGCAACTTCTGCGCTTGATACCGAGACGGAACGTATTATACAAAGATCACTAGAAGAACTGTCTGAAAATCGTACTACACTCGTTATCGCTCATCGATTGACGACCATACGCAATGCTAATCGGGTCATCGTGATGACAGAGGACGGAATCGAAGAACAGGGCACGTACGAAGAACTCTTACGCAGAGAAGGAACGTTTGCCAGATTACATATGGCAAATCAATCGTAACACAAAAACCAAGCAGTCAATGCTGCTTGGTTTTTTAGTCGTTACGAAAGCGTCTCTCCCTCTTTTCTAAAGAAGCCAAAGATCCCGACAGTCTGAACAATATTGGTGAATGCATGTGGATCAGTTTCATTGATAATCCGTTCTAAGTCATACAATTCATAACGTGTGATGACGACATATAGCATATTTTTATCTTCTTTGGAATACGCGCCTCTTGCCGGCAAAATCGTGATGCCTCGGACCATTTTCTGATGGATTGCTTGCTGTAGATCATCCGCTTGCTTCGTGATAATCATCGCGGTGACTTTTTCATGACGCGTATGGATCATATCAATAACGGAAGTCGTCACGTATAAAGCAACTATCGTGTATAATGCATTTTCGGGCTCATAAAGAAGCCCTGCAAATGCTATAATAACTCCGTTAAGAAGCAAGAAATAAACACCGATTGGCTTATCCTGCATACGTGATAAAATCATGGCAACGATATCCATTCCACCTGTTGATGCACCTAACTTTAGTGAAATACCGACACCCACACCTGCCAAGACACCGCCAAACACGGCGTTCAGAAGTATATCATCGGACATCGAACGCACAGGTAACAACTCTAAAAATAACGTAGCACATGCAACAGACACCATACTATAAATGGTGAAACCCTTACCTACTTTAAACCACCCAAGGATAAAAACAGGAATATTAAAAAGAAGCAAAAGGATACCGGTGCTGATCGTAATATCCAAGTGATCTGTTAAGACACTCGATACTAACTGGGCCGCACCTGAAAAACCACTCGCATATACATTGGCACTGATTAGAAAGAAATTTAGCGATAACGCTACGAGGAATGAACCAAAGATGACAACAGCAATCCGTTTCGCTTCTATAAAAAACATAGCGACCTCCTATGATAGGTTACATTTTTACACACGAAATTGATTATAGCCATTCTTTCCACACAATGGTACCCCTAAACCTTAAAATTCTTATAGAGTTACAACACCACTTATATTTTCCGACACATGATAGTCAATACTGACACGTACACTATCTATTCACATTCGATCATAACTACACAACCGCTACTAACTGTCCAACTCCACGAAAAAAAGCAGCCCGACTCGCTTCGGCTGCTCTTCCTAATCAAACTAGTAAGCCATCCAACCACCATCTGCTGTAATGACGGTTCCGTTGACGTACTTTGCATCATCAGAAGCAAGAAACAATGCAACTGTCGCAATCTCTTCTGGATCTCCATTACGTGGATTATTATTGGCACCTGACATGACGCGCTCCATACCAAATGGATCAGGAGCATTCATCGTTGAACCAATATTGGTATTGATACCACCTGGCGCGATGGCATTACAGCGGATTCCTTTTTCAGCGTATTGGAACGCAACGTTTTTCGTGATACCCACGACACCATGTTTAGACGCAGTATAGGCAACACCCGCACGAGAACCAAATAGACCAGCTGCTGACGTGATATTAACGATGACTCCTGATTGTTTTTCTAAGAAAATAGATACTGCTGTTCGCATCATGCGCATCTGACTTGTCAAATTGACAGAAATCACTCGATCCCACAGTTCGTCTGTTATTTCTCCAACTGGTACAAAATTATCCATAATACCAGCATTGTTGACGATGATGTCTACTGTGCCGAAGTGCTTTATCCCTTGCTCAAAAAGACTTTGAATTTCTTCCTCTTTACTCACATTCGCTTCAACAGCTATTGCTTGTCCGCCAGCTTGTGTAATTTCATCAGCTGCTGAAGACGCTGCATCCCCGTTAAGGTCACAAATTACCACCTTGGCCCCCTCGTCTGCATACAACTTTGCAATCGACTTTCCTACTCCCGAAGCTGCTCCAGTTACAATGGCTACTTTTCCTTCCAATTTCAAACAACCACTCCTTTTCCATTATGTTATCTACATTATAATGGTAAATCATCCTCAACTCTACTAAATCACATCTAAACTTTACCAAAATTCTATATTTTCTTACTTCCTTGTATGTTGTTTAATGAACCTGAAAAATGGCTATAGTTAGGAAGGGAATCAAGGAGGATATCGTAAGATGAAGACAACAGAAAACATTGTAGAAACGAAACGAGATGAATTGATTGAAGAACTTGTTTCGAATGGGGTATTTAAAATCGATGGCAAGCAACTATATGAACTGCCACTGCGATCATTAATGCAAGAATCCGAAACATTTGACACTATTGAAACACAAATTTGACTCAAAAAAGAGACATTACCTTCAATTGGTGATGTCTCTTTTTCATTTATTCATACTTCATTACTAGAAGTTCTCACTTTTCCAAAAAACCAATACAGAAGCATCAAACATACTGCCGTTAGTAATGCGATTCCAATAAAAGAATATTGAAATCGAATGGTCGGATAACCTGCCAAACGAGCAATAAAATCCAAAACAAGTGGTGAACTGAACTGCCCTACGTAGATTAAACTGGAAATAGCTGCGATTACCCGATCACTCTGTAAAGGATTTACTAAACTTAGCGCCTTCACGTTGATAACTGGAAATACAATTCCCTGGTCTAATCCAATCATGCAGGTGCAGGCTAAAATTACAGGTATTGAATGGCTCATCGATAACCCTACAAACGCGATTCCCATTACAAGTAAACTGACAGGCATAATAAAAGATTTCAACGTGTCCTGCAGTCGAATTAACGTTAAACTAATGATCATCCCACCAACTGTTGTAAAAGATATAACTGTACTGGCCATCTCCGAACCACCTAAATTACTAAATGCAGAATTAAACCCCATCATCTTCACTTGTTCTCTGCCATGAAAATTGTCACTAATTAATGTGATGGCAAGCGGCATGACCAATCCGACACCGGCTATCACGTAGATTGCCAAACCAATCATCACAATCGACCGTTTTGGAATTTTTGTTGTCAAGTAACTAGACACAAAAGTAAATGGAATAATAATGAGAGACGGTGCTGTTAAAATCAGCTTGATCAATACCGGGTCCGCGTCCGGGAAATTAGCCGCAATCAATCCAAGAGCCGGAGAAATCGCTGCACCTGCCATAACAGTCGCCATCGCAATCGAAATGATTGTTGGTTTTAGCATTCGATTCATCAGCTGTCCCCCTGTTGTGTGTAAGGTTTTAGCTGACGCAGTACTTTATCGACGGACAGTTTAATAGGCTCTGTTTTACGGGCATTCGTCAACAGTAATCCATGAACCAACGATAAATGATAGATCGCCAATTCTTCAGGATCTCCTTCAATAAACTCTCCTACTTGCTGTCCCTCTTCGATAATCTTCGCGATTAGATCGACCATCAAATGATATTTCTCCACAATTTCCTGTTTTACTTGTTGCGGTAAGAGATCGGAATACAAGGCTTGTAGGATCAGGATATGCCGATAGACCCCTTCTTTCAATGAACCTGAATGCGTAACTCCTGTTAGCCATACCAATTGCTTAAGTGGACTTTCAGATTCGTCTTTCGCCTTATTGATCGTGTCTATGATCGTTTCCAATAACTCTATTATGACAGAGACATACAGTTCTTCTTTGGTTTTAAAATAGTGATAAAACAATCCATGAATAAGTTCAGCTTTCCCCGTAATCTCACTAATTTTCGTCGCGGCATAACCTTTCATGCCAAATAATTCAATGGCCGTATCTTTCAATTGTTGCTTTCGAATATCACGTATTTCCTTAAAGTTTTCACTCGTTCGTGGAGACATAAAATATAATTCAACTCATTCTTTTATTGATTGACTAACAAGTCAACGTTGAACAGTGTACTGCTAATAAACTAATCTTATCAAGACGTAAAAAAAACGGCTCCTCCTAGAGGAACCGGCAGACTGTAGACAAAAGAAAGGAAGTGGGCAGGGTACCGTTGATCTACGTTCCAGGTGGACGCGTTCCGGAGGGCGTGGCTTGAGCCGCTTCCCTCGCTTTGCTCAGTCCAGGGTCTCAAGACACACGCTGATCCTCCCGGAGTCGCCACCCTCCACTACGATCAACTAGCGTAATTCATTGATTTTTTAAGTAGTTCGTTTCTCTTCAGCTTATAAAACAGAAGCGAGTGTTAAGTTTTTATTATAGAACAACGTTAGCATGCTAATCCTATTGAAAATTAAAGATTGTGAGCCGTTTTTTTAGATTTTTTGTGTTTGTCTACAAGCTGACGGCTCCTCTTAGAGGAACCGGATAAATCTTAAGTTAACGATGTAGTCTTTTCTCAACATCATCGACAATATCTTGTACTGAGTTGCCTTCAATGCTGACGATTGGAAAGTCAAACTGATCAACGTTGACATCGCTCAGTGCTCTGACGACGCCCATGTCATAGCCTTTCAAATTTTCATCACTTTCAAACATCTGCACATCATGTCCTTTTTCCTCTAATGCTTGTTTTACATCATCAAATGGTTTTTCAACTGCGATTTTCGCCATTTTCTATTCCTCCTCCAAATTTGTTTCACTCCGCTCATATTAGGTATTTTCCCTAGATTAATAAAAATAAACTCGTTTTCATATACCAAACAACCAAGTGCTTTTACTCTGAGATTCAAAAAAGAGAAAGAGGGTATTCTATAGTTACATAATTTCATTTATAAGGAGAGAACCCCGCTTGTTTGGTATGAAGGACCTTCTCGGGCTGGTCATTTCAGCCTTCATCATATTACCGGTTGTCATTTTTCTACGTGAAGCCGGATACTTTATTGCTAGTGGATTATTTGGGGTGAAGAACCCTCGGCTCACGGTCGGCTCGGGTCCGCGTTTTTTTAAATTTTGGTTTTTGGATGTCCGGAAGTATTACCATGTGTATAGTTGGTTCTCCTTTGATTCTATAAAATCTAAAAGCAATTTTGCTTATATATGTATTTATTCCGGCCCCATCCTCATTAATCTCTTCGTTGCCGTCGTAATCAATGCCTTGCTTGCAAATGGCTACTTTGAGGAGTATAAGACATTCTGGAACCGTTTTATCTTTTATGCCTTTTATTATGTATTATTCGACGCCGTTCCCATGATCACCGTCAACGGCAAACCCAATAACGGAATGGTGATTTATGAACTTCTGCGCTATGGCAAACGGGTCGACTACAATAAAGAACCGATGATCCCCGGTACAACAGAAGTGGAAAAAGAGTACCAGGAAGAGATAAAAGTGATCGAGCAAGTGAAGGAAAAAGTACAGAAGAAGTGAACAGCATGGCGAAAGGAGATTGTCGATGAAACAGTTTAGAATCCTACTACTAACCGGAGTCATTGCGGGAATTGTACTGGCCCTCTATCTGAAGGTCATTCAACTGCTCACTGGCAATCAAGCCTATATATTACTCTTTAATTTTGATTATGTTCCTGTAATCCAAGACTGGGAGCCGCAGCTTCTTATAGGCTATTTATTTCATTTTCTCACATGTATCGCAAGTGCAGTCGTCCTATTTTATTTGCTACGGTTTGTTCATTTGGAATTTCGGATCTGGCCTTATGTTCTGGTCTACACAGTTGGCGGAGGCATCCTATTCTCATTGACAGGGCTCTCTGATCAACCTCCAGCCATCACGGATGGCGCTGCCTGGTTCTATTGGACAATGGCTCACGCAGTATTCGGTCTGATCGTCGGAAGCCTGATCAAACACTGGAAATGAAAAGAATCTAAACATACAGGGTCAGATGAAAGAAGGAATTACTCTAGTGTAGCCTTTATATTCTTCTTCAAGCCTAGCACCTAATCTAAACAAAGCGGCTTCATTGCCAATGTTGCTCACTAATTGCACTCCGATCGGCATTCCATCTCGATCCGTCCCAATTGGAATCGTCAATGCAGGCAGACCCCACACATTGGCATAGGCGACATATGGAATATATTGCGTGTACGTTTTCCTTATGGAGAATAACTCTTTATACACTTTTCCATGCAAAAGAGCAGCCGAGTGATAGATAGGCAGGACTAGAATCCGTTCATTCAAGTAATGATCCAGTTCTGCATCGCCTTTCTCGATGATAGATTCGATATCATTTATCTTGGATTCAGATGGTTTAAATAAAGAAGCGCCTATCAACGCCCAGGACAGATACCGATGCAGTTCGGTTTGTTTACCCAACTTGTCAAATAAAAATTCACGTAGCGGCTGGGCGGGACGAGTGCCGAACGCCTCTGCTGCTGCCCCGCTCGCACCATCAATGGACATGATCTCTTGCCAAAGCGTCGCAGTCTCTTGAAAATAAGGTGGAATTTCCTGTGAGACAGGGAAGTCAGTTGATAAGAAATCCTTTATTGTGTCTAAAAAACCTTTTGTTTCTTTTGAAAGCGGTAAATTCATTTTAGACAAGAAAGTCATGGTGAAAGTAGTTACATCTTTTTCCATCGGTGCTTCATTTGCAATAATGGAGTAAATTAATTCTGCATCCCGCACAGATTTCGTCATCGGGCCAATTCCGAGCATGCGTTGCTGTAAAGGATGTTCTTCTGCAGGATAACTGCCATTCGATGAAACTTGGGCATTACCTGATTTAAAACCGATCACTCCATTGAAATGACTGGGAAAACGAATAGAACCGCCAATATCTGAACCAATTCCGGCAGCTGCTGCTCCCAACGCAATACATGCACCCTCTCCACCGCTTGAACCGCCTACTGTCTTAGCAAGATCGCGTGGATTGTTTGTACGGCCGTACAGTGCATTATCGGTCTCCTGACAAAAACAGAGAGCAGGTGTATTGGTTTTACCGATAATGATCGCTCCTTCTGCTTTTAGCCGCTGAACAATTTCCGCATCTGTAGCTAACACGTTTCCTTGACGATACGGCAAACCACCTGTCGTCTGCATACCTACTACATCGAACGACTCTTTCATACTGATGGGTACACCGAATAATTTACCTTCAGGATTTCTCCTTCTTCTTTCCCTATCTGCCTGATTTGCTTCATCTATAGCTTCCGAAAACCGATTTTCTACTAAAAAGTTCACAGCTGGATTAGTAGCTTTGCAATGCGCGATAAATGTTTCCGTTGCTTGACTTGAAGTTACGTTCCCCTTATCCAGTTCTGCTTTCAACTGCGTTGCATCCATATCGAGTATAGCAGCGTCTTGTCGTAATGAGTTCATTACTCACCCTCCCAATTTCTGAATGTTCTTCACATTATCATATACTATAATTCTTTTACATTCCACGAAATGAAAAATGGCGGAAAGAAGGATGTAATTCCTTCTTTCCGCCATACTAAATAGGATTATTTAATACCATTTTTACTTGCTAATTCTTTTAATGCTTCTACTTTATCGGTCTGCTCCCAAGGCAATTCGATATCAGTACGACCAAAATGACCATATGCAGCCGTTTGTTGGTAAATAGGACGACGTAGATCAAGCATCTTGATGATCCCTGCTGGTCGCAAGTCAAATAGTTCTCTAACGAACTCTACTAAGTGTGCTTCAGACAAACGACCTGTATCAAATGTATTGATCGAGATCGAAACCGGACTCGCTACACCAATCGCGTAGGCAAGTTGAACTTCGCAGTGCTCTGCTAATCCCGCTGCCACGATATTTTTCGCTACATAGCGAGCAGCATAAGACGCTGAACGATCAACCTTCGTTGCATCTTTACCAGAAAACGCACCGCCACCGTGGCGAGAATACCCACCATACGTATCCACAATGATTTTCCGTCCAGTCAATCCAGCATCCCCTTGAGGACCCCCTACAACAAAACTTCCTGTAGGATTAATGAAGTATTTTGTCTGATCATCCAATAGACTTTCAGGTACCACTGCACCGATGACAACTTCTTTAATATCCTTCTCAATTTGTTCTAGTGTCGCTTCTGGATGATGCTGAGTCGAAATAACAATTGTATCAATACGCACAGGTTTGTTGTTTTCATCATACTCTACTGTTACTTGCGTTTTGCCGTCAGGACGTAAATACGGAATGATCTCTTCCTTACGAGCTTGCGCAAGACGTCGTGCCAGTTTATGAGAAAGACTAATTGGCAACGGCATTAATTCAGGTGTTTCATTACAAGCATAGCCAAACATTAATCCTTGGTCCCCTGCTCCAATGGCATCTAGTTCTTCATCTGACATATTTCCTTCACGCGCTTCCAATGCCACGTTGACACTAGCAGCAATTTCCGGTGATTGTTCATCAATCGAGGTCAAAACAGCAGACGTCTCATAATCAAAGCCATATTTTGCACGAGTATAGCCAATTTCTTTTACTGTATCACGGACTACTTTTGGAATATCTACGTACGTAGTAGTTGTGATCTCACCCATTACTAAAACGAGACCTGTTGTAATACTTGTTTCACAAGCCACCCGAGCATTTGGATCTTCCTTTAATATAGCATCTAAAATTGCATCTGAAATTTGGTCGCACATCTTGTCAGGATGGCCTTCAGTGACTGATTCTGATGTAAACAGTCGACGATTTGTCATTTTATTTCCCCCTATTGTAAGCAGCATGATACGGTACTCTCATAAGTCCCTGGTAAAGTTCCACGCCTGAACCGACGTCAATCATATACCATAAGGATTCAGGGCTAGACAATATAAAAAGCCTTCTACTCATATTCAATCCATGAGTAAAAGGCATGATTTCACGCGCAGCACCTTTCACTCTTATCGTCCAAGGAATTTAACCTTGCTTCAGGTTTGGCACCTTCGCGCAAGACAGCCGTCTTTTGCAGGTTGCCGGGTTTCACAGGGCCTGTACCCTCCACCAACTCGGGATAAGAGTATCCGTTCATGTCACATAGTATAAAAAAGTTTTGATTTTGTCAAATTTTTTATACCAAATCACTTGAGTTTTTAATTAGTATAGATTATTATTCTTAATGTGTTATACTATTTACGAATTAAGATGTTCTACTCAAATAAACGACTACGCAAAGGACGGTATGAAATTATGATATCTGCAAAAATTGATGATAGCCTAAAAAGTCTTCTGACTGGAAGCAATGTAACAATACAAGCGTCTGTGCCAGAATTAATTGAAAAAGCAACTGCGAATGGTGAAGCTGAACTATCAGCAGACGGCGCGTTGACAGCACGCACAGGTAAATATACAGGACGCTCTCCGAAAGATAAATTTATCGTCGAAGATGCAGTATCTAAAGACAAAGTGGACTGGGGAAGTGTGAACCGTCCGATCTCTTCTGACGTATTTGAATCATTATACACGAAAGTCATCGATCATTTGAAACAAAAAGATGAACTATTTGTTTTCAAAGGGTTCGCTGGCGCCGATAAAGACTCCCAGCTTTCTATTCAAGTCATCAATGAATTAGCTTGGCAAAACTTGTTTGTTCACCAATTATTCATCCGTCCTACTGCAGAAGAGCTTCAATCGCACGAATCGCAATTCACGATCTTGGCTGCCCCTTCATTTAAAGCGGATCCAGAAGTGGATGGCACAAATTCAGAGACATTTATCATTGTGTCACTCGAAAAGCGAATTGTCTTAATTGGTGGAACGGAATATGCTGGAGAAATGAAAAAATCTATTTTCTCTGTAATGAACTTCTTGCTACCTGAACAAAATATCTTGTCTATGCACTGTTCTGCAAACGTTGGAGAAGAAGGCGATGTTGCACTATTCTTCGGACTTTCAGGAACAGGTAAAACGACACTTTCTGCGGATGCTAATCGCAAGCTAATCGGTGACGATGAGCATGGCTGGTCTGATAATGGTGTGTTCAACATCGAAGGTGGATGTTACGCGAAGTGCATTAACCTTTCTAAAGAAAAAGAGCCAGAAATCTTTGGTGCGATTCGTTTCGGTTCAGTTCTAGAAAACGTGGTATTGGATGGAGAAACACGCATTGCAGATTACGATGATAATTCATTAACTGAAAATACACGTGCGGCATACCCGATCGAAAATATAGAAAACATTGTGACACCATCGGTTGCAGGACATCCTAAAAACATCATCTTCTTAACAGCTGATGCTTCTGGAGTGTTACCTCCTATCTCGATTTTATCTAAGGAACAAGCAATGTACCACTTCTTGAGTGGCTTTACATCTAAGCTTGCAGGAACTGAGCGCGGTATTACAGTTCCGGAACCTACATTCTCTACATGCTTTGGTTCACCTTTCTTGCCACTTCCTGCTGCGACATACGCGGAAATGCTTGGTAAGAAAATCGACGAACACGGTGCGAAAGTCTTCCTTGTCAACACGGGCTGGACTGGTGGAGTTTATGGCGTTGGTAAACGCATGAACTTAGGCCACACACGTACTATGGTTCGAGCAGCAATTGCAGGAAAATTAGATAATGTAGAGACGAAAAAGAATGAAATTTTTGGTTTGGAAATGCCTCTTGAAATCGAAGGTGTACCTAGTGAGGTACTACACCCACGCTATGCATGGGCTAATCCTGAAGAATATGATGCAGAAGCAAAGCGTCTTGCATCAGCGTTCCGTGAGAACTTTAAGAAGTTTGACCATGTTTCAGAAGACATCGCTATAAAAGGCGGTCCTATCGCTTAACTCACATGTAAAAGCCTTGCAGTTTCAACTGCAAGGCTTTTTTAATTCTGTCGTTTCATCCAATCTACTGCATCTTTTACGAGCTGCCTGTTCATTTTTGGTGGGATATAATGAGTGAACCCCTCTAAATACCACGTTTCGTATTCTTTATTTGCGTCACGGAGCGCATTTTCGAACAGAAGCGCTTGCTCAAATGAAACATTCGTATCCATTGTCCCATGGATGATCAAAACTGGAATGTTGATATCCTGAATACGAAATAACGCTGTCCGCTCACGGTATGCATCCGGGTGATTGTTTGGCGTGCCTCCAATGACCCGTTTCATCATCCGTCGCATATCCTGCCGTTCCTTGTACGTAAACACAATGTCAGACACACCTGCCCAGGTCACCATTGAGGTCAGATCTTCTCGCAAAATCGCTGTCCATAATGCCATAATTCCTCCTCGGGAAAATGAAAAT
Source organism: Sporosarcina obsidiansis (assembly GCF_009651005.1). GTDB lineage: Bacteria > Bacillota > Bacilli > Bacillales_A > Planococcaceae > Sporosarcina > Sporosarcina obsidiansis. The sequence goes on from NZ_WHVW01000002.1 coordinate 387,835, forward strand.
AGGTGAATTCGATCCGAATTGACTGTAGGTTGTTGTTTTAATACTTCGACACCCGCCACTGCGTCATTACGATCGTCTCCTCCAAATTCATCCTTTCCTTCTCCCCCTCGATTGCCACGATAATAAGGAGCAAATACGACTACACCATGAGATGCAAATTGCGCAATTCGAGCAGGCCGGACCATGCCGACATGTTGGATTCCTCCACGTAAATACAGCAAACCATCATAACGACCAGCAGCCTTTGGAGATGCTAACATTCCTTTCACCTGTAAGCCATCTGAAACATACGTTACTTCTTCCAGTCGTACATTTGGGTTTGGTGAAGGATAGTCTTTGCGCTTCACGATATCTCCATTAGTGTGTAAGAGCATTCGCTTCCACCCACTTCCTTAGCTCCCCCATCCCCTTATCTTTCATATGGAAGCTGAGTTCTTTACAAGTATCTAGCTCAGCATCTGTCATCCATATGATACCTTCTGTTTCCATTAAGTTGTAATCTGTTTCTATATGGACGACCTCTCCTGTGAATACTTGTTTACAGAAAGGCGGATCAGTAAAGACAACATACTCCGCAAATGGTTGTACATTTTCAATCACCACACCCGTTTCTTCCATCGTTTCCCGGATAGCTGCTTGTCTAATTGATTCGCCTGGCTCTGCCTTTCCACCTGGAAATTCGATTCCCCGTATCCGATGTTTTGTCAATAGCCACCGATCTAAATGCTTGATGACGACAAGAACATGGCGGGCTTCGATATCGTGTTGATTTGGTCCGAATGAAAGTTCAACATTGGCCCCATTTAAGTCTTCAAATTTCAACATATAGCTCACGTCCTTTCCTATAGTGTAGCGGAAAGGTGCGCGATGAATCAACGAAAGAAAGGCAACTTTTCAATAAAGCGTTTAGAATCCTCATCTGTATATTCATGAATCAAGGCATATACTTTCATCATTCGACGGTCAATATCATGGTTGTCCCGATCATAATGGTACTGAATATAAGGTAAGTGGGCACGTAAGAAGTTTCGAAATTCCAAGTGGTCGATTTGGGTAAATAATTGCTCAAAAATGGGGAAAGCTTCTTTTGTAACTTCTATTTTATATTCCCACGGTGATGCGTAAGGGTCGCCTGAAACTTGCTGGTGGGCGACTGATACATACATAGTATACGTTTGCTCGCTCATAACCATCCTACTTTCTTTTTTCGTAGCATGGCTTGATTTTATTAAATTATCCATTTTATAAAAAGGTAGACCGGTGCCGTATGTATTTGTGTGTGAATGATGAAAAAACAAGTGACAAAAACTACTAACGTCACTTGTTTTTATTACACAATTATTTAGATCATACGATTATTTACCTTGTTCTTCATAGACGACTCTCTCCACGGCCAATGCAACATTCATATGAACATTTGGATCTAGTGGATGAGGTACTAAGTCATCACGTTTTGTGCTTTCTACGATCGCGAGAGCTGCTGCGATGAGCATTGGATAGGTGATGGCTTTTGCATTTGCGTTCAGCGCACCACGGAAGATACCTGGGAATCCAAGAACATTATTGACTAAGCGCCCGTCTGCTGCATACGCTGCACCCGCCTCCAATGCTACGTCAGGTTGAATTTCCGCATTTGGATTCGATAAAGCCAAAATAATTTGCCCTTTGCGAACCATCTCTGGTTTAATCAAGTTCGCTACGCCTGTGGTTGCAATGACAATATCACAAGTCTGCATAATCTCTTCCATTGAATCGACAACGGTTCCACCAAACTTCGCCAGCATGTCCTGAGCTTTCGGATTTGGATCTGTACCCTTCATTTCTTGCACACCATAGGCCATAAACATCCTACTGATCGCGAGACCTGCCGCACCTAAACCGATCTGTCCTACTTTTGAATTGGATAGATCGACACCGACATGCTTGCATGCAGTCAGTGCAGCCGCTAATGCAACAACTGCCGTACCATGCTGATCATCATGCATCACAGGGATCGGAAGTTCATTTTTCAGACGTTCTTCGATTTCAAAACAATGTGGAGATCCAATATCCTCTAATAAGATAGCGCCAAATCCTTGGTGAATATGTTTTACGGTTTTTACCACTTCATCAGGATCGCTCGTATCTAATAAAATAGGAATTCCACTAATGCCGACAAATTGATCAAACAGCACAGCTTTTCCTTCCATCACCGGCATGCCCGCGACTGGACCTATGTTACCTAAACCTAAAATGGCGGTTCCATCCGTTACGATGGCCACTGTATTCGAAATACCAGTAAAGTAATTCGCTTGCTCTGGATCTTCCTGAATCGTTTTACAAACATTCGCAACGCCTGGTGTATACACTCTCCGTAAATCTGCGAGCGAGCGAATTTCGAGACTAGCTTTCATATGAATTTTTCCACCTTCATGCGCTTGAAGGACATCATCCGTCACAGCATGAACTTTAATACCGCCTTTTAAATTTTCAATTGCTTCCACAATTTGCGCTAAGTGGTCCTTATCATTGCATTGCAGCGCAATTTCTCTGATGGTGGATACCGTCCCTACTTTGATGGTCTGGATATCGCCGATGTCGCCGCTCAATTGCCCAATTGCCATCGTCACTTTCCCTAAATTACCAGGTTTAGAAGGCGTTTCGATAATTAAATTGCGTAAATATTGGCCTTGTGCCATAGTCCCTCTACCTCCTACTCATTATATATTCTCCACAGTTCTTCTGTTTGATTCCATCACTAACAAGAAAAAACACACATCTCCAATCATACGAGATGTGTGTTTCGCAATCAAGCCTTGATATCTACGGACGCCCCTTTATGAGGGTGCGGCGCAACAGGCTGGCTGTCCAAATTATTCAGCATTTCAGCCACAGCAGAAGTTTCCATTGAAAGAGCCTTGGTCATTACACTCATTTGAACGGTTGATTGCAAGCTTCTCAACTGACTGGACATTATTGAATTGATATCCATTTCGTTCACTCCTTCCTACTATTCACTTCTTACTATCGGCTGTTTTCACGCGGAATGAAGTGTTTCACTCATTTGTTTCGCCTAAAAATGCATTCAGCATCCATTGATGTTTCTCGATGCTCTGATAAATCGCATTCAGTATATCTTCTGTCATATCATCTTTATCTTTCGCTGCAAGGTCCATTCCTTTTTTAAGTGACTTCATAATTTTATCAAAATCATCTACTAATGCTTGTACCATATCGTTTGCTTTTTCCGTGCCTTTTGCTTCATCCACTACAGAACTTTGCAAATGCTCTTGTAAAGTAGCAGTCGGCTCGCCGCCTAACGTCAATATACGTTCTGCAATTTCATCCATATGTTCTGTTGCTTCGTTATATAACTCTTCAAATTTTGCATGCAGTGTAAAAAATTGATTTCCTTTTACATACCAATGAAAATTATGCAGTTTTGCATACATGACCGACCAGGTAGATACTTGCTTGTTCAACTCTTGAATTAGTTCCTTAGACATAAAAAAACACTCCTCTAATCGATTTTAAGCTTCTCTCTGTTAATTTACCACTTGAGTCGGTAAACTAAACCTAATAAATCGAAAGGTGATTTTATATGCTAAAAAAAATCTTATTACAACTAATTCGTTTTTACCAAAAATTCATTTCACCTTTGTCTCCGCCATCTTGCCGTTTTTATCCCACTTGCTCCCATTATGGAGTGGAGGCGATTGAAACACACGGTGCCATAAAAGGCAGCTGGCTTGCTGTAAAGAGAATTTTAAAATGTCATCCTTTTCATAAAGGTGGGTATGATCCAGTACCCCATAAAAAACTTTAACATAAAGTAAGGTACATATTTTGCAATCAAGGTTGCATTCACAAAAAGAATCTTGTATGATGAGTAACAGTTATCTAAATAGTAATCATTCCTATTAACATGATGGAGGCTTTTATTGATGAAAAATCGTTTAGTACTAGTAACTGTTGCTATTCTGCTTATTTTGAGTGGATGCACCAACAAAAAAGTGGAGGAAAAAGAAACCCCAACATCCGATCAATTACTTATTTACACAACAGTCTATCCTCTGCAATATTTTACAGAGCGTATTGGCGGGGAGTTTGTGGACGTCCAATCCATTTATCCACCCGGAACAGATGAGCATGTGTTCGAACCAACTCAAAAAGATATGATGTCACTTGCAAAAGCAGATTTGTTCTTTTATATCGGACTTGGTTTAGAAGGATTCGTTCAGAAAACCGAAAAAACCTTACAGAATGAAAATGTACGACTTGTATCCATCGCGGATGATATAGACCCAGAAGAATTGGAGCCTGGGCATTCTCATGAAGGGGAAGCTCACGAAGAGGAAGGCCATGATACTGAACATGAAGAAGAGAACCATGATGGACATGACCATGATTCCACAGTCGACCCGCATGTTTGGATCTCGCCTTATATAAGTACTTTGCTTGCTGAGAAAATTAAAGAAGAGTTATCTGTTGAACTCCCAGAACATGCAGATCAATTCCAAAAAAACTTCGAAACTCTTTATGATGAATTAGAAGGATTGGATCGTCAATTTAAAACAATGGCAGACGCAGCACCCAATAAAACCTTCTTTGTTTCTCATGATGCATTTGGCTATTTAGCTAAAACATATGGATTACAACAACTTGCAGTCTCCGGCTTGGATTCGCAAAATGAGCCTTCTCAAAAACAACTAGCAGAACTAGTCCATGAGGCAAAAGAGAAAAAGATTCATTATATTTTATTTGAACAAAATGTAAGTTCAAAACTAGCAGAAGTCATTCAGAAGGAAATTGGTGCTGAAACAATGACTTTGCATAATTTAAGTGTATTGACAGAAGAAGATCTCGATAACAAAGAAGATTATTTTTCGCTAATGGAACATAATTTACAAGTATTAGAGAAAGCATTAAGCAACTAACAGTGGAATTTATTCCACTGTTTTTTTATAACCACTTTTTCAATTCGAATCTCATCAATTTATTGGATGCATTGCGTGGTAATTGATCTACAAATCGGATTTCTTTCGGTAGTTTATAGCGAGCCAAATTCTGCTGACAAAATTGGATTAACTCATGCTCTGTGACAGATGAGCTAACGACAAACGCTACAGGCACTTGTCCCCATTGCTCATCCACTCTCCCGCATACACCTGCTTCCTTGACAGCTGGATGCGCTAGCAAGACGTTTTCGATCTCTGCAGGGTAAATATTTTCACCGCCTGAAATAATTAGATCTGCCCTACGATCCACAATGAATAAATATCCCTCTTCATCTAAATAGCCTGCATCTCCTGTCGCGAGCCAGCCATCTGCGGTTAGCGGTGACCGGGCGCTTTGACTACCGACATAGCCAGGGGTCACATGGGGACCTTTTATCAACACTTCTCCTATCTCACCTGCCTGAGTGGTGTCTTTAATCGCGATCTGATTAAAAAATAACGGCTTGCCGGCAGAACCTAATTTGCGGGTTGCATCTGCTTTCCCTAAAGTTGCCGTTTGTGAACAGGTTTCCGTCATGCCATACGTTTGGAGAATTGGTAAATCACACGCTTTCGCCCGTTCTAGATAATCTAGCGGAACCGGACCGCCACCAACTAACATCGTGCGGAATGCAGAATGAGCTTTCATATTATTCGATTTCATAACATTAACTATTTGATCCAATGTCAGTGCGACGACTGACATTGCCGTGACATGTCCCGATGCAATTTGCTCAGCGGCTTCTTTCGCATCAAATTTTTCGTACAGACGCATCTCCATCCCATAAATGACAGAACGAATGACAATCGACAGTCCACTAATATGAAATAAAGGCATCATACAAAGCCAAGAATCTTTATCAGTTAACCCTAGATTTAATGCAGAAGCTACTGCACTTGACGTATGGTTGCCAGCGGTCTGACGCACGCCTTTAGGGACTCCTGTAGTGCCTGATGTGTACATAATGGAAAGTGTCTGATCTTCCGTCCATTGTTCTAGTACTTTGAATTCTTTTTGAGCTGCCTGATGAATTTTTGAATAGGATAGACATTGGACACCTTGTAATCTTGGGAATTGACCAATTCGATCATCTACAATTACAAGTTCAGCCTCCGCGTCTTTCACTTGCCAGTTCAACTCTTGGTCAGTAAGCCGATTGTTTAGACAGACAACCTCCGCACTCAATAACCAACACGCATGGATAAATAACACGGTCTCTTCATTGGAATGACTCAGTAAAGCGACTCTGTCACCCGATTTTATGCCGAAACCATGAAGTTGCTGCGCAATTTTAAGAGATGCTTCGTATAAATCACGAAATGTCCATTCCCCTTCACTTCCTACTAATGCTGAAAGCTCTGGTGTTAACCTCGCACGTTGTTGTAGCCAATTAGGAATCATCATAATGTGTGGTAACCTCCATTAAGATATGATGTAATGAAAAAGCTGCCCTTTTAGGCAGCTTTCAATATTTTTATGGAAAACGTGGGAATTGATCAAAGTCCGGTTTGCGTTTTTCTTTAAATGCATCGCGGCCTTCTTTTGCTTCATCCGTTGTGTAATAAAGGAGCGTAGCGTCACCAGCGAACTGCTGAAGTCCTGCTAATCCATCGGTATCCGCATTCATCGCAGCTTTCAAGAAGCGAAGAGCAGTTGGACTCTTACTAAGCATTTCCTCACACCATTGAACGGTTTCGTCTTCTAATTGTTCATAAGGTACTACTGTATTCACAAGACCCATGTCCAGTGCTTCCTGTGCATCGTATTGACGGCACAAATACCAAATTTCACGAGCTTTCTTATGTCCGATAATACGCGCTAAATAGCCGGAACCATAACCTGCATCGAATGAACCTACAGTAGGTCCTGTCTGTCCGAAACGTGCATTGTCAGCAGCAATCGTCAAATCACAAACGACATGCAGCACATGCCCCCCACCGATTGCATAACCTGCTACCATCGCGACAACAGGTTTCGGAATGACACGAATTAAACGTTGCAAATCCAAGACGTTCAATCGAGGAATTTCGTCATCGCCTACATACCCACCGTGTCCTCGTACAGACTGGTCGCCTCCTGAACAGAATGCCTTCTCACCTTCACCAGTTAACACGATGACACCAATTCGGTTGTCATCTCTTGCCCGTGAAAATGCATCGATCATTTCTGAAACTGTTTTCGGTCTAAATGCATTTCGAACTTCAGGACGGTTAATCGTAATTTTTGCAATGCCATTGTACATTTCATATTTAATATCATCATATGTACGGAGCGTTTCCCATTGACGGGTCATATTATTTCCTCCTCATCTTCACAATGTTTTCAAATACCTCTCTATCATTGTAGCAAATTGCCGCGGTTTTTCCACATGAATTGCATGTCCCGCGTCTTTTATCGATTCATGCAGTACATTTGGAAATAATCGCTTCATTTCCCGGGCAATATTTTCGAATTTCTCGTCTTCGCTACCAGTTAGAAGTAATACAGGAAACTTTAATCTCTCTAGCTCATCCCAGAATGACGGTTGACTCCCTGTTCCTATCCCTCTCAGGCTGTTTGCCAAGCCTATTGGATTCTGCTTTAAACGTTCGTTTCGCACGGCCAACTGTCGCTCGGTCGAAAGCCGTTTCTGCGAACGAAATAGCGGAATCTCTTGCCAAAAGTCGACAAATTTCTCAATCCCATCATTTTCTATTCGATCTGCTAATTTTGTATCCGCCTGACAGCGCACATTTCGTTCGTGCTCCGTCCGCAAACCAGGTGAACTGCTTTCTAGTAGTAAGCCTTTGATTCGCTCGGGATACGTAGCTGCATAGCCAAGCGCCACACGGCCACCCATCGAATATCCTAACAGCAGAGGTTTTTTAAGCTGTAATACTTGAAACAAATGATGCAAATCTGCAATTTGTTCATCCATTCGATAGCGATCAGGGGCGAGAGGTGACTCTGTTTTTCCATGTCCAATCAGATCGACAGCAATGACGTAATATTGTTTGGAGAGTGTATGTGCCACTTCATGCCACGTTTTCGTAGAGCCTGTAAACCCATGCAAAAGTACAATAGTAGGTAAATGCTTTTCTCCTCTGCGTTCTACATATGTGCGAACTCCTCTAATATCAAACACTTCAGCCTTCAATGTTCTCCACCCTTTTTGCAATTTCCCGCCAAAGAGCTCGATGTGCGTCCACATTGTCCTCGCGATTGGTAAAAACTTCGATCATACGCAGTGCAGATACTTTTTTCGCCTGTAATGTCGTTTCAAACGCATCTATTGTAGAGACGGCATCGTACTGAGCTTCATACATTGCAGCAATATGATCGAACGTTAGATTCGTTGGCGTACCGAATAACTGTTCATAATGACTTTCTACAGAGGCCTGCGGTAAGTACGAAAAAATCCCTCCACCATTATTATTAATGAGGATGATGGTCAAGTTCGTTTCCTGTAGACGTGAAATGATTAAACCATTCAGATCATGTAAAAACGCTAAATCACCAATTAATAAATATGTATGTCTCTTCCGACCTTCTTGAATGCCAAGAGCTGTGGATACTACCCCATCAATTCCATTCGTCCCACGATTGCAAAACAACTCAATATCTTTTGTTGTTTTTAGGAAAAAAGTATCCAAATCACGAATTGGCATACTACTGCTGCATACAATATCCGTTTCATTTGGTAGATGAGCAATAAATTGACGTACGAAATGTCCTTCATCACCGCTAAATTGCATATCTTCTCTCAACACTTCACTAGAAAGGTCGTTCGCTTGTATCCAATGATTTGCATAGTGTGACCTTTTCTGATTAATCTCCATAGCCTTCCAAACACTCGATGACGTAGCTTGTATATGATGTGTAGTCAGGCCAAGCGGATCTCGATAGTTCGGTGCTTCATCTACCACGATATACTTTGCTGGATACGACCTCTTTAAGAACAACGTTAAAGGCTTTGAAATAGGCTGTGGACCAAAGCGAATGACACAATCAGGCTGTACGTCCTGACTGAACGCTTCACTTTTTAACAAAGCATCATATTGATCGATACATAAATCAATACAATCCGATGGAACTTCGGAACGTAGATTAGATAGTGGATCACATAAAACCGGCCATTGAAGCGACTTAGCAAATTTCCAAAACATCTCTTTTTGCAAAGTAGGCGGCTGTTCTCCGATGACCAAAATACCTCGTTGTGAATCGGTAATGACTTGCTGCAACAGAGTTTTTATTTCCTGAGATAAAGTGACGTCACCTATTACTTGTTGCTGAAATCTATTAACCGGCATCTGTGCGTCTAAATCAATTAAAAGAGGTTCCCTAAACGGCACGTTCAGATGGACAGGTCCCTGTGGAGCAGTCTTGGCAACTGAAAGAAGCCGTACTGCCCGTTGTTCCATATAGTCTAGAATTTCCACTCGATTTTCCGGTACAGGAAAATCTACACTTTCTTTGACGTGCTCTCCAAACATACGAATCTGATCAATTGCTTGCGGTGCACCAACCTCACGTAGTTCGTGCGGACGGTCTGCTGTAATGACAATAAGCGGCAGCCGAGCATAATATGCTTCTGTAATCGCAGGATGATAGTTAGATGCCGCAGTTCCTGATGTACATAGCAGCACAACAGGCTGACCCGTAGCTTTTACTAAACCCAATGCATAATAGGCTGCAGAACGCTCATCGGTATGAATGTAAGTTTGCATGTAATCAGATTCAGAAAATGCATAAGCAAGTGGAGTCGATCTTGAACCAGGACTGATAACAGCTCGATTAGCTCCTTGTCTCACCAATGTGTCAGTTAAGCGTAGGACATAGCTCGTCAAACCAGAACGGTGATTACTCATGTAAACTTCCTCCAAGTGCACGCAATACAGGGCGAAACTTTACCCACGTTTCATCATATTCCTCTACTGGTGTAGAATCTGCTACGATTCCACCCCCTGCATACAAATAGGCATCTTTTCCAGTTAACAAGCCACATCGAATCGCGACAGCAAACTCCCCATTCCCCGCAGCATCCGTCCAACCAATCGGCCCAGCATAAAATCCTCTGTCCATTTGCTCCTCTTCTCGGATGATCTCCAGCGCTTTCTTCCGAGGAACTCCTCCAAGGGCTGGTGTCGGATGAAGAGCTTCCACTAAACGGAAAATATCTTTTCCTTTTGCTAATTCACCTTCCACCGGTGTAAATAAATGCTGAATGTCGCGTACCTTTAAAAGTTTAGGTGTTTTGTTGACTCGCAAAGATGAACAGAATTCAGAAAAGACCTGGGTAATCATATCTACTACATATTGATGCTCTTCCCTATTTTTCTTATCGCGCAGCAATTGTTCGCCAAGCTGTTGATCTTCCAAAGCTGTTTTACCTCGCTCAATGGAACCTGCCACACAAGCTGAATAAGCATGTCCTTTCGAAATTTCAACTAAACGTTCAGGGGTGGCACCAAAAAACATATCTTCCCCAATTTGCAAGCCGAAATGATAGCTCGCTTGTTGTTCATTCGTAATGGCATGTAGAGCTGTTGCTTTTTGAAATTCCTCTTCAAAAGTCAGTTTGATTTTGCGAGCAATGACTACTTTCTCTGCAATCTGCTCTTTAATCTGCGAAGTAACTTGCTCGACAGCGTTCATATAACGATCCGTTGCTACTTCTGTTTGTGTGGCGATAGAAGGCTTTCTAGAGACCCTGAACTCCTCCACTTGCGCAATATGAATTAAGCGATCACGTTCTTGACGTAACGCCTCAAACTTGGCAGCCGTCTCTGGCTCGTCCGTCAGATAATTAATCGAGACATATGTCTTCCCATTTTCAATTTTCAATTGAAATAAAGGTACAGTAAAATAGGCGGCAGGAAAAGCACTCCATTCGCTATCTTTCCGTGTTGCTGGATCAAACGAGAATCCACCAAATAATACGGGCTCCATATCTTTTTCCTCTTTGATCAATCTTTCGCATAATGCTTTCCATTGTGCTGAAATTGATTGAAAACGTTGCGTGTCAGCTGTTAGTACGGTCGCCTGTCCTATCCCCACAAGCTTCACCGTTTTATCTGCATTCTGCCAAAAAAAGCGATGATCGCTGTAATATAAACGACCCGCTTCAAAAAAAGCTAACGGACAAAGCGTTTCCACTTCGATTGTTTCCGTGAAAAACCGAGCATCCGTCCCTGCAACCGAAACCTTTTTCGCTCGATCTGTCAATTTCCGATTCATCGTACTCTCTCCTAACTATCGTTCAAGATGTTTTCGACAATTTCCGTTCAACCATATTACGGTTGAACTATAAGTACCTCTATTCTATCACATCGTGTGCATTACTTAATATGATAATGTCTTCCTGTTCTCTAGGTCTTTCAACAAATGCATTCAGTTATTCATTCATCATACCTTACCGATTATTTTTGTTGTATAATAGCAAGTGATGACTATATAAGGAGGATTACACGTGCAACACACTATAGAATCCACTACTGGTTGGCGAGTATGGTGGCAACTAACAAGACCTCATACACTGACCGCAGCATTTGCACCCGTCTTTTTAGGAACTATGATCTCGCTGCAATACGGGTCTCTACACATTCCGCTATTTTTAGCTATGCTGACAGCCAGTCTCTTTTTGCAGATGGCTACGAATATGTTCAATGAATACTACGATTTTAAACGAGGACTTGATGATGAACATTCCATTGGTATTGGTGGTACGATAGTCCGCAATGGTGTCAAACCAAGAACAGTATTAAACTTGGCGTTACTTTTATACGCCCTGTCCGTCCTCATCGGAATCTATATCTGCATGGAAACTTCCTGGCTTCTTGCTGCAGTGGGATCCGTAGCCATGTTAATCGGCTATTTATATACTGGAGGACCGTATCCAATCGCCTATACACCTTTTGGAGAATTAGTTTCAGGATTTGTCATGGGCATGCTGTTAATCTTAATTGCCTTTTACATTCAGACAGGAACAGTCACGGGAAATGCGATTTTACTTTCTGTCCCCAGTATGCTCCTAGTAGCAGCGATCATGATGGCAAACAACATACGAGACATTGAGGGGGATACAAAGGGCGGACGGAAAACGTTGGCGATCCTCGTTGGCCGTTCAAATGCGATTACAATCTTATCCATGTTCTTCATTATCTCGTACGTTTGGATTATCGCTCTACTATTGACTGGACATGTCTCTCCATGGGCTTTGTTAGTATTGCTAAGCATTCCAAAACCGCTACATGCGATTAAGACGTTTCGGAAGTTCGAACAACCCACTCAAGTGATGCCGGCTATGAAGAACACAGGAGTGACCAATACACTGTTTGGCTTGCTTCTAGGAATCGGTATTTTAATCGCACATTTCATCTGAATAAATAGTAATTAGAACGTCTACACTGCAAAATGTAGGCGTTTTTTTATTGGAAAGGTTTACGTTTCCTAAGAAACAGGGAATGAATGAAGTAATAAAGCTTTCCTTGACTTTATTCCACATTCAAGAAAGCCATATAGAAAGGGTTGTGAATGAATTGCTCAATACAAAACAAATACAACATTTAGAAAAAGAACTCCGTGATATGGAAGAGCGTCTATCTGAAACAGAAGAAGAAACTGAAGTTGTAGCATCTGCACAAGAAGAAGTCGGTGAGTTATCTATGTACGATAATCATCCGGCGGATATGGGCACTGAGTTGTATGAACGTGAAAAAGATATGGCTCTGAATACGCATGCAGAGGACGAGCTAGAAAAAGTTCGATATGCACTCGAGTCCATACAAGAAGGTACTTATGGTAAATGTGAAGTGTGTGGGAAAGAGATTCCTTACGAGCGGTTAGAAGCGATTCCTTACACCACATTGTGTATTGATGATGCTGAAAAATCTATTCCGGAAGACCGTCCAGTTGAAGATGACATATTAATTATGGCAAAGCCAAATTCATTTGCTGAACGAAGGAACGGTGAAGCTCGGGACTTCGAAGACAGCTTTCAAGAAATCGCAAAGTCAGGAACCTCTGAAACACCATCTGATTTTTCCGGCAATGAAAACCGAGACTATGATGATCTATACGATATAGAAGATGTAGACGGTGTAGAAGAAGTAGAGGAGTTTGCAGCAACAGATATCTCAGGAGAACCTGCTGGTTTCCTACAAAATGAAGAATCAGAAGTATATAAAGAAGAATTAGACGAAGTAGGGCTTGAATCACCACTTGGTAATATCCCATACCATAAAGGTGACAGCTATGTAAATGATCATGAAAAGTAAGACTTGAGAGGGATATTCACGCAGTTCCTATTAGAAGTGAGGAAAAACGAGTCGTTTTCCTCACTTCTTTTTCAGCTCAAATATAAAGTAACTTTAGTCATAGAACACTGACTTGCTCTATAAGTGAGTGGATAATTGTGGTTACCCAAGTTTATCTAAGTTTTATTAGAGTCGCTTGATTGGCTTCGTAATATGAGATTATAGAGAGACTAGTTAAATACAGAGGTGAAAGGTTTCTAATACCATCCTTAATTGACATGCTTATTTATCGACAGATTAGTAGTACACGTATTTTATATACCATTCTATAATATAAAAAGAGGAACTACACAAATAAATGTGTAGTTCCTCTTTTCTTGTATGACCCCTACGGGATTCGAACCCGTGTTACCGCCGTGAAAGGGCGGTGTCTTAACCGCTTGACCAAGGGGCCAATATTTATGGCGGAGAAGGAGGGATTCGAACCCTCGCGCCGCTTTCGCGACCTACACCCTTAGCAGGGGCGCCTCTTGAGCCACTTGAGTACTTCCCCATAAAAATTGGCTCCGCAGGTAGGACTCGAACCTACGACCGATCGGTTAACAGCCGATTGCTCTACCACTGAGCTACTGCGGAATGGTGGGCCTAAGTGGACTCGAACCACCGACCTCACGCTTATCAGGCGTGCGCTCTAACCAGCTGAGCTATAGGCCCATAATGAATGGAGCGGGTGAAGGGAATCGAACCCTCATCATCAGCTTGGAAGGCTGAGGTTTTACCACTAAACTACACCCGCGTAAATGGTGGCTCAGGACGGAATCGAACCGCCGACACAAGGATTTTCAGTCCTTTGCTCTACCGACTGAGCTACTGA
>NZ_WHVW01000030.1 GCF_009651005.1 Sporosarcina obsidiansis
CTGGCGTTTACTCTATTGTAAAAGAAAATAGACTGTAGGAAAACTCCAAATTTCCGGAGTTTGTCTACAGTCTGAGACGACTCACCTTTATGGTGAGTCGTTTTTTACATTGTATGAAGAACTCTTGTGCTATCCTAAATCCACGTAAGCGATCATACAGCATTAATATCCTTCCATATCCTACTAATTTGACGTCTCTCTTTATTTTGATATAATAAAAGAATGAATATTCATTCATTTGAAAAAGGGGGAATTCAAAATGAAAGTAAGCTATATTGATGATATCAACACATGGGCAGAAGGTTTCAAGTTCTTTTCGGAAGTATCGGTGCGCTTCTCAGAAACGGATATGTATGGCCATTTGAATAACACAAAGGTGTTTGCGTATTTCGAATATGCCCGGATCGAATATTTAAAGTCATTAAATTGTATGGAAAAATGGGTTAATCCTCGAGGTGAGACGATCCCGATTGTGGCTGATTTGCAGTGTGATTATAGGAAGCAAGTATTCTTTGACGAGAAATTGAAGATCTTCGTAAAGGCCAATTCAATAGGGAAGAGCTCCGTTGACTTGCATTATATGGGTAAAAATGAACGAGATGAAATCGTCTTTACTGGCAGGGGAGCCATCGTGCAAATTAATCGTAAGACAGGGAAGCCTGTGGCATGGTCCGAAGAAGAACAAGAACTGTTCATGAGGAACTCGTAAAAAGCCTACACAGACACTCTTGCGCTCACATATCTTATGGTGAAAGCGTAAAGAGGAGGGGCGCATCTTGGATGAAATGCAAAACCGTTCTTTGTTGACAAATCGAGAACGACAAATATTTACCTTGCTAGTTGATGACTTTACGACAAAAGAAATTGCGGGACAGCTGGAAATCAGCGAAAAAACCGTGCGGAACCATATTTCTAATACGATTCAAAAGCTAGGCGTATCTGGCCGAGCACAAGCGATCGTCGAATTATTGCGATTGGGTGAACTGCATTTGAACTAAATTCATGTTAGTTACACATGCAACAATTGACCTGTTTTTGATCAATAGGTGTACACAGGTCCCTCTCTCTCATAAGATTGTATGAAAAACTATTGCGTTCATCATTGAAAAAGGTACAATGAAAAGACAGGAATCATTTCAGGGAGCTGATTTTTTGTCGAACGAACAGAAAAGCCTCTTGCGTGATATCGCATTGATGGAAAAAGATCTTCGCTACGTCGCAGCGATCATTAAAGAGCAAGGACGTAAAATATTAAAAAACTACACAATTACGCCTCCCCAATTTAGCGCTCTTCAATGGCTGCTGGAACATGGAGATATGACCATTGGTGATTTATCCAATAAAATGTTTTTGGCATTCAGTACCACAACGGACTTGGTAGACCGAATGGAAAGCAGTCAGTTGGTGAAACGGGTACGGGATGACAAAGATCGGCGTGTTGTTCGCGTTCATTTATTGGCTGAAGGTGAACGGATTATTGAAGAAGTTATACAAAAGAGACAGCAATATTTGCAGGAAGTTCTAAAAAACTATGGTGAACAGGAAATTCAGCAGTTTTCTGGCCTGCTAGCGAAACTACATGAAGAGATGACTAGAGATTGAGGGATTATAGTGAATGCACCTATTGGAGTTATTGATTCGGGTGTTGGCGGGTTGACGGTCGTAAGAGAATTGCGAAAGTATCTCCCCAATGAACCTATTATTTATATCGGTGACGATGCGCGTTGTCCATATGGCCCGAGACCTTCTGAAGAAGTGTTTCAGTTTACGATGGACATGGTGAAGAGTTTGGCTAATATGGGAATAAAAATGCTAGTGATTGCGTGTAACACAGCGACTGCGATTGCGTTGGAGGAAGTCAGGAGACAATTTGACTTTCCGGTTATCGGGGTGATTCAGCCAGGAGCTAGAGCGGCAGTGAAAACTTCGCTAACAGGTGAGATTGCGGTGCTTGGTACATTGGGTACTATTAATAGTAAGGCGTATGACCAGGCGATTCATTTGTTGCAGCCGGATGCAACGGTACACTCATTGGCATGTCCGGAATTTGTTCCGATTGTGGAACGCGGGGAATACCGTTCTCCTGCAGCGAGAGCGACTGTGGATCAAACGTTACAGCCGTTACACGCAAGTTCGTTTGATACGGTAATACTCGGTTGTACGCATTACCCGTTGCTTCAAGAACATATTGAAGAGCATTTCCATCAACAAAAGCAAATTATTTCTTCTGCAGTAGAGACAGTGGTGGATGTAGAGCGTATCTTGCATGATCAGAATAAACTTTCAATTGTGGCAGAAGAACCTATTTTTTATACCACAGGCTCTATTGAAAAGTTCAAATCGATTGTGGAAGATTGGCTGCATATTTCACGTCCTGATGTTAGAACGATAACATTTTAATAAACTAATCAATCGCCCGAAAACAGTATCTAGTTTTCGGGTTTTTGCTGTTGTTATGGTAAGATAGGATGAATGTTCGTCTGGAATATGGATAACATACATTTGAAAAGTATACATAATGGAGGAATTAGCATGCGACATGATGGAAGAACAACCGAAGAAATTCGGACAGTAATGATAGAGAAAGATTATTTGATGCACCCCGAAGGTTCCGTGCTCATTTCAGTAGGTAATACGAAAGTGATTTGTACCGCAACAATTGAAGATCGAGTTCCACCGTTTTTGCGTGGCAGCGGCAAAGGCTGGATTTCTGCCGAGTACTCCATGCTCCCACGAGCAACAGGACAACGGACGATCCGTGAATCCTCACGCGGCAAGGTAGGCGGCCGTACAATGGAAATCCAGCGTTTAATTGGGCGTGCTTTACGTGCAGTTGTAGATCTAGATGCGATAGGCGAACGGACGATTTGGATTGACTGTGACGTGATACAGGCAGATGGTGGTACGCGGACATCTTCTATTACAGGTGCGTTTGTTGCGTTAGTGATCGCAGCGAATAAATTGCAGATGGAAAAACAATTGCCGACATTCCCGGTACGTGATTTTCTAGCAGCGACCAGTGTAGGGAAGTTAGCGAATGGAGAACTAATTACCGATTTGGATTATGTAGAAGATTCATCCGCAGACGTCGATATGAACGTCGTCATGACAGGCGCAGGCCAGTTCGTTGAATTACAAGGAACGGGTGAGGAAGCGACATTTTCCCGTACGGAAATGAATGACTTATTAACGCTTGCTGAACAAGGCATCGAACGCTTAATTGCCATTCAAAAAGAAACATTGGGCGAACTTGCCGATAAGGTCGGACAGCAGGCAGGCGAAGTGTGATGAAAGAAGTACTCATTGCGACGAATAATAAAGGTAAGGCGAAAGATTTTGAAACACTCTTTCGTCCTTTAGGAATTAACGTCCTGACGCTGCAGGATATAGATGGAGCAATTGATGTAGAAGAAACCGGCACTACATTCGTTGAAAACGCAGTACTGAAAGCGGAGAATGTCGCGAAGATGCTCAATAAAGTAGTCATTGCTGATGATAGTGGTTTGGAAGTAGATGCGTTGAATGGGGAGCCAGGCGTCTATTCTGCACGGTATGCAGGCGAACCATCTGACGATGAGGCGAATATTGATAAACTATTGGGGAATTTAGCGCAAACACCAACAGAAGAGCGTCAGGCTCGCTTTAGATGTGTCTTAGCTGTTGCTGGACCCGCTATCGAAACCATGACGTTTTCGGGCAGTTGTGAAGGCATCATTGCGTCAGAAAGACTAGGATCAAACGGTTTCGGTTATGATCCAGTATTTTACGTACCAGAAAAAGAACGCACGATGGCTCAATTGACAGCAGAAGAAAAAAACGCCATCTCTCATCGAGGTGCCGCATTGATTCAGTTGAAAGAGAACCTTCCTGAATTTCTGAAAAGTTTGGGTGATAGCAAATGAAAATTATCGTGTTAAGCGATTCGCACGGCGATACGGCAACTGTTCAGCAGATTGCCGCTTTGCCAGCGGACGCTACATTTCATTGTGGGGATAGCGAATTACCAGTGGATCACCCATTGATCAAAGGCCTTCATATCGTTCGTGGTAATTGCGACCGTGACAGACAGCTACCAGCCTCTGTATCGGTGAAGGTAGGGGATGAATCGGTATTTGTCGTTCATGGCCATGAGCATGACGTAAAGCGCTCTTTATTAGCTTTATCTTATGCAGCCGCTGAGCAGCAAGCGAGCATCGTATTATTCGGTCACTCTCATTTATACGGAGCGGAAATGATTGGTGGAGTTCTTTTCGTCAATCCTGGTAGTACGACGCAACCACGTGGCGGTAGAGAAGCAACATATGCAGTGATTGAAGCGGAAGAAACATATACAGTTAGCTTCTACAATATGAATAATCAACTAGTGGATCAAACTGTTTTAGAAAAATAAAATATAGTGTTGACTTTTAAAAGAACCCTGCCTATAATAGATCTTGTGCCTGAGTTATTCAGGTGTTTGTCTCAGTAGCTCAGCTGGATAGAGCAACGCCCTTCTAAGGCGTCGGTCGGGGGTTCGAATCCCTCCTGGGACGTAAAGAAATTGCGTATAAAACGCGTCAAATCAACCTTTTAGCGAAGTTAAAGCAACGGTCTATGAGCGGTCAAACTCCGCTATATGAGCGCCTGCCTTCTAACTTTGTTAGGAGGTTTTTTTGCGTTGTCAAAACCACGGAAAGGATTAGCTGTTAAAGCGGACTTGTCCGATATATTTAACGATGTGGACGCCGTGATACCGCCCGCAAACAATCGCAAGACAGCGCTCACGATCGAAAAAGCACTGGAAATTATCGTACGGCAAATGCGCGCAAGTGGTTTACGCGATCGGACCATCCACGATTATGAAACGTATGTAATGGACTTTATTGTGAAGACGGACGTTGAGTTTCTGCTTGCTATTGACGCGGATGCTATCTACGAGTGGCTTGCGTCTATGAAAGTTAAGCCGGCCACGAAACGTATTCGGTTAAAATGTCTAAGTGCATTTCTCGGTAAGTGCTTTAATAACGGATGGCTTACGGATATGTTTTGGAAGAATATACAAATACGCGTTGACGAGGAAGTGAAGGAAGGCGCATCGGAAGAAGACGTTTTTAATATCTTACGTCTACTCGATTTATCGCAGTTTATTCAGTTGCGTGATGCCGCAGCAATTTTAACAATGTATCAAACGGGAATTCGCCTTGCTACGTTGTCGGCACTAGAAGAAAGGCACGTAGATATAGAGAATCGGCTACTGCGGATTGAAGGTGCGTTGTTAAAAAATCGTAAAGTTATTTTACTGCCATTTGACGGACGGTTACAGCAATTGTTCGAGGTGCTTTTCGAGCAAAATCGAATTATTCGAGAAGAGTGGAGCGCGGAGAATAACTACGTTTTCATTACGCAGTCCGGTGAAGGTGTTTTTAACGAAGATTCCCCTAAGTCTAACGCAATTGCCAAGCGTCTGAACTACTATAAACGCACGTACGGAATAAAGAACATTAATCCGCATGCGCTACGTAGAGGCTTTGCAAAGGATATATACAAACGGAGTAAGGGCGATCTTGCACTCGTAAGCAAAGCGTTAGGTCATTCAGACTTTGCCGTCACCGCACGTTATTTACATTTAGACGCAGAAGAAGTAGCGGACAAGCTACGCGAATTTAGGTAACAAAAAAGAGGCCATGGCGTTCACGCGCCCGACCTCTACAACTAAATATGACTACACTAAGTTCACCCAAAGTGTATATGCCTACATTTTATCAAAAAATTCGATAATGTCAAGGCTTATTTAAGTACGCCCTTTTTAGTGTAAGTCCGACGAGGAACCGCCTACTAATTCGTCGTTAATCTAACCTTGACAGGTCACGGCGAGCCGACGCAATAAATTAGCCTATATCGCAAGTGAAGCCGTTTCCTTGTTTACGGTTGCGATGAAGGGCGAGCGCTGCCATTAAAGGCGCGGTGGATTACTGGGGTTCTAAGGAACCGGTAATCGTACACATGCGGACAAGCAAGCACTACCGCACGGCATGGACAGTAATATGACGAGTGAACGACGGTCGAAAGATCGCGATTAAACAAGGGCATACGCGGCTCCGGGCTATCACTATGACGCTGATTAGTGCAATCGTTACTTTACTCTATCTACGAAACTATTTCGTTTTTAGAAGTAAGGTAACGATTTTTGCGCCGCTTCCTAAACTAAGCCGCTATTCTGCTGATTGAAAAGCGGAAAGTCAAGTGCTTTTGCGTAAATATTATAAGGATTATAGAATAAAGTCCGCTACACCGTAACAAGTAGCAGGGATATTTTCAGAAGGGGAAGGCGGACGGAGCGGAACTTATACCGCCGTGCATTACGGTAGCATTACAATTTGCCAGCGGAATTGCTTAATGTAATGCACCGGCAATGCGCCTGTAATGTGCAAAAGTTGCGGGGCCTTACGGATCTGATTCATTTAGGACGGCGATTTGCGATTGGTTTCCGAGGGACTTCGAAGAAGATTACGGCGAGGGTGACGACATGGAGTTCGAGCTGAATGGGCGGAAAGGTTACGCAGGGACGCTCGCGTCTTACGAGGATCAATACGGTGGTGGCGCGATGTATGGTGATAGTAAAGCGCATGACGACACTCTTATACGCGTGCTGCTGGCGATCCGGCTCGCGTTCTTCCGCCGCATCTAGCCGCGCCCGCATGATTTCTTCGCTGCGTTGCGCCATTGCCGCCTGCGCCTCGGATTGTTTGGCGCGCCTATCCGCCTCTTGTGCCGCAGCAACCGCTTTTTCTTTTTCCGCGATAGCTTCGCGTTCTCGCCGTTTAAATTCCTCTATTTCCCTACGCGACATTTCCGTGAGCGTCTTAGTTGTTCCGTCCGGTAGTTCGCGTGGTTTTTCGAGTTCTCCGTCATCGAATTCTATTAATGAGTCAAGTAGTGAAAGAGGCAGTCTCGTAATTTCCTGGGACACCGGTGTCCCACTTCCGAAACGCTCGTAAACACGGACGAACCTATTTGCGTGTTTCCGGGAAATACCTAGCTCCTTCGTACAATAAGCGTCCCAACCTCCTTTCTGTTTTTCCATTTCGTACTTTCTTACGTGGAGTAAGCGCTCTCCCACTCGAAATATCGCGTCGCTGATTCCCTGTAAATCAACTTTTATTTCCGCCGTGATTACGTTTATGTCCGTTGACAGTCCGTGCGAATCACCGCCTTTAATTTCGTTTTTCATTCCGTTTCAACTCCTTATATAGTAGTTAGTTACCTCCGCATGTTTCCGCCTTGCTTGCGCCGTGCTATTTGCCGCGCTAGGCTTGTCCGCTTGTATTCGTACACCAGACGGCTTCGGCGCGTTTTAGTATGGCTATATACACGCAAAAAGCCCCGGCATAATTTCCGCTAGGGCTTCGTCATTCTTGCGTTATTCTTGCGTCGAACTTTCACTGTTTATTAGTACAAGTAATTCCTCGATTCCCACGCCCAATACCTCGCATACTCTTCCGATCGTGTCGCGCTGATATTGCTTTGTCTCATCGTTATACAGGCGTCGCAGTGTTTCAAACTTCAATCCAGTATCGCGCGAAAACTGTTGAATGCTGATTTCTCTTTCGTCCAGTAATGCCTTCAAATTCGATTTTACCCTCATTTTTATCGCCCCCCATATTAGTTATACATAAAGTATGCGTTAAAAGTTTCAAATTAACTACGTAAAGTTGTTGACAACTACGGAACGTTGTTTTATAGTAATAACAACGGAACGTAGTCGGAAAGGAAATGAGGTGAAATAAATGAGACGCATAACGATTATAACTGAGGATTACAGTGACGGGCCGGTTCTCGGCTGGACTCGGCACGATGAAGGACTTCTTGTTAATCCTCGAGTAGTACTTGACGCGGACGAAATGGGTTTAGACTTTTTGTTGCTCGACGAGCCAATCGCGGACGATCAGCAGACTATCCATGCTCGCGACTGCTTGCATTTTCAAGTCGAAATATTCCGCGGTCATACGATCGAGGACGTAGACATTGAGGAATTGGCAAATATGACAATCGCGCAGCTAGGCGAATTTATCACGGGAACATCAAAATAAAATTAACGGGGGAAATGAATTATGAAAACGACAGAAATCGGATTTAGAAAGACAATCGTAGGATGGTACAACGTGGTGTTAATCGAAAACGGCGCAGAATATAACGTTTCGCGCGAGCTATTCTTGGAACTAACGGGCGCAAGCAAGCAGGCACGCGCAGGTCGCACGGAAATCACCGGCGCGCAACTCGTAACTATGCTCACGGATCGCTGGACGCGCAGAATTCCGAAGCCGGTCTCTGCGGTGGCCGTATGATGTCATGGCAATTAGTGCCGTTTGACGACGCTGAATTAACGCCGGAAGAACAGGCGCAAGTCGCCGCAGTGGAACGCATGTTAGATAAAATTACAGGAGGTAATCCGTATGAAACCGCATGAAAAGTATATCGACCAACTCAACGCACTTAACGAATTGATTACGGCAGACTTTAATTTCTATCGCGATCTAAACTCGCAGATTGACCGCCGGCTGAACGAATTGGGCAAACGCGGCAACATCGAAGCTCACGCCGACGAAATGCGGCAACTGCTCGAAGACCGCGCGCAAATAAAGGACACGGCGTTAAAGTTGCTACCGTTGCGTGATTTCTTTAAGAACGGATTTCCGGAAGTGGGCGATCGGCTGGCGCATCTATCTAAGTTTGATCGCGCAAAGGGGGTGTTTTAATGGAGCGGCTTGAACGTACGTTGAATTACCTGAAAAGTGAGTTTTATTCGGCCGGCTCGGAATACAAGCAGACGCAAGACGTGACGTTGCTCCGTGAATTGCACGCGTTGACTGGCGCCATAAATGAGATCGAGGTATTCCTTTTTGAGCGTAGCATAACGGTGATTACGGATTGTTTGGGATAGGGGCGTTTGCGGACGCCTTTTGCTAGGTCTTTCGGATTATTTAACGTTAGAAGCTCCGCAGTAACGTTTCGCAAACGATATCTTTAATATAGGGAAGTTTTTAAAATAAACGCAAAAAAGACTAAACATCCGAAAATGTCAGCCGATATAAAACATATGTATTTATTTTTATGCGAAGTTATCCACTATCTACCGTTGATTTCATTATATCAGCGGATGGGGCGTAAGTCAAGCGGAAAGATGACGCGAATATGAAAGGGGATGACGGTATGGCATATAGTTCATTTTACGACGCCGATGTAAATTCGGAAGAGGTGCAACGTATTTTAAAAGAACAGTACAACCCGAAACATAAGGATGTAGGCCCGTATAAAATGGAGTGTCACCACTGCGGGAAATCATTCTTCGCTTTACATCCGTCGGCACGTTATTGCTCATACCGATGTACTAACGATTCTTACATTGCTAGACGTAAGGTGAGGCGGGAAGTTGCGCGTCGGAAGGAATGCGGTAATTGTTCGATTACATTCGTAGCTAAGCGTAATGATGCGAAATATTGTTCGCCAGCATGTAGACAAGCGGCTTATAGAAAACGTTCTGTTACGGAAACAGGCTACTCCTAATTTAGCGCAACCTATAAACGTAACAATTATTAAAAAAGGGGATGACAGATTGACCAGCCTTGCGGCTTCGAGACGCTACAAAGGGCGTATAGTACCGACGGATTGCGTTAGTAAAACCGTGAAAGATTAAGATCGTTGTCGTCAGGGCAAGCCCTTCCGACTATCTATCACTATTATATTATTGCGTATATTTAAGAAAACGATAGACCCGCCGAAATCCACGGTTTTGGGATTGAGGCGTATGTTTCAAGGTCTTCATTACTTTTATATATTATTGCGCCGGAACTTAAAGAAAAGAGATTGACTGATAAGATATACAAACGGCCGCTGGAAATCACTAAAAACACAATACATAGTGTATAAACCGCGTAGGTATCATGTTCAGGCGCTACATATTGTGTTTTCCGCTAGTGAATCAGAGGGACGTCAAGGGCATGTATTTTGCTGTTTTCGGGACGTCAAGGGCATGTATTATTTTCACGACTGCGATACCTATGCGATTTGCAAGCCGCAAAAGCAGCCGAAAACACGAAAACAAAACTGGGGGATCGGAGAAATGACAGAATTAAAAATGAAAGAAATCGCTATTACGTTGGACGCCACGGACAAACGCGTTAAGCAATGCGCATGGTGTGATGCCACATATCGCGACAAGACGAAGCCTAACAACTCGAAAACCTGTTCGAAAGAGTGCGGCGATTCGTTTCGCAAGCAAAAGCAGCGCGACAAATACGCAGCAGACACGGCTCACTTACCGCGACGCCCCAATCAGTTCGCGATTTACGAAATGAGTCACGCAGAATATCCGTTTTGGGACTTGCGCGTAATGGATAACCTTGCGCAAAAACACGAGTCTTTAATGCCGACGGATAAAGTCGAGTGTATTATCAGCAGACGGGAGATCGACGCGGTGAACGGCGGCCGACGCAAAAAGTCGGAAGTAATTTCGTATGACGGCGACGAAAAAGGAAGTCACGGCGTTTCTGTTCGTTTTGCGGAACATGACGATAAAGAGCCTGGCGAAGTTACCACAACGAAGATGACTGCCGAGGAAATGGACGCGTATTTTGAGAAAACTTACGGGAAACGGCTATAAATTCACCATTTAGACACATTTATATTACAGTTGTGTTACAAATGCAAAATAACCCGATATTTTGGTCGTTTAGCTGGCTATATAGACGCCGAAAGGGTATGAAATTTTAGCTTGCAGAAAGTAGTCATATATAGGGAAATGAAACGTAAGAAATTGCTTGCTGGTTTGTACATGGCGGGCTTATTTGCGTTTGAATTAACAGGACTTTATAACTGATAAATCACTATTGACCTATAAAAAAGACGTTTAGTTGGCTGTACATTATAGGAGAGATAACGCACTAATACAGAAAAATTCGTAGAAGGACGGGTAAAAACGTCGTTTTCGACACCTATAAGGTGAGAGGTATTTTACGAAATTTTAACGGAAACCTTAATCTACTCTCAAAACGTTGCGCCTATATAGTAGGAAGGCCAAAAGGGATTTTAATTAATCGTCCATGTGGACGGTCTTTTTATTTACCGCAAAGGTTGAGGAATTTACACAACAAGGAGGGAGAACGATGAGACTAACACCGGAAACACTTCGGCAATATCGAACTAGACTAGGAATCACACAAGGGGACCTGGCTCGTAAAGTTGGGGTTTCAAGTTCCTTTTTAAGCGCCGTCGAACGCGACGAACGTCACCTAACACATTCATTAGAGGGGCGGTTACTTGCGACATTCAGTGAAAGTATACAAGAATTGACCGATTTCATCGAGGTCCATGAAAGACTAATTGGAAAAGGGGAATGAAAATGACTAGACAAATCGACAGACTCGAAGAACAGCGAACTTGGGCCGGCTTGCACTCGAAAGTAAAGCACGGAGTAATGGCCGCAAAGGAAAATATGACGGTCGTAGACGGGCGGGCTTACAGCGAGACTGGTCGTGATATTTCGCACCTGGTCGATGTAGTCGTAAAAACGACAGAAAAGCAAGCGCGCGGCCTAGAAGTAGTAGACGATTTAACGGCGCTCGAAAAGGAAAACGGTGGCTTCGTCTTTGCCTTCTTTAAGCAATCGCGGACAATCGAGGAGCGCTTTCCGTCGCTAACACAGCAGGACGTCGCGCGTTTAATGTATATCGGCACGTTTGTCGCGTGGAAGACGGGACGCCTGCAGTCAGAGAACGGTAAGGCGATTATTAATCGTGAAAAACTAGAGCAGCTTGTCGAAATGTCAAGCAAGCGGTTTAACGAGCTATTCCGTCGATATGAAGCCGAGGATATTCTGCGCGAGAACGTGGAAACCGGAGAAATATTCGTCAATCCTTCCGTTTTCTTTCGTGGAAACATGAAGGATAGTGGCGTAGACGTAAGCGACTTGCAATATACGCGCATGTTTCGACAGACTGTTCGCGACTTGTACGCGAAGTTTAAGGGCAGAACGCTCGGCCAGCTTGCGTTGATTTACTCCGTAATGCCTTTTATCAATTTTAATACGAATATCGTCTGCTATAACCCTGAGGAAACAATCGAGGAAATGCTGCGCCCTATGCCGCTTGAAAAACTGGCTATGGTTCTCGAATACGCAAACCCTGGCAAGTTAAAACGAGCGTTGAACGCTGTCAAAGTCGACGATAAGCCGGTATTTACTTACGTCACTAATGCACACGATAGGCGCAAGCAAAATATCATCGTCAATCCTCGAGTTATATACGCGGGCGACGGTAAAGGATTAGGCGCAATTACGGCGCTATTCAATTAAGCAACAGCATATTTACGGTATCACGTCAGCGCCATTTCCGGCGGTGGCTTATTTATATTGCGTAAAAACAGAAGGAGACGATGAAATGACAGTGAAAATCACGCAACAAATCGAGCAGACGGCGCCGGCAGAGTACGCGGTCACGCTGACTATGAACGGCGAACACTACTCGACAGATGTATTTCAGCGGGGAAACGCAGTATTTCCGGCCTACCGCACGCTGATGAACGCCATGTACGACATAGAGGACTGCGCTTTGCACGTTTTGACGGACAGCGCGCCGCTTGTGCGGGAATTCAACGGCACGCCGAACCCTAACGCAACAATGTTACGCAACCTCAACGATGTTATAGCGCAGCAAGGCTTGACGGTGTCAATCGAATACAAAAACGGTAACTAAAGGGAGAAAATGACAATGAAAAAGACAAAGACAAACGCAGCGATAAACGCAAAACTAGACGCAATCCTAGCGGACTTGCAAGCGGCCGTAAAATCATCGCAAGCAATCGCACAGATCGGCGGTGGTTGCGCATGACTACGCCAACTATTAAGCAATGCCCACGTTGCCACGAAGAAAAACCACTTGACCAATTTATGTATGCGGAAAAAGTGCGGAGTTATTGCCGCGATTGTGAGCGCCAGTTAGATCGTTGGCGTAAAGGTCGCCCGGAAAACCGCTTACGGACGGCATTAAAGGACGCCAGGAGGACGGCGGCCAAGTACGACGCGCCCGACACGTTGACGCTCGATGACTTGCGCTACCTTTTTACGTTATCCGGCGGCCGCTGCGCTTACACAGGCAAATTTACGGACAAGCCGAGCGTCGAGCATATCATTCCGTTTTCACAAGGAGGCACAAATTCAGTGGATAATATCGTAATAGTTGATACTACGGTCAATAAAGTCAAAAACGATGAAGTACCCGCGGAGTTTCTCGACCGTTTCGCTGGCTTTTACATGACGCGTGACATTATCGAGTTAGTTGCGGCGAGACGTGGCGTTGATTTTGCATCGGTATATGAAGAATTTGACGAGGCTCAACGCGAACACAATAACGCCTTATACCGCAAGCTGACGGGCGGTGACGCCGATTGACCGAAGTAATCGAGCCGGGCATAACGCGCACGTCGCCGGCCGAACGCAAGCACTGGCACGCCGCGGCAAGTGACGTCATTACGTATAACACACGCGAGATGACGCCGGAACAGTTGGCCCGTCACGGCTTGGAGCGGTACATCGAGGCGGTGACAAGCGATAAGCGATCGAAAAGTTAGGCAGTATATTGCGAGCCATTGCGCGACATACGCGGGAAACGGCCTTTGCTACTTGGAAACGGACAGCACAGGCGGCCGGCTTTGCCCGTTCTTCGCGCCGACCGGCAAAACGTGCAGCTACGCCGAGCAGTCGGTTTTACCCGGAGATCCGGCGATACAGGCACTATATAACGCGGGTAAGATCGGAGCCAGCGGCGATATATGTGAGCGGTGCAAGTCACCGTTTGACAGGACAAGCAACCGGCAGAAATATTGCGTATCTTGCGCGGCGGAAGTCCGACGAAACAAGCGGATTGCATACGACGCGGAGCAATACAAAAAAGCGAAGTCTATTCCGTACATTTAAGACTGCTAACGCGTATTTCAGTCATGTTTTCAGCGTGCATAACGGCTTTAATATGCCGTCAGGTGTATTCGGTAGGTGTACGCCTATTTGACGTTCTAAATGTACGGAAAGGAAGCGATAGCCTTATGCAATGCATTGAAATTGTCCGACGTTTTGGGCGATTTGGCATTACGCGCGTAATCGTCACAGCGGCGGACGGCTGCGAATCCTATTTTGACGTCGGCAGGCACGTCGGCGACCGTCGCATTTACGAGTTAGCACGACCATATGGCAAATATAAAGGAGAGACGAATAAATGACTAATAAAAACGATAACAGGCGACCGGCACGCAAGCCACGCCCGCCCAAGCAGGTGAGTAAAGTGGGCATTCCGCAAATCGGAGATCGACCGGAAAGGGTACGTTTGTTGCCGGGTGAAAAACGTGCTTAACGTACACTACAGCCCAATGTCGCGACAAGTCTTTATTGACGAAGGCAGCCGCACGACTACGATTGACTTGCCCGCCGGCTTAGACGCGTCAGAATTAGCATACGTTTTGCCTAGCGATACATTGCGGGCGATTATCCAACAATTAACCAACGAAAAGGGGACGAAGAGATGACAGATTACAAAACGCAAGACGAACAAATCGCGGAACTAACCGCAAAACTAGAGCAAACCACAGCGGAATTGGATGCCCGCAAGCAGGCGGAACGTGACGAAGCCTTTAAACAAGTTGCGGACAAGCACGGTCTTGATTGGTTACCGCACGTTAAGCATTTATTGTCCGCAGATTCAGACGCCCAAACTATCGCGGCTATTGCGGAAACTATGGGGGCAAAGCCGGAGGACGATTACGAGGCGCAACAATTGCGCGAAAAAGGTATCGGCATTGAACCGGACGGCAACGAGCAGGCTTTACGTGCTGCGTTAGTCCAAGCGGAGCGTAAAGCAAAGAAAACAGGCAGCATGTTCGACCGGATGGAAGTCGCGAACCTAAAACGACAATTGGCGGCCTTCGAATGATTACCTCGCGCCAACTTTACCATGAAGAACGGGAACCACGCCCGTTGATGTCGGCACTTCAAACGGAAGCGCTTTCGGCCCAGTCAGTCAAGTTTGCGGCCATTACCCGCGAAAAGGGTAGAGAGTCCAGTACAGGACGTACGGTGGAAACATTCACGGCAGTTGATATCGAAACGGGCGAGGTTATCGCGACCAAGCAGGTCAAGAATTGGGGAAGCATTACGCCAAGCCAAAGCGTGCCGGCAGAAGGAGTAGTCAGGGAAGCGGCACGGGCGGCAGGATATACCATTACAAACGAAAAAGGGGAAATGTGAAATGACAAACTACGAGCAAATGATAGAAGCATACGGAAAACTAGGCGAAATTCGTGAGAGAACAACGACGGTTGCCCGTGATATTCAGTTAAAAGTGAAGGCGGAAACAGGCGCAATTAGAGCTGATCAGCATTTAACACCAAGCGGCAAACAGGCGAAAATTAATGAGGTTAAACAGAAGTACGGTAGGGAATTTATTGCAACCGCAAAGCAGATGCGCGAGGACTATGATCGTTCCACCGTCAAAGCGAAAGTGTCGGCGGAAGTTTTACTAAACGAGGAAGCACGCAAGCCAAGTGATATTGCCGTCCGTACTTTTCAGCGAGAATTGGCTGACTTAAAAACGGAGTTGCTACTTACTTCCAACGCGCTTGACGCCTATACGCTCGTCGATTCGTTTGTATCAGCGCAAAAAGAACCGTACCTTGCACAACAGCTAAAGCAGCAAGCGCCGGAATTTATTAGTCAAATTGTAGGATTGGCGGGTACGGAAGCCTCGGCCTACCGTACCAAGTTACGCCAGACAATGGATGCGCTGAACGAAAAGGCCACAACGCCGGAGCAGCGGGAGGCAGCGGAGATTTTCGAATCAGTGGAGGGACGATTTGGCGAGGATATTTTCCTGCGCCAAGGCATTCAGATGAACGCTATTCGGGACGCAGTGGGTGTGGAGTTTGCGAATTTCGCCAACAACCCGAAAAGTTACGTAGACTCGGAATAATGACATTGCCGCGTTTGAACCGCAACAGCGGGAGCGGTAAGCAATATCCCCTTTATGAGAGAGCGCTCTTACCGGCGTTCTTTTTTATTTACGCAAAAACAACGGAAAGTAGGCGAAGAAATGACGCTAAAGAAGTTTTTAGACGAGGCAAACCGCTTGATTGTTTCGCAATTGGACAAGCCGCGTATCAAAAAGACACGCATACAACACCTCGAAAACTATCGCGCGAAACTCGAAGCAATGGACGAGCCTAACAAGACGCTCGCCCTTACGTTTTTGGACGATATGGTTGCGTTTGCTCATGCGGTAAATAGTGGCGACAATGACAAGGCCGAACGGTGTGCGGACGAAATTAAGGCTACCTTGGCCCAAATTGATGGGTCGGTGACGTAATTTGGCCATGGATTTAACTGCACGACTAAGACTAATAGACAATTTCAGTTCGCCAATGCGTCGCATAAATTCACATATGTCGCGTATGCAAACCGTAACGAATCGTACGTCGAGTGGTGTAAAGCAACTGGGCGGCTCAATGACCGGCGCTGGCCGTGCGATAAAAAACCAAGTTAATGAGCTTGGCGGACTCAAAAGCGGGCTTCTCGGCGTGGTTGGTGCGTATGCGACAGCGCGGGGCGCAGCGTCACTTTTTAAAAATACGATCGGCGAGGCGATGAAATTCGAGGCCTCTACCGTTGCTGTGGACGCGATATTTAACGACAAAGCCGCATCTACCGCATATATGGAAATGGTCGATAAAATGGCAATTGATAGTCCGCTGCTTAATTCGACCGACATGCTCGCTAACAGTAAGGGGCTAGTCGCGATGACGAAAAACTTGGACGAACTCGGCAAGTCTTGGAGCATCGTCGAAAAATTACAGGTACTCGATCCGACACAAGGGACAGACGGTGCTACGTTTGCGTTGAAAGAGATGTTCCAAGGCGACGCACTTTCAATGGTTGAGCGTTTCGGACTAAATAAGAAGGAACTCAACCGGATCAAAAAACTTGCCATTCCGCAACAGATCGCCGAAATTAATGCAATGCTCGACGATATGGGCGTTACGGAGGCCGCAATTAATAAGATGGGGCAGACGACGCTTGGTTATTGGGCGCAGATTGGAGAGCGAGCCGATAAGTTTAAGCGTATTTTAGGTGAATCGTCTAATTCAAAAATTGGCGAAGTTTTAGGCGGTATCGTCAAAAAACTTGATTCTATGGACTTAGACGCGTTAGCCCGTAAATTTGACGCGGTGGTTGGTAACGGTATGCAAAAAATTATCGACTTTGGCAAGGCGATATGGTCCGCACGCAAGCCGATCCTGGCAGTTGCGAAAGTGGTCGGAACCTTTGCTGTGTCAATCGGGGGTATTATCTTAGCTGTCAAGTCAATAGGTGCGATAGGCGCAGTGTTTGCGTTTTTAGCGTCGCCAATTGGACTGGCAGCAGCGGCAATAACCGGCCTAGTCCTCGGATTCCAAGCACTCTATAAACACAGCGAGCCATTCCGCGCGGCGATTGACGGCGTAGTGGGCGTGGTTAAGGGCTTTATGTCTGCGATGGACGGCGAATATAAGAACGCGCATGATATTATGGCGAAAGCCGGATTATCGCCGGAAGCAGCCAGCCGTGTAATGCAGTTTGCGCGCGGCGTCAAAGACGCAGTAGCCGACGTCCAGGGCGCGTTTGAGGCGATGTCTACTATGTCGCCCGTCGATATTGCAAAGGCGCTCGGCCTATCAGACGAGACCATTGCGCAGATTACCGGCACGATTGATACGGTAAAAGCCTCGTTTGAAAGCATTGGGCAGACGTTTAGCTCGCTATTTGAGGCTGTACAGCCGGGCATTGAATCAATACTCGGCGCGTTAAGCGGATTTGGCGCGACCATTGTAGACGTGTTCGTGACGTTGTGGGGCTTGCTAGGTCCGATATTTAGCGGAATTGCTACGGCATTCGGCATTATCGGAGAAGCCGCAACTATCGTCTTTACAAATGTCATCGTGCCGGCGGTTGACCTCGTAATATGGGCGTTTCAGACGTTGTGGAACGTAGCCGGACCAATCCTAGAACTACTCGGCGCGGCGATTGAATTAGCGTTTACTATGCTACAAATCATGTGGGACACGGTCATCTCCCCGTTTATCGGATTCTTGACGGGCGAATTTGCGACTGCCGTAGAAAAGACGACGGGCAGCGTTGATTCAATTGGCGCGGCGTTTGAGTTTGTCGGTGGCATTATCAGCACGGTCGCGGGCTACGTTAAGGACTTCGCGGGCGCGCTAGCTAACGTCAAGGTGCCGGATTGGATCGGCAGTATTGGCGGCAAGATCAAAAGCGCAGGCAACGCGGTCAATAACTTCCTGGGAATCGGCGGCCCGCCAAAGTCTCGCTACCACGGCCAAGATCGCGTGCCTTATGACGGTTATATGATCCGCGCACACCGCGGTGAACGCCTATTAACACGTCAGCAAGCCGATATGATGGACGCAATGTCGCCGCAGCTAAGTAACGTAATTCAGTTTCCACGCGTAGCATCGCTTGATTTTGACGAGAAGAAGTCGGATGGATTGGACGAGCGTTACAGCTATGAAGGGTTATCGGGCGGAGACACGTATAACACGACGACTACCTCTGTCACGAATAACACGACAGCGGGTAATGAGTCTAGCGGAAGAACACCGGCCAGTTTAACAGTTATTTACCAAGGCGGACAAAAACTAGATGAAGATGAAATGTACCGATTTGCGGATTTCTTGGCCGTTAATATTATTTCAGCACAGGAGGCGGGCGCGTAATGCCAGTTGGTTACGAAGGTAATCCCTTTAGTTTAATATCGCAAGCTATACGTAAGGGCGGTTATTCAAAGCCGGTCAATATCGAGGTCGCGACCGTCATCAAAGGCGAGCCGCAAGTCCGCATTAAACTCGACCAGGACGGCTTGGAACTCGAAAATGACGACCTCATTATTGCGAAGCATCTGACGCAACATGAGCGCAACAGCCATATCGAGTGCGCCACGATTGACGGTCAGACAAAAGCGGCAGGAACCGGCCCACATACGCACGGCTACGAAACTATTACAATGCGCGACGCTAAGATCACGGTAGATTCGCTGTTAGTTCCGGGAACACGCGTCCTAGTTGCGTGCTTAGACGAGGATATGGTTTACGTCGTGCTGGACGAAGCGGTTTGGTTTTAAGTAGGCGGTGGGCTGGCGCTTTATTGCGTCGGTCTGCCGTCTTTTTTTTATGCTTAATGACGTATTCATACCGAACGCGATGGGGTGTCGTTATTTTGCGTATAAATGACCGAATCACAACTCGGACTGACAGGCGTAAAAAGATCGGCCGCTTACGGTATTAAAATTGGGGCGTTATATAGAAGGAACTAGAACGCAAGGCAGTCGGAAATGGGCGGTTAGGATGTCAGTAGATGACAGTCTAGATTGCGGTACGTTGCGGTTATGTGCACAAATTGCATGCCTCTTTACGCCCCATTACGTCCGGTATAGTTCGGTATTAATGCGTCATTTTACGTCATGTTTGCGGGAAACCGGCCTTGATGCGTGGGGTGTCTAAACACTTTGAATGACTTCCGATTACTTCCGAAATAATACATAATTGCGGGGTTCATAACGTAATCATATATGTACATAATTGACTACGGTAGTGCGTCCGTGCTACAATCAACTTATAGCGTAATCATTAATCGTAATCATAAGTGGAGGGGCGGATAACATGAAATTCGGATATGCGCGTGTGTCGGGTTTCGGTCAATCATTAACGGAGCAAGAGGCGCAATTGAAGGACGCGGGCTGTCACGTCGTTTATAAGGAAAAGCTAACGGGTACTAACGCAGATCGACCGGAGTTCCAGGCGGTGCTAAACGTATTGGAGGCGGGCGATACGCTAGTAGTTACGAAACTGGACCGCTTTGCCCGTACAGCAAGCGACGGCATAACGCTCATACGGGAACTCATGGCGCGCGGTGTCGCAGTGCATATCCTCAATATGGGCGTAGTAGAAGATACGACAACTGGCCGCCTTATGCTGACGATACTAAGCGGCTTTGCCGAATTCGAACGCGATATGATTGTAGAACGTTTGGCCGAAGGTAAAGAGCAGGCAAGACGCGCAGGCACATTGCGTGAGGGACGACCTAACAAGTACACGCCGCAACAGATGGCTCATGCTATGACGTTGTTAGACGCGCATAGTTACACGGAAGTTGAGCGCTTGACAGGCATAAGCAAAGCGACTTTGACGCGACATAAACGCAAGATGAAAAGCGAAAGTAAATCGAAATGAAACGCAAATAAAAGACGGTTGAAAGCGAATGACAAACGCTTCTGACCGTCTATTTTTATGCGCAAAAGGGCGAGGCCGACCGTGTGGATTGCGATTTCCCCAAGCGCCTACCGCGAAACGGCGCTGTCTTGATATACTTTGATCGACATATCAAATATACGTTTTGACCCTTCAAAAATTCGCCGTATAAAAATATCACTTTGACCGTTAAAGCCCGTCCAAACCTCTCCCCCACCGCAATTATCCTAGGGACACATGACACTGTCCCGGAGTAAACTCGCAATCTAGCGACCTCATGCGAAAGGGTAGGGTAGTGGTATGCAGCGCAATTCACTCGAACATGGACGCAAAATAGACTTGGCAACGAAACCGCGAAAGCGAAAGTAATGCCATCGGTATAACCGTTGTTAAACGTGGTTTATAGTATGTTTAACCGTTGTTTAACGTATTCTCTGAAATTGATTGCAAACGTAATAACTAACGTATATAATCGGGAATATCAAGAAGTTAAGAAGGCGGTCGCTACTACGTAATCTATGACCGCTCAAACTTCGCTATATGAACGGGTTGTATACGTCTAGCATGACGGGTCGGGGGTTCGAATCCCTCCTGGGACGTTATTCGTTTAATAATGGTTCTTTCAGAATCAGATTAGAAACGTTTGAAACCTTGTAGTATCAAGGGTCAGGCGTTTTTTCTTTTTATTGAGAGTACGTTTGAATCCGATAGTAAATAAAATTCTCGTGTACAAAATCTATACACAGTAAACTTTAGAGTACATGTTAGCTGGCATAGGTTTTCACTGCAATTTCTACATCTCGCACGTCCATCTCTTTTAAGACGTGAGCGTAGTGATCCAGTGTCGTTTGGATATCTGCATACCCCCATCGCTTAAAAACGGAATGGATATTTGCGCCTTTGTAGAGAAGAACGCTAGGTGGGTATGAAGAACGGTGGCCATCAACAAAGGCAATAATGATGAATTCGAATTTCTCATCGTCAGCATGAATGGCATACCTATCGGTGATGTAGTAGATGACGTTGAAACGCGGTTCTGTCAAATGTAGAATCAAGGAACAGCATCGAAACAGGATGCTGTTCTTTTTGTGTGTAAATGGGGTAGACATTTTCAGACCACTTAAATGCCTTCCTCCAAATTCAGCTTTTCCACAAAATCTACAAATGCTTTCACTACATTTAATTGCAAAGATTCCTCATGAAAAAACATCCATGTTTTTCGAATAATTGGCATTCCATCCTTCGTTTTAATAATGATTTTATGCACATCTTCAATATCACTCAAAATCATAGTCGGTACGATAGCATACCCTAATCCGTTAACGACCATTTTTTTACATGTGTCCACTTTATCCACTTCGATGCTCACTAATGACGGTTGACTGTAATTTTCATACCACCAATTGTCAACGTATGTTTTAAGCAAAGGATCCGTACGATAATCAATTCTCGGCAAGGAAGGAAGGTCATCGATAGCAATCTTCTCTTTGGAAGCAATACATAATTCCTCCTCAAATAGTAACCGTTTTTGTCCTTTCCACCCATAATCCCCCTTTACAAAGCCTACATGTACATCTTGATTATAAATTAAGTGGGCAATTTCACTACTGAAGTCTGTACGAACTTTAAATTCAACATGTGGATACTGTTCCTTGAATCGCTTTAGAAGATTTGGAAGTTTGTAATCTGTAAAAAAGTTTGAAACTCCTAACTTCAAAACACCTTCAACTCTATAATCCATATTCAGAACATTTTCCTTCATCTGTTGAAATTTTGCTAACATATCAACTGCATACTTGGCTAAATATTCCCCTTGTGGTGTAAATTGAACACCACGCCTACCCCTTACCACAATTTTGACAGTGAACTTCTGTTCCAATTGTTGTAGTCGATGCGTCAAAGCAGGTTGTGAAATAAATAATTGTTGAGCCGCTTTCGTTATATTTTTTTCGTCATAAAGCGTTTTTAGAACTATCCAGTCACGTTCATCCATCTTAATTCCCCATTTTCAGCTATCAATTATATTTATGCTTACACATAAAAAATCAATATTTTTTTTATCTCTTTTATTGTACTATAATGAATACAGGAAGCAAAACGTTTGAACACAGGACTAACTATTGATTAGATGCGAAAGAGGGTAGTTTGATTGTCCAAGAGAAATGAATTATTGAAAGCGGCTCTATATGTAGTCATTAGTGGAATGGGAGGATTTCTCCTCTCTTTTACAGGTTTACCTGTTGGCTGGATGATTGGGACACTCCTAACCTCGACGTTACTGTTTATATTCAAACCGAAGATCCTGAAAATATCCCCCAATCAAAAAGGAATTCCGAAATATTGGATGGCCATTGGTCAATGTATACTAGGGATTGAACTTGCGCAAAAAATGAATGATTCTGTCTATTACATTTTTCTGGAGAACTGGTTGATGATTACTATAATGCTCTTGCTCTCCATAGTTTTCGCCTTTATATCGGGACTCCTATTATGGAAATTCAGCGATTTGGATATGTTGACAAGTTTTTTTTCAACAGCTCCGGGAGGGTTGTCTACAATTCCAGGAATTGCGGAAGAGGTCGGTGCCAATACAGGCGTTGTTAGTATTGCACAAACGATTCGGATTTTTTTAGTCGTTCTTTCCATTCCACTTTTTTTATCGTTTTGGGTTATCCAACCTGTGGAGGCGGTCGGGAATACTGATATAGTTTCCATTCCTTTTCAAATAGAACATCTATTGATAACTGTCTTTTTCCTAGGGATTGCATGTCTTGGCTACTAT
The DNA here is from genome assembly GCF_009651005.1 of Sporosarcina obsidiansis. GTDB lineage: Bacteria > Bacillota > Bacilli > Bacillales_A > Planococcaceae > Sporosarcina > Sporosarcina obsidiansis. The sequence goes on from NZ_WHVW01000030.1 coordinate 23,099, forward strand.
TTAGGTGTATTTTTAAAATTTCCGGCACCCTGGTTGCTTGGCAGCATGGTCACTATCGCAATCGTCAAGACTTTCAGTTCAGTGGTAATCGGCTTTCAACTTGTTGCTTGGTGGCCTTCCGAACTTATCATCCTATCCCAAGTAGTTATTGGTGCAAGTATCGGATCCCGTTTTCAAAAAGAAATGTTTAAAGGGTTAAAGAAAACGTTAGCCATATCATTTATAAGTACTATCTTCCTCATTGTTTCTATGTTCATCTGTTCCTATATCACAGCAGAAATAACTGAATTATCATTCACAACTTCTGTTTTAGCTTTTGCTCCCGGTGGTATCGCCGAGATGACCACTACCGCCGTTGTCCTGGGCGCGGATTCTACATTTGTCGTCGCGGTACAAGTACTGCGTGTCATTTCAGTTTGTGTGATTCTTCCTCCATTTTTTAGACTCTTAAATTACTGGGAAAATAAAAAAAGGACCCATCCCCAAGCGTCAGCGTAAGCGGATGCTTGGATTCATTATGAATTTAATGATTTAATTTTAGTAAATAACTGCATAGCTATTCAGTGTTTCAGATTAAATAAAAGGGGTGTCAAAATGGGTAGTTATTATAATGATTCAGATAAAGGGGTTCGAGGATTTCAATCTTACAAATTGAATTCAAGGGGAAAAAATAGAGAGCGAGAAATTGAATTGCTCACGTCCGGGCTAAGACGTATCATTGAACATTCGTCAAACAAGGGGAAAGATGTCATTTTTTTATGTATTGGTTCAGATCGATATATCGGAGATTCGTTAGGCCCCTTAGTTGGATCAATGCTTAATGAGCGTAATATACCTTATCTAGTTTATGGAACATTAGAAGAACCAGTACATGCATTTAATTTAAAAGAAACATTGAAAATAATCAATAGGCGATTTAAGAATCCTCTTATTTTTAGTATTGATGCAAGTTTGGGTGCTATGGAGCAAGTTGGGTATGTCATTTTTGAAGAAGGGCCACTTATTCCTGGAAAAGCGCTTGAAACGTTTTTACCTGAAGTCGGCGATTATCATTTTAAAGGTATCGTGAATTATATCGATCCATTACCAAAATCTCAATTTTTAAACGATACCCGGTTACATACAGTGATGACTCTTTCTAAAGTCATCGTTGAAGTTATTGCCCGAATTGAGGATGTAGATATCGGTACAAATGTTCAATAAGTTTGCTGATATACCATTTTGTCAAAAAAGCCCTTTTGACCTTTTTCGTTAGGTCAGAAGGACTTCCTTTTTATTAATTATTAAATTACATTTGTAACAAACGCAACGATGATAATGGCTAGCGAACAGAGAAGAGCCCATTTAAACGCAAAACGCTGAAACGTTCCAATATCTGTTTTAACCATTCCCACAAGTAAAAGTGTAGATGCAACGAGTGGACTCAAGAAGTGTATAGGTTGCCCTAATACCGATGCTCTCGCAATTTCCAAGGCGCTCACTCCATACGCAGCTCCAGCTTCAGCCAAGATAGGCAAAACGCCAAAATAATAGGCATCATTCGATAACACAAATGTAAACGGCATGCTTGTGATGGCAACAACTAAAGGATAAAACGAACCTAATGATTCTGGAATGATGGAAATCAATGAATTTGCAATTGCATCTACCATGTTTGTTCCAGAAAAAATTCCTGCAAATATTCCAGCTGCAAATACTAACGAGACCACTGTTATTGCGTTGCCGGCATGCGAAGCAATACGTTCTTTTTGCTGCTCTAAATTCGGATAATTAACCATGGCAGCGATTACAAAACCGATCAAAAACAGAATAGGAACAGGCATGATTCCGGTTACCAAAATCCCCATGATCACAATGACTAAGATAAGGTTAAACATTCTAAGTTTAGGTCGTTTGACGTCTTCTTCCATTGCAACACTGGCAGCCACACCGCTCATCGCTAGTGCATCTTCCGGAATTTCTTTAAGAACGATAACACCTAATCTCACACGTTCCTTCATTCCAAGTACGTATGCGATAAAAAGTATAGAAACCATTCCAGTTAACATCGTTGGGATGAGCGGAAGAAAGAATTCATTTGCATCAAGTCCTAGTGCTGCGATCGCTCTAGTAGCAGGCCCGCCCCAAGGAGTCATTCCACTCATAATACTGACGGCTAGCATTGAAATCGTTGCCAAAATGAGTGGATTCATTCCAATTCTTAGATAGAGTGCTAACATAGCCGAAATCGTGATCATGTGCGTGGTCGTCCCATCGCCATCTAATGCCACAATCATCGCAATGGCGGCAGTCCCCAATGCGATTTTAACTGGATCCCCTTTCACAATTTTCATCATTTTTTTGATGAGAGGATCAAATAAACCAGCGTCAATCAAGATACCAAAAAACAGAATTGCAAAAAGCAATAAAGCCGCAGAAGGTGCAACAACTTTTAAACCATCCAGCATCATGTCTCCAAGCTCTAAACCAAATCCCCCAATTAGCGCGAATGCAATCGGAACTACAACAAGCGCTGTTACCGGTGACAGACGTTTCGACATGATTAAATACGTGAAAACGACAACCATGGAAATTCCTAAAAATGTAAGAATATTAAAACCTCCTATAAAGAAATCGCTTACAAAGTAGAAAAAGGGATATACTTTTATATTTACTATTCCCTCTTTTTTCTAAGTGCTATTTCTAATTTTTATATGTTTTAAGAATATTACATCCATTAAAATAAGTAAAATAGATATTTTTTCGGATATTAACAAAAAAATACTTATAATACTCTTATGGATAGAAGGCGAATAAAAAAAAGAACGAAGGCATTCTACTTCCTCGTTCTTCCATTAGTCTTTCCTATAGATTGTGATTCTCATTTAAAAAGTCGATAAATCTTTTAACAGTGGCAAGTTGAAGGGAATCCTCGTTGTACATTAACCAAGTGTTTCTGAAAACAGGCTCCCCATTTTTATAGGACAACCCTTGAGTAAAAAGATTATCTGATGGCTGCAGACAAATCTCAGGTAAAATGGCAACTCCTAAATCATTCTTAACCATTTCCTTACTCGTTTCTTGCCGATCGGTTTCCATGATAACTAATGGAGGCTCTGTAAACCGGTCATGCCACCAACCATTGATTAAGTTTTTTAAGGAGCTGTCCGTTTTATAATTGATGAATGGCAGATCCGGTAAATGTTGCATATCAATTTCCTTTTTGGAGATTATACATAGTCTTTCTTTATGCAATAATGTCTTCATTCCATACCAATCATAGTTTCCACGCAATATCCCTAGTTGCACACTAGACGAATCCAAAAGTTTCATTATGTCAGTGCTCCAGCCAGTATTTACGTTAAATTGTACATTGGGATAATTCGTTGAGAACTTTTTAAGTATTTTCGGTAACCGATATTGAGCAAAGTTACTCGAGACACCAAGCCTCAAAGTCCCTCTTACTTCATCTTGCATATTAAGCATATAGTCCTTCGTTTTCTGTAACTTATCAATCATTTCCTCTGCGTATTCAGCTAAATGTACCCCCTCTGGCGTAAACTCAATACCGCCTTTTATTTTAAAAAATAGACTCGTTCCAAAACTTTTTTCCAAATTTTTAAATCGATAGGTCAACGCCGGTTGAGAAATATATAGCCTTTCTGCGGCCCTCGTAATATTTTTCTCCTCATACAAGATGCGGATTGCATCCCAGTCTTTTTCGTCCATTTTTAGCACTCCAATCTCATGATTATAAATTTTTTTTTATTTTTTGGTCAAAAATTATCTATTTTACTTATTTCTCTGTTTATCTTACGCTATTTTTAGAAGCTTCGAAACACAAAAGTTATTAAAAAGGTGGTTATATTGATGAGAGTGCCTGTAGTTATCATGCGTGGGGGAACAAGTAAAGGCGTTTTTCTTAATTATAAGGACTTGCCGGATGATCGTCATCTTTGGGATGATTTTTTATTAGATATTATGGGTAGTCCAGATCGTAGACAAATTGACGGAATTGGCGGCGCAAATTCATTGACGAGTAAAGCTGCAATCATAAAAAAATCAAATTTAAACGACATTGATGTTGAGTATACATTTGCGCAAATCAGCATTGAAAATCAGTTAGTGGACTTTAAAGGTAACTGTGGAAATATCTCTTCTGCTGTAGGACCCTATGCCATCCAACAGGGGATGGTACCTGCGGTAGAGCCAATTACAACGGTAAAAATATTGAATACGAATACGCAAAAGGTGATTATTGCTGAAGTTGAAGTTGAAAATGGAAGGGTCAAAACGAATGGGATGTGTTCAATTCCTGGCGTTCCTGGAACGGGTTCTCCGATTTATCTTTCCTTTACAAATGGTGAAGGTGCAGTAACAGGAAAATTGTTCCCGACTGGGAACCCTACTGATCGGATTCAAGCACCTAATGGTGACATTGATATCTCCATAATAGATGTTGCTAATCCGTTAGTATTTGTGAACGCCCATGATATCGGATTAACTGGATCTGAATTACCACATGAGTTTACAGCTGAAAAGCTTGCTGAGTTAGAAGAAATCAGATCAATTGCGGCCGAAATGTGTAAGTTTTCAATAAAAGAAGAAGCTACAAAAAAATCCCCTGCGGTTCCAAAAATGACCATCATTTCTTCTCCCATGACATATACTGATGTAGCGGGGATCGAAAGACAGGCCACGGATATGGATTGTACGATTCGAATGATGTCTATGCAAAAACCGCATCAAGCGCTTGCCATTACTGGAGCCATTTGTACAACAGCAGGGGCATTTTTAAAAGATACAATCTTGTCAGATGTTATTACCGTTGAACAAGATGTGATTCGATTAGGACATCCGGCAGGAATAATGGAAACAAAAGTCGACCTAATTGCCGGACATATAAATGCGATAAAGGTAGTTCGTACTGCAAGGATGATTTTCGAAGGGTATGTCTATACAAAGAAAGAATACGGTTTTTCAATTGCATAATCCGAGTCTTTGGGACTCAGGGCTTTCAAGGCGTAAAAAATAGAGTGTTTTTTTGAAATTATGTATAATGGTAGAAACAATACAATCCTTAACATATTGCAGAGATGCCCCTATGTACATTACAACAAAGTCTATTTAATATGCGTGAATTATTTGTGTTGGAATCTACCCATCATTTTTAGGCAATATTTTCAACGATTTACTTGAATCCCATCCGGGCAATAAAGGTATTCCAAGAGAACTAAACTACGGTGCCATGGTCTACTCCTTAAGTGCTCTTTTGGTGGAGCGTATTGTGACGATCAAAGATCTGGTCAAACGTTTGAATTTGCACCCAGTATTCCGATATGACTGTGGTTTTCTTCATTCTGATCAAATCCCATCTGAAGCTTTCTATTTCAGAATGATTTCTGTTATTAGTGAATCGGATGCAATGGCACACGTTCCTGAGGAGTTTATTTTATTGCGAAAAATAGCAGTGGAATTTGGTAAAACAACCAGGCTACAAAGATCTTGTTGTAACAGTTGTACTGCAGTAAAAGGAATGAATTTTAGAGCATCCAATCGGGTGCTCTTTTTCTTTACTACGCATCCGAACCCTAATACGCAGTAAAAGATTAACACAAAGCTCCACAAATACATAAGTTAATGATGAGGTTAACATATGAGGAGTGAATCTGTGAACACAATGAATTCTTACAATAATTATTTGTATGCGCAACAGTCTTTTCAAAAGTCATTAGAATTGATGGCTGAAGCCGTCCAAGGTGAGAAAGAAGATCAAGTCTTTTATGATTATTTACTTTCCAAAGCCCCCACTCAAGAACAAAAAGACATCATCACAAGAATACGAAATGATGAGATACGGCACAATCAACTTTTTAAGAAAATGTATAAAGAGTTAACAGGTCAGGATGTTGTTATAGAAAAAGAAGAAGAGTTTATTCCACCTTCAACCTATCAGGAAGGAATAAAAAAAGCCTTATTTGGAGAGTTAAAGGCAATGGAAAAGTATCGGGTGATCCGACAAGGCTTGCCGTATCGGTATTATAGAGATATCGTTTTTGAAATACTTACTGATGAACTCAAGCATGCAGATTTATATAATTTTATTAATACAGAGATTTCATCTCAAAAAACTAGTGTGACTACTCAAAATATGACGCCAGATGAACTAGTTATGCATACCGAATTCTTAGTGAAGGAAGGATTAGAAGATGTACAAAGAGGTATCAACATGACGCATATCCTTCAAGAGTTCATTTTAATGGGCGTCCTCGTAGGGCAAGGATACTCTCCCGAAATGGCTTACGAAACAGTTGAAGAGTGGGAACGAACTGGAGAATCAAAACTTCTCCAACAAAGCAAGAGAATGTCGTCATAAATTAAACCTCGTGCTATAGGATATTAAATACAACAGTGTAAATAGATAAATAAAGGAAAATAAGAGACAATATCCAATGGAGATATTGTCTCTACTAACTTGATCAAGAAAAACAGTACACTAGAACATGAAGGGCATAAGAAAAACTCGACAAGGGAACTGTTGCGATTTACCAAATTTTTGATAGAAAGTGTCTCTTATTCCTGGTATGATAGTAGTATAAATAGAATTATATTACAATTCTTTAATTATTTAAGTATATTTATTTACAAGATATCCTTTTCGAATACAGAGTAGGAGGATCATTTATATATCTTTTGTAAAGAAACCATTTTTATCAAGGGTCATAGATACATTAAAAGATAAAGCAGAATTACAATCACCTGTTGTTATTAAAAAAGGTGACTCGATCGATTTGGAGATTGGACGTTTACGAAATAAATTAGCTGAAGGTCTGTTACCCGTAGATTCAAAGAAATTAGAACTGCAAATAAAACTGTTGGAGATAGGGAAAGCTGGAGAGCAGTCACTACTGTTTGAACTAACTAATTCATTCCTTCCCATCATGATTTTGCATGATGTTTATATTAAACATAAGGGATTATCTGCTCAAATCGATTTTATTGTCGTGACTCGACAATTCATCCTAGTCATTGAAGTGAAGAAGTATTTCGGTAACATTACAGTTAATGA
>NZ_WHVW01000031.1 GCF_009651005.1 Sporosarcina obsidiansis
TCTGATTTTAGTACCGAAATGACAAAAGGGTTGGAAATCGTTACGATTTCCAACCCTTTTGTCTACAGTCTGAAACGACTCACCATAAAGGTGAGTCGTCTTGTATAAATCTTAGTCTACTTGATGGTCACTTCCGAAGAAGTTTTTGAACATTTGGATCGTTGTCGCTCTACCGATTGCACCGATAGAAGTCGTCAACGGAATACCTTTTGGACAAGCTACTACACAGTTTTGTGAGTTACCACACTCTGTGATTCCGCCGTCTGCCATTACTGTAGCCAAACGCTCGTCTTTGTTCATTGAACCCGTCGGATGCGTGTTGAACAAACGAACTTGTGACATCAAAGCAGGTCCCATAAAGTTCGTTTTATCATTTACGTTTGGACATGCCTCCAAACATACACCACATGTCATACATTTAGACAATTCATATGCCCACTGACGTTTACGCTCAGGCATACGAGGTCCTTCTCCCAAATCATACGTTCCATCGATCGGCACCCATGCTTTAATGCGTTTCAATGAATCAAACATGAATTCACGATCCACGACTAAGTCACGGACAACTGGGAAAGTACGCATAGGTTCTAGACGAATTGGTTGTGTCAGCTGATCTACCAAAGCCGTACAAGACTGGCGTGGACGACCATTGATGACCATAGAACATGCACCACAAACTTCTTCCAAACAGTTCATATCCCAGTTCACAGGTGTTGTTTTTTCACCTTTTGCGTTCACCGGGTTACGTCTGATTTCCATGAGCGCAGAAATTACGTTCATATTTGGACGATAAGGAATTTCAAACTTCTCCATATATGGGCTTGAAGTCGCAGTGTCCTGGCGCTGAATCTCAAACACGACTGTTTTATTTGCAGTTGCTGTTTGTTGTTCGCTCACTTTTGTCAATCTCCCTTCTTCGCAGAGTAATCGCGTTTACGTGGAGGGATAAGAGAAACATCTACCTCTTCGTACGAGATGATTGGTGCAGATACTCCGTCAAATTTCGCCATTGTTGTTTTCAAGAAGTTCTCGTCGTCACGATTTGGGAAGTCCGGCTTATAGTGTGCACCGCGGCTTTCATCACGATTCAACGCGCCCAACGTGATTACACGAGCTAGGTATAGCATATTTTTCAACTGACGTGTAAACATGGCACCTTGGTTAGACCATTGTTGTGTATCATTAATGTTAATGTTTTCATAACGCTCAAGTAACTCAACAATTTTATCGTCTGTTTGTTTCAATTTATCATTGAAACGAACAACCGTAACATTGTCAGTCATCCACTCGCCAAGCTCTCTATGAAGCACGTACGCATTTTCCGTACCATCCATTTTGAGTGTATCTTCCCATTTTTGCTGCTCTTCTTTAACCGCAGTGTCATAAATAGTAGATGGTAATTCATCCGCAGTACGTTTAAGTCCTTTCATGTACTCGATAGCGTTCGGTCCAGCGACCATTCCACCATAGATTGCAGAAAGCAACGAGTTCGCACCTAAACGGTTTGCACCGTGCTGTGAATAATCACATTCACCAGCTGCAAATAAGCCAGGAATGTTCGTTTGCTGATGATCGTCAACCCATAGTCCACCCATCGAATAGTGAACTGCAGGGAAGATTTTCATTGGTAATTTACGAGGGTCGTCGCCTGTGAACTTTTCGTAAATTTCGATGATTCCACCTAGTTTAATATCCAATTCTTTCGGATCTTTATGAGAGAGATCCAAGTACACCATGTTCTCACCGTTGACACCTAATTTTTGATTTACGCAGACATCAAAAATCTCACGTGTCGCGATATCACGTGGTACAAGGTTACCGTAATCCGGATATTTTTCTTCTAAGAAGTACCAAGGCTTACCATCTTTATATGTCCAAACACGTCCACCTTCACCACGTGCAGATTCGCTCATTAGACGAAGTTTATCGTCTCCTGGAATTGCAGTTGGGTGAATTTGGATGAATTCTCCATTTGCATAGTAGGCACCTTGCTGATAAACGATAGAAGCTGCTGAACCTGTGTTGATCACAGAGTTCGTAGATTTACCGAAGATGATCCCCGGTCCACCCGTTGCCATGATGACTGCATCCGCTTTGAATGCTTGAATTTCCATTGTCTTCATGTTTTGCGCTTTGATCCCGCGGCAAACTCCGTCTTCATCCATGATGATTCCTAGGAATTCCCAGTGTTCGTATTTCTGTACTAATCCTGCTACCTCGTGAGAACGAACTTGTTCATCCAGAGCATACAGTAATTGTTGTCCAGTTGTAGCACCCGCATACGCTGTACGGTGGTGAAGTGTACCACCGAAACGACGGAAATCCAATAGACCTTCTGGAGTACGGTTAAACATAACGCCCATACGGTCCAATAAATGGATAATACCAGGAGCTGCTGCCGTCATTGCTTGCACTGGTTTTTGATTCGCTAGAAAGTCTCCACCGTAAACCGTATCGTCAAAGTGAATATCGACTGAGTCGCCTTCACCTTTCGTATTTACAGCACCGTTAATGCCGCCTTGGGCACATACAGAGTGGGAACGTTTCACTGGTACTAGCGAGAACAAGTCAACCGGTGTGCCAGCTTCTGCTGACTTGATGGTAGCCATTAAACCAGCTAATCCTCCACCGACGACAATCAATCTGCCTTTTGCCATTATTGTTTCACTCCTCATTTATACATGATTTCATAGGTTGGTTGATCAAACGAAAGCTAGAAGTGCTTGAATACCGATTACTGAAAGCACTAAGAAAACGATCATCGTAATATAAGAAACGATTTTTTGTGAATTTGGTGATTGTGCGATACCCCAAGTGACACAGAAAGACCAAAGTCCGTTTGCCAAGTGGAACGTCGCGGATAGAATTCCGACAATATAGAATACAAGCATAAGTGGATTAGATAAGATATCCGCCATCATGTTGAAGTCTACTTCTGCCCCAAGAGCTTTTTGAATTCTTGTTTCGTACACATGCCATGCGATGAAGATGACTAGGAATACACCTGTAAAACGTTGTAGCGCAAACATCCAGTTGCGGAATGTGCCGTAACGGTTCACGTTGTATTTCGCAGAAAAAGCTATGTACACTCCATAAAAAGCGTGGAACATTAATGGAATGTAGATAATAAACCATTCCAAGAATAAAACAAACGGCAAGTTCCCCATAAAGTTAGATGCATTGTTGAACGCTTCTTCACCGCGCGTTGCAAAGTGGTTAATGACTAAGTGTTGTGCAACAAATAGTCCGACTGGGATGACACCAAGCAACGAGTGTAGACGGCGCAAGAAAAAATCTGATTCTTTCGACAAGTCTTTTACCCTCCCTTATTTCTGAGATCTTCCTTGTAAAATGCAGTTTCTCTATTTGGCTGCACTTCCTTGGCATCTCTCTTCGTGGTACAATATGATAACATGTACATTGTACTCCTCTGTATCTAGCAGGTCAAGACGCTGTCTACTTTTTATCCTTTATTATGATTTTTCCAAAAAATGCTCTGATCTTGTTTGAATTTTTTCTTGAAAGGATTGTAAACTATTGAATAATCAACAACCGCAAGCCACAAACTTCGGCTATAACCTACTGCGGGATCATTTACTCCCCACACTACTTGGTAAGCACGAAGATGATATTTTGTATTGGCTTGGAAAAGACATGGCAAGAAATTTTCCCGTTTTATCACTTGATGAATTGCCTGCATTTTTTGCTGAAGCAGGATGGGGTCAATTGGTAATTGAAAAGGTCGTTAAACAAGAAACACATTATACCTTACATAATAGTAGTCTACTTGAGATTTCTGGCGGCTCTTGTTCGCTTGAAGCAGGATTTCTAGCTGAACAGTATCAAAAATTAAATGGTTATTTGACTGAGTGTTACGGTCAGAAAATGCTGAAAGAGAATCATATCCACTTTATTGTTAAAGGTGATCCCAAATCACTCATATAACCCCTAATCCTTCAATAGGTCAGGGGTTTTCTTTTGGTTCAGATTGTTGGAAATGTGTGATTAAGTTTTGGGCTACTTTGTCAGATAGTCCTGCTTCTTTTAGTTGCTCCGCTGTTGCTTGACGGATCGCTTTCACTGTCTTGAAATGTTTGAGCAATTGCTGTTTACGCTTTGGTCCTACTCCTTCAATACCATCGAGTGATGAAGTTAAAGAAGAGGCCCCTCTTCGCTGACGGTGAAAAGTAATTGCAAATCGGTGGACTTCGTCTTGAATCCGTTGCAATAAATAAAATGCCTCGCTCGTTTTCTTCAAAGGAACGATTTCAGGAGAGTTACCAGGACTTCCATAAAGCAATTGTGCAGTGTTATGCTTGTCATCTTTCGCTAATCCCGCTATAGGAACGGCTAAACCTAGTTCGTCTTCCAGCACTTCCCGAGCGATTTCCATTTGACCTTTCCCACCATCAATTACGATCAAATCGGGTAAGGGTAGATGATCTTTTAGTACTCGAGTATACCGTCGTCTGATGACTTCCCGCATCGCACCGTAGTCATCATGTGCAGCGGCCGTCTTGGTTTTATACTTTCTATAATCTTTTCGGTTCGGTCTACCATCCACGAATGAAATCATGGCGGAAACCGGCTCCACACCATGTGTATGGGAGTTATCAAATGCTTCAATCCGCAGTGGCGTGCTAATGGACATGGCCTCTCCAAGCTCTTCACAAGCTCCAATTGTACGCTCTTCTTGGCGCTCGATTAATTGGAATTTGGCACGTAACGCGATAGCAGCATTCTTTTCCGCTAATTGAACTAGATCTTTCTTTTTTCCTCGCTGTGGAACAAAAACATGAGTGTCCAACAATTGTTCAGCAAGCGACAAATCCACTGTTTCAGGAAGATGGACCTCTTTAGGCAATAGATGTTCTGCTTCCCCGTAAAAACGACCGAGGAACGTTAATAATTCATCTGCTGGTTCTTGATAAGCTGGAAATATGGAAACATCCCGTTCAATCAATTTCCCTTGACGAACGAAGAATACTTGGACACACATCCATCCTTTATCAACTGCATAGCCAAAAATATCCCGATCCGTGAAGTCATTCGCGCTCATATTCTGTTTTTCCATAACCGTTTCAATATTGATAATTTGATCGCGGTATTCTTTTGCTCGTTCGAAATCCAATTGCTCAGAAGCCTCATTCATCTTTAGCTGTAATTCTTTTTTCACTTCTTTATAGCCACCATTAAGGAAACGAGTAATATCATTGATCATTTCGCTGTAAGCTTCAGCTGGCACTTCTTTTATACAAGGTGCGAGACATTGCCCTATATGATAATACAGACAAGCGCGAGTCGGGATATTCTGGCATTTCCGATAAGGATATAGGCGGTCCAACAACTTCTTCGTTTCATGAGCTGCCGTCGCGTTCGGATAAGGTCCAAAATATTTCCCTGATTTTTTGTTAACTTTCCTTGTAATGATGAGTTTTGGGTGCCGTTCGTTCGTAATCTTTAAATAAGGATACGTTTTGTCATCTTTCAGCATAATATTGTATTTCGGATCATATTTCTTGATCAAGTTCAGTTCCAGAATGAGTGCTTCAATTTCCGTATTGGTTATAATATATTCAAAGTCCTCAATTTCCCCAACAAGTCGCTGTGTCTTGCCATCATGTGAACCTGTAAAATAACTTCTCACACGGTTTTTCAACACTTTCGCTTTGCCCACATAGATGACGGTGCCTTGCCGATCTTTCATTAAATAGCAGCCAGGCAGATCGGGGAGGATCGATAGTTTATGTTCAATAATTTCATTCATTATTTTCACCTACTAAAAGACCGGGCGGCTATGATAGCTCCCGGTCTCTTGTATTTATGCGTGTTTTTCAACAAGTTGTGCAAGTGCTTCTTTCGGTTGGAATCCTACAACCTTTTCTGCAACTTCTCCATCTTTAAATAGAAGAAGTGTTGGAATAGACATGATTCCGAACTGGCTTGCTGTTGCTTGGTTATCATCTACGTTAACTTTGACGATATTCGCTTTACCTTCTACTTCACCTGAAAGTTCTTCAAGTACAGGCGCGATCATTTTACATGGTCCACACCAAGGTGCCCAAAAGTCTACAAGTACAACGCCTTCTTTAACGTTTTCAGCAAAATCTGCATCTGTCGCATTAATAATTGCCATCTGCATTACCTCCTTTAATCTACAACTATATTGGCATTATATCACGGAGGTTTCATAGGGGCTAAACAAATGCTTACACCACGTTTTGATTAGCTTACTTTTAATTTCTTTATTTCTTCAATCATTAATGGAATGATTTCAAAAATATCTCCTACGATGCCATAGTCCGCAATTTTGAAGATATTCGCTTCTGGATCTTTATTGATCGCTACGATAACTTTCGAGTTAGACATTCCCGCTACGTGCTGAATCGCTCCTGAAATTCCTGCTGCAATATATAAGTCTGGCGTTACGACTTTACCTGTTTGACCTATTTGCAATGAATAATCACAGTAATCTGCGTCACATGCACCACGTGAAGCACCTACTGCTCCGCCTAAAAGATCAGCCAATTCCTTTAATGGCTCGAATCCTTCTGGTCCTTTGACGCCACGACCACCTGCCACGATAACTTTTGCTTCCGACAGATCGACGCCTTCTGTTGATTTCCTTACGACATCCTTAATAACCGAACGCAAATTAGAAATTTCCACACTCTTAGCCGTTACATCACCTGTGCGGCTTGTATCATGTGCTAAAGGCTCAATATTGTTCGGACGTACCGTTATAAAGAGCAAACCATCTTTAATCTCTACTTTTTCAAATGCTTTTCCTGAATAAATCGGGCGGATGAATTCTGCGTCATCCCCTTCTCCTTCAATTTTTGTGACATCTGAAATCAATCCAGAAGAAAGTTTGCTAGCGATTTTAGGCGATAAATCTTTCCCCATAGCTGTGTGACCAAACACGATTCCTTCCGGCGACTCGTCTTCATACACTGCCATGAACGCCTGACCAAAACCGTCAGATGTATAGTGTTTTAAATGTGGGTGCTCAACCGTTACAACACGGTCCGCTCCATAATGAATCATTTCTTCACCTAATGATTGGACTTGATCTCCGATTAAGACGGCGACGATTTCTCCATCACCTGAAATTTTCTTCGCTGCAGCAACAGCCTCAAATGATACGTTACGCAGTTCACCATCGCGCACTTCACCTAAAACTAGTATTTTCTTCGACATAATGTAGTCCCTCCTATTACGGTTCTATATGAATTAAATTACTTTCGCTTCGGAATGCAATAACTTTATGAGCTCAGCTGCTTGATCTGCTGCTTCACCATCCAACACACGACCTGCTGCTTTTTCAGGTGGCAGGAACACTTCGATAGTTTCCGTCTTCGCTTCCACTTCATCTTCGTCTAGATCTAAATCGTCGAACTCTATTTCATCTAGTGGCTTTTTCTTCGCTTTCATAATACCTGGCAAAGAAGGATAACGTGGTTCGTTTAACCCTTGTTGTGCAGTCACAAGTAGAGGCAAAGAAGTTTCGATTGTCTCTGAATCTCCTTCAACATCACGCACGACTGTCGCGTTCGTTCCACTAATCTTCAAATCCGTAATAGTAGTTACATAGTTAATTCCTAATAATTCTGCTACACGAGGGCCTACTTGACCAGAACCCCCATCGATTGCTACGTTACCTGCGAGAATCAAATCTACATCTTTATCTTTCAAGTAATCTGCAATGATTTTAGCAGACGTGAATTCATCTATACTATCAATATCGTCTTCCACATTGATCAACACGGCTTTGTCTGCGCCCATTGCTAACGCTGTGCGCAATTGTTTCTCTGCATCTTCTTCACCTATCGATAGGACAGTCACTTCACCGCCGTGCTCGTCACGTAATTGAATCGCTTCTTCCACTGCGTATTCATCATATGGATTGATGATGAATTCCGCTCCGTCTTCTGAAATCGCACCATTGGAGATAGAGATTTTTTCTTCTGTATCAAATGTTCTTTTTACTAATGCATAAATGTTCATTAATAGAACCTCCTATTCAATAATTACTTTCCAGTAAATGTAGGTTGACGCTTTTCAATAAATGCTTGTATTCCTTCTTTCGCATCGTTTGACACAAACACTTCACCGAATGATTTCGCTTCTGCTTCAACGCCTTCATAAAAATATTGATCTTTTGAAAAAGTAAGCATCTTTAGTGCGTGTTTTACGGCAATCGGGCTCTTGAGCGAGATCTTCTTCGCGAGCTGTAACGTTTCGCTCGAAAGTTCTTCATCCGAATACGCATGATTGGCAAGTCCCCATTGAACAGCTTCCTCACCTGAAATCGAATCACTCGTCAGCATGATTTCTGCTGCTTTAGCAACACCTACTAAACGCGGGAGTCGCTGTGTTCCCGCAAATCCAGGAATGAGTCCTAACTGAAGTTCAGGTAATCCAAGCTTGGCCGACTTTGTAACAAGACGGATATGACAAGCCATCGCTAACTCTAGGCCACCACCAAGAGCTGCACCGTGAATGGAAGCGATTACAGGTTTAGGGAAATTTTCTAAACGTTCAAACACCTGCTGTCCTTTACTAGAGAGCGTGGTGAACGCTTCGCCAGATCCAACGGTTGTAAATTCTTTAATGTCAGCACCTGCGGAGAAGAATCTACCTTCACCATACAGTACCACCACCCGGACATCTTGGTCATTCTCTACTTCTGTTAACAGCTGATCCACTTCCTCGATTAATTTCGAGGAAAGTGCATTGGCTGGTGGATGGTCGATTTTCGCAAGTGCGACATGTCCATCTTTCTCCATTTTAATCAACGTCATCTCTTACATCTCCTTCCAACAGTCTTTAGTTACTGTTGCTGATAACCATGCAATAACATACGGCTAACTTTCGGGGCAAGACTGATTAAGTCGTACTTCTGATCGTTCATCACCCAAGAAGTAGTCGTTTCATCCATCGTACCGAATAACATTTGTCGAGCAAGGCGCAAATCAAGGTCTGAAGAAAGCTCACCCTTTTCCACTCCTTGTTCCAATAAATTATCGAGTAAGAGTACGTATTCTTTCAGCACGTTGTTGATTTGGAAGCGAAGCTCTTTATTTGATTGTCTGAGTTCCAATTGTGTCACAATGGCCAAATGAGGATCATCTTGTAACACTCTAAAATGATTTTCTACTACTTGAAATAATTTTTCTGAGATGGGAAGATCTTTTGTCAGTATTTCTTTAATGTTTTCTGCAAAAATCGCCATTTTTTCTCTGAATACGGAGATTAGGATATCTTCTTTATTTTTGAAATAAAGATAGATGGTCCCGTCTGCCACTCCAGCTTCTTTCGCAATTTTGGAAACTTGAGCTTGGTGGTATCCATTTTCTGCAATTACAATTACTGCAGCATCTACGATTTGTTTATATTTAGGCTTTGTCCGTTTCAATTTGTTTCACCACCAAAAAAGAAAATATGAATGATGATTCATTCATATTTTCATAATAATAAACTTTTCAGTTGGCGTCAAGCATTTTGTTAGGAACTTTTCAAAGAATCTTGATCTTCCGTTAGTTTTTTTCTTTCTTCTTCCACTAAAGATCTGCGTAAAATTTTACCAACCGCTGTTTTTGGCAAATCATCTCGGAATTCATACCTCTTTGGAACTTTGAATGCTGCGAGTTGCTTCCTGCAATATTTATCTAAATCTTTCTCAGTTACTGATTGACCTTCCTTAAAGACAATATAAGCTTTGACCGTTTCTCCACGGTAAGGATCTGGCACACCTGCCACGATACACTCTTGAATGGCTGGATGTTCATATAATACTTCTTCGATTTCTCGAGGATAGACATTGAAACCACTCGCAATAATCATATCTTTTTTACGGTCTACAATATAAAAGTATCCGTCTTCATCCATATATCCTAAATCCCCTGTCAAAAACCAAGCATCACGGAAAGATTCAGCCGTATCATCTGGTCTGTTCCAATAACCTATCATTACTTGTGGACCTTTTACTGCAATTTCACCAATTTCTCCAATCGGTAATGATTCTGTTGAGCCAGGTCCTAAAATACAAGCATCTGTGTCTGGCCAAGGTACACCAATGGATCCTCTTTTTTCAAGTCCATCCCATACAAAGTTAGCTAAAGCAACGGGTGAGGTTTCTGTAAGTCCATAGCCTTCCACAAGTTTTCCACCTGTAACCGCCTCGAACTTTTCTTTCACTTCGATTGGTAAAGCCGCAGAACCACTAATGCATGCTTTAATAGATGATAGGTCATATTTTGATAAGTCAGGGTGATTTAGTAGACCAATATAAATAGTCGGTGCACCCGGAAACAGTGTTGGCTTTTGTTTATCGATTGCTTTTAAAGCCGTCTTGAAATCAAATTTAGGAATTAATATCATTCGATGACCTTTCATAACTGCAAAAATCAATACGGTGGTCATCCCGTAGACATGAAAAAAAGGTAAAATCCCCATAATTGTTTCTTTCCCATCTTCCGTTTTGTATAGCCAAGCGCTACACATTTCCGTATTACTGATCAAATTCGCATGTGTGAGCTCTACACCTTTGGGTGGTCCTGTTGTTCCTCCCGTATACTGGAGCAAGGCGATATCATCTTTTTTAAATGCTACATGAACCGGCTCCGGTTTTGTTGATTTCATGATTTCCGTATAAAGATGGTGAACTCCCCGATGTTCTATCTTGATAGTTAGACCATGCTCTTTCTTCTGAATGAACGGGTAGATCAAGTTTTTAGGAAATGGTAGATAGTCTTTGATCCCTGCAACAATGATGTGTTCTAGAGAGGTTTCTTTCATTACTTTTGAGATTCGCGGAAATAAAATATCGAGCGAGATAATGACTTTTGCTCCTGAATCAGACATCTGGTACGATAATTCTCGTTCTGTGTAGAGAGGGTTTGTCTGGACGACAATTCCACCTGCATATAATATACCATAATACGCAATGGCACCTTGCGGACAATTGGGCAACATGATCGCGACACGATCACCTTTTTCAACCCCTAGTTTTTGCAAGTAGGTTGCAAACTTCAATGCAGATTCATAAAATTCCTTGAACGAGATATCCTTCCCCATAAAATGGATTGCTGTTTTGTCAGGATACTTTTTACCAGACCTCGTCAAGTAATCTTGCAATGGAATTTGTTCATATTCCAGCGTTGTCGGAATTTCCGGGGGATACGTCGCCAGCCAAGGTTTTTGTGTCATAATCACAACTCCTTTACATGTATTAATTGTTTGAATATTCCTTGTTCATTAGTATATCGATAAACTAATTAGTTTACAAGATAAATATGAAAGCGCTTCACTTGTTGATGAAGCGAAAAGGGTTGTAGTATGATTTTTGGGAAGTCTATCAGACATTGGTTTAATAGACAGATAGTGTTGGTGTTTTAGTGTATGAAAGAGTAATGGTTATTATGCTTATGTGATGTTTGGAAGGATCGGACCTGGTAACGTTGCGGCTGGCCCCGCAGTTGCGCCTTCGCTAGTTAGATTTTTTCTTTATAACCGAGTTGATAATCGTATTTTCAACTTAATTTCCATGTAAAAACACGCCCGACTATAAGTCAAGGCGTGTTGGTGAAGAGCCAAATGACTCCAAGTACAACAAAAAGAGCACAGACTACAAATAAAATTTTAATTAATCTTTCCATAATGTACAATCTCCTAAGAAATACTGGCTCCTATAACAAAGGAGAGACCGACCGAAATACAAAGCGAGATAAATCCGACCGAACGATTATCCGCTTGAATTTCATCATCCACTTTAAATTTCGGCGTCAAGAATTCGAATAAAAGGTAAGCGAAAACGAGCAATGTAAAACCGAACAATCCCCAGCCCATCATTTGTGGTAAGCTGTTGTGCTGCTCAATGGAATAGCGAAAAATATTTGCCACTCCAAAAATTTTACCGCCCGTTGCCATAGCAACCGCCAGATTACCTTTTCGAATTTCTTCCCAGTTTTTATATTTTGTTACGATTTCAAATAAAACCATGGAGACGATCAAACATAACGTGACGACGCTAAAATATCCTGCTGTCTCTACTAATGGATGACTCCAAAAACCTGTCTGATTCATAAATTCGGCACCTTCTTTATGTTCTCTTGCTTGTCTTACGATTCAAAGTGCCGAAAGGTTTCAATTTATTTTAATTCCACAATCGTTACACCATGTCCGCCTTCTCCTGCCTCACCAAAACGATAAGAGTTGACTCGGGAATGTTTTTTCAAATATTGCTGGACACCTTTTTGCAAAGCCCCTGTCCCTTTTCCGTGAATAATCGAGACTTGATGGTAATTAGACAGTAATGCGTCATCGATATACTTTTCAGTTCGAGCAATGGCATCTTCATAACGCTCTCCACGTAGGTCTAACTCCAATTTCACATGACCTGAACGCCCTCGGACTGCAGCAGAGGTTACTTGTTTCTTTTCTTTTTCTGGTTTTACATATTCAAGTCCTGATTCAGACAATTTCATTTTTAAAATCCCGATTTCTACAACCCATTCTTTATCGGATACTTTCTCCACGAGCGTCCCTTTTTGACCGTATGCCAGCACTTTTACTTCATCGCCTTTTTGTAATGGACGCGGAGCAGCTTTCGCTTTGATCGCTTTCTGTTTCTTTTCTGCAGGCGTAGCACCTTCCAGCCGTTTGCGTGCTTCGATCAGTTCGTGTTCTTTAACGCTAGCCCCTGCATTCAGACGCAGCGCACGCAAATCGGAAATAACAGCTTCTGATTCCAATTTTGCCTGTTCCACAATTTTTTTCGCGCGTTCTTTTGCGGCTTCTGTCAAACGGTCTTTCTGCTCCTCGAATTCCGCTAACTTGGCATGTAATTCTTTTTTTAATTGCTCTGTTTCGAGAAGCAAGTCATGTGTCCGTTCTGCATCTTTTTCAGACTGCACACGGCTTGTTTCCAGTGAAGCAATCATGGAGTCCACTTCTCCACGGTCCTCACCTGTAAAGCCCTTTGCTCGATCAATAATGTGGTGATGTAGTCCGAGTCGTTTCGAAATTTCAAACGCATTGCTTCTACCAGGTACACCGATCAGCAACCGATAGGTAGGACTTAACGTATCAATATCAAATTCCACACTGGCATTTGCAACGCCTGGGCGATTATAGCCGTACGCTTTTAATTCTGGATAATGGGTAGTAGCCATGACGCGTGCCCCGCTGCCATGCACTTCATCCAATATCGCGATAGCCAATGCAGCCCCTTCTTGCGGGTCTGTCCCAGAACCTAGTTCGTCAAACAATAACAAAGAACGGTCATCGAATTTCTTTAAGATGTCGACAATGTTAACCATGTGGGAAGAGAATGTACTCAAACTTTGTTCAATCGACTGCTCGTCTCCGATATCAGCGTAAATAGAATCAAAGACAGCGATTTCTGAACCATCAAGTACAGGGATTGGCAGTCCAGCCTGCGCCATCAATGTACATAGACCAACTGTTTTCAGTGTAACTGTCTTACCGCCTGTATTGGGTCCCGTGATGACGATCGTCGTAATATCATGACCAAATTCAATTGTATTCGCTACTGCTTCTTCTATTGGCAATAAGGGATGACGGGCTTTTGCAAGTCGAATATAGCCTTCTCCATTGACAGTAGGTTTAGTGCATTTATTGGCAGTTCCGTATTTCGCTTTAGCTAAAATGACATCTACTTCCGCTAACAGCTGTACCAACGTAAAAAGATCATGTGCCACTTCTTGAACACTCGCGGACAACGCGAGCAAAATTTTCTCAATCTCTTCTTGCTCTTTCACTTTTAATCCTCGAATTTCATTGTTTGCTTGAACGACTGCATCAGGCTCAATAAATAATGTTTGTCCTGAAGAAGACATGTCATGAATGACACCGCCATAATGAGATCGATATTCTGCTTTTACTGGAATTACGTAACGATCATTACGCATCGTGACAATGGAATCCGAAAGCATTTTCGCTGCATTTTTGCCTCTCGTATAGCTTTCCAACCGTTCGCGCACTCGACTTTCTTGCACTCGTAAACTTTGTCGTATGGAACGTAAAGCAGAAGAAGCGCTATCCACCACGCGGCCATTATCGTCAATCGCAGCATTGATTTCATGTTCTATTCCGGTCAAGATGGGCATCGCTTCTTTGCGAACTACTAAATGAGGGATGTGAATTTCTCCTTCTGCTGTCACCGCTTCAATAAACTGACGGAGAATCCTACTAGCACGAATGGTGTCCGCAATTTCTACGAGCTCCATCGCACTTAGCATTCCTCCGATTTGTGCGCGTTTGGCATGAGGACGAATATCATGTATGCCGCCCATTGGAACATTTCCTCGTATGCGTAAAAGAGCTAATCCTTCATCAGTTTCTTCCAATAATCGATTGACATCTTCTAACTCATGCGAAGGCACAAGTTGTTCCACATGTGTTCTTCCTGCTACTGACGTACAATGCATTGCGACTTGCTGAATAATTTTATCAAATTCAAGTGTTTTTAAGACACGTTTTTCCAATGTCTCACACTTCCTTTCATCTACGAATCACTTTCTGGGTGAAGGTTTCAAGCGACCAAGTATTGATAACCTGATCAGCTGGAAGCCAAGCTTTTTGGGCATACTCTACACCTATTGGCATATACTCAAGCTGTTCGATCGCATGTGCATCTGTATTAATCGCAATTAAAACGCCCGCTTCTTTCGCTCGTAACAAATGTTCTGTACGCAAATCTAAACGATATGGATTCGCATTCACTTCAAGTATTTTTCCGTACTCGCTCGCCCAATTGATTAACTGTTCCATATCCGGATTATACCCTTCACGTTGCCCAATAATTCGACCTGTTGGATGCGCGATCATATGGACGTAAGGGTTTTTGCAGGCTGAATGTAAACGTTCCATAATCTGTTCTTGCGGTTGATTGAAGCTAGAGTGAATCGAGGCGATCACAAAGTCCAATTGTTGCAAAACCTCATCGTCAAAATCCAATTTCCCATCTGGCAAAATATCCATTTCTGTACCACAAAACACTTCTATATCATCATATTTTGCACTAACAGCACGAATTTCTTCTATTTGTGTAAGCAGTCGTTCAGGCGTTAAACCATTCGCTACCTTTAAATAATGTGAATGATCCGTGATGACCATATGGGAATAACCTTTTGCTCGGCAAGCTTGTACCATTTCTTCAATGGAATAACCACCATCTGACCAAGTTGTATGCATATGCAAATCCGAACGAATTTGCTCTGGTTTTACAAGTATCGATAGTTCATTTGCACGTTCAAGCTCCGAACCATCTTTTCGAAGACTCGGTGGAATAAAAGGCAAGTCAAAGTGGGCGAAAAATTCTTCTTCCGTCTTGAATGTCTGAACATTGCCTGCTTCATCTTCCACACCGTACTCGCTAATTTTCAACTTTCTACTTTTCGCAAGCTGACGTAACCGAACATTATGTGCCGCTGAACCAGTGAAATGATGAAGAGCAGTCGCAAATTGAACATTCGTAACAAATCGAAAATCGGCATCAATTGGATTTTCTGTGTCTAGCGAAATGGAAATTTTTGCATCACCAGCTGCAATGATCTTTTCGATCGGTAAAGCAGAAACTAGTTTTTCGCGTACAATTTGTGGATTTTCTGTAACCAAAATCCAGTCTACATCCGAACTTTCTTCTTCCCGTCTTCGATAACTGCCTGCTACTTGAAACTGTTCGATCTCTTCTATAAGTTGTAATTCTGCCTCTACCAAGTCTACTACCTTTTCCACTTGCCAAATCGGTGTTTTACCAGAACGTTCAGCCAACAAATCGATTTCTCTTACTATATTTTCTTCCGTCTTTTTCCCAAATCCAGGTACTTTACTTACCTCATTCTTCTCACACGCTTCACGGAGCGCTTCTACTGAATCGATGCCCAACGCTTCACGCAATTTCGCAATCTTTTTACCACCTAATCCTGGAATATTTAAAAGTGGGATCAATCCTTTTGGAACTTGCTCTTCCAATTCCTTCAATACTTCCGATGTCCCTGTTTCCATTAAATCCGTAATGACAGCTCCAGTCCCTTTTCCAATGCCTTTTAAGCTTAGGATATCGTGCATTTCAGCTAGGCTTCTGGTATCTAATTCGAGTACAGATGCCGCTTTTCGGAAAGCCGCAACTTTGAAATGGTTTTCTCCGAGCAACTCCATATATAAAGCAATTTTTTCAAACGTCCGGATAATCGTCTTTTTATTCAATTTGAGATCCTCCTCACTCTGTTAAAAAAGCTTCCACGGTAACGGGAAGCTTTTCAGTCCATATGTACACTACTTTCAAGGGTTACCCCATATATACAAACCACCAATTTTTAATTGCAGATGAAATAACTGGTGTATGTTCGAACATCGCTTTTGCCAGTAACGAATGACGCAATGAGTTTTGTATCACTTCAATCGGCAAAATCGCTAGAACCGATAAAAAGAAAAAGATGATGAAATAAAATTCAATAAATCCTAGCCCTGCACCAACTAAACGCGAACCAAATCCGAGAACAGGTAAATGCTTCAAAAAGTCTAACATGGAACCGATCAACTGCAACACTAATTTGACTGCAACAAAAATAAATATAAATGCAATGAGTCGATAGAATGTCATATCTAAATCTAAGTGTTCGAATGTCCAGCTTAATTTCGCATCTGCTGTAGCACCTGGATAAGGAATCCATAAGATTAGCTTCTCTGCTAACGGTTTGTAATACATATACGCAACGATAATCGATAAAATCAATCCAAACATATGGATCAGTTGTACGATTAAACCGCGTCTGAAGCCTGTGATTAAGCCGCCGACTAACAAGAAAACTATCAGTAAATCAATCATATTTCGCCTCTCAACCCTTCAACTTTTTCACTTCTTCTTCCAACTGTTGTACTTTTTCTTCTAGTTTTAAATAGTCGTGTACACTGTTGACCGCCGTGAGAACTGCGATTTTCGTTCTGTCCAAATAAGGATTGCGTTTACTAATATCCCGCATTCTCTCATTAACGAGCGAGGCTACATGACGTACATGGCCAGACGATTCTGTGCCAACGATCGTATAAGTTTGTCCATAAATTTCAACTGCCACTCTTGTCTTTTCTTCGTCCGCCAATATTCCGCCCTCCTCTATCAATTACGAATATGCGTAATTGATTCCAGATTTTCGCTCGAAAAATTCTCTTGATTCAGCCGAGATTTGGATCCCACTGAATAAGGGAGACTATGCATTTCTCCCTCACTAATAAAAGTGAGCACTTCTGCTGAATTTGCTCAAAAACCCTGTGTACAATCATACCATGAAAAACATTTAGTTGTGAATCAATTATGCCTCATTTGGGCATCGTCTCTGCTAGTTTTACACTTTATCTTTCATTGCACACCCCCCTTTCAGGTATACTACTAAGTAAATCCCTTTAGGAAGTGAGTGAAATCTCTATTGAGTAATCAAGTGATTGTCTTAACTGAAAAAGAAATGCCAGAAGTGTTAAGGTTTTATGAATCAAATAAAATCACTCGAAATGCACCAGGTGTCATTTTCGCTGCCAAAATAGCCGATACATCCATTACTGCCTATCGATCAGGAAAGGTACTGTTTCAAGGAGTTGGTGCAGATCGGGAAGCAGCGCGCTGGGGTACGGTTTCTACTGCAGCTAAAACCAAAAGCTCCATAGCAAAAGGTGACGTTTTACCGGATAATTTCGCCTCTTTATCTGTCATCGGTTCAGATGAAACCGGGACAGGCGACTTTTTTGGTCCAATTACGGTAGCTGCCTGTTATGTTAGCAGTGAAAAAATCGAATTAGTACGCGAATTAGGGGTAAAAGATTCTAAACAATTGACGGATGCCTATATGCAACAAATTGCATATGACTTAAAACAAGTCGTCCCACATTGCGTGTTGACTCTAGATAATGCCAAATACAATGAGATCCAAAGTCAAGGGTGGTCACAAGGAAAGATCAAAGCCGTCCTTCACAATCAAGCCATTCAACAAGTTTTAGAACAAATGAAACCGGCTACGCCCGAATATATATTGATCGACCAGTTTGCCGAACGTCAGATTTATTACAAACACCTGAAAAACGAAGCCACTATTATTCAAGACAAGGTGTTGTTCTCTACTAAAGCGGAAAATTTGCATGTTTCTGTAGCGACTGCATCCATTTTAGCTCGTGTCGCATATCTAGAACAAATGGATCAGCTGAGCGCGCTTGCTGGTGTTACGTTACCAAAAGGAGCCGGCCCAAAAGTAGATCAAATCGCTTGCCAGATCCTTCGAAGAAAAGGTGAACCCTTCTTACATTCTATTACGAAAGTACATTTTGCCAACACACAAAAGGCGTTGAAGCTTGCTTATAAAAAATAAAAAATAAAAACAACCGCTCTCCCCGAAAGGAACTGCGGTTGTTTTCTCTAATTACGATCTAAGCTGAGCGTTCGCTTGTACAGTTAATGCATCTAGAACTTTATTGTGCGCCTTCACTACTTCTTCATCTGTCAATGTACGTTCAGGATCAAAGTACGTCAATGAGAATGCTAAAGATTTCTTTCCTTCTTCCACATTCTTCCCTTCGTACAAATCAAATAGCTGAACATTCTTCAGTAGCTTTCCACCTGCTTGATTGATGATCGACTGCAAGTGCGCGGCAGATGTTCCACGGTCGACTACTAATGCAATATCACGAGAAATAGACGGATAGCGTGGCACTTGCTCATAGAATAGCTCTCCAGCAGCAGTTTCCATAATTCTACGCAAATTCATTTCCATGACGTACGTTTCTTGCAAGTCGCGTTGATTTTGTACAGTCGGATGCACTTGACCAAGTAAGCCTACCTCTTCCCCATCCAACAAAACAGTTGCGGTACGACCTGGATGCATACCTTCTACTACTGATTGTGTGAATTGAACTCGTTCCAGCAGACTTAGCTGTTCGAACATCCCTTCCACAATCCCTTTCATAACAAAGAAATCTACTTTTTTCGTCTCAGCTTGCCATGCGTGATGTACCCATTTACCTGTCAAAACTGCCGCCACATGCTCGACTTCTTTCGGCAATCCATCCTCTTCGATACCTAAGAACACAGAGCCTGTTTCGTAGAGTGCAACCGATTCATTACGACGCGCCACATTATACGTAGCAGCATCCAATAAATGCGGAATCAAGCTTTGACGAAGGACACTACGCTCTTCACTCATCGGCATGAGAAGCTCAGTGACAGGAGCAGTTTCTAATGCGAAAGATTGTGCATCCTTTGGTGAAGTCAATGAGTAAGTTAAAGCCTGCGAAAGACCAGCTGCTTCTAAAAATCTACGAACAATTCTTCTTTTCGCTTGATACGGTGTTAATCCGCCTGGTGTACTTTCTACAACAGGTAATGTTTTCGGAATTTCGTCATAACCATATAATCGGGCGATCTCTTCAATCATATCTTCTTTAATTCGCAAATCTTGACGTCTAGTCGGAATATTCATCACGAGCTGACCATTGATCGCTTCGGTCGGAATTTGTAATCTGTCCATAATCGTTTTCATTTCATCCATTGGAATTTTCATACCTAAGCGATTATTGACATAGTCCGGTGACAAGATGATTTTCTCAGATGTTTTATCCAATTCATCAAACTGAACAGAACCTTCTAATACTTCTCCACCAGCTAGTTCAGCCATCAATTGCGCTGCACGTTCTGCCGCGTCCGCTACTCGATTTGGATCTACACCTTTTTCAAAACGCGTACTTGCATCACTACGTAATCCAACCTCTTTAGACGTTTGGCGTACAGAGCTAGGTGCGAAATAGGCTGATTCAATGACGACAGTCGATGTTCCTTCATGTACTTCTGAATTCGCGCCACCCATTACACCTGCAAGTGCAACCGGCTCCACTCCATTTGTGATGACTAGTTGACGTTCTTTCAATGTACGTTCCGCCTGATCAAGCGTCACCATTTTTTCGCCTTCGCGCGCATGACGTACAACTATTTCTTTCGTTTCTAGACGGTCGTAGTCAAACGCATGAAGTGGCTGTCCATATTCCATCAACACATAGTTCGTAATGTCAACGATATTATTATGCGGACGGATTCCAGCAGACATTAGTGTATTTTGAAGCCAAAGTGGTGATTCAGCGACTTTGACGTTTTTCACAACTTTTGCAACATACATCGGATTATCTTCGGGACTTTCAACTGTCAACTTCAAATAGTCTTGTGCTTTTTCAGAAGACGTCTCATAAGAAATAGCTGGAAGCTTGACTTCTTTGGAGAGAATCGCGCCTACTTCATAAGCGGCTCCAAGCATACTTAACGCATCAGAACGGTTTGGCGTCAGATCAAATTCTAGCACTTGATCGTATAAGCCTAGAAGTGTCAATGCATTTTCTCCTGCTTTCGCATCGCTCGGCAATACGTAGATTCCTTCCGCATACGCTTTTGGAACAAGCTTGCCTTCAATGCCTAGCTCTTGCAATGAACAGATCATGCCATTCGACTCTTCGCCACGAAGTTTTGCTTTCTTAATTTTCATTCCACCTGGCAAGACAGCTCCCGGACGTGCCACGATCACTTTTTGACCTTGCGCAATATTCGGTGCTCCACAAATAATTTGAGTGATTTCTTCTCCAACATCCACTTTGCAAATGTTTAACTTATCCGCTTCTGGATGCTTTACACAGTCTGTTACATAGCCGACAACTACATGATCCATGCCAAATGAACGGTCAATAATGCCGTCTACCTCAATACCCGCACGTGTGATTTTTTCCGCTAGTTCCTCTACGCTGAGTTCATTCCAATCTACATACTTGCTTAACCAATTTGTTGATACTAACATGTGTACTCCTCCTTACGCCTCTGCCCGGTGGAATTGTGAAATAAAACGAATGTCATTTGTATAGAAATGACGAATATCTTCCACACCGTATTTTAACATTGCAATCCGTTCAGGCCCCATACCGAACGCAAAACCAGACACTTCTTCTGGATTATAACCTGCCATTTGTAGAACGTTCGGATGCACCATTCCTGCACCCAAAATCTCGATCCAGCCCGTTTTCTTACAGACGTTACAGCCAGAGCCGCCACATTTAAAGCAAGAAATGTCCATCTCTACAGAAGGTTCAGTGAACGGGAAGAAACTTGGACGCAAACGGATTTCACGATCTGCTCCAAACAATTTTTTTGCCAATAAATCTAGGGTGCCTTTCAGATCACTCATCCGGATGTTTTCGCCGACGACCAATCCTTCAATTTGAGTAAACTGATGTGAATGCGTTGCGTCATCTGAATCGCGTCTGTACACTTTTCCTGGACAAATTATTTTAATGGAGGAACCTTCTTTTGCTTCCATTGTACGAGCTTGTACAGGTGATGTGTGGGTACGCAGTAAAATGTCTTCCGTAATATAGAAAGAATCCTGCATATCACGAGCTGGGTGTCCTTTTGGAAGGTTTAATGCCTCAAAATTGTAGTAGTCTTTTTCCACTTCAGGTCCTTCCGCTATTTCATATCCCATGCTGATGAAGAAGTCTTCGATTTCTTCAACTACACGTGTGAGTGGATGATGATTGCCAAGTTGTACTGGACGACCTGGAAGTGTGACGTCGATGGATTCTTTTTCGAGCTGTTCTTGGATGGCTTGTTGTTCCAAGATTTCTTTGCGCTGTTCAAGAATTTCGGTTACACTTTCACGGATTTCATTGACGAGAGCCCCCATTTTTGGACGTTCGTCCGCTGGGAGTTTACCCATTCCTTTTAGTAGATCTGTGATAGGACCTTTTTTCCCAAGGTAGGCTACGCGTACGTCGTTTAGTTCTTTAACGGTTTGGGATTCTTTAATTTTTCCCATGACTTGTTCTTTTAGTTCATGCAGTTGTTCTTTCATGTTTGATTGCTCCTCTCTTGATTTTAGTGGCGGTTAAAAATATGTAATGGCTTAATTATCCTTCATAGAGTCTTTTAAATCCAACCGTTGATTTCCGTTGCGGGCGGTCACTTTCCGTGGGGCGTGGGTGAGCCGCTTCCCTCGCTACGCTCAGTCCAGGGTCTCACCTGTCACGCTGATCCTACTGGAGTCGCCGCCAGAAACGAAAATCAACTAGAGATTACTCTGTAAAAAAAAGTCAATTCACAAAAGGTTAAAAGTTCCATTTACATGATTTCCGAAAAACAAAAAACTCGCCCCTATAAAAGGGACGAGGTCGATTTCGCGGTACCACCCTGATTAGTTTGCATCTTGAAGAACATGATGCAAAATCACTTGAATTGGAATAACGGTCCTTTGCCGGCACGCCTTTACATTGCTGGTCCTGGCGTGCAGCTCGCGGGGTGAATTCGATGGGGCAGCGTTTTTCACACTTTCAGTCGAGGTGTGAAATCCCTAAGAACGTGTCTAGCCATGTACTTTTCCCGGTCGTTGCTTTTTATTTGATTCATCTCACAGTATACCGTAAATCAATAATGCCTTCAATAGTGAAGTCATTGTTGACGTAGTGTGTAGAGTAAAATGCCTGTTGCGACAGCGACGTTCAGCGATTCAGCCTGTCCATACAACGGAATTTTCACTACTTGGTCCGCTTGCGATAACAAGTCTTTTTGAACACCGCTTCCTTCATTGCCTACGAGCAAAGCAAAATTCGAGCGGGCTTCCAATGCATGAAGAGAAACTGCTTCCTGAAGACCGGTGCCAATGACTGATATCTCGTTCGATTGCAGACGATTCATCCATGGAGCTAATTCTCCCCGAACAACAGGAATATGGAAATGTGAACCTTGCGCAGAGCGTACAGTCTTCGGATTAAATGGATCAGCACAGCCTTTTCCAAGTACGACTGCATCCAGACCTGCTGCATCTGCTGTACGTATCATCGTTCCAATATTGCCTGGATCTTGGACTGCATCGATCAACAACAATTGTTTCCATTGATGCTGGTCCTTCTCGTCATACTGTGGTTGTTTACAATAAGCAAAAATGCCTTGTGATTGCTCGGTCTCTGATATCTCTTTAGCAACAGCAGCTGTTACTTCGATGATGGGCGCTGACCAATGAGCTGGTATATCAATATCCTCACGCACTAGCAGTTGAATCACTAGATCTTGATGTTTCAAGGCTTCTTCGACAAGATGAAACCCTTCCACAAGAAATTCATTTGTTTGATCTCGTTCTTTTCGTGAAGTCACTAACTTCTTCCAATGCTTTACTAGTGAATTTTGAGTTGACTCGATTCGTTTATTCAAGAGGCTGTACATCCTTTTTTATTTTCAGTGTACCAAAAGAGCGTATATTTAGCGACTGTTGTGGAAAAGATGAGAGTGGGAGGTTGATCAAATGAATTTTCAAATACGTGATGCGATTGCTGCGAATATGACAAATAATAGCTCGGCTGATGTCCGCAGTGTGATTGACGATGCAATTCAGCGTGGCGAAGAGCATTTATTGCCTGGGCTCGGCGTATTCTTTGAACAGCTTTGGCAACGTGCAGATGAAAACGAAAAGAATGAGATGACGAATGAATTGTCTCAAGCTTTTGCTCAGGCACAATAAATAATCGAAATAAACACAAGAATCCTCTACTAATAAAAGTAGAGGATTCTTTCAGACTGTAGACAAAAGGGTTGGAAATCGTAACGATTTCCAACCCTTTTGTCATTTCGGTACTAAAATCAGAGA
>NZ_WHVW01000032.1 GCF_009651005.1 Sporosarcina obsidiansis
CCCAACCATCCGCTCGACTTGCATGTATTAGGCACGCCGCCAGCGTTCGTCCTGAGCCAGGATCAAACTCTCCATAAGTCCGGCTGCCGATTCGCAGCGCATTGCGTTGTCAGCTTCACTCGCTCAGTCGGTCACGTACCTGAGTACGCTCCCTCCTTCGCTCGATTGCTTCCTAGCACCGCACTACGACTCGACACCCAGATAACTAGAAAAATTCGAGTTAGCTCGATTTCTTGCTGGCATCATTTAAGATACTCATTTTGTGTTTGTGTCACCGGCAGAGCCAATGCACAAACGTATATTTCGTTAACGTTTTGCTGTTCAGTTTTCAAGGTTCATGTTGTGCGCTTCTTGTAAAAGCGACTTCTCTAATCTACCATATCTTCTTTTCACTCGTCAAGTCTTTTTTAAAAAGTTTTTTCAAGTGTTTTGTTCACGTTGTGGAAACCATGTCCCCCAAGCGACATTGACTATATTAACATGCATTCAAATACATAGTCAACACTTTTTTCAATAAAATTATAGAGCGATCAGAAAATCGCTCTATTTAGTCTCCAAAGCCTTTGATGATCGATATTCTCTATGAAAAAGAAAATCATTTTTTGATGGTGCACAAACGATCTTGATTAGTTTTTTATCC
This sequence comes from Sporosarcina obsidiansis, assembly GCF_009651005.1. Lineage (GTDB taxonomy): Bacteria > Bacillota > Bacilli > Bacillales_A > Planococcaceae > Sporosarcina > Sporosarcina obsidiansis. Next base: position 641 of record NZ_WHVW01000032.1, read on the forward strand.
ACTAAGTACTCAATAAAAAACTCTAAGTCTGAGGAATACAATGATAACTCTTCTTGTTCATGCAACTCTTGAATGTTCCAAGAGTCTTTTTTATTTAGAATACCCATTATATGTTCAGAAGCTTCGTTCGTATAATTATGGATGTAAAATTCGCTTGCAAGAAAAACTAAGTCTAAACGTTTCTCCAGTACTTCTTCGCTGCCAATCAATTCCTCATATAGTTTATAAACAGCTGGATCCACTTTTTTCATTTGTGACCAAACTGTATTTTCAGGCAATGCATTGTGCTTAATCGCAACTAATCTGGCAAGGTGATGTAACGAATTTATCGCATATAAATGCGCATCCATAAACTGTTTTCTTTCGAAATGAATTTTCCCTTCATTATATGCACGTATCATTTTAGATAATTCCATACCCATTTTTATGCCTCTGCCGAATAATGGTTCTTCGGATAACCGTTCTTTGAGACGTTCCACATACTCATCTCTATCAAAATAAATTTTACCTAAAACCAGCCAATCAATAATCTTTTTGTTCGTTCCGACAAGCAGCCAATGGGTTAATTGTTTTTTGCTGATGATATGCATGGCGGCTTTACGCTGGCCATCTGTATAATGTTTTGTTTGAATGGGCACTTCATTATTCGAAGAAATAATGAACAAAATCTCATCAAACGTATCTGTAGTAGGATCGTCTTCTCTTTGATTTTCAATTAACAGTACGCTTAATGTGTCAGGCTGACTCGCTCTCTCCTGGTAGATCGGCCTTAGCATTTGTTCCACTTTCTCGCCTCCCAGTTCTTTCTTGATCGTCTCGAATACTCTATTTCGACGGATTTCACATAAAATCCTTTAATTTAAAGGGAGTTTGTACTGCAATTGTTTAAGAGTATGATATATTAGGTGGGGAAACTGTGAGGAGGAAATTTTAGATGAAACCTTATAAAAATAAAATAAATCGCATACGTTCATTTGCATTAGCTCTCATTTTCATTGGAGTAGTGATTATGTACATCGGTATCTTCTTCCGCTCGAATGAAATCGTGATGCTTATCTTCATGTTCTTAGGTATGCTATCTATCATCGCAAGTACAGTGGTTTATGCATGGATCGGCACATTATCTACCCGAGCTGTGAAAATTCAATGCCCAAATTGCGGAAAACATACGAAAATGCTTGGACGGGTGGATATGTGCGGACATTGTCGCGAGCCATTAACTCTCGACCCTGATTTGGAAGGTAAAGAGTTTGATGTTTCGTATAATAAATCAAAAATGCCTCACGAAAAGTCTTCAAAATAAAAAAAGAGTGTAGCCTCCATTTTAGGGCTACACTCTTTTTATTTTGCTTCCTGTTGAGCTGCCGCACATTCTGGACAAGTGCCATACACTTCTAGACGATGTGAATTTACTTTGAATCCAGTTACATGGGCTGCTAATCGTTCAACTTCTTCTAGACCAGGGTGATGAAAATCAACAATCTTCCCACAATCATCGCAAATTATATGGTAATGATCATGTGTCACAAAATCAAAACGACTCGATGCGTCACCATAGGTTAATTCTTTTACTAGTCCCGCATTTTGAAATACACGTAAATTATTATAGACCGTTGCTACGCTCATATTCGGAAAATCTGATTCAAGCGCTTTATAAATTTCATCCGCTGTCGGGTGTGTTTGAGAAGTAATTAGATACTCCAGGATCGCATGTCGCTGTGGAGTAATTCTCACACCACTTTCTTTTAACGTTACGAGCGCATCTTTCAAGAACACTCCAGGCATCGTAATGCACCTCACTTCGTAAAGATTACTTCTTTATAATCATTATAATTAGTTTACTCAATGAAGGGGCATACTGTCAACTTATCTGCTAACGTTCTGGACAAAATATGAATTATGTGTATAACCTGCTGAGACCAGCTTGTGTAAATTCCTTTGTGCTAATATCCTTTAATAAGATCGACTTGATTAACTAACTTTTTGTCTCCTGTCATCCATTTGTCCAAATTGGTTTCCATGATGCCAAGGGAACGTTTGATGTATTGATTTGACAAGCTCGACATATGTGGCGAGACAGTACAGTTTGGCAACTCCCATAGTGGGCTTTCTTTGGATAGAGGTTCCGTTTCAAAAACATCGAGGACTGCATGACGTATTTCATTAGACTCTAACGCATCAATGACCGTCTGTTCTTTCACAGCGTCCCCTCTTCCCACATTAATGAAAACCGTAGAATTTTTCATTGCTTGGAAATGCTCAGGTTGATAAATCCATCTTGTCTCTGGTGTGCTTGGTAAAATTGAGATAACGTAATCCGCTTCAGGTAGTTTCTGTATAATCTCCGAAAAAGCTATCGTTTCATCCATTGAAGCACTCTCGTGACCTGAACGATTGCATCCAATAGTATGAACATGAAAAGCTTGCAACAGTCTGCCAATTTCTCCACCGATTGCGCCAGTTCCTACAATTAACGCTGTAGAACCATTAACTTCTCCAGGTATATTATCCAATTGCCAGCGTTTCTCTGACTGTCTCTCATAAATTCCAGGCAAGCCTCTCTCAAGCGATAATAAATGTGCCAGAACTGATTCAGCTAGTGGCATTTTATGGACACCTCGTGAATTTGTAACCATCACGCCTTTTTTCCGCAGCACTTCTAGCGGCAAACTATCCACCCCTACGGCTGCTACCATAATCCACTTCAATGCAGAGGCACTCTCTACTATGTCTGCCGTAATATCTGTTCCTTCTGTCGCAATTACGTCTACATCTTCTACTGAAACCTCATGAATAGAAGTCGTATAAATAAATTCAACGTCTGGATATTGCTCGCTTAGTTGTTGTTTAAATGCAGATTTTATTCTAAAGGTAAATAATACTTTCATAAACAAACCCCCTACTTTGTCAATTGCTGAAGAACGTGAAGTGCATCTTCCACATGTCCTTTCACTCGAACTTTCCGCCATTCTTTCACTACTGTACCTGTCGGATCGATTAGGAATGTTGAACGTTCAATACCCATATACTCTTTGCCGAAGGACTTTTTCAGCTTCCAGACACCATATTGTTCAGCAACTGCATGATCTTCGTCTACCAACAACGAGAATGGCAACCCATGCTTGTCAATGAATTTTTGATGAGACGCCTCATGGTCAGGGCTCACACCAAGGATTACTGCGTTTAAATCCTCAAAGTCGGTTGCAGCATCACGAAAATCACAAGCCTCTGTCGTACAGCCAGGCGTTGCATCTTTCGGATAAAAATAAAGCACCACATACTTTTTCCCTTTAAATTTTTCTAATGAAACCACTTCACCTTTTTCATCTGGTAACGAGAATACAGGTGCTTGTAATCCTTCTAATTTATCCATCTAAAATCCTCCTCGTTGAATTAATAAACGTTAATTTTCTGAATTCTAACCCTTTCTTATCGTAGCTGAAATGATCGCTTTTTTCAATTTCCCAAGTCCTAACTCTGAAGGTGGAGACTTTCTTGGCATTAATGCTAGAATGGAGAGCGTATATTTGATTGGGAGGAATTCACTAATGAACCGAAAAAATTCAGAAGCAATCTACGCAGAAGCATGTCAACATATTGTCGGTGGAGTAAACAGTCCTTCTCGCGGCTACAAAGCAGTTGGCGGCGGAGCACCTACTGTCATGGAACGTGCGGAAGGATCTCATTTTTATGATGTAGACGGCAATCGATATATTGATTACCTAGGTGCTTACGGGCCTATTATTACAGGGCATGCACATCCACATATTACGAAAGCCATTACGAAAGCAGCGGAAACCGGTGTATTATATGGAACGCCTACCCGCCACGAAGTAAAATTCGCAAAAATGTTGAAGGACGCTATACCTGGTATGGATAAAGTCCGTTTTGTAAATTCTGGTACCGAAGCCGTCATGACGACAATCCGTGTCGCTAGAGCATATACTGGCCGTACAAAGATCATGAAATTCGCCGGTTGCTATCACGGTCACTCCGATCTTGTCTTAGTTGCAGCAGGATCAGGTCCCGCCACGCTGGGAACACCAGACTCGGCAGGTGTGCCTTCTTCAATTGCCAAAGAAGTCATTACCATTCCGTTTAACGATCCTGAGAGCTACAAAGCAGCAATGGAAAAATGGGGAGATGAGCTAGCATGCATACTAATCGAACCAATTGTAGGGAACTTCGGAATTGTTGAACCGAATGAAGGATTCTTGGAATTAGTACATGAACTAGCACAGGAAAAAGGGGTACTCACTGTCTATGATGAGGTAATCACTGCTTTCCGATTCCATTATGGAGCTGCACAAACGCTACTTGGACTTCAGCCTGACTTAACCGCTTTTGGTAAGATCATCGGTGGTGGTTTGCCGATTGGAGCTTATGGCGGTAAAAAAGAGATTATGGAACAAGTTGCGCCACTCGGTCCTGCCTATCAAGCTGGAACAATGGCGGGAAATCCTGCTTCCATGCTATCCGGTATTGCTTGCTTGGAAGTATTGCAAGAGCCAGGGGTTTACGAAGAAATGGATCGACTAGGTGGTTTATTGGAAAAAGGAATTTTACAGCTAGCTAACCAACATGGCATCGAGTTAACAATTAATCGTTTAGGTGGAGCGATGACATTATTTTTCACAGATGTCACAGTGGAAAATTATGCACAGGCTGAAGCTACGGATGGAGAATTGTTTGGACGCTTCTTTAAAGAAATGTTGAAAAATGGAGTAAACCTCGCACCTTCTAAGTATGAAGCTTGGTTCTTGACTACAGCGCATACTGAACAAGATGTGAATGAAACTTTACTTGCTGTAGATCGTTCATTTAAAGCATTAGCGGATAACATCGATTGACCACTTCGCAGCTATATTGTAAAGTAGCAAAAAAGAGCTTATTTAGGAAAGGAATTACCCAATGAAACTTGGTGCCCGCATCTTTAAAACGGGTATTGCAATTGTTTTCGCGTTATTTCTTGCACAATTACTGGGGCTTCCTACCGCAGTGTTTGCAGGTATCGCGGCAATTTTCGCAATCCAGCCATCTATTTACAGATCGTATTTAACGATAGTTGAGCAACTTCAAGGAAATCTGATTGGCGCGACTGTAGCAGTAATATTTGTATTAATGTTTGGTCCGCAATTAATGGTCGTTGGATTAGCCGCTGTTATTGTAATGATCATCATGGTGAAACTAGGTCTAGAAAAGTCTATTTCACTAGCGTTGGTTACGATGATCGCAGTAATGGAAGTAAAAGGCGATGACTTCTTAACTTTCGCTTTGCTTCGAGTTGCCACTATTCTTGTCGGGGTACTTGCAGCGTTCTTGGTGAACATGATCTTTATGCCGCCGAAATATGAAACGAAACTATTTCAGGCTATTCACCAAGCACAGGACGAAATCATTCGCTGGACACGTCTCGCTGGTCGACAAGCTTCCGAGCATTCCGCCACCAAAAAGTCGTTAAACAAGGTAAAAGAACGACTGATTCAGATCGACCAGCTATATATTCTATTTAAGGAAGAACGTAGCTACATTAAAAAAACCTCTGCGTCCAAGGCCAGACGACTCGTTGTCTACCGGCAGATGATTGCGACAACTCGCAGTAGCTACGATGTCTTAAAAAGGCTGCACAAATTCGAAAATGAGCTTATCAATCTTCCGGACCACTTCCGCATGATGGTACAGGAACGTCTTGAAGCGTTACTCGTCTATCATGAGCAGCTGCATTTAAAGTTCGTGGGGAAATTGAAAGCGGAACGTGATGAAAGTGAATTGCATAATGAATTCATACAGCGGCAAGAAGTCATGGAAATTTTCGCAAAGGAAATTGCAATCACAAAAGAAGACGAAGAATTTTCTGCTTATCACTTACTGCATATCCTTTCTTCCATCTTAAATTATGAAGAGCAGCTCGAGCATCTGGATACTCTAATCACCTCCTATCAATCACGATATGAGGATGAAGAAAATACGTTGGAAGACGAAATATATTAAAAAAGCGGCTATCACCTCAAAAGGTGAATAGCCGCTTTTCGTTAACCTCCCAGTTCCTGACGGTTGAAAAGTCCGGCATACGTACCGTCTCGTTTCATCAGTTCTTGGTGAGTTCCCGATTCTTTTAATTCTCCATGGTCAATAACATAGATACAATCTGCGTGGGTAATCGTCGATAATCGATGCGCTACGATCACTGTTGTTCTTTCATGCGCTAACCGATCGAGAGAGTCTTGGATCAATGCTTCACTTTCCAAATCAAGTGCAGATGTAGCTTCATCTAAAATAAGTAACGCTGGGTTCTTCAAAAACACACGTGCAATCGCGATTCGCTGTTTTTGACCTCCAGACAATTTCACGCCTCGCTCGCCTACACGGGTATCATAACCTTCAGATAATGTCTCAATGAAATCATGTGCATTCGCCGCTTTGGCAGCCGCCACAACTTCCTCGTCTGTCGCGTCAGGTTTCCCCATCAAAATATTGCTTTTGACTGAGTCGCTGAATAAAATGGAATCTTGCAGGACCATGCCGATTTGATCTCGTAACGACTTGACCTTAACGTCACGTATATCATGTCCATCTACACGTATCGCGCCAGCCGTCACATCATAGAAACGTGGTATCAAACTAATAATGGTAGACTTCCCTCCCCCACTCATACCAACTAACGCAACTGTCTCTCCTGGCTTTATCGTCAAGCTAATATTTTTCAGTACTTCTTCTTCCTCATAAGCAAAACTAACATGTTCAAATTGAATTTCTCCGCTAATGGGTGGCAAATTCGTGGCAGTCTTTTTATCCACTACATCATACTGCTCATTCATCAAATCAAGCACCCGATCCATTGAGGCAAATGACTGTGTTAACGATGTCGATGAGTTAACAAGTCGACGCAACGGTGAATATAAGCGCTCGATAAACGCGATGAACGCGACCATCGTACCAACAGATAAGGAGCCGTTAATCACTTGGTATCCTGCATAGCCAATAACTAATAAAGGGGCCACATCAGTAATCGTATTGACAACAGCAAATGCCTTCGCATTCCACCTTGTATGATCGATCGCACGCTCTAAAAAGCTATTGTTGACTTCATTAAAGCGTTCCTGCTCTTTGTCCTCTATGGCAAAACTCTTAATGATACTAACCCCTGCCACACGTTCATGCAGATAACTTTGAACGTCTGCTAACGCTTGAGATCGTTTCCTTGTGAGCTCGCGCAATTTTCCAAAGAAATGTTTGACACTGAATGCGTAAAAAGGAAATGCAATCAATGTGACTAGAGTTAACTGCACGTCTAGAGTTAACATAATGGCGATTGCAATAATAATTGTCGCCAAATCAAGCCAGACATTCATTAAACCGATCATCACAAAATTTTTCGTTTGCTCTACGTCATTGATCACCCGAGAAATTACTTCGCCAGCTCGGGTATTCGAATAAAAACGCAAGCCTAGTTTTTGCAAGTGACCATATAGCGATTGTCTTATATCAAATAAAATTTTATTGCTGACATACTGTGCATAATACTGGCGATAATATTCAACTGGCGGACGAATTAAAAAGAATAAAATAATGGTGCCGCCTAGCCAATAAAACAAATATGTTGTTTTATCTGCATCCGTTAAAGTCGGTGAACCGATAATGTCATCAATAACAATTTTGATCAATAATGGTAAAAATAATGGAATGGCAAACTTTACAACTCCAATGAGTACAGTAAAGATGATTTGCCAATTATACGGTTTTACAAATTGAAGATAACGCTTAATACTTTCTCCCATTCTGTTCCTCCTAACAAAAAGACCTAACTCGCACTAATGCAAGCAGGTCTACCGTTGATCGTCCTGAAGTTGCTTATAAAACTCATATCTGGAGGTCCACACATCAATGAAATCAGGTGCAAATGGTCCTTTTCTCTGCTTGATCCAGCCCAACAATTTCGTCAAATTATCCTGCAAAATTTGATCGATCACCTCTGGATACTTCATTTGACGTTTGTGTTCGGCATATTCATCTTCATCCAAAATCAAATAACTCATATCCGGGAAGACCTTTACGTCTAAGTCGTAATCGATATACTTCAAAGACTTTTCGTCAAAAACAAATGGTGAGCTCATATTGACATAATAATAGACTCCATCTTCACGTAGCATGCAAATAATATTAAACCAATTTTCAGCATGAAAGTAACAAATAGAAGGCTCGCGTGTCAGCCAAGTACGCCCATCTGATTCCGTTACAAGTGTGCGCTCATTTCCTCCAATGATAATATTTCGAGTTCCTTTTAATACGAGTGTCTCTTGCCAGACACGATGAATCTTACCGTTATGTTTGTAGCTGTGGATCTGGATCGTTTCTCCTTCTTTTGGAATTGCCATTTTCTCTACCACCTTTGAGCCTTATGCCACCGCTCTTGCTATCTGTACATTATACCAACTGCCTTCCCAAATTTAAAACGTTTCAACCATCTATTTCATAATTGACTACTTTTTATAGGTCTCCTACCTATTTGAAAGCAAAATAAAACCGGTAGAAATGGCTTGTGAAAGCCATTTCTACCGGTCGGCGGTGTCCATACTTACTTTGAACCTTTATATTGGTTCGCACGTGCACCCGAAGCATTTTGCTTGTTAGCTTCTGCTTGACGATTCTGCTCTTTTACTTGGTTTACATCTGTTTCAGATGCAAACTCTTCGTACATTGCAGACTGCGTATTGGATGACGCAGATTGCATATTCGCTGCAGATTGCGCATTTTGCTGACGAACTTGATTCACATCTGTCTCAGAAGCGAACTCTTCGTTCATTGGTTGCTGCATAGCAGATTGCGCATTCTGTTGGCGCACCTGATTTACATCTGTTTCAGAAGCATTTTGTTGAGCATTTTGTTTTGGTTGCTTAGGCATGGATTTATTCACCTCCGTGCCCCTTATGATATCCAGAGTGCATGTAATTATTCAGTTTTAATTACGAAGTTTCTACCAATTAATACTTTCTACAATTTTCATCACAGGTTTAGACTTCGGCAGCGCTTCGATTTGTTCTTCAGTAAAAAAAGTCAACTGCTCATTATTTGTTGTGGGATCCAGTTGTGCACGGTATGCATGGATTTCCCATGTAATATGTGAAAAGACATGAGAGAACTTCGTCAATTCCATCACATTCTTCAGTTTTAATCCACTATCCTTTTCAAATGCTTCAACTGCTGGCAACTCCTGAAGTTCTACCATCGGAAATTCCCAAAGTCCAGCAAGTAAACCTGTGCTTGGCCTCTTTTGTAATAACCAGTCACCTGCTTCATTTTGAATGGAAAATGAAGCGAGTGCGATATGTTTCATTTTTTGCTTTTTCACCTTAATCGGCAATTGCTGTTGTTTCCCTTCTTCAAACGCGATACAAAAATCACGAACCGGGCATAATAAACACCTTGGATTAGGAGTACAAATCGTAGCTCCCAATTCCATTAAGGCTTGATTAAAGGAGGATGCATCTTCTTCAGCAATCAATTCCATTACGGCTTGTTCAAATATTTTACGATTCCGTGGTAGAGCAATATCTTCTTCTATCAGTAACACTCGCGACAACACTCTCATAACATTACCGTCCACCGCATGCTCTGGTATCCCATAGGCAATACTTAATATAGCACCTGCTGTATAAGGACCGACTCCTTTTAATGCAGAAATATCTTTTCGATTATTTGGCACACTACCTCCATACGTTTCCACGACCTCACGAACACCCGCCTGTAGATTGCGAACACGGGAATAATAACCGAGCCCTTCCCACATTTTCAGTAATTCTTCTTCATCAGCATCCGACAAATCTTGCATTGTTGGAAACTTTTCAATAAATCGTTCATAATACGGAATGACCGTTTCAACGCGAGTTTGCTGTAGCATAACTTCAGAGATCCAAATATAATAAGGATTGTCAGTTCTTCTCCAAGGCAAATCTCTCTTTTCAGCTTCATACCAAGATAATAAAGCCTGCTGAAACGCCTTTTTTTGTTCGATTATTTGCATAGTAACCTCACTTCTCTATTCAAATGCTTTTAGTTCTTGTAAATTAGGGTATATAATTAATATAGACTTTGACAATTAACGACTCTTTCCGTAAAGGAGTGATGATTTGGATACAGGCACACATATAGCCATGGGTGTAGCGATCAGTGGATTAGCTCTTGCAGATACCGTTGTAGCAAATGATCCTTCCACAATGGGCGCCGTGTTTGCGGGTATTATGGTTGGTTCACTCATACCCGATATTGATACCGTACTGAAACTTCGAAATAATGCTGTCTATTTGAGTAATCACAGAGGCATTACACATTCTGTTCCAGCGGTCATGTTATGGCCTTTGCTTATCTCTATACTTTTAACGATTTTTATTCCTAACGCTATGTTCCTGCATGTATGGGCATGGACATTTCTTGCTGTGTTTGTCCATGTTTTTGTAGATATCTTTAATTCATATGGTACACAGGCTCTTCGTCCATTTTCACAGAAATGGGTAGCCATTGGAGTAATCAACACATTTGATCCGATTATTTTTGGTCTGCACATCATTGCTATTTTAGCATGGTTTCTCGGTAGTGATCCTGTTGTAACGATGTCTACTTTATATATTGTTTTGTTTTTCTATTATTTAGTACGTTTTGCTGTCAAAGGTGCAGTGAAACGAGCAGTGAAAAAGACTGTCCCTTCTGCAACTGAAATATTCATCGCACCGACAATGAATTTTTTTCAATGGCGCGTGGCAGCAACAACTGAAGTAGAACATTATGTCGGACGAGCATACGGACGATCCATCACACTATATGACCGTTTCAAGCGTGAACCTATGCCTGACTCACCACAAATTTCTATCGCTCTGGAAGATCCGAATTTGAAAGCGTTCGTTTCATTTTCACCTTTATATCGATGGTCAATAGGCCATGTAGGCGATCTTTACGAAGTCCGTCTAATTGATTTGCGCTATCGAAGTAAAGGTTATTATCCCTTCGTGGCAGTCGCTCATGTCAATCAAAATATGGAAGTGGTAAACTCCTATACAGGCTGGATCTTTTCTGAAGATAAACTTCGAAAAAAATTAAATTTTGCTCCCAATAACTAAAGAACGTTCGTGCGATGTGCACGAGCGTTCTTTAGTTACTGCTCATTATTTTCCGCTCTTCACATCTTTCAGCATAGCAATCGGCAGTGCTTCAATTGCCTTTTCCCCGCCTAATCGGTAGCCCCATGCAAATAAACCTTTCAAATAATCCACTTGGAAGAAAACCCCATCATCACCATCAATCCGATACATCTCTCCTGGCTTTATACTATTAGGATCGACTAAATACGATTGCACCAATACTGCCTTGCGTTGATGGACTGCATACTCGCTGATCATGCCCATCTGTTCTGCTTTACGCGCTTTTTCCATGAGTGTCGCGACCTCACTCCGTAATTCGTTGTCATTCATTTCACTATAATGTTTTTCAGTCTCCATCTTCTTCATTCCTTTTCTTTTCAATAAATAAATCAATCTGGCTTAACGGAATACCTTTTTGATACATCGATTGCTTCACACGCTGTCTCAAATCAGCACCAGAAAACTTACTTTGATAACGTCTCCAGGCCTTTTCACCAAACTTCAACGTGATGTCAGACCATTCATCCTCATCCCGCTCGATCGTCACGTTGCTGAGTACTTCCGCTATTTGTTCGAACGAAAATCCTTTCCTCGCTAACGTGCTTTGAATCTTCTGCTTCACTTGCGCCGGTGGCTGCTGGCTGTTGGAACGAATAGTTTTCTCAGCGAGCTTCATAGCGTTACTCATTTGATCTTCCAGTGAATACTCCTCCAATGCTTGAGTTTGCAGTTCTTTGGGTATACCTTTCTTATAGAGAGATTGCTGAATAGCTCTCGGCCCTTTCAACGCACTGTTCTTTTCAGTTCGTACCAACGCTTCAGAAAAAGCCTCATCATTTAGAAAGCCTAGCCGTTTCAGTTTTACAATTGCTTCCAAGACCACTGCCTCTCCATAGTCTTTTTCAAGAAGCTTCTTTTTGACTTCCATTTCACTACGCATGCGAAACGACAGAAAATGCAACGCACGGTTAAATGCTTTTTCGATTTGATCCGCATAGACAATTTCATCCGTCTCCCAGTCGTCCAATGTCATTCCTTTAGTGAGTTCAAATTTCACTAATACCGATTCATGGACGCTAAAAGCATACTGTTCATCAATAAAAATATTGTAACGTTCGCTATCTCGTTTTTGTTGTGATATTTTGGTAATAAGCGGCACTTCTCCATCACCTACTTTGTACTAGTATACCGCAACTTTTCGGTGATGGTCAGCAATAGTGTATTAATTTTTCGGAGAATGGAGGGTAACTTTGATGAGAGTCGTGATTACAGGAGGTACTGGGTTTATTGGCAGTATTCTAACAGAGAAGTTGCAAGAACGTGGTCATGAAGTGATTATCTTTACACGTAAACCGTCTTCCAAGCACAATGGCATTCAATATGTTCAATGGTTGATAGATCACGCTTTACCTGAAAATGAACTAGGTCACATTGATGCTATTGTGAACTTGGCTGGAGTGTCAATTGATGATGGGCGGTGGACATCAGAACGGAAGAAAAAAATTTATGATAGTCGAATTACTGCTACACAAGAAGTGTTACGGATTATTCGGACACTCCCTGAAAAACCAGGTGTTTTGGTGAATGCAAGTGCGATTGGCATTTATCCCCCATCACTCACTGAAGAGTACAGAGAAACTTCAACAGCAGTCGGCAATAATTTTCTCGCACGAACTGTTAATGATTGGGAAAACCTTGCTAGACATGCAGCCGATTTGGGTGTACGTACGGTGTTCACTCGTTTCGGCATTGTACTCGGAAAAAAAGGAGGAGCACTTCCTCTTATTAAATTGCCTTATCAACTATTTGCGGGTGGAAAATTAGGTTCAGGTAATCAATGGTTTTCATGGGTGCATGTCGAAGATGTCGCGAATGCAATCATATTTTCATTGGAAAATGAATCAATCGAGGGACCTGTCAATGTGGTAGCGCCAAGTCCTATACATATGAACGCTTTTGGAAAAACATTAGCGAAAGTGTTACATAGACCGCATTGGTTGCCCGTTCCAAGCATCGCATTAGACTTAGCGTTAGGTGAAAAAAGCATCGTTGTTCTTCAAGGCCAGCACGTCTTGCCAGAGAAACTCCTTTCTAATGGCTTTACTTTTCAATATCCGTCTTTGGAGCCTGCTTTGAAAGATTTGCTGTGATGCAAATCGCTTTGTTGGGATGCTAAAAAATTAACATCCCAACTACCATTTCCGTATCAAAATTCATACATATTAAAAGCTAAACCGCACATGCTCTATAAAAAGGAGTGGTGTTGTATGGCTCATCATGTTTCAGGTATTTTATTGGCCTCATGCCTGTTAGTCATAGGAATATTAGTCAATCCGTTCGCTGTACATGCAGAAGAATTCCATTGGGGATTTAAAAAAGCGACTGACGGGATACCTCCATCTGCGGGCGCGGAACTGGATAAATTATTAGATGATTATGGAGCAATTTATAAAGGGAAAGGTGATAAAAAAGTCGTCTATCTAACTTTTGACAATGGGTACGAAAATGGCTACACAGAAAGCATTTTGGATACATTGAAGAAAGAAAAGGCGCCCGCTACTTTTTTCTTGACGGGTCACTATATAAAAAGTGCCAGTGATTTAGTGAAACGGATGGTAAAGGATGGACATGGAATCGGCAATCATTCCTATGATCACCCCAATATGGCCCATATAACCGAACAACAAATGGAGGAAGAGTGGAGAAAACTAGATGAAATTCTTTATTCTACTACAGGTGTAAAGCGTACAATTTATGCCAGACCTCCTGAGGGCGTGTTCAATGCCAAGCTTTTGCAAAAAGGAAATGATCTCGGATATCGTCACATTTTCTGGTCTGTGGCATTTATTGATTGGCATAAAGATCAACCGAAGGGTAAAGAATATGCTTATAATGAATTAATGAAGCAACTACACCCCGGTGCCTTGATCCTCATGCACACCGTGTCTCCCGATAACGCCCAAGCTCTACCCGATTTTATTCGAGACGCTAAAAAGCAAGGATATGAATTTCATTCCCTCGATCAACTAGTAGCTGAATATGAAAACGGCGACTCCATTTTACAATAAAGAAAGAGACCTTATCTGTATATTACTCACCAACAGATAAGGTCTCTACATATTCGATTCGCCTTCAATTTGCATTTATACACTCGTAGTTAGCCAATACGTTCACTACTATCGGACTGTTACGGATCCCCTCCTTTGTAATTACACCACTAGGATTCGATTCGTTTCTATAACTACGACCTCCTTTTCATTTAATTATTCTGACTATACCATCTATTCTGTCACTTGTAAAGCAATTCGATAAAACTAGTTACAATCTTTTTTCACTCTTAAAAATATGTTACTGATAAGTTGGAAATATAAGGATTGCCGCTACCACTCCACCTCTTATCAGCAGAATAAATGCGTGGATCAATTCAACTATAGTTGATATTGCTATCTACTATCAGAATGTAACGGAGATTAACGAGAAGCAGACGCGAATCAAAAAAATCAGATTGAAAAATAGAGTCGTTTCATATACGATATCAATGATGGAAAGAGGTGGATGTATGGACACATCACAAAACAAAGACCAAGTCCTGGAACTAAAAAATCGATTCAATCAATTCCTTGAAACATTAGAAGCGATTGAACCCGAAAAAACGGACCTTCAAGAGATAGATCGGTTAATCTCGTTGCTAGATGAATTAGAAGAACAGATGGATAGCTATAAAAAATAACATAGTTACGGGGGATTTTGAGATGTACATAGAGAAAATTGAACAGAGTATGTATGAATTAATTTGCGAAACATCTACTAACTTACCAAAAGATGTTCGTCGCGCGATCCTTTCAGCAAAAGAAAGAGAAAATAAGGGTACGAGCTCTGCAATGAGTCTCGATACGATCGCAAAGAATATTAATATGGCAGACGAAAAGCTTTCTCCTATCTGCCAGGATACTGGACTACCGACATTCAAGATCAAAACACCAATCGCAGTCAATCAGCTCGAAATTAAAGCTGCCATCATACGCGCAATCGAATTGGCTACGAAAGAAGGAAAACTCCGTCCAAACGCAGTGGATTCTTTAACTGGAGATAATAGTGGAAATAACTTAGGGATCGGTTTACCTGTTGTGAAATTTGAACAGTGGGAAGAAAAACATATCGAAGTGAAATTAATCCTAAAAGGTGGAGGCTGTGAAAACAAAAATATTCAGTACAGCTTGCCAACTGAATTGGAAGGTCTTGGACGTGCCGGACGCGATTTGGATGGGATCCGCAAATGTATCTTACACTCTGTATACCAAGCACAGGGGCAAGGTTGTTCAGCTGGATTCATTGGAGTAGGCATCGGTGGCGATCGCTCTTCTGGGTACGATCTGGCAAAAGAGCAACTCTTCCGTGATGTGACCGACGTAAACCCAATTGAAGACCTCGCAAAGCTAGAAGACTATGTGCTAGAAACTGCTAATCATCTAGGAATTGGTACAATGGGCTTTGGCGGTGAAGCCACATTACTCGGATGTAAAATTGGCGTCATGCACCGAATTCCAGCCAGCTTCTACGTATCGGTAGCGTATAACTGCTGGGCGTATCGCCGGATGGCAGTCAATATTAATGCAGAGACTGGAGAAATCTCAGATTGGCATTACAATGAAGGCGAAAAAATCGCTTTTGAAGAACCAGCGGAAGAAGCTCAATCTACTGCACGTGTCGTTACATTGCAAGCACCTATTTCAGAAGAAGAAATTCGTGATTTACGTGTAGGTGATGTCGTGAAAATCTCTGGACGTATGTATACAGGACGCGATGCAATCCATAAGCATTTAATGGACAATGATGCGCCAGTTGATTTGAATGGGCAAGTCATTTATCACTGTGGTCCGGTCGTATTGAAAAATGATGAAGGTAAATATGAAATTAAAGCAGCGGGCCCTACCACTTCTATTCGTGAAGAACCTTATCAAGGAGACATTATGAAAAAGTTCGGTATTCGGGCAGTTATCGGAAAGGGCGGAATGGGTCCTAAAACTTTGGCGGCTCTTCAAGAACACGGTGGTGTGTACTTGAATGGCATTGGTGGCGCAGCACAATATTACGCAGACTGCATAAAAGAAGTAGAGGGCGTAGATTTGCTTGAGTTTGGTATCCCTGAAGCTCTCTGGCATTTACGCGTAGAAGACTTTACTGCGGTTGTTACAATGGATTCTCATGGCAATAGTCTACATGCCGATATCGATAAGTCTTCATTAGAGAAGCTCTCTCAATATAAAGAAAAAGTCTTCAACTAATCTGCAAGCAGCGAATGAACTCATTCGTTGCTTTTTTTCTCTAAATGGTAAAGCTAAATCATTTCAGTAACACTTTTTCTGAACAGATGGTATACTATAGTTAATAATAATTACAAATTCATAATTATTCTATTCTGAGGCCTCCAAAGTCGATTCTACTACTGTAGAGTCGACTTTACTGCTTTAAATAGAGTTTTGAAATTGAAATTCATTATCAATTAGGAGGGTGTTAGATGACAACGTATGCGAAAGAAAAAAACGAACAGAAAATTGATTGGTCTGCAAGAATTGAATTGATAGCAGCCATACTATCTGGTATTTTCATCTTGATTGCATGGCTTTTAAGTAAGAATGGTACAGACACTTTTTCGATCATTCTTTATGTGGTCGCCTTTTTGATCGGTGGGTATGCAAAAGCAAAAGAAGGTATTGAAGAAACGATAAAAAATAAAGAGTTAAATGTTGAAATGTTGATGATTTTCGCAGCAATTGGTTCCGGAATCATCGGTTACTGGGCGGAAGGCGCGATCCTGATTTTCATCTTTGCCATAAGTGGTGCATTAGAAACGTATACGCTGAA
Organism: Sporosarcina obsidiansis; assembly: GCF_009651005.1. GTDB lineage: Bacteria > Bacillota > Bacilli > Bacillales_A > Planococcaceae > Sporosarcina > Sporosarcina obsidiansis. The sequence goes on from NZ_WHVW01000032.1 coordinate 17,638, forward strand.
TAAAAGCCACAAGGAAATCTCTTCATTAATGGAAATGCAACCAGAGGAAGCATGGCTGATCACAGAGGATGGCAGTGAACAAAAAGTGTCCATCTCCTCTTTATCTGTAGGTACTGTGCTGCTCGTCAAACCAGGTGAACGAATTCCGGTGGATGGGCAAGTAGTGAGTGGGATCACCTCTATCGATATGTCAGCCATCAATGGGGAGTCTATTCCGGTGACGAAACAAGAAAACGACGAACTATTTGCAGGAACCGTAAACATTAGCGGTGCTATTCGCATGAAGATGACAAAACCAAGCACCGAAACGTTATTTCAGAAGATCATTACATTGGTCCAGAACGCACAAAGTGAGAAGTCCCCTTCACAACAATTTATCGAACGTTTCGAAGGTACCTATGTAAAAATCGTATTGACTGCTGTTTTCATCATGATGTTTCTCCCGCATTTTTTATTCGGTTGGGATTGGACGACTACTTTCTACCGAGCCATCGTTTTATTAGTGGTCGCCTCCCCTTGTGCACTGATGGCAGCCATTATGCCAGCGACTTTGGCAGCTGTCTCCAACGGTGCAAAAAGAGGTGTTTTATTTAAAGGGGGCGTTCATCTAGAGCATGTAAGTTCTCTGAATGCATTCGCTTTTGATAAAACTGGAACATTAACAACCGGGAAACCTATCGTAACGGATTTCATCGTGCGCGAGGGTACTGATCCACAAGATGCAATCGCTCTATTTGCAGGTGTCGAATCCATGTCCAATCACCCCTTAGCGAAGGCGATCACACAGTACGCCGCTGAACAAAATATTACACCTGAACGGAATCTTCATATCGAAGACGTTCCAGGTTACGGAATTAAAGCGGAGACGGAAAGTGGTTTCATACGGATCGGTAATCCTAAATTTGTCGGGGTCGACTTAGCAGAATCCTTCCATGAGGGAATCGCCACAACACTCGCCAATGAAGGAAAAACCGTCATCTTTATGAAAGATAAACACGGTATTGTCGCATTGGCCGCTCTAAAAGATACCTTGCGAAAAGAAGCAGTCTCATCTATCAAAGCACTGCAATCTCTTGGTATTCAGACCGTTATGCTAACAGGAGATAACGAAAAAACGGCACATGCAATTGCAGAAGAGGTCGGGGTGAATTCCTATGTGGCTGAATGTTTACCTGAGGAGAAGGTTCTTCATCTAAAGCGATTGTTGAAAGAGTACGGTACAGTGGGCATGGTAGGTGACGGTATCAACGACGCACCCGCACTTGCCACCGCTACTTCTGGAATCGCCATGGGAGAGGGAACCGATGTCGCATTGGAGACCGCAGATGTGGTACTCATGCAAAATGACTTAAATCGTTTATCCTACGCGATCAAGCTCTCTAGAAAAATGCAGAGAATCGTTAAGCAAAATGTATTCTTCTCTGTAGCTGTCATCGCCATCTTAATTATCTCTAACTTCATGCAAGTAGTCGACCTTCCTCTCGGTGTCATTGGCCACGAAGGCAGTACAATTCTAGTCATCCTCAACGGTTTGCGAATGTTAAATAAAATAGAGTAATTAAAAACAGGCAAGTAAGGAATTCTTCCTTTCTTGCCTCAGACTGTAGACAAACTCCGGAAATTTGGAGTTTGCCTACAGTCTTTTTTCTTTTACAATAGAGTAAACGCCAGGAA
>NZ_WHVW01000033.1 GCF_009651005.1 Sporosarcina obsidiansis
TTCTCTGATTTTAGTACCGAAATGACAAAAGGGTTGGAAATCGTTACGATTTCCAACCCTTTTGTCTACAGTCTGAGGCCATCTATTCAATAGATGGCCTTTTGGTTACTATTAATTATGAAAACGCTTTCTTTCAACTTGTAGATTTATAAAGCAGCTTCTTCAAGTACCCCTTGTGGTTCGCCTACTTGATGATAGGCTTCCAAGATCGCCTGTTGGACTTTCGTTCTTGCATCTGAGTTAATCGGATGTGCAACATCACGGAATTCCCCATCCGGTGTTCGTTTGCTCGGCATTGCCACGAATAATCCGTCATTCCCCTCGATGACTCGGATATCATGGATGACAAACTGATCGTTCAGCGTAATAGAAGCAATCGCTCTCATTCTGCCTTCGGTGTCTACCTTGCGTAATCTCACATCTGTGATCTCCATTTTCCCCACTCCCTTGTTGTCAATTGTTCACAATGTATGTATTCTAGTTTAATTGGTAAAATTCCTCTTTTTAACCAGAATACTTGTGTTGATTCTATAATACTAGTTTTTTATCCAGATTAAAATAGAATTTTTGTGAATTTTTTATTTTTGTCTTTGCAAGATACTTAAAAAGCGGCCCTGTACTATCTAAATCGATAGTAACAAGGACCGCTTACCTATATGAAAATTTATTTACAAACTGCAATTGCTTCGATTTCCACTCGTACATCTTTTGGTAGACGTGCTACTTCCACTGTGGAACGGGAAGGTTTATGCTCTCCAAAATGTTCTGCATAGACATCATTAAGCGCAGCAAATTCATTCATATCTTGAATAAAAACAGTTGTCTTAATGACTTGTTGCATGCTTGATCCTGCTTCTTCCAAGACTTTTCGAAGATTGTCGAGCACCTGATTCGTCTGCTCTTCAATTCCACCCTCTACAACCTCACCTGCTGTTGTCAAAGGAATTTGTCCAGATGTGTAGACCATGCCGTTCACTTTCACTGCTTGTGAATAAGGACCAATTGCTTGTGGAGCTTGTTCTGTTTTTACGTATTCCATAAATCATTTCCACCTCTCGTAAAATAATTTCCTTCTTCTAGCTCAATCATCCTATGCTTCTCATCGACAGCATGCAGTTTGACCAAAGAAAGATAATCGTCCACCAACACTTCTTCGAGATGTTCGGCCTCTACTAGCACTGCTACGCCACCTAGCTCACAATTGAATTCTTCTAGTAGACTCTTCATCCCTTGTATCGTGCCACCGACCTTCATGAAATCATCTGTTAGCAATACTTTCTGGCCGCTCTGCATGCTCCTTTTTGACAGAACCATCGTTTGAATTCTTCGAGCTGAACCAGAAACATAGTTAATACTTACCGTAGATCCCTCCGTCACTTTGCTATCACGTCGCACAACAATCACGGGAACATTTAAATGACGGGCAATAGCATGAGCGATCGGAATGCCTTTTGTCGCAACCGTCATAATGGCGTCAATTTCTGCATCAAAAAATGCGGACGCAATGACTTTTCCAATACGATCAAGGAATTTGGGGTTACCTAGTAAGTCTGTCATATACAAATAACCACCTGGAAGAAGACGATCAGACTTCCCTAACTCGTCCATCAAGGAATGAATTACGTCCGTCACTTCATCTCGACTGGCCAATGGAACGTATTTAATACCTCCAGCTGCACCAGAGATGGTCACTAGCCGACCCGTACCGCTCTCTTCAAATGTTTCTTTCAGAATGCCTAAATCTTCACTAATCGAGGACTTGGCAGCAGTATATCTATTAGAGAAAAACGTCAAAGAAATGAGCGTGTGCGGATTTTCCAGCAAATGACGTGTCATATCGACCAGCCTTTCACTTCTTTTCCACTTCATAATACCGACTCCTAAATCCGAATGAATTATAAGTACATTATCATAATCGTACGGTATTAATCAACTAGGACACGTTCGCCTAGCATACGGACCGCATGTACATCGTGGCAAAAGCCCTTGAGCGCATTCACAATTCGAGGTACACGCGATTCGTGTCTCACCAATCCAAAAACAGTAGGTCCGCTACCACTCATCAATACTGCATCTGCTCCGAAACGCTCCATTTGTTCCTTAAGCATCACAACTTCTCGATGTAAGCCCATCGTAACGGGTTCAAGTACGTTTCCTAACGAAGTGCACATTTTATCGTAGTCGCCCTCTTGTAAAGCCTCCATCATTCTAGCAGTTTGCGGATGTGAAACCTTCGATAAATTAAGCTGTCCATAAATGTTTCCAGTCGATACACCGATGGATGGCTTCGCTAGTATTACCCAGCAATTCGGCGGTGTTGGCAAATGAGTAATTTTCTCACCTCGTCCTTGAGCGAGGGCTGTTCCGCCATATACGCAAAATGAAACATCTGAACCGATCTCTGCACCAAGTACCGCCAGCTCGTCCAGCGATAATCCTAATTTCCACAAACGATTCAACCCGCGCAATGTAGCCGCTGCATCTGAACTTCCACCCGCAAGACCTGCAGCAATCGGAATGTTCTTATCCAACGTGATCTCTACACCTTCGTGTAGACGATAGCGTTTTCGCAATAAATCCGCCGCTTGATACGCCAAATTTTTGCGATCATTTGGAACGAAGCGATGAGACGCCTTTATCGAAATAGCACGATCCGATGTGGGTCGAAGCCAAATACGGTCAGCCAAGTCAACGGTCGTCATAATCATTTCCACTTCATGAAATCCATCTGGCCTTTTATGTAGCACATCTAAAGTCAAGTTGATTTTCGCAGGTGCCTTTTCGTAAATCATGATAAAAGCTTCCTCCCCACAGCATGTTCTTGCTCATTATATTACCACACAATAGATAGTACATAGGAAGATTAAATGAAAAAAGAACTGCAAAGCCTGTTCGCTTTTGCAATTCTTTTCGTCAGCCCTATTTGGATTCTCCGGGATATACGATGGATTATTTTTTCTCCTCCGCTTGCCTACTCGCCATTTCAATCGCACGCTTTACCATATTTCCTGCATCACGTGATCGAATACCGCCCCAACCTTCTCGCTGTACGACATCGTAAAAGCCAAGATCCTTTGCGATTTCTTCTTTCAATTGATCTGACATGACGCCTTTTCTCGCCATTCGGTTTTCCTCCTTTTCAGCTGACATACATATCATGCGCCATCTAGAGAAATTAACACCTGGTGAGTTTTTCAAGACCCTATATCATGCCATATGTAACCAGAAATAAAAAAACCTGTACATGGATTACTTGTACAGGTTTGCTAGGAATTAAAATAAAAAAATTGCATCTTGTGGTTATTTGATGATAAAGGCCGTTTGGTCTGAACCATCAAGAATTGTTATTTCAACCGCTTCGGTCAAAATATCTGCATAGCTGTAAGAAACTCTTTCAAACGCATTGTCATCCGCATCTAGCTCAACTACGAAAACTGCACGATAAGTATCGCGCAAAACTCCGGCATGTTCGATCGTTTTTTTTCGACCACCATTCGCTTTTAGATGGAGACGTTTCCCTAAATGAGCATCCAGTGACTTTTTAATGTCTGCTAATGTTTTTGGCATGTTGCTTACACCTCACTAAATACTAGCATAACATTTTTAAAAAGTTCTGTCAACCAAATTTTTTATTTTAACAGTGAACCTATGTCTTTGTCAAATGTTTTATGATAAATTCCACCAATTTTCAGAAGAAAAATTGATTGACTTTTACCCCTGTTTCAGCTTATGGAAATGCGGGTATAGCGCATTGGCAAGCTTGATAAACTCTATGATCGACAAGGTCTCGCCTCTTCTTCCAGGATCCACTCCCGCAGTGTCGAATGCTTGCTGAATGAGCTCCTTGTTCTCCTTGCCATTCGGAAGAGAAGACTGTAAATTATTCCATAATGTCTTTCGACGATGCAGAAATGACCCTTGTGTAACTGTGAACAAAAAGTCTTCATCCTCTACGTCAGGATACGCCTCTTTCTTACGTGTTAAACTCAGAACAGCCGATTCTACATTTGGTTGCGGAATGAACACCGTTTTAGGGACTATCATTGCAACTTCTGCATTCATATAATACTGAACAGCTATGGAAAGTGAACCGTACGCTTTCGTACTCGGCACAGCCGTAATACGATCTGCTACTTCCCTTTGCATCATGATGACCAGCTGTTTGACCCGGGCCTTTTCCATAAGAAACTTCATGATGATAGGGGTCGTAATATAATACGGTAAATTCGCAACGACTACTATGTCTTCAAAGTCTGCAAATTGTTCCTCTATCACTTGATGTAGATCTGCCTTTAGCACATCTTGATGAAGTACTGTTACATTCGGGTACGGAGACATTGTGTCTTCCAGCACAGGAAGCAAACGATTATCTATTTCAAACGCCACTACCTTTCCTGCCTGTCGTGCCAAATGCTCGGTCAGTGCACCAATTCCTGGTCCCACTTCAATCACACCTGTGTCTTTTGTAATATCTGCATGAGAAACAATATTATGCAACACATTAGGGTCTACTAAGAAGTTCTGTCCTAAACTTTTCTTAAATGAAAAACCGTATTTCTCCAATATTTCTTTCGTTCTCATTGGTGTTGCGATGTCTTTATACATCAGTATTCATTTCCTCCTCATCGAGAACTTGTATTGCTTTCTCTAGCTGGTCTTGAGAGATCCGGAACATCTCCAAACGTTTTTTTAATCCTTTGCCATTGACCTGCCCTATTTGTAATAACTCACTCAGCCGGTCTCTTCGCTTTCTAGAATCATCATGGCCGATCAACCTGGCATCTAGTAGCTGTGACATGGGGATCTCCTCTATTGTATGCACACTTACCGTATAAACAGAAGCTAACGCATGTCGAATTGCCTCATCACTCGCATGCTCGATTCCTAATCCACGTCCATTCTTAGCAATCGTTTCTTTTTTCGAAAGAAATGCATGCTTTACACCCGCTACTTGCTCTTCAATGATTGCTCGTATGCGTCTACCTGGAAAGTCCGGGTCCGTGAAGACGATGACGCCACGGGTCTTCTGCGCATGTCGAATACGCTCAATAGTCTGTTCGTTGACAGCGGAGCCGTTCGTTTCAATCGTATCCGCGCCCGTCGCCCTCTTGATGGCAATAGTGTCTGACTTTCCTTCCACTACAATCACTTCTTCTATATTCACAGGATTCCTCTTTTCCTACCATATCATTCTTTCTATTTTACTGTTTTTTCGAACGCTATACAACCATACGAGCTAGCCTCCATGAAGACAGAAAAAAACGGTAAAAGAAAGCGTATGCTCTCCTTTACCGATAATGTGTAGTCAGTTAATAACTTTAATCTTTACTTGTCGACGTCCGAATTGGTAGGCCTCTGCCTTTGTCGCCATGTGCAAATCTATACGATTGCCTTTAATAGCACCACCTGTATCGCCTGCAATAGCATAGCCATATCCTTCAACCCATACTTTAGAGCCTAGCGGAATAACATTTGGATCGACTGCAATCACTTTTAAATTTGGGTTTGCGCGCAAGTCGATACCAGTTGCTGTTTTCCCTGAACAACCGTTACAATAGGCAGTATATGCACTTGCATTGGCATAAAACTCACGGCCGCCACTTGGTGCATCATTTCGAGAAACTCCAACATTTCCGCTTTTTGAATTAGAACTAGCGACCATTACTTTTGATCCGACACTTACTACTTTATGTGTAGGCTTCTCAATCACAGTCTCACTTACCAATTCCCGTGAAACTACTTTTCCGTTCTTCTTGGTAACTTCGAACTTTCGTTGCACTTTTCCTTTTTTGCCTTCTTGGACCACTTTTTCGCGACCTTTCAGCAATTTAGGATCAGCTTTTGTTTTCACTTTAAAGTTCTCAGTTTCTTCCACTACATCGGTGACCTTTTCTACTCGTGCAATGTTTATTGTTGCATTAGACGTCGTTAATTTTGCTTTCGAATCGCCTTCTACTTTATCCAAATCATTGAGTCGGATATTTTGCTCCTTTAAAAAGTCAGCGACCGTAGTCGAAGTAGACCAGTGGGTACTCTCTTTACCACCGTCTTTTACCGTAACTTGAAATGCTTTTTCGACGGTAATCGGCTGATTACTAGAAATGCTTGCTGCTAGGTCCGGTTTTACTGCATCGTGTGTATCGACGTCGATATTTGCCGTCTTCAACACATCTCTAACTGTCCGTTCCGTAGTCCACATTTCTTTCTTCTTTCCATCGACATCTATAGTAACTTTATTCGCCTGTTCCCACCGGATGGCTAAGCCATTTTTAATCGGTGTATTCATCGAGGGTTCAAGATGGTCATGTTTTTTCACTTGTATGTCTTGAGAGGCTAAAAGTTCTTCTACAGTGGCTGCCTTTGTATGCAATTCTGTTTGCTTACCGTTTAAAGCCAAAGAGACTGTCTTCCTTTTGCCATCGAACAATACGAGTGACGTAGTGGTTATGAACATAGCCATTGCTAAAGCTAAAATAGCAATACGCTTACTCCTCGTTGATATCGTGAACAGGTTTTTCATGGGTTTCTGTGACACGAAAAAAACTCCTCCTTCATTACTCGGCTGAGTATATAGTGTTTGATTTTGTCTGTCAATCTTTTAAACTGCCCGCCGGTTAGATGACTACATCGTTTTTTTGTCTGTCAAGAAACGCAAACCCAGTGCCACTATATTCACTGTATACCGAAAAGATGTATGGCGTTTTCAGTAGTTTGCTTGGCAACTTGCTCAACCGAGATTTCTTTAAGCCTCGCAATTTCTTCTGCTACTAGCGGCACATACGCTGGTTCATTGCGCTTTCCTCTGTATGGATGCGGTGCTAAATATGGGGCATCCGTTTCAATTAATAATTTTTCTAACGGAATCTCTTTTGCCACTTCTTTCGGCATTTTCGCGTTTTTAAATGTTACCGGTCCACCAAGAGAAATGAGAAAGTTCATCTCGATACATTGTTGGGCTGTCTCCACGCTACCACCGTAACAATGCATAATGCCGCCAACTTCACTCGCTGTTTCTTCCTGTAAAATACGGACCACATCGCCCGTCGCATCTCGATTATGAATAATTATTGGCAAGTGTACTTCCTTTGCCAATTGAATTTGTTTACGAAACAGCTCCTGTTGTATGTCTTTTGGTGACTTGTCCCAATGATAGTCAAGACCAGTTTCCCCGATACCCACAACTTTTGGATGTGCAGCCAAATCCTTAATCCATTGCAAATCATGATCTGTGCAATCTATCGCATCAACAGGATGCCAGCCGATCACACCGAAAATGAACGGATATTGCTCGATTAACTCCATCGCCTTTTTGATCGTCTTCGTATCAAATCCGACAACTATCATTTTCTCTACATTTGCATCGATTGCACGCTGTATGACGTCTTCTACGTCATTCTCATATTGGTCTGCATTTAAGTGAACATGTGTATCGATAAACATGATATCTCTCCTCAACAGTATTCTCTATTCTATGATTTTAAATTGTGTCTTTCATCTCATTCATATTACAAATGTGTAACAAATCTACTGTCTATTAATGGGTTAACTAGTCGATTTGATATGTTTATGCAATAATTTAGTACAAGTAATGTTTTTGATTGGGCAATTTCACTAATACTATCCATTGTGTTTTATACCGGATTGCAATAGTAAATCATAAATCAATAGACAAGTGAATTTATTTGCTCCACAAAAAAAAGGATGCCGGCACTGAGATCCCGACATCCTCTTCTGTTCTAGTTACTTCACTTGCGCACCATTTTCTAATGTTGGATCGACAGTAGCAAGCTTCAACACACCATCTTTTTGTCCTGCAAGAATCATTCCTTGTGACAATTCACCACGCAGTTTTACTGGCTTCAGATTCGCCACTACGATCACTTTCATTCCAACTACTTCTTCAGCGTTATAGTGTTCCGCAATACCGGAAACCACTTGACGTTGCTCATAGCCTAAATCAAGTTGCAGTTTCAATAATTTATTTGCTTTCGGCATTTTCTCACAAGCCGTCACCGTGGCAACTCGCAATTCTACATTCATAAAGTCGTCTATCGTAATTTCATTCGACTCTTCTACCACTTCTTCTACCACTTTTTCTACCTCGGCAGGAGCCGTGATGGCCATTTGCTGGCGAATATACTCGACTTCGACTTCTGTGTCCAGACGCGGGAAAATTGGTACCCCTTTTTCAATAACGGTTGTGTTAGCCGGAATACTGTAATTCTCTTGTAATGTCTCCCACCCTAATGAATCTAGGGAAAGACCCAGTTGTTCCACCATTTGTTTTGGAGCATTAGTCATAAACGGTTGCAGTAGAACGGCTGTGTGATGGATGGACAGTGCCAAATGATACATAACAGAAGCCAACTTCATGCGGTCTTCCTCTGCTTTTGCCAATACCCAAGGTGATGTCTCATCAATGTATTTATTGGTCCTAGAAATTAATGCCCAAACATCAGAAAGCACCACGCTAAACTGCATTTTCTCCATTGACAATTCATATTTATTCACTGTTTGCTGAATCATGTCACGCAAAGATTTATCATATTCTGTTGGGACCAATCCGTCTGTTACAATTTTCCCATCAAAATATTTATTGATCATGGAAATCGTTCGATTCAACAAGTTTCCTAGATCATTCGCCAAGTCATAATTAATGCGCTCGACAAATGCTTCCGGAGAAAATACGCCATCTTGTCCAAATGGAAGCTCACGAAGTAAGAAATAACGAGTTGCATCAAGACCATAGCGTTCTACAAGCATTTCAGGATATACGACATTTCCCTTAGATTTCGACATTTTTCCATCTTTCATCATAATGAAACCGTGCGCAAATACTTTCTTCGGCAACGGTAAATCGAGTGCCATTAAAAAGATTGGCCAATAAATCGTATGGAACCGAACAATGTCTTTACCTACGACGTGCACATCTGCTGGCCAGTACTTTTTAAACAAAGATTCATCATCGGATAAATAACCAAGTGAAGTAATATAGTTTGTCAATGCATCAACCCACACGTAGATGACATGCTTTGTATCTCCCGGCACCTTGATTCCCCAATCAAATGACATACGAGAAACAGACAAGTCCTCAAGGCCAGGTTTGATAAAGTTATTGATCATTTCATTTTTACGTGATTCTGGCTCAATGAATGTCGGATTTTCTTCATAAAACGCTAACAAACGGTCTGCGTATTTCTTCATGTTGAAAAAGTATGACTCTTCCTCGACACGTTGCACTGGTCGATGACAATCTGGACAATTCCCGTCCTCGAGTTGTGATTCAGTAAAATACGACTCGCAAGGTACACATTTCCAGCCTTCATACTTCCCTTTGTATATGTCTCCATTGTCGAGGAACTTCTGAAAAATCTTTTCAACCACCTTTTTATGACGATCTTCTGTCGTCCGGATCAAATCATCATAGGAAATGTCCATCAGTTTCCAAAGATTCTTTGCAATTTCAGCAATCCCATCCACGTATTTTATTGGCAAAAGTCCCTCTTCTTCGGCTTTCTCTTGAATTTTTTGTCCATGCTCGTCCATTCCTGTCAAAAATCTGACGTCATATCCACGCAACCGCTTATACCGAGCCATTGCATCGGAGGCAATGGTAGTATAAGCCGTTCCAATATGGAATTTTCCACTTGGGTAATAAATTGGGGTTGTAATATAAAATGTTTTATCTTGATTCTCCACACGAAATTCCTCCAAATAAATTAATGTATAGTTTCATTTTATCGGATATTGTCCAAAAGTGCCATGTTCTCACTTATTTAACAAAGATACATCTACCGAACCCATATGACAGTAAATGTCGAGCAGTCCAAAATTATTGAATATCCCTTCTTTTTCCCTATCAAAAAATTAATAAAAAATATTATTCATTTTTTAGGTTCTGATGATTGACGATTATTGGAAGAGTTGGTATGATGTTTAATAGACAAGAGAATTATGTCGAATTTTGACGAATAGAAAACTAGAGTGTAGGAGGAATTCTTGTCATGAAATCTACTGGAATCGTTAGAAAAGTTGATGAACTAGGCCGCGTTGTGATCCCTATCGAATTACGTCGCACGCTCGGTATCGAGCAAAAAGATGCGCTAGAAATATACGTGGACGACGACAAAATTATCTTGAAGAAGTACATGCCGAATATGACATGCTCTATTACTGGAGAAGTCTCAGATGATAACCTTCGTCTAATTGACGGCAAGTTAATTTTGAGTCCTGAAGGCGCTAAACAATTGATTGAGGAAATCCAAGACAAAATCAATTAAACAAAAAGAATCCCGGACGTTCCTTCGTTCAGGATTCTTTTTATTTACCTTACGAACTCTTCATTACTCTACATGATACGCCTGATAGACATCCCTCTTGCCAAGCCCTCTCGCTTCCGCCACTTCACGAATCGCATCTTTTGAACGCATTTCTTTTTGCTCCATCACTTGTTCAACATGCTCTTTTACGGAAAGATCTTTCCACCATATTTCAGTTAGCTCTTCTTGCACATTATGATTCCCTTCTACTACCAAGCAAAATTCGCCTCTAATTTCATGAGTATCCGCCCATTCTACTGCTTCTCCCAACGTACCTCTCAATAATTCTTCGAAACGTTTCGTCAGTTCTCGTGCCATGACAATTTTCCGTTCGTCACCAAACTGTTCCGCCATAATGCGCAATGTCTGTTTCAACCGATGGGGTGCTTCGTAAAATAATAACGTTTCCTCATAGCGCTGTAGCCTTGCGAGCTGGGACTTTTGTTCTTTCTTTTGTCGCGCCAAGAATCCCCAAAAAAGAAATGGCTGAGGAGTTATTCCTGAAGCTACCAATGCAGTAACAGCCGCATTGGGTCCCGGAATTGGGACGACGGCAATACCGTGTTCAATAGCCAGCTCGACAAGGTCAGCCCCAGGATCTGAAATACAAGGCATGCCTGCATCACTCACAATAGCTATATCCTTCCCACTTTGAAGGTATTCTATAATTTTTTCACCAGCCACCCGTGTATTATGTTCATGATAGCTGATCATCGGCGTATGAATATCAAAATGATTACATAGTTTTATTGTGTTTCGTGTATCTTCCGCTGCAATAAAATCTGCCTCTTGCAAGATTCGAACGGCTCGATAGGTCATATCTTCTAAATTGCCTATAGGTGTCCCTACTATAAGTAATTTCCCCATTTCCATCATTTCAGCACTTTTTTGAGAAGTAATCATTCTGACGGCTCCTTTCCAATATATTGCTCTTTTTGCGAACGATTCAATGTCTTAAATTGGTATTCCGCCTGCATTGCTTCTCGTTTTGTCCCATATACTTCTTGGTAAATATACCGCACAGGCAAACGTCCTCTAGTATACTTTGCCCCTTTTCCTTCATTATGAATACGCAATCGTCGTTCTAAATCATTTGTATACCCAGCGTAATATGATCCGTCTTTACACTCCAAGACATAAAAGAAATGTTCACTGATCGCCATACAATAATTGCCTCACTTCTTCCGTATATTCCCCATCCGCCTGATAGACATATAAAGGAGAAAGGATTTTCAAATCAGGTTTTCCATCCTTGATTCCTTCAATTAATAGCGTATTCGCTTCCTTGCCTTCCTTTGGGTAAACAAATCGTATACGCTTTGGTTCTAGTCGATTCTGTCTCATGGAAGTAATTATATCCAACAGCCGCCCAGGCCGATGGACAAAAGCAGCTTTGCCTCCTTGCTTCAATAATTCACTGGCAGACTGCACAGCCTGATCCAGCGTTAACTCTACTTCATGCCGAGCAATTGTATAGTGCTCGCTTTTATTCTTCGTACTGGCATCAATCGCCGGAAAATAAGGGGGATTGCAAGTGACCGTATCATACGCTTCATACCCAATCTTCTTAGCAATGTCGATCACATTATCCTGCATGATCGTTAGCTGTTCATCCAACCCATTATAGGACACACTTCTTTTCGCCATATCTGCCAGTCTTTCTTGCAGTTCGATTCCAATAATGTTTCCTTTTGTCCGGGCACTTAAGAATAATGGAATCACTCCATTTCCTGTACACAAGTCTACCATCTTTCCGCCACGAATCGGCACATAAGCGAAACGCGACAACAATACCGCATCCAATGAAAATGAAAAAACGGAGGGACTTTGAATGATGCGCAAATCTTCCGCCAATAAATAATCAAGCCGTTCATCACCTTGTAAGTTCACAACATACACTCCTTAATCAAAAGAAAAAGCCAATACCTAAAAATAGGAATTGACCCTTTCAACCGTTCTGTTTATTTAAAAATGACAGGCAAAATAAACAATCTTCACCTTTACGGCTACTGCCATAATGTACATTACATACATGAAACCCTTCATTGTACAGACGAGCCAAATTATCTACACCTTCGCCAACATCTAGCTTCTTCGGACGTTCATCTCGCACGGTCTCTTCTATATTTTGCGTAATCTTATCGATTTCATCCAGTCGCGTTCGCAGATGATGGTTTTCCAGACGAAGCGAGTGGTTTTCTTCGGTCATCTCTGCGACAAACCCAATGAGTTCCCTGAATTGTTTTTGCATGGAGTCTAACTGTTGCTCAAACTCCATCACTCTGTCAAGAAAGTTCACTTCTTTCAACTGATCCACCTCATCATTTCGTCAATTGAGCCATTTCCTTCTGTAAATCCTCAATTTCACTCCACGCATATTCCAGTACTCTTTCAAAGGCTGGCATATTCACTTGTAGCACACGCTCCAATAAGTTTAAGCCTACCACTTTTCCTATTCCATCCGGTGTTGCCACTTTTGTACCAATGTCAGGCATTTGTGCTTTTGCTTCCTCATATTCGTCATTTTCATACTTCAGACAACACATGAGGCGTCCGCAAAGACCTGAAATCTTAGATGGATTCAATGAGAGATTTTGATCTTTCGCCATTTTTATGGATACTGGTTCAAAGTCGCCTAAAAATGTAGAACAGCACAACATTCTTCCGCAAGGACCAATACCGCCCAGCATCTTCGCTTCATCACGCACACCTATTTGGCGTAACTCGATTCTTGTTCTGAAGATAGAAGCGAGATCCTTGACCAAGTTACGGAAATCCACGCGGCCTTCTGCGGTAAAATAAAACACGATTTTGTTGCGATCAAACGTGTACTCTACATCAACCAACCGCATATCTAACCGATGTTCTATAATCTTTTCCACACATACAGTAAACGCCTGCTCAGCTTCCTGCTGATTTTCTTTCACACGCTCTCGATCATCCTCATCCGCAAGACGAATGATCTTTTTCAATGGCAAGACGACATCATCATCATCTATTTCATTACTTCGACTAGCCACTTTGCCGTACTCTATGCCTCTTGCAGTCTCCACAATGACATAGTCGCCAATTGTAATCGGCAAATCCAAAGGGTCGAAATAATACAACTTACCCGCTTTTTTAAAACGGACGCCTACGACTTTATACAAACAATAACCCCTCCTGCATAGTAAGCACCAATTGTTCCAGTAAAAGCGTACGATTCATATTTTGATGCAATCGTTTTTTTGCCTGCAAGATGGCATCTATTTTTACAGTTAAACTGCTATACGCATTTTTGACAGAGTGTCTAGTGAAGAACTCTAGCTGATCGGGAAAAGCAAGAGTAGATTGCAGTCCCGCTTTCACCGCTACAATATCACGGTACGCAAAGAGAAGCAAGTCTATTCCTTGTTCACAATCACTTTTTTCCTTCATTAAAGGCATCCAATCTGTCTGAATGAACAGCAAGGCCTCACTTTGCGATTGCTGCTCAATTGCCTGTACTAATTTTAACACTAATTTCCGTTTCTGTACAAAGGAATCTTCCTGTGCTAACTCATAAGCCGCATGAGCATCAACAGTCATCATTGTTACCGTAGCCGCCATGGATGCTGTTACTCCCTGCTGAATGATACTTTCCATAATGCCTTCTCGATTCATTGGCTGTAGGGGGATTCTCTGGCAGCGCGACTGAATTGTCGGCAAAATCGAGGTGTAAGAGTCAGTCAATAAGATCGCCGTTACGTTCCCCTCAGGTTCTTCAAGAAATTTCAACAATGTATTAGCAGCGGAACTATTCATTCTCTCCGCGTTTGCGATTACATACACTTTCCGCCCCTCTTCGTAACCCTTTTTAGTCATCTTTATAATCAAATTCACCATCTGATCTTTTTTAATGTCCTGCCCATCCGGTCTGATCAACATGACATTCGGATGATTGCCCGATTGGATCCTCTTACATGAATTACATGTTTCACATGGAACATTTTCTTTGGGTTCCATACAAAGCAACAACTTTGTAAAATAGCGGGCAATTTCTTCTTTGCCTGCGCCGTTAGGTCCGTCCAAAATGTAGGCATGACCAATGCGCTGACGTTTGTAAATAGCCTGTAAGCGCTTGATTACCTGTTGTTGAGACTGCAATGATTGATTTTTCACATCTTCCAACATGCAATCTCCTCCTTGGTAGTTCTTTCATAGATGCTGCAAAAAACCCCGTGCTACGGGTAAGAGCAGCACGGGATCACGTATATAAGTTGATCAAAAGACCTTTAATTTCACCTATTTTGGCCAACAGATCAATGGACGACTCTTCTTCATCCAATAAGGCTTCTGTCAATGCAATTAGTTTTTCATCAATCGTTTGAACAATCTTCAAACGGCGGCCTTCACCAAATTGATTCCACGTATGAGATTGTTTTAACTCGATGCCGGAGTCTACCGCTTCCTTCAGAAAACGTTTTATCAACATCTTATATTTGGCCATATCCCGCAAATTTCGCGACCTGGCAAGTCGATCGCCTGCAGTTGAAATATCTCCTAATAGTCGAGTGATCTGCTCACCCTGCAGACGTGCTTCCTGCTTCTCCACCATTTGACCAAAGCGAGCATTGCCCGGCAGTTGGCGAAGCGAATCTTTCGGTAATTTATCCATCCCTGTACGATAGTCACCATTGACTTTCATCAGAGTTCACCTCAATAATCAATTACGTCTCAGCGTAATTTTGTCCATATTTTTAAAGCAAGCTCGAATATTCACTTTAAAATTCTATGACATCCGCTGGCGTTTGAATAATTGCTGACTTTCATTAAAAATGGTGAAACTGTTCAATCGGCAAGACAAATACAGTAGCTCCTCCGACTTCCACCTCAATCGGATATGGAATATAAGAGTCTGCATTACCACCCATCGGTGAAACAGGTGCTACCATCTGGTCACGAGAACGACAGTTTTCACGAATCAAATCAAGGGCTTTCGATACTAACTCATCCTCAACACCCATCAAAAATGTCGTATTTCCTGCACGAAGAAATCCACCTGTACTAGCTAGCTTTGTATTCCGAAAATCACTTTTAGTTAACGCGGAAGATAATCGGTTACTATCCTGGTCCTGTACCACTGCTACAATCAGTTTCAATGTACTCTCCCCTTTTCCGATTTCTTATATCCACACGGCTCCATTAGTTCGGATCGTGTATACTCCTAAAAAAGAAGGTTCCTACCTATTATATCACGAATTCCTGTATAAGTTGACTTGTGAACTTACAATTCCCCAAACATTTTCGACTACTTGGGACTGGGGTTGTTGTGCGTCCACAACTTGAATTCGCTCTCCACTACGCCGGATTACTTCTTGATATCCATCATAAACCCGCTGATGAAAAGTCAATTCTTCCAGATCAAGACGATTTTGCTCTCGTTCTTTATCTTTCCAAATTCTCTCCAATCCTACTTCCGGCAGTACATCAAAAAAGATCGTACAGTCCGGCAGATGGTCTTCGATTGCAAATAAATTGATGGCTAACACTTCATCCAATCCTAGTCCCCTTGCAATCCCTTGGTAGGCCAATGAGCTGTCAAGGAAGCGGTCACACAGTACCACCTTGCCTTCTTCAAGAGCCGGTAGAACTTTTTCAACTAAGTGCTGACGTCGCGCAGCTGCATACAATAACGCTTCCGTCTTCCCATCCATTTCTTGATGGTCTGCATCTAAAATTACTTCACGTATTTTTTCAGCAATAGGAATCCCACCTGGCTCACGCGTTACCATAAATGCATGGCCTTGCTCCTTCAAACGTGAAGCTATCTCATGCATTACTGTCGTCTTCCCTGCCCCTTCAGGCCCTTCAAAACTAATAAATATACCTTTCACAAGAACGACCCCTATCTATTCTATAACTACCTTAATACGATTTGTCTTGATATCTAGCGCTCCTTGAAACCTAGAGCCTGCTTCTATTAAGTCAATCAGTTGTCGTACCTGCTCCTCCGTCACTCTCTCTCCTGGGCATAGCAACGGGATACCCGGAGGATATGGTACAACTGCCTCTAAAGCGACCCTGCCCTCTGCATCTTCTATACCTAACCATTCTGCTTTCATTTCACGAAGCTGATCTACTGTATAGGCACTCGATGACATTGGCATTGTCGGCAAAGATAGCACCTGTGGTAGTGCTGTCCTATCTGCTATATGGAGTGCATCCACTGCACTTCTAAATTTCTTTATTAGATCTGCCGGCATTCCCATATGACCCACCTTTACTAACGGCAGTACAAAAAGCACTTGAAAAAGATCCGCTAATTCCGAATAAATTCCCTGTTGCTCGAGTACCTCCTGCAAAGCAAACCCTGTATGACCCTCCACTCGTATAAGCAGCTTTAGCGCATCATCCACTTCTAATACATCCATATCGGGGATGCTTCGTAACTCCTTTAGCAATTGTTGCCGATATGATAGAAAATATGCAAAATCCGCTTCATTGTAAGACTCTGCATATTGCCTAGCATCATCCAAAGAAGCCATTAACAAATAGGATGGACTACTCGACTGCAACATATGTAAATAATGCGCGACACGTTCCATTTTCACCAACTTTGACCTAACATGCAAAAAAGAAGCCATCGTCATAGCGGGGAGTGTTTTGTGCGCTGATTGTACCACTACGTCAGCTCCGAGTGACAATGCACTGTCTGGAAATGATTCATTGACAACGAAATGAGCTCCATGCGCTTCATCCACTAGCACAGGAATTCCTTGTTCATGGCAAATAGAAATTATATCCTCTAACTCGGCATTTGCTACTCCGTAATAGGTAGGATAAGTAAAGACAGCAGCCTTCACATTGGGGTAACGCATGAGCGCTTCCTTTACGCTAGCACGTGCTACCCCCCCTACTGTCTTCGTATGTTCATTCCACTGGGGAGATAAAAAAATCGCCTGTGCGCCTGTCAATTCAAGTGCATGAAATACCGACTTATGCGCATTTCGCTGTACCAATACCATATCGTCCTTACCAACCGTCGCGTATAGCATAGCCAAGTTCCCTACTGTAGACCCATTGACTAAGAAAAAACTCCGACCACTTCCATAGAGTCGTGACAACTTCTTCTCCGCTTGTAGAATCACTTCCTTCGGTTGATGCAAATCATCTAAACCCGTCAATTCTGTCACATCATAAGACAGAGCTTGCTGCATTGCTTGAGGTAAACCAGATAAAATTCCATGCTTATGTCCAGGTACATGGAAAGAAATCGGCTGCTGTTTATGAAAGTTCTCTAACGCCAGAACAAGCGGTCGATCTTCATAACTCATCTGCTACGCACTCCTTTTCTTATACTTAGTATACCAAATTCTATTTACAAGGGGGATGCGTTTGAGTGCTTCACATTTTACTGATTTTCTAGTGAGCGTTCCTCAACAACGCGCCAATCTCTCTGCTGACCGAGCCAATAATTTCATTTATTTCCTCTCTCTAAACGCACAAAAAAGCCACTCCCCATAGGGAATGGCTTTGTGCCTGGCAACGTCTTACTCTCACAGGGGGAAGC
>NZ_WHVW01000034.1 GCF_009651005.1 Sporosarcina obsidiansis
GGGGGCTTCCCCCTGTGAGAGTAAGACGTTGCCAGGCACAAAGCCATTCCCTATGGGGAGTGGCTTTTTTGTGCGTTCAGAGAAAGGAAAGAAATGAAATGTATTGACTCGTTGCAACTAGAGCTTCGCTCGTTTGAGAGGAAGAATAGCGCGTTGTGATGAGGTAAAGGCTCGATCTGACCTAGATTTGGTACGGTTCATTGGTAGTTTGGCTCGGTGAGCGGAGAGATTGGTGTGTTGCAGAAGACGACCTGATCATAAGTGGAAAAACACAGAAGTGGTGTTTAGTTTGAGCTCTAACTTTGCACTGCATTCAGTGTTTCTCTCTTTTTGAAATTCGTTCTAGTTTAGTGCGCTTTAGTTAAAGGTTAGCTATCGTAGTAAAAAATCTACGGAGAAAAATATAATAGGTAGTATGTTTTGAAGATTAACTTTGAAATAATAGAGGGAAAGACAAAACAGTATGCTAGGTTTTATTGTGAAATTCAGGTAGAGTGAATTAAAAGAAATGAGGCGAGCTTATATGACGACAGTTTATGACTTTACTGTACAAACTGCTGACGGTCAGCAGCAGTCGCTAAAGGACTATGAAGGAAGTCCAATGGTTATTGTGAATACTGCCAGTAAGTGTGGCTTTACTAAGCAGTTTAAAGAGCTACAACAGTTATATGAAGAGTTTCAAGACAAAGGGCTTGTAATACTTGGATTTCCATCTGATAACTTTAACAATCAGGAGTTTGAGGATATTGATGAGACAGTTTCATTTTGCCAAGTAAACTATGGCGTGACGTTTCCCATGTTTGCAAAGGTAGATGTGAAAGGTGATCAGGCGGAACCTCTTTTCACTTACTTGACTGATCAACAAAAGGGTATACTAACGGAAGGAATTAAGTGGAACTTTACGAAGTTTTTAATTGATGAGAATGGACAGGTTGTAGATCGATTTGCTCCTCAAACCAATCCATTAAAAATGCAGAAATCAGTGGAAAAACTATTTAATGAAAAATAGGAATAGTTAGTTTACACTGTTCTGCCTTGACACGTTTCAATGACGCTGATAACCTTTTAATAATCTTTACCGACAACAGTTATTTTAGGAGGCAGAAAGTTAATGTGGGAATCGAAGTTTTCTCGTGAAGGTCTGACGTTTGATGATGTATTATTAGTGCCGGCCGCATCTGATGTATTACCGAAAGACGTATCTTTGGCCGTGAGTTTGACGGATAAAATTAAGTTGAATATTCCAATTATCAGTGCAGGGATGGATACGGTTACCGAATCTAAGATGGCGATCTCAATGGCACGTCAAGGTGGAGTTGGAATCATTCATAAAAATATGAGCATTGAGGAACAAGCGGAGCAAGTCATTACGGTAAAACGCTCGGAGAATGGTGTAATTAAAAATCCGTTCTTCTTAACTCCAGAGCACCAGGTGTTTGATGCAGAGCACTTAATGGGGAAATATCGAATCTCAGGTGTTCCAATCGTAAATAACATGGAAGAGAAAAAGTTGGTAGGTATTTTGACTAACCGAGATCTTAGATTTATTCAAGATTATTCCATGATCATTGATGAAGTCATGACAAAAGAAAACTTAGTAACAGCTCCAGTAGGTACTACGTTAGAAGAAGCAGAGAAAATGTTACAGCAGTATAAAATTGAGAAGCTTCCTATTGTAGATAGTAACGGCATCCTAAATGGATTAATTACTATTAAAGATATTGAAAAAGTAATTGAGTTCCCGAATGCGGCAAAAGACCAAGCTGGACGTTTGTTGGTTGGTGCAGCTGTAGGAGTCACTGTAGATACGTCTACGCGTGTGGAGAAGTTAGTCCAAGCAGAAGTCGATATCATTGTAATTGATACGGCACACGGGCATTCTAAGGGTGTTATCAATACGGTTAAAGAGATACGTGCAAATTATCCGGAACTTGCAATTGTAGCAGGAAACGTAGCAACTGCAGAGGCAGCAGAAGCGCTTTATGAAGCAGGCGCTGACGTGGTGAAAGTTGGGATTGGACCTGGATCAATTTGTACGACGCGTGTAGTAGCCGGTGTTGGAGTTCCTCAAATTACAGCTATTTACGAATGTGCAACGGTTGCAAGAAAACATGGTAAGACCATCATTGCAGATGGCGGTATTAAGTATTCTGGAGATATCGTAAAGGCATTAGCTGCTGGTGGACATGCTGTCATGCTAGGAAGCTTGTTAGCAGGTACAACGGAGAGTCCGGGAGAATCTGAAATCTTCCAAGGACGTCGTTTTAAAGTGTATCGAGGTATGGGATCTGTAGCTGCAATGGAACAAGGCTCGAAAGATCGTTATTTCCAGGAAGATGAGAAAAAGCTTGTACCTGAAGGCATTGAAGGTCGTATGCCTTATAAAGGGCCGCTTTCGGATACGATTCATCAGCTAGTGGGTGGTATTCGTTCAGGAATGGGCTATTGTGGTTCGAAGGATTTGGAAGCTCATCGTGAAAATTCACAATTTATTCGTATGACGGGTGCTGGTTTGCAGGAGAGTCATCCGCATCAAGTTCAAATTACGAAAGAAGCTCCAAACTACTCTGTGCGGTAACAAGTCAATAAAGCTCGGCAGTGAAGGCTCTTAGTGCTCTCCTGCCGTTTGTATGCTTTTGCACCTTTCTTCGCTACTTTCTATGGGCGAAAAGGTGTTTTTTTGGGATAAAGATACATGATGTGTTGTGAATGTGTTACACTGATTTTTGATATTGTCAATACGGGGGTATAATGAGTGAAAAAGGGTACAAGAAGATGGCTTTCAGCGTTATTGGTGCCGATGATGTTGTTTGCAACAATTGGAATCAATTCGACTGTAGCAAATGCGGAATCTTCACTGGGGATTCATGTAGACGGAGCAATTTTGATTGACGCGGACAGTGGAAAAGTTTTGTATGAAGAGAATGCTGACCAGCCGCTAGGTATTGCAAGTATGACAAAAATGATGACAGAATACTTGATGTTTGAAGCGCTGGAAGAAGGAACGATTTCTTGGGATCAAGAGTATCGGGTGAACGGATATACATATGCTGTGTCGCAAGATCGTCGTTTGAGCAATGTGCCACTTCGCCGTGATGGCACGTATACGATCCGTGAACTTTATGAAGCTGTTGCTATTTATTCGGCAAACGCGGCTACGATTGCAATTGCGGAGACGATTGCAGGAACGGAAGCGGAGTTTGTAAAATTAATGAATGCCAAAGCAGAAGAGCTTGGGTTAAAGGATTATAAATTTGTCAACTCTACAGGTTTAAATAATAAGGAATTACAAGGAATGCATCCGGCAGGTACGGGTGAGAAAGATGAGAACGTCATGCCTGCACGTTCAGTTGCAAAATTGGCGTATCATCTATTGGCAGACTATCCAGAAGTACTTGAAACAACAAAAATCAGTAGGAAATTATTCCGTGAAGGTACAGAAGATGAAATCAAAATGGACAACTGGAACTTCATGCTTCCAGGTTTAGTGTATGAGTACCCAGGCGTAGATGGTTTGAAAACAGGTACTACAGAGTTTGCAGGACATTGCTTTACAGGTACAGCTACACGTGATGATAAACGTGTCATCGCGGTTGTTATGAAAGCGGTGGATGCAAAGGGCGTCGGTTCTTATCAAGCACGTTTTGATGCAACTCGCGCATTATTCGATTATGGCTTTAGCCAATTTTCCGAAACAGAAATCTTACCAGCAGGACACCAGTTTAAGAAACAAAAAACATTAGGCGTCATTAAAGGAAAAGAGAAGAAAGTTGGAATTGCTACAAAAGAACCTGTCAGTATGTTAATTCGCAATAGCGATAAAAATGAGTATGAGCCACAGCTTGTGTTAGATAAAAAGCTTGTGAAAGATGGAAAAGTTCAAGCTCCATTGAAAAAAGGTACAGTCATCGGACATGTAAAGCTAGTGAAAAAAGATGGTTCAGATTATGGCTATATCGATGGCAAGACAGCGGGCACGGAAGTCGTGACAACGGAAGAAGTAAAAAAAGCAGGATGGTTCTCTCTAACGATGGGAGCAATTGGTGATTTCTTCGCAAGTGCTTGGAAAAGCTCTACTGGTTTTATAAAGGGATTATTTGATTGAATAACATAAAGCAGCGTGCCTAATTACTAGGCATCGCTGCTTTTTTGATGTTCCACGCGTTCATTAGAGTATGGATGCCCTCTTTAATTTGCAGTTCGGATAAACCGCCAAAACCGATGAGGAAGGAAGGGTCTGATAACCCCGGGATTGTTCGATATGTATCCAAGCCATATACTTTCACTCCTACAGATAAAGCCTTCGCTGACAGCTCCTGTTCGGTCATATCGAGGTGTGTGTGAAGCAAAATATGCATTCCCGCTTCATCACCTGAAAATGAAATGGATGGTTTGTAAGATTCTAGTGTCTCCGTCAGTACGTGCATTTTTCGACGATAGATTTTCCTCATTCTGTTCAGATGACGGGAGAATTGACCATCTGCCATAAAATGCGCCAGAATGTGCTGATCGATTCTAGGCACCGAGGATGAATAGGGGATGAACGCTTTACGATATCTATCCAACAGCATAGAAGGAAGTACCATATACGCAATCCGCATGGAAGGCATTAGAGACTTTGTAAACGTGCTTAGGTAAATGACTTTATCTCCTTTATCCATTCCTTGTAAAGAGGGGATCGGACGGCCACGGTAACGGAATTCACTGTCATAGTCGTCTTCAATAATGAAGAATTCTGGATTGGAGGCTGCCCAATTCAAAAGAGCCGTCCTACGAGCCGCAGAAAGCACTGTACCAGTCGGAAATTGATGGGAAGGGGTAACGTAAGCTATAGAAGCATCCGATCTCTGAAGAGCCTTCACGTCCATTCCTTCATGATCTACAGCAATTGGAATCGTTTCTCTATAATTCTCCGAAAAGGCATGTCGTGTCAGTAAATAGCCGGGATCTTCAATGGCATAACGCGCCTCTTCTCCCAATATCCGAATAATTAAAGGGAGAAGTTGCTCAGTTCCCGACCCGATGATGATTTGTTCAGGTATACAGTCCACTCCACGTGAATGATATAAATAACGAGCAATTTCCTGACGTAGTTCCAAATCACCGTGTGGATCGCCCAACAGTAATAAATGTGAATGAGACACATCCACTACATCGCGTGCGTATTTACGCCAAGTCGTGAAGGGGAAATATTCTGTATCGATGGCTCCTGCTGAAAAGTCGAAATGAATGGGTTCAGCTATTTTCTGCACAGCTACCGGCATATCAGATTTAGTGGGCTGTACATATGCTAATTCTTCAATAGCCTGAACGAAATATCCTTTTCGCGGTTCCGCGGCAATGAAACCTTCTGCCGTCAGCTGATCATATGCCATTTCAATAGTCGTTTGGCTGACGTCCAAAAGATCTTCGAGCTGGCGTTTTGAAGGTAGCTTCATGCCGACGGGAAATTTTCCATCGATAATATCCTGACGAATTTGATTGTATATTTGCTGATACAACGGAATGTCTGATGTCTTTTGAAGCTCAATGAAAATAATGTCCACGAGAACATCCTCCTACTGACCACTTAGTATATTGTCTAACTGGCTATTTCAATGTGGTCAAATTAAATTATACTGAAAATATCGAAAAGGAGGAAGGAATATGAATTTTCATTATGGTGGCGTCATCATGGATGTTATTAATGCAGAACAAGCAAGAGTAGCTGAAGCAGCAGGAGCCGTAGCGGTTATGGCATTAGAGCGGGTGCCTTCAGATATAAGGGCAGCAGGGGGAGTCGCACGAATGGCAGATCCTCGCATCGTCGAGGAAGTGCAGCAAGCAGTCTCTATTCCAGTGATGGCGAAAGCGCGCATTGGACATATTTCTGAAGCACGAGTACTGGAGGCGCTAGGTGTTGATTTTATTGATGAAAGTGAAGTACTGACGCCTGCAGATGATGAGTTCCATCTTTTGAAGAGCAATTTTAGCGTGCCTTTCGTTTGTGGAGCACGTAACTTAGGGGAGGCAGCTCGTCGTTTAGGTGAAGGAGCGAAAATGCTGCGAACAAAAGGAGAACCAGGCACCGGAAATATTGTGGAAGCTGTGCGTCATTTACGGATGATTAACGCTCAGGTAAATAAAGTAGTGCATATGAGCAAAGATGAGTTGATGACGGAAGCCCGCGATTTAGGAGCACCGTTTGAAATTTTATTAGAAATTAAAGAAACAGGCCGATTGCCAGTTGTTAATTATTCAGCGGGTGGTGTTGCGACTCCTGCCGATGCAGCGTTGATGATGGAGCTAGGCGCAGATGGAGTATTCGTAGGTTCGGGAATTTTCAAATCGGATAACCCGGAAGCATTTGCTCGGGCAATTGTACAGGCAACAGCAAATTATAAAGATTATAAATTAATCTCAGAGTTGTCAAAAGGAATCGGTACGCCAATGAAGGGCTTAGAGATATCGAAGCTGTCGGAGAGCGAACTAATGGCTATTCGTAGTTCATAAAGAGAAGGTGCCTTATTGTTCTCGCAATGAGGCACACCTTTACTTGATAATTCAAATACATATAGTATAATGAATATAATTTCACATGTATCACGATGATAGGAAGCAGTAGCAACTACGTTTTTCAAAGAGAGCCAGCGGATGGTGCGAGCTGGTAAAGACCGTTGTGAATCCGTCCTGGAGTAGCAGAACTGAAATTAGTAGGTTCTTGCCGGTCAGTTGAGCCGATATCTCAAACAAGTGGACTGGGTAACCAGTCAATTTGGGTGGCAACGCGGGTAGTTCTCGTCCCTTTTATAAGGGGATGGAGGGCTTTTTTTATTTGTATTCAGCAGAGAAGTACCACTTCTATAAGTGGTGGGATAACTGTAATGCTCTCACTGTTCATTGGGCATTTAAACGCCCGCTGAATCCAAATAAAGCCTCCGGCGGATATCATGGATTTTGAAAGGAGTTAAATGTGTAGGCACATTTCAAAATCCAGACGCAATCACACTGAGGCGTGATTGATTGATTTTTATCATTTGAATGTAACTAAAAGGAGGCGAATCGCATGCTAGATAGTAAGGTATTGCGTACAAATTTTGAAGAGGTAAAGGAAAAGCTGAGCAAACGAGGGGAAGATTTAACCGACTTTGATAAGTTCGGCGGTTTGGATGAAAAGCGACGCGAGATTTTATCAAAAGTTGAAGTTCTCAAAGCAGAGCGAAATGAAGTTTCACAACAAGTTGCACAAATGAAGCGTAATAAGGAAAATGCTGATGAAGTGATTGCAAGAATGCGCGAAGTCGGTGAGGAAATCAAGGCCTATGACACAGAACTTGCGAAAGTGGAAGAAGAACTAAACTATGTTCTCATGCGCATTCCGAATATCCCGCATGAAAGTGTACCAGTAGGGGATAGTGAAGACGATAACGTGGAGGTTCGGACATGGGGTGAACAACCAACTTTTGACTTTGAACCGAAGCCACATTGGGAGCTTGGAACAGATTTGCAGCTACTCGACTTTGAACGTGCCGCAAAAGTGACAGGCAGCCGTTTTGTATTTTATCGCGGACTTGGTGCACGACTTGAGCGTGCGTTGATCAATTTCATGCTCGACCTTCATAATGAAGAACACGGATATGAAGAAATGCTACCACCTTATATGGTGAATCGGACAAGCTTGACGGGAACGGGGCAACTTCCTAAATTTGAAGAAGATGCATTTTTGATTGAAGAAGAAGATTACTTCTTAATTCCGACATCCGAAGTGCCGGTAACGAACTTTTACCGTGATGAAATTTTAGATGGTGAAAAATTGCCAGTAGCGTTCACAGCATACAGCACAAATTTCCGTTCAGAGGCAGGATCTGCGGGTCGTGATACAAGAGGATTGATTCGTCAGCATCAGTTCAATAAAGTAGAGCTTGTTCGTTTTGTGAAGCCAGAAGATTCTTATGATGAGTTGGAGAAGTTGACAGGACATGCGGAGCGCGTACTGCAATTATTAAACTTACCGTATCGTGTGTTGAAAATGTGTACAGCGGATTTAGGATTCACAGCTGCTAAGAAATACGACTTGGAAGTATGGATTCCGACACAAAATATGTATCGTGAAATCTCTTCTTGCTCTAACTTTGAAGATTTCCAAGCGCGTCGGGCATCTATTCGTTTCCGTCGGGAGCCAGGTGCTAAGCCTGAGTACGTTCATACGTTAAACGGTAGTGGTCTGGCGGTTGGACGGACAGTGGCAGCAATCTTGGAAAATTATCAACTGGAAGACGGCTCAGTCGTGATTCCTGAAGTGCTTCGTCCATACATGGGTGGAAAAGAAAAAATTGAAGCACCAGAATAATTGAAAAAGAAGCCGTCGCTAATGAGTTAAGACTCTTGGCGACGAGCTTCTTTTTTTTCTTCTTTTCTCTTTTGTCGAATAGCCCGAAAAAAATTGGTCAGTAGTTGACCACACTCCTCTGCCAATATACCTTCCGTCACTTCACATTCATGATTGAAACGAGAGTCATTGAGCAATTGATAAAATGTATGAACGCAGCCACCTTTTGGATCGCGTGCACCGTATACTACACGAGGGATACGTGATTGGAGAATTGCACCCGAACACATGGGACATGGTTCTAGCGTGACGTATAAAACGGTGTCTTCTAATCTCCAGCTACCTAATGTTTCACAGGCAAGCTGGATAGCAGAAAGCTCTGCATGGGTTACTGCATTCTGCGATGTTTCACGTAAATTATGCGCTCTAGCAATGACTTGTCCATCGTGTACGATGATTGCACCGATCGGAACTTCTTCCAAAGCGGCGGCTTTCCGTGCTTCTTCTATTGCTAACTGCATGTAGTGTTTGTCATCTTTTATCATACTGTCCACTCCTTACAAACAGTCTATCATCTGGGAGATGAAAATCAATATTGTAAATGTTCCACGTGAAACAATTAAGAATAGAATTACAGTATAAACGTTGCGACAGTTGCCTATATAATTAGCATGCACTGCTGTGGAATATGCTAAAATAGGACATGCAATATCTAGCGGAAGGGTGAGTGCTACGTGTTTGTTCCATTCATTGCTATTGAGGGCCCGATTGGTGTAGGCAAGACTACGTTGACCACAGCAATTGCTAAAGCCTATTCCTATCAAAAACTGCAAGAAATTAGCAGTGAAAATCCTTTTTTGGATCAATTTTATCAAGATCGAGAAAAGTGGAGCTTCCAAACGGAAATGTTTTTTCTATGCAATCGCTACGAACAATTGAAACAGATCGATGCGAAATATATTTCTGCCGGCACGCCCATCGTAGCAGACTATCATATCTTCAAGAATATGTTGTTTGCAGAGCGTACACTGAATCCATTCGATTTCCGTAAATATAAAGAGATCTATCGTATTTTAATTGAAGGTCTACCAATGCCGAATATCGTTATTTCATTGTCAGCGACGTTGCCAACCTTGCTACAACGTATTGATGAGCGTGGTCGTTCTTATGAAGACAAGATGGATCGCGATTATTTGCAGCAACTCTCTGATGACTATCGTACCTATATACCTAAATTTGAGAAAGCGCATCCTGATATACCTGTTCTTCATATAAACGGTGATGAGATGGACTTTGTGCGAAATGAAAAAGATATGGAGACTATATTGGATAGAGTGGACGCAGCTGTGCAGAAAGGTTTGAAAATGAATGAATCCGTATAATATTCCAATGAATAGTGTTATTGCAGTAGCTGGAATGGTGGGGGCTGGTAAGTCCACGATGACTCAAGCGATTGCTTCTCGTCTCGGTTTTCAGGCATCGTTTGAAAACGTAACAGAGAATCCATATTTGGAGAGGTTTTATAAGGACTTTGAACGATGGAGTTTTCACTTGCAAATCTTCTTTTTAGGAGAACGTTTTAAAGAGCAGAAACGTATTTTTGAAAGTGGCGGTGGCTTTGTGCAAGACCGTTCTATTTACGAGGATGTCGGGATCTTTGCGAAAATGCATGCAGATGAAGGCACGATGGATGCCGTAGATTATGCGACGTATATGAATTTATATGAGGCAATGGTGTTGACACCTTATTTTCCACATCCTAATCTGTTGATTTATTTAGAGGGTTCATTGGATTCTATTATGGATCGAATTCAGGAGCGTGGAAGGGATATGGAATTGCAGACGCCTCTCACTTATTGGGAGGCAATGTATCATCGATATGAAGAGTGGATTAATTCGTTCACGGCATGTCCTGTCATTCGGCTAAATATAGAAGAGTATGATTTACTAGGAAATGGACAAGACGTAGATCGAATTATCGAGAAAGTAGCAAGTGAAATGAGAAGAGAGACGGCACTTGGTAATTGAGTGTATGCCGTCTCTCTATTATTTCAATGTGATGTAACTTCTGTAAAAAATTCGTGATATAATTCGCGGAGGACTAAGTTTTCATCTTTTTCCTGAATTCCGAAAACTAAGCTGACTTCTGAAGAACCTTGGTTAATCATTTCGATGTTTGCTCCTGTCCGTGCAATAGCTGATGCCGCACGTGCTGCCAGGCCTCTCGCATGGCGCATACCTTCTCCTACAAGCACGACCATAGAATAATCGTGTTGGAAATGAACATCGTCAGGTTTCAACTCCTGTTCGATACGAGTCATAATGCGCGCTTCCTTTTCATTTGTTAAATGCTCCGTCCGAATTATCACAGAAAGGTTGTCGATTCCAGAAGGTGTATGCTCATAAGGAATCTCTTCTTCTTCTAAGATTTGTAGCAAATGACGACCGAACCCGATCTCCAAGTTCATCAAGTATTTATCGACGAATAAAGTGGAGAATCCTTTGTCTGCTGCAATTCCAACAACCGATTGGATCGAGTGGTCTCGATTTCGCACAATCATCGTGCCAGGTGCACTCGGGTTGTTCGTATTTTTAATACAAACTGGAATGGAGTGGCGGAACGCGGGAACTAATGCTTCTTCATGGAAGACTGAAAAGCCAGCATAGGCAAGTTCGCGCATTTCCCTGTACGTGACAGTTTCGATAGCTCTTGGATTTTCAATAACTGTTGGATTCGCTGAAAAAACAGAATCTACATCTGTGAAATTTTCATAAAGTTCTGCATTCGTAGCAGCTGCTAAAAGAGCTCCTGTAATATCAGATCCTCCGCGGTTAAATGTACGTAATGTTCCATCTTCCGTGTAGCCGAAAAAGCCAGGAAATACGATGATCCCTTTTCTATCTCTCAGAGTGGATAGCTTTTCATCACCTTCAGGCAACGCACGTACTCGTTCTGGTCGCTGATTGACGAGCAAACCGCCTTCGCGTGGGCTAACATATTCCGCCTCTATACCGATATGTTGAAAATAGGCTGCGATTAATTTTGCGTTATTATCTTCACCGGCAGCTTTTAAACTATCTATGTAAAGGATGTGGTCAGACTGATCTTTTTTTACTCGTCTGATTAAATCTTGTTCAATCACTTGAGAGATTTCATTGTCGAGACCAAGTCCTTCGGCAATTTGTTGATAGCGATCCACGACTTTTTGCAACGCTTCGGCTGTATCTTTACCCGCTAGTGCGGTATCTGCCAGGTCAATTAATAGGTCAGTTACTTTGATATCTGTGGAAAAACGTTTGCCAGGTGCGGAGACTACAACGATTTTCCGAGTTGGATCGGACACGACGATGTCAACCACTTTGCGAATTTGTTCTGCGGATGCGACGGATGTACCGCCAAATTTACAAACTTTCATTATATACCAGATCCTATCTACTTTAAGATTATCTATCTATTATTTTAGAAGATTAATGAAAACGGGTTGTTATTAAAGGCAGAATTCTCTATAATTGTCCTTATACGAAGAACGATTGTTTTTTCATAGTGTACATATAGTTAGGAGAATCGTCAAATGAAAAATGAAATTAATATTGGTTTGTTGGGCTATGGAGTTGTAGGAAGTGGCGTGGCAACCATCTTGCATAATCATCAAGACGACTTGCGTCATAAGTTAGGCGTTCCTGTATCCATCAAGAAAGTAGTCGTTAAAAATTTAGATAAAAAACGTAATGGTGTGATACCAAAAGAAATGTTTACCACGTCTTTGGACGAGGTGCTCAATGATCCCGACATCGATCTGGTCGTAGAAGTGATGGGCGGTACGTTAGATGCAAAAGAGGCAATTCGACGTTCATTGGAAGCGGGTAAAGGCGTTGTGACAGCAAACAAGGATGTCATGGCTGAGGCAGGCCCTGAGCTATTGAGGCTGGCAGATGCAAATAAGTGCGACTTATTATATGAAGCGAGTGTCGGTGGTGGTATCCCATTGATCCGTACCCTAGAAGATGGTCTAGCATCTGATCGAATTACTGCACTGACAGGAATCGTTAACGGAACAACTAACTTTATTTTAACAAAGATGAAGCATGAAAATAAGACGTATGAAGAAGCATTGGCGGAAGCGACGGAATTAGGTTTTGCGGAAGCAGATCCTTCAGCAGACGTCGATGGCATTGATGCGGCACGTAAAATGGTCATTTTAGCCTCTTTGTCTTTTTCCACTGAAGTGCGTTTGGATGATGTGTTTGTCCGTGGGATGAAAGAAATCAAAGATGGCGACTTACAACTTGCTGAACAGTTTGGTTATACGATTAAAATGGCGGGATCTGCGAAAAAGGATGAAGATGGAATCGAAGTGGCAGTGGAGCCTGTATTCTTCCCGAATTCTCACCCTTTAGCGACAGTTAACAATGAATTTAATGCAGTGTATGTTTACGGGGATGCAGTGGGAGAAACGATGTTCTACGGTCCAGGAGCTGGATCTATGCCGACTGCGACATCAGTTACAGGAGATGTAGTGGCAGCTTGTCGGAATTTATTGCTTGGCGTAAATGGTAAGAGATTACATGCGCCTCAATATGAGCGCCAAGTGAAGACGGATGATCAAAAGTTTGCACGCTACTTCCACCGGATCACTGTACGCGATGAGGTGGGCGTATTGACGGAACTGACTTCGATTTACAGTCATCATAAAGCAAGTTTGGCAACAGTCGTCCAAGATTCGGAGCGTCATGATGAGGGTGCGGATTTAATATTCATTACACATAGAATTTCTCGCCAACAGCATTTAGATATTTTACAAGACTTAAAAGATACACCAGCGGTCATTGACATTTCGAGTCACTACCGGGTGGAAGGAGAATAATTTATTATGAGAAGATGGAATGGACTAATTGAAGAATATAAAGAATGGTTACCAGTGACGGAAAATACGCCTGCATTGACTTTACAGGAAGGGAATACGCCATTAATTCATCTGGAAAATTTGTCTAAGCAGTGGGGTATTAATCTCTATGTGAAGACAGAAGGAACGAATCCGACTGGTTCATTTAAAGACCGTGGGATGGTTATGGCAGTAGCTAAAGCGAAAGAAGAGGGTAAAACTGCTTTGATTTGTGCATCAACAGGTAACACCTCTGCGGCCGCAGCAGCTTACGGTGCTCGTGCTGGAATGCGGACAATTGTTGTAATTCCTGAAGGCCGCATTGCACTCGGTAAATTGGCACAGGCAAAAATGTACGGGGCAGAAATCGTTGCGATCGAAGGAAACTTTGATGAAGCACTTCGTATGGTACGTGAAGTCGGCGAAGGAAAAATCGCGTTAGTAAACTCCGTGAATCCTTATCGTTTGGAAGGACAAAAGACGGTAGCATTCGAAGCGATCGAACAGCTTGGGAAAGTACCTGATATTTTCGCGTTACCAGTAGGAAATGCCGGGAATATTTCTGCTGCATGGAAAGGCTTCAAAGAGTATGCAGAGAAAAAAGGTACAGGCACACCTAAGTTGCTTGGTGTTCAAGCAGACGGTGCAGCGCCAATCGTATATGACCGTGTATTCGAAGAGCCAGAAACCGTAGCGACAGCCATCCGTATCGGAAATCCTGCAAGCTGGCATTTGGCTACTCAAGCTCTTGAAGAATCAGGCGGTGATATTCTGTCTGCTACGGATGAGGAAATCCTTGAAGCCTATCAACTGCTAGCTGCGACAGATGGCATCTTCGCTGAACCGGCATCTTGTGCAACTATTGCAGGAATCAAAAAACGTCTAGATGCAGGATTAATTGAAAAAGGAACAACAATTGTGGGCATTTTGACAGGAAACGGATTGAAGGATCCTGAGACAGCGATCAATGTTAACTCCGATAAGCCATTAATGACAAATGAACAGTTTGATAGCTTCTTGAAAGAATTGAAAGAGGGGAACGACTAATGACTGAAGCCGGTTTTTCAGTGACCGTGCCAGCCACAACGGCGAATCTCGGACCCGGCTTCGATCATTTAGGTCTTGCCCTTTCACTTAAAATGACAATAGAAGTAACACCTGCTTTAGAGTGGAATATTCTGTATCAAGATAAGGAATATTCTTCACTGCCAACTGACGAAACGAATTTAATCGTGCAAACCATTCAACAGGTGGTGGCACAATATGATCGATTCGTTGCACCGCAAAAATTAGTTGTACGTTCAGACATTCCTTTAGGAAAAGGTCTCGGTAGTAGTGCTACAGCTATTGCAGCTGGAATTGAAATTGCTAGTGAATTAGCGGACTTGCAGTTGTCACCGCAGGATAAACTGCGGATCGGTAGTGAGTTGGAAGGTCATGCAGATAACGTTACGGCTGCCCTGCTTGGAGGGTTGACTGTCTCCTATTTCACGGAAGAGCATATGGAAGTAATGACATTCCCTGCACCTCCCATCGGTGTGGTCATCATGGTACCGCCAGTTGCTTTGAAAACGGAAGCTTCTCGTGGGCTATTACCTGAGCAATTGACGCATAAAGAAGCGATTCAAGGAAGTGCAGCCGGCAGTGTGATGACGGCTGCAATCGCTCAGGCTGACTGGGTGACAGCGGGTCGCATGATGGAACGAGATATTTTCCATGAACCATTCCGCAAGATGGGGTTTCCAGATTTTGATGAAATTCGTTTAGCATGTAAGGAAATCGGTACATATGGCATGACGATCAGTGGAGCAGGACCGTCTCTCTTCATCGCTGTACCCCCAGGAACTGAGCAACAAGTGGCGGCTTTGCTAGGACAGCGTTTTCCGCATTATCAAGGAATTGCGCTGCAACCAGCCGAACAAGGCGCGTTTATTACAAAATAAAAAAGAGCATCCAAAGGCTATTTGTGCCTGGATGCTCTTTCTGTTTTTGTGTAATAAAAAAACGTTACATCATGTAACGTGTAGTGTCTAAAATATGGCGGAGGAAGAGGGATTCGAACCCCCGCGGGCTTTAACACCCCTGTCGGTTTTCAAGACCGATCCCTTCAGCCGGGCTTGGGTATTCCTCCGTGTTGGACAAGTAATACTTTATCATGTTCTAAAAAACATGTCAACCATTATCTTAATGTTTTTCTTTTTGTCGGTACACATAGCGTCAGCAATAGAAACTTAGTTCAAATCTTTTTGTTGATTAATGTATCGTTGTGGTTTTCAAAATGACAGCAAAAAGAAATATCGAAAAAGCTACTTAGATAAGTGGAAGAGAATTTGCCGATGGAAAAGGAATATGTGCACTAGTGAATCAATCGTGGGGATTAAGAAATACTGCAGTTGCAAACATACAAAACAATGCATATTTCAACCATTCATAAACAGACGTGACAATAACAGCTCTGAGCAAAGGATAGAATAACAGGAGAGACTCTACTATAAAATCAACGACTCTTTCCATTTCATTTAATTACTAGAATTTTAAGTTGTCAAAAAACGTTATGTTACGTTAAGTGTTACTTATATTTTAATTAGCAGATAAAAATAGAACGCAACAGGCATGTGCAATCATTTCATAAGACACAAGGTTTACCATTGCAATCACAATTAAAGTTGCGTATAATGAGGAATGCCGTGCTAGGTGGGGAATTAGCGGTGCCCTGTAACTTGCAATCCGCTCTAGCAAGACTGAATTCCTTTTCGAGGCTGTTCGCATGTAGGGTCTGCCTTTTGCACGTAGTGTTGACGTCTGGGTCCTGCGCAATGGGAACCCATGAACCATGTCAGGTCCGGAAGGAAGCAGCATTAAGTGGACTCTCTCATGTGCCGCGGGGTAGCCTAGGCCGAGCCAACGACAAGAGTAACGCTTATGTGCGGCAGTCGAAGAAAGGTGCACGGCTTTAATTGAACAATTCACTCGTCCATTTTAAAATGGACGAGTCAGACTGTAGACAAACTCCGGAAATTTGGAGTTTTCCTACAGTCTATTTTCTTTTACAATAGAGTAAACGCCAGGA
>NZ_WHVW01000035.1 GCF_009651005.1 Sporosarcina obsidiansis
CGAGCCGAAGACCCTGGACTGAGCGCAGCGAGGGAAGCGGCTGAGGCCGTGCCCGCGGAAAGCGTCCATCCGCAGCGAAATCAACTTTTCCTGGCGTTTACTCTATTGTAAAAGAAAATAGACTGTAGGAAAACTTCAAATTTCCGGAGTTTGTCTACAGTCTGTGCTTACTTATGAATAATAAGTAAGCGTTTTTTGCTGAATAATAATATTATGTAAACTAACTTCGGCGTAAAAGAAGTTTGAATATTCTGTGTGAAATGGTATACTATTAGTGAAGAAGTTCACAAGATAGACATATATTGATGAGACTCGGAAATTCTGCTCCTCTCACAACCATGTACACACATCCTGAATAGTAGCCTTCTGAGTGGAATTAGTCATGATTGACTTTCATAAAGAAGCTAGAAGTTATTATGAGAAAGGATGGGGTTTGTATGTTGGCAAAAGAGTATGAACAAAGTATTTGGAAGTATGCATTGGCAAGCGTCGCAGTCACTGTCAGTTCACTCGGTTTCGGACGTATGTCTTATGGAATTATTATGCCTTTTATGAAAGAGAATCTACAAATGTCCTACAAACAAGCAGGGATGCTCGCGACGACAATCTCCATCGGTTATTTGCTGATGGTCATTTTTGTTGGATTACTTGTGTCAAGGTATGGCGCAAAGAAGCTAGTTATTTTCGGAACCGCTCTTGTTTCGTTTGGTTTATTCATGCTGTCTCTTGTCACTAGTTACGGATTGACTATTGCGGCTATGCTTCTGCTTGGAATTGGAACCGCTTTCACGTATACACCACTTATCACCATATTGGTCGGATGGTTCCCAAGGAAACGCGGTATGCTGATCGGTTTTTTGGTCAGTGGGATGGGGCTCGGCACACTGATTTCTAG
Source organism: Sporosarcina obsidiansis (assembly GCF_009651005.1). GTDB lineage: Bacteria > Bacillota > Bacilli > Bacillales_A > Planococcaceae > Sporosarcina > Sporosarcina obsidiansis. The sequence goes on from NZ_WHVW01000035.1 coordinate 896, forward strand.
TTCCCTAATTCCATTTTTCACTACGTGGTTTGGCGAGTTTGGTTGGAGATATCTTTGGTTTTTCTACGGAGTTTTATCAGTCGTTTCCATTATGATCGCGGTCTCTATTTTACGTGACCCACCTATTCCTCTAGTAAAGAAAGAACAGCAAAAGCGAACTTTCTGGACACGTGTATATTTAAACAAACGCGTACTTCGTGTAGCTTTTATTTATGGGCTTGTAGGTTTTGCGTATTTAGTTCCGCAGAGTTTTCTGTTCAGTTATATTCTTGAAGTGGGATTAACGAAATATCAAGCAGGGCAAATCATGGCTATTTGCGGTGTTATGTCTATTGTCAGCGGTCCTTTATGGGGAACTGTCTCTGACCGAATTGGCCGAAAAACCGCTCTACTATCCACATTAGGCATTGGTTCGGTATCGTTAGTATTGCCGGTGTTATTTCCTGTTTATCTAGGATTGGTTGCGAGTCAATTTTTATGGGGTATGACGATTGTTGGCATGCTATCATTATGTCAGGCATTGTCTACTGAGCAAGTACATCCGACATATGCACCTGTTGCGCTTGGATATGTGACATTCTTCTTTGCAGCAGGGCAATTGCTCGGACCTGGAATTGGTGGCTGGATCATCGATCACTTCGAGCAAATTCCGTTGGCGTTACTTATGTGTAGCATACTGCTCGGTGTTGCGTTTGTATTATCCTTCCGAATTAAGGAGCATGCGGTGGATCTTGATGTAACAGAACTTGAATCCAAACCTGTGTTATCCACTTTTTCGATGGATAAACCTTCTGCAGAGTGAGTGTATAGTGAAGAGCTGACTGTCAATACGGCAATCAGCTTTTTTATGGTTTTGTGGTTACTGTTGATCTGTTTAAAGTATAAGATATTTATAATCTTGTAGGCTGAAAATAATTTGCAGGGATACGAGGAATTTGAGAACTTTATAATGTCAGCTTAATTATTAATTGCTTTACTCAACAATTAGATTTCTTCTTCAAAGGATAAATTTAATGGTTCATCCAATAACTCTGATTGCTTCTCTAAATTAGTTGTTTCTACATTTTCATCCACCTCTTCAAAGGTAAACTGATCCACCCACACATGACCTTGTCCTGACAAAATAATTCCGAAAGCTATAATCGAACTATCTGAGGGAACATCCAAAACGATGGAGTAACGATTCCAGTTTGTATTCCCTTTTATTGAACGATTACTCATATTATCAAACTGTAATACATCGCCATAAGCATTATCAACTCTCATCCACATGCTACTAAACGATTTAACATCTTTGGTCTTTAAAAAACAAGAAAGCCTAATTCTCTTTCCTCTAAACCTATCCGCTTTAAATTGCTGCATCATGGTAGAGAAGCTTGAATCATCAAGTACTGTTTTCGATTTTAAATAGCCTGATGCTTTTCCTTGATGAACCATTTCATGATCAATACCCATTTCATAATTAAATTGATCTGTTCCGCTTAAAAACCAGCCTTTTACTTGCTTATCCATATAAGATTCCTCCTTATTTTTTAGCATACTTGACATCAGTTTTCGGTATTGTCCGGGTGGCAAATGATAATACTTTTTGAAGGTTCTTGTAAAAGCTTCCTGAGACTCAAACTGATAATATAATGCAATATCCAAAATTCGTTCGTTGGTGTAGAGTAAAGCTGCCGAAGCATTTGCCAAACGTCTTCTCCGGATATACTCGGTTATAGACATCCCAATCACTGAACGAAAAATTCGATGGAAATGAAATTTGGAGAATCCTGCATACGCGGCTATATCATCAATCACTAACGATTCATGTAACTGTTCTTCAATATAGCTGATAGTTTTTTTAATAATGCCTTCATAATGCAATGAATGTTCCCTCCCTTCAACAATAGAATAGCAAAAGAAAAGGGGAGATTTTTGATTATTTTTGCGAATGTTTACATTTTAAATAGTTAATATGTCCTTAAAGAGGAAAATTTTTAAATGGGAAAGCGAGTTGTGAATAGGGTCTTGGACGTAAAGGCTATTCAAAAATATGAGGAATAAATGCACATGTGTTAAAGAAGTGATTTATCTATTACCACCTGTCAGGGTATTGTTTAATTCAAGTTATTTATGGTTAATCATCTTTTACTTTCATTCCATATTCCAACTGAAATATTCGTTATCTTAATTTTTTTCATATCTCATATTGGCACCGAACTTACATTCTATATATCCGTAGTATTTCTCATACCTTGATCTTATAAAGAGCAACCCTAAAAAACAGAAATAAGTTAAAGCATATTACATATAGCTTATCCATTTTGACATCTCGTTTGATTTCTTTGGTTTTTGACAATACACAATAAACGTCTTCATGTTAGAATGGGTGATATAATAAAGAAATAGTATATTGTATAAAATCACAGGATAAAACGAGTTTATACATAACCTGCACGAAATATTGATGGAGGGATCGAGAAGTGAAAACCCATATGAAACTACAAAAAGACGCAATGAAAGTTCTAAAAGAAACGAGCCGTACATTTTTTATTCCGATCAAACTTCTGGCGCCTAACTTGAAAGAAGCAGTGGCATCAGCCTATTTATGTATGCGCGCAATTGATGAAATTGAAGATCATGAAGATATTGAAGTAGTGGAAAAAAGCAATCTTCTGAATGAGGTCAGTTCCATTTTGGAAAATAAAATCACAACAGGAGCGCCTATCGATCAAGCACTTGATGAATTGTTTACACCATATCAATCATTATTGCCTGAAGTTACGCTGCGCCTTGCAGATTGGGTGGAGTTTTGTCCTGATACGATCACGGATAAAGTTTTGGAATCAACGATAATTATGGGACGAGGAATGGCAAAATGGGCGGAAAAGGATTGGGTTGTTAAAACTCGTGAGGATTTGGACGATTATACATACTATGTTGCCGGTTTGGTTGGTGTGATGCTGACAGATATTTGGCGTTGGTATGATGGAACGGAAACGGACAGAGAATTGGCCATTGGATTTGGTCGTGGTTTGCAGTCCGTCAATATTCTTCGTAATTATAAGGAAGATGCGGAACGCGATGTGGACTTTTTCCCGGAGGATTGGAAGCTGGATCAAATGTTTAGCTATGCCGAAGAGAATTTGGCATTAGCGGATGCATATATCAAAGATATTGAAACGACGACGATCTTGAACTTCTGCAAAATCCCGCTTGCTTTGGCACATGGTACATTGGACGCGCTAAAGGAAGGTCGAGAGAAGATGTCTCGTACGGAAGTAGTAGCTGTCGTCAACCAAGCGATCCGTACTAAGTGAGTGATGTGACATAGTTGCTGATTAGTGAAACGGGGGAATCACTATGATTGATTTGCTCATTATTATGTTCGAACGAGTCGGAATGATTGTGGCGGTTGCATTCTTGTTGACTCGTTTCCGCTTTTTTCAAAATATGGTCCATCAAGATGGATTGGATCGCAAGCAAGAGATGACGGCCATCCTCTTTTTCGGCTTCTTTGGAATCTTTGGTACGTATTTTGGCGTAGCGTTAGATATGCAAACTCTTCATTTCAATAATGTATCGCTAGAATTGACTTCGAATGAAGCCATTGCGAACTCCCGTGTCATCGGTGTAGTGGTCGCTGGTTTATTGGGAGGCTATAGACTCGGGATAGGTGCCGGTTTAATTGCCGGAATTCATCGGATATCATTAGGTGGATTCACGGCTATTTCTTGTGGGATTTCTACGATCATTTCTGGTATTTTAGCTGGTTATTTCTATAAAAAAGGGAAGCATACAAGCCCTCTCGCCGCATTTGCCATCGGAGCATTTGCTGAGACGGTACAGATGTTACTCATCCTGATGCTAGCCGACCCTTTTGAGAGAGCGCTTTCACTAGTCCAAACAATTGGTTTGCCGATGATTTTAGCGAATGGAATGGGGACCGCTTTATTTATGTTAATTGCCTATAATGTGATCAGTGATCAAGAAAAGGCTACCGCTCTTCAAGCGCAGAAAACGTTACGGATCGCAGACCAAACATTGGGCTACTTACGGACTGGTATGAGTAAAGAAACAACGGCTGCAGTGTGTAAAATTTTACTTGATGAATTACGGCCCGGCGCAGTTGCCATGACGGACAAAACAGAGATCTTAGCATTTGTTGGTCAGGCAGGTGATGTAACGCATGGGCCAATACAAACAGAGATTACAAGAGACGTGATACGTAATGGTCAGCTCGTCGTTGCAGATCATATCGAACTAGCAGATAACCCATCAAGCACCGTTTTCGCAGCCGTTGTCGTTGCTCCTTTAAAAACACGCAATGATACGATCGGTACGCTGAAATTGTATTATCCATCACGCAAAGCGATTACGGATGTGACGATTGAGTTAATTGCGGGATTGGCGGAGTTATTGAGTAATCAATTGGAAATTGCAGAGGCAGATCGTGCGTATCAATTAGCGAAGGATGCGGAAATTCAAGCATTGCAGGCACAAATCAGTCCACATTTCCTTTTTAATTCTATGAACATTATTATTTCGTTAATCCGAACAAATCCTGATGAAGCGAGAAAGCTGTTGTCCTCACTTTCCTATTTTTTGCGTCAGAACTTAGAAGGGACGACCGTAAAGATGGTGACCTTGCAGCAAGAGCTGGCACATGTGGAGGCGTACTTGAAAATAGAAGAAGCACGTTTTGTTGATAAATTGAGGATTTGTATTGATACCGATCCGTGTATTATGCAAGAGAAGATCCCGCCATTGACATTGCAACCACTTGTGGAAAATGCGATTACGCATGGCATTAAAGATATGGATCATAACTCAATCGTTCATATTTTCATGAAAGAAATAGACACTGCGATTCATATAACGGTGGAGGATAACGGAAAAGGTATCGAAAGTGAACGATTGAAACTGCTGGGTAATGAGAAGGTGATCTCTGAAAAAGGTACAGGTTTAGGTCTTTTTAATGTGAACCGACGCTTGATTATGTCGTTTGGAAAAACGTCGGGGCTTAAAATTGGTAGTGTACCGAAAAAAGGAACGAAGATTTCATTTCAAATTCCAAAGATGGAGGTGGGCCAATGAGTGAGTGGATTCGTGCGTTAATCGTGGATGATGAGCGGTATGCCCGAGAGGAACTCATTTATTTACTTGAGCAGTTTGACAATATCAAAATTGTCGGTGAAGCGGATTCGGGCGAAACTGCCATTGTGAAAGCGATGCAACTACAGCCGGACGTTGTGTTTCTCGACATTGAAATGCCAAAAGTGGATGGGATGGAAGTTGCAAAGTCATTCAGCGCACTCAAAAAAGTCCCCTCTATCATTTTTGCAACAGCGTACCCACAATTCGCGGCAGAAGCCTTCCGAATTCATGCATTTGACTACTTATTGAAACCATATGATGAAGGACAACTGCGTCAGACGGTCAAACGGTTAGGGAATTTGCTGTATCCTGCAAAACTTGCGGATACAACTAAACGAATTGATCGGTTGCCGGTGGAGACGGAAGGAGAAATCCATTATATTCCGATTCAGGATATTCTGTATGTTCATCGTGAAGACAAATGGACGAAAATTGTTACGAATTCACGAGACTATGAAACGAGGATGACGTTGAAAGAACTTGAAAGTAAGTTAACTCCTTTTTCATTCTTCCGTATCCATAAAAGTATTTTAGTGAACTTGGTGTATGTCATCCGCTTAACCCCATGGTTTAATGGAGCCTATCATCTTGAGCTAGAGCATATGCCTGAAAAGCTTCCTGTTAGCAGAAATTACGTTAAAGAATTGAGGCATCGTTTGGAAGGGTAAGGGATCTCATTGCATGTTAATTCACTATCCGTGCATCTTACTCTATTATTCTGACATGTTATGAAAAGATGTAATTGTACAAGTTCAACTCCATTATACTTAATGTAAGCGTTATCATCATAAGGAGGGGAATTTGCTATGATTACATTTTTATTTGCAATTGTATTATTAGTTGTTGGGTACTTCACGTATGGAAAGTACATCGAGAAAATGTTCGGTGTCAAAGAGGAGCGAGCAACACCTGCATATACGAGTGGAGATGGAGTAGATTATGTACCGATGAGTACGAAGAAAAACTCCTTGATCCAGTTGTTGAACATTGCAGGAGTTGGTCCGATTTTTGGACCGATTATGGGAGCGCTATATGGTCCGATCGCGTTCATTTGGATTGTAGTTGGCGCAATCTTTGCAGGCGCAGTTCATGACTATTTGACAGGTATGATTTCAATCCGAAATCGTGGTGCTCATTTGCCGGAACTGGCAGGAAAGTTTTTAGGGAAGGTAATGAAACACATCGTCAATGTATTTGCACTTCTTTTATTAGTATTAGTCGGTACGGTCTTTGTATCCGCGCCAGCCGGACTACTCTATAATTTAATGAATGGTTGGATGGCCATGGGTGTTATTGTTACCCTAATTTTTATCTATTATATTTTGGCCACTCTGTTACCAATTGATAAGATTATCGGACGTTTCTATCCCATCTTCGGTGCATTGCTCATTATTAGCGCACTTGGAGTAGGGGGTATGATGCTCGTAAAAGGCGCCCCAATTCCTGAATTAACATTCGCCAACTTGCATCCTGATAATTTACCGATCTTCCCCTTACTATTTTTAACGATTTCATGTGGCGCATTATCTGGCTTCCATGCTACACAGTCACCGATCATTTCGCGTACTACGCAGAAGGAAAGCCAAGGACGTAAAATTTTTTATGGCATGATGATTGCAGAAGCTATTATTGCGATGATCTGGGCCGCCGCTGGAATGGCATTATTCAACGGCCCAGTTGGTTTGAATGAATTACTGGTTGCTGGTGGTGGACCTGCAGTGATCGTTAGTGAAGCATCTACTATGATGTTAGGTGCGGTTGGTGGGACGTTAGCCATCCTTGGAGTTATTATCCTTCCAATCACGTCAGGGGATACGGCATTTCGAAGCGCACGTATGATTATTGCAGATTATATTAAGTATCCTCAAGTGAAGATGGTGAGTCGGTTATGGATTGCGGTTCCAATGTTCGCGATCTCAATTGCATTGACTCAAGTAGACTTCGATATTCTATGGCGCTATTTCTCTTGGGCTAACCAATCAACAGCTGTGATTGCATTGTTTGTCGGTGCGATGTATCTCTTCATTGCCGGTAAGAATTACTGGGTTGCTCTCATACCTGGAACGTTTATGTTGATGGCCACGACCACATATATATTGAATGCGGCAATCGGATTTGGTTTGCCAATGAATGTTTCGTACATCGGTGCATCTGTCATCTCAATTTTCCTAGTAGCTTTATTCTTCTATTCCGCAGTAAAAGCCCGTGCTGCACAAGTACCTTTGGAAGAAGACATTACAGCATGGAAATCGACTGCAATTTAATTAAATTAGTAGGACAGCAAAGGCTACCCTCGAAAGTCAGTTACATTGACTTTCGGCGATAGCCTTTTTTATTTTATAACGAGTAGGCCCATCAAACTGGCGATTGTGGCGCTAGTCGACCTGCGTGAACATAGAATGAAAAGCTCCATTGTACCAACATTCCGCGTTAAAGACTTTCTGAATCGAACTTAACACATCCCTTGAGCCGGAACAAACGATTCCCTTTTGAAGGTAAGCTATAAACTACTGTATGTGCAGAATCCTCTGTCAGCTTAAGAGTTTTTTCGATAAAAACTGCATGCTTATGATAGACTAGTAGTAATCCACATAGCAAAATGACAATATTTATTACTAAATTCTCTAAAAGTAACTAAATACTTTAAAAGTGTATTAATACACTTTTAGTGTAAAAGGGGTGTTTAGATGGATAAGTTAACGGTGATTGATTTAGTACTACCTCGATTAAAATTGATTCGTACGGAGATGGATTATACGCAAGATCAGATGGCGGATATTTTAGGGATCTCAAAGAAGACGCTTGTTCAATTGGAGAAAGGTCGCCAGGAATTGAGTTGGACGGTAGCGGTGGCGGTTTGCGCTCTGTTTCGGGAAAGTGCGTTATTGCGAGCTGTCATGGGAGATGATCCTGTCGAATTAGCGGAGATTGCCGTGCATCCAGAGATCCATAAGCGAGAACTTGCTGCAGGTGGGACTGTTAATTGGTGGACAGAGATTGGTCAGTGGCAACAATATAGGTTACAACAGCACACGACAGGCGGGCATTATCGGATTCTCGGGGACGATGAAAGAAGACTATTTAGCACGGGGAATAAAGAGAAAGCGTTAGTGGAATTTAAAAAATATATGGATATAATGAATTGATTATTTTGATATACTAATTAAAATTGCTATATGTAAATACTTAAAATACTTTATTGAAATAGAGGAGAGAGGGATTTTTGCTAAAACTATTTAGACTACATATCTTGTTTCTATTTGTAGTCACAGCCTTAGTCACAGGTTGCAGTGAAAATGAAATGGAACCTGTAGATGGAGATCATCATATTCCTCTAGAGGTAGATGAGGCGATTTCTGATTACATTATCGAAAAGTACTCATCTATAAATCATGGTACGGAAAAACAGTTTGAAGTGCATAAAATTTATGGCACAAGCGAGTCAAACGGAATTCTCAGTGTATACATGTGGTCTTATTATGGCGGGTTCAATAAATCTACTGGTTTAGAAAACCAAGCAGGTCATTCATTGCCTGCTGTCATTCGGCTTAAGAAAGAAGTCGATCACTATGTGGTGAAGGAATATACGGAAACTCAAGATGGAGAATTGTATTCCTCCTCTCTCAAAAAGATGTTTCCTGAACGATATTTGAAGTTAGTAGGCCAGGATACGGGGAATATAGAGGATTTACAAAAAGAGATGGATCAGAAAGTATCAAAGTGGCTAGAAAGCTAGAAGATCTACATTTCTACGTTCCAAAAAACCGGCAGCTCTTTACGAGTATGCCGGTTTTTCAATTTCAAATGAAAATCGTTGTGATGTAGCAAACTTGCCATTAGTGAATGTACGTTCTTCAAAATACACTTGATCATCGTTGTCTATTAAAATCACGGTCGTGCAACGCGTTCCATATTTTTCCGACGCAATGAATATAGAGGATAAAAAACTCTCCATTTCCCTGCCTACCCCCGTATCGGGTAATGTTTCAGCCGGAAATCCTTCTGCACGCTGCATCGTTTCAAACAACGTATCAACATCAATTTCTTCGGTGCTATTTGAATAGTCACGTAAAAAATTCTTCGTTGCTTCTACTTTGGGCCAAGGTGTATCAAGCAGTGCGTTGCTGAGACCATATGTCCCTTTCGAAAGATGGACGATCGTCTGTTCAACATTAGAGTAATAAAACAGTTCCTCGCTTGATCCAGCCAGAACATTGAATCCCGTGTAGTTGTTCCTGTTCTCATGTAGCTGTTCTAGGAAAACGCGCGGTGCTACATTTGATTGTAAATAAGAGGAGACAATGTGACCTCGTGATTGTTTGCCTGTTATAGGGAGAGAAGGATCTCGAAAGTTGGTTAGCGCGGCAATTCTCCCTTGTTTATTGATGCCGAGCCATGTACCCATTTGCTCTAAGTCTCGTCCAGCTAAGATATTGGGATGATCTGACCAAAACTCAGCAGGAGCTGTGGGACGATGATAGGCTTCATCACGATTAGCCATGAGAATGAGTTTGTATTTCGGATGGCTTTGTAATTGAAACGCTAGTAAGCACATACTAATTACCTCCTCGCGTGTTTTTAAAAGTGTACCATGTCCGTTGTAATTTGGCGAGATCGTATGGTTTGATAAGGATAACATTTATTGAGTTTGTTTGTTTTTATTAAAACAAAATGATTCAGTGTTTGTTTTTTTTATTGACGTTTTACAATATAGCATGTAATATACGTGTTACTAAACAAACGAATATATTTTTTGTTTGTGTAAAATAAAACGTTAATTGGATGTGTGTGAAGATGGACGTATCTGAACTTTTTTGGGATGCTACTTTATCCGAATTGAAGCAAGGCTACATTATGGAGAAAGATTCTTATATTTGCTTGTTATGCGGTACGAAAATTGACAAAGGAATTATTTATCCGTACGAAAACACGCTCTATGAAGCGGAAAGATACATGCGGATCCATATTGAACGTACTCATCAATCGGTTTTTGATTATTTAATCGGTTTAGACAAAAAATTAACAGGTCTTACGGAACATCAAAGTCATTTGCTTGCCCTTTTTTATCAAGGAAAAAGCGATAAGGAAGTTCAGCGTGATCTAGAAATTGGTAGCGTATCTACTGTCCGGCATCATCGATTTGTATTGAAGGAGAAGGAGCGACAGGCCAAAACGTTTCTTGCCATGATGGAGCTGTTGAAAGAAAAGGATGACTACGCACCAGCGTTTGTTCCTCCCCATATGTCGGCAAAGCTACTGGATGATCGCTATGCCTTTACGGAGGAAGAACAGCAAGAAGTGATACAGAAATTTTTCTTTGAAGGGAGTAGCGGACGACTGAAGAAGTTCCCTCCAAAAGAAAAACAACGCTTGATTGTTCTTCGGGAGCTTGCAAAACGATTTGATGGGCAGGTTATCTATAGTGAACAAGACACGAACCGCATTTTAGGAGAAGTGTATGAGGACTATGTCATGATCAGAAGATATCTAATTGAATATGGGTTTTTGGATCGTACGCCAGACGGAAGCCAATATTGGCTCAAATAATAAAAGAATGGGGGAAGTACAAATGGAGCGCAAAAAGGAATTGAAACAGTTGTATAAAGAGACGCAGGTGGACGCGGGAGTTTTTCAAATCAAAAATCTTGCGAACCAAAAAGCGTTCATCGGCAGTACAAGAAATTTTAAAACATTAAATGGTGTGAAATTCAGTCTGGAAACGGGTGTATATAACAATAAATTGCTTCAAGAAGAGTGGAATACGTTTGGAAAAGAGGTATTCCAAATTGAGATTTTGGAGACACTTAAAAAGAAGGATGAGCTTTTTTTCAATGAAAAAGAAGCGCTACTCGAGCTGGAAGATAAATGGCTAGAACGCCTTCAACCCTTTGGAGAAAAAGGATATAACTCTAAAAAACGTTTGTAAGAACTTTTGCGATGGACTCTTCTGTATGCATTGCCATCCAGGTTTAGAAAATCAGTAGATGGGAACAGTAGGAGTAATTGCGAAAGGAGCGGACATAGATGACTGCAAAAGACACAGTGAAAAAGATTTTAGATGAAAGTTTTATTGGTACGATGGCGACAATTGACGGAAATAAGCCACAGAGCAGGTACATGACGTTCATGAATGATGGATTGACGCTTTATACACCTACAAACAAAGATACAGATAAAGTGGATGATGTAGAGAAGAATCCTTATACACATATTCTGATTGGCTATGATGGGGAAGGATTTGGCGATGCGTACGTGGAATATGCGGGTCGTGTATCTATTTCATCGGATGAACAACTTAAGAAGAAAATTTGGAATGATCAAATGAAAAATTGGTTTGATGGACCAGATGATCCGAAATTAGTGATTTTAAAAGTTGAACCTGAAGCCATTCGTCTGATGAATAAATCTGGGGAACCGCCACAGGACGTTTCACTCTAAATAAAGGTAAAGACAGCCAACACACCTGTGGCTGTCTTTTTTATGCGAAGAATCCATTATGTCCAATTATATGTCATTTATCCGCAAACTCCCATTGATTGAACTCCGTGGTTTCGGGTAATATAGTGATAGGAACATTTGTTCTTCAGAGGAGAAGAGGCCATATGAAGCACTTACCGAATAAACAGATCGCTTGTTTAGATATGCGCAGTTTTTACGCTAGCTGTGCAGCGGCGATAGAGAGGCTGGATGTGATGGAAACACCCATTGCGATTATTGGGAATATCGAGCGGAAAGGCGGTGTAGTTCTTGCTGCTTCCCCTCCACTCAAAAAGCAATTTGGGATTACGACAGGTATGCGGCTATATGAAATCCCTAATGACCCACGCATTCGTTTAATTGAGCCGAAGATGCAGTTTTTTATCGATGTGTCGATGGAGCTGACGAAGCTATTGAATCGGTATGTGCCGAAAGAGGCGATCCATGTATATAGTATTGATGAATGTTTCGTTGATTTTACAGGAACGGAAAAGTTATGGGGACCCGTAGATGCCACGATTAAACGAATTCAGGATGAATTATATCGGCAGTTTCAGTTGTATTCAGCGTGTGGAGTCGGGCCGAATATGCTGTTGTCCAAATTAGCGCTTGATTTGGAAGCGAAGAAAACAGGCGTTGCCTATTGGACGTATGAAGATGTGCCTGAAAAACTCTGGCCGGTTGCGCCTCTTCATAATATGTGGGGGATTGGGCGAAGATTGGAGCGTACATTAGGAGATATGGGGATTTATTCAGTAGGCGATCTAGCGCGGACACCACTGGAACGGTTAGAGAAAAAGTTCGGCGTCATGGGCAATCAACTGTATTATCATGCACATGGGATTGATTATTCTACCCTCGGCTCTGTTTTAATTGAAGGACAGGTTAGTTACGGAAAAGGGCAGACCTTGTTACGGGATTATGTACGAATGGATGAAATTTTGGCGGTCTTACTGGAAATGTGCGAGGATACGGCCATGCGTGCACGAGTAGCAGGCAAGAAAGGCCGCACCGTGCAACTATCTTTTGGCTACTCCAAACATGCGTTAGGTGGCGGGTTTCAACGTAGAAAAACGCTGGCGGAAGCGACCAATGAAACGATGAGGATCTATCGCACATGTGTAGAACTGCTGGAGACATTTCACGACGGTCGACCCGTCCGCCACATTTCTATCAGCCTTACCAATTTGGAAGATGAACACGGTGTACAGCTCAGTTTGTTTGAACCAACGAACTGGAAACAACAGCGGCTCGATCATGTAATGGATGCTTTGCGCCTGAAATATGGTTCCACCGCGATCCTTCGTGCCGTCTCTGTCACTTCAGGAGGGACTGCTTATCGGCGGAATCAATTGATTGGGGGGCATTATAAATAGGAGCAGAAGGCGTGGAGTGGGTAAAAAGCGAATGGTTCAATAAGACTTTTTTGACAATGTGTTATAGACGCAATTGCTTATTAAGCAATCGCGCCCTATTGCTTACTTATATTTACGCACTCATCTCTAATTTATTCGTTTTAATAAACTTAACGAATAAATAGCGTACTAGTGGCCCCATGACAATAATTTGTAAAGGTAATGCCATAATTAAATTCTTACCAAAAACCGTAAAAAAGTCTGTAACTACTGTGTTAAAAGTAAAACCACTATGCATATAGATTAAAACTAAACCGTAAATGGACATAAAAAACGCCATCCCTAAAACCATACATATTGATATTGCTAGAACCGTATAAATTTTCTTAGTTGCATTCACAGTTAATTTCCATGCTATTTTTTTAGCAATAGGTCCTACTATAAACAGGTCCAATAGTAAGGCAATGATAAAAGCACTAAAAAAACCAGTTATTCCTTCTATGAAAGACATTTTAAACATAGTTCTATTCAAATAAAAATTATAAAAGGTCATAACTAGCACCATCCCGAAACACATAATCATACCAAAATATAGACTTTCTCTTCTTGTCATTTGCATACATAAATCCTCCTTTTCTTCTACTCGAATTACTTTAACAGACATAATCTGTCCTTCGTAAGTGACAAAAATATGTCTTTTTTTAAAAAAAGACCGTCAATAGACGATCATCTCTTAATTAAGCTTCATTTTTTGAAGCTGTCTTATTATAAGAATATGTATAAACCGCAAGAGCTAACCAAATGAAGACAAAAGCTAATAAATGTGCATTAGTCAATACTTCATGATATAGAAAAACACCTACCATCAGTGATAAAGTGGGTGAGATATATTGAAGTATTCCTAACATTGATAAAGAAACTTTTTTAGCACTCTTAGTAAACAATAAAAGTGGTAAAGCTGTCACTATGCCGCTCCCGATTAATAATAAACTTGTTGAAAAGGAATCAAAGAACTGTATTTTAGATTGAGACAGTAAGTAAATCAAATATAGTAAAGCAATAGGTGATAGTACCATTGTTTCAAGGGTCAATCCGATAGTTGAATCAGCCTTAATCATTTTCTTTGCTAAACCGTAAAATCCAAAAGTAAGGGCTAAACTGAGCGAGATCCAAGGAATCACGCCATAATGTAACGTAAGTATTAATACACCGATTCCAGCTAATAAAAATGCGAGAATTTGTCCGCGAGTTAACCTTTCTTTTAACACAATTACTCCAATTAACATACTTGTGAGAGGATTAATATATTGACCAAGACTCGCTTCTACTATTCTCCCCTCAATTACTGCCCACATAAAGATACCCCAATTTGAACTAATCAGTATCGCAGCTATTGCAAGAGACAAAAATAATTTTGGTTTCTTAGTGATTTCTTTTACGAATGTAACATATGTATTCCATTTCTTTGTGATAAATATAAGTAAAATCATAAAAAGAAAAGACCAGAAAACCCGTTGTGTTATGATCTCGCCAGGAGATACATGTTGAACTGTTTTCCAATAAATGGGTGTAATTCCCCACATAATATAGGCAAATATAGCGTATGAAATACCTTCTTTTTCAGTATTTAATTTCATTTTATCCTTCTTCCTAAAATAAACTACTTCCTAATTTCAGCGCGTACTTTCTATTTTAACAACCCTCATTACTTCTCTGCATACTTTGGCTCGTTTGTCTAAATGTAATAAACTTACTCACTGTATGATTATGCCAAACTGAAATAGTTACAGTTAAATTAAAAGTCCTTCTGCTTATGTAAATTATAAGCGAGCGT
>NZ_WHVW01000036.1 GCF_009651005.1 Sporosarcina obsidiansis
GTCCGGTGCAATACCGAACTCATTTTACCAAAGCTGCCTGATGAAATAACCGTGTCTAACTTTAAGGGGTCACTTCAAAAAGTGACTTTTCTGGACAGTTTTTTATGTTGGGAAGAGCTCTTTGTGTTGGTGATCTAAATTCAATGGTAGTTGCTCATAAATTATTACAGCCGCTCATAAAATTGCGTAACCGCTCATACACCGCAACCGAAATAAATGAAAAAGATTCTCATTTACGCTTGAAAATTGTTCTCAAATAGAGTATGCTATGAGCAACGAATGGTTCGGAACTTGTGAAGAGTCTTTAACTTGAAAGGTCGGGGAACTGGTATGTATAAGATTGTTGCATTGGCTATTTTTGCGGGAATTGGAATAGGTGCAGGAGCCGGATTTTCTTTAGGAAGTAAAGAATGGGTAGGCATGCTTGCAGGTATTGCGGCATTAGCGTTCATTGCAGCGCCAGTGGCAGTTGTTTATTCAAGTGAAAAGAAAAAGTGGCAGCAAGCTCAATAATTACGTGTAAGACATTCAAGCCGGATTCAAAGGTTTGGATGTCTTTTTTTATGTGGCCATCAAGCAAAAAAACCTCCTGCAACCAAACGCAGGAGGAGGAGTGTTAATTCACTTTTACACTTTCAACAGCTTCCTTTGCAGCATAGAGAGCTTGTTTGACATCTGCTATTAAGTCGTTCACATCTTCTACGCCGACTGAGAAACGCAAAAGTCGATCATCAACACCCCGGCGATTTCGCTCCTCAAGCGGGATGTCCATATGCGTCTGTGTCGTCGGATAGGTAATGAAACTTTCAACCCCACCAAGACTTTCCGCAAATGAAATGAGCTTCATGTTCTCTAAGAAAGGACCGACCCACTCGCTATTTTGTACACGGAAAGACAACATACCGCCGATCCCTGCATACAGCACATCTGCAATTAAAGGCTCTTGCTCTAAATAGGAAACCATTGCTTTTGCGTTCGCATCATGTTGCTTCATTCGTAAATGTAGAGTTTTGAGACCCCGTACTACAAGCCATGAATCGAGTGGTGAAAGGGTAGCACCCATTGCATTATGATTCGTAAATAGACGTTCGCTAAGATCCTCTCCTTTAGCTACAACAAGTCCGGCTAGCACGTCATTATGACCACCGATATATTTTGTAGCGCTATGGATGACAATGTCTGCCCCATCTTCAATAGGCCGCTGGAAATACGGTGTTAAGAACGTATTATCCACAATCAATAACAAACCGTGTTTTTTAGCAAGCTCTGCATAGATTGCGATATTGATCTGTAACATGAGCGGGTTGGTTGGAGTCTCCAAAAATATGGCTTTCGTCCGGTCTGTAATCGCTTGTTCCACCGCTTCCACATCGTCGAATGAAAGATAACGTGTAGAAATCTGATAAGTATTTTCATATTGGTTAAATAAGCGATAGGTGCCGCCGTATAGATCCTCTGGTGCAAGAAGTTCGTCACCCGTTTTAAACAACGATAAAATCAGCTGAATGGCTGCCATGCCAGAGCTACAGGCAAATCCTTGATCCCCGGATTCTAGGTTGGCTATACCGTCTTCCAAAATGGAACGTGTTGGGTTTTTTGTTCGTGTGTAATCGTAGCCGGTAGACTGGCCAAGACCCGCATGGTGGTAAGCCGTGGATAAATAAATAGGTGGGTTGACTGCACCTGTTTTCTCATCACTCTGATTTCCTAGTTGGACTAATCTCGTTTCTAATTCGTTGTTTGTCATGAATATCCATCCCCCTCAGAAAAAATAAAAAAGAACCTCTTCATTTCGAATAGGCCCCTCGAACGTACACGTGTGTTTTTAGTATTCTCATCTTCAAGGTGATATCACCCTTGGAATTAGCACCATGCCCATATGGCTGGTTGCTGAGACTTCTTTGGGCCTATCCCTCCGTCTCTCTCGATAAGAATATTCATAATATAGTAAATATGTTGACAGATTCATTCTATCATGTAGGTATTGCAGATGCAAGCGTCCCTCTAGTAGATAGAATGGTTTCTTGTTTAGGTGATCGATTTGCTATACTGATAGGCAATACAAGCGAATGAAAGGAGATGTTCAATTTGGCTTGGAATTATGTCATCTTGGCTGCGATTGTAGAAATCTTTTGGGTAGTAGGACTTCGCTACTCGGATACGATGATGCAATGGATTGGAACGGGGATGGCGATTATTGTCAGTTTTTATTGCATTATTAAGGCATGCGAGAAATTGCCTTCAGGTACGGTGTATGCCGTATTTACTGGGTCTGGAGCGGCTGCCATTTTATTGGTCGATATCTTCGTTTTTCAAGCCGACTTCACATGGATCACACTATCATTTATTGCTTTAATAGTGATTGGTGTGGTGGGAATCAAACTGACAACGGATGAACACGTAGATGAAGAAAATCAAAAAGGGGTTGGCTGACGGTGGCTTGGGTTTATTTGGCAATTGCCAGTCTAGGCGAGATCTTTGGTGTCATGAGTATCAATTATTATTTACAGAAGCGTACGATACCGCGGCTAGTATTCATTGTAGGGATTTTTGGATTCGGTTTTATTTTTCTATCACTCGCAATGCGAGATATTCAAATGAGTACGGCCTATGCTGTTTGGACAGGTTTAGGAGCGGCTGGGGCAGTACTTGCAGGAATCCTGTTTTTTAAAGAGTCGGCTAGCGTAAAGCGGATTTTCTTTTTATCATTAATCATTCTAGGAGCAGTTGGATTGAAACTGTTTGGATAAGGGAAAGGTTGTGGAGCAACTGTTATATTGGACAAGCTTTGTATCTCAAGATTGGTACGTGACAATGGCGTCTACTGAAACAGGTCTTTGCTATGTAGGCTTAGCAGAGAATAGCTTTAAGGAACTGAAGGATTGGGCAGGCAAACAGCTTGGCACTACTGCAATAATAGAAGATGCTCATAAATTAGATGAATATACGAGAGAAATCAAAAGGTATTTGTCTGGCGAGCAAATGGACTTCACTTGCCCATTAGACTTGACAGGAACACCGTTTCAACTCCAAGTTTGGGAAGCGTTGAGCCGTATTCCGTATGGCGAGACGGTTACCTATTCAAAGATCGCTACAGATATCGGCAAAACTTCCGCAGTTCGAGCCGTAGCTTCAGCAATCGGAAGGAATCCGCTATTGTTGATTATTCCGTGTCACCGAGTGGTCGCTAAGAATGGCAGTTTATCAGGATATCGGGACGGACAGGAGATAAAGGACAGGTTGATCCGATTGGAAAGTAATTCATTTCATTCCTCTAGTTGACAAGAAGTAAGACTATGATAAACTGGAGTTGTTCGATAATTCAATAACTATAACTAGGGGTGTCCAGCGTGACTGGACTGAGATGGAATGGATGAAACGCATTCCGAACTCTTTGGACCTGATCTGGCTCGTACCAGCGTGGGGAAGTTTTCAATCTATCAATCAGCGTACGTTTATGTGCGTTTTGAAGACCAGGTCCATTTCTACGGGACTGGTCTTTTTTGATTCCCTTTACTCGGATGGAGTCATGGTCTACCCTCAAAAAGGAGACGATGACAAATGAAACAAACGAAGGAAGAAGAAATCCAGATCCATAATTGTTTTCCGGCAAGCAAGAAAGTGTATGTGCAAGGGAGCCGTGAAGATCTGCTCGTACCTATGCGTGAAATCGAGCTATCACCGACCGTTACCGATCAAGGCAAGTATTCAAATGAACCGTTCCGCGTCTATGATACAAGTGGAAAGTATACGGAAGTTGGTTACGAAGTCGATATCAGAAAAGGGCTTCCATCTATTAAGAGAGACTGGATATGGGAGCGCAACGATGTCGAAGAGTATGAGGGACGAGAAGTGAAACCACAGGACAATGGATTTCGTTCATTGGAACAAATGAAAAACGATGAGCAATTCCCGTTATTAAAGCTAAAGCCATTACGATCTAAAAAAGGGAGAAATGTTACGCAAATGCATTATGCCTGAAAAGGAATGGTTACTCCTGAGATGGAGTTCATCGCTATTCGTGAAGGGGTCGAACCTGAACTTGTGCGTGACGAGGTAGCAAGGGGTCGTGCGATCATCCCGTCCAATATCAATCATCCTGAAGCAGAACCAATGATTATCGGGAGTAAATTTCATGTCAAAATTAATGCGAATATTGGAAACTCTGCTGTCTCTTCATCGATTACAGAAGAAGTGGAGAAAATGACGTGGGCCACACGTTGGGGCGCAGATAATATTATGGATTTATCTACAGGGAAAAATATTCATACGACACGTGAATGGATCATCCGTAATTCTCCTGTGCCAGTGGGAACAGTACCGCTTTATCAGGCATTGGAAAAGGTGAATGGCAAAGTGGAAGATTTATCGTGGGAAGTATTTCGCGACACATTGATTGAACAAGCTGAGCAGGGAGTTAGCTACTTCACGATTCATGCGGGCGTATTATTACGCTATATCCCATTGACGGTCAATCGAGTGACAGGGATCGTTTCACGTGGCGGCTCGATTATGGCGCAATGGTGCATGTTACATCATCAAGAAAGTTTCCTTTATACGCATTTTGAGGAAATCTGTGAAATTATGAAGCAATATGATATTTCCTTTTCATTAGGAGATGGGTTGCGTCCAGGCTCGATTGCAGATGCTAATGACGAGGCACAATTCGCTGAGTTGGAGACGCTAGGTGAACTGACGAAAATCGCTTGGAAGCATGATGTACAAGTGATGGTGGAAGGTCCGGGTCATGTTCCAATGCATTTGATCAAGGAAAATGTAGAGAAGCAAATGGATATTTGTCAAGAGGCTCCATTTTATACGTTAGGCCCTTTGACGACAGATATAGCTCCTGCTTATGATCATATCACTTCCGCAATTGGTGCTGCGATGATTGGCTGGTTCGGAACCGCCATGCTGTGTTATGTCACACCGAAGGAGCACCTCGGTTTGCCAAATAAAGAGGATGTTCGTGAAGGGGTCATTACCTATAAAATAGCAGCTCATGCAGCGGACTTAGCGAAAGGGCACCCGAACGCACAAAAGCGGGATGATGCGTTGTCAAAAGCGCGTTTTGAATTCCGTTGGAGAGATCAATTTAATTTGAGTTTGGATCCAGAGCGTGCGATGGAGTATCATGATGAAACGTTACCGGCTGAAGGTGCGAAAGTGGCTCATTTTTGTTCGATGTGTGGGCCGAAATTCTGCAGTATGCGCATTTCCCACGATATTCGCAAGTATGCGGATGAAAATAGTTTAGAGGAGAAACTGGCGATTGAAAAGGGGATGCAAGAAAAAGCAGAAGAATTTAAACAAGCCGGTGCTGAAATTTATCTTTAAAGAGGAGTGGTTGAGATGACTGTTGCGAACCAGTTAGTCCGTCAACTAGCAGTGCAACGGCAAGGGTTGCGTCAATTAGAAGAGCGATTGCATCAGCTTCAATCGGAGTGTGATCATCAATTTAAAGAAACTCCGACACAGCGAGAATGTGAAAAATGCAAAAAGGTAGAGAGTGTCCATTATTGAGTGAAATGGGAAGGCAGTAGGGTAGATGATGTGTAACCGCGCGAAACATGTGGAGGACCGCGCCAAAACTATTGCCAATCGAGTGTTTACACATAACAGTAACCCATCTTAAACGCAAAAAAGAGCCGATTAAAAGGCTCTTTTTTGCATTCTATAGTTACGATGGTTGACGCAGTGTTTCAACGGAGAGTTTCCGTTTATCTGTTGCCATTTTAAACAAGTAGGCAGCGACAATAATGATCGCGATGACTATCCAGATATTCAAGAATCCGTGGATGAACGCCATACCGAAGAATCCGGCAGTCAATAAATAATAACTAAGTGGGAATAACACACGACGGATTAGCAGTCCCTCTTTCCCAATCAATCCGACGGTAGCAGAAGCAGCTACGACATTATGCACACAGATCATATTTCCGGCAGCACCTCCGACAGCTTGCATCGCTACAACGATCCCTGCTTGAGTTACATCCAATCCAATATTTCCAGCAGCGCCAAATTGGAATAGAGAAAACATCATATTACTGAAGGTATTACTACCTGCAATGAAAGCACCGAGTGCGCCCACGATTGGCGCAACGAGTGGCCAGAAGTCTCCAGCTATGACGGATACACTTTGTGCTAAAATCAATGGCATATTTTCTCCAACTAAATAGGCATTGTCAGCAGCGACTTTTCCAGCAGCTAATGAAGTATTTAGGAATATTTTGATCATCGGTACCGCGAAAATCAATGCAACACCTGCAGTAACCGCCGTGATGAATGAATTTTTCCATGCTAGCACATACTCTGAAGGTTTCATTCGATGTAAGAAGTAACCGAACAATGAAGCGATGATAAAGAAGAAACCAGGCAAGAATAATGGAGTAGAGGCTGTGGTGATGCCTGAACCAAACATGTTTTCAAACGTCAATGTTACAGCGGGATGCTTCAATAAACTTGTGAAAGAATCAATTGTTCTAGACAATACGAGCAAACCAGCAAGAACGACATATGGCATCCATGCATTCAACATGGAAATCTTGCGGCTTTCGTCTAATGGCTTTGCTGCTTCATGATTTAGCTTGCCAAACCAATCTTCTTCCCATTGTGCACGTGATGGAAATTCGAATGTGTCTTCCGGTTTTGGCATAAATAATCCCTTACGAGCAGCAGGCACCACGATGACCAATGAAATAAGAGCACCGAGCAATGAAGGGAACTCAGGACCCAATGTAATCCCGATAAGAAAATACGGAATAGTAAAAGCTAATCCTGCAAATAATGCGAATTTCCAAACCTTTAATCCTTCACGGAATGATTTAGCAGGACTGAAAAAGCGAGTCAATAGTGCGGCCAAGAATAATGGGATCAATGAACCGATCACACCGTGGATTAGTACCGTATTAGCAGTAATTTGAAGTAGGTATTCAGGAAAGCTCATTCCAGCTTTCTCTAGTGCTGCCATGACTGCAGGTTGATCCGCGAGCCCGGTATTCACACCGATTTGAATGGGTGTCCCAATTGCACCGAAAGAAACAGCTGTACTTTGGATAACGAGTGATACCAAGACGGCAGCTAGCGCTGGAAAACCGACAGCTACTAGAAGCGGTGCGGCAACCGCAGCCGGCGTACCGAAACCAGAAGCACCTTCGATAAAGGAACCGAATAAAAACGCAATGATGATCGCTTGGATTCGGCGGTCAGGTGAAATAGAAGTGAAACCACCTCGAATCGTATGAATGGCACCACTTTCTTTGATCGTATTCAAAAGCAACACTGCACCAAAGACGATAAATATAACTTCCAAAGCGGTAATTAATCCGTTGAATGCGGCACCAGCCACAATATTTGCTTTGGTACCCCAGACGAATATAGCGACGAGTGCAGTGACGATAAGAGCGATAGGCATCGCCCGACTAGCAGGCCAGTTTAATAAGACCAAGAATACTAAAATCGTGACGATAGGCAGCAAGGCGATAAGTGATAGAACCAATAAACTCAAATTAATAGCCTCCTTTACAAAGAACTTGATTAGAAAACGCTTCCAAATCGTATTTGGTCATTAGGTCATCTGATGACCTAATGACTTATGATGCTTTTCCTGATTATATAGATTGGTAGGTTAAAAGACAAGTAGTTATTTGTATTATTAGAAATCATTTTTTGTTCACAGCTTTTGAAACCAATGTGTTGGATTATAGATTATAATAAGGGCAGAAGACAGGAGTGAACGATGGTGAAATACAAGCAGATCAAGCCTAAAAAAATATATGAAGAAGTAGCAGAGACCCTATTGAACTCTATACGTTCAGGTGAATTGAAGCCGGGAGATAAATTGGATTCTGTTCAGCAACTGGCGGAAAGTTTTAATGTGGGAAGATCAGCTATTCGTGAAGCGCTGACTTCATTGCGTGCAATGGGTTTAATCGAAATGCGTCAAGGAGAAGGAACTTATGTTATGGAGTTTTCATCTGCGGATGTTGTATTTCCATTACAAAGTGCGATGTTAATGAGTCAGGAAGATATCTCTCATTTGTTAGGAGTTCGGAAAATATTGGAGACAGGAGCAGCGGCCAGTGCAGCGGAGACGCGAACTCAAATAGATTTAGACAGGATGGAAATAGCCTTAAAAGAAATGAAAAAGCATGCGGGAGATATTATTCTTGGCGAGAAAGCGGATTTGGATTTTCATTTTGCTATTGCAGGGGCGACAGGGAACCCATTATTAGTTAGCTTGATGAATCATGTTGCGGAATTGATGGGAGAATCTATGAGAGAAACGCGCCGTATTTGTTTGTACACAGACGCAGCGACCGTCGACCGGTTGTACGAGGAACATGAATCGATTTTTTTAGCAATTAAAAATAAACAGCCAGATATCGCAGCTATTAACATGCAAACCCATTTGTTTAATGTAGAGTCTGTGTTGTCCAATTATTTACAATCACTTAATAAATAAAAAAAGTTCACTCGTCGACGAACGAGTGAACTTTTTTGTTAGGAAATATAATGAATGCTCTGTTAAATCTCTAAGATTTATAGTATGCTATGAAATAACGTGAAGTCATCTGATGACCTGTTGACTATTGTAATCTATTCCAGAGAGGTGAATGAAATATGAAAGTTAGCCTATTTATCACATGCCTAGTCGATATGTTTTATGCAGATGCAGGAAAAGACATGGTGGAAGTGTTGGAACGGCAAGGCTGTGAACTATCTTTTCCAAAAGGGCAAGTATGTTGCGGTCAACCTGCCTATAACAGTGGATACGTGGAAAGTTCAAAATCAGCGATGAAAAATATGATCAAAACCTTTGAAATGGCTGAATATGTGGTGACACCGTCTGGATCATGCGCGACGATGTTTAAGATGTACCCGGAAATATTCCAAGATGATCCGCAGTGGAAAACCAAAGCGCAAGAACTCGCGGATAAAACGTATGAATTCACAGAGTTTCTAGTAGATGTATTGCAAGTCGAAAATGTAGGGGCAAAACTTTCAGGAAAAGCCACATATCACCCATCCTGTCACATGACCAGATTGTTAGGCGTGAAGGAAGCACCCCAAAAACTGCTACAGCAAGTGGAAGGCCTCGAAATGATTCCCTTGCCAAATGCTCATAATTGCTGCGGATTTGGTGGAACATTTTCGGTTAAGATGGGACCTATCTCTGAACAAATGGTAGATGAAAAAGTGAATAGTGCAGTAGAAACAGAAGCAGATTATTTAATCGGAGCGGACTGCGGTTGCTTGATGAATATCGGTGGACGCGCAGAACGAACAGGAAAGCCGATTCGTGTCATGCATATAGCGGAAGTATTGAATAGTCGTGAGTAATTCAGAAAAGAGGTGAAGTTGTATGGCAATGAAATTCAGTACAAAAAACTTTAATGATCGAACGAAAGACAATATTTCAGACGACTTTATGAGAAAAGCCGTGGCTAGTGCGCAGGAACGATTACATGGTCGTAGGTTGGATGCCGCTAATGAACTCGGAAGCTGGGAAGAATGGCGGTCGCATGGAGAAGAAATTCGTCAGCACGTACTTGAAAACTTGGATTTTTATTTGCATCAGCTTAGTGAAAATGTAGCACAGCGAGGAGGGCATGTGTTCTTCGCTAAAACGGCTGAGGAAGCGAGCGCTTACATCCGGGACGTCGTGGAGAAAAAAGAAGGCAAGAAAGTCGTGAAATCGAAATCGATGGTAACAGAAGAGATCAATCTGAACGCGTGTCTGGAAGAGGCAGGGTGTGAAGTCATTGAAACGGATTTAGGAGAATACATCTTACAAGTAGACGATCATGATCCTCCATCTCATATTGTGGCACCTGCGCTACATAAAAATAGAGAACAAATTCGTGATGTGTTTGCCGAAAAACTAGATTATAAAAACACCTCCAAACCAGAGGAATTGGCATTACATGCTCGAGAGAAACTTCGAAAAGAATTTTTAGCAGCTGACATTGGAATTACAGGTTGTAATTTTGCCATTGCGGAAACAGGGTCTATCAGCCTTGTGACCAATGAAGGAAATGCAAGGCTTGTATCGGCACTGCCAAAAACACAAATTACCGTGATGGGCATGGAGCGTATCGTCCCTTCTTTTGAAGAATTCGAAGTGCTAGTCAGTTTATTAACTCGCAGTGCCGTTGGTCAAAAGCTCACGAGCTATGTGACCGCGTTGACAGGTCCAAAAGGTGAAGGGGATGTCGATGGACCGGAAGAATTCCATTTAGTGATTGTGGATAATGGTCGCTCCAAAATTTTAGGAACTGAATTCCAGTCCGTTCTGCAATGTATACGCTGTGCTGCGTGCGTCAATGTGTGTCCTGTTTATCGTCATATTGGTGGACACTCGTACGGTTCTATTTACTCAGGACCAATTGGCGCTGTACTTTCACCATTGCTAGGAGGTTATGATGATTTCAAAGAGTTACCGTATGCTTCAACGCTATGCGGTGCTTGTACGGATGCTTGTCCAGTGAAAATCCCTCTACATGAGCTGCTTCATAAGCATCGTCAAGTGATTGTAGAGGAAGAAGGACGGGCACCGATTTCAGAAAGACTTGCGATGAAAGCATTTGGAATTGGAGCATCGTCGAACCCCCTATATTCGATGGGCGCAAAAGTGGCATCCACTGCCATGAAGCCGTTGACGAAAAATGAACGGATCTCTAAAGGGCCTGGCCCACTGAAGGAATGGACGGACTTGCGGGAGTTTCCTGCAGTGGGAAATCAACGTTTTCGCGATTGGTTTTATGATCAGAAAGGGGGTAAATCGAAATGACAGGACAGATTCAAAATCGAGAGACCTTTCTAAGTGAAATTGCTACCCAATTAGGACGAGAACCTAGATTACATGTGGAGAAGCCTGTGTGGAAACATCAACCACAGCGTTCGGTGTTGAAGGACGCTTCAACAGATGAATTGCTTGAAGTGTTGCGTAATCAGTGTCTTCAAATCCATACCGACTTGATCGAGACGACTTTAACGGATCTCCCGCAGGCTTTGGATGAAGCTGTGAAATTATATGGTGGCGGCCCTTTATCTCTTTGGACAGATGAGCGTTTTACTGAATTCGGGTTGTCGTATTTGATTGATGAGCAATGGCCGGCAGAAAACATAGAAGTTAATAGCTGGGACACGAAACTTGGTGCGAAGAATATTGAATTGGCTGAACAAGCAAATGTAGGCATTACTTTCAGTGATATGACGCTTGCAGAATCGGGAACTGTGGTGCTGTTGAGTAGTCAGGATAAAGGCCGCTCCGTCAGTTTATTGCCAACGAATTATATCGCGATCATTCCGAAAAGTACGTTGGTACCAAGAATCACACAAGCAGCGGATTTAATTCGGGAGAAAATCGATAGTGGGGAACAAATTCCTTCCTGCATCAATTTTATCACAGGTCCAAGTAACTCTGCCGATATTGAAATGAATTTGGTGATTGGCGTACACGGACCTGTGAAAGCAACTTATATTGTAGTGAATGATCGCTGATGATCTTAATGCATAAAAGACCTTCCTCATTGGAATGTGTTTCAGACTGTAGACAAAAGAAAGGAAGTGGGCAGGGTACCGTTGATCTACGTTCCAGGCGGACGCTTTCCTGGGGGCGTGGCTTGAGCCTCCTCGTCCGCTCCGCTACCTCCGGGGTCTCAAGACGCACGCTGATCCCCAAGGAGTCACTGCCTTCCACTACGATCAACTAGCGTAATACATTGATTTTTTAAGTAGTTCGTTCCTCTTCAGCTTATGAAATAGAAGCGATTGGTAAGCTCTTATTATAGAACAATGTTAGCGTGCTAATCTTTTGTAAAATTAAAGATTGTGTGCCGATTTTTTAGATTTTTGTGTTTGTCTACAAGCTGAAACACCTTCCTCATCGGAAGGTGTTTCAGACTGTAGACAAACTCCGGAAATTTGGAGTTTGCCTACAGTCTTTTTTCTTTTACAATAGAGTAAACGCCAGGA
>NZ_WHVW01000037.1 GCF_009651005.1 Sporosarcina obsidiansis
GTGTTTGTGTCACCGGCAGAACCAATGCACAAACGTATATTTCGTTAACGTTTTGCTGTTCAGTTTTCAAGGTTCATTGCAGTCGTTTTTTTGACTGTTCCATAACTATAACAAAGGTTTGTCCTATTGTCAACAAGTTTGATAAAATACTTTTCAAAGTATACTTGTTTTTATAGTTTCTAACACTTTCTAAGCTAAAAGATAATCAAAAACCGTTCCCTCTCAATAGGGAACGGTTTGTAGTAAGTATCTCTATTTAATGAAAATAAAATATAAAATGAAAATCACAAACAATCCATACATAATTGGATGAATCTCTTTTCGCCTGCCGCTTACCAGCATTGTAATCGGATAAAATACGAAGCCGATCGCAATACCTGTTGCGATACTATATGTCAACGGCATGGCAATGATTGTGAAGAATGCTGGAACAGCAATTTCAAAACGAGACCATTCAATATTTCCTAATGTTGACACCATCAACACCCCTACAATGATTAAAGCAGGCGCAGTGACTGCTGGTGTAATAACTAACAAGAGTGGCGAGAAAAACAAAGCCAATAAAAATAAGATTGCAGTAACAATAGAAGCAAAGCCAGTTTTCGCGCCTGCAGCTACTCCTGCTGTTGATTCTATATAAGAAGTAGTTGTAGATGTTCCCATTACAGCACCTGTTACCGTAGCTAATGAATCAGCGAGCAATGCTTTTCCTGCGCGCGGTAAACGGTCATTTTTCATAAGTCCTGCTTGTGTAGCAACTGCAACTAATGTACCTGCTGTATCAAAGAAATCAACAAACAGAAAGGTAATGACGATAACAAGAAATTGAGTAGTCATTAATGAAGCAGGGTCATTGGTAAACACATCAAATGCTGCGCCAAACGTCGGTCCCACAGGCGGAATCTTATCCACCACTTTATGTGGTACTTCAATTAGACTGACTAGCATACCCAAAACGGTAGTCATAATCATACCATAGAAGATAGCTCCTTTGATTTGACGTACCATCATTATGACGGTCACTACCAGACCGAAAATTGTCAATAACGTAGGTCCTGCTGTTAAATCGCCCAGTGCCACTAGAGTATTTTCATCCCCTACTATTATGTGGGCGTTTTGCAACCCAAGGAATGTAATGAATAGTCCGATACCTGCGCCGACTGCAAATTTTAACTGGGAAGGGATTGCGTTGATAATCGTTTCACGCAAGCCTGATAATGAAAGAATGATAAAAATTATTCCTGAAAACAAAACACCTGTCAAAGCTGTTTGCCACGGAACGCCGTATGTTAACACGACCGTGAAGGCAAAAAATGCATTTAACCCCATCCCAGGTGCCAAGCCAATCGGGTATTTAGCAATTAAACCCATGAACAATGTTCCGACTGCAGCAGAAAGTGCTGTTGCAACGAAAACAGCGCCTTTATCCATTCGCATGGAATCCGGTAAATCAGGTATTACATCTAATGACAGCATAATTGGATTAACTGCTAAAATATAAGCCATTGCTAAAAACGTTGTGATCCCACCGATAATTTCGCGACGATAATTGGTGCCCAACTTATCAAACTCAAAATATTTTCTCATTATGACCTTCCTTACGCTCATTATGTAAAAAGAGGCATACGAAATATACTCGTATGCCTCTAGTCAATCCAATAGAAAATAGTTCTTCTATTTAGGATCGTAGTCGAAACATTTACGGTGTTTCGGTAGAGACTTCTAGGCCATATTCCCAGCGTTATACGATCTTATTTAATTGTGCCCTAAACTAATAGGGTTTATTCCCACTCAATAGTACCGGGCGGTTTGGCCGTAATATCATAGACGACACGGTTGACTTGATCAACTTCGGACGTAATACGTGTACTGATCTTCTCAAGTACATCCCAAGGAATACGTGCCCAGTCAGCTGTCATTCCATCAACCGAATGAACGGCACGAATACCAACTGCATAGTCATACGAACGCTTATCATCACGAACACCTACACTTCGGATATTCGGAAGTACTGCGAAATATTGCCAGATAGAACGATCAAGCCCTGCTTTTGCAATTTCATCACGCAAAATCCAATCTGCATCTCGAACGATTTCCAATTTTTCCTCAGTTATCTCACCAAGTACACGAACACCTAGACCTGGTCCTGGGAAAGGTTGACGATGAACAATTTCACTCGGCAACCCCAGTTCTGCACCAACTGCACGCACTTCATCTTTAAATAACGCACGGAGAGGTTCGATCAACTCAAAATCCATATCTTCAGGCAATCCCCCCACATTATGGTGAGATTTGATTGTAGCAGCAGTCGCTGTACCACTTTCAATAATATCCGCATAGATTGTACCTTGCGCTAAGAATTTAATGCCATCCAACTTAGCAGATTCTTCATCAAACACGTAAATGAATTCATTACCAATTATTTTACGCTTTTGTTCTGGATCTGTAATACCTGCTAGCTTGTCCAAGAAACGTTTACGTGCGTCCACTTTAATGAAGTTCATGCTGAATTGTTCACTAAAAGTCTTCACAACACTTTCCACTTCACCCTTACGAAGTAGTCCGTGGTCGACAAAAATACACGTAAGTTGATCGCCGATTGCACGGTCAATCAAAGCCGCCACTACTGAAGAATCCACGCCACCGCTCAATGCACAAAGCACTTTGCGATCACCAACAGTCGAGCGGATTTTTTCAACTTCTATTTCAATGAAACGTTCCATTGTCCAGTCGCCTTGCGCTTTACAGATTTCGAAAATAAAGTGGCGCAATAATTCTTTACCATGTTCTGAATGATGCTCTTCAGGATGGAATTGAATAGCATAGATCTGTTGTTCATCGTTTGAAATCGCTACAATTTTACCAGCAGAATCTTTTGCAGATGCAGTAAACCCTTTAGGTAATTCAGCAACGTGAGCGCTGTGGCTCATCCAGACGTTTTGCTTCTCTGTTTGACCAGCAAACAATGTAGATGTGGTGTCCACCGTAATCGACTCTTGTTGATATGTGCAGTCTTCTGTTTTTTCCATCGTACCCTCAAAATGCTTCACGATGAGTTGTGTTCCATAATTAATACCTAATACAGGAATGCCTAACGTGAATATTTCCGGATCGATATCATAAGCAGTATCATCACCAATCGAAGCAGTTCCGCCAGAAAGGACAATACCAGCTGGATTCATCTCCTTCAATTCTTCAACAGTCGTGGTATGTGCATGTAGCTCACTGTACACTCCAAAATCACGGATTGTTCGCGTGAAGAGCTGATTATACTGACTGCCGTAATCAAGAACCACAATTTTTTCTTGTTCGACTAACAAAGGAGCATTTGACAACTGATCCACCTCTTCCATTTTACTAATGCAAATTTATGCCTCAATCACAAAAGACGCGTAAGAAAGTCAACTTTCCACGCGTCTTTTTCGCCAAAGAATACATACCGCCCTATTCGATGACAGCCGACGTTCGTTATAGCCAGATATATTGAGGACATATCAAGCATTGATTCGCTACATATTTTACGCATATTTCTTAAAAAAATCAACAAGTTGTATTAATAATTAAATCTTCCCAAACTTCATTCAATTTAATCCAATCTTGAGATAGCTGATCTTTCCCATAGATTCCCTTCTCGTACGCAGCTGTTAACTCACGCATGCGTTCACCGCCATATTGTTCATCTACCTGTAGCGCATAAAGAGAAAGAGTGGTCCCAGGTTCTTTCGGTATTCCTACACGATCCAATTGCTGTAAGAGCTGCAAATATTGCTCTTCAAATTTCCGCCAACCATCCTGTTTCTTACGAAGTTGCTTCACTTTCCATTTCGGTAGCCAGCGTACTCGTTTCTGATACGCCAAGAACATACCGCCAGCTAGTAAAAGTACCAACACTACATACAGCCACCATTGAGTGAAAAACCAAATGAGATTGCCTTTCAACTTGCTGAATATCGACGATGTTTTGTCATTCTTTTTCTGCAACTGTACATCTTTTTCAACTTCTGGTTTCTCTGGTGCTTTTTCAATTTGCTCTTTTCCATCTGTAGCCGACGCATCAAAGTCTATGTTTGTCGGATGAGTAAAACCAATCGTTGGTTCGAAAGGCATCCACCCTACGTCTGGAATGTAAGCTTCTACCCACGAATGTGCTTCGTCGTTCGTCACACGATAGACACTTTTTCCAGACGCCTTGTATGAAAGCTCACCAGGCGCAAAGCCTTTCACCCAACGTGTAGGAATTCCCGCAGAACGAAGCATGACAGCCATGGACGTAGAAAAGTTATCACAATACCCTTTTTTCGTATCAAATAAAAATTGATCTACATAATCCTGCTGGGGCCCTGGAACCGCCACATTTTGTGTCTCATAGGTAAAACCATTCCGCTTAAAATACTGCTCCACCGCTTTTACTTTGTCGTAAATCCCTGTTTTCGTTTCCGTGATGGATAAGGCTAATTCTTTCACACGTACTGGTAATTCCTCAGGAAGTTGCAAATAACTGTTCAAATCTTCCGGAACAGTTTCATATGACATCATTTCCGACTTTTTTAATTCGGACATTGAATATTTGGGAGAGACATATTCCACTTCGTATTGCCCGATTTCTTCTTGCATACCCATCAGCATATATAAACGGTTTCTTTTTTCCTCATGCATGATCGAAAGCGACTCCGGATATAATAATTTGCGAGTTCCATAGGGAGTGACTAGAAAAGGCAGTGGCTCTGTAAAGGTTAGTTTTGCGTAAGATGGCTGTACATCTTCTGATTCCCACAGTTCTTCATTCGTATGCAAGATTTCAGACTCTGACTCTGTATTTTGCACCCACCCCTTAGATGTATACGTATCCTTTGTCTCGATTCGCCAATACTGCCGTTCCTGTACATCTGCCTCAAATACTAACTGATGATCTTGTTCAAATGCCCCACCCAATTGTGAATCGTCAGGATCATAGCCAGCCTTTGCCGTATTTGTTCCTGCCTTATTTCCTGACGCATCGCTCATTGATAATAAAAACGGTACAGGATCAGGCCAGGCAGGTGGATGGACAGGAGCATTTCTAGATAGCAACCCGACAAGAGCAACGAGTAATAACAGCGGTAAGGAAAGCAGTAACAATCGTTTAGGCCGAATAGGAACTCTCTCCTTACCAGCCAAATTGATGAGTGTCAAATACCCTACCATCAGTAAACCCACCATCATAATCCGCACAATAGAGGTCGAAGCATCATATGGACTAAACGTATCTAAAAGCGCGATGAACACGACGGTGATGGAGAAAAACAACATCATACTATTGCGCACTTCAATCCAATGGCGAATTAAATAAGCAATCATCCAAATCAACGTATATAACAATAGAGTACGAAATAAATTCGATAAATCGCCTATATTACCTTGAAACAAGTAAATAATATTCTGTTGGACGTCTGTAAGGATCACACCAATTGACCGCATCGAGAAAAACAATTGATCAAAATAGATGTAGTGCACGGTCCATAAAATATAAAGTAATTGCAAAGTCGTACTTAACCACCAAACCACATCAAATAGTGCAAGCACAAAAAACACGACCAGATAAATAAGGAACAAAGAAGGATAACCGAAGTCAGTCAACTCCATAATCGGGATAAACCATTCCCAGAGCAACACGATACTCAAAACATATAAAAGCACTAAGACCTTCCAGTTCAATTTACTCTTCCTCATGAAACCACCGCCTCTTTTAGCGCCAATGAAACATTTGATTTGCTAACGATTCGTACGATGATCCCCAGTTGTCTCACTTGATCAATTATGAGATCGAGATCTTCTGTGTTTGGGTCATCAGCACAGGTCACAAAACAAACGATAGAGGATGGCTTTGAATACGACAGAAGAATGCGATGAATGAAATCCATACGTAGGTTTCCTGTAATCACCAGTATCATGTTCCCTTGCTCTACTTGCAATATAGGAATTGAGACAATATTCGAATCAACTTGCTGAATTTTCGCCAAATGTACCAACGCTTGCTGCATTTGATTTGCAGATTGAATAGAAGGTAGTACTATAGGCTGTTGACCCGCAATCATCAAGGTAAGTGCGGCTTGATGCTGTCTGGCAGATACGAGAAGAGACGCTGCAAACTCTACCCCTTCCTCGAATGTATCTGAAGTAGAACTGTCTAACAGCACCGTGTATTGCTCAGATTTTTGTTCATCAAATTCTTTAGTCATTAGCTTGTTCGTACGAGCAAACGATTTCCAATGAATCCAAGACATTCTGTCACCAGTTGCATATTCCCGAACACTCGATGGCATAGCGGCATCCTTGGCCAGCATAAAAGCCGACACCTTCTGCCCTTCGCTCGTACGTGAAACAGCCGATTCGTATAACATATCAGTTATTTTTGGATACACTAAAAAGGAACTTTGAACCATATATACGCGTCTCTTCCGAATCCAATTAAAAAAGTCTACCACTTCAATTTCCACTGCAGGTAAGATGTATTCCCCACGTTGAACATTCGTCAACGTATACGAAAACTCATACTGCCTTCGAAAACCTAAAAGTACGATTTGCTGGACTGTCCGCTCTTTGCTCGCATGCTGTCTTCGATCTACAATTACCGTATACAAAAGAGGAAAGGGTAGCTTTCTGGAAATGGACAAACGGATAGTTACTCGTCCATCCCGAGTCATTTGTCCAGCAGAGACCTGCCGTTTCACAGTAAAATCTCGTAGTGGATAAAAATAAAGCATGACCGAATATAGAACGAAAGGCATTATCATATAGAAGATAAACCAGCTCACGAAGCCGCCTTGAAACTTCGCAAAGGCATACGCCGCTACGCCGATCCCAAAGACACCTACTATACTGCTGATTGACTTCATACGTTTCATCGTTTGCTTCATACAGAAGAAGGCCGCTGAACTGGCACTTCTATACGAGACAACACTTGTCGGATGAGTATGCCAGGGTCCATTCCTTCATATTTCGCTTCCGGTCGCAAAATCAAACGATGCGAAAATGCGAAAGGTGCAAGGTATTGCACATCATCAGGCAAAACGAACGAACGCCCTTGGATAAACGCATATGCTTGGCAGGCCTTCATGAGCGCCAATGATCCACGTGGACTGACGCCTAATGCTACTGATTCGTGTTGACGAGTTGCTTCTGCACAATCTACTATATAGGACACGATAGTATCATCCACCATTACTTCCCGGACCTCACGCTGTAATTCTATCAATTCCTCTACTGTGACAATCGCTCCAATTTGATTGATTGGTGTTTGTTGTTCTGCCCTTTTTAAAATATCCATTTCTTGTTCTTTTGTCGGATAACCCATTTTTAATTTGAAAATAAAACGATCCAATTGAGCTTCCGGTAATGGGTACGTTCCTTCATATTCAATTGGATTTTGTGTAGCCATCACAAAAAACGGTTTAGGCAACTGAATCGTCTTGCCATCCACTGTAATGGATGACTCCTCCATCCCTTCAAGTAAAGCTGCTTGTGTTTTCGGAGAAGTACGGTTAATCTCGTCCGCTAAAACGATATTGCCTATTAGTGGTCCTGGACGAAATTCGAATTGCATCGTCTGAGGGTTATAAATTGAAACCCCTGAAACATCGGATGGCAGCAAATCAGGTGTGAATTGTATGCGCTTAAATTGTGCTCCAATCGAAGTCGCTAGCGCTCTTACCAACATCGTCTTACCAACGCCTGGAACATCTTCGAGCAATACATGTCCACCTGCTAACAATGCAGTGATGCTCAACTCCGCAATTTCTCGCTTGCCGACAATGACTTTCTCTATATTCGTCAGTACTTGTTCGATCCACCGTGAATGCATGTAGTTCCCCCCTCATGTCACTGTCTTCATTATCTATATAAAACTATCATACCTGAAACCAATAGGTCCGACAAACAGAAAAACTGCCGCCCTCTGTTAGACAAAAGGCAGGCAGTTTTCATTTCCAAAAGTCATCGAAGACTGTAATAGGCAAGTGTCGTTTATGGGCAGAACGTAAATAATGACCTTCTATTTGCTTCTGAGCTTCCTCGGAGACTTGTTTCCCTTCCAAGTAATCATCGATTTCATCATAGGTTACACCTAACGCAATTTCATCCGGGATCGCCGGTTTATTTTCTTCTAGATCGGCTGTCGGAATTTTATTGTATAAATGAAGAGGACAATCTAACGCCTCCAGCAACTGTTTTCCTTGACGTTTATTCAGTCGATAAATAGGCATGAGGTCGGCTGCGCCATCGCCGAATTTCGTGTAGAAACCTGTAATCGCTTCTGCTGCGTGGTCGGTTCCTAGAACGACAGCATGATGGACGGCCGCCACAGAGTATTGAACTTTCATTCGCTCTCGAGCCTTTTCATTTCCTTTATCGAAATCAGAAATATGCAAGCCTGTATTTGCTAGAGCACGCTCACTCGCATCCACTGCCTCTTTGATATTCACGGTATAAACCACAGATGGCCGAATAAAACTCAACGCATCTTGACAATCATCTTCGTCAAATTGAACCCCATACGGTAGGCGAATGGCGTAGAAACGATAATTTTCTTTTCCTTCTTCTTCATTCAACTCATCGACCGCCATCTGCGCCAATTTACCAACTAACGTAGAATCTTGCCCTCCTGAAATCCCTAATGTAAAGCCTTGTAAAAACGTGTTCTTTCTCAAATATGCCTTTAAAAAGTCAATGGAAGTTCGGATCTCTTGCTGCGGATCAATCACCGGCTTCACACGTAATGCTTTGATAATTTCTTGCTGCAATGTCAACGCTCCCACTCCTTTGCTATCATTTGTAGTCATGTACCATTTCGTGCACTTCTTCAATGTTACGCATTTTATTGTCCCAACATTTTTGACTGAGATCGACTGGATACTCTTCTGGATTCAATGAGCGTTTATATTCGTCCCATAATAGCGTGAGATTCTCATATGCAAATGCACGTATGTCATAGACAGGTGGATTTTCATAGATCACTTCACCATTTCGAATTACTTGTTCATGTAAATTGACCGCTTTAAAGTTTGTGACAAATTTCGAGATAAAGGTATGGACAGGATGGAACATTTTAATTCGTTCTTCTTGTGTTGGATCTTCGTCATGCATGGTAATATAGTCGCCTTCTGCTTTGCCATTCTCCAGATCAATAATCCGATATAGTTTCTTACGGCCTGGTGTTGTGACTTTTTCCACATTGGCAGAGATTTTGATCGTATCTTCCATCTCTCCATCACTGTTTTCAATAGAAACAATTTTATAGACCGCTCCAAGTGCTGGCTGATCATAAGCAGTAATTAACTTCGTACCGATACCCCAAATATCCACTTGAGCTCCTTGTGCTTTCAAATTCAAAATCGTATATTCATCCAAATCATTGGAGACGACGATTTTAGCATCAGGGAATCCTGCTTCATCCAACATACGTCGGGTTTCTTTAGACAGGAACGCAATATCTCCACTGTCGAGTCGAACACCGATAAAATTGATGCAATCTCCTAATTCCTTAGCTACTTTAATGGCGGTCGGCACACCAATTTTCAATGTATTGTAAGTGTCTACTAAAAATACACAGTCTTTATGACGCTGCGCATAGACTTTAAATGCCGTGTATTCATCCTTGTAAGCTTGCACGAATGAATGCGCATGTGTGCCTGAAACTGTTAAGCCGAAACGTTTTCCAGCCCGCACATTACTGGTTGATTCCACTCCACCAATGACAGCTGCTCTGGCGCCCCAAATCGCTGCATCCATTTCATGTGCGCGACGGCTACCGAATTCCATCACCACATCATCTTTTACGACTTGCTTGATACGGCTCGCTTTCGTACTGATCAATGTTTGGTAATTGACGATATTGAGCAATGCCGTCTCGATCAACTGCGCTTCAATTAAAGGTGCTTCTATTCGGATGATGGGTTCATTCGCGAATACAAGCTCTCCTTCTTTCATAGAATAGACGTCTCCGGTGAAACGAACATCTTTCAGATACTCTAGAAAATCATCAGCAAATCCAAGTTCTTCGCGCAAATACGCCAGGTCGCTCTCAGTAAATGAAAACTCCTGCAAATATTTCAATACATGTTCCAGACCCGCAAAAATCGCATAGCCATTTCCAAAAGGAATTTTCCTAAAATACACTTCAAACACAGCTTTTCTTTCGTGTATCCCATCTGCCCAATAAGATTCTGCCATGTTAATTTGGTAAAGATCTGTATGTAACGCTAGGCTATCGTCTTGATATGATGAACTCATAGTCGTCTCCTTCTTCCGATGCAATAATGCTTCCATTATACACTATTTCCCCTTTTTCTTCGTAAAGTAACCTTATTCGTCAGAAAAATCACGTGAAACTTTTTCCTTTCCACTTCGTACAGAAGTAAAGGAGGGATATTATTGAGTACGATATTACTAGTAGCAGTCCTGGTCTTGTTTGGTTATATGATATTGAGCAAATTAGACTCCATTGAACGTCGATTAGCGCGGCAACAATCTATTTTAGATCAACTCACACAAGACTTTCCTGAGCCTCCTGCTAATGATGAAATCCGCTCACTAATCTTAGAAGGCGAGAGCGTACAAGCAGTGAAATTGGCAAGAGAACTGTTTGGTTTCTCTTTATTGGAAGCAAAACAATATGTCGACCGATTAAAAGAAAAAGCATAAAAAAAACACCTTCCGATGAGGAAGGTGTTTCAGACTGTAGACAAAAGGGTGGGAAATCGTCACGATTTCCCACTCTTTTGTTATTTCTGTTCTAGAACCAGAGAAA
>NZ_WHVW01000038.1 GCF_009651005.1 Sporosarcina obsidiansis
ATTTCTCTGATTTTAGTACCGAAATGACAAAAGGGTTGGAAATCGTTACGATTTCCAACCCTTTTGTCTACAGTCTGGAAGAAGTATGTTCTCTCTAATTGGAGAGAACATACTTCTTTTTTTCATCCACTATTGATCCGCATCAATCCATCTTCAAACTGACCAGTATCAAGATAATTCCAGCAAACAAACAAATCATCCGCAGAAGCGAAATCTTCTCGGCAAGTCCAAATAACGCGATACCCGTTGTGATTATCAGCACGCAAGGACCGACGAGCGCCAGCAGCGTATTAATGTAAAAGGCTTTCTCCAAGTCATTGAACTTGTACATGAACAAGGCAGCGGTGATGTCCACACTGCCGGAAAAGATCCGCATAAGGATGATAATCAATAATGCACTTTCCATTCGTGACAATGCCTCTTTTCTTTTTTTAGAATAGATAAATAAGTGTTTTCTTACTATATGTGCGCTTGGCCATGTTCATAACGGGTCAAACCATGTTTATAGTATGAGGATAGAAAGTCTTCGCGAACGTATTTCTATTCGCGTAATTGGGCACCGTAGGGGGTTTAGGAGATAGTGCGTGGATGTGTTTTTGGGAGTTACGAGAGCTAAACAAAAAATAAAAAATCATGAATTTCATCAAATGTATTGACAGGTAAAGTGATAGTATGATAAATTTATCTCGAATTAAAGATAAATTAATTCAAAGCAATATCAAATTGATGCATAGCTATTTGCCCTATAGGAAGGCAGGGCAAAAAAATTTCATATATATCTCGATTACGAGATAAAAATAGGAGGATTTAAAATGGAGAAATGGACAGTAGACCAATCCCACTCAAACGTAGGATTTGAAGTAAAGCATATGATGGTATCGAAAGTGAAAGGACATTTTAATTCTTATACTGCAGATGTTGAAGCTGCGGATTTAACCGATTTAACAACTGCTATAATTTCCTTTGTATTTGAAGTGGCAAGTATTGATACAAAAAGCGATGATCGTGATAATCATCTAAAATCGGCAGACTTTTTCGATGTAGAAACCTATCCGTCAATTACATTCAAGTCCACAAACATTACGAAAGATGGAGACGACTACAAAGTAATTGGCGAGTTAACCATTAAAGATGTCACAAAGCCAGTAGCCTTTGATGTGGAATATGGCGGTAAAGGTACGAATCCGTGGGGTGTCGAAGTTTACGGATTTGAAGCGGAAGCAAAAATCAATCGTGAAGAATTCGGCTTAACATGGAACGCAGCGCTGGAAACAGGCGGAGTACTTGTCGGGAAAGACATCAAGATTAAGGTGGAACTTGAGATCAATCCACACGCATAAGTCAATTGGATTACAGATGGAAAAATACGAGAACAGGAAGTGTAAATTTACCATGTTTCCACCAATATTGGAGGGAAGTGAATGGGACTTACAAGCGAGGAATTAAAAGCAGTTACTGTTATACTCCGTACATCTCAATCTATTCTAGAAGTTATTCGAAAAGATGTCGCTCAGTATGGGTTAAATCCAACAGAGTTTTCTGTTTTGGAATTACTGTACCATAAAGGAGACCAGCCCATCCAAATGCTCGGTAAGAATGTTCTCATTTCCAGCAGCAGTACCACGTATGTCGTTGATAAGTTAGAGCAAAAAAACTATGTTGTTCGGAAAGGTTGCCAGGAAGACCGGCGAGTTACTTATGCAGCGTTAACGAATGCAGGAAGAGAGTTTATGGATGACATTTTCCCGCAACATCAAGTAATAATAAGCAAAATTTTTGAAGACTTAGAAGCCAATGAAGTTCAAGATACAATTGCTTTTTTAAAACGAATTGGCTACAAAGCAAAAGCGTTATAATTGTTTAACACACTTTTATCTCGAATTCGAGATAGTGGATCGGAGGAAATAAGTATGAATGGAATAAAAGGGATCCATCATGTTACAGCCATTACAAGCAGCGCGGAAAAAAACTATGAATTTTTCACCTATGTTTTAGGTATGCGTTTAGTTAAAAAAACAGTCAATCAAGATGATATTCAAACATATCACTTATTCTTCGCAGATGATAAAGGATCTGCCGGAACAGATATGACGTTCTTCGATTTTCCGGGTATTCCAAAGGGGACTCATGGAACAAACGAAATATATAAAACTGCTTTCCGTGTTCCAACAGATGAAGCATTAGCCTATTGGGTGAAGCGTTTTGACAAATATGAAGTGAAACATATGGGTATTAAAGAAACCTTCGGGAAGAAATCCATTTCCTTTGTTGATTTTGATGATCAGCAATATATGTTAATCTCTGATGAACATAATGAGGGAGTTGCCTCTGGTACACCTTGGCAAAATGGACCTGTCCCATTAGAGTTTGCCATTACTGGGTTAGGCCCCATTCATGTTCGGATCGCGCAATTTGATTATTTTAAAGAAGTACTTGAAAAAGTAATGGAATTGCGGGAAATAGCGAAAGAAGATTCGCTTCACCTATTCGAAGTAGGTGAAGGGGGCAACGGTGCTCAAGTGATTGTAGAACACAATACAATTTTACCCAATGGACAACAAGGCTTCGGAACTGTACATCATGCGGCATTCCGAGTTAACGATACAAAAGTATTACATGAGTGGATTGAACGGATGGAAAGTTTCGGTTTTGGTACATCAGGTTATGTGGACCGCTTCTTCTTTGAATCACTTTATGCGCGTGTGGCACAAGGGATTTTATTTGAATGGGCTACGGATGGACCCGGATTTATGGGTGACGAACCCTATGAAACAGTGGGGGAAATTTTATCCTTGCCACCATTCCTAGAGCCAAAACGTGAGCAAATCGAAAAGTTAGTGCGTCCGATTAATACAGTTCGTAGCACGAAACATATCGAAAAAGAATATTTGTAAAAGGTGGATACGTAACATGGGATTTTTAAATAAACTATTTGGAAATGAAAAACAGGAGGAACAACCAATGACAAAGCTAAATATCGGAATTATTTTA
Organism: Sporosarcina obsidiansis; assembly: GCF_009651005.1. Classification (GTDB taxonomy): domain Bacteria; phylum Bacillota; class Bacilli; order Bacillales_A; family Planococcaceae; genus Sporosarcina; species Sporosarcina obsidiansis. The sequence continues at coordinate 2,992 of NZ_WHVW01000038.1, forward strand.
GGATCAACACGTGAAGGACGAGTAAGCCCACAGGTAGGAGCTTGGGTGAAAGAAGTCGCAGACAAACGTGGCGATGCAAACTATACAATCATTGATATTGCAGATTATAAATTACCACTTTTAGGTGAGCCCGGAGGAGATGCTTCTAAAGTAGCTGCTTGGTCGGAAGCCATCGCAAAACAAGACGGTTTCGTATTTATTGTTCAAGAATATAACCACTCCATTACAGGCGCACTTAAAAATGCATTAGACTACCTGCGTGACGAATGGAATAACAAAGCTGCTGGGATCGTATCATACGGATCTGTCGGCGGTGCACGTGCAGCAGAGCATTTACGTGGCATTTTAGGTGAATTATTAGTAGCGGATGTACGAGTACACCCTGCATTATCACTATTTACTGACTTCGAAAACGGGACAGATTTCAAGCCGAAAGAAGTACAAGTCGATTCAGTAAATCAAATGTTGGATCAAGTCATTCCTTGGTCAACTGCATTAAAAACAATCCGCTAATTTGGAGATTACACAACATGTGCATGGTTTTACATGTACATGTTGTTTCCTAAAAAGTATGAAGGCTGAGCAAATCGTTTTCAAGTTTTATTGAAGGATGTGCTCAGTGGTTATACGTTAGGTGATGATAATTGGAAAACCATTGGATACCATCTCATTTCGGTGATAACTAAAAATTAAATGATCCTTGGTCTAGTGGGAAGCCTAGGAGTTAGTAAATAGAGGAGGAACTAGTCATGAAAAAACATACAGCAGGCATTCACCACATTACTGCAATCGTTGGTCATCCGCAGGAAAATATTGATTTTTACGCAGGTGTACTTGGATTACGACTTGTAAAACAAACTATCAACTTCGATGATCCAGGAACGTATCATCTGTATTTTGGGAATGAGGGCGGAAAACCTGGCACCATCATTACCTTTTTCCCTTGGGCAGATGCTTATCGAGGCCGAATTGGCGACGGGCAAGTAGGGGTTACGACATATGTGGTACCGATGGGTGCAATGGATTTCTGGAAAGAAAGATTAACGAAATTTGATATTGACTATACCGTAGCCCATCGATTTGGCGAAACCTATCTTCAATTTGATGATCCACATGGGTTACATCTTGAGATCGTTGAGCGTGAAAGTGGAGAAGCGAACGGTTGGACTTTCGGTAGCGTCACCAAGGATGTTGCTATTAAAGGTTTTGGAGGAGCTGTACTGTACTCAAGTCGTCCAGAAGAAACGGCAACAACTTTACTAGATGTGATGGGGCTTGAAAGTATTGGTCAAGAAGGCGACTATAAACGATTTAAAGCAACTGCTGACATTGGCAACATTATTGATTTGAAAATGGTAACAGGGATACGTGGAACAATGGGCGTTGGGACTGTCCATCATATTGCATGGCGTGCAAAAGACAATGACGATCATTTGGAATGGCAAGAAGTTGCAATGAACAAAGGTCAGCATGTTACAGAAGTGAAAGACCGCAATTACTTCAATGCGATTTATTTCCGTGAATCTGGAGAAATATTATTTGAAGTTGCAACAGATCCTCCAGGTTTTGCACATGACGAAACACCTGAAACGATGGGGAGTGATCTGAAGTTACCTGCACAATATGAAAAGTTCCGTGAGCGATTAGAGAATTCATTAATTCCAATTAAAGTACGCCCACTTGACTAATCTGAAGGGGTGGAAAGATATTGATTGCCATAGATGCGAAGGGAAATTGGTTTTATTATTCCGAGACCAATCGCTTTCGTTACGACATAATCTTTACTCCAGTCTCAAGTGTAAATATCTCTGTACAAGGTATTAAAGAATCAAAAGTTCATATGGAATGTATACTTATCCAAGCGATTCCTTTAGGCAACGAAGACCCTACTGCTGATTTATTCATTGGAGGATTTACGCTTTTTCATATAGATGAATCTATTTATGAAAATGGAAGAATTGATGGTTTACATGCAATCAGCCGATTGGCAGGTGCAAACTATGCTACGATCGGTGACGTGATTACAATGGAAAGACCGAAATAAAAGGAAGTATTCTATTAATAAAAAGTGAGGATTGGTATTATGCAACATATTTTTAAGCAAGGAACGAATCCAGATCAACCAGTACTACTGTTATTACATGGTACGGGTGGAAATGAACAGAGCTTATTGCAGTTAGCGGAGATTATTGATCCTGAAGCTTCCGTTTTAAGTGTACGAGGCAATGTTTTAGAAAATGGAATGCCCCGTTTCTTTAAAAGGTTGGCTGAAGGTGTATTTGATGAGGAAGATTTAATTATACGCACAAAGGAACTGAATCACTTTTTGGTTGAATCAGCCGAAAAGTATGGATTCAATCGCCAAAACATTGTAGCGGTTGGTTACTCGAATGGGGCGAATATCGCGGCGAGTTTGTTATTTCATTATGCAGATTCGTTAAAAGGAGCTGTTTTACATCATCCGATGGTGCCAAGAAGAGGTATGTCGCTTCCGAATTTAGAAGGAACAAAAGTATTTATTGCGGCTGGGACAAACGACCCAATCTGTCCGCAGCAAGAATCAGTTGACCTGAAGGCATTGCTAGAAGAAGCCAGTGCGTCCGTTGAAATACATTGGGAAAACCATGGTCATCAGCTGACGATGAGTGAAGTGCAAGCGGCTAAAGAGTGGTATGAGCAAATAGAAGGAAGTACTCTTTAAAGTCATACATCCAGGCATGCTCAACCGAAAGGCTATTCGTTATCGTGTCGATTAGCCTTTTTACATAGTGATCCAAGGATCTTACAAAAAGAAAGACAAGCGAAATTCTTACCAATTCTACGAAGAGTTTTAGAGAGAGAAAGAAAAAAGAAACGGAGCGAATAATCATGAGTTTTGATAACCTAGTAAAAGTCCGCCATTCTACAGTAAATTTTATAGAAGATGAAAAAATGACGGAAGAAGATTTTAAAAATATATTTGAGTTAACAAAAACAGCACCTAGTGCATTTAATTTGCAGTTCGCAGAGTACCTAGTCATAACAGATAAAGAGAAAAAAGAACGTGTGAAAGAATTAAGCCATAACCAATATAAAATCCATACAGCAAGTGCTGTAATACTTGTCATGGGAAATAAGAACAGTATTGAGCTGCCCGAAATCGAAAAAATATACGGTCCAATGAAATTGCTAAAAATGATAGATGAGCTAGAATATGAGATGACCATTGAAACAATAAAACAGTATAGTGAGAGGCTAAAAGAAAATCCGAATGAGTTGGATATGGAGTTAGCACGAAATGTGGGTCTTCATGCCATGCTATTTATGTTAAGCGCAAAGCATTTCGGGTTCGATACATGTCCAATGCATGTCCACAATGTAGAAGAATTACGAAACGAATTTAGTATTCCTGCTCATTTGGAACCCATTATGATGATCACAATCGGTAAAAGTGTCGATAAAGTTCGATCACGCGGTTATCGTAAACCCGTCGGAGAATTCGTCAATTTTAATAGGTATTGAGGAGTTCAGTTTGTTAGACAAAGTTAGAACTTCAAGAACCAATTTGCTTTTTTCTCCTAAACGGTTGCCCGCCATTTAATTTCTCCTCAATAGAAGGTGAATTTTAACAGTCAAAATGCTAAAATGAATGTTGGATAGTCCCATTATTAATTGAGAAGAAAGTAGTGAAAATGTATGGCAACCGCATCGCATTCTGTAATTATACCAACGTCTGTCGAAAACGTATGGAATTATGTGAGTCATATTGAAAACTGGGCAACCATGGTTCCTGCCTATAAGGAGCACGAACAAATTGATGAGCATACGTCAATTTGGACATTCGAAGGAAATTTTAAAGGCCTAAAAAAGACGGTGAAAATGGAGCTAATCATCACGGAATTCCATGAGCCATCCATGATTCGGTTCGAATTAAAAGGCATTACGGATAACTTTACTGGAAGTGGAGAGTTTACAGCGGAAGAAACTGCTGGAGACACAACGATGACAGGGACGGTCGAAGTGAATGCAGGCGGCTTGACCGGCGCTGTGCTATCACCTGTTATTAAAATGGTGCTACCAAAAGTGACAACACGTTTAACCGAAAAAATTGCTCGACACATTAAACGGGAAGAGATGCCTGTTTTGTGATTGAAAAGCGTATGCAGATCGCCTCATATTATTCATATGAGGCGGTCTTTTTTATGGAATTTTGGTGTTCTCAAAGGCGTGTGTGCTATTTGACTCGGAAGAGGATCTAAGCATAGCCCTTGCGAGTGAAAAGAGGAAGTAAACTAGATCCAAGTATGCCTCATCTTCTCGAGAGCATTCACAAACTGCTCCGTGATGATGTGAGAAATACAAACGAAAGGTTATGGAAGAAAAAGAACAACTCTTATATAGTTTGTCAAATCCTTTCGGAAGTCACCTAAGAAACAGGCGACCATCCGATTCAAATGGATTCCTTGAAGACAAGCACAAGTAAATAGAACAGAGAATATAGGGAGGTTTACGTAGTTGGTTTGAAGCTTCCATTGTATGCATTTATTATGATTTCGACTTATTCTCTATTGAATTGACAACCGATATGACGCAGGAGAGGCTCAAGACATGTCATATGAACGCCTTTAACTACTTTGATTGCAAGAAACTAGTGCTTTTAATAAACTAGCACAGAGCACATGTATTGATTCACTTTATTAGAAAGTATTACTCTTATTTCCCCTGTGACTCACGAAGTTCAAACATCCGATCTGTCCACTTATCCACCCGTTCGACAATAGCTTTCCGCTCATTTTCCACTCGAATTCGTGCCCGAGCGTCTAGTGCATCCTGAACTTCAATGGCCTTATCTTTTTTTACTTGGATCATTTCTTGCACTTCTTCTTGTATTTCTGGAGTGATCCATTTTTCTGAATGCATAGAACGAAGTGCTTCGTGCATCCGATCAGATTCATTTAGTGTAGCATATAAAAATCGTGAGGAAATGTTAGAACGGTCGACCATCTCGGTATATAATTGCCCCCATTGTTTCAATAATGAATTAGACTTGCTCATGATTTCATTGAGAGAAGGTAGCCACTGTTCTGTGATTGATTGGTCAAGCTCTTCAATTGTTTTAGCCGAGATATATTCTCCCTTACCAGCTTCCGCGACAGCTTTCAATTGTTGCTCACCTTTTGAATCGACATCAAAACCGATAATGTTCACTTGTCGATCCGTGCTCTCTTCTGCAAATGCCTTTGCTTCCGCTATCGGATCACCACCACAAGTCTCCGCACCATCACTAACGATGTATACAGTCAATTTTCCAGTAGAATCGGACGTATGTTCACGAGCAAATTTAATCGCTTCCGCTATAGGCGTCCAGCCCTTTGCTTGCACGCCATCCACAGCTTCCTTAAATTCTTTTGCCTTAAAAGGACCCATTGGATATACTTCTTCAATAGTCGTGCATGACAACTCTTTATCCGACTGATTCTGTGTACCCGCGTGTCCGTACACAACCAATGATACGTCATCACTCATACCAATAGTGCTTGCAAAACGGGAAGTCGCACGTTTTGCTATGCCCATCTTCTGCTTACCTTGGACATTTAGCAGCATACTTGAGCTGGCATCTAATAAAATCATCGCTTTTCCTGGCTCCACGGTTTCTTGTTCCTTGGCACCTTCCAACTCTCCTGGTTCTGGTAAATAAGGTTCAAACCAATCCATACTGAAATCGTCTAACTCTGCCGCCACTTGACCATATGCATTGCTTCCGACATAATAATGCAACGCCTTGAAAATAAGCTCTGGCTCCTGAGTCTCTGCTGCAATTACACCTAATTTATCGGTCAGCTCTTCTTTATAATCACCTAGTCCAAAATTTCCCCACACTTGTTTCGTTTCTTTTTCATAGGGGATGTCGGCAGTAAAGAGTCCAGGTTGTTGTGCGATAAATGTCTCTTCAGAATTAGGTATCACTATGTTCTGTATCTCATCCAAGATACTTTCTGCTGAAGAAATTTGTTGTTCATTCACTTTTTCTACTTCAACCTCTTCCTGAAGGACTTCCTCCGTTTGCTTTTCATTCACCGACGACACTGGAATATTGTCTGGTTTTTCCTTTTCTTTTTCTGAACAACCTCCCGTGATGATGACAAGTAATGAGATCACCACCATTTGAACGATCGACCTTTACAAAAGTAATCATCCTTTCCCTGAATTCTATAGTCATTCTATCAATAACATGTAGAAACGGCTATAGAAATCTGAAAATAATAATAATTACAGTGGATGTATCCCGTCAAGAGCATTGTGACAAATTTGCCAAAAAATTGATAGGCAATAATTATTAACCTTGGTATGATAGTAGTGTTAAATAGAATAATCTTGCAATTCGCTAATTGTGTACGTCGGTTGATTCACAAGATATCCATTTGAATTAAAAAGTGGGGGGCCGTTTATATGTCTTTTGCAAAGAAACCATTTTTATCAAGGGTCATAGATACATTAAAAGATAAAGCAGAATTACAATCACCTGTTGTTATTAAAGAAGGTGACTCGATCGATATGGAGATTGGACGTTTACGAAATAAATTAGCTAAAGGACTGTTACCCCCAGATTCAAAGAAAATAGAACAGCAAATAAAGTTGTTGGAGATAGGGAAAGCTGGAGAACAGTCACTACTGTTTGAACTAACTAATTCATTTCTTCCCATCATGATTTTACATGATGTAAACATTAAACATGGGGGATTATCTGCTCAAATAGATTTTATTGTCGTGACTCGACAATTCATCCTAGTCATTGAAGTGAAGAAGTATTTCGGTAACATTACAGTTAATGA
>NZ_WHVW01000039.1 GCF_009651005.1 Sporosarcina obsidiansis
GCCCCTTGGTCAAGCGGTTAAGACACCGCCCTTTCACGGCGGTAACACGGGTTCGAATCCCGTAGGGGTCACCATTTAAATAAAAACAAAAGTAACGAAGTAACGCGAAGTGGATTATAATTTTACCCAGGAGGATTAGCTCAGCTGGGAGAGCACCTGCCTTACAAGCAGGGGGTCGGCGGTTCGAGCCCGTCATCCTCCACCATTTATTTCTTTTATAGTATTATCGCGGGGTGGAGCAGTGGTAGCTCGTTGGGCTCATAACCCAAAGGTCGCAGGTTCAAATCCTGCCCCCGCAACCAAGGTCCCGTGGTGTAGCGGTTAACATGCCTGCCTGTCACGCAGGAGATCGCGGGTTCGATTCCCGTCGGGACCGCCATTTTTTACATAAGCTTTGTATTAAGCGAAGATCTTAAACATAGCGATGTGGCTCAGTAGCTCAGTCGGTAGAGCAAAGGACTGAAAATCCTTGTGTCGGCGGTTCGATTCCGTCCTGAGCCACCATTTATTTTTTCATTTGCCGGTGTAGCTCAATTGGTAGAGCAACTGACTTGTAATCAGTAGGTTGAGGGTTCAAGTCCTTTCGCCGGCATCCTTACTGGTGGGGTAGCGAAGTGGCTAAACGCGGCGGACTGTAAATCCGCTCCCTCCGGGTTCGGCGGTTCGAATCCGTCCCCCACCACCATTTAGGGGCATAGTTCAACGGTAGAATAGAGGTCTCCAAAACCTTTGGTGTGGGTTCGATTCCTACTGCCCCTGTTTTCCAAAAAAGATTATGGCGGTCGTGGCGAAGTGGTTAACGCATCGGATTGTGGTTCCGACATTCGGGGGTTCGATTCCCCTCGTCCGCCCCATGCATAATTCACTCATCACTATACTATAATAAATAATATCATGGCGGTCGTGGCGAAGTGGTTAACGCATCGGATTGTGGTTCCGACATTCGGGGGTTCGATTCCCCTCGTCCGCCCCATTAGTGGGGTATAGCCAAGCGGTAAGGCAACGGACTTTGACTCCGTCATTCGTTGGTTCGAATCCAGCTACCCCAGTTAGTTTCGCGGAAGTAGTTCAGTGGTAGAATACGACCTTGCCAAGGTCGGGGTCGCGGGTTCGAATCCCGTCTTCCGCTCCACTATGTTGGCGGCATAGCCAAGCGGTAAGGCACGGGTCTGCAACACCCTTACCACCGGTTCGATTCCGGTTGCCGCCTCCAAATTTCATTAAAAATTTTTTACACATGCCCGAGTGGTGGAATGGCAGACACGTCGCACTCAAAATGCGATGCCGCGAGGCGTGCCGGTTCAAGTCCGGCCTCGGGTATCACCAAAGGACACAGCATTAGCTGTGTTCTTTTTTTTATCCTTTAATTATATAACTGCATATAAAAAGCAGGCCTCCCATCCATCGAATGAAAGGCCTGCCATAGAGGAGAAACATGAACTTGTATGCAGTAAAGGTTCATTGCCGTAGACAAGGATGGTCATGGGTCATCGGTCAATGTGTGAAAGGTAACGAGTCATCGGTTTATGCTCGTAAACTAGTTGTTTCAGTTTCTCACTCTATGCCTCGGAAAAGAGTCTCACCTTTCCAAGGTTTAGAAATAATTGGAGCCATCAAACTTTAAATCAATAGCATAGTTCTTCGTATTGATCCGATTAGATAGTTGGTGAGCCGACTTCTCTGCTTGCTGTACTTTTTGTCGATAGGCTTCTGGATCAAATAACGCCAAACGATAAACAGTCGTTGTTTCAGCATAGCCGTACTGAATTTCTTCTTTATTTGCTAATGCGAATTCTTTATAAAACTCTGCTTTTGCTCGTAATTGAATGGCTAACTCGATAGCTTCAACAAGAGTGATCTGTTGACCCTCGAATTCAACGGTATTTAGGCTGTTTGCTTGATAGATGAGAAAATCTAGCGTTCTTTGATCTTTTCTCACTTGCTCCATTTCGTTTTCAACAGTACTTAAAGTTCTGGAGACTGGTTGAGGTGTTGTTCCTTTTTCCACAGTCATAAAAGCTACTCTACGTGCTTCTGCTTCCAATTCACGTATTTGTTTGGAGAGAATACTCTTTAATTTTATACCTTCCGCTAATGTGATGGTCATTTCTTCACCTCGTTTTCAATCATGCAGGATCGAATCTGCGCATGTAGCACTCTACTTATGTAATTCCCACCGTTTATGCTAGTAAACATTTTACCGCACGCCTCAGTTAATTGTTCCGCTTCTGTAGCATCCAAAGAGGGACGAAGGAAAAGCAGTTGGAGAACATTCTCGGTTTCTTCTGTGACAGCTGTGCGAATAGAGTCGACGTGAGGACTGCCAAATGGGCTGTAATCATCGGACAAAAGTAAAAGGTTATAGAAGTTATTGAATTGATTATTCAAGCCTACATAGCCATCCTCAGCTGTCCCAATTGATAGTTGAATGTTTCCGGCTATCTTGTCCGTATCGTAAATAGTAGTTGGAATTTCATACTGTAGAGAAAAGAACGTGTTTAAATCTTCGGCACTGTGAAAGGAAGAGGTATACTCATGGGCCTTGATTCGTTTAATCAGTGTTTCTAGAATTGACGGGGTGTTCGTGGGATCTGCACCAAGTGTTCTCCAAATAGATTGCCATTCTGCAATACCTGGAAAGTCCGTTAGTTCTTTATCGAGCAGTTCAAAATATAGTTGTTCTTGAAATAATTGCAGACGTCCTTTCAGCATCTGGGGTGATGCGGAGACAGTTGTTTTGTTATAATAGAGAATGCCTAATTTGAAATCTGGAATTTGCGTGAATATAGAAGGATGAATAGTAAGTTGCAAAAGGATCACCTACTTGTAATTTTACTCCATCTTATCATAAGGGAGGCGGGGAATGGTGAATGTCGCTCAGTTGCAAGAAGAGGTACGTGAGTTTGCGGCGTCCATTGGAATAGACAAAATAGGTTTTACGACAGCTGCCCCGTTTGTGAAATTAAAAGACCGATTAAAACAACAGCAACAATTAAATTATCAATCCGGTTTTGAAGAGCCAGATATAGAGAAACGTACGGAACCACTACTGTTGCTTGAGAAAGCGGAGAGTATTATATCCATAGCTGTCGCGTATCCCTCTAAAATAAAAGACAGTCCAAGAGGGAAGAAAGGAGAACGGCGAGGAATGTTTTGCCGTGCCTCGTGGGGAGAGGATTATCATACCGTACTTCGGGACAAGCTCGCGCAGTTGGAGCTCTTCATCCTCGCCCAAGTACCCGATGCTAGGCTGCGTTCGATGGTGGACACGGGAGAGCTTGTCGATCGGGCGGTCGCAGAACGAGCGGGGATAGGTTGGTCTGCAAAAAATTGTTCCATCATCACGCCCGAGTTTGGATCGTATATCTATCTAGGTGAGATGATTACGAACCTGCCGTTTGTACCTGATAATCCGATGGAAGATCAATGTTTGGACTGCACATTATGTTTGGATGCGTGTCCTACAGGAGCGCTCATACAGCCAGGCCAATTAAATGCCCAACGTTGTATCGCATTTTTAACGCAGACAAAACAGCCCGTGCCAGAGGAATTTAGACAGAAGATCGGCAATAGATTATATGGCTGTGATACATGCCAAACGGTTTGCCCTAAGAATAAAGGGATGAATCATACGCATCAACAAACTTTTACACCAGAGCCAGAACGTGTGAAACCACTACTGCTGTCACTTCTATCTTTATCCAATCGTCAGTTTAAAGAACAGTTTGGACATATGTCTGGTTCTTGGCGTGGCAAAAATCCAATTCAACGTAATGCGCTCATTGCGCTGGCGCATTTTAAAGATGAAGCGGCTGTTCCAGAGATAGGGAAATTATTAAAAGACGATCCTAGGCCGATGATTAGAGGGACTGCTGCTTGGGCACTCGGGCGCATTGGGACTAGTCAGGCTGAAGAGGAATTACAAGAGCAATCCCAAAATGAGGGAGACACATCAGTGTTAAGAGAAATTCATCTGGCTATTGAACAGATAAACACTAACTGAAAGAAGGTACTGTAGAAATGACGATTCATGTAGCTTTATTCGAACCACAAATCCCCGCAAATACGGGAAACATTGCAAGAACTTGCGCAGGGACTGATACGGCCCTTCATTTAATTCGTCCGTTGGGTTTTTCTACTGATGATAAGATGCTGAAGCGAGCAGGGCTGGATTATTGGGATCATGTGGACATTACGTATCATGATGGAATTCAAGAGTTTTTGGAGAAGTATCCAGAAGGTGAGTTCTATTTCATAACGAAGTTTGGAGAAACAAGCTATGATTCATTCGATTATTCTGATGTAGAAAAAGATATTTTCTTTGTCTTTGGAAAAGAAACAACGGGATTGCCTAAAGAAATAATCTCCAAACATAAAGAAAATTGTTTACGTATTCCGATGAACGACGAACATATTCGTTCACTAAACTTATCAAACACGGCAGCAATTTTGATCTATGAAGCATTGAGGCAGCAGAAATTCGCCCACTTAACGTAATTCGAAAAAACGGGACTGGCAAGAAGCCAGTCCCGTTTTATTGTACTTATTTTTTTGCTTGACCTGGTTTGTCTTCATATCCACCTGTAAAAATAGCAGATAAAAATGCGAAACAAACAGCTCCAATTAATAATAGTCTCATCTGTTTGTACCTCCTGTAAAATCAATAGTCCTTCACACAGTATACAGTAAAATGATAGAAAATGAAATGTTCTTCGCTATACTTTGTGACAGGTTCTTAACAAAACTCAATGTGGCAAGAATAATAGTTGATAAGCAAATAATATAGCAAAAATATAAAGCAATAAAGGTACTTGTTTAGCTTGTCCTTTTGTTATTTTCAGCAATGGATAGGTAATGAAGCCGAGCGCGATTCCTGTTGCGATACTAGAAGTAAGAGGCATCGTCAAGATCACCAGAAATGCTGGGAATGCTTCATCAAATGAATCCCAATCAATTTGTTTTACAGCTCCAATCATTAAGCTACCTACAATAATTAAAGCAGGTGCGGTGATGGCTGCTACGCTAGATACTGCACTGACCACTGGGCTGAAGAATGCTGCCAATATGAAAAGGACGGCAACTGTTAACGTTGTCAGACCTGTGCGGCCACCAACTGCGACACCTGAAGACGATTCAACATAGGCGGATGTTGGACTTGTCCCGACCATTGCGCCCACTGAGGCGGCAAGTGAATCAGCAAGAAGCGCATGACGGGCACGTGGTAATGACTTACCTTTCATGAGTCCAGCCTGTTTAGCCACTCCAATCATCGTCCCTGTCGTGTCAAACAAAGTGACAAGTAAGAAAGCAAAAACGACACCATACAGACCATGTGAAATGACGTCGCCCATAGCATGTACAGGATTCCACACGAGAATACCTTCTGGTAAGTGAGGCATTTTCATGAATCCTTCAAACTTAAGTTGCTTCGTAAAGAAAGCGACAATTCCTGTGGCAATCATCCCAATAAAAATGGCTCCGTAGACATTCAAATTCATTAAAATAATTGTGACGATTAAACCAAAGAGCGTCAGCAGAACAGGGGGGGATGTCAAATCTCCCAGTTTAACAAGTGTGGATTCATGCGGTGCCACTAAACCTGATAAACGCATTCCTAAAAAAGCAATGAACAGTCCGATACCCGCTGTAATTCCATGTTTTAAGTTCTCTGGAATGGCCTCGATCAACTTTTCTCTGAAAGAAGTCAGCGATAGTAAAACAAATAAGAGACCTGCGATAAAAACGGCAGAAAAAGCTGTTATATAATCAAGTTGACCATCAGATCCGATCACGACAGAAGCGAAATAGGCGTTTAATCCCATTCCTGGTGCGATCGCTATCGGATAATTTGCGAATAGAGCCATCCAGACTGTACCGATTACAGTCGCGATGATCGTAGCTAGAAAGACTTGGTCAAATGGCACGCCTGCATCGGCTAAGATAATCGGGTTGACGATGACAATATAAACCATAGTCAGGAAGGTGGTCATCCCGGCTAATAATTCAGTTTTGACGGTTGTGTGATTCTTTTCTAATTGGAACAACATGCATTCTCTCCTTAAATAACGAACAAAGTTAAGATCATAGACCATAATATTCGTTTAGGCAGTAGAAATCAACCCATTATATTGAAAAAGTTGTTCGTCAAACTACTGAAAAGGTTGTACAATTGAACTAGAAGGTTAGCGAAGGAGGAATTTTCATGTCGACTATTTTTGATCATATGATTTTATTGAGCAATGGTGTACAAATGCCGCAGTTTGGGTTAGGTACTTATAAGATGACGGATCCTGAAGAAACACTACGAGCAGTAGAGAAAGCGATTTCATTAGGTTATCGGGCAATTGATACAGCATCTATTTATCAGAACGAAAGAGAAGTGGGCGAGGCGATTCGGAATTCAGGTGTTCCACGTGAAGAATTATTTATTACATCAAAAGTGTGGAATGATGAACAAGGGTATGATGAAACACTACGGGCCTTCGAGCGTTCATTGACAGCACTGGATATGAATTACTTAGACTTATATTTGACTCATTGGCCTGTAAGTGCAAGTTATGTGGACACGTACCGGGCAATAGAGAGACTGTATGATGAGAAATTAATTCGAGCGACAGGTGTATCGAATCATCATGAACACCATTTACAAGAACTCTTTGCGATCGCCAATATTCGGCCAATGGTAAATCAAGTAGAACTGCATCCCTTGTTAACACAACAGCCTCTTCGTGAGTTTTGTCATGAACACCAAATCGCAGTTACCTCTTGGAGTCCTTTAGCTAGAGGGAAACTACTACAGGACCCGACATTATCGGCAATTGCATCCCAGCATGACAAGACGGTTGCGCAAGTGATCGTTAGATGGCATATCCAGCATGATTTAATTGTTATACCAAAGTCGGTGACGATAGAGCGCATTAAAGAAAATGGCGAGGTATCCGATTTTGCACTGTCTAGTTCGGAGATGGCAATGATTGATGCATTGAATCGTGATGAACGAACGGGTACAGATCCAGATACGTACTAAA